>NZ_CP096391.1:4800000-6057391 GCF_054130995.1 Olivibacter sp. SA151 | reverse complement strand
TTTTCAATATGACAAATGTTGATTTCTTAGTTGTGGGTTCGGGTATTGCGGGTCTGAGTTTTGCCTTGAAGGCGGCAAAATATGGTAAGGTTCTGATAGTTACGAAATCGAACGAGGACGAATCTAATACAAAGTATGCACAAGGTGGTGTAGCCGTCGTTGTGGATAAGTCGGACAGCTTTGAAAAGCATATCGCTGATACTCTGGTTGCTGGTGATGGTTTGTGTGATAAAAAGGTTGTGGAAAACGTTGTTAAGGAAGGTCCGGAGCGGATCAAGGAAATCATTCAATATGGAACTCATTTCGACGAAATAACAACAGGTAGTTATGATTTAGCGAGAGAGGGCGGACATTCGGAACATCGTATTTTACATTATAAAGATATTACGGGTTTTGAGATTGAGCGGGCTTTATTGGAGCAAGTTCATCAGTCTGCCAATATTACGATATTGACCCATTATTTTGCTGTTGATCTCATTACTCAACATCACCTCGGCTTATTTGTTAATAAGACCAGTGACGATATTACCTGTTATGGGATTTATGCATTAAATACGTTGACAAATGAAGTTGAAAAAATCTTAAGTAAGATTACTGTAATGGCTTCCGGCGGAGCCGGGCATATTTATGCATCTACTACGAATCCGGTGATTGCTACAGGGGACGGCATAGCAATGGTTTATCGGGCTAAGGGGAAAGTAAGAAATATGGAGTTTATTCAGTTCCACCCTACCTCGTTGTATAATCCCGGTGAGTATCCATCATTTTTGATTTCAGAAGCGTTGCGCGGATTTGGTGCCGTTTTAAGAAGGAAGAATGGAGAAGAGTTTATGTATGAGTATGACGATCGTGGATCGTTGGCGCCGAGGGATATCGTTGCACGAGCAATAGATAATGAAATGAAGAAATCGGGAGACGACTACGTTTATTTGGATATTACGCATCGCGATAAGGCAGAGCTTTTGAAGCATTTTCCGAATATATATGCAAAATGCCTTAGTATTGGTATTGACCTTACGAGGGATTATATACCCGTGACTCCCGCTGCTCATTATCTTTGCGGGGGTATCTTGGTAAATGAATTCGGTCTTTCCTCAATTAATAATCTCTACGCCTGTGGCGAATGCTCTTCTACCGGTTTGCACGGCGCGAACAGATTGGCTTCCAATTCATTATTGGAAGCTTTGATTTATGCCCATCGGATATTTGAACATGCAATAAGCGTTTTTGACAAGATCACTTTACCTCTTAATATACCCGATTGGGATGACACGGATACACAGCTATCAAACGAAGATATTTTGGTCACTCATAATTTAAGAGAAACACAGAAGATTATGAGTGATTATGTTGGGATTGTACGTTCGGATTTTCGCTTAGAGCGTGCCATGCGGCGACTCAAATTACTTTACGAGGAAACGGAAGAGTTCTATAAGAACACGAAATTGTCTGTGAAACTGTGCGAGCTTAGAAATGTCATCCAAGTTTCGTATATTGTCATTAAATCGGCAATGGCTCGGAAAGAGAGTAGAGGTTTACATTATACTACAGACTATCCGAATCATTCAAAGGAGCTGATAGACACTGTTTTTTAGGTATATGGCATTAATAAAGGCTGTTTTAAGTAAGACTCCAAGCATTGGCGTTGATACATTTATTGCAGAGAACGCCACCATAGTTGGTAATGTAACGATAGGGAATCATTGTTCTGTATGGTTCAATGCGGTTATAAGAGGGGATGTAAATTATATTAGAATAGGCGATTATTCAAATATACAGGATGGTGTGGTGATTCACGGTACTTATTTAAAGAATGGAACGGATATAGGAAGTTATGTGAATGTAGGACATAATGCTATAGTTCATGGGTGTACGTTAAGGGATCATTGTTTGGTGGGAATGGGGGCAATTGTGATGGACAAGGCGGTTATTGAGGAATATGTAATTGTAGCAGCGGGAGCGGTTGTTTTGGAAAACATGGTGTGTGAAAGCGGTTTTTTATACGCCGGTGTACCTGCAAAAAAGATTAAGCCCTTAACAGCCGAACAAAGGACCTTGTTAGATAAATTGCCGCACAATTATGTGCTATATGCTAGTTGGTTTGGGGTGGATTAGCTTCCATCGACTTATCTTCACTCGGTATATCGATGACTTCCTCTTGTTCCCAATTCGGTCTAACCGTGATTGGTTTACTATGATACCAAACCTTTTCAGGCTGTGTACGCTTTTCTACATCAGCTGGGTCCCATTTATTATTTCGATTTATATCATAAACGATTCTAATTAAGTACTTCCCACCAGGAAATTGCTTGAAGACGAGTCGATCGGATTTCCGAATGGCAGTTGAGAGAAAGATATTTTCCTTCTTTTCGTTTGTTATCTGAACGAGGTATTGATTTCCAATGGTATCAGGTACATTTAATTTTAAAATAACGTCTCCAAAATTTTCCGTTTCATCCAGTGTAAACTTTCGCTTTACAGCCTTTGATTTTTCACCAAAATGCCCTTGAAACGCATTCTCTTTTAGATCCAATTCATAGTTTCGTTTAGGGCGCCAATTGTACCGTATAATGTACGATCTATTATTGCTGGTATCTTTTACTAGTTGGAAGTTAGTACGTGAAACGGAATCTTCCGTAAGTATTATGTTTTGTTTGTCAAATGACTTTATGGGAGCGGTGCTGTTTAATATGATGTGTTTTATTTTGTTAACCTTCTGGCTATTGATATTATCGGTAATAATGAGATCCCGATCGTACTTTTCATTTTTGCTTCGGCGAATGGTCGTTGAATCTAAGACCTGATTGTTTTCGGTAATACGTACTTTTAAAGAATCGAAGGTTAATTCACTTAGCCACATCGAAGCGCTATCCCGTGTAGAACTATAATTTACAATTTTATCCTGATCTAAGGAGCTTGGGCTAAGGACCGCAATATCGGGGTTTGTTATGGGTCTATTAAAAATGAAATTTATCGTACCATTTTTTTCAATTTTACGGTCTAGCAGTCTGAAAGTTGTTGGAACAGGTTTAGATATCGCTAAACGAATATTACTAGTGTCCTTGTTCAATAAGAAGGAGTCAGTTAAAAAGCCAATTTCCTCGTCTGTTCCGTTAAATATACGATCATTATTTTTTTCTTTTAGAGCATAAATGCGATATGTATCTTCTTTTAGATTGTGAATCTTGAAATTGCCTGCTGAATCGGTAAGCGTAAAAATATTCGCTTTTCTCTTACCGAATATTGAATCTTGGCGGGTAGGGATAAGCATAACCGTCACCTCCTTTTCCTTTTCTAAAGTAAGTGCGTTGCTGACATTACCCGATATATTAAGTGAATCTATTTGATCGCCGGTAGCAAAGACATAGCTGTAATTTAATAAAGGATTTCCCTCGTTATAATCCCCGAGGGCTTTTCCAAAGTTTATGGTGTATGTTGTTTTTTCTTCCAGGGTATCAGGTAAGGTAATGACTAAGGATTTCTTCTTTATTTTATAAATTGGAATTTTATCCATATCAGGCGTTACACTGATTTCTTTCAGTTCGTTCTGAAGTTTAACAAATTCGTCAAACTCGATAACGATTTCTTTGGATTTAAAATTTCTGCTGAGGTTGATAGGCGTTTCTTTTAAAACTTTTGGAGGAATGCTATCCTTTGGCCCCCCCATCGGTTGCTGTATGCTTGCACAATGCGTATTGAATAATAAAGTGACGAAAAGGATGACTAAAATAAGGTAATTTGTATTTAAGCTTATTTTTAAGCCTTTTAACACGTTTTTCTTCTTTTTGGAGATTAGCATCGTTTTTTAAAAGATAATGTCTCTTATCGCTTTATTTAATTTTTATATAACGTATTGATATTCAATAATTTATATTAATTTGACATATGAACCATAAGAACACTGACGTCAGCTGGTGATACGCCGGAAATTCGAGAGGCTTGACCGAGCGTTCTCGGTTTTATCTTTATAAGTTTTTCTCGAGCTTCTTTTGAAAGGGATATCAGTTGATTATAATCAAAATGCGGATTAATTTCTTTATCCTCCATTTTCTTCATTTTATTTACAATCTCAATTTCTTTATCGAAGTAGCTATCGTATTTTACCTTTATTTCGGCCTGTTCTATTATTTCCTCGGAAAAATCAGCGAGCAAGTCCTTTAAGCTACTATTTGCTTCAGCTAAATTCCAGATATTTACCTGAGGTCGAGTAAGGACATTGAACATTTTTATATTTTGGGTGAGTGGACTGGAAGATAATTTTTCCAATATTGGATTCATTTTAGAAGCTTCAACAGACGTTTTGCGAAGGTACTCTACTATCTCATCAGACTTGCTAATTTTAGTTTTCACTTTATCTAAGGCCTCTTCCGAAGCTAAACCAAGTTGGTGGGCCAATGGTGTTAGTCGAATATCAGCATTGTCCTGTCTTAAAAGTAATCGATGCTCTGCTCGAGAAGTAAACATACGATAAGGTTCTTCTGTACCTTTTGTCACTAAGTCATCAATCAAAACACCTATATAAGACTCCGATCTTTTAAGTATGAGTTCATGTAGATCGTTAATTCGTTGATGCGCATTTATACCGGCAATGAGGCCTTGACTTGCTGCCTCTTCATAGCCGGTGGTACCATTAATTTGTCCTGCAAAAAATAGGTTTTTTACCTTTTTTGTTTCAAGTGTTAAATCCAATTGCATTGGAGGAAAATAGTCATATTCAATCGCATACCCAGGTCTAAACATTTTGGCATTTTCAAAACCTGGAATTTGCCTCAAAGCTTTGAATTGTACATCTTCAGGCAGTGATGTGGAAAAGCCGTTAACATAAATCTCGTGGGTTCTCCATCCCTCGGGTTCAACAAAAATTTGATGTCTATCACGTTCGGCAAAGCGATTTATTTTGTCTTCTATAGAAGGACAATACCGAGGGCCCAATCCTTTAATTCTGCCAGTGAACATCGGTGATTTTTCAAAGCCTTCTTTTAAGGTATCATGAACATTGGTATTCGTATAGGTGATCCAACAGCAGCGTTGCTCTTGAGGCAAATCAATGGATTGATAAGAGAAGCGACCTCTTTTCTCGTCTCCCCACTGCTCTTCCATTTTGGTATAGTCGAGCGTTCTTCCATCTACACGAGGAGGTGTTCCCGTTTTCATACGACCAGACTCAAAGCCAATTGAGATGAGTTGCTCGGTTAATCCGGTGGCGGCCTTCTCGCCCGTTCTACCTCCACCAAATTTTTTTTCACCGATATGAATAATACCATTTAGAAAAGTGCCATTCGTTAATACAACTGCATCCGCTTCGATTCGTATTCCCAGTGACGTAATAACACCTTTTGCTCGTCCTTGAGCTACAATAATTTCTTTAACGGTATCTTGCCAAAAGTCTATGTTTGATAATGATTCCAATTGGAGTCGCCATTCTTCAGCAAAACGCATTCGGTCGTTTTGCGACCGCGGACTCCACATGGCCGGACCTTTAGATAAATTCAACATTCTAAATTGAATGGTGGTTTTATCAGCGATTATCCCGGAATAACCACCTAGCGCATCTATTTCGCGAACTATTTGACCTTTAGCAACACCTCCCATGGCAGGATTACAACTCATTTGAGCAATTGTACCCATATTCATAGTAATGAGTAGCACTTTTGATCCTAAGTTAGCAGCCGCTGCCGCCGCCTCGCATCCGGCATGGCCGGCACCTACAACAATAACATTATATTTTGAAAACATAACTCTTCGTGTTTCACGTGAAACATTTTATTGTGTTTCACGTGAAACGTTTATATTAATTCTCCTAATTCTATCCAGCGAACACTCTTTTCTTCTAGATCGTTATTTAGTACTTCTAGTTCTTTCGAAAGTATCGTAATAAGTTGATGATCTGTAGTAGATAGCAATTGTTCGGTTTTTTCTTTAATTGTAAATTCTATATGTGTAATTTCCTGCTCTAAAATCTCAAATTCTCGTTTCTCTTTAAAAGATAACTTGACCTTATCTTTTTTAGGTTCAGTAGTGTTTGATGTTTTTGTTTCTTTCTTTACCGGGTTTTCCTCTAGTTTGAAATCCGAATAATTTCCATTATAGATTCTTATTGGCTGTTCTCGCTGAAAAATGAATAATTGATCAGTAAGTTTATCAATAAGGAAGCGATCATGTGAAACAAGAAGTAAGACTCCCGTATAATTTTCCAGAAAATTTTCTAAAACATTTAGGGTATCGATATCTAAATCGTTTGTGGGTTCGTCCAGTATAAGAAAGTTGGGATTCTTGATAAGAACACGCATTAATTGAAGCCGCTTCTTTTCGCCGCCACTTAATTTTTCAACTAAATTGTATTGCTTTTCGGGAGTAAAAAGAAAATGAGTTAAGAGTTGAGATGCAGTAATGATCTCCCCTTTTCCGGTTGTGATGTATTCAGCTACTTCTTTGACAACATCAATTACTCGTTGCTTTTCGGTGAAATTTAATCCGCCCTGCTTATAATAACCGAAAACAGTTGTTTCCCCTGTGATGATTTCACCACTGTCAGGTAACTCTTGACCGGTAATTAAATTGAGAAAGGTAGATTTACCGCTACCGTTTTTTCCTGCTAAACCGATCCGATCTCCTTTTTTGAAAATGTAAGAAAAATTATCAACTATGGTATGCTTTCCGAATGACTTATTAATATGATTCAGCTCTAATATTTTATTACCTTGTCTACTTAATTTAATGTCTAAACGAAGGCTGTCCTTTCTTTTATCACTTTTTGTTTTTTCCTCCAAATCGTAGAAGGCGTCAATTCTTGCTTTTGACTTGGTACCGCGTGCCTTGGGTTGGCGACGCATCCATTCAAGTTCCTTTCTTAATAAGTTTTTATTTTTCTCTAGAGATGCCGTGTCGGATATTTCGCGTTCTGCCTTTTTTTCTAGGAAATACCCGTAATTGCCTTTATAAGAATAAAGGTTTCCTTCATTAAGTTCCTTTATCTCGGTGCAGATATTGTCTAGAAAATAGCGGTCGTGTGTTACGAATATAATTGTTTTCTGTCCGATCGTTAGCAAATTTTCCAACCACTCAATTGTTTCAATGTCTAAATGGTTGGTTGGTTCATCTAATATATATACGTCCGGTTCGTCTATTAATAACTTGGCTAAAGACAGTCTTTTTCTTTGTCCACCTGAAAGCTTGTTGATTGGTTGTTCTAAATCAACAATACCCATTCTATTCAAAATGGTCTTAATATTATTTTCAAAATTCCAGGCATCTTTAATGGTAAGTATATCTGCCAATTCCTGTAGACGGGGATTACTCGTTTGCTCTGTTCGTATAAGAAAATCGTACTCCTTTATGAATTGTTGGATATCATTGTCTATGCTATAAATAAAATCTGACACTCGTGTCAGATTTTCAAAGGAAGGTTCTTGTTCGAGATAGCCTATTTTCAGATCTTTGGTTTTTACTACTTTTCCTTCGATAGGGATCGTCTTTCCGCTAAGGATTTTTAACAAGGTAGATTTGCCCGTTCCGTTAATGCCGACAAGCGCCACCCTATCCCCCTTCTGCAAACCAAAAGTGAGGTCCTTAAATAGCCATCGATCACCAAAGGTATGGCTTATACGCTCTACTGATAATATACTCAAACTATAATATTGTTATTTGTTATATGTAAATATTTGTTTTATAAGTAGTTATGTATTAAAAATGCTAATCTTATCTTGGCCACCATCTTTTACCATAACTATCAAGCTTAACAGTTCTTGAAGTTATTTATCATACTAAATTGTGCCTAGCCACACGCATTGGGAATAACTATCAAAGAATACCTAAATTTTTTGTAAAATTAAGTAATATCTGTCAATAGAAGCGGTATTGAATATGTTAATTGAGCTTATGGTCGGGAATTAAATGGAATTTAGGAATGACTACATCAAATACCGCTCCGTCTATTTCCCTCAACATTTGATAGCTGCCCTGCATACTGCCCATGTCGCTCTTCAAATTGCATCCTGATACATATTCATACCGTTCTCCAGGCGCAATGAGCGGTTGCTGGCCAATTACTCCTTCACCTTCTACTTCTCTATGTGTTCCATTTGAGTCAAATATAAACCAGTGTCTTCTTAATAATTGAACATTGTAGTCGCTCATATTTTCTATGGTGATTTTATAAGCAAACATGAAATGTTCGTTTTCCGGATTTGAATACTCCGGTTGGTATATTGCCTCTACCGAAACTTTAACACCTTCAGTAATTTCAGTAACCATTCTTTTCTTATTTTGAGGCAATATAGGAAATGGAGAATTAAAATAGAAATACTCCGTTATCAATTTTTGTTCATTTATACATCAGTCGTGACGTCCGCGAACTGAAATGCTATCTCGTCTAAAACTTCATTAATCTCCGGCACTTTATCTAAGCTTACTAGTTTCATTCTATATTCTTTGAAATTGGGAATACCTTTGAAATAGTTTGCGTAATGTCTTCTCATTTCGAATATACCTGTTTTCTCACCCTTCCATTCTATTGACTTTACGAAATGAGTCTTACACACATCCACTCGTTCTTTGATGGTAGGACCGTCAAGGTAGGTACCTGTTTCAAAAAAGTGCTTGATTTCGCGAAATATCCACGGGTAACCGATAGAAGCTCTGCCAATCATGATACCGTCAACTTCATATTCTAAACGCCAAGCAGCGGCCTTGTCAACGCTATCTACGTCCCCGTTACCGAAAATAGGGATATGTATTCGCGGATTTTTTTTTACCTTTTTGATCAAACTCCAGTCAGCACTTCCTTTGTACATTTGTGATCGTGTCCTCCCGTGTATACTAAGTGCTTGAATTCCAATATCTTGTAGTCTTTCCGCTACCTCATAGATATTCTTGGTATGATCGTCCCATCCAAGTCTTGTTTTCACGGTTACCGGTAAATGCGTTGCATTAACTACGGCTTTGGTCATTGCTACCATCTTATCAATGTCTTGCAATAAACTTGCCCCCGCCCCTCTACAAGCTACATTTTTAACCGGGCAGCCATAATTAATGTCAATGAGATCCGGTTTGGCTAAAGTGGCTATTTCAGTAGCTTCTTCCATGCTTTTGATATCACTGCCAAAAATTTGAATACCGATGGGGCGTTCATATTCGAAAATATCTAACTTCTGCTTACTTTTAGCCGCATGTCTAATCAGTCCTTCAGAAGAAATAAATTCGGTATACATCATATCTACCCCATTCTGTTTACATACATACCTAAAGGGCGGATCACTCACATCTTCCATTGGAGCAAGCAGCAACGGAAAGGCTCCTAAATCAATATTATTTCCTATCTTGACAGACATTATCTATATTCAACTCAATCATTAAAATAATTTCCTCTACAAAATAAGCTCTTAATGGCAGAGGAGAGACCGATAATTCCTTTTATATGCAACGCGATTATATTGCATATAAAAGGCAATTTATCTAAGTTTGCAAAAATATAAAAAATTGAGTGCTTATCCTTATAATCGTTCTGATAATCATCCAAGTATGTCTTTTCTTTACTTACTCATTACGGTATTGCTTTCTGCCACCGTTTTTAGTTTAGTGGGGGTGTTTATTGGTTTTTTACTTTTTGGGCGTGATGTTTTGCAAATAGGAGCCAAGGGTTTTACCGGATTAACAGCGGATGAGTTAAACTTTATCAGTATATCACAGATTTTTTCAGCGATAGGAACATTTGTGGTTCCATCCCTGTTGCTTAATCGAATAGAAAAGAACAACCGACCGTATTTTGATTTATCTTTTAAGCCTAATGTTAAGCTCTATGCATTGGTTTTATTATTAATGGTGGTGTTTTCACCCTTTTTTGAAATAACAATCTTATTGAACGAGCAAATGCATCTTCCGGATTTTATGAAGAATATCGAACAATGGATGCGCGAGAAAGAAGATGAAACCGGGGCTTTGACGAATGCCTTTTTATCCCGCAAATCTTTCACCGGGTTGATTATTAACATCTTCATGATCGGAATTTTAGCAGCCGTTGGTGAGGAGTTTTTATTCCGAGGATGCTTACAGAACATTTTTATTAAGTGGATCGGGAAGCCGCATATGGCGATATGGCTAACGGCAGCCATATTTAGCGCAATCCACGTTCAATTTTATGGATTTCTGCCCCGAATGTTAATCGGTGCTTTATGTGGATATTTATACTTTTGGGGACGAAGTATCTGGCTTCCGGTAACAGCGCACTTTATTAATAATGTATCAGCTATTCTTATTGCCTATTATCTTGTTAAATCAAACAAGCCTTTGGATTCACTATCATTTGAACTTAATCAGTGGCCTTTGGCGATCGCCAGCTTATTTGCGGGTATCTTCGTTCTGTATTTCTATAGACGAAAAGCGAAGCAAATAAATTAAAAATCATTATTATTCACATGAAAACGCGCGCAATAACAGGTTTTTTCTTCGTTTTAGTTATGCTGGCATCTGTACTTTCAGGGGCTTATGCATTTAGTATATTCTTTATTGTTTTAGCCATTCTTAGCTTAATCGAATTTTATAGATTAATAGATAAAGAGGGTGTAAAACCTGATCGTTTGGGCGGTACCTTATTGGGAATAGTTCTTTTTATAATCGTGGCACTACTGGATTTAAATTTTGTAACGCCTTCTGCATTATTGTATTCTGTTCCTCTTTTAGCCTTTATTTACATACGGGAGTTATATCGAAAAAACGAACGGCCTTTTTACAATATTGCACTTACTTTTTTAGGTGTTATCTATGCAGTAATTCCTTTCCTGTTTTTTTTCAGACTTGGATTCCTGGGAGGTCATTACGAATACTATCTTCCCATGTCGTTCTTGTTTATGCTTTGGGCAAACGATACCGGTGCATACCTTGTGGGTATGAAATTTGGTAAAACGAAGCTATTTGAACGACATTCGCCTAAGAAGACATGGGAGGGCTTTATTGGAGGTGTAGCTTTAAGTGTTGGTGTAAGTCTTATTTTACACCATTATTATGCCAATCTGGCTCGCTGGGAGTGGTGTGTGATAGCGGTTATAATTTCTGTATTCGGAACCTGGGGAGATTTAACGGAATCGATGTTGAAGAGAAGTTTTCAGGTAAAAGATTCCGGATCATTGTTGCCAGGACATGGTGGATTATTGGATCGATTTGACGGCTTGCTGTTGGCGGCGCCTTTAGTCTATTGTTTTTTGAAACTGGTTGCCTAAGCAAGAGGTGTTCGCAGTCTCCATCGAGCCGATCATATTTCTGCCTGACTTCAGGGCAGGCAGAAACAAGATGTGATACTTTTTAGTTTGGGTCAGCGGTGTTTATAAGATAGCTGAAGAGATCATCAGCTGCCATTTTTTCTTGCTCGCCCGTAATCATCTTTTTTATAGTTAACATACCGGAGGAGAGCTCTTCTGCCCCTATGAATATAACATAAGGAATCTTTTTCTGGTCGGCATAAGTTAGCTGCTTCTTAAGTTTTGCAGCTACTGGATAAAGCTCACTTGCTATTCCGTTTTTTCTTAAGGTTTGGAGTAAACTCAACGCATAATCTTCGGTAGACTGATCAAAGTTTGTTACCAACACCTGCGTTGTTTTCGTTGTACTCTCCGGAAATAGATCGAGTTCCAAGAGTACATCATAAATACGATCGGCTCCAAAAGATATTCCTACACCGGTGAGACCCGGTAAACCAAACATTCCGGTTAAGTCATCATACCTTCCGCCTCCGCCTATACTTCCCATAGAAACTTCGTTGGTTTTGACTTCAAAGATGCTTCCGGTATAATAGTTTAATCCCCTGGCAAGTGTAATATCAACTTCTATATAGGGCAACGCATTGGCATCTAATTTTTGCGCATAAGCCAGGACCATTTCAATTTCTTCGATTCCTTTTTGCCCCATTTCTGAACTTTTCAATACTTCCTTTAATGTGGCTAATTTATCGACATTGCTGCCTGATAAAGTAATAATAGGATCTAACATTGCAAGCTCTTCCGTTGAAAAGCCTTTAGCCGCTAGTTCTTGTTTTACACCTACCAATCCAATTTTATCCAACTTATCGATAGCTACGGTCATATCGATAAGTAGTTCGGGCTTTCCTATAATATCCGCAATGCCGGCCAGTAGTTTTCGGTTATTTAGTTTAATGACGAAGTCTTTTAGACCGAGGGATGACAGCGCTTCCTGGTATACAAGGATAAATTCCGCTTCATTTAACAAGCTTTCTGAGCCAACCACATCTGCATCACATTGATAGAATTCTCTATATCGACCTCTTTGTGGGCGATCTGCCCGCCAAACGGGCTGGATCTGGAAACGCTTAAAAGGCAATGTGATCTCATTTTGATGCATTACTACATATCTAGCGAAAGGGACCGTAAGATCGTAGCGTAAGGCTTTTTCAGCGATAAGGGGCGTAATCGAATTTGAATGAAGTGTTGCAAATTTTTCGGCGGATATTTTTGAAATGAAATCACCGGAATTGAGTATTTTAAATATGAGCTTATCCCCTTCCTCTCCATATTTACCGGTTAAGGTTTGCAAATTTTCAAACGAAGGGGTTTGTATTTCCTGATACCCATATTTCCTAAATACGTCTTTTATTGTATTGAAAATATAATTCCTTCTCTCCATTTCAAGTGGAGAAAAGTCACGTGTACCTTTTGCTAAAGATGGTTTAATTTGTGCCATGGCACAAACTTAGATAAAATTTTACTCTTTCAGATTGCTTAAAGCTATTAAGCGGAGGGGTTAACCAATAAAAAAGGAATTTTTTCTAATCAACCTACAAATCAAACGGAGCATACAAACAAAGCTTCAAAATAAATGTTTTATAGAGACATTATTATTTATCCATTAAATCATGAAAAGAAATTTAATTTTGGGTGCCATCCTATTATTTATGGGCCTAGGCGTTTATGCGCAACAAGATAAAAGTAAGCGCGCTAGTCCTCCTGACAGCCTTCGTATAACAACATCATCGGGAGTGACTATATCGATCAATTATAGCAGACCCTCTGTTAAAGGGAGAAAGGTGGGTGAGGATATTGCCCCGGTAGGAAAAATATGGCGGACAGGTGCTAATGAAGCAACAACTTTTGAAGTAAATAAAGACGTTACAATTGAAGGAAAAGCATTGAAGGCGGGCAAATATAGCTTACACAGCATACCGGGTGAACAAACTTCAACTATTATTTTTAACAAAGTATGGAAAAAATGGGGACTCGATTACGATGAAAAGGAAGATGCATTACGTGTAGAGGTTCCGACGGAACAGAATAGCCAATCAGTAGAACAGTTTACCATATCGGGTTCTAAGGAGGGAAGGATAGAATTGATGTGGGGGACTTATAAAATAGCTTTTACGGTAAAATAAGAGATTAAAGGATTAAATGACTTCCATGAAGTGGATGATTAATCGTTCATTTCATGGAAGTCATTTTTTATGATGTGTATACGGACATCATGTAAGATAAGTACGACCTAATTTCCTTAAAACTTTTGTATAAATTTTATTAATAAAACGTATTATCAAATAAAAGGTTTAAAAAGTTTCTCGAATGAGAAAAAAACTCATTATTTTTGACAAAATTTTTAAAATATAGGCATTCAATTAAAAAATATATATTTGGTATGGTGATATTTCGGGATAGGATGTTATTTTTTAAAAAGATGAAGCTCCTTTGGGAGAGGAGCTTCAACGCTAACCAATTATAAACCTATATTAAACTGAGGGGCAAAACCAGACAAAAGTTGAATTGTTTTTGATATCTTATCAATAACTTATTCCCTTCTGTTGATACAAACATAATAAAACTTCATAATATTTACCATATTTTTAATAAAATTTTTCATTTTTATAAATATTTTAAAAAATACCGTCAATAATTTATAAACATCAAAAAATCATGGAAAAAAAGTCTCAATTTTTAGAACTTGATAACTTAGATACGCAAATTTTATCTATTTTGATGAACGATGCATCAGTTCCATACACTGAAATTGCAAAAAAGCTAGTAGTTTCAGGCGGAACGATTCACGTTCGCATGAAAAAAATGGAAGAACTTGGCATTATCAGAGGTTCTAACCTAATTATTAACCCTCAATCTATAGGATTTGATATTTGTGCATTCTTGGGTATATATTTAGAGAAAGGATCTCAATATAAAACGGCCGTTGAACAGTTAAAAGAGGTTAAAGAAGTGGTAGAATTGCATTATTGTACAGGTCAATATAGCATGTTTGCTAAAATTATATGCAGGGATACCAATCATTTACGTCATGTTTTGAATGAAGATATACAAGCTATTAAAGGAATAGCAAGAACTGAGACAATTATATCGCTAGAAGAGAGCATAAAGAGACAAATTTCACTGATATAGTACAAAAAAGGTAATAAAAATGAGTAAAATGAGATTATTTTATTATTTTTCTGTTTTACCTGTTCTTTAACAGAAGCTTTATTACCGCTTTATTGTTCTGTAGGAGGATATGATGTTTATTCAATTTTTCTCTAAAATAAGTGCATATTTTTGGAAAGGGTGTAGTCGTTAAGCTAATTGCCGGATTTCAAACGAGGAAGAGAACGTTTAATTATCTCATTCGTATTTGTCATAGGTTTTAGGAAGATGGCACAAAAAAAGCCTATCATTTAATGATAGGCTTTTTATTTAAGAGACGAATGTTTCTTATTTTACGTAAGAAACTTCTTTTACTGCGTTTATAATCTTTTTAATGCTAGGTAAAGCGGCTTCAATAAGCGTTGGTGCATATGGAAGAGGAACATCTGCAGAGGTAACACGAATAACCGGGGCATCTAAATAATCAAAAGCATTCTTTTGAACATTGAAAGCGATCTCTGATGAGATAGAGGCTAAAGGCCAAGCTTCTTCTACAATGACCAGGCGATTTGTCTTTTTTACCGATTCTATAATCGCTGCATAATCAATCGGACGCACGGTTCTTAAATCTAATAAATCGACGGAGATGCCATCTTTAGCCAACTCTTGGACAGCAGGTATTACGACCCGTGGAATCATCTTACCAAAAGATACAATGGTTACATCCGTTCCTTCTTGTATTTTATGTGCTTTTCCTAACTCTAAATAATATTCTTCTTCCGGAACCTCTCCTTTGTCTCCGTACATCACTTCTGACTCCATGAAAATTACAGGATCCGGATCAAGGATGGATTGCTTTAATAAACCTTTTGCGTCGTAGGGATTAGAAGGAACAACAACTTTTAATCCGGGACAGTTTGCATACCAATTCTCAAAATTCTGTGAGTGTTGCGCAGCTAATTGGCCTGCATTACCTGTTGGGCCCCTAAATACAATTGGACAGGAATATTGGCCGCCACTCATCGAGTGGATCTTTGCTGCACCATTGATCACTTGATCAATGGCTACCAATGAAAAGTTGAAGGTCATAAATTCTATGATCGGTTTTAGACCTTTCATAGCTGCTCCAATACCGATACCAGCAAAGCCTAATTCGGCAATAGGTGTATCGATAATACGCTTAGCTCCGAATTCGTCAAGCATGCCCTGACTTACTTTGTAGGCACCATTGTATTCAGCAACTTCTTCGCCCATCAAGAAAATTTTCTCGTCTTTGCGCATTTCTTCGACCATTGCCTCGCGAAGTGCTTCTCTGAACTGTATTTCTCTCATTAGATATAAGTAATGTATTTAAATCAATTTTTTGTACGCAAAAGTACTTTAAAAAACTGAAAATATGAAGTAAATGATCGCTAATTCATTAATATTCACTTTCGATTTCAATATCTTGATCTACACCTGACCGAAAGAATTCCTGATAGTGATCATTATAGGGTAAATCAATACGCGGATCATGTTTGAAAGGTATTTGTTGGTTAAAAAGGTCTTCTAAAACCTGTCTTAAGCGAAGCTCAAATGCTTCTTTAAAGCTGGACAAACTTGCTTCTGAAAGCAGAAATTTACTGCCTCTTGATTTGGTATAAAACAAACTACCTTCTTGCCTTAATCTTCTTGCCACATACAGGTTCGGCTCCACCCCTATCTTGCCGGTTTTTTTCTCATAGATATATGTATAAAAGAGTGTTTGCAAGAGGGCTTTATTGAATTTTCCTGAAGATGGATCAAAAAGGGAATCGATATCGGTGTAGTCGAGCGCATCGCTTCCTGTTTTATAATCTACAATACGGATTTTCCCATCTTTTTCATCTACGCGGTCAATGATTCCATAGAGTTTAACAGATGATTCTTTCCCGTCGACTGTAATTGGAAAGTCAATGACATAATCTTGTTTATTCTCCAACTCGATAATCGTAAAGGGTGTATTCTTTAAATCATGGTGGATGAAAATCTGCGCATATTCTTTAACGATTTCAAGCACGATTTTTTCTGTACTGGACGGGCTATTTATGTCAAAATAAGCAGGATTGCCATAAAAATCTTTTGCCGTTGCCTTCAGACACAAATGATCTAACCGGCTCAATTGATCTTTTATCCGTTGTGCGGTGATATGTGGGCTTACACGTTTAAGTTCTTCGTAAAACCATTGCATGATTTCATGTATAATGGAACCGATCCTATTTGCTTCAAAATCTTCGGTTAACAATTGGGGTTCCTTTATCTTAGCTACGTATTTGAGGAAGAAAAGAAGAGGAGATTGAAGAAAGGTTGTGAATGCCGTTGCCGAAATACCGGGACGTAGGTTATTGTCACGGTTCAAATAGGACTGCAAAATCTTCCCAATCTCATTCACCTTTTTTATTTCCATTGCGGGGGGCGCTTCGTTTGTTTTAATTATTTGTTGCTGCTTTAATTCGATGAAATTAAAGTGACTTTCGAATCGTAGTTGTTTGACAAATCGACTAATCTCTCCCGAGCTGTTTTCATCCACATGGCCATTATAAACAAGTGTAATTTGCTCGGCTCGCTGCATGAGTCGGTAAAACAAATAAGCGGAAAGTGCCTCTTGATTTTCCAGTACGGGGAGACCGTGAGCTCGGCGAATAGAATCAGGGATAAAAGTCGCTGAAGAGCTTGTTTTTGGTAAAATGCCTTCATTAACACCTAGTATATAAATTTCTTTAAAATCAAGATTTCTTGTTTCAAGAAGACCCATAACTTGTACACCGGATAAGGGATCACCCTCAATAGCAGCCGTTATTCCTTGCAGCGATTTCCTGATCAACGAGATTGTAAATTCGACGCTGAGTGAGGGGAGTGTGCTCAATGCATCATAGAGTTGGTTAAGTATCTTGAATACTTCTGTAAAAATAGCCGCGTCGGGATAAGTTAATAGCTCTTTTTCTTTTCTGATCTGGAAAATTTCGCGAATAATTTCCTGCAGGTTTTTGATTAGATATCTTCCGTCGGTTCTTTTGTCAAAGAAAGAGGTCCGGCTTACCGCTTGTAATTCGGCAAGGGGCACATTTATATAATGATTGGTGTATATGAGTTGCTGAACTTGCTCTTTGATGGGATCAGGTGTATGAATAAGGGGATGGGAAAGAAAAATTTCGACATCTTTATAATATATAAGATCGCTCTTTTGCTGCAGATATCGTTCTTGTATCCTTAACCATAAATCGACAATTCCATAGATTGGAGATTGTGAAATTGGAAATCCCATGGTTATATTAGTCTCTATTGATACCGGAATGCTTTGTAATGTTGGAATTAACAAACGTTCGTCTGCTAACAATACTGCTATCAGGCCCTGACTGATAGCATCCGTGGATTTTTTATCAACAAGGAAGCTATCCAACAGCTTTGCCTGTGCCGTATAGCTTGTCGTTTGGACGATCTTAATATTTTGCTTACGATCTGCTAGCTGATTAAACGGGGCACCGAGTGCATGAAGCAATCCATGGCTGTTTAAATTACGACGGAGAAAAGCGCCAGCCTCTTGCTGAACGTCATCCAAATAGTATCGATCTACATCGAAATAAAAAAGTGCACGTTTCTCTTTTTGCCATTTTTTAAATAAGAGCGCTTCCGCTTTGTTCAAGGCATTAAAGCCGACGAAAACTAATTGCTTAAATTGGTATATATAAGACGGACTGGTTTCATCCCCTTTAGCAAAAGAGCGATAAAATTGGGAGTTCGTAGCTAGTCCCCGTTCTTTTAATGCCTGATGAAAATCCGTATAAAGCAGTGGAAGTGTTTTCCAAAGTTCAATAAAACGATCCTGTATATAACTGTGTTTTTCGCTGTTGAAGGTCGACCAGAATTGAGCCATAAACGATAATTGTTCTTCCGAGAAATGAGGGAACTGTTTTTCTATTAAGGCAATATCGTATAATTCGGTATAGACCTCATTCGGTTCAACCAGGTCGTAGTCTAATTGAGCAAAATCATTTAAGATAGTTTCGGCCATAGGATAGAATCGCTCTATACTCATTGTTTTTCCATCTATGCGTTGCTGGATGGCGTTGTAGCATTGATAGAGCGTAAGAATTTGAGTCAGTTTATCGGCCTCCCGCTCAACAAAAGCGTTATTGAAAAATTGTTGAACAGTAAAGAAAGAAGGACTCCAGATCGGTTTACCGATAAGCTCAGCTAAGTACTTCTTCATATACACTTCAGGACGCTTATTATTGAATATAATAGCAATATCCTTTAACGCTGAACCAAAGCGAGCGATTAAATCATTTGCAACTTCTTTTAAAAATGGGATCATTGTAAGCGAGATAAAGAGAAAAATTAAACTTCTACCAACCGGTTATTGAATGCATAAAATAAAAAGGTGCGTATATTTGGGTAACCCATTTCCTGTAAGTTTTGCTGGTATTCTTTCACCTGGGCAATATGTTGAGGTCTTTCCATTCCGGTAAACTTAAAATCCAATATGATCGTTTCATGCTCTCCAATTAATACTTTATCCGGGCGTAACACACTTCCGTCTTTCGTTATAATACGTTGTTCATTCAGACTTTGATAAGGCTTGTCCAAAAGCGCCGCTAATTGTTCATTATTACGAAGTCGTATGGCCTCATCAAGTAAAGTCATAAGCTCATCTTTTGTAATTAAGCCCTCACTTTGCATTGCATGGAGATAATTTGGAAATTCCGCTATTTCAGTTGTCAGGGATAACAGCTCATGCAGCAATAAGCCTTGACGTGTTGCTGCGTTCTGTTCGCCCAGCGAAAGCAGTTCCTTTTTTATTTTTCGGTTGTCTAAGGCTTCCTTTAACAATTCGGAAATAGGATATTTATTAAAGCTCCAATTGTAATTGGGTGGGCTTTCCCAGAAATCGATACACCCTTCTTGGTATTTAACCGGAAGTATAGGAGATTTTTTTATATCTTTAAAAGGCGTTGTTGATGGATAAATAATGCCATGGCTATATTCTATACCGAGTTCGTCGCTATGTAGTGCTAGTACCGAGCGGAGCACATCCGCAATTAAGGAGTCACTTTCTTTTCCTTCTTTAATATCAGGCGCACTTATATAAAGTTCCTTTCTGGCACGCGTAGTAGCTACATAAAGTAGGTTTAACGCATCCATATAGTTGAAAAGCATTTCTTCCAGGTATGCCTTGAATAGCGATGATTTGACCAGCATACTGTTGTATTTTACGGGAACACTTCGAAGAATTTCATAAGAGGTGCCACTTGTATCCACCCAAAAGTTGCTGTTAACCATTCCGTCAAGTTCCCAAGAGCAAAACGGAATCATTACAACATCAAATGCCAGACCTTTTGACTTATGAATAGTCATAATTTCTACCGCATTACTTCCTTCGTTTGCCGGCAATGCCTTCGTTTTTCCTTCTTCATCCCAATAACCAAGGAAGGAAGCGATGCCGCGTTCGCCCTGCGAACTAAATTCAGCTATAATGTCCCTAAAGGCTATTAAATAAGGAATGGTAGCTTCATCATGGGTTATTCCATAGCCATTGATCAACGATTCAACTAATTCTGTTAAAGGGTGTTGTTGCCATACGTACCAATTATTAATGACAATAGGGGGCAAGATCTTTCCCCAGACTTTAATATCGTATTGCGTGGCATTTAACCAAATCGAGGCTTCGTCCTCTTGATTTAATCCGTAAACTTGTTGATAAAGAAGGAGGCAATTTGCTCGATAAAGCGAGGCCTCCTCTACGGGTGTAATCATAGCTTTCAGGGTGTTAATAAGCAAGCGTATGCCGGGATTGTTGACCAATAAAAGCGCGTCTCCCGAGATTACCTCGAACTTATGAGATTCGTCCAGTTCCTTCTGAATGTGAAGTAAATACTCGATAATTTCGCGGGCCTCCGTGTTGTTTCGTACCAGAATACCTATTTGGCGAGCTTGGTATCTGCCCTCAGTCAGCCAATTGATAATCGTGTCGGATAGCGCTTTTAAAGCTGCTGGTTTAATCTCTTTACCGCGTGTTTTTGCGAAGGAGCTCGTAACGGGAAAAAAAGAAACGGTAACCCTGCCTCCTTCTTCGCCTTTGTCGGAGGGGATTTTTTGGACGGTTTCTGCATAGGCGTCGGTTAATATCTGTGTATATCCCGAAGCCTGCCACCATGAATTATATAAGCTATCACCTATTTCGGTGTAAATCTTATCATTTATTATTTGTTGTAAAAGTTTAGGTGCTTGAGTAAATAAAAAATTGTTGAATTTAATGATATTGGGAAGGCTTCGATAGTTCTCTTGAAGCGTCTGAAAACGGATGTGATGATCGCCTAAATCTCTTGTGGACTGATACTGTAGAATCCGCCAGTCGCCATTTCGCCAACGATAGATGCTTTGTTTAACATCGCCTACAATGAGGTGATGGGGAATCGATCGGTTCCCTTCTGTACTAGCCAGCGCATTCACCAACAGAGGTTGAAAGTTATACCATTGGTTCGACGAAGTATCTTGAAATTCATCGAACAGAAAATATTTATAACGATTCCCGACTTTCTCATAAATAAAAGAAATGTTTTGGTTCTGATGGCGATTGATTTCTTTCAGGAGATTTTGTGCATCACTAATAAGAGAGACGTCATGCTCTGCTCTGTAATCAGCAAGCAACACGCTCATTTCTTTTAGTAGACGTAGGTAGTAAAAATTAGCCTGAACCGCTTTTGCTAAAAAGTAAGTGCGACTATGTTCTTCTTTATAGTTTAGAATCTGCCGCAAAAGCGGATTCAGTTTATTATACAGGTCGGAAACAGCCCCACTGACACCATTCTTTTGCCACTTTTCCGGATTATCAATATAATCGGCAAACTTGTCGATGGCTTCTAAATTATCGGGAGCCAAGGACGGGATTTTAGGAATCAGGTTTTGCGATTTACGTAGAAAAAGGTCGCTTGATACCCCCGAGCTATTCACTATTTCGGTCGCAATTTTTAACAAGCGTTCGATTTCTTTTTCAAAACGAGTAATGAGTTCGTCCGAAAGATCGCTAATCGTTGTGAAAACCACTTGTCGATCAGCTTCGCTCAGCTGAGAAATGGCTTCGTCAAAAGGATGAAATCGTTCTTTGAAAAGTTCATCGGCAAGTTTTTTCAGTACCGTTGTATAATTCCAATTCCTGTCGTTCTCTATCTGCTTTCTGGCGTAATTGATAATCCACTGTAGCAAGTCATCACGATCGTTCAATAGTTTATTGAGCCGTACTACCAAATCTTGCTTCACTTTATCGCTATTCATTTCCAAGCGATAGGCTGCATTTAAGCCCAGTTCGAAGCTAAAACTTCTAATAATCTTTTGGTAAAAACCGTCGATTGTACTGATGGCAAATCGACTATAGTTATGTAAAATTTGCCTGTAAACCTCCATCGCTTTTTGCTGTATATCTTGCCTGGAGAGTTGTGGATGGACCTCTAATATAATATTGCGATAAGATTCGACCGCTTCGCTGCCTAGCGCGAGGCCTTCAATGACCGTTAAAATGCGGTGTTTCATTTCGGCAGTAGCCTTATTGGTAAAGGTAACGGCTAGAATTTCCGAAAAATGAACCTTACTAGTGAAGAGCAGACTGATATAATGAGCGGTTAAGCTAAAAGTTTTCCCGGATCCGGCCGAAGCCTTTAATATTTTTACTGGAGGAAGATTGGCCATATTAAACAAAACGCTTTACTTTGTAAAGTACGTAAATTTATTCAGCGTGATGAAGAAAATCCTGGGTATATTCTTTATTTATATTGTTTTTGTTTTGCAAGTGGCTGCACAGCAAGAAAGACAGAAATTGTACCACCCTGAAGCAGATGCACAATCTGAAATACAAGCAGCTGTCGAAAAAGCAAAAAAAGAAAGAAAGCATGTTTTTATCCAAATCGGAGGAAACTGGTGTGTCTGGTGCTTGCGATTTAATGAACTGGTTACCGGAAATGATACATTGAAGAATTATATACAACGTAATTATGAGGTTGTGCATGTGAATTATAGTAAAGAGAATAAGAATGAAGCCGTACTAGCTTCCTTAGGTTATCCACAGCGGTTCGGGTTTCCGGTATTTGTTATTTTGAACGAAAAGGGGAATCGGATTCATACCCAGAATAGTGCCTATTTGGAAGAAGGAAAAGGACATAGCGCCAAGAAGGTACTTGAATTTTTGGAGAACTGGTCACCCACAGCATTAGACCCGAAATCGTACAAGCAGTAATTTTTCAGGAGAATGTCTCGTGATGGAAATAAATGACGTATCATACTTTACTCATGAAGTTATGTAACAAAAGTGCTATATTAAGCTCCAATATTAAAAGTAAAGGTAATGAAAGAGCAAAAAATCTTGATGATGATTCCGGATATTGCACCGGAGGAAATGATATTTTTAAGGAGCGCTTTACAAGCTATTAAGGAAGAGAATGCAGAAGAATTTCTTTTTCTTTACAAAGGGAAAAGAAAAGGGACGCAAGAAGTGATGCTGATGACCTTAATAGGCTTTCTCGGCATTGCAGGCATCCAACGCTTTATGCTAAAACAAATCGGCATGGGCATATTATATCTTTTGACCTTTGGCTTTTGTTATGTCGGAACAATTGTAGATCTCATCAATCACAAAAGGCTTACGAGCGATTATAACGAACAAATGGCTCTTGAAACAATGCAGCTTATGCAAATCTATCGCGCTTAACTCCAAAGGGTTGCATTTGTCAGTTAGGTATCGTAGTCTGCATATTCGATGGCCCGCTTTCGTTTTTTAAGCGATCAATAGCTGTTATGACATAAGTGTATCGCGACCCTCCTCTGACAGCCTGATCGGTATAAAAGGTTCGATTCGCATCAAAGATTATTTCCAGGATATTTTGAGCATTATTTAAATTAATTTCCTCCCCTTCGTCAAATCGATACACAACATAGCCATAGGCCGTTTCCCCATCGGTTGCTATTGGGGGTTTATCCCATCGTAAGGATACACCGCCGGTAGTTAAATTATGATAGAGGAGATTTTGTGGAGCCAATGGAGGAATACTATCGAGCCAGGGCATGGTAGGTTGGAGGGATTTGTATCGATAGAAATTGTATTGTAAGGAATCCCTAAAGCCACCAAGATTATTCACAAGTGATTTGGAGCTAAAATAAACACTTCCTTGTATAGCCGAAAACTTCCTCAAGTGGCGAATTTGATTTGGAAGTTGACGTCTGTCCCTCCAGCCCGTGCTATTGTCCGCGGCTCGATAGGCGGCTTGTCCAATATATATATGCTTGCCGTAGCCATTTGTACTCCACCAATCGATGAGTATTTCATAGGCCGCAGCGCGATTATTAAAAGGGAAATATATCTGCGGATTAATATAATCAACCCAGCCATTTTGGAGCCATGTTCTTGCATCAGCGTACAATTGAGAATAACCACTTAAACCGGAAGTTTCAGAGCCTTCAGGATGTTGTTTTTTATTTTGCCAGATACCAAAAGGACTGATACCGAATTTTACATATTTCTTTTCGTGGTGGATACTATCTGCCAATGTTTTTATCAATTGATTGACATTATTTCTTCGCCAATCATCTATCCTTGAAAAGCCTTGTCCATAGCGTTGGAAAGTATTTGCATCGGGAATAGATTGTCCCCCCGCTGGATAAGGATAAAAATAGTCATCAAAATGAACGCCGTCAATATCGTAGTTTTTAACAACAGACATAATTACTTCCACAATGTACTTTTTTACTTCGGGGATACCCGGATTGAAGAGCTTTTTTCCTGCATAAGTGAAAAACCAGTCGGGATGTTGTTTGGTAATATGATTGCTACTAACATTTGCTTCGTTTAAGTCGAAGGTAGCACGATAAGGATTAAACCAAGCGTGTAACTCCATTCCCCTATTGTGGGCTTCTTGTATGGCAAAATCCAAGGGATCATATAAAGGATTGGGAGCCTGTCCCTGGCTGCCGGTTAAGAAGCGTGACCACAACTCCTTTCCTCGTGCATATATTGCATCGGCGGAGGGCCTAACCTGTAGAAATATAGCATTAATGCCCGCCCGTTGATGGGCATCTAAGAGCCGTAAAAGCTCTTGTTTTTGGATGTCGGATGACAGGCCGGCTTTACTTGGCCAATCTATATTGACAACAGTGGATACCCAAACACCTCTTAGTTCTCTCTTAGGAATAGGATCTGTACTTTGTGCTTGCGTACTCAAGCAAAGAAATGGAAAAAGGTAAAATAAGAGGCCTAATGATTTATTAAAGAGGTGAATGTTCATCAAATATACAGTATTTGTTTCAGTAGCTTTTCTTTATAAAAAGCTGTAAAGATAAGTATAGTATTGAGTATGAGAAAAAAATTGAGCAAAAGTGTAACTGCTGATCGCGGTATGTATTGATAATAGTACAGGCGAAGGTTTATCACCATGAAAGCATACGGATATACTGCTTTTTTAGGATAATTGTTGTTGGAACAATTTTTGCTAATCGTTTTGAGCCTAATGTTTAAACGTACAAAAATGGAAGAGAATGATATAGTCTATAAACCGTCTGTTAAACTAGATAACAATCGGGGTGTTGAGCAGCAAATAGACGTACAGGAACGAGGAAAAGACAATCCAAAGATTTATTTTTTCATTTTCGCTATTTTAGCGTTACTAGCTACGAACATTTATTTTTATATTAAATATAAGAGTTCCAGCGAACAACAAACAACGATATTGAGTGAGAAAATTCAGATGGAGACCGAGCTGGATAGGATCGAAGTGGAGTTGGACCGCGTTACCAAAGAAAACCTGAATTTAACGGAATCCTTAAAAGCAACACAAGATAATGCGCGGACCAAAATAGAGGAATTGCGTGCAAAACTGACTCAAAACGAATTGAATCGTACCGAGCTTCAAAGGGCGAGGGAGGAAATTGCCGAACTGAGAGGAGCAGTATCTAGGTATACAAAGGATATCAAGCAGTTGAAAAACGAAAATGCGTTATTGGTATCGGAGAGGGATCGTCTGAAAGAGAGTGTTACTACAGCGACAAAGAAAGCAAGCGAGCTGGAGAATATTAATAGTGAACTTGAACATAAAGTAGAAATTGCTACGGCATTGAAGCTTTCTTCGATCAATATAAATGCAGTTAGAGAACGAAAAAGCAACAATGAAAGTGTAGAGACCAAAGCAAAACGTACGGATAAGTTAAAAATAGAGTTTAGTATTGCCGATAATCCACTTGCAAAAAAAGCGATTTACGATGTTTACATCAGAGTGATAGAACCCAATGGAAATTTGTTGATTACAGAGAACCACATTTTCGAAGTAGACGGCGTGGAGATGCAATATACAGACAAGACGGGAATAGAGTTTTCAAACGACGGAAAACTTTATACGATTGAGTGGAAAGGCGCTGAAAATTTTAAACCCGGAACATACACCATTGTATTATATACGAATAAGGGAACCATGGGAAAGGGGACCATTCGACTGACGTAAAAACGGAAAGGTCAGAGTGGTATTTCTATAAAAAAGGTCGTTCCTTTACCGATTTCTGTTGAATAGCTGATCGAGCCTTTCATACTTTCAACGGTTTGTTTTACGAAAGCTAAACCCAGTCCGGTACCGGAGCTTTTGGTCGTGAAATTTGGCTGGAATATGCGATCTCGAACCTGTTCATCTATTCCATTTCCATTATCTTTAATGGCGATAATCAACAAGCTTTTATTTCTTTTCACAGAGATATGGATTAAGCATTTTCCGCGGCCAGCCTTTGCTTCTATCGCGTTTTTAATGAGGTTGCTAAAGGATCTTCGGAGTTGGTCTTTGTCTCCTCTTACCATCACAGATCCTTCTGCCTGGTTGCTGAAAGAAATCTCAACGGCGGCGGTGTTGTTGTAGATCGGTATTATTTTTTCTATTGTATCGATAATATCCACGTCTTCAAGCTGTGTGTCGGGCATTTTTGCAAAATTTGAAAATTCGGAGGCAATAGTGGATAAACTATCGATCTGCTCAATGAACGATTTACTAAAGCGCTTGAATTTTTGGTCAAAATTAGGATCATTTTCCTTCCACGAGCGTTCTAGTAATTGCACACCGAGTTTTAAAGGCGTTAGAGGGTTTTTTATCTCGTGAGCCACCTGCTTAGCCATCTCCCTCCAAGCAGACTCCCTTTCAGATTGCGCTATTCTGTTAGCGCTTATTTCCAAAGCCGCAATCATGTTGTTATATTCTTTGATTAAGGAGCCGATTTCATCGTTTCTTTTCCAGAAAATGGGCTCATTTGTTTTTCCGATAGAAGTTTTTGCTAAACTTCTCTGAACCAGGCTTAAAGGCGAGGTAATCCGGTTAGCAATAAACACGGCAAATAAACCTAAAGCGACTATTACTAGTGCGTATATATTTATCAGCGTACTTAGCAACATCCCTATCCGATCCGCAAATTCCTTTTCGTCAGAAAAATAAGGAAGGCTTAAATAAGCAATCGTTTCGTCCTGATCATTTTTTATAGGGGCATAAGCAACCGGGTATTCTAAATTGCCGATCGCTTCCTTATGGAAATATTCAGATCGCCGGAATTTAGACATATGCAACCAAGCTTTGGCGTTCATGTGTTTTGACGTTAAGCCCAGGTCGTAAATCTTACTTTGGGTGGTATAAAATAAAACACCTTCTGTATTGTAAAGACTGATATCGGTTGCGTTTGAAGTTGCGGTATTGTAAAGTTCTTTTTCAATTTCGGGATTTTTGGCTTCGGGATTTTTAAAGGCGGAAGATTCCAGCCCGGATGTAATGGTTTCTAAACCGGAAACCATTTGATTAATGCGTTTAACTGTATTTATTTCCTGTTGGTGTGCATATTGATTACTTACACTGAAGAAGGTAATAACACCGGCGATAATCAAGGTAATTACAACAGCCGAAACAACAAAAGCTTGTATACGTGTCCGATACAGGATCTTGTTTTGTGTTATCCAAAAAGAGCGCCTTACTGTTCGAAAACTGAAATCATAATTTTTAAAAGTTATAATCAACCATTGTGAGGCATAGACCGTAACCGCAAAAACCAGGAGTACAAGGAATAAAAAGGACAAGGAGGCTAATTGCATCCAAAGGCCTTGCCGATCTTTGCTTAATACCATTAATATATGCTCATTTGGTCGATACATGAGTTCCCCTCCCCCATTGACCGTGTTTACCCGAATAAATTGAAAACGTTCTTTTGGATAATCACGATCGTTTGCAGGAAAAAGGTGATCCCCAAACTGATTGAGCAACTTTCCGTTCCGGTAAAGGGCAAAGGAATATTGCTCTAGATTTTCTTGCTTATTAAGTCGACCATTACTCAGGATTTCAGGAAAGGATGCATAACGCTCGAAGGCCTTACTTGTCAATTCAATTAATGTCGTGCCCACTTCTTTTCCATCGGCAATAACCGGGATTAGACCAAAATATAAAAGGCTCCCGAAATTGTTGTTAATGCGATAAAAATATTCCGAAACCTTGATGGAACCAGATTCCACCTTTTCTTTGTAATAAGCTAATTTTTGAACATTCTTAACCTCATTGGTGAAACCTTTTTTCAGTTCATATATGTTAAATTCGTAGCGAGAAAGGTAACCGCTGAAATAGGTTTGTTTGATGTAATCGTTCAGCACATGAACATTATACTTTTGAGGTTGTGAGAAATAGTTTATTAGATAATGATCTTTCGCAACCGTATTTTCTATGCTGTAAAAAATAAATACAGCATCCGGGTCGTCTGCCGACTCCAAGCGCTGCAAGATTAATTTCTGGGTTTCCAGTTCTTTATTATTAATAAACTTAGTCTGATTTAAGGATGCAATCCACGCAAAAAGCAGCAGGGTGGTAATGAATACAACCAAGTTAAAATCTTTCTTGCTGAAGAAAGTTAAGGCTCGCAGTAAAATGATGCTGCTAAAAAGAAAGAAGGATAAGGTCAGTTCATTTATGAAAAGAAGAGTAACGCTGTAAACAACAAGTGTTATAAAAGACAACGTGAACCATTGGCGTTTGTGAATATCAAAGCTTAAACTAACTGCCATCAACACTTCCAACAGTAAATAAAGGTTGAGTATAACCAGGCATAAAGCAGAGATTCCCAGCCAGCTAAAAATGTTGAGTTTCAAAACATTCGTGACATCGAATTGAATATTTGAATTTCCGATTAACCCACTAAAAACCTGAACAATTTGAGAACTGATCAGATAAATAAGAAGTGATGATAGTACAAAAAATAATACCTTCAGAAAAGTATTGGTGGAAGGCCTCTTTACAAAAAGCTGAAATCGATAATTGTAGATATAGCACATAAACCAGGCACCGGCAATTACATTCAATAAAAAGGCGCCTAAAGAGGGGAAAACAAAGCTTGAGGCATAATATTTCGGATCAAAAATCTCATTAAAAAAGTGAGTGGCGAGTAAACCATTAGATAAATCGAGGTATCTTGTCAGGATAAAAAATGAGAGAAAGGCCAAGGCTGACAACTTTACTTTTCCTTTACCTGCCATCCACGCGCAAACGCTGTTCATTAGAACGGTTGCAAAAAACATAGCGGCAAGCCACATCGCCAGCTCTAACTTGGAGAAGAGCGTATTGTATGTCTGTTGTTTCAGCTTCACCGAAAACAGGTATTTCCCATCGCTACTTCGTATATTATATACAGGATTATCGTCGTAATTGGCAATCGTCAGATTCTGGCTACGGATTAAATCCGGTGAAAAGTCCTCGTTGAGATAATCGTTTTTTAGTGCATATTTCGATTTAATAGGAATTAGGCAAACTACAGAAAATCCACCTTTTGATCTTTTAATCGCTTCATACCAACCATTATCTGCTACAATTAATGAGCTTCCTTCGGGTAATCCGGCATCTGATTGCGGCACGATCTTATCGGAGCCCCAAAAGGTCAGCTCGCTATTGGAATAGGTATATACCAGAACTTTTTTCTTTTCCCCAAAATATTGAACAACGTGCGCCGTTAATTTCTCATTGTTTTGAATGTCTTTAAGCGCATTAAAACTGGCACTATCTTTAAGAAAAGCTTTTATGAAGAGTTCCTTTTTATGTAGGTTCTGCTCGATCCGTTTTGCCTCTATCCGTAAAATTTCTTCCTTTCTGAAAGTTAAATGAATAGTTAGTGCCGTGCCAATAAAGCAGAGTGTTAGTACCAGAAGTAATACCCGTATTTTTAAAGAGTTATTCAAAGTAAAAAGTATTGCTTTTGGTAAAAATATGAAAAAACCTCATACGTATAAAGAAAACGTATGAGGTGTAGAAAGAATACGGTATTCTCGTAAATTTAGGGGAGCTGAGCAGCGGCGGTCTCTGCTTGCCTATTTACCTTCTTTACCAGTCCCTGTAACACATTTCCCGGACCTACTTCTGTAAAAGACGTTGCCCCATCGGCTAACATGTGTTCAATAGTTTGTGTCCACTTAACGGCACCGGTTAACTGCGCAATGAGATTTTCTTTAATTTTAGCAGGATCGGAATAGGCTTTGGCATCAATATTTTGATATACCGGACAGATCGGTTCTTTGATGGACACTTTTTCAATGGCTTCTTGCAATTCTGCGCGTGCCGTTTCCATTAATGGGGAATGAAAAGCGCCTCCGACATTTAATTTCAACGCTCTTTTTGCGCCCGCCTGCAATAAGAGTTCACAAGCTTTATCGACTCCCGCAATCGTTCCGGAAATTACCAATTGTCCGGGACAATTATAATTGGCAGGAACAACGACGTCACTAACGCGCTGGCAAATATCTTCGACCGTAAAATCGTCCAAGCCTAAAATAGCAGCCATGGTCGAAGGCTGAATCTCGCAAGCCTTCTGCATGGCGTTGGCCCTTTTGGATACTAAGATAAGACCATCTTCAAAGCTTAGCGCTTGGGCTGCCACAAGTGCTGAAAACTCACCCAGTGAATGTCCTGCTACCATTTGTGGATCAAATTGATCGCCGAGTGCTTGAGCTAGAATAACGGAATGTAAAAAAATTGCGGGTTGTGTAACGTTCGTTTTTTTAAGATCGTCTTCTGTTCCTTCGAACATTATATCCGTAATACGAAATCCCAAGAGTTCATTTGCCTGTTCAAATAGATTACGGGTATTTTCTTTGTATTCGTAAAGATCCCGTCCCATTCCTACAAATTGGGCTCCTTGTCCAGGGAATAAATAGGCCTTCTTCATGCGTTTATGATTGTTTTAATGGATAATTAAGGAAAGAAAGATAAAGCAAATTAGTCTAGACTAGCGGTTATCAGCCGCAAGAACTCAGCTCTCGTGCGTTCGTGGGCGAATTCTCCGGTAAACGCAGAAGTAGTGGTAACCGAGTTCTGTTTTTGTATACCTCGCATAGCCATGCACAGGTGCTTGCATTCGATTACTACCGCAACTCCAGCCGGATTCAATGTTTCTTGAATACAATCCCTTATTTCATTGGTAAGCCTTTCTTGTACCTGCAGGCGGCGGGCAAAAGCATCTACTACCCGCGGGATTTTACTGAGACCAACAATGTGTCCCTTTGGAATGTAGGCAATATGTGCCTTTCCGAAGAAGGGTAAAAGGTGATGTTCACACATTGAATAGACTTCTATATCTTTTACGACCACCATTTGGCTATAATCTTCTTCGAACATAGCGCTTTTTAAGATGGCAGCAGGATCGATATCATAGCCATGGGTTAGGTATTGCAAGGCTTTAGCAATACGCTCGGGTGTCTTTAATAGGCCCTGACGTTTTGGGTTTTCGCCAAGTTGAGATAGAATGTCTTCGTAGTGGTTGGCTATACTCTCAATTTTATCGGTGTTATAACGATCAATTTTTACATAACCATCAAGCTCCTCATCATCCAAAGGGGCTTCGTTATTGTTAATATTCATCGGATTGTTCCTCATTATTATTAGTTTCCAAAATATTCCACCGAATTGTTTTCGGTTTCCTGAAGTTTTATACTATGCAGTTGTGCGCCTGCCGTCTCAATAGGGCTTTTGAGCTGGTTGAAGATCTCTACGGCAAGAACTTCGGTAGAAGCCATTTTACCACGCATAAAATCCACGTCCAAGTTTACGTTTCGGTGGTCCAGCTTTTCGACAACGTGTTGCAAAATAATAGTCTTAAGGATTCGTAAATCCATTACAAACCCGGTGGTGGGGTCTATCTCGCCCTTGATGGTAACAAATAGTTCATAGTTATGACCATGCCAGTTAGGATTGCTACATTTACCGAAGGTCGCTTCGTTTTCTTCCAAGCTCCAATCGTCGCGGTATAATTTATGGGCTGCACTAAAACGCTCTCTACGAGTAATATAAATCATAATCAATTATTAGCCCGCAAAGATAAGCTTAATAATTTTAACATTTTAGGATTTTGATGGATGAAAATCATTATATTGCCTTTCTATTACTTATGACCAAATGTTTAATAGTTGCAGCAACCGCTGCAGAGATAGGGCCCTTTATTCAATCTCTAGAAGGAAAGGAGCAAAAACCGGATATCTTAATAACAGGTGTTGGCATGGTTGCTACCGCTTTTGCCTTGGGAAAGACCTTACCTAACAAAAGCTATGATTTTGCGATTAATGTTGGGATTGGCGGGTCTTTCTCAAGGGATATCGGTCTTGGCGACATCGTTTTCATTGAAAAAGACCTGTTTTATGAATTGGGGGCAGAAGATGATCTGCAGTTTTTATCGATAGATGAACTGGGTTTTGGGAAGGCTGCGTTTCGGGCGATACCGGGCTTCCCCGCAGATCTTATCGGAAGGTTTAGAAGCGTAAGCGGGCTAACCGTCAACAGGGTTCATGGAAATGATAAAAGTATTAAGCTTGCACTGGAAAGGCAACAAGCGGAAGTTGAAAGTATGGAAGGTGCAGCGTTCTATTACGCCTGCGAACAAATAATGCTACCTTGTGTACAGATACGAAGCATATCCAACTATATTGAAAGGCGTAATCGGGAAAATTGGCAGATCGGGCTCGCTGTCAAAAATCTAAATGATTGGCTCATCTCTTATTTTAACTAAACAGCATCTTTTGAGATAAAATGACATTCTAAACAAGAAAGATGCTGCGGGTTCTGCTACTTTTGCTATGGATGTTCACATGAAATAGAACGTAAACAGAAAAGCAATGAATTTGACACTTGGATTTTCTCCCTGTCCCAACGATACTTTTATTTTTGATGCTATGATCCATCACAAAATTGATACGGAGGGATTAACTTTTGATGTATTTTATGAGGATGTAGAATCCTTAAACCATAAAACATTTGATGGCACGCTTGATATTAGCAAGCTAAGTTTTCATGCCTATGCTTATGCGCTTGAAAAATACGTCTTGCTGGACGCAGGAAGTGCTCTGGGTTTCGGCGTCGGCCCCTTGCTTATTTGCAAAAAGGAGGAACTGGTGCAGCAAGTGCTTCAGGGAAGGGACGAACAAGTTATATCGGATTTAAAAGTTGCAATACCGGGGAAGTATACAACGGCGAACTTTCTGCTTGGTTTAGCCTTTCCTCAGCTTCAAAACAAAGAGATACTCGTTTTTTCCGAAATAGAACCAGCGTTATTGAAAGAGCAGGTCGACCTTGGTTTAATAATTCATGAAAATCGTTTTACTTATCAAGATAAAGGGCTGCATAAGGTTCTCGATCTAGGCGATTTTTGGGAAAAAGAAGCCGGATGTCCCATTCCATTGGGAGGAATCGTAATAAGAAGAGATATACCGAATGATATCAAAATGAAGGTCAATCGTATTCTAAAAAGAAGTGTAGAATATGCTTTTGCACATCCGGATTCCGGCATTGATTTTATTCGTCAACATGCGCAGGAAATGAGTGAGGAGGTCATGTATAAGCATATTGAATTGTATGTTAACAAGTACTCGCTTAATTTGGGACAAGAAGGCAGGAAGGCCGTACAGGTTATGTTTGAGAAAGCACGCCAGTTAAATTTAATACCTGCGATCCGGAAAAACTTGTTCTTAAATTAGCAAAAAATGCCTTTTGATCCGTTGGCCTAAACAGAAACATGTTTTTGTTGTTCTAAAACTGAAAATACTTAAAGAATGAATAGACACACCTATCAAAGTGGAATAATAGGAAATTGTGCCTACATTGCGCATGTACAAACAAATACGAATATTTCTTGGTTATGCTGGCCGGCCTTCGATAGCACCTTTGTTTTTGGCAGTAAACTTGATAAGGAAAAAGGCGGTGAATTTTCAATTCTTCCCGATGGGAAGTTCCAGTCGGAGCAGCGGTATATTCCAAATACCAATATTCTGGAGACGATAATTTCTAATGAAGAGGGGACCTATAAAGTAACCGATTTTGCTCCTCGATTTAGACAATATGACCGCTATTTTAAGCCATTGATGTTAATTAGGAAGGTAGAGCGTATTAGTGGGGAGCCGCGTGTTCGCATGCGTTGTTATCCGGTAACCGATTATGGAAGGACTGCGCAGGACCGGCATAGAGGGAGTAATCATGTCGAATTTACGGGCGGCAGCGATCATATGCGGTTAACAACCAATGTTCCTATCAGCCATTTTTTTGAGCCAGGTACTTTTGTACTTCATGACACGAAGTATTTAATATTAACTTATGGAGAACCCTTAGAAGCGCCTCTTGAGGAGACGGCAGAAACATTTCTGCGACAAACCATAAATTATTGGCGTACGTGGATTAAACACACCACGATTCCTCCATTTTATCAGGAGGCGGTTATTAGATCGGCATTGGCTTTGAAGCTTCATCAATATGAAGATACCGGTGCATTCATTGCCGCGAGCACGTCCAGTTTGCCTGAGTCGCCGGGCAGCGGACGAAATTGGGACTATCGATATTGTTGGATAAGAGATAGCTATTATGTGTTGGCTTCACTGCTTCGTATCGGTCAGTTTGAAGAAATGGAACATTATGCCGAATTTATTTCGAATATATCTGCTAATGAAGAAGGGCGGTATCAACCACTTTATAGCATTACGGGACGAAAGGAATTAATCGAAGAGGAACTGAGTCATCTGTCGGGTTATATGGATAATAAGCCGGTTCGGTTAGGGAATCAAGCATATGAACACGTGCAAAACGATGTTTACGGCCAAGTTTTATTATCACTGCTGCCCCTGTATACAGACAAGCGCTTCGTAGGAAAAGAGAAAGGGCATTCCTCCGTATGGTTGGATATGATCATTGGTAAAATAGAGCAAACAATTGACGAAAAGGATGCAGGAATTTGGGAATTTAGAAATTTTGCCAATTACCATTGCTATACGAATCTCTTTCAGTGGGCAGGAGCTAAAGCTGCCTATCGGATTGCTAAGGAAATCCGGGAACCAAAATTAGAACAACGTGCAGAAGCATTGATTTTACGGGCTTCAAAGCATATTGAAGATTGTTATGATCCCCAAAGAAAAGTTTACACGCACGCGGTAGGTAGTGGGCATCTGGATGCCAGTACGTTGCAGCTTATTATCATGAATTATCTGGATCCGGCGTCTCAAAAGGCCCGAGATCATTTAAGAGCGCTTGAAGGAGAGCTCCGAGCTGAAAATGGTCTTTTCTATCGGTATCTTCATGCCGATGATTTCGGTAAACCCAAATCGACTTTTCTTATTTGTGCCTTTTGGTATGTCGAGGCCCTGGCTTCTGTAGGAAGGACACAAGATGCGATTGAAACCTTCGAGAATCTGTTGCCTTATGCAAACCATCTGCTGCTGTTTAGCGAAGATATTGATGCAAATAATGGCGATCAGTGGGGAAACTTCCCCCAGGCATATAGCCATGTGGGGCTTATTAATGCCGTTAACAGGATTGCTGTGAAATTAGGGACACCACGATTTTTGGTAACGGGATCTTAATCCCGTTACGTTTCTACCAAGAAAGTAAGCAAATCGCGGACCTCTTCCTGATCTTCCAAATAATACTTTGCTGCTGACACATTGCTACCAACCTTGATACTAATCGCTTTTTCAGGCAGGGCTTTGAAAGTGTCCTCGTCGGTTCTATCATCACCTATTGCTAGAATAAAATCGTAATCGGTGTCATGTAAAAGATTTAGTGTGGCCCGACCTTTATTTACGTCTGCATTTTTCACCTCTACGACTTTGTCCCCATCAAGCATTTTAAGACCGTAGGCATTTAAGTGGTATTGAAGATTATCCATCAGTTCGTTTGCACGAAGCGATCCTAGTCCCTTCTGTACCTTGCGATAATGCCAGGCTAGCGAATAACTTTTCTCCTCAATAAAGGAACCTGGTGTTTTATCCGTATAATCCTCCATCAACTTTTGCACTTCACTTTTCCAGTTAGTGGATAGTCCGGGAACTTGCTCCCAATCGCCGACGCTATTCTTTTTCCAAGCGCCGTGTTCGGCAATCAATGTATAGCTTTTTGCTCCGAACCATTGTTCGAGCGTGGTGTGTTTTCTTCCGCTTATAATGACCAAGGTGTTCTTTTTATCCGCAACGAAAGCATCCAATAAATTATATAAGGCCAGGTCGGGGGAAGCTTCGTCGATTTCCTTTTTAAAGCCAACAAGCGTGCCATCGTAGTCAAATAACAACAGGCGATTACGGGCTGCCTTATATCTTTCTTGTATGGCAAGCCGAATAGAAGCTTTCACTAAATTCGCCATCGAATTCTTTTGCATCTGTTTGACATCCTGTAAACGATTCATAAAAATCTTTACCCAATGTTTGATGTTGAATTTGAAAACGACCGCTCGCATGGCTTTCATTCTTTCTTCCATTTCGGCTTTCGGCATATTTAAAGCGGTTATCAAGGCCTTTCGAATTTCTGAAATATTGTTTGGGTTTACCAGTAAAGCATCGTTAAGTTCCTTTGATGCTCCCGCCATTTCACTAAGAATTAAGACGCCGGTATTATCGTTTCGGCTCGCAACATATTCTTTGCTTACTAAATTCATCCCATCACGCATCGGCGTGACGAGGCATACATCCGCAACATTATATAAAGCAGAGATAATTTCAATTGGGTACCCATGATAAAAATAAGCAATCGGGTGCCATTCGAATGTTCTAAATCGTGCATTAATGTGGCCCACAAGCCGGTCAATCTCGTCTTTTAATCGTTTATATTGCGGTACGGTGTCGCGGGATGGTACCACAATCATATAAAGAGTAACCTGCTCAATATATTCAGGGTTTTTTGAAAGTAACAGTTCGAAAGCATTTAATCGTTGAATAATACCCTTACTGTAATCTAACCGGTCGATGGATAGAATAATCTTTTTTCCATTAAAGTTTTGCTTGAAATTCTGAATATGCGCTAATACTTCCGGATCGTTTCCTAATCGCGAAAATTTCTCACTATCCATGCCCATTGGAAAAGGTTCAGCCAGAACAATACGATTTTCTACACGCAGCCGATTTGCATCTGCATGGATGGGAAGCAAATGTGTAGCTGCGCTAAGGAAATGACGAACATCGTCAAAGGTATGGAAACCGAGTAGATCTGCCCCCAACATCCCACGCAATAGTTCTTTTCGCCAAGGTATTAAACGAAAGAGTTCCTGCGAAGGAAAAGGAATGTGGTTAAAAAAGGCAATGGACACTTCGGGTTGTTTCAGCCGGATTAAGCCCGGTACCAACAAAAGCTGATAATCATGGACCCATACCGTATCGCCGGGATTTAGTTCGCGTAGGATAATGTCAGCAAATTTTTGGTTCACCTGAACATAAGCTAACCAATTTTGGTAGTTGTAGTTTGCATATGTAGACAGGTAATGAAATATAGGCCAAAGGACTTCATTGCTAAAGCCTTCATAGTAGCGCTTAATTTCTTCTTTATTTAAGAATACCGGAATTAAGTTGAGCGACTTTAGTCTTTGCGTAACCTCCTGTTGTTCACGTTCTCCCTGAACGTCTACTCCAGGCCATCCAATCCATATATTGTTTCCCTCTTTATAAATAGAGCCCAAACCGGTAGCTAGTCCTCCTTCACTTGGAATAAAACTCAATTCGTTATTTTCTTCAACAATCTTTACAGGTAATCTATTCGAAACGATAATTGTTTTGTTCACGATATTTTTAATTTTTTATGATTATTAACCAAAAAACGGATCAACAGTTTGGAAAAGGGCCAATTTTTGGTGTGCTTTTTACGAAGTTGTTAAATATAACAAAATTTATTTAGGGGCGGAGCGTAATCGAAACCTGTTAAAGTGCATCTTTTATAGTGAGAACAATAAGAATAAACCGTAGGTTTGACATCAATATAATGAAAAAGCTTTTACCATTTTTATTGATATTGTTTGTTGCCCTCTTCTCTTTTTATTACAAAGGCATGCCGGAAAAATTGAAGAGAGGTTTTGGTCGGGTACTTGTAGTAGCCATCGTTGTGTTTTGGGTATATTTGCTGTTAAAATACATATAAGTTTAAAGAGCTTCAAATAATTGCTGTAGTTTTTTATTTTTTAATAGGAATTTTTTTTATCTTTGCAGCCCCGCAGTATATAGCTCCGGGAAATATGTTGAATACATAAATTATCTCAAATGGCAACTAAAATAAGATTGCAAAGATTCGGTAAAAAGGGAAAACCTTTTTATCATGTAGTAGTGGCAGACTCACGTGCACCTCGCGATGGTAAATTTATTGAACGGTTAGGTTCGTACAATCCGAATACGAATCCGGCAACAATAGACCTAAATTTCGACAAGGCTTTAGACTGGTTAACGAAAGGGGCACAACCTACAGATACCGCGCGTGCTATTTTGTCTTACAAAGGCGTGCTTTACAAAAAGCATTTGTTAGGCGGTGTAAAGAAAGGTGCTTTTGATGAAGCAACGGCTGAAAGTCGCTTTCAAGATTGGTTAAAAGGAAAAGAGGAGAAAATAGAAGGAAAGAAAGACTCGCTTTCTAAATCAAAAGAGGAAGTTAAAAAAGCAGCATTAGCAGCAGAAGCCAAAAAGAAAGAAGAGAGAGCAGCGGCATTAGCGGCTAAAAATGCTCCTGTGGAAGAGCCTGCTTCTGAAGAGGCTCCGGAGAATGCTTCTGATAGCGAAGAAACTACAAGCGCTGAGTAATAGAATAGCGTATTAATATTAAGTGCCATTCTTAAAGAAACATCTTAAGAATGGCATTTTGTTTTTCAAGCTTTTTTTCAGGAGAGTACATATTCCATTAGCATTTACAAAGGAATGAGTCATGCATATTGAGGATTGTTTTTATATTGGTTATATCAGTAAAACAAGGGGTTTAAAGGGGGAAGTCCAGCTATATTTTGCGTTTGACGACTATAAAAAGTTAGATTTCGATACGGTATTTTTAGAGATCGAGAAAAAACTCGTTCCTTTTTTTGTCGATTCTTTTAAAATCCAATCTAATAAAACCGGATATTTCTTTTTTGAAGATGTGGAACATATAGACGCGGCAAAAGAGCTTTTGCGTAAGTCTGTATATCTGCCTAAAAGCAAAATGCCTGAAAGGGATGAAAATGAATTCTATACCTCCGATCTTGTAGGTTATTTGGTGTATGATGAGCATCATGGCGAATTGGGGGAGATTATAGCGATCAATGAATATCCCCAACAGGATATCGCGGTGGTTCACTATCGGTTTAAGGAGCTGATGTTTCCGGTGAATGATGATTTTATTGTGAAAATAGATGAAGAACAACATGTTTTGCATGTCGACCTACCCGAGGGATTGGTTGATGTTTACAATGAATGATAATTATGCGCTTTGATATCATAACCGTACTTCCGGGGCTTTTGGAAAGTCCTTTTGCTCATTCTATCCTGCAACGGGCCCAAAAAAAAGGATTGGTAGAGATTTATGTTCACAATTTACGTGATTATGCTACCAATAAACATAAAAGTGTAGATGATTATCCTTATGGAGGAGGAAGCGGAATGGTTATGCAGATAGAGCCTTTTGCCGCTTGCATTGAGAAGCTACAAAGGGAAAGGAATTATGACGAGGTCATATTTATGAGCCCCGATGGGGAACGTTTAAATCAAACGATTGCCAATGGGCTGGCTTTACACGAGAACCTTATCATTCTTTGTGGACATTACAAAGGGATTGATCAGCGAATAAGGGATCTCTACGTTACGAAAGAAATTTCCATTGGTGATTATGTATTATCCGGCGGGGAATTACCTGCTGCGGTATTGGTTGATGCAATTGCTCGCCTTATTCCCGGAGTCCTATCGGATGAGACTTCAGCGCTCTCTGACTCCTTTCAGGGAGAACTATTGGATGCACCCGTCTATACCAGACCTGCTGAATGGCGTGGGCATAAAGTTCCGGATATCCTGTTGAGCGGCAATCAGTCATTAATCGATAACTGGCGATATGAACAGTCGCTGGCAAGAACACGCGAAAGAAGGCCTGATCTCTTGGATGAATAGTTGATAAAGGCAAAAGCAAGTAAAAATAAAAAAGCAAAATAGGTTTTTAATTTTAAAATAAAATAGCTAATATTGCAGTCCGATTTTTACGGGTTAAAAATCGTTGTTAATTACTTAAAATCATGGATTTAGTAAAATTTGTAGAAGAGCAGGCGGTAGCAAAAAATGAAGTTCCTGCATTTAAAGCTGGTGATACCGTTAGCGTTCACTATAAAATTCGCGAAGGTAACAAAGAGCGTATACAGGTATATAAAGGGGTAGTTATTCAAAGAAATGGGGCAGGATCAAATGAAACCTTTACGGTTCGTAAAATGTCTAATGGCATTGGTGTTGAACGTATTTTCCCTGTAAACTCACCTAATATTGATAAAATTGTCGTTGATACATACGGAAAAGTACGTAGAGCAAAACTATTCTATTTGCGTAGCTTAACCGGTAAGGCCGCTCGTATTAAATCGAAAAGAGTATAAGCAGAGCGATTCATTCTGCGCACGAAATAAAAAAGCCTCTTAATGACAAGAGGCTTTTTTTATTGCTTTCCCTCCCATTCATTGAAAAATTGATGAAGAAAGTCTAGCATATATTGATGCCGTGATTCTGCCAAACGTTTTCCCGTTTCCGTGTTCATTTTGTCCTTTAGCAGCAAGAGTTTTTCGTAGAAATGATTAATCGTTGGAGCGGTTGTATTTTTATACTCCTCTTTGCTTTGGTTCTCTTTTGGTTTTATGGCCGGGTCGTACATGCTTCTGTTTTTGTATCCCCCATAATTAAAGGCACGAGCGATACCAATTGCACCAATAGCATCCAAGCGATCTGCATCCTGAACGATTTCTAATTCTTTTGACCAAAATTCAATTTTCCCTAAGCTTGCTTTAAAGGACATGTTCTTAATAATGTTGCAGACATGTGCAATCGTCGTCTCCTCAAGGTGAAGGGAGCTTAAAAAGGAACGGGCTATTCGGGGGCCTAATTCCTCATCGCCGTCGTAAAATTTGCTGTCAGCTATATCATGCAGTAAGGCAGCTAACTCGACAACCATGATGTTCGCTGTTTCATTTTCTAAAATGAGCCTTGCGTTTTTCCATACACGTTCCACATGAAACCAATCGTGACCTGCTTCAGCCGTTTTTAGTTTTGATTGAACAAATTCTTTGGTTTTTAATATAATGCCGTTGGTCATAAGTGTTCTTGAAAATTGATGGGTTCGTTCTCCTCAAAAGCAACATAGGCTCTTAACCAAGGATCGGTACCGATCAGCTTCCACTTATGCCCTTTGCCAGTGGTATCTGTCGCGATTAAAACCTCCCCTGTTTGTAGTATGAATGTCTTTCCCAAAGAAGTGGTAAACTCCAAGCTTCCCTTCAAGGTGATTACATATTGTGTCCGTGGTGCGGTATGCCAGTCATAAGATGCTTTAGCGGCGGTTTCTTTGAAGTGTAGATGCCTAACATCGGTTATTAAATCATTGGTAACGAAACCCTCTTTAAAATGAGAGTGGCCATCGGCACCGGTATACAGTATATACGCTTTAATCATGTTCAGGATGGGTTCTTCTACTTCCATCATAAAGTTCGTATGCCAGTAAGCGGCAATCCAATTTTCCATTGTAGAACTCTACCCGTTTATAGGTATGAAGCCCAATTTTTTTCGCAAGGTCGGGATTTCCTGTAAAGATAAAACCATTGTAACCTTTGCATGATTGTTTCATAAAATCACCCATGCGTTTATAGGTGTGTTCGAGTTTGGTGTGAACACCCAAACGTTCTCCGTACTCAGGATTAAAAACAATAACGCCGGAGGAAGAGGGCACGGTCGTTTGTGCAAAATCACAAACTTCGAATGTAATTAGCTGATCTACGCCGGCCGTTTTGGCATTAGCCTTTGCTATTTCCACGGCTTCTTGCGAAATATCGGAAGCAATGATTTTTAAATCCGTTGGTTTGATGATTTTTTCTTTTAGCGCTCTCCTTGCAGCGAAAAATACCTGCTCATCATAGCCCAAGAAATGCATAAAAGCATAATTCATGCGAAATAGGCCAGGTTTTCTGTTGGTTGCATGGAGCGCAGCTTCTATGGCTAGTGTCCCTGATCCGCACATCGGATTAATAAACGGTGATTTTTTGTCCCATTCCGTAGCAAACAACACGCCGCTGGCTAAGGCCTCTAACATGGGGGCTTTCCCGGGATGCTTGCGATAGCCATGTTTGGCTAAGGTTTCACCGGAAGTATCTAAGTATAGATCTGCCTTGCTTTCTTGCCAAAAGAGGTGAACAACAGCTTTATTAAGTTCCGCTCCCGAATTGGGGCGGACACCCTTCTTTTCTTTAATACGATCAACGATAGCGTCCTTTACCTTCAGGTTGGCAAATAATGGGGTTGTAATCGTTTCGTTATTAACGGTAGATGTAACGGAAAAATATCCATTAAAGTCGATCAAATCTTCCCAGGCAATTTTCTTTATTTCGCTGTAAAGCTGAGCGGCATCAGCGGCTATGAAAGAGCTGATCGAATATAGCACTTGACTCGCACAATGCAAATTGAGATTGAGCGTAATACAGTCGTTCATACTTGCGCTGATTTCGACGCCGGTACTAAAAGCTCTTTTAATGGAAAAACCGAGTGCTTTGACTTCTTGCTGCAAATAAGGTGACAATCTTTTATTGCAGGTAATGATAACTTTTTGAGGAGTGTTGAAAACTTGCATAGCTTATTGTGCGAAGTTACTGATTATTGTCGCCAAAAATCCTTAATTTTACAATTTATATCGTTTTAATGTTATGGAAATAAAAGGCAAGGTACATGAAGTTGGTGCGGTACAGCAGGTTACGGATTCCTTTAAAAAAAGAGATCTGATCGTTCAGTATGCTGAAAACCCGCAGTTTGTAGAATATATAAGATTTGAAGCTACGCAAGATCGGGTTAATCTTTTTGATAACCTGGCTCCCGGCGAAGATATAGAGGTTTCTTTTAATTTAAGAGGGAGACCGTGGACTAATAAAGACGGTGTTACAACCTATTTTAATTCTTTGGTTGCGTGGCGGGTTAATAAGGTTGCACCGGAAGGTGCAGGCGCAACCCCTCAGTATGTACCGCCTGTAGACATCTCCTCTGCCCCTGGAGACGACGATGATCTACCCTTCTAAAAGTCTTTCTAAGAAAAAAGAGCAAGCTACTTCTATAGCTTGCTCTTTTTTTTAAGATATCTATTAAAAACATCAGACAGGTTCTTCACACGTTTCTTAAATACTGAAATTTTTAATACTTCGTGGCATGTTTTGGTCATTGGCCTCAAGCTTGGTGTGTTAAAAATTGTTAAAAGAAGTCTGAAAAGCAAGTGCTTGCGTATTTTTGTGTATATGAGGCGTAAAAGTATAGGGCTGATTATCGGGTTAATGCTATTTGCCCTTTTGGGTGTAATAGCGATGCAATATTATTTCATTCATCAATCTTATAATCTTAAAGCGCAATTGTTTGATGAGGCCGTTAATGCCGCATTAAATACGGTTGTGCTGAAAGCAGAGAAAAAGGAAGCTATTGATTTTATAGAGGCTCAAGAAGCAAAAAATATTCGTAACAAACAGCTTCGGGAAAAGCAGCAACGGGAGATAGAGGAAGAGTGGCAGACAAAAGCCGTTGTTGAACGTATGCGCAGGCGCCAACGCCAAATGGAAGCTGAATATCGTGAGTTGGAGTCGGAGCTAAAACGACAGTTTCCAAGTGCTACGCTCATACCAAATTGGTTCTATGAAACCTATATGCGTGATCCCAAGTTGAAAAGATTGGTAAAAGTATCACTGAAGCAGAGCGCATCAGGTATTTATCAGAATAATAGCATGGAGATATATGCCGAGCGATCTGTTACCAATCCCAAAAAGGCCAAGGACGATAGTGTACGATACGTGATTTTGGACGATTATGCCAATGAATTTGCTGTCGTGGTGCTGCCTCCGCCAAGAGATCGTCAATTAGATGAGCAGATTAAACGCTATGAAGAACAGGAGAAGATTCGGCAAGCCACCCAGTTCTTCGATTCTTATATGTCGAATGCGCAGCAACCGGCAACTTCGGTTATTGAAAATTTGGCAAATGACTTTGAATTGGCAAAGCAGCCATTAAAGAAGCGTATAAACCCCTCCTATATCGAAGCAGAGCTAAAGGAAGAGCTGTTGCATCGAAAGATAAACCTACCTTTTAATATGGTGATAACCGAGGGAAGCGATGATTCTGTTCTTTTTCAGATGGCATCTTTTAACGGTAATTTTGACCTAAAGAACTCCTATGCCACGCTTCTATTTCCAAATAGCATGATTAAGTCTTCAGGAAAGTTGGCAATTAATTTTCCGAGCAGGACCTCTTTGTTGTTAGGTAGTATGGGCGTCATGCTTGGGTCGTCGGCGGCATTACTGCTTGTTTTGATCGGATGTTTTACTTATACGATTTTTATCATCTTGCGACAGAAGAAAATTTCGGAGATGAAAACGGATTTTATAAACAATATGACACATGAGTTTAAAACGCCCGTTGCCACTATTATGATTGCCAGCGAATCGTTAAAGGATCCGGAAATTATTACGGACGCTAAACGCGTAGACAAGCTTGCCAGCATTATTTATGACGAAAATGTCCGGCTAGGAAATCATATAGAAAGGGTGTTGAATATTGCCAAAATTGATAAAGGCGATCTGAAGCTTGATAAGCAGGAATTGAATCTTAATGATTTGGTGGCGGCAGTTGTTGATAGCATGGATTTACAACTAAAAAAGCGGGACGCACAGGTAGATATGCAAATTGAGGCGGCTAATCCCATTTTGTATGGTGATGAATTCCATTTATCGAATGTTATCTTTAACCTTATAGATAATGCTATAAAGTACAGTAAGGATATTCCTGAAATTACGATTAGAACTAAAAATGTCGGTAACCATCTCCATATTATCGTAGCAGATAAGGGTATCGGCATGAGTAGGGACCAACTGTCTAAAATTTTTGATCAATTCTATCGAGTATCCACCGGAAATCTACATGATGTTAAAGGTTTCGGTCTTGGACTGAGCTACGTACATGATATTATTAAACGAATGAAGGGAACGGTAAAGGTGAAAAGTGAGAAGAATAAAGGAACGGAGTTCGAATTGATTTTACCTACTATAAAGAACTAATCTCATACGGTATGCGGAAAATTTTATTAGCGGAAGACGACCCGAATTTGGGCGAAATACTAAAGGATTACCTAGAACTAAAGGGTAAATTTGATGTTAAACTATGCCAGGATGGAGAGGAGGCTTTGCGCACCTTTAGCAAAGAAGAGTTCGACCTGTGTATCTTAGATGTGATGATGCCGAAAAAGGATGGCTTTTCACTCGGGAAAGAAATTCGAAAAGTGAACGAAAGCGTACCCATCATTTTTGCTACCGCTAAAGGTATGATGGAGGATAAAACCGAAGCCTTCAATTTAGGAGGTGACGATTATATTACAAAACCATTTCGAGTAGAAGAATTGTTATTGAGAATTAATGCCCTATTGAAAAGAAGTTCCTTCCAGGAAAGGGGTGTTGAGGAGGAACTTCCGGTTAAATTCAAATTAGGGGAATATAACTTCGACTATACAGCCCAATTGATTAGCCGCCATGGCCAACAACAGAAATTATCTACTAAAGAGGCGGAGCTCTTAAGGATGCTCTGTTTAAAGAAAAATGACGTGCTTACACGGGAAGAAGCCCTGATAAAAATTTGGCATGACGACAATTATTTTAATGGTCGTAGCATGGACGTCTTTTTAAGTAAACTTAGAAAATACCTTAAAGAAGACCCGAAGGTAGAAATTGTGAATGTACACGGGAAAGGATATAAGTTATTAGTGGGCTAATGAATAAGCTCCCCAACATGTTTTCGGATATTATCTGTCATTTTTTCTAAGGGTAAGTCATTGACATCCGTGCCAAAAGGGTCTTCAATTTCTTCGGCGATAAGCTCGAGTGATGTTAATACATAAAAAGCAAAAACAACGGCCGGTACGACAAAGTATCCGAGTGAAAACACAAAGCCATACGGTAAGGTTAGTACATAAATTGAAATAAACTTTTTGATAAAAGAGGTATAGGTGAAGGGTATCGGCGTGTTTTTTATTCGTTCACAGGCGCCACATATATCCGTAAAGGACAAAAGCTCGGCATTTAATATTATTAATTGGTCTCCGCTGATAACGCCTTCTCTGTACAATGTATCCGTTCTTTTAAAGATCATAGCAGCCACCTGATTAGGGCCATGCTTGTTTTCATCTAGGTGGTTGAACTCCGGGTGATCTTTTTCGTCTAACATGAAACGTGTTTGACTGGACTGTAAATGCTCTCGAAGTGTGCTTGCAAATAAGGGTATACTCTTTTTATAGAAGCTTCGGTTTCCCTTATCACCCTCGGGCAAAAGACTTTCAATTCGCAATGCAAGGTTTCTGCTATTATTCGTTAACTGCCCCCATAACTTTCTCCCCTCCCACCAACGATCATATGCTGTGTTCGTTCTGAATACCAGTAAGATCGATAGGACAAATCCAAGCAAACTGTGCATAGAAGGAATATTTCGCAGCCAGCTTTTCTCAGACAATTTAAGGTATTCTATTTCGAGATAAGCAATCGCCCAGGCATAAATCGCCATTAAAATAAGATAGGGATATAATTTTTTTATAGTTTCAGAACGGTGAAAAGATAAAACGGCATGCAGCCAGTCTTTTGGATTGTAAATAATCATTGCTAGAAATGAAATTGTGCGTGTAAATCTAAAAAAAGAAGATTAAAATTTCATCGGATGGTAAATGCTATAAATTAAAGGTAATTCCTTGAGCCAATGGAAGCTTGTCCGAATAGTTGATGGTATTGGTCTGTCTTCTCATATAAGCCTTCCAGGCGTCAGACCCGGACTCTCGTCCTCCACCCGTTTCTTTTTCACCTCCAAAGGCACCCCCGATTTCGGCGCCCGATGTGCCGATATTGACGTTAGCAATGCCGCAATCGGAGCCGTTAATAGATAGAAAATGCTCTGCTTCTCGTAAATTGAGTGTCATAATTGCAGAAGAAAGACCCTGCGGAACATTATTTTGTATAGCGATTGCTTCTTCTAAATCTTTGTACTTCATCACATATAAAATAGGGGCAAAGGTTTCTTGTTGAACGATTTTGTAATGTGGTTCAACTTCCGCAATACATGGTTTAACATAACAAGGCGAAGGATACCCGTCTCCTTTCAAAACGCCCCCTTCTACAATGAACTTACCTCCCTCCTGTTTACATCGTTTAATGGCTTCAAGATAGGAGTTGACAGCGGCCTCGTCAATTAATGGGCCGACATGATTCGCTTCGTCTAGCGGATTTCCTATCTTTAACTGTTTGTATGCATCAACCAATTGGACTTTAAAGGATTCATAAATGGACTCATGAATGATGAGTCTACGAGTGGTGGTGCAACGTTGCCCTGCAGTTCCAACAGCGCCAAAAACACTGGCTAATAAAGCGGTTTTCGTATCCGCATGCGCTGTAATAATGATAGCGTTATTACCGCCGAGTTCAAGGATGGTTCTGCCCAACCGAGCAGCTACAGCTTGGGCAACCGATTTTCCCATACGTGTTGAGCCCGTTGCGGAAAGGAGCGGAATACGTGGATCTGATGCCATCTGTTTACCTAACTCGGCGTCACCCTGAATAAGGCAAGAAATCTCTTGAGGTAGGTCATTCCTATTAAATATTTCAGATACGATTTTTTGACAGGCTAAAGCAGTTATGGGCGTTTTTTCAGACGGTTTCCAAAGACAAACATTGCCGCAAACCCACGCAATTGCGGCATTCCAGCTCCAAACAGCAACCGGGAAGTTAAAGGCCGAAATAATGCCAACGATACCCAATGGAAGCCATTGTTCGAACATTCGATGAGCCGGACGTTCTGATTGGGTCGTTAATCCATACAATTGCCGGCTCAAGCCAACCGCAAAGTCGCAAATGTCAATCATTTCCTGCACTTCTCCCAAACCTTCTTGTAGGCTTTTTCCCATTTCGTAGGAAACGAGCCTTCCAAGATCTTGTTTATGAAGCCGTAGCGCATCGCCAATCTGACGGACAATTTCTCCTCTTTTAGGTGCAGGAACCTGTTTCCACTGTGAAAAAGCGACGCCGGCCTTTCCGACTAATGCTTCATAATCTACACGAGTGGTTATCGGGACAGCAGCGATAGCTTTGCCATCCACGGGGGAGAAACTCGTTATAGAAGGCGAGGTGCCGCTAACATTTTGAATACAAAGTCGTTCTAAAATCGAGGAAATATGAATCGCTTTCATAAAAATGCCTTTTCAATTGAATGTATGCTATACAAACCTAAAGTAAAATTCCGGAAAAATATGTATATTTGTATATATAGATACAAAGGTTAGTAGGGGTTGTTTAATCCTCCAAGAGATTGCCGCTGGTGAATGTTATTAACAAAGTACTTCAAAAAACAAAATTGTAAAAGCTTATGAGACAAAGCCTTGGGTTTTTATTTGTTTGTTTGTGGAAAACTAAATTCTTAGAATAAGAGTTTTAACAGTAATTTGAAGGCATTATTTCATCAGCAAGTGTATTAGCTAAGCTGTTCGTTTTTGTACATATTGGCATTATGATTGAACGTTAATAAAGATTCCGTCTGGAGTCTGGTTCTGTTTTATGTGATACGTGGAGGGGCAAAGATAAAGAACTACTAATTATTTTAATTGCGATGGAAGACGATTTTGATTTTGAATTCTCTGAAGACCCAAAGTTTTCGGTAGAACGTTACGAAGAGATGATCCGTAATGAGGATCAATACTTTTTTGACGCCCAAGCATTTGAGGGAATCATCGATTATTATATGGAGAAGAATGATCCCGTAAAAGCTCTTCAAGTAGTTGATTACGCGGTTAACCAGCACCCCTTTGCCGCCATTTTTTATATCAAGCAAGCGCAACTATACTCTGTGACCAATCAATTGGATTTAGCATTAAAGGCGCTAGACAAAGCTGAGTTATTGGAAGCTTCTGAACCCGATATATATCTTATTCGTGGCGGGATTCTTGGAACAATAGATCGATACGAAGAGGCTATTGCAAACCTGGAGAAAGCGCTGTCTCTAACAGAGAATCCGGACGAGATATTCTTGCAAATGGCTATGCTTTTTCAAAATAAAGGCGACTATGAGCAAGCGATCAAATACCTAAAAAAGAGCCTTGAGCATAATATGGAGAACCAGGAAGCATTATATGAACTGGCTTTCTGCTATGATGTTTTAGATCGGCAAGAGGAAAGTATCGGGTTTTATCTTCAATACATTGATAATGAACCATATTCCTATGCTGCCTGGTATAACCTTGGAAACGCATATCATAAATTAAGTTTGTATGAAAAGGCGATCGATGCCTATGATTATGCGATATTGATTAAGGAAAATTTTGCCTCGGCTTATTTCAACAAAGGAAATGCATTGGTAAATTTAGATCGATATGCCGAGGCGATCGATGTTTATAAGGAGACCTTTGAGTACGAGCCGCCTAGTGCGGAGACCTACTGCGCTATTGGAGAATGTTATGAGAAGTTGGAACAAATGGATGAAGCAAGGTCGTATTATAAAAAGGCAGTGAAAATTGATCCGAAGCTTGGAGATGGTTGGTTTGGAATTGGTGTGACGCTTGATTACGAAGAACGCTACTTTGAATCCTTACATTTTTACAAAAAAGCGTTGGATATTGATGATCAAAATCCGGAATATTGGTTTGCAATAGCTGATGCCCGCTATAAGTTAAAGCAAATCGCGGAGGCCGAGGCTGCTTATGAAAAGGTGGTGGAATTGAATCCGCTTGATACGGAAGCTTGGCTTGACTATTCATCGATTTTATATGAGCAAGAAAAACTTACAACCGCTATTGAAGTAATATCAGAAGCTATAAAGAACAACCCCGATGCTCCTGAGTTATATTATAGAATGGTGGCTTATATGTTTGCTGCAGGAAAATATACAGAAGCGCTGAATTTTCTGGAATTGGCCCTGACGGCGGATCCCGAAAAATATCACATACTATTTGAATATCTCCCCCAACTACAAGATAATAAGGTGATTCTAGAAATTATCAACAAGTTTACCAAGTAACAATTACATTTTATCAACATGAAAGTATAGCAGTGTTGATTTTTTTTTTCACCTTTGCATTCCTATGAACTTTGAGTTAAATAATATCCCAATACGGACGCTCAAGCCTCGGAATAATGGGATAACGATGGTGATGGATAAAGGTATGAGTACCCGGCAGGCTCAAGATTTCATCGAAGTTGCTGCACCACATACCGATATAGTAAAATTGGGATGGGCAACATCCATGGTTACTCCAAAGCTTGAAGAGAAGTTACAGATTTATCGCGATGCACAGATGCCTTTTTATTTTGGAGGCACCTTGTTTGAAGCTTTTTTGATAAGAAATCAATTCGACGCATATCGGAAAGTACTTGATAAGTATAAGATGGAATATGCAGAAATATCCGATGGATCGATCATCTTACCCCACGAAGAAAAATGTAAATATATTGACATACTGAGTAAACAGGTTACGGTCATCTCAGAAGTTGGATCAAAAGACGATAAAAAAATAATAGCGCCCTATCGTTGGATCGAGCTTATCAAAGCGGAATTAGCGGCCGGGTCCTGGAAAGTCATTGCCGAGGCGAGAGAAAGTGGTAACGTAGGAATTTATCGTGAAACAGGAGAAGTGCGACAGGGACTCATTGACGAGATACTAACGCAGGTTCCGCAAGAGTCCATTATTTGGGAAGCCCCTATAAAAGCGCAACAGGTTTGGTTCATTAAATTGATTGGAAGTAATGTCAATTTAGGCAATATAGCGCCACAGGAAGTTATACCTTTGGAAACAATACGTCTTGGACTACGAGGCGATACGTTTGACCATTTTATTTCTATGTAGTTTTGCTAAGTGAAAAACATAGTAAATATATGTTTGTTAAATTCTAACGAAAGACGGGGCAAAGGTTCCCCGGATATTATAAATAGTGATGAAGAAATTTGGATTGATTGGATATCCGCTTAAGCATTCATTTTCTAAGCAATATTTTAACGAAAAGTTCGAAAGGGAGGGTCTCAAGGATTACCATTATGAATTATTACCGCTCCCCAATATCAGCGATCTACCCGATTTATTAAAGCAGCAACCAGAGCTTTGCGGTCTTAATGTAACGATACCACATAAGATTGGGGTTATGTTTTATCTTGATAAAATATCGCCTGAAGCGAAAGAGATTGATGCCGTTAATTGTATAAAGATCGTAAAATCGAATCCGGTTGAATCTTTTTTTAGTGGAGAAATGTGCATGAAAAAGGTTCAGCTGGAAGGGTATAACACGGATGTTTACGGTTTTGAGGAGTCCTTAAAACCTTTACTGAAGAAACAGCATTCAAAGGCGCTCGTTTTGGGTAACGGCGGTGCCGCCCGTGCCGTCTTTTATGTGTTAAAAAAATTGGGGATCGACTATGAGGTGGTTTCTAGACGAGCAAATCCTAAGCAGTTTTCTTACGAACAATTAAATAAAGAAATAATTGAAGGGCATCTGCTTATTATTAACACCACTCCTCTTGGAACCTTTCCGAAGGTAGATGAAAAGCCCGAAATTCCCTATGAGTTTATTGGTGAACGGCACTTGCTTTATGATTTGGTTTACAATCCGGAAGAAACGGCCTTTTTAATGGAAGGAAAGAAACGTGGAGCAATCATAAAGAATGGTTTGGAAATGCTTCACCTACAAGCAGAAAAGAATTGGGAAATATGGAACTCATAACCATAGAGAATCGCTAACTTAGCAAGGTGACTTCGAGAGGAATAATAGTAATTATATGCGTTCTTCTTTTAGGGCTATTTTCTTCATGTGGAAGAGATTATGCGCCTAAGCCCCGCGGTTATTTTCGGATTAAGTTTCCCGACAAGAAATATCAAGCCTTTAAAGGAGCATGTCCTTTTCGTTTTGATTACCCTCGCTATGCGATTATTGAGCCAGATACCAATGTTTCGGCTAGACCTTGCTGGTTTGATGTAGTCTTTCCATCTTACAATGCCCGCATTCATCTGAGTTATTATCCGATTTCCAGCCAAAAAGTTTTTAATCAATTGGTTGAGGATGCCCGAACCTTTGCCTTTAAACATACGGTTAGGGCGACCGCCATTGATGAATCGACCATTTCATTTCCGGATGAGCGCGTGTATGGCATTTTATATTCCATAGAAGGCAACAGTGCGTCTTCGGTTCAGTTTTTTGTGACCGATAGTACCAGAAACTATCTAAGGGGGGCGCTTTATTTTCACGAAAAGCCAAGGCTTGACTCTATTCGGCCCGTATTGGATTTCCTTAAACAGGACATCAACGTAATGATCAAATCAATGAAGTGGCATTGACACACTCCGATTTGTTTTGTTGTTGTTGGAGAATGCCAAGCATTTTATCTAAGTTTGTTTATTATGATATACGTAAAAAGGTTTGAAAATAATCCCTTTGCCGAGAATACTTATATTTTATATGATGAGACGCACAACTGCGCCATAGTAGATCCGGGGATGTATACGACAGCGGAGGAAGAAAGTGTACTTCATTTTATTAGATCGAATAATCTGAAGCCCACCTTGTTATTGAATACCCATTGTCATGTAGATCATGTGCTAGGAAATAAGTTGATTTATGAGGAATTTGGGCTACTTCCCCAATTTCATGAGCATGAAGCGGCTGTGTTATCGGATGTACAAGTACGAGCGCCGATGTTCGGTTTACGGTATGAGCAGTCGCCTATACCAGAACATTTTTTGTCAATGGAGGGTAATGTGAGCTTTGGTAACACTTCCTTGCAACTTATCTTTGCTCCCGGCCATTCTCCCGGTCATTTGTGTTTCTATAATCAACAGGAAAAACTACTTATCGGTGGAGATGTGCTGTTTAGAAGAAGTATCGGTAGGACAGACCTTCCAGGAGGAAACCATCAATTGCTTCTAAAGCATATTAAAGAAGATCTGTATAGCTTACCGGATGATACCATTGTATACCCTGGGCATGGTCCGGAAACATATATAGGAGAAGAAAAGGTCAGTAATCCTTTTGTTAGAGCCTAAGTAACTTAATGTTATGAATACTGCCACCTTTATTGCCAAGCGGTACCTGTTCTCCAAAAAATCTGTTAATGCGATTAACATCATCTCGGCCATCAGCATGGTAGGTGTATTGGTAGCTAGTGGTGCGTTGATTGTAATCTTATCGGTTTATAATGGGCTAGAAGGTTTGATATTAAGTATGTATAGCTCCTTTTCCTCCGAATTGCGGATTGAACCAGCTTCCGGTAAAGTATTTAAAGAAGATACGGTTGTTTTTGAAAAAATCAAAAAGGATTCGCGAATAGCAAGCTATAGCCAGGTATTGCAAGAAAAGGTGCTTCTAAGATATCGGGAATACCAGTACATAGCAAACATGAAAGGTGTTGACCCATCTTATGGCCTAAATAGACCGGCAGATAACTTGTTATGGGATGGAACATTTGTGTTAAGCGAAAACGGAATAAATTATGCCCTATTGGGGGCGGGCGTTTTTACTAATTTAGGTATAAGTTTAAATAATATTCTAGCAGAGATTGAAGTTTTCTCACCAAAGAAAGGGGTTCGGTCAGCTCTCAACCCAGCTGATGAATTTAATGTTCGGAATATTGCACCTGCAGGGGTTTTCAAAGCACAACAAGAGCTTGATGATCTTATCATTGTTCCAATTGGTTTTGCCCGTGATGTACTTGGAGAATATGATGAAATTTCGGCGATTGAAATTAACCTTAAAAAGGGGGCCGATTTGAACCGTGTCCAGAAGGATCTTCAAAAGTTACTGGGAAAAAACTATAACATAAAAAACCAGGTGGAACAAAATCCGGGACTTTACAAGTTATTAAATAGTGAGAAATGGATGGTATTTTTCATTTTAGCGTTTGTATTGGTGATTGCAGCGTTTAATATCGTCGGATCATTGACCATGCTAGTCATCGATAAACAAAAAGATGTAGCGGTATTAAATAGCTTAGGTGCGCCACATGGACTGGTAAAGCGTATCTTCTTTTTAGAGGGAATCTTTATTTCCATGATGGGATGTTTAGGTGGCTTGTTATTAGGTGCAGTCTTTTGTATAATTCAGGAAAAGTTTGGTCTGGTACGTATGGGAACAACTACCATTGTCTCGGACGTTTATCCTGTATCCATGCGATGGTCTGATTTTCTTTTGGTATTTCTGACCGTATTACTAGTTTCAGGGACTGCGTCTGCTATTTCGTCGAGATTGAGTGTTAAAAATATGGAACAATTAAAGGCTTCGGAGTAGCTTCCGAAGGATTATTCTTAATTTATTACAGTGACAATAAAAGATATTTTACAACAATATAAGGAACACAAAGGAGTCTTATCGTTTACAAAAGCACTTCAGGGAGCCAAGCCTAGAATCCAATTAAAGGGATTGATAGGATCAGCCGACGCCATAACGGCGGTTTCGAGTTATCAGCTGCAGGAACGACCTTTTATTTTCGTATTACCCGATTATGAGGAAGCAGCGTTCTTTTTGAGTGATTTAGAGGGCCTCCTGGATAAGCAGGTTCTTTTTTTCCCCTCCTCTTATCGGAAACCCTTTGATTTTACTCAAGCGGATAGTGCGCATGTATTGCAGCGAGCAGAAACCCTCAGTACGCTGAATCACACTTCGGAATTGCCAAAGATGATCGTGACCTATCCGGAAGCGCTAGCAGAAAAAGTAATTAACCGGACTGAACTAAGTAAAAATACACTTGAAATATCCATTAATGCAAAGTTGGATATCGATTTTATCAATGAATTTTTGATAGAGTACGACTTTGAGCGAGTGGATTTTGTGTACGAACCGGGACAATTTGCAATTAGGGGAGGGATCGTTGATATTTTTTCATTCTCAAATGATTTACCCTATCGCATTGAGTTCTTTGGCAACCTTGTGGAAAGTATACGCACATTCGATACAGAGAATCAACTTTCTGTTAATAAGATTCATACGGTAACAATTGTTCCAAATGTGCAGGCGAAGTTTCTAACAGAGAACAATATTTCTTTACTGGAATATATCGATAGTGACGCCGTCATCTGGATTAAAGATGTCCAATTTACCCTTGACATTGTGCAATCTGGATACAAAAATGCCAGCAAACTTTGGTCCGCTTTATCGGCCCAGGACAAAGAACATAACCCCGAATGGATCGATCCTAAATTCAGCTTCACGGATGAAAAGATGCTTGCGAACCTGTTACAGGATTTTCCGGTAGTTGAGTTCGGTAAGCAATTTTTCTACGATGCTGATCATCAAATTCAATTTAATCAGCGACCTCAACCCTCTTTCAACAAAGATTTTGGACTACTTATTCACAATATAAAGGAAAATGAGGAGAAGAAAATCACCAATTGTATTTTTAGTGACTCTCCGAAACAGATCGAAAGGTTGTTTGCCATTTTAGATGATCTGGATAAAACGGTCAAATTTATTCCCATAAGTATTGCCTTGCGTGAAGGATTTAGCGATGAAGAGCTCAAACTAGCTTGCTATACGGACCATCAAATTTTTGATCGCTATTATAAATATAAACATAAAAAAGGCTATGCCCGGTCACAAGCGATTACTTTAAAAGAACTTCGTGACCTTAAACCCGGCGATTATATTACTCATATTGATCACGGGATAGGTAAATATGCGGGCTTGGAAAAAGTAGAAGTTAATGGCAAAATGCAGGAAATGATTCGCCTGGTTTACGCCGACAACGATCTGCTATATGTTAATATAAACTCCTTAAATCGGATTAGCAAGTATACGGGTAAAGATGGTACTGTTCCTAAAATGAATAAATTAGGAACCGATACTTGGGATAAGCTAAAAAGAACCACTAAAAAAAAAGTTAAAGATATTGCCCGCGATCTGATTAAGCTATATGCTCAACGGAAAGCGCAAACGGGGAATGCTTTCAGCCCCGACACTTATTTGCAAACGGAATTGGAAGCCTCCTTTATTTATGAGGATACACCAGACCAAGAAAAGGCGACCAACGATGTAAAAAAAGATATGGAGGCACCGCATCCGATGGATCGGCTCGTATGTGGTGATGTCGGTTTTGGAAAAACAGAGGTAGCTGTACGGGCTGCTTTTAAGGCAGTCGCTGATAGTAAGCAGGTGGCGGTGTTGGTTCCTACAACAATTTTGGCATTACAACATCACAGGACCTTTTCCGAACGGTTAAAGGGATTTCCTTGTAATATTGACTATATCAACCGGTTTAAAACGAGCAAAGAAATAAAGGACACGTTGAAGCGACTCGCCGAGGGTGAAATTGATATTGTGATCGGAACGCATCGCCTGGTAAGCAAAGATGTGAAATTCAAGGATCTCGGACTATTGATTATTGATGAAGAACAGAAATTTGGTGTAGGTGTTAAAGAGAAGCTTAAGCAATTGCGTGTTAATGTTGATACGCTGACGCTTACTGCTACGCCGATTCCTCGGACACTTCATTTTTCGTTGATGGGAGCAAGAGATTTAAGCATCATAAGCACTCCTCCGCCAAATCGTCAACCTGTACAAACGGAATTGCATGTATTTAATGAAAAACTGATACAAGAGGCGGTGGCCTATGAAATTAATAGAGGCGGGCAGGTCTTCTTTATCCACAATCGGGTGCAGGATCTTCGCCAATTGGGAGCTTTGATCACTAAGCTGGTGCCAAATGCAAGATGTGGTGTTGCCCATGGGCAATTGGAAGGTGATGCCTTAGAGGATGTCATGCTCAAATTTATTAATCATGAGTTTGATGTGTTGGTGGCCACAACGATTATTGAGGCGGGTTTGGATATTCCGAACGCAAATACCATTATTATTAACCATGCGCATATGTTCGGCCTAAGCGATTTACATCAAATGCGAGGGCGAGTGGGCCGATCCAACAAAAAGGCTTTTTGTTATTTATTGTCTCCTCCCCTTTCGACCCTTACACCCGAGGCACGTAAACGTCTGAGCGCCATTGAAGAATTTAGTGAACTGGGAAGTGGGTTCAATGTAGCGATGAGGGATTTGGACATTCGTGGAAGCGGAAATCTATTAGGTGCAGAACAAAGTGGTTTTATCGCAGAAATAGGCTTTGAAATGTACCATAAGATTTTGGACGAAGCTATCCAAGAATTGAAAGACGATGAATTTGAAGGGTTGTTTAAGGAGGAAAAGGCTAGAGTATATGTTAATTTTACGCAAATAGACACGGATTTAGAGGTATACATTCCAGATTCTTATGTAACCAATGTAGGTGAACGTTATAATCTATACAATCAAATGGCGTCGTTAAAGACCGAAAATGAAATCGAGTCTTTCGAGCAGGATTTGGCCGATCGTTTCGGGCCGGTACCATTGCCGGTAAAGGAGTTGCTAAATACGCTTCGTTTACAATGGCTTGGTAAAGAAATAGGTTTTGAGAAGATATCCTACAAAAAGAACGTGCTTCGGGGGTACTTCATTAGCAATAAAAAATCACCGTATTTTGAAAGTGAACGATTTGGAAAGGTTTTGCAGTTTGTTCAGCAAAATCCATCGGTTTGTAACCTAAAAGAAGTAAAAGGAAGTTTGCGTATCGGATTCGACAGAATTCAAAGCGTGGATGAAGCTGTTATGCTTCTTCAGGAATTAGCCCGTTAAGCGTATGGAATCTGATAGAGAAATATTAAAAGAGCTCGTTGTCTATAAAATGCCTTATGGAAAATATAAGGATTGGCCTATAAGCCGTTTGCCCGAGCACTACCTTGTTTGGCTCAGAAATCAGGGCTTTCCTAAGGGAAAATTGGGTGTTCTACTTGCTACAATGTATGAAATCAAATTAAATGGCTTAGAGCATTTACTTTCTCCGCTCGAAAATAAGCGCTTCAACAAATGAGCTATCGAATTGTTATCCCTTAAAGATTAAGGCTTATGATTCAGTTAAAAATTATCTTAGGAAGTACAAGAAATGGCAGAAAAGGGCATGCTGTTGCCTATTGGGTATATGAAACAGCAAAGAAATATACAACGTTTGATACGGAATTGATAGACCTAAAGAAAGTCAATCTGCCTTTTATGGATGAGCCGGTACATCCTCGAATGCAGCAATACACCCATCAACATACCAAAGATTGGAGCTCAAAGATCGGCGCTGCTGATGCTTTTATATTTGTCACACCGGAATACAATTATGGTATGCCCGCCCCTTTAAAGAATGCACTGGATTTCCTCTTTAATGAGTGGGCCTATAAACCGGTCGCCATGGTAGGGTATGGAGGTATAGCCGGAGGGACACGAGCGATTCAGCAGCTTAAGCAAGTTACCAATGCACTACAAATGTTCCCTTTCGATGGATTGCTACTCGCAAATTTTTCCAAACAGCTTAATGAGGAGGAATCGTTTGCTGCCACTGAAGCGAACGAAAAAGCAGCGGAAGCGATGCTCGTTAAACTTGAAAAGTTACATTATGCCCTGAAGGAGTTGCGATGATGAGCTTACTCTTCATCTAAGGCTTGATGAAGAAACAGCTTGAAGTCATACATAGCTTCCGCAAAATTCAATAAACGAGTAATGGATCGCCCATCATCCTCGGAGAGATCGGCATCACTTAAGGTGCTGCTGGCGGTGAAGCTCTTTAGTTTAAGAAATTCAATATCCGGGTGGTCAGCATCATAGCCTGCCGGAACTTTTTTGAGTTTATCTTCGTTATTTAAAATACAGAACTTAGTGAACTTGGGGGCGTTGATGATCTGTCTAAACTGGGTGCCGTTGTAATCAATTTCCTGTCTGATTGCCGCCAAATGTTCTTTCTCCGGACGCCAATAGCCACCGGCAATAAATGAATTTCCCGGTTGTATATGGAGGTAGTACTCCGGGCCATTCAGCTTTCTTCCGGCAACAGATATACCGGCACCGAACCAATTTTTATAGGGAGTCTTATCTTTGCTAAAGCGTGTATCCCGATATATCCTAAAAAGGCATTTTGAAACGGGAATATCCTCGCTAATATAACGGTCTATTTTCGATAGCGCGTGGATGAATTCGGCAACAAAATCTTTAACATTTTGATGTGCTAAATCATAGTCAGATTTGTGCTCCTGAAACCACTCTCTATTATTATTTTGTTGTAAGCTCGTTAGAAACGTGAATGTGGATGGGAAAATATGCATTATAAAAATAACTTTTGCTACGGGGTAAAGCCCCGTAGCAAAGATAATTAATTACCAAAACAATAAGTATAGTGCGGCAACAACGCCTGTTATTAACAAAGAACCTATCGCAAATCCCGGATGGACGCGGAACATTTTTGTGTCCACTTCCAAACCTTTTGGCTTAACACCACGGTTATTTTCGATGATGCTTATTATAAGCATCGCCGCTATACAGATAATGAAAACAAAGCCCATACGGTCAAGGAATGGTATTTCATAAATACCTTCTGCATTTTTGACGGCAAAACCGGATGAAGCCAAGAAAGATAGATCCATGACGTTCGGCAAAAATTTAAAAATGACAGAAAGAATGAATCCGCCGACAGTTGCAAACATTGCAGCAGAGGATGTTGCTTTTTTCCAGAAAAAACCTAAGATGAACATCGCGAAAATTCCAGGAGACACGAAACCGGTATATTCTTGAATATACTGAAAGCCACCCTTTTTATCTATCCCTAAGTATGGTGAAATGACGATGGCTAATAGCATGGAAACGATAATGGTTGTTTTTCCCACATTAACCAGATTTTTTTCAGAAGCCTCTTTGTTGAAAATCTTTTTGTAAACATCCAATGAAAAGATGGTAGCAATACTGTTGGCTTTTCCGGCTAAAGAAGCAACTACTGCTGCTGTCAAGGCGGCAAAAGACAATCCTTTTAAACCGGTTGGTAAAAGATTCAGCAGTACAGGATAAGCGTGATCAGGATTTACACTTCCATCCTGAAGCATTTCTTCCTGAAAATAACCTTCTTTATAAAGTATATAAGCCGCAATTCCAGGCAGTACTACAATAACCGGCATTAACAGCTTTAGTCCTGCCGCAAATAGCAAACCTCCCCTAGCGGTTTTGAGGTCCGCACCCAAGGCCCGTTGGGTAATGTATTGATTACAGCCCCAATAATTCAGGTTTACGATCCAAAGACCGCCTATGAGCACCGAAAGTCCAGGTAAATCGAGGTAGTTTTCATTGTCTTTGCCGAATATCATTTCAAAGTGGTCGGGAGCTTTATCATACATAAGTCCCAAACCGTTTAATGCCCCATGCACGCCAAAATGATCGGCTACCAAATTGAGTGCGATATAGGTTGTCGCCAGTCCGCCGAGAATCAAAAAGAACACTTGGATTACATCCGTAAACCCAATAACTTTCATACCGCCCAGTGTAATGATAATAGCGAAAATAGCGAGCGCGAAAATGCACACGGTGAAATTGATGCCTGATATACTGGATACGGCCAACGCGCCTAGATACAGAATTGAAGTAAGGTTAACAACAACATAGAGCAGCAACCAGAATATGGCCATGACGATACTTACGGTACTATTGTAGCGCTGATTTAAAAATTGAGGCATGGTGTATATCTTATTTTTAAGATATACCGGGATAAAGAAAATACCGACGATAATCAGTGTGATCGCGGCCATCCATTCATAAGCAGCGATCGCCAGGCCCATTTTGAAGCCCGAACCACTCATTCCGATGAACTGCTCTGCAGAAATATTGGAAGCAATTAGCGAAGCGCCGATTGCCCACCAAGTTAAAGAACCCTCAGCAAGGAAATAGTCTTTGGAATCTGCAGTGAGTGATTTCTTTTTTTGATATACCCAGTAGCCGTATAAAGCTACGATCAAAAAATAGAATAAAAAAACGAAGTAGTCAGTAGTGTGTAAGGTTTTCATTGGGCTTGTTTTATGGTGTTTTTATTTTTGCACATGAAATCGATAAATTGTTTGTGATCGGAATGGCTGCTTTGCCTTTAGTAAGGGTGATGGGAATTGTGCTTGGTTCGGTGCATCAGGAAAGTGTTGTGTCTCGAAGCAGAACGCGTGTTGCTTGGCATAGTGGTTTCCTGATTTCCCTTTGTCCTTTCCTGTGAGCGCATTTCCCGTATAAAATTGTATCCCGGGTTCGGTAGTAAGCACTTCGAGCATAATCCCACTCTTTTCAGAAAAGGCAGAAGCTGCGACTTTTTTACCGTCTTTGTTTGCTTCGTTTAGAACGAAGGTATGGTCATATCCCCCACCTCCCTTTTGGATTTGTTCATCCTCGCTTGATATGCCCAAGGATATACGCTTCGGTTTACGGAAATCAAAAGCTGAATCGCTTACCGGTCGGAGCTCTCCCAAAGGGATTTGAACCTCGTTAATGGGAAGGAACGTTTCGGCTGCGATTTCAACAACATGATCAACGATGGATCCCGAACCTTCGCCATCCAGATTGAAATAGGCGTGATTTGTAAGGTTAATAATAGTGTCTTTATCGCTATTTGCTCGATAATTTATTTGGAGCTCGTTTTCATCTGTCAATAGATAATCTACGGACACGGTTAGTGTTCCTGGAAAACCTTCTTCACCGTCAGGAGAAGTATAATAGAAGGTCACCTGATTGGGATTGTTAATTCTTCGATCCCATATTTTTGTGTGAAAACCATTTTTCCCACCATGTAGCGCATTAGGGCCGTTATTTGGTTCAATTTTATAGGGTATTCCGCCAAGTTCAAATGTACCGTTGCTTATCCGGTTGGCGTATCGCCCAATAGTAGCCCCATGATATAATTCATCCGCATGGAGATAATCCAAGATGTTGTTAAAGCCCAAAACAACATCTACCGAACTTCCGGTCTTATCGGGAACAATCATACTTACTATTCGCGCGCCATAGTTTGTAAGCGCCACCTGCATTCCTCTGTTATTTTTTAGTATGATCAGCGCGCTACTCTTATCGTCTCCTTTTGTTTTGAAATCTTTAAGTAGTGGAAGCTTATACCTGGCCATACGATGCTTGTGTTAAATCAACGATACTCGTTCCGGAATTTATTTCAGCAATATAATACGGAATCTCTATTCCTGTTTGTTCTTTATAAGCAGCAGCAACTTGTTGAGCCACTTCCTCCGCTTTATCAGCTTTCACAAGATTAATCGTGCAACCGCCAAAGCCCCCACCCATCATACGGGCTCCTAGCACATACTGATTGCCCTTTACTAACTGCACCAATAAATCAAGTTCCTTGCAACTCACTTCATACTGTTTCTCCAAGCCTTCATGCGTTTCAAACATACGTTGCCCGAAAGCTTTAAAATCGTCTTTTTTCAAATCCTCACAAGCTAGCTGTAAACGTGCAATCTCTGCGACCACGTAGCTACACCTTCGATATACAATTTCGTCAACGGGTTTTACATATTTGAGAAGCATTTCTTCCGTAGCGTGCCGCAAACTGGTAACTGAGGGGTGATGCCGACTGATCAACCGAACGCCCTCTTCGCATTGTTCGCGGCGTTCGTTGTAGGCAGAGGAAGCTAACGAGTGTTTAACCTGCGTATCGAGCAGCAATATTTTTATGTCGCTTGTCTTAAAAGGAATATACTCGTATGAGTAATCTGCACAATCTAATTTCACCAGGTGCTGTTCTTTTCCGAATACACTCGCAAACTGATCCATTAAGCCGCAATTTACACCGACAAACTGATTTTCAGCAGCTTGAGACAGAAGTGCGATATCCAGCTTACTTATGTGGAGCTCAAAAAGCGTGCTTAGAGCAAAAGCGGTAGCGCATTCCAAGGCAGCGGATGACGATAAGCCTGCTCCTTGCGGAATATCTCCGGAGAAAGCAATATCGAATCCTTCATTAATGGCGTAATTATTTAATTGCAATTGTTCAATGACGCCGAGAATATAATCCGGCCAAAGTTTGTCAGTCTTTTTTATAGCATCAACGGTGGTTTCAAAAGAATCGGATAGATCTATGGCATAAAGACGAACTTTATCCGTGTTATTTTTAGCAATAGCTAAGTATACATTTTTATTAATTGCCGCCGGAAGAACGAGCCCTTCGTTATAATCGGTATGCTCTCCAATGAGGTTTACTCGGCCCGGTGAGCGGACGATTAATGGATTCTGACTAAATTTTTCGATAAATAGTTTCTTTAGGTTAGCCGCTTTAATCATGCTTTTGTTTATAAGGAATTAATTTGTAAATGTATTGGATGAAATATTAAAAAGCAAATGTATTGTGTTAAAAATACACTATTTGATAACCGCGAAAACAGAAAGGCCAAACGAAATACCTGAAATAATCGAAGATATAGCTTCTGATAACATGCATTTTTGTCGGTATTTTAATTTTTTATCGTTGATTGTCAGTCATTTATAATTCAGTATGTCTTTAACAAGCTACTATGTATTGCATAATACCTACCAAAACATATATCTTTGTTATATGATAGTAGAAAATACGCAAACCCAAATGAGGAAAGGAATACTGGAATACTGTATTCTGTCAATTATTTCCCGAGGGGAAATATACGCCTCGGATATCATCAATGAGCTCAAGGCGGCTCGCTTATTGGTGGTAGAGGGTACACTATATCCTCTGTTAACCAGATTGAAGAATAACGAGCTGTTAAGCTATATCTGGAAAGAGTCCAGCTCGGGTCCGCCAAGAAAGTATTATCAAATAACCGAAGCCGGCCAAGAAGTGCTTAAAGCTTTAGATGAAACTTGGAACGAGCTTGTGTTTGCAGTAAAAACATCCACTGCACCTAGAAATACAGAAGAAAACAGCGATGTGAACCTTTAATAAATGATTAACCATGAATAAAACAATAATAATAAATATAAACGGCATCGTTTTTCACATTGAAGAAGATGCTTACGATGCTTTGCGGTCATACATGATCGATGTGAAAAAGCATTTTGCTTATACGGAAGACAGCAAGGAAATTGTAGGAGATATTGAAAACAGAATTGCGGAGATGTTCAACGAACGGATTGTTCCGGGAAAGAAAGAAGTTATTACGATGCAGGATGTGGAAGAAGTTTGTGCACAGATGGGAAAAGTGAGCGACTTTGAAAGTGATAATGCCGGTGATTCTTATGATTATTCGCGGCAATCGTATTATGGGTCAGGCTACTCAGGAACACGCAAATTATTTAGAGATCCCGATGATAAAGTATTTGGGGGCGTATGTTCCGGGTTGGGGCATTACCTCGATATCGAAACATTATGGGTTCGGCTTGTAATGGTACTCTTGTTTGTTTTTGCCGGAACGGGCTTCCTTTTATACATTATACTTTGGATTGTTGTACCCATTGCAAAAACCCGGGCCGACCGTATGGCGATGCGTGGGGAAGCACCGAATTTGCAAAACTTCAAAAAGAATTTTGAAGAGGAAATGGAGGGCCTCCGCGGAAATTTTACTATGGCCGGGGAAAGAATCAAACCCGGCCTAAATAAGGCGGCAGACTCGTTGGAGGGTGCTGCGAATTTTATTGCAAAAGCATTCATTGTATTCTTAAAAGTTATCGGCGCTCTTATCATTTTCGGGTTAAGCGCAGGAATTGTTGCGTTGCTTGTTTGCCTAATTCTGGCAATACCAGATTGGACCGGAGATGGCTTCGGGGGCTTATATGACCCGGATTTCCCCTTGTATCTTGTTCCTGAATCTTATAAGGGTATTGTCATTGTGGCCGCTTTCTTCAGTTTGGCGATCCCTCTGTTGGCACTTATTATACTAGCCATCCGTATTGTATTTAATAGGCGAATAGCGGGTAGTTATGTAGGATTCGGGCTCCTGGTACTATGGCTCGTAGCTGCCGGTACGCTCACCTATTATACGATTCAAACAGCACAAGATTTCAGAGAGGATGCTTCCATTGTTCAGGAGCGCTTACTAGCCCCTTTCCCTGCATATTATGTGGATGTAAACGATGTCAACGTCATTAAAAAGGTTGATTCCAGCGGGAATCGACTGGACTCTTTGGGTACTATTATAAAATCCAATCGAAAAAGAGGTAAATTCCGAAATATGAATTCGGTCGATATTAAAATAATAAAGGGAGAGACGAACAGTCCGGCAAAACTCGTTCAAGAGTTTCACGCCCGAGGGAAAAACTTTGATCTAGCAGCGAAGCGAGCAGAACGAATCATTTATAATGTGAATCAGCAGGAACAGCATATCGTATTTGATAATAACTCCACCTTGCCACAAGGTGAACTAATGCGCGACCAGCGAGTAAGTATTAAAATGCTGTTACCTGTGGGCGCAAAATTATTTTTAAGTAATGAAGCCGATAACCACATTAGAAATTTGCCGGTTTGGCAATGTAGAGAAAATTTTCCCGAGGAAAATAGAGCATCTTATACAGAATGGATTATGACGGAAGAAGGGTTGAAATGCATAGCAGAGATGAAAAAGGAAGAAGAACATCAAGCAGATTCAGTCCATATTGAAAATTAATCAGATAGCCAACTTAAGTGAAAAAGCCTCATAAGGCGAGTCATTATTCTCAATATTATAATATGTAAATTAGTCGCAAAAATCATTTTTTATGGAGATTGCAACACTTTATAGGCTTTTTCAAGAATGTCAAAAAATATCAACGGATACGAGAAATATTCTTCCCGGGTCCATTTTCTTTGCATTGAGAGGGGCTACATTTAACGGTAATCAATTTGCTGAAAAAGCGCTGGAATTAGGTGCAAGATTAGCGATCGTTGATGAGCCGGTACCCATTGTTGACGAACGCATCGAAGTGGTTTCGAATGTTCTGGAAACACTGCAAAATTTAGCGAGGTATCACCGGGATCAACTGCAGATACCTGTTATAGGGGTCACCGGTACTAACGGAAAGACGACTACTAAAGAGCTTCTACAATCGGTGTTGTCGCAGAAGTTTAACGTTTATGCTACAAAAGGTAATTTGAATAATCATATAGGTGTACCGTTGAGTGTGCTGGCTATTGATTCAGCTATTGAGCTTGCCATTATAGAGATGGGTGCTAACCATATTGGCGAAATCGCTTTTTTATGTGGGATAGCGAGACCGGAGCTCGGACTGATTACAAATGTTGGGAAGGCGCATTTAGAAGGTTTTGGAAGTTTTGAGGGGGTGAAACAGGCTAAAGGCGAGTTATATGAGTGGCTGGAAGAACATAAAGGGGTTCTGTTTTTACAAGGAGATAATAATCATTTGTTATCAATGGCCAACAATAAAACCTTCAAGCAAATCATAACCTATGGTTTAGACAAATCGAACAATATTAGTGGCGAATTGCTTTCCGTTAATCCCGTTTTAAATTTAGGTTGGAGTAGTATTAAGGCATATGGTTACGATCGTCAGGTGGTACCTACGCATTTAACGGGCTCCTATAACCTGGAAAATGTATTAGCTGCCGTAGCGGTAGGTTTATATTTTGGATTGAACCCCGAGGAAATTAACCGAGGCATTACAGCGTACAGCCCTACAAATAATCGTTCTCAGATCACGCAGACTGAAAAGAATACCGTTATTTGCGATTACTATAATGCCAATGCAAGTAGTATGTGGGCGGCTCTGGATAATTTGGAAAGTATTCATGCGGAGAAAAAGGTATCGATTTTGGGTGATATGTTTGAGTTGGGAGAAGAAGCACCGACAGAACATCGTCGTTTGATCGAACGTATACGTGGCATGAAGCTTTATCGAAAAATTTTTGTGGGTAGAAACTTTTTCGGACAAAGGCAAGAAGAACATGATATAGAATATTACGAATCGCTCGATGCGGCTAAGCAGGCTTTACAGGAGAAACCACTTGAAAATACGACGGTTCTTCTAAAGGCATCTAGAGGAATGGCTTTTGAAGGCTTGCTTCAATATCTATAATTTAAAAGGGAGTTATGAGGAAGGTTAATCATTTTTTTTGGTTTTGTAGTGGGGCGCACATACCTACCTTATTGAAAACTCCCTCAGAGCACAACAAATATGCAGGTATTGGAGCAACGATTTTTTTTACCGGTTTGTTTGCCGCTATCGCCGGTAGTTATGCGCTGTATTTTGTTTTTAGCGGAAGCACTTATGCCTTACTCGCTTCCATTTCCTTTGGTCTCATTTGGGGAACGGCTATTTTTAATATGGACCGCTACATCGTTTCAACAATTAATAAAATGTCGACACCCTTTAAACAGTTTCTCCAAGCAGCACCTCGTTTAGTCTTGGCGATATTGATTGGGATTGTGATTTCCAGGCCTTTGGAGCTAAAAATATTTGATAAGGAAATAAGAGAACAGCTTAAGATAAATTATCTAAATGGACAAAAACAACGGATCGATCAATTAAATGGCTCCTTTGATCGTAAATACAATAGCGATATTGCTAAATTAGAAGGACTAAAATCGGAACTTGATTCCCTTTCGAAAACAATTAAGCACGATCGTCAAAGTTTAAATTTTGAAATATTTGGAAGTAAAACAGCTGAGACTTCGGGTATGATGGGCTATGGCCCTTACGCCAAAAGAAAGGAGGAGGCGTTAAAGGAAAGAGAGAGACGAGAAGAGGATTTACGTTCACAGATAAGCGTTCAGGAGCGCTTTATAAAAGAAAGGAGGCAGATCGATGGCCTGCTTGACGAAAAGCTAATGACATCCAAGGAGTTGGATAGCATCGTGAAACTAGCTGGTTTTGCTGATAGGAATGAAGCCCTCGGACAGTTAAAATACAGTGATGCAGGGAAGACGAATGCGAGTAATTACTGGGCGATAACATTCATTGGGTTATTATTCATTTTTTTTGAATGCTTGCCCGTATTGGTTAAGCTGATGAGTGGCAAAGGTCCCTACGACGCTTTGATTAACGATGAGGAATTTTTGGTTATTTATCGGTCAGAGCAAGACAGAACTACTGAAGTAACCGTTCTTGATCAAGTTCAACCTGCCAAAGTAAGTGCGGGGATAAAGAAAATAAGAAGTGAGCTTGAAGGTATTACAGGATAATGCTCATTATTTAATGTTTTCATGCATTAAATAATGAGCGTTTATTATCTTATTTGATTTCAGTGACTTTAATCATATTCGTTCTTCCTTTTTCGCTGATCGGAATAGAGGCGGTGTTGACTACGAGGTCGCCTGAAGAGATCAGCCCGGCTTCTTTAAGCTGAGAATTTACATCTGCTATAGAAGAATCGGTACTTTCTTCCCCATCATAGTAAAATCCTTTTACACCCCAAAGTAAGCTAAGTGTATTAAGAAGCGATTTGTTTCCGGTAAAAATATGGATGTCTGAATCCGGTCTGTGGCTGGAGATTTCAAAGGCCGTGTAGCCGGATGAGGTCATTGCTACAATCGCTTTTGCTTTTACCTGTTGAGCGAGGTAAACCGACGATGCACAAATTGAATCCGGAATGGAGGTAGATGGATTATGCCCGGGCTTGCGTGGTGAAAAATAAGGATAAGCCGTGCCCTCTACGTTTTTGATAATCTTTGTCATCGTTTCGATTACAATTTCAGGAAACTCACCTACAGATGTCTCTCCGCTAAGCATAACGGCGTCAGCTCCATCCAAAACAGAGTTAGCAACATCATTAACCTCTGCTCGGGTAGGTCTAGGCGTAGTGATCATGCTTTCCAACATTTGCGTGGCAATAATCACTGGTTTAGAAGCATCGCGGCATTTCTGAACAATCATTTTCTGCAATAGAGGGACTTGTTCCATCGGGATTTCGACACCTAAGTCCCCTCTTGCAACCATAACCCCGTCCGTAGCGGCAATGATACTGTCGATATTTTCGATCGCTTCCGGCTTTTCAATTTTTGCAATGACCCGCGCTGTTTTGCCCCTCTCCGCAATTATTTTTTTGCATTGTAGAATGTCTTCGGCGGTACGAACGAAAGACATACCGATCCATTCAACATCATAGTTCAATACGAAATGAAGGTTATCTAAGTCTTCTTCCGTTAAACTGGGGATAGAAACTTTTGTATTAGGAAGGTTAACACCCTTTCTGGACGTCAGTACACCGCCGTGTACCACCTCACAGGTAACCGAGTCGACACTATTGGTCTTTAACACCCGAAGCTGAATTTTTCCGTCATCTAACAAGATGATTTCTCCTTCAGTAACGTCTTTTGGAAATTCTTGATAGGTAATATAGATCTCTTCTTCATTTCCTATCATTTCTTTAGTAGTAATGCGAAGCTGTTTTCCATTTAATAAAATGGCTCCGCCTTCTTTCATTTTTCCTATACGTATTTTAGGGCCCTGTAGGTCGGCCAAGATTCCGATATTCAAATTGTTTTCGGCGTTAATCTCCTTTATCGTATTAATAACCTTGAGGTGATCTTCTTGGCTACCATGCGAAAAGTTTAAACGACAGACATCTACACCTTTTTCAATTAAGCTGCTTAATATTTCTTTTGGCGATGAAGCGGGGCCTAAAGTGGCCACAATTTTAGTTCTCTTATGAACTTTTTTCATTTTATTGCTAGTTTTTAATGGCGTTGAACATACTATAAGCCCTTGGTTTACCGGAAATATAGTTGTTCTTTATGGTTGTTAATTCTATTATTCTGTTAATTACCTTTTCTCCCCTCGGGAAAAAGTCGTTGTTTTTATTCACAATAGTGTAAAAGTTACACGGGCAAAGGTAAGAAAATCATTCTCAAGCTAAAATACTAAATTTTCTCTCGATTTCAATTTATGTGGATCTATTTCGGATGCTACAACTACCTCTTTTAAATTATTTATCTGATCGATCTGCCACTCCAGCAGCTCATCATCGATGGCATTTTTTATCAATAAGAAAAAATCCGTGACTTTCATCTCCGGAATGAGTACCCCCCCCTCGAGACCTTTATTATTTAAAAGGTAGTAGGAAATTTCATTATTGCTGTCTTCATAGTAGTATCTTCCGAAATAAAAGGAATGTTGATTGTCTTGCCAAATTTCATGATCGTCTATTTTGTGTAGGTCCAATCCTGTAACTTTATTAATATAATAGCATAGCCGATAATCCTTTAAAGGGCAAGTTATGGCCACCAAATTGAAGTCGATATCCAATTCGTATTTTAATGTCAGCTTATTCAATGTTTCTAAAACTTTGGTGCAAACTTAGATAAATTGCTATTCTATTGCAATTGACATACTTAACACAAAACAAAAAATCATTTGTTATTAAGGACACTTGGCACAACAAGTGTTTAAGGGAAGTAATTTTCTGCCTTAAGTTGAACAAATTGCCTATGGTAAAATGTCTTTGAGAATAAAGTAATTAGGCCTAAAACTTAAAAAGGTTTGATTTTTGCTGAATTTTATTTTTCTTTGCACTGATTTATTAAACATTAAACCATAAAAATCATGTCTGATATCGCTTCAAGAGTTAAAGCAATTATCGTTGAGAAATTAGGTGTTGACGAAAATGAAGTTACACCAGAGGCTTCATTCACCAATGATTTAGGTGCTGATTCATTAGACACCGTAGAGTTGATCATGGAGTTTGAAAAGGAATTCAACGTAGCTATCCCTGACGACCAAGCTGAAACCATCAGCACTGTTGGACAAGCTGTAGCTTACTTAGAGAAAAACGTTAACTAACTAAAAATTAGGCCAATCGAATAAATGGAGCTTAAAAGAGTAGTAGTAACAGGATTAGGTGCGCTTACTCCTATTGGTAATACTGTTTCTGAATATTGGAATGGTTTGATCAACGGGGTAAGCGGAGCTGCTCCTATTACGCATTTTGATGCAGAGAAATTCAAGACAAGATTTGCGTGTGAAGTAAAAGGCTTCGATCCTACTCAATTTATGGATCGGAAGGAGGCTCGTAAGTTAGATCCATTTGTTCATTATGCCCTTGCCTCTACAGAAGAGGCTGTACGGGATGCCGGGTTAGAGTTTGACAAGTTAAATACAAATCGTATCGGTGTAATTTGGGGATCGGGAATTGGCGGATTGAAAACCTTTTTAGACGAAGTAAGTAACTTTGCTAAAGGCGACGGGACACCTAGATACAACCCCTTTTTTATACCCAAAATGATATTGGATATATGTCCTGGGCATATATCCATGAAGTATGGACTGCATGGGTTGAACTTTTCAACCGTTTCAGCTTGTGCTTCATCGACACACGCACTGATAGATTCCCTCAATTATATCCGGACAGGATATGCCGACGTTATTATTAGTGGCGGGTCAGAGGCCATTATCAACGAAGCGGGTATAGGAGGCTTTAACGCAATGCATGCACTTTCAACACGTAACGATGACCCTGCTACCGCGTCGCGACCTTTCGATAATGATCGGGATGGTTTTGTGGCCGGCGAGGGATCGGGAACGATTATCCTTGAAAGTTTGGAACATGCAAAAGCACGTGGAGCAAAGATTTACGCGGAGTTGATCGGTGGAGGCATGAGTGCGGATGCGCACCATATTACTGCGTCCCACCCGGAAGGTCTCGGTGCGCGGCTAGCGATGACCAATGCCATAAAAGATGCCCGTATTTCTAATGAACATATCGACTATATTAACGTGCACGGTACTTCAACGCCGGTAGGAGATATAAGTGAATCGAAGGCCATTCTTGATCATTTTGGAGCTCATGCCTATGAGCTTAACATTAGCTCAACCAAATCTATGACAGGTCACCTGTTAGGTGCGGCTGGGGCGGTAGAATCAATCGCTTCCATTTTGGCCATCCGAAATGGTATCATACCTCCAACGATTAATCATTTCACCGATGATCCCAACTTAGATAGCAGACTTAACTTTACGTTTAATAAACCGCAAAGTCGAACAGTCAACTATGCTTTAAGTAATACATTTGGTTTTGGTGGGCATAACGCCTCCGTTATATTCAAGAAGTACGAAGAATAATGTGTTTCTGCCTTGAGAAACGTATCTTTTCGAAAGCTTCGCTGAATCATATCTATGGAATTCTGAAAATTTTCCAAATGAATAATGTCTATTTTTAGCATTTATAAGCTCTACCTCTCGTCCAAACGAAAATACGTTCGGGCACTAAAAAATTTACTCGGATTTATACCGGGAAATTTATACCTTTACCAAATGGCCTTTCGTCATAAATCGGTTGCGGTACAGGTAAAGAAAGGAACAAAAAATAGCAATGAGCGGCTGGAGTTTTTAGGTGATGCTATTCTAGGCGCAGTTGTCGCCGAGCTTTTGTTTAAAATGTACCCTTATAAAGATGAGGGCTTTTTAACGGAGATGCGTTCAAAGATTGTTAGTAGAGTTCATCTTAACCAATTAGCCAGAAAGCTGGGTTTCGATGAACTCATACAATACGATTCGAAAATGGTAGGATATCCCGGGAAATCGAGCTCTTTATTGGGCGATGCCTTTGAGGCTCTCATTGGAGCAGTCTATCTTGACAAGGGATACATGTTTACCCGTAATTTTCTTCTCAGCCGCATTATAAAGCCTCACGTAGACATTCACCTGTTAGAGCAAACCGAAACAAATTTTAAGAGCCGATTAATTGAATGGTGTCAGTCCACGGGGAACGAAGTGTTGTTTGAAGTAGCGAATAATGCAGAAGGAGAGAGCGCTAAATTATTTACGGTAGAAGCTATTATTTCCGGGGAAGTCAGGGGAACGGGGCGCGACTATAATAAGAAAAATGCCGAAAAGTTGGCTGCGGAAAAAGCCTGCGAAGCCTTAGGCATCATTTAGCGGCGTAAAGGTTAGGTCGTTGCCTACTAGTATCCATATTTATCTTTCCATAGTTTCCGTAGATGCTCCCTTAGCTTTTGTTCTGAAGGGTTTTTTCCCGGATCATACAATTGTTGGCCTCTTATTTCTTTAGGCATAAATTCTTGTTCAACAAAATTTCCATCGTATGCGTGTGCATACTTGTACTCCTTTCCATAATTTAAATTCTTCATCAGTTTAGTAGGTGCGTTTCTTAAATGTAAAGGAACCGATAAATCGCCCGTTTGTTTAACAAGCGCCTGTGCTTTGTTAATCGCTTCATAAGCAGCGTTGCTTTTGACTGATGAGGCCATGTAGGTTACCGTTTGCGAAAGAATGATTCTTGATTCAGGCCATCCGATTACATTTACAGCCTGAAAACAGTTATTTGCAAGCAACAGGGCATTTGGGTTTGCGTTGCCGATATCTTCGGAGGCCAGAATAAGCAATCGTCTAGCAATAAAGGATGGGTCTTCCCCTCCTTCAATCATCCGTGCCAGCCAGTATACTGCGGCGTTCGGATCACTTCCTCGGATCGATTTGATAAAGGCGGAAATAATGTCGTAATGCTGCTCACCGGCTTTGTCGTAGAGCGCCATGTTCTGTTGAACCTGTTTGAGCACGAATTCGTTATTAATATGATGGTTGCCTTCAGGAAGAGCATTGCTAACCAGTTCCAATACGTTAAGTAGCTTCCGGGCATCTCCCCCTGAAATTCGGAGAAGAGCCTCATGTTCATCAATAATGATTTTTTTTTCTTTTAGGACCGGATCATTAGCGAGGGCTTTTTGTAAAAGTGTTACAAGGTCACTTTCGTCTAATGGTTTCAACGTATATACCTGACAACGGGATAGTAATGCTGATATAACTTCAAAAGATGGGTTTTCTGTTGTTGCTCCAATTAAGGTAACCAGTCCCCGTTCAACAGCACTTAACAGAGAGTCCTGTTGGGATTTTGAAAAACGATGAATTTCATCGATAAATAAAATGGGTTGATCCTGAAACATGGCCTTACTTAAGTTCGCTTGTTCAATGACTTCCCTAACATCTTTAACCCCGGCATTTATTGCACTGAGGTTAAAAAACGGGCGATTTAAACGCTTCGAAATGATATAAGCTAAGGTCGTCTTTCCAACCCCGGGAGGTCCCCATAAAATCATAGATGGAAGATTGTTACTTTCAATGGATCTTCTTAAAACAGCATCCGGGCCCAATAGATGATATTGACCAACATAATCATTTATATTTTCAGGGCGCATGCGCTCAGCCAAAGGAGGAGTTGTTGCCATCTTTTTTAGCAAACCTACTATTATTTTTATCTAAAAGCAATACCAACATTGCGACAAAGAAGTCGAAAAAATAGGTTATGTCTTGGATATCATAAAATTGCAAATCAAATCAATTTTATATAAGTTTGTATAATAGGAAATAAATAAAAACGGCGTACGTGCAAAAGATACTTAAATATACATTGGTTTCTTGCCTATTAATGGGTTTCTCACCGGGGGTAAAAGGCAAGTTATCCAAAAGAAGAAGTGATAGGGGGATTGTGCCAGACACAGTATCCGTAAAAGATTTCTCAGGAATTGGCCCTGTTTTATATGAACTTCCACCCGAGAAGACCAAGGAGCAATTGCTGAAAGAAGAGTTTGACAAAAAGCGCATGGCTGCGGTCTTCGTTACAAAAGGGTTGGAAGAAAGAGGCCTCAGCGCTGTTTTGCAGCAGACCGGGCAGTATTATCCTTTACCCACGCATACAAGTATAAATAGAGCCGATCTACAGAATTCTCTCCAACGTTCTTTACAGTCCTATTTGCAAATCGGAAATATGGAAATGGTATCAGATCTGCAAAACCGGCTGGCGCTCTTATATGTAGAAGACAGGGGCTATGAACAAGCTATTGGTAGCTTTGAACGAGCCTTTGCTATAAAGGGAGAGATTAACGACTTCCATGCACAAGCTATTATTGCAAATAATTTAGGGGCCTTATATGAGTTTCTGGACAATACCGATAAAGCCCTGCTCTATTATGAGCTAATGAGTAAAGCTGCATTAAAGGCAAACAGTACACATAACATGGCGATAGCCTTAGAGCATTTAGCACTTTTGAAGGCTAGAAAAGGACAATTTAAAGAAGCACAGCATGATATCATTAAACGAGTTTTGCCTTTGTACAAAAAAGAGAAAAACACCAGCGGTCGTGTGAGTGCTTATAATAGTTTGGCTGCCATTTATTTGTTGGAAAAAAAATATACCGAATCCAGGTGGTTCCACCTTCAGGCTGTAAAAGTTGCTTCGTTGGCAAGTAATGGTCAGCGTGATTTGTCGTATAGCTTATACCATCTTGGTAAAGTAAAGAAATTACTGAAGGAGTATGATCTAGCCATCACCGATTATACTTCTGCAGCCGCATATGCTTTACAGGCAGGTGATGAGATGTTGAGCTTACGTATATATGATGATCTAGGGGATGTGTATTTGCAGACAAAAAATTATACAAAAGCCTCTGAATATTTAACAGCTTATCACCATATCAAAAATCGGTTATTTCCCACTAGCGATGTAAAGGCCACGGTATCAAAAACAAAAGAAGATACCATGACAGTAATGCAGAATACTTCCATGTAACAAGCCCTCCGACAAAGTATAGCATCGCATAAATGTAAAATTTATATGATTTACAAAAGAAATAGTTTTATACTATATTGCTGTGTGGTTTTTGGTTCTTTTTTTGATAATTTTAAAGCCTTGAGGACAGCGTTGTCCAAGAGAGTATTACGTATAAATAATGGATATTAAATCGTTCCAAGAGATGTTGAAAAAATTGTTTTTGGCGTTGTTTATTGCTGCAGCAGTTGCTTGTAGTGCTAACCCGCGCGTTAAATTGGATGAAGGTTCAGGAGCTCTGCGGCCCAATGCCAAACAAGAAATTATAACCAAAGATTTAGTCGCCCTGCTTGAAAAGGCGCATTACAAAAAAGTTCCTTTTGATGACTCTCTGTCATCCGTCGTTTTTGATCTGTATTTGAAAAATCTGGATCAAGGGAAAAATTATTTTCTCCAATCGGATATTGACAGTTTTGAACCTTATCGTAAAGTCTTGTTAAATGATTTAAAGAATGGTGATCTAAGTGCCATGTTTCATGTTTACAATGTTTACAGAAAGCGCTTTAATGAGCAATTAAAATACGCCATTTCCCAGATAGACAAGAAATATGATTTTACTAAAGAGGAGTCTTTCGTTTACGATCGAGAGAAACTTGCTTGGTTCAAAACCGAGGCCGAGGCTCAGGAAAGCTGGCGGAAAAGAATAAAATACGATCTTTTAAATCTGAAATTGAGTAGTACCGGAAAAGAAGGCGAGGAGACAAAAAATAAAAAAACGCTAAAAGAACGGTACCAAAATTTGCTTTCACAGGAAAACACGTCTAATAATTATGATGCGTTTCAAATTATGATGAATGCTTTTACGGGCGCTATTGACCCTCATACCAATTACTTCACTCCGGAAGATGCGCAGCGCTTTAACGAGAGTATGGCCCGTTCGTTTGAAGGAATAGGCGCGCAGTTAATGATGGATAATGAAGTCGTAAAGGTAATGCGTATAGTGCCTGGCGGCCCTGCCTTTCGCGATAAAACCCTAAAGCAAGATGATCGGATTATTGCTGTGGCCCAAGGTGACGGTGAATTTGTAGACGTAGTTGGTTGGCGGCTTGGTAATGTAGTCTCTAAAATAAAGGGGCCTAAAGGAACAACGGTTCGATTGAAAGTAATTCCCGCTGGCCAAGAACTTACTTCTGCTCCAAAAATAATATCCTTAGTGAGAGATAAGATTGTAGATGAAGAGCAATCAGCAAAGAAAGAAGTGAAAGAGGTTAAGGGCGCTGATGGAAAAACGTATAAAATAGGAGTCATAAAAGTTCCGGGATTCTACTTGAATTTTAAAGAAATGCAAGCTGGAAATCCTGATTATAAGAGTACAACAAGAGATGTACGGCGGATATTAGATACCTTAAAACAAGAAAAGGTCGATGCGGTTTTAATGGATCTGAGGGCGAATGGTGGAGGGTCTTTAATTGAAGCCGTAGAATTGACCGGACTTTTTATTAAATCAGGGCCGGTTGTGCAAGTTCGAGACCCGAACAATCGCGTGGAAATTAACAACGACGAGGATGAAAGCATAAGCTGGGAAGGGCCGCTAGGCGTTTTAATCGACCGATTCAGCGCTTCAGCCTCTGAAATTTTTGCTGCCGCAATCCAGGATTATGGACGTGGAATTATTATTGGAACCCAGTCTTACGGAAAAGGGACTGTGCAAAGTGCGGTAGCCATGGATCAATTTATTAGCCGTGCCGATAGGTTGTTATTGAGTGCCAGAGATAAAACGAATGAAGCTTCCAATGTTGATGAAAGCATGCCTCAAGGTGCCCCGAAATTCGGACAAATAAATTTTACAACATTCAAATTTTATCGAATAAATGGAAGCAGCACTCAACATAAGGGAGTCACGCCTGATATAGAATTTCCTATGATTTATGCAGCAGATAAATTTGGAGAAAGTTCAGAAAAAGCAGCTCTTCCTTGGGACCAAATTAAATCTTCTTCTTATAACCCTTATGCCGATTTAAGTGCGATCAAACCCGCCCTGATAAAGAAGCATAATGAACGGATGAAGACGTCTACAGAATATAAATATCTTTTAGACGATATCGAAGCGTTCAATAAGCGTGAAGGAGAGACTTCTGTATCCTTGCAGGAAACGAAGTTAAAGAAGGAAAGAGAAGATCAAGATGCAAAAAATAGAGATCGTGTAAACGCTCGCCGGCAACTAAAAGGCTTACCGGCCATAGCAAAAGGACAAGCGCTTCCACGGATGGATAACGATTTCATCGAAGATGAAAGTTTAGACATCATGGCCGATTTCATAGAATTGAAACCTGCTGTTCATAATCAAGTGGCTGCTTCGGCAAAGTAGTTTTTTGGTTCGACGAACACATCGGACTCATAGCCATAGCCACTGCAAGTGGCTATGGCTTTTTATAGCATGTAGCAACCGTTCATTTAATTACGACAAACATATGTCTGCTGAAAAGATAATTCTGGATAATATAAAATATAGACGAAGTGTTTTTCCTGTAAGTTATATCGATCAAGATATTCCTGATGAAATTATAAAGGAACTTCTGACATATGCTAATTATGCACCAAGTCATAAGCTCACCCAACCGTGGTTTTTTACGGTATTTAAAGGGCAAGGGCTCCAAGCGCTTGCTGATAAGATGGCCGAATTATATCGAGTGCAAACGAAAGAAGAGCAGTTTTTGATAAAAAAGTTTGATAATATCAAGGAAAAAATTCTAAAATCTGCGGCGGTAATTGCAATTAACATAGCTTATAGTGGAATCGTTCCGCGTTGGGAGGAAATAGCGGCTGTCGGGTGTGCGACGCAAAATCTTTGGCTTGCAGCAAAAGCGAAAGGCATAGGTGGATACTGGAGTACGCCGGGTACCTTGAGTGGGATGAGCGATTTTCTGCAACTCAGTCAAAATGAGGAATGTTTGGGACTTTTTTATCTAGGATATCATCATGAAAAAGAAGCAGAAGGCCAACGAAAACCTGTCGAAGAAAAAATTCGATGGATAAAAAGTTAATCATGTAAGGGAGTACAGCTAATTATCGCTCGCTCGACTCTTATTTCCTTGCGTAATTTGGTTGATAAAATTTGCCCAGGCTAAGGGACTAAACAATGCGTTGGAATTGCGTTGATTGACAGTCTTATTGGTTAAACCGATATGTCTGCTGGTCGCGTCTAAATTTTGTATTTCGGTTGCGTTTCTTGGAACTACCTTAGACATCGCTACCAATGACTCATAAGAAAGGTTTCTTTGAGCGATTAGATAATCGTCATCGGCGATCTGCAAATTCATGAATGCGTAGTTAAATTCATCTATACTGGCCCATGGATAAACCGTGACGACGGGCAAATCGATGATTTGCGCCTTCATTGTTAAATTGACCGTCACTTTGTTAGTGGTGGTTTTAGGAATCACTAATTGCTCGGAACGATATCCTACAGCGCTGAGTTTTATCGTGTCCCCTTCATGGGCTACAAAAGAAAAGAAACCCTGATGATTTGCGTTAAACAGCTGCTTTTGATAAGAGAGATTTGTCAATGTTACATAGGGCACAGCGATATTTGAATCCGCATTATGTATAACTCCGCTAAACTGTACCAGCTTCTTTTCGGTATGTTGTTGGGCAAATGCCAAGGTAGACACACTTAAAATAAGCAAGCAGGTTACAAAAACGATTTTTTTCATAATGCAATAAAACTACCAAAACTCAGCAAAAGCTCCTGTTAAATAATGTTAAAAGGATTTGCGTCAATTAGTTAACACGCTGGGGCATGGTAGCATTCGGGTCATTTGGATCGGTAATGTTAATTGCTTCTACTGCGGTAATTTCGGGAACAGCTTTTTGAATGGCCTGTTCCAGACCCGCTTTAAAAGTCATAATACTCATTGAACAAGACGCACACGATCCTAGCAGGCGCAAGCGAACGACATTCTCTGACGTAATTTCTTCTATGGTTACATTACCACCATCCGCCTCGAGATAAGGCCTTAGGGTGTTTAGTGCTTCTTCTACTCTCTCCTGTAAGCTCATAACCTTTGTGGTTTTAAAATAGATGTAAAGATACTAAAAATTATTTACTGTGTAAAATCCGGCTTTTGTACTTCCTTTAAATTATGTTGTAAGGACAGTTGTTGCGCCACTTTTTCGGCAATTGATATAAAGTTTTTGGAAATAAGCTCGTCCTCATCAGTTACAATGGGATAGCCATTATCACCGGCATCACTAATGCTTTTGACCAAAGGAAGTTCGCCCAAAAAAGGAGCATCAAACTTTTCAGCCAGTCGTTTGCCGCCATCCTTTCCGAAAATATAGTACTTATTGTCAGGTAGTTCCGCGGGGGTAAAATAGGCCATGTTTTCAACAACCCCTAGTAGAGGGATATTAATCGCATTCATCATAAACATGCCAATACCCTTTGTCGCATCGGCCAAGGCAACATTTTGAGGCGTCGTTACAATAACGGCTCCTGCAACGGGATAGTTTTGAGCTACTGTGATGTGTACATCGCCGGTACCCGGAGGCAAGTCAACCACTAAATAATCTAATTCACCCCAATCAGCATCGTTAAACAACTGCTTGATAGCAGCACTTACCATTGGCCCTCGCCAGGGAATAGGCTGATTCGGATCCGTAAAAAAACCGATAGATAATAGTTTAATCCCGAACTTTTCAATCGGTTCTATTTTCGTTTTTCCATCGGTTGTCTTAGAAGCCTTGGGACGTGCGCCTTCTACACCAAACATCATAGGGATGGATGGACCATAAATATCGGCATCTAATAAGCCGGTTTTTGCTCCTTTAAGATGAAGTGCTAACGCTAAATTAGCTGCAACGGTTGACTTCCCTACTCCTCCTTTTCCTGAAGCCACAACGATAATATTTTTAATATTATCCAGTTGTTGATTGGGAGCCGATTTTACCTGAGATGTCATGTTAATGGAAACTTCAATCTCTTTGTCGACAAAGTGCGCGATCGCATTACGGCAAGCATGTTCAATATGATCTTTCATAGGACAAGCAGGCGTTGTAAGCACAACACTGAAGCTGATTTTATGTGGTGTGATTTCAATATCTTTGATCATGTTTAAGGTAACAAGATCTTTTTTGAAATCAGGGTCTTCAACAAAACTTAAAGCATGTAATATCTGTTCTTTAGTTATCATTTGAACTCCATATTTTGTACAAAAATACGAAATATAGGGTAGATAATGCGGTCTTTACCCGGGTTTGCGGTATTTCTACATTTTATAAACAAACGTACAGTATACATTGCGTCGATAGTCATCCCCCTATCTTTGATGTGAATGAACCATTAATAATGAGAGAATAGTGTTACTTTTGACGAATAATAGTGCGTCCACCCGTTATGATAAAAGAATATTTAAAAAAAATTCATCCGAAGCACATTAAAATTGCGCTAATCGTTCTGGGGACGATTTTGGTGGTGTTAGCGATCGCGCTCGGCGTCATCTATAATAAAAGGGAAAGCTTGTTGCAGCAAGCACTGCAGCAAATAAAAAAGCAAGCTCAAACGGATTATGACCTCTATGTAAAGATAGATAAAGCGTATTTTTCTGGCTTTAGTACCGTGACATTCGAAGGCTTTCGCGTGGTACCAAACCAACGGGAACAGCTATTGGGCGTTGATTATTTAGATGTCACCGTGAAACTTTGGCCACTTTTATCAGGAGATGTAAAAGTCTCTGCGCTGAATCTACACGATGCTTCCTTATCTTTTGTAAAAAAAGACAGCCTGAGTAATTATGATTTCTTGTTTAAGCAGAAAAAGGCAGATACTACGCAACGGGGCACCAAAATGAATTTAGCCGAATTGGCCGATAAGCTAATCAACAGCGTGCTTTATAAAATTCCCGAAAACATGAAGCTTGCCAATTTCGAGGCAAGTTATGTGGACGATAGTGCTAAGCAAATTATAACGGTACCAAAAGCCATCATTGATGACGGTGATTTGTCTTCTACTGTAAAAATTAATGGGAATGAAGCGGTGTGGCATGTTTTAGGGCGCGTACGTCCGTCTAAAAAGCAATTGTATTTTAAAGTTTATGCCGAGGGCAAAGCAGTTGAATTACCGGTTATCAAAAAGAAGTATGGACTTACCTTAAAGTTTGATACATTGGAAACGGATTTGCGAAAGGTGACGATGAATGGCGGAGAACTACAAATATCAGGAGGGTGGGCGGCCAAAAATCTTGTTGTTCAACACTGGAGGATAGCTGAGCAGGAAATCGTCATTCCACAGGGGCATATCGATGCGAAGGTCTTGGTGGGCGAAAACTATATCGGTTTGGACAGGAGTTCGGAAGTGAAAATAAAAAAATTGTCTGCCCATCCTTTTGGAAAGATAACCTTTAAACCACATCGTACGGTGGAATTGGGTGTAGATATGCCGGAAATTGATGCGCAGGATATGTTTGACTCATTTCCTCATGGAATGTTTGATAATTTGGAAGGCATTAGGGTTTCGGGAAAATTGAAGTACCACTTAGATTTATTTGTAGATTTAGATAATCCTGACAGTGTACGTCTCGCTGCGGGAATGGATAAAAAAGGGTTTCGCATAAATTCATGGGGTAAAACGAATTTAGCAAAGATTAATACGCCATTTACTTACATACCTTATGAAGACGGAAAGGCGATGCGTAGTATTGATGTGTCGCCCAATAATCCCAACTTCACGCCACTTAATGAAATATCACCCAATCTCAGGAATGCGGTGTTGACCACCGAAGATCCTTCTTTTTTTAGTCATAAAGGCTTTGTGATTGATGCATTTAAAATGTCTATTACGGCCAACTTAAAAGCCAAAGCTTTTAAACGAGGGGGTAGCACGATTTCCATGCAATTAGTAAAAAACGTTTTTCTTGGAAGAGAAAAGACATTGGTGCGAAAAATAGAAGAGATATTGATGGTTTGGCTGATTGAAAATAATCAGATAGTCAGTAAAAATCGAATGTTTGAGGTTTATCTTAACATTATTGAGTGGGGTAGAAACGTATATGGAATCGGAGAAGCATCGCGATTTTATTTTGGAAAGCACCCTTCCCAGTTGAATGTAGGAGAAAGCATTTATCTGGCCAGTATCATACCGAAACCAAAGACAGGCCTTTATCCATTCCAGTATGATGGCCATTTAAAGCCCTACCTAGGAGGCTATTTTAGGTTAATAGGCGGTATTATGGCCCGGCGTGGCCTCGTGCCGCGCGATAGTAGCAGTTACGGGTTTTATAACGTAACGCTTAGGGAGGCACTCCGGCCCGCAAGGCCCGATACGCTTCAAGTGGATACGGTTAAACCGGACATTTTGGAGGAAGAGCTTAAAGAAGCAAAAAGTTTTTTTGAAAGGCTTTTTGGAAAAGATAAAAAAGACGAGCAGCAGGATTGATGAAAATACAAATAGATCAGAAAGATTTTGAGCTAATGATCGAGCATGAGCAGGTAAAAAAGCGATTACGGCTCATAGGGATACAGCTAAATGTAGCCTATGAAAATAGAATACCGGTGTTCGTGGGTGTGCTAAATGGCTGTTTTATGTTCATGGCCGATCTGATGAAAGAAGTACATATTGCTTCAGAGGTATGTTTTGTGAAAATGGCCTCCTATCGAGGTGATCAACGGGAAGAAGAAGTGAAAAACCTAATTGGCCTCAGTCATCCGCTCAAGGGAAGAGAGGTTGTAATTGTGGAGGATATTGTAGATACCGGCAATACGCTGAAGAAAGTGATTGCGTTAATCGCGGAAGAAGAACCGGCTTCTATTGCTGTTTGCACCCTGCTGTTAAAACCGGATGCGCTTGAACATGATTTTGAAGAAATTGCCTATGTTGGTTTTGAAATAGAGAATCAATTTGTTGTGGGGTATGGTCTTGACTATAACGGCATCGGCCGTAATTTAAAGGACATATATCGTGCGATATAATCCATCCTATTATCTGTACCTGTGCATGATGCAATGAACAAACTTGATATGACACAGCGATATGGGCATGCAAGATTATTAATAATTTATTCTGAGGAAAAAATATGCTAAGTTTGTATCGAAATAATGACCTTACAGGGCACACACAATAATAAATTATTCTAATGAAATTCCATAAAGAAGGTTATACGACATTAGCGCTTTCAATATTATTTGTTTTTGTAATAAATGCGTTGGTGCATTTTTTTTACTCAGACAATAGTATATTGACGTGGATCGTATATATACTTTCGTTTGTACTTCTTGTGACGGTTATACAGTTTTTCAGGAACCCAATCCGTAAAATCAGTCCAAGTGAACAAAAGATATTATGCCCGGCAGATGGGAAGGTGGTGGTTATTGAAGAAACAGAAGAAACAGAATATTTTAAAGACAGACGATTACAAGTATCCATTTTCATGTCGCCGATTAATGTACATAGTAATCGGAGCCCCATTACCGGTATCGTCAAATTTTTTAAATATCATCCCGGGAAATACTTGATGGCCTGGAATCCAAAATCTTCAACACTTAACGAGCGAACGACAATCGTTGTAGAAAGCTCATTTGGCGTAGAGGTTTTGTTTAGGCAGATCGCCGGAGCACTAGCGAGGCGAATCGTATGGTATGTTAACGAAGGCAAAGAAGTCAAGCAAGGAGAAGAATTTGGCTTCATTAAATTTGGCTCTCGTGTAGATGTCTTCTTGCCTATAGGAACAAAGGTGAATGTAAAGCTGGGCGATAAAGTGAAGGGCGGCATCACCATCTTGGGTGAATTTGATGAAGAGCAGCCTATTAATTAAAAAGTTTTAAACTAAACCGGTTATGCAATTTAAGTTGCTGATCTCAATAAATGCATTAATTGTTGCTTTATCATTAAGTTCGGTAAACTTCTACTTTCAGCATAGTTGGTATTACTTCCTAATAACGTTTGTTATTGCGTTCATTTGCAGCTTTTTTGTTTTTTACTACCTCATTGAACGCTATATTTATCGAAAGATTACGCTCATTTACAAAATGATCCATAACCTTAAATTGGGTAAAGATTTAAAGGAAGCTTTGGGCGAGCAATTGGGTGACGATCCTATCAACGATGTGCATGAAGAAGTAAGAGCCTGGGCGAGGGAAAAGAAAATTGAGATAGATGCATTGAAAAACCAGGAACAATTTAGAAGGGAGTTCCTTTCAAATATATCGCATGAATTTAAAACACCTCTTTTTGCTATTCAGGGATATTTAGAAGCCGTTCAAGATGGACTTATGTATGAAGATCCTGAAAGAGCAGAAGTCTTTTTGCAAAAAGCCTCCAACAACATTGACCGGCTAAGTTATCTCATCAAAGACTTGGATGAAATAGCTAAGTTGGAAAGCGGTGAAATTAAAATAAATTACCAACGATTTGATCTTTCCCTGCTCGTTAAGGAAGTAATGGAATCCTTAGAACTAAAAGCAGAAAAGCATGATATAGAACTAATCTTTAAGCAGAAATATAGTTATCCAATTTTTGTAAACGCCGATCGAGAAAAAATTCGACAAGTTTTGGTCAACCTAATTAGCAATTCTATTAAGTACGGCAAAGAAAAGGGACACACCTATATTAAAACCTACGAGTTGCATGACCAGGTGCTCATCGAGGTAACGGACGATGGCATCGGCATTGAGGAGAAGTACTTGCCCCGCTTATTTGAACGGTTTTTCCGAACCGATCGAAGTCGTTCACGGCAAATTGGTGGATCAGGATTGGGATTGGCCATCGTGAAACATATACTGGAAGCGCATCAACAAACAATTTCCGTAAGAAGTACTGAAGGATTGGGTTCAACCTTTGGGTTTACTTTAGCAAAGGCTTAAATACATGAACCGTTTTCCTTGTTACACAAATGTTCATTTGGATAGAGTTAGCACAAACTTAACATTAACTTAACATAAAGGATATACCTTTGCAACATAATATATAAAAAACAAAATGTCGCTAAACAGTATATTCCAATACTTCGTTCCAAAAGACAAAAAGTTTTTCCCTCTTTTTGAACAGGCAAGTACTAACCTGATAGACATCGCCCAAGCACTTCACGAGGCAGTTAATACAGATGATCTAGAACAAAGAAAAACGCTTTATAAAAAGGTTAAAGATTTGGAGCACAAGGGGGATGAAATCACCCATCAAATACATCTGGAGTTAGGAAAGAACTTTATTACTCCCTTTGATCGTGAGGATATTCATACACTTGCAAGTGCTTTGGATGATATCGCTGACTATATTTTTGATTCTGCAAATCGGATGGAGCTGTATCATGTCGATACCATTACAGATCCAATCCGCGAATTAGCGGGGCTGATTGTGGAAGCGGTTACTGCGCTTTCCAAGGGTATGCATGAGTTAAGAAATTTGAAAAATGTGCGAAGCATCGCAGATGCTTGCGTTCGTGTAAATAGTGTGGAAAACAAAGCCGACTACGTTTATAATAAAGCGATAGGCGACCTGTTCTTATACGAAAAAGATGCGATATCTCTTATAAAGTATAAAGAGGTGCTTGCTACATTGGAAACCGCAACCGATATGTGTGAAGATGTGGCGAATGTGTTAGAAAGTATTTTAGTGAAAAATGCGTAGCATCTTGCGCGTGCTATTTTTACATTTAAGCCCTTCACTAATTAAAATTTAAAATCTATGTTAACCATACTGGTCGTTGTTATTGTGCTAGCCGTTGCTTTTGATTATATAAACGGTTTCCATGATGCAGCTAATTCCATTGCCACCATTGTATCAACTAAAGTGCTGACACCTTTTCAGGCTGTGCTTTGGGCAGCAGCATTTAATTTTGCGGCTTATTTCTATTTTACAGATCACAAAGTTGCCAATACGATAGCGAAGACAGTAGTTGAAAATTATATTACGTTAGAAGTTATCCTAGCCGGATTGATTGCTGCCATCAGCTGGAACTTATTTACCTGGTATTACGGAATTCCTTCCAGCTCCTCACATACGCTGATCGGTGGGTTTGCAGGTGCGGGCATGGCCCATGCGCTATTTCTGGGTGATTCCATTATGGGTGCCATCAACTTAGGACCTACCCTAAAGATAATTTCTTTCATTGTGTTGGCCCCTGTAATTGGTATGCTGATATCAATTGTTATAACGCTGATAATTTTGCACTTGGCAAAACGGTCTCGCCCGGCGGTTGCAGAAAAATGGTTTAAGCGATTGCAGTTAGTTTCGTCGGCCGCTTTGAGCTTTGCTCACGGAGGAAACGATGCGCAAAAGGTTATGGGAATTATTGTAGTTGCCATGGTAGCAGGCGGGTATTTACCAAATGCCGATCATATGCCGGAATGGATCCCTTTAACCTGTTATAGTGCGATCGCATTAGGAACCATGAGCGGTGGATGGAAAATTGTAAAAACAATGGGAACAAAAATCACGAAAGTGACAGCTTTAGAGGGAGTTGGTGCCGAAACAGCGGGAGCCTTGACCCTAGGAATTACCGAGCACTTCGGAATCCCGGTTTCTACAACCCACACGATTACAGGTTCCATTATAGGTGTTGGTTTGGTTAAGCGTGTGTCGGCTGTCCGTTGGGGCGTAACAATCAGTTTGCTATGGGCATGGGTACTAACCATTCCTGTATCCGCAATCTTGGCGGGCATCACTTATGGCATTATGCATTATATTTTATAAAGAGCTTCAGGTTTGTTTTTGAATAGAATTACATCTATTCAAAAACAAACTCAACTTCCCCCGATTTATTCGCTTCCCAAGCCGGTCCACCTTTCAATAGCTGTTTGATTTCGTTTAGCTGACTATATTCGGTGCCTTTTATTACCTGTATGTTGAATGGCCGTCCCTGTTGGTTTACTTGAAACCGAAGAACAATGACTCCTTTAGCCATATTGGACTTCGCTTTTTGCGCGATGTAATCATTAAAGTGATCCCATCCGGCTGCCGGCGATGCCGAGGGTGCTGTTAACTTTCTTGCAATTGATAATCCGTTGCCGGAAGGAATAGGGTCACCTGTGTTCAGTTCTACCGTTACCTCTCGGTTCGTCTTATTTGCTGTATTTCGGGCGTTAACCATCCAAAGCAAGACACAAGCCAAAACAAACAACAAACAAGCAACAGCTGCTATGCCGAGCCTTTGCGAAGTAAAAAGCATGCGGTTTCTTTCTTGTGGCTGCTCCGTTATTCTATTCTGTAAGCGTTGTTGAAGTAAAGTTAAGTGTTGTGTGTTTACACCCTTTTGTAGATAACCTTCCAATGCATCATTCAGAAAAGGATCATCCAATGCTTCCCGTTCCAATTTGTTCATTTCCTCAGGAGATAGTTCTCCTTTAAGGTATTGCTGAATTCGTATAATATTCGTTATGTTACTTGTCATTTTTTTCCATACATATTTTTAAGTTCCGTTTGCCATTTTGTATATAGCTTTTAACCTTACTCAAATCGTAGCCGGTGAGGTCTGATATCTCTTTGTAGCATTTCTGATCCAAGTAAAATAACCGAACACATTCTCGCTGTTCCATACTTAATTGCTCTAAGCATTTCTCCATCTGCGTGAGTTTGCTTTCAAGCATATCTTCTCCTAAGAATTGATGCTCAACGAGCTCATTTTCCATAAAAGAATTTTCTTCTATGGAGATGGTAGTCTCTTTATTGGCTGCACGCAATTCCATTAGGCAGTAATTTCTAGCAAATGAATATAGCCAGCTTTTAAAATTATTAACAGTATGGATGCGTAGTTTCTGTATAAGCTGTTCAAATATCTGCATAACAGCATCCTCGCTGCGGGCCTCATCCTTTAAGTATTTTAAACATACACCATAAACGAGCGGCATATATGGTTCGTATAACACGCCCAATATGTGTAATTCTCCCGTAGATTTATATCGACTCAATAAATCAGCTTCATTATGTTTTTCTACTCTTTTTTGAAATGCCAATGTAATGCGTTTTTACCGGTAAACTAAAATAACTATATAAAACAACATTCGCAACGGTCGTTCGATATCGGGAACCTGAGCCGCGACCGGGAGTAACTAAACAATAATATATTAATCTTGTTATACAGAAACAATTTAAAAGCACTGATTATGAAACAAGCATGGCCATACGGTGTTCTCATCGGCATTCTAAGCGGAATATGGATTTTCGTTATTCAGAAAACCGGCGGAGGGTCTTCAGCAGGATTCTTAGGAATTTCATGGATGGAATATCTTTCTGTTTTTATCCCATTTTTAGGGCTCTATTTTGGAATCGCTCATTATAAAAATACGCTGCCTAATCATCAGATTTCGTTTTTTCGGGCATTTGTTCAAGGTTTTATGATTTTACTGGTAGGCGGAGTACTTGCAGGCTTGGCTACGGCGATATTATTACAGTACGAAAGGCAGCCTTATATGGAAGAATACATGGGGCGATTTGGGGGGGCTTTATTGGTCGGGATTTTGCTGAATTTGGCAGTGAGCCTTTGGTTCATGAATAAGCCTAAGAACCTTTAATTACCAATATTCTTTATGTTTTGCGCAAGATGGATCGGAAGTTGGCTGCTTAGGTGACGTATGGGTTTTGTAAATTGCACATAAAATTCAGTTATCTAAGTTTTTGATGTACTTTCGTACCAATGGAATTGGATATAAATAATATTGACCGGGAAACGTTAATTGCCGCAGGAGCTTTGGCTGCTCTCTTTTTATTTATCAAAGTTTTGTATGCAAATACGTTTAGGGCTACGTTGAAATTGATCGCACCGGAAAATAGATTCATGAAACCGGGCGAAGCGTTTTTAGTGTTAATTCCGATTTTTAACATTTATTGGAACTTTGAATTGGCAAGACGTATGTCGGATTCTTTAACAAATGAATTTTATGATCGTAAGATTGCTGAGGAGGAATTTCCCGGACGATCAACCGGTATTACCGTTGCTATTTTGTATATCATTACCATGCTTCCACTCCCCGTGAATATCCTAATGGGAGTGAATTTGGTCTATTTTTTCTATTTCTTTGCCTATTGGGTTAAAATGAACAAGTTTAGGGAATTGTTAAAAGACCATAATATATTCCTTAGCGAACAACAAGAGCATCAGGAGGAAGAAAACTAAATCATGATTTTAGCTGCATTAATAGATTATTTAGAACAGATTGCCCCTCTTTCTTATCAAGAGTCTTACGATAATTCAGGATTGATCGTGGGAAACCCTGATCAGAATATTGATCGGGCTATTATATCACTCGATTGTACAGAAGAGGTCGTAGACGAAGCGATTGACTTGGGATGTCAGTTAATTATCGCTCATCATCCCATTGTATTCAAAGGTTTAAAGCGCTTTAATGGACGTAGCTACGTTGAACGTGTTGTAATGAAGGCTATTAAGCATGATATTGCTCTTTATGCCATTCATACCAATTTGGATAATATTTATGGAGGAGTCAATAAGAAGATCGCGGAAAAGCTAAGTCTTCAACAGCTATCCATCCTTTCGCCTAAAGAGGAACTATTGAATAAACTGGTTGTCTTTGTTCCGAAGACGCAAGCAGAGCAGCTCCGGTCAGCATTGTTTAAAGCGGGTGCGGGTCATATCGGAAATTACAGTGAATGTAGCTTTAATGCATCAGGAACCGGAACCTTTAAAGCGGGGGCGGAGACAAATCCCTATGTTGGTTCGATCGGAGAACGACATTACGAAGTCGAAGAACGAATAGAAGTTATCTATCCGCAACATCGGGAAAGGCAAATTTTGATCGCTATGTATGAAACGCATCCCTACGAGGAGGTTGCCTACGATATTTATAAACTTCAAAATAAACATCACCAAGTAGGTAGCGGCATGATAGGGAGCCTACCGGAGCCTTTAGAAGAGCGCCAGTTTCTTGAACTTCTTAAGCAATGTTTGGGGGCGAGTGTAATAAGGCATACCCGTTTAAGGGGTAAGCGTGTGCAACGCGTCGCTGTTTGCGGAGGTTCGGGCGGCTTTTTACTACCTCAAGCTATTCGGCAAGGGGCTGATGTGTTTGTGACGGCTGACTATAAGTATCATGAGTTTTTTGATGCGGAGAAAAAAATTGTTATTGCCGATGTCGGACATTTTGAAAGTGAGCAGTTTACACAGGAATTATTGTTGGAAATAATTCAAAAAAAATTTCCTAACTTTGCAGTCCGTTTAACCGGAGTAAATACAAACCCCATAAATTATTATATTTAATGGAACAAACCGTAGAGCAAAAGTTGCAGGCCCTTTGGGATTTGCAGACAATTCATACCAAAATTGATAAGATCCGTCAGGTTCGAGGAGAATTGCCTATCGAGGTGGCTGATCTTGAAGACGAAGTAGCTGGTCTAGAAACTCGTATGGAAAAGATCCGTTCAGAGCTTGACGACTTAGAAGACGCTATCGTTAATCGTAAAAACATGATTAAGGAAGCGCAGGCTGCTATCAAGAAATATGAATCCCAATTAAATGAGGTAAAGAATAATAGGGAGTACGACGCGATTACCAAAGAAATTGAGATTCAAGGATTAGAAATTCAGGTTTGCGAGAAGAAAATCCGTGAGCATGAATTTGAGATTCGTAACAAAACGGAGATCTACGAAAAAACGCAAGGCGATTTAGAAGAACGTAAGAAAGATTTAGCCGTTAAACAAGAGGAATTGGATACAATAACTTCTGAAACGCAAAAAGACGAAGACGAGTTATTACGAAAAGCAGAAGAAGCGGAATCAAACATCGAAGAACGTTTACTCATTGCCTACACCAGATTGCGTAATAATGCAAAGAACGGTTTGGCTGTCGTAACAATCGACAGAGATTCGTGTTCAGGATGTCATAATCAAATCCCACCGCAGAGACAGTTAGATATCCGTCAACGTAAAAAAATCATTGTGTGTGAACACTGTGGCCGTATTTTGGTGGATGAGGCTTTTGTAGAGAACACATTGGAAGCCTAAAATTTATTATAACATATTGTTAAGCTCAGGTCATATGTCCTGAGCTTTTTTATTGACGGTGTATTTTGGCATTGTTACTGCTAATAAAGAGGAATCATATTCGTTAATCAAATGCACATGGCGCGCAAATTAGTATTACTCCTCACCCTTTCCTTTAGTTTATTTCCTAGAACCTATGCTGCTTTTGACTTCTCGGCTAATTGTAAACAAGCCTATGTAGAAATTTTAAATTTAAGGTTGGATTTGGCGAAACAATATCTCGAAAAAGAGAGACTGGTGAACCCGGAGAACAACTTCATTCCCTTATTGGAGAATTATGTTGACTATTTCTACATACTTTCATGCGATGACAAGTCGGCATTCGATAAGTTAAAAAAGAACAAATCAAGCCGTTTGTCTCAACTCGGTGGAGGAGATAAGAACTCTCCTTACTATCTTTTTGCACAAGCCGAAATAAACCTGCAATGGGCCCTTCTTCGAGGTAAGTACCAAGAGTATGTGGCCAGTGCGCTAGAGATTAAAAAAGCCTATAATATGCTCCATGAAAACATGGAGAAATTTCCGGAATTTCTTCCTAACAAAAAAGGTTTAGGCATGGTAAATGCCGTAATCGGCTCCTTACCCACGGGCGCGCAGAAGGCGCTGGGTACGTTGGGCGTACACGGTAGCACCCAAAGAGGCGAGAAGATGCTGGAAGAGCTTGTGAATAGTTTGCCAGGATCAGCTTATGAAATTTTTTATGACGAATCTGTTTTTTATCTGATGCAGGTTTGGGTTAACATCACCAAGAAGAAGCAAGCGTTTGAAAAAATTTATTTTTTGACCGGCAAAATGCAAGATGATAGTTTACTGAAACTTTACATCCGCGCATTTACGGCTTTTAAAACCGGTCATAACGATGAAGCAATAGCGTATTTAATCGCAAAGCCAAAAAGTGCCGATTACGTTAATTATCCCTATCTCGACTATTTACTGGGAATGGCCAAGCTTCATAAACTGGATTTTTCAGCAAAGGTAGATTTTCAACGCTTCCTAGAGGAAAGTGCAGGAGGAAGCTATATAAAAGACACTTATCTTCATTTGGCCTATATTTCTCTGCTGAAGGGCGATAGTTTGAATTATAAGGCTTATCTCTCAAAGATACAGCTTAACGGGACCACTTATGACGAAAAAGACAAGCAAGCCCTCAATGAAGCAAATGAGGGAGTACCCAATGAAAGTTTATTAAAGGCTAGATTTCTATTTGACGGGGGCTATTATGAAAGAGCAAAGGACGTTTTAGAAAAAGAAAATGCCAATAACTATAAGCAAAAACGAGATAAAATTGAATATTGTTATCGTTTTGCTCGCGTATTTCATGAAACCGGCGGGATTAATGGAGCGATCAAGTTTTATCAATACACAATCGCCTTCGGTAAAGACAGCAAATACTATTATGCGGCTAATGCAGCACTCTTCCTCGGAGATATTTATGTGGAAAAAAAGCGGTATAAAATGGCGGCAGATTGCTACAGTAAAGCAATCAATATGAAAAACCACGATTACGAAAGTAGCATAGAGAATAAAGCTAAAGAGGCTTTAAAAAGAATAGCAGGAAAGTATTAATTTTACCAAATGAGTATTTTGATAAAGCCCGAGGAGTATAGCGTTACCGAACGTTTTTTGCGCTACGTGAAAATAGATACGCAAAGTGATCCACACTCCATAAGCCAACCATCTACTGAAAAGCAGAAGAATTTAGGGCGGTTGCTGGTGGAGGAACTGAAAGCGTTAGGCGTACATGATGCGCATTTGGATGAATTTGGGTATGTATATGCTACGGTGGATGCCAATATTGATGACCCCGCTATACCTGTCATTTGTTTCTGTTCGCATATGGACACCTCTCCTGATTGTAGTGGCATGGATGTAAGGCCAATCATCCATAAAAATTATCAGGGCGATCCCATTGTGTTACCGGATGATCCTTCGCAGGTGCTTACGAAGAAAAACCATCCGGATCTACAAATGCAGATTGGAAATGACATCATCACCGCCAGTGGAACAACTTTGTTAGGAGCTGACAATAAAGCGGGGCTTGCTGCTATTATGGATGCGGTAGCCTTATTGTTAAAGCATCCGGAAATAAAACACGGTAAAATACGAATCCTTTTTACACCGGACGAAGAAATTGGCAGAGGTGTAGACAAAGTAGATATGGAGAAACTTGGCGCTGATTTTGGTTATACTGTTGATGGAGAAACCGCTGGTTCAATTGAAGACGAAACTTTCTCGGCTGACGGGGCATCACTTACCATTAACGGAATCAGTGCCCATCCCGGTTTTGCAAAAGGAAAAATGCAAAGTGCTATAAAGATTGCTGCTGAAGTTGTAAGTGCATTACCTAAAGACAGGCTTTCTCCCGAAACGACAAGCGACAAAGAAGGATTTATTCACCCCGTCTCCATATCGGGTACCGTTGAGCAGGCGAAAATTGATTTTATAATTCGAGATTTCAGGGATGAACAACTTCTTGCTCATGAGCAAATACTGGATAGCATTGCTAAGCAGGTCGTAGCACAATATACGGGGTGTTCTTACCAATTGATCATTCATGAACAATATCGCAACATGAAGCAAGTGTTGGATAAATATCCTGCAATTATCAATATCGGGCTTCAGGCCATCCGGTTGGCAGGCTTAAAACCCATCAGGAGAAGTATAAGGGGCGGAACGGACGGATCGCGACTTTCTTTTATGGGGCTCCCATGTCCCAATATTTTTGCAGGAGAGCACGCTTTCCACGGAAAACAAGAATGGGTTTCCGTACAAGATATGCAGAAGGCGGCATTAACGCTTATTCACATCGCCCATTTATGGACTAAAAAGGAGGAACGTAATTGAGAGCGGTACTACAACGTGTCAGCCGAGCTTCTTGTAAGGTATCTGAAAAAATTACGGGAGAGATTAAACACGGCTTATTGATATTATTGGGAATTGAGGAAGAAGACGGAGAGGACGATGTACGCTGGCTTGCGCAAAAAATTGTCAATATGCGAATTTTTGGCGACGACAAAGGGTTGATGAACAAATCGCTTATGGACGTGCAGGGTGATATCCTACTGATATCGCAATTTACGCTTTTTGCACAAACCAAGAAAGGCAATAGGCCTTCTTTTATACGAGCGGCAAAGCCGTTACAGGCAATGCCTATTTATGATAAAATGATTAACGAGTTGGAAACGTTAATGGGTAAAGCTGTTGCGAGAGGTGTTTTTGGTGCTGATATGAAAGTCGATTTACTTAACGATGGACCCGTGACCATCATAATGAACACAAAGGATAAAGAAAACTATTGAGTTTCATTTCTAGATAAAGAACTATGACAATAAAGGAAGCGCAAGAATTAGTTGATCATTGGATTCAAACAACCGGTGTCCGTTATTTTAATGAGCTTACCAATACGGCCATGTTAATGGAAGAAGTGGGCGAAGTTGCTCGCATCATGGCAAGACAATATGGTGAACAGTCCTTCAAAAAATCTGACAAGGAAGTAAATTTAGCGGACGAAATGGCCGACGTGCTTTTTGTCTTGATTTGCTTAGCAAACCAAACCGGAATTGATCTAACCGACGCACTTGAAAAAAATCTTCATAAAAAGTCTATTCGCGATAGCGAAAGACACAAGAATAACGAAAAGCTGAATCGACCCTAATCCAGCTTAGCGATCATAATTTGTCGGTTTTCATTTTTAAATAAGGCAGCGGCTTGCTTGCTTCTCAGTCCCGATTGACACAAAAAAATAATCGGGTGATTGCCTTTAATTTCGGAAATCCGATGAGGCAATTCATAGAGCGGAATATTGATACCTCCAATATTTTTCTCTTCAAATTCCCAATCTTCTCTTACGTCAACCAGTAATGTATTGGGATTTAATCGTTGATAAGTCAGCACCTCATGGCTATGCATTACATGTTTGTGGTGCTTCAAGGTGTTTATTTTCTTATTGTTCGGATCCACAGCAAAAGAGATGGTTTGATAGCGATTTTTTTGAATATCGATTGTCAGCAATTTGCCGCTTAATACATCTCCGTAGGTTGTAACGACCTTTATAACCTCATTTGCCATCAACAGACCAACAATGCCGGGTAATACATTGAGGATGCCATTGATCGAACAGCTATGGCAGTAATCAGGATCGGGTGCATCAGGGTAAAGGCAACGATAAGTTGGCCCTTCATTATAATTGAAGACCGACAGTTGCCCTGTGTAATCATTTACCGCACCCGATACGAAGGCTTTACCGCTTATCACACAGGCATCATTTACCAGATAACGTGTATTAAAATTATCGCTGCCATCAACAATTAGATCGTATTGTGATATGATGTCCAAGGCATTTTCAGCACTTAAGCTAAAGGGGTGGGATTTGAGTTGGATAGCTGGTTGTAGCTGCTTTAATTTCTTTACAGCAACAGAGGCTTTGGAATGGCCAATATCTTCTCGACTAAAGAGAATCTGTCGATGTAGGTTATGCACAGCAACAAGATCTCCGTCAATAATCGCGATATGCCCCACACCTGCTGTTGCGAGATATTGTAACGTCGGGCAACCAAGTCCACCGGCACCTATAACCAGCACCCTTGCCTGTTGTAGTTTTTTTTGAGCGGACTCGCCAAAACCCGTCAACTTTATTTGGCGGTCGTAATATTCTCTGTCAGTTAACATGAAGCCAATAATAAATGTCAATCCAGTTGTAAGATAGCATCCCAGTCTTTCCAAACAGGGTCATATCCTGCTTGTTTTATAACCTCAATGATTTCCTCCGGTGTCCGCGTATCATCAATCTCAAATTGTTCCAAACTTTGGGGTTCAACAGCATAACCGCCGGGGTTGGTTTTAGAACCGGCACTCATCGATGTAATACCTAATTTGATAATGTTATTCCGAAAGTTCTGACTTTCACGTGTAGACATGGAAAGCTCTACATCTTGGTTAAATAGGCGCCACGCGCAAATCAGTTGAACAAGCTCCGCATCGTTGATAACCGTTTTTGGTTCCAAACCACCCGCATGTGGGCGAAGGCGGGGGAAAGAAATGGAAAATTTACTTTTCCAATACGTCTTTTCCAAGTACTGCAAATGGAGGGCGGCAAAAGCACTGTCGGTGCGCCAATCATCAAGTCCTAATAAAACCCCCAAGCCAATTTTGTGGATTTCAGCGCGTCCGATTCTATCGGGTGTTTCTAAGCGATATCTGAAGTTTGACTTTTTGCCCTTGGTATGGTGTATTTTATAATCGGATTGATGATACGTTTCTTGATAAACCAAAATGGTGTTAACGCCGAGCTGACGTAATATTCGATAGTCACACTCCCCCAGTGGCTGCACTTCCATGGCTATATGAGCGAAATGTGGTTTAATGAGCGGAATAACCTTCTTAAAATAATCCATTCCAACTTGCTGTTGCGCCTCACCCGTTACCAGTAGAACATGTTGGTAACCCATTTTTTTTAACACAGCAATTTCCTGCAAGATCTCCAAGGACGTAAGCGTCTTTCTTGGTATCTTGTTGTCCAAACTAAAACCGCAATAGGTACAGATATTCTGGCATTCATTCGACAGATATAAAGGTGCATACAGCTGAATGGTTTTGCCAAAACGTCGCTGCGTTTCTCTTTGGCTTAATAGAGCCATTTGCTCTAATAAAGGGAGCGCTGCGGGTGCAATTAATGCCTTAAAATCCTCGTAGGTACGGTGCTTTGCCAACAGTGCCTTTTCAGCTTCGATCTGTGTTTTATTGTAGATAGAAGCCTTTTCTGTTTCCCAGTCAAACTGATCAAAAGTAGTTGTGAACATTATGTATTCGTTAAAAAGGAAGTTAGCGGACTGGAAGCACGTGCTTCTTGTCCTGAAATAGCCATTCCAGCTTCGTAAGCAATCCTACCCGCCCGGACGGCTTCTCTAAAGGCGATCGCGATGTTGATTGGATCGGGAGCTACCGCAATAGCCGTATTTACCAATACGGCGTCTGCTCCTATTTCCATTGCTTGCGCTGCATGACTTGGCTTACCGATACCTGCATCTATAATAACGGGGACATTCGCTTGTTGTATAATAATTTCCAACATCGGAAGTGTCTGTAGGCCCTGATTACTGCCGATGGGTGCCCCCAAAGGCATAACAGCAGCTACGCCCGCTTCCTCCAGCCGTTTACAAAGTACAGGATCAGCATGGCAATAAGGCAATACAACAAATCCCTTTTTAACCAATTCTTCCGCAGCAAGTAGGGTTTCTATCGGATCCGGCATGAGATACTTCGGATCCGGGTGGATCTCAAGCTTCAACCAATTTGTTTCCAAGGCTTCCCTAGCAAGCTCTGCTGCGTAAACAGCTTCTTTGGCCGTTCTTGCCCCGGAGGTATTGGGCAGCAAGCTAATTTGTGGATGATCGAGATGTTTGAGTAAATGATCTTGTGGCGTAACATCGATACGCTTCAGTGCAACTGTCACCAATTCAGACCCTGATGCGAGCAGGGCCTCTTCCATCATCGACAGCGAGCTAAATTTTCCCGTACCGGTAAACAAACGGGAGGAGAAGATCTTATCTGCTATTTTTAAACTGTTGGACATGATTGTGCTTCTATTTGTTTCAGTAAATTTTGGCAGTCTTTTCGTGGGTGATTACTGTTTGAGATAATTCCCGAGATGGCTATACCATGTACGCCTGTTTGGAATAAATGGCCGACATCCTCAACCTGGATTCCACCAATGGCAATAATAGGAACGGATAAATTGTGAGCCACTGCCTTTTTTATGATTTCATCATAGCCGACTAAACCTAAAATCGGACTTAGTTTTTCCTTTGTTTTAGTAAACCGAAAGGGACCTAAGCCAATATAGTCAATAGGTAGGTTGCTTAACTGTATAATATCATCAATGGTATTTGCTGTGCACCCAATGATTTTATCGGGGCCGAGCATTTCCCTCGCCGTGCGAGGCGACATATCTTCTTTTCCGATATGAATGCCATCTGCATCGATTTCTTTTGCAACATGTACGCGATCATTGATGACAAAAGTACAACGGTGCCGTTTAGCAATTTCCAAACAAGCCATAGCCTGCTGTTTAAAGGTATCATCGTCAGCATTTTTTAATCTAAATTGAACCCATTTGATGCCGGCGTCCACCGCAATATGGACTTGATCGATAATCGACTTGTCTTTTGTTGCATGCGTAATATATTGTAGCCGCTCTATATGTTTTTTAATTCGATTCATAAGTTCGTTCATCTACTAGATGCTTTAAATTGATGTAATTTGACAAGGGATTTGTTGTAAGCCATATATATCCTAATAACCCTGCGCCGTCGAAACCTTTTCTTTTTATTAGACCAATATTTCTATCCGAAATACCGCCAAGAGCAATAAGCTGCCCTTGCCTTGTTATGCTTCCCATTTCTAACAAATGCGGGGCCTTACGATATCCTGTTTTTGAAATACTATCAAAAACAGGACTGATAAAAATTTGTGTCCAAGGCCTGTCCATTGCTATAAATTCCGCTATTGAATGTGCCGAACTGGAAATAACCCCCCTCTGCTCCTTTAAAACCTCAAATTCACCTGCCTTCAAATGGATGCCTGCCAAATTAAATTCCTGAAGCAGATTACAGTCGCCATGAACAATTAACCTGTGATGAAAGAAAGGATCAATGGATTGGATAAATTTTCGAATAGATTTAATATCCGCATTTGGTTTCCTTACGTGGAAGACTTCCAGCCCATGATCAAACAGTTGATTAACAGTTTTTGATTCGTTCCTAATGAATGTTTCGGGACTTATAATAACCAGCTTCATGTTGTAAGTGTCAAGAATAAAGTTCAAAGTTATTTTGGCGAAACTCCTTTGCTTTTTCATGGAGCCCTTTATCAAGCGCCTCTTCCGGGTTTATTCCCTGTTCTGCAGCAAATTGCCTAACATCTTGTGTGATTTTCATGCTGCAAAAATTTGGGCCGCACATACTGCAAAAATGTGCTGTTTTAGCACCTTCCGCCGGCAAGGTTTCATCATGATATTCCCTTGCAGTATCCGGGTCAAGCGCAAGATTGAACTGGTCTTCCCACCTAAATTCGAAACGGGCCTTGCTCATGGCATTGTCGCGATACTGTGCTCCGGGATGACCTTTTGCAAGATCTGCGGCATGAGCAGCAATTTTGTAGGTGATAACACCGTCTTTTACGTCCTTTTTATTAGGCAGTCCTAAGTGCTCTTTCGGGGTTACATAACAGAGCATCGAAGTGCCAAACCAGCCGATCATAGCTGCTCCAATACCTGATGTAATATGGTCGTATCCGGGTGCTATATCTGTTGTAAGCGGGCCAAGGGTATAAAAAGGGGCCTCGCCGCATTCCCTTAACTGTTTATCCATATTTTCTTTAATCATGTGCATGGGCACATGGCCCGGGCCTTCGATCATGGTTTGAACGTCATGTTTCCATGCGATTTGTGTTAATTCTCCTAATGTTTCCAATTCGGCAAATTGTGCCGCATCATTGGCATCTGCTATAGATCCGGGACGTAAACCGTCGCCCAGCGAGAAGCAAACATCGTAGGCTTTCATGATTTCGCAGATCTCTTCAAAATGCGTGTAAAGGAAATTTTCCTGATGGTGGGCTAAACACCATTTAGCCATAATGGATCCTCCACGTGAAACAATGCCTGTTGTCCGCTTGGCCGTTAAAGGTACATAGGGAAGACGCACACCCGCATGAATGGTAAAGTAGTCAACACCTTGTTCCGCCTGTTCAATTAAAGTGTCTTTAAAAAGCTCCCAAGTTAATTCCTCCGCCTTGCCATTTACTTTTTCAAGCGCTTGGTAAATAGGCACCGTTCCAATAGGCACAGGCGAATTTCGAATAATCCATTCACGGGTCTCGTGTATATTCTTACCGGTTGATAAATCCATTACCGTATCAGCGCCCCATCGAATAGCCCAAACCATTTTTTCTACTTCTTCTTCGATGCTGGATGTTACGGCTGAGTTGCCTATATTCGCATTGATCTTAACCAAAAAATTCCGACCGATAATCATGGGCTCGGTTTCAGGATGATTAATATTGTTTGGTAAGACCGCCCGTCCGCGCGCGATCTCCGACCGAACAAACTCCGGTGTTATAAATCCCTGGTATATATGTGCGCCAAAATTCTGCCCTTTGTGCTGTTGCCATAAACTATTGTCCTTCTCATAAAGTTCTTCCAGGCGCATGTTTTCACGTACGGCTATAAACTCCATTTCAGGGGTTATCATACCTTTTTTGGCATAATGCATTTGAGAAACATTCGCTCCATCCTTAGCCCTTCTGGGGGATGTCGAATGCTCAAAACGTAAATAATCAAGCGCTGGGTTACTCAGTCGGGATTTGCCATATGCCGAGCTAATGTCGTTCAGTCGAACGGTGTCACCTCGCTCTTCAATCCAGGGATTCCGTAATTTCGGTAAACCTTGTCGCACATTAATAGCTGCATTCGGATCGGTATAAGGCCCGCTTGTATCGTAAACGGTGACAGGGCGGTTTTCTTCTGTTATATTCCGAAAACGATCGGTCGTTGCGCTCAATGATATTTCGCGCATTGGCACCTGAACATTATGCAAAGCGCCTTGCACATAGATTTTTCTGGAACCTGGAAAAGGAGTTCTGCTGATAGTTTGCGCCGAAGGCAGTTTTTCTGTTTTCATTTGAAAAGATTTTATGGGTAATTTTTCTTGTAAACGCGTTATCCGCCTTGTGCTGCGGTAATGATCGTTATATGATCTCCCTGATGGATCTGAAAGCTTTCCCAACTAGACTTGGGAACAACGTGCTCATTTACGGCAATGGCAACACCTTTTGTTTGCGTTAGTCCGTAACTCTCCAAGGCAGCGATAAGATGCTGGCCATTTACAAAAAATGTCTGATGATTAATGTTGACTTCCATATTGCAAAAAAATTGATGCTTTAGAAGTCAACCGGAACGGTATGAGAAGACTTGTCTACTTTTCCCTTCGCAGGCATTATCCTGAGCAGGTTGTGAGGGTAACTCTCAGCCCCAATAATGGGACACCCCTAAAGCTTTTGTTTCAAAAGTATAAAATATTTTTTAAAGAATAGAAATCCCTTTGGTTTATTTGTTGGAAAATTCTTCTTAAGGCGTTATTATAAACATTCAGCAGTAATATCTATATTGAGCACCGGAAAACGCTTGATATGAAGCGTTCCCGTTTAAAAAAAAATATTTACATCCCGGTTTATTAGCCATTAACCGCCGAATGCAGCATAAAAACAAGCAAAAAATGAATAAAAGACAATAATAGGATGAAAAAAAGTTTATTTTTTCTAGTACTGATCTCCCTATCAGCAGGCCTGTTCGCACAAGAAAAGGAGGTATCGGCCATTAAAAACGTATTGCAGAGGCAAGAACAGGCGTGGAATGTTGGAGATATCCCACGGTTTATGGAGGGCTATTGGAAAAGCGATAGCTTGCTTTTTGTTAGCAAGGCGGGACCTATTTATGGCTGGCAAGGGGCCTTTGACAGATATAAGAAAACTTATCCGGACCGGAACGCCATGGGAACATTAGCTTTTAATCTTTTGCGGTTTGACCGCTTATCTCCAACGAGCTATTTCGTATTGGGTAAATGGCATTTAAAACGGCTGAACGATGATCTTGGAGGGACCTTTACGCTCCTATTTAAAAAAATAGGAGGTAAATGGTTAATCGTTGCTGATCATACCAGTTAAAGGCTGTCATTAATGAACGACAGAACGATTTTTTAGCAATCTAATTCCAAAAATACGGGGCAGTGATCGGAATGTAGCGCATCTGTTAAAATAGCAGCCTGTTTGATACGGCCTTCTAAAGCGCGGCTGGCCATGTTGTAATCAATTCGCCAACCGAGATTTTTAGCCCGTGCATTTGCACGATAGCTCCACCAGGTGTATTGATGAGGCTCCGGATGGAGGTGTCTAAAGGTGTCTATATACCCGCTATTAATGAAGCTTTCCATCCAAGCCCGTTCTTCGGGTAAGAAGCCGGAACTATTGGCATTTGATTTGGGATTGTGGATGTCTATTGCGCGATGACAAATATTATAGTCGCCGGAAATGACAAGGCTGGGGAACTCTGTTAACAATTTATCGCTATAACGGCGAAAATCGTCCAGAAATTGATACTTAAAATCTTGTCGGGCATCGCCGCTAGAGCCGGATGGAAAATAAGCACTTATTATGGACAATTCTTCAAAATCTGCACGGATGATCCTTCCTTCCTTGTCATAGGCCTCAATGCCACAACCATATTCAACATGTTTCGGACTACGTTTTGTTAAAATGGCGGTTCCACTATAGCCCTTTTTCTCTGCAGGGAACCAGTAATGTTCATAACCAAGTCCTTCGATCAATAATAAATCAATAAGCTGATCGGGTGAAGCTTTAATCTCTTGCAGACAAACGATATCCGCGTCCGATTCTTTTAACCAATTTATCCAATCCTTACGCATGGCGGCACGAATACCGTTGACGTTATACGTTATTATTTTCATCAATCTAGAGTAGTTCTTTTGTTCTGTCTTGTAATGTACCGGAAATTAGGCGATCTTCTTCGATAAGAATCGCTGTTATTTTGCGAACAAATCTAAAAATCGTCTGAAAATGTTTGGCTTATACGGCACTCCCTTCAGCTCTGCTTCCAATTTTCTGGTTGCCAAAGGGGTAAGAATGCTCACCTCCATCGTAACGTTTTGGAGTGGTCGGTCATTGCTGTCTGTGGGCAATGCAGCTATGCTATCAATTAAAGACAAGCCCTTTACGGTTTCGCCAAAAACGGTATAGTTATGATCAAGAAAGGGAGTCCCTCCTATTGTCTCATAAACATTACGTTGGTAGGGTGGGATTTTCCGACCTTCCAGTTTCAACTGCTCTAAACGGTCCAGTTCTTTAGGACTGTACTTTTTGCCTTGGACGAGGTAAAATTGTGCTGCACTGGATGATTTGTCGGGGTTATTATCTCGAGCGGCGGCAAGAGCCCCTTTCTTATGAAAGAGACTATCATTGAACTCTGCCGGAATTTTATAATCCAGGTCTCCTTCACCCAAAAGCGTCCCTTGTGGTGCATTTTTAGAATCGGGATCACCTCCTTGAATCATGAAGTCTTTTATTACCCGATGGAAAAGAGTACCATTATAGAAGCCTTCTTTTGCAAGCTTAATGAAGTTATCGCGGTGCTTAGGGGTTTCATTATAGAGCCTTACAATGCATGCTGTGCCATTTACTGAAATACGCGCATAGGTATATTCAGGTTTTGCAGCGAATGTAAATAAGCTAAGAAGTGATAAAGACAAGAAGAGAACTGTTTTCTTCATATTAGATTAGCGGATAGATTATAGCGTTTTAGTATTTGTAGAGTTTGGGATATGTTCTTCAAAATAATCAATAATGAGCGACTTTAGAATGAGTTCCTGTTCTAAAAGGGTGTAATTGGGAATTGACTTAATCAATTTCCAATGTGGCCACCCATCTTGGTCGACGCCTTCCAGTTCATAGAAACCCATTTCGCTAAATAATCGGCAGGTTGCAATATGCATTAATTCTTCCTTCTGCCTTTTGGAGAATTTTTGTGGTCCCTTACCCAGCTCCTGTACGCCTATTAGAAACAAAAAAACTTTTATATCGGGAACCTCTGTATCAAAATGATCGGCCGTATATTTTTGCAATACACGCCAGCGATTATTTATTTCTGATGCATTCATATATTGCAAAGATAACATATACGACGGTATGAATGCAGGAATGGTTCCGTATTAATGCTAAATAATACGGGCCTTAAGGAGCGACTTTAAATCATCGCAGGATTTTTCGATGACCGATGTTACGCGTCGCCCGAAATTCAATTACCAAAATGTGGATTTTTTTCCACACTTTGTGTGCCTATGGCGAAGATGAGCGATAGAAAAATGAACTCTTAGGTGCATTGAGGCCCCTTTCTTTTTTTGGCACGCTATTTCTATACAGAATAGTGAAACAATGGCACAGCAAGATAAGAGAGCGTATGAAAGTCATTGTTAATGTCCATCGGGGGAGGCCTCAATAGACAATTAAATTGACAATTTGTGAAACCTATCAAAGGTTTAAATATACAAATGACTTTGCTTTTGAGATACCAAATCAAAATAGTAAAGTTAAGATAACGGTAAAGTACTTTAGAAGTATGTACTGTTTGTTTTAGTATCTGACGGAAGGCTACCATATTCTTGGTGGCCTTTTTTTATTATGCGTATCTTTGTCTAGCTAGTTTAACCAGCGCTTATGAGATAGAGAAATGAATGATATACAGGATAGACGGGATATTGAACACTTAGTTCGCTTATTTTATGAGCGAGCTACAAAAGATACGCTAATAGGGCATTATTTTACTTCGGTAGTTCCGATAAATTGGGATGAACATATTCCCACGATTGTATCTTTCTGGGAAAATATTTTATTTCAAACAGGAGCCTATAAAGGGGGGATGCTTTTTAAGCATATGAACTTAAATTATCTTTCCGCGTTTAAACCAGCCCATTTTGATAGATGGCTTGATATATGGGAAAATACCGTAAACGAGTTGTTTAGTGGCGAACGTGCAGAAGAAGCGAAATTCAGAGCGAACAGTATTGCTATTATTATGCAAACCAAACTAGGTGTATACCCTCCTGAGAATAAGAAGTAAAGAGCAGTGCGGAGAGACACTGCTCTTTTTTGCTAAAATTAAAATAACCTATAGCCAATGCCGATAGTCCATACGTTTATTTTTTGCGATTCTGCACCATCTTTAGTTAAGTTACTTAAGCCATGTTCGTAGCGCAAATCAGCTCTAAGCCGCATGATGTCTACACCTACACCACCGGTTAGAGCAATCGCTTGGTTTTTATAAGATCCGGTTTTACCAACCTCGCCTAATCTATCGAAAACCGAATTGTCTTTATCAATTATAAAGGAGACTACCGGACCTACTTGTACACGGGCAGCGATGGGGCCTAGTCCGATTCGAGTACCTAGTAATAGGGGTAAATCTAAGCTTGTAAAATCCATTTTTACTTCAGCGTCCCCTTCATTTACCTTTGCCTCCGCATTTTTTCCTGTTACGTAAAGCTCCGGTTGAAAATGAAAGCCTGCGCCGCCAATACGCGCCCAAAGGCCCGCTTGATAACCGGTGCGGCTGCTTTTGTCAAACCAGTTCCCGTCTGTTCTTAAGGAAGAAAAATTTAACCCTCCTTTAATACCAAGCTGAAAAGTAGGAAGTAATTGAGCCGAAGCGATTGTCACTGTACTAATCAGTATACAAATAGATAAAAGTGTTTTTTCATGTTCATACTCGTTTTTAATTGTTAATAGCATGTATGGTAAAGTTTTAGCATCTGTTAACTATACCGATACCTGATTCCACAAATTTCGAGCCTAAAATCGTTTTTTGAGGGTTACAGGCCCGGATATATGTGTTACCTGTTTGATTTAGTGAAATTTTGTTTTAAGTTTGTTTAAAACCAGAATATATGATGTCTTTTACGTTAAATGAAGCTGATTGGAAGGTTCTCCGGGAAAAGATTAAGCGAAAATATAATCACCTGACTGACGAGGACCTTGACTATCGGGCGGGGCAAGAAGAAGATCTCGTCAATAGGTTGTCAACACGGGTGAAAAGAAAACCGGAATATATCTTGTTTACATTAAAGAAGGGGCTAGCGGATTTATCGAGCAATAGGCTTTAGTATAGTTCGTGAGTTATTACCCGCCAATCTACGTCAGATTCTTTGTACAGATTATGCTTATAGTAATGCCTCAAGAGCTTGATTTTGGGGCATTGATCGTCTATCAATAAAATGCAAGCTGATGAAAAGATTAACCAAACGTAGTCACATCGTTAAGCTGTTAGTAGGACTTGTAGTTGGAGTCTTGTTCATGGCTTTCACGTTCGTTAAAGATGATTTCTTTGAGATTGGAAAAAATCTTGAGATCTTCTCAGCTCTTTACCGACAAGTCAGTATGACTTATGTCGAGGATGTAAATCCAAATCTCTTAATGAAAAAGGGAATCAATGCCATGCTGGAAGAATTGGATCCATACACCGAATTCGTGCCTGAATCAGATTTAGATGATTTTCGTCTTAGGTATATAAACACACAATATGCAGGATTGGGTGCCAAGATTGTAAGTTTAGAAGATAAAAGTATTCAAATTGCCGAAATATTTGAGGCCTATCCTGCCCATAAAGCAGGGTTGGAGGTGGGAGACGAAATTATACGTATCAACGGCCAGGCGGTTAAAGGAATGACTTCGGAAGATGTTAGTCATCTATTAAAGGGGGAAGAAGGGACCGTAATTGAACTGGGCATTAAAAAGAACCTGACCGGAACCCTGGAAAATATCAAAGTTACCCGTCAGAACATCATACAGCCTAATGTGAGCTATTCGACTACACTGCCCGGAAATATAGGTTATATAAAACTGGATAAGTTCCTAACCGGCGCTGCGGATGAAGTTCGCAAAGCGATTCTTGAAATGAGGCGAACAGCTCCATTAAAGGGGCTTGTGCTGGATTTACGTGATAACGGAGGGGGAATACTGCAGGAATCGGTGAAGATTGTAAATTTTTTTGTTCGGCAAGGACAGGAAGTAGTTTTTCAACAAGGAAGACAAGGGGATAACCGATTTACTTATATCACGAAGCAAGCTCCTTTAGCCCTTCAATTACCTTTAGTTGTATTGATCAATGAGCGCTCGGCTTCTGCCTCTGAAATAGTGGCGGGTGCGTTGCAAGATTTGGATCGTGCGGTAGTTATAGGAAAAAAGAGTTTCGGGAAAGGACTCGTGCAACAAACCTATCGTTTGCCTTATAATAATTTAGTAAAAGTAACGGTAGCAAAGTATTATACACCCTCAGGCAGATGCATTCAAGCGCTCGACTATGCGCACAAGGATAACCGGGGCAAGGCGATAAAGATTAATGATAGTTTAATCACGGAGTTTAGTACGGTAAATGGAAGAAAAGTATATAATGGTGACGGTATATCGCCTGATATTGAAATAAATGAACAAGCCCAAAGTATGATTGTACAGGAGTTGAAAAATAAATTTTTAATTTCCGGTTATGCCAATCAGTATTATCATAAACATAGTTCGCTAAAAGACCTTCAGTCGTTTCGGCTGTCGGATGAAGATTATAGCGACTTTTTGACGTATCTATCGGCCCATAATTTCATCTACAGTACACGTTCGGAAAAGGCTCTTCAATACTTGCGGTCAGAGCTGGAAAAGGAACGTCGGAGCGAGCAGGTTGCAGACGAATTGAAAGTCCTTGCGCAAAAGATAAGGTCGCACAAAAATCGAGACTTAGTACTTTATAAAGAATATATAAAGGGACAGCTTGAAGAAGAGATTGCGTCGCGGTACTATTTTCAGAAAGGTAGGTATCGTGTAGCATTAACGAAAGACGACGCTACAAAAAAGGCACAACAGATCTTAGCCGCGACCGATATGTTGGTTTATAATAACGTGCTTTCGGGAAAAGGTAACTATCATATTATTGGAAAGCCGAAGGTCCACCTAGCCTCTGCAGAGCCCTTGAATAATTGAACTTTTAACCATGTTTTTCGCCGATGCGTTTAAAAAAGGAATCCCGGTAGGTATCTCCTATTGGAATCAACTTTTCTTTTAATGAGATCCGGCCACGTTCTATACTCTCAATTTTTTCCAAAGCTACGATGTATGACTTATGAACGCGGACGAATCGCTCCTCGGGAAGCGTTTCTTCCATCTTTTTCATATTTTGAAGGGTTATTATCCGTTCACTGGAAGTATAAATCGAGATATAATCTTTGAGCCCTTCGATGTAATAAATGTCATCATAGTCGACACGTTGAATCTTATGCTCTGTTTTTACGAATATAAACTCACTGTTTTTATTATGATTCTGTGATTGATCAACCGAGGAGTTTTTTGGAGAAAAATGAATCTTTTGACTAATGACTTTCTGAATGGATTTATAAAACCTATCAAAGGCAATGGGTTTTAGTAAATAGTCAGTGACGTTCAGCTCGTAGCCTTCGAGCGCATATTGAGGGTAAGCCGTGGTGAGAATTACATCACATTTTCCATTTATGATTTTTAAAAATTGGATGCCGGTTAATTCCGGCATTTGTATGTCCAGGAAGACCAGATCAATTGCCCCTTGTTGTACCAAGCCTAAACCCTCGATGGCATTGGTGGTTGTTGCTGATAAGGTAAGCTCCGGTACTTTTTGAATATAATCTGCTATAATATCTAATGCCAAAGGTTCGTCATCAACTACTAAACATCGTATCATGGTTTATGAATTTGCTTTATAAATATACAAATAATTCGCTGCTGTAATAATCTTCGTTATCGTGTACAATGAAGCTATGCTTGTCGGGATACCCAAGCTCTAACCGCCTTTTTAGATTGGTCAGGCCAATTCCTCCGGACTTATCTTTATTTAGCTTGTTCTTCTTGTTCTGCGCTTTGAAGTGCAGGCGACTATTCTGAACTTCAACGGTGATTCTAATCGGATGTTCCTTGTCTGTTGCAACGCCATGCTTGAAAACATTTTCAAGAAAGGAAATTACTAACAGTGGCATGATGCGGTGCTGATAATTGTCGATGTTGATATGAAGATCCAGATACACTTGTTCCTTAACGCGAAGTTTTTGGAGTTCTATATAATTTTCCAGGTAATTTATCTCTTCTTCTAAGGACACCTTCTCGTCATTGCTTTCATATAGCATATAACGCATAATTTCAGATAATCTCAATATGGCTTCCGGTGCTTTATCTGATTTTTGGTACGCAAGTGAATAAATATTATTGAGCGAGTTGAAAAGAAAGTGTGGGTTAATCTGCGTCTTTAAAAAAGCCAGCTCTGCGTTCAGTTTTTCCGTTTCTAGTGTTTTCCTTGCCTGTTCCATTTGATAGGAATTCGTCGCCAGCCGAAAGGCATAACCTAGTAGCATAAAAAACAGGGTGATTATAATGGCTGAAGTAAAGTACTCTGCTTTGGTTAAGGTTCTTTCCATATGGTCACCGTAACGCATAAGAATAGGTTCATTATAGACGGCGATTGTCAACTTAATGAGCGCGCAAACAAATAAGCAGCAAGTGGAGATAATAAAGCCCGAAAGGTAACGCTTGTTTCCAATAAAATAAGAGGCAGTAAAGAAATAAGTAAAATAAAAGATTCCAACATTAAATACCGTGAACAGACTGTAAAAGATTAAATGCGGAAGACTGTTCTTATTGTCATTTGCCAAAAATAATAGGGTGGCTAAAATAAGCCAAACGAGTATATGGTAAAGGATGTGACTTCTCTTCATGTAGGCTAAGCGCTCTTATTTTTATATTATGCTTTTATAGCTGCTTACAAGGTAACAAATATATCTTTTATGTGGCAATTTAGGTACTCTTGATATACTAACGGCCCCGCTTAAGCGATGAACTTGCTAATACAGCCGATGTAATGAATCTCCTGTTTGTCTAGAAATATAAAGCGTTAGTCTAAAAAACTTTATTAAAAAAGAAAACACTCGTTTATTTGTATCATAATAATTAAGAAAAAAAATGAACACCTTAACTCCTAAAAATATGAAAACGCTTTTATCGAATATTTCTCCATTCTTGTTGTTATTGATACCGATATTAATAGCAGCTTTGGTGATATGTACACATGTCAATACAGAAGTCATACAAAGATCCGCAGATTTAAATGCCTCCTTTGTTACGATCCCTAAATATTTAAACGTGAGGGCTCTTCTTTTCTGATTCGGTTAAGATAGCGAAACTGTTTTTTAAGGAGAAAAGGTTGTAAGATTTCCCCCATCATATATTTTTATGGACGCCCATTTAATAGGGCGTTTTTTTTTATTTTAAAATAACTAAGAAAATAGTTGTAAAACTAAATATTTAGTTTTAAGTTTGTGTTATTAAATGGAAAATATGGAAATCAAAGAATTAACGCGCGCTGAAGAGCAGGTTATGCAAGAGCTTTGGAAGCTGGGTAGAGCTTTTGTGAAGGATATCATTGAGCAAATGGACGAACCCAAACCTGCATACAATACCGTATCTACAATCATTCGCATTCTTGAAGCCAAAGGTTTTGTTGATCATGAAAGTTTTGGGAAAAGTCACCGTTACTTTGCCAAGGTGAGTAAGGATGCCTATAAAGAGTTTGCGACGGGCAAATTGTTATCCGGGTATTTTGATAATTCACCTCGCAGTATGCTGTCGTTTTTTTTACAAGAGCATAAGCTGGATGTAAAGGAAACGGATGAGCTATTAAAACTACTCGAGAAGGCGAAGAAAAAATAGAAAATTCAAATCATTAGAAACAACAATTATGATGAACTATCTGATTATAGCCAACATTTATTTAACCCTGTTTTACGGCTTTTATAGGTTTTTCCTAGCGAGAGAGACATTTTTTCAGTTGAATAGAATTTATTTGGTAGGGACTGTCTTCTTGTCGTTTATTTTTCCGCTCATTCATTTAGAGTGGTTACAAAACACCTTTGGATCATCAACGGTTTTTGTTGCGAGATCAAGTTTAGATGCCGTTACAATTGATATGACCGTGAATAATACCCCTAGTGATACAATGGGCGACATCCATATTTCAATTTTGGGCTACATTTATATTAGTGGCTTTTTGGTACAGCTAGCGCTATTAATCAGAAAGTTAGTTCAATTAAGGAGGCGTTTAAAAACCAATAATCGTGGGGATGCCTATTCATTTATGCACATGATTAAGGTTGATGACGGGCAAGAAGGCAGTCCAACGGTACTTCGTCACGAATTGGTTCATGTGCAACAATTGCATACCTTGGATGTACTACTTTTGGAGGTGGTTAAGTTATTTAACTGGTTTAATCCGGTTGTATATTGGTTAACTAATTCGCTTAAGTTAACGCATGAATACATTGCCGATGAGGCCATCAACGCCAGTCGAGACGATAAGATTGCTTATGCCGAACTGCTCATTAGTCGTACCTTTTCAGTCTCCTCATCAGTCTTGACTAACAATTTTTTGAATCAATCATTTATAAAAAGTAGAATCGTTATGCTCTTAAAAGACAAATCTAAAAGATCGGCATTGCTAAAATATGTTTTGGCGGTACCACTGTTTGCTGCTATGTTAATATTTTCGTCAGCTAAAGTCAGTGATAAAGAACTCGCGCACATCAACGCCGATCAGAAGGAAGGGCTCAAACTTCCAAATGAATGGGGGGTGAAGCAAGATAGTATCAAAAAAAACGTAGTTGATTTTAATAAGGTAGAAAAACAACCAGAGTTTCCAGGCGGATTGCGTGCCTTCTATAATTGGGTAGGTGAGCATTATAAATATCCAGCGGAAGCCAAAAAGAATGGGATTGCAGGCACTTTACATGTGAGGTTTATTGTGGAATTGGACGGATCACTCAGTGAAATTGAAGTTTACAAAGACCTAGGCTCGGGAACAGGAGAGGCGGCTATAGGACTATTAGAAGCCTCCCCAAAATGGGCCCCAGGTCTTGTAGATGGCAAGCCTGTCCGAGTATCCTATTCTCTTCCTATAAAATTGAACCTAAGCAAGTCAAAACAAAAGGAGCAGGTCTCGCAAACAGCAGCCAACTAACGAACGCAATCTAAGCCGGTAAAATGAAAAAAGCGGTATCCTCCAAAAGAGGAACCGCTTTTTTTGCTTAGTTAGTGTAAAACGGTTTTATGAATGAGCAGTTTTTTCTTTAAAGAACTTCGCATTAAAGTAATCTCTATTCATTCTCGCAATATTTGTCAATTTGATGCCCACCGGACATTCTGCTTCACAAGCCTTTGTAACGGTACAGGCACCAAAACCTTCTTTATCCATTTGCTCTACCATAGCCTGTGCTCTTTGGTAACGTTCTGCCTGTCCTTGCGGCAATAGTGCATATTGTGATATTTTCGCCGAAACAAATAACATGGCAGAGGCATTCTTACAAGCCGCGACGCATGCTCCACATCCAATACAGGTAGCTGATTCAAAAGCTTCATCCGCCTTTGGTTTGGGAATTGGAATAGCGTTTCCGTCAGGAACGCCACCGGTGTTCACGGATACATATCCACCTGCCTGTTGAATGCGGTCAAAAGCCGTACGGTCAACCGCTAAGTCCTTGATTACCGGAAAAGCTGCAGCTCTCCAAGGTTCAATGACGATAGTTTGTCCATCGTGGAAGCTGCGCATATGTAATTGACAGGTGGTTGTTCCTTGCTTAGGACCATGTGGCTGCCCGTTAATATGCAGCGAACACATGCCGCAGATACCTTCACGGCAATCGTGATCAAAATATATGGGATCTTCTCCCTTTCTTGTCAGGTCTTCATTTACAACATCAAGCATTTCTAAAAATGACATATCCGAGGAAATACCATTTGCTTGTATTGTAACAAATTTACCTTTTGTATTTTCATTTTTTTGACGCCAAACTTTTAGCGTTAAATTCATTGTTCTTTCTTCACTCATGATGCTTTATATATTTGAGTGGTTAAATTATTTATAACTTCTTTGGGTCAACTTCACATTCTCAAATACGAGTGCTTCTTTGTGAAGTGTTTCCGGTTGATTATCACCGTTATACTGCCATGCTGCTACATAAGCGAAATTGTCATCGTCCCGCTTTGCTTCACCTTCCGGGGTAGCGCTTTCCTCGCGGAAATGGCCGCCGCAAGATTCACTGCGATTTAAGGCATCATCAACCATTAATTCGCCAAGTTCTAAGAAATCGGCTACGCGACCGGCCTTTTCCAATGACAGATTTAGCTCTTCGTTCTCTCCTAAGACGGTGACATCACTCCAAAATTCCTTCCGAAGTTCTTGAATCATTACTTTTGCTTTTTTCAACCCTTCTTCATTTCTAGCCATACCGCAGTATTCCCACATAATGTGGCCAAGCTTCTTATGAATGTCATCTACGGTTTTCGATCCCTTAAGGCTAAGAAGTTTTTTGACCTTCTCTTCTACTTCTTTTCGGGTAGTTTCAAAAGCAGGATGATTTTTGTCAACCGGAGCAAAGCTTCCCAAGCTGGTTAGGTAATCACCTACAGTATATGGAATTACAAAGTAACCATCGGCCAAACCCTGCATGAGTGCAGAAGCACCCAACCGGTTTGCTCCGTGGTCAGAGAAATTACATTCACCCAAAGCATATAGACCAGGGATACTGGTCATCAGATTATAGTCAACCCATAATCCCCCCATGGTGTAGTGTACAGCCGGATAAATACGCATAGGTTGTTTGTATGGATTTTCATCCGTAATCTGATAGTACATATCAAAGAGGTTGCCGTATTTAGCGCGCACCGTATCTTCGCCCATCCGTTGGATGGCCTCTGCAAAATCAAGAAATACCGCTAGTCCGGTTTTGCCGACGCCTCTTCCCTCATCGCACATCATTTTAGCATTTCTGGAAGCCACATCACGGGGAACCAGGTTACCGAAGGACGGATATTTTCGCTCCAAGAAGTAATCTCTATCGCCCTCTTTAATGTCCGACGGCTTTAACTGTCCTTTTCTGAGCTTCTCGGCTAATTCAACTGTTTTAGGCACCCAAACTCTACCGTCATTACGTAATGACTCGGACATCAAAGTTAACTTCGATTGGTGGTCGCCGGTTACAGGAATACAGGTCGGGTGAATCTGCGTGTAACAAGGATTCGCAAAGAAAGCACCACGTTTGTGCGCTCTCCAGGCAGCAGTTACGTTACATCCCATGGCATTTGTAGATAAGAAGAAAACGTTGCCATATCCGCCGGTACACAATAGAACCGCATGCCCTTCATGCGACTCGATTTTACCAGTTTTTAAATCACGGGTAACAATGCCTTTCGCATGTCCGTCAATCATTACCACGTCCAACATCTCATGACGAGTATAGGATTGTACTTTGCCGGCATTAATTTGGCGGTTCAGTGCAGAATAGGCGCCCAGTAAAAGTTGTTGCCCCGTTTGACCGCGAGCATAAAAAGTACGGGAAACCTGTGCTCCACCAAAAGAACGGTTGTCTAACAAGCCGCCGTATTCCCGGGCAAATGGAACGCCTTGTGCTACACATTGGTCGATTATATTGACCGAAACCTCAGCCAAGCGATATACATTGGCTTCACGGGCTCTATAATCGCCTCCTTTAATGGTATCGTAAAATAAGCGATATACACTATCGCCATCATTTTGATAATTTTTAGCAGCGTTTATACCGCCCTGTGCGGCAATGGAGTGTGCACGACGGGGGCTGTCCTGATAACAGAATGTTTTTACATTATAGCCTAGCTCGGCAAGCGATGCCGCAGCAGAAGCTCCTGCTAATCCCGTTCCAACTACAATGATGGTAAACTTACGTTTATTAGCAGGGTTAACTAACTTAAGATTGAATTTATGTTTTGACCATTTTTCGGCTAATGGGCCTTCTGGTATTTTAGAATCTAACATCATCTTTATTCTATTTTTATCACAATTCCGGCGAACCGGGAAAGTGAATTTTATTTACAAAAGAAAAAATACAATGGCATAGCAGCAAAGGCTATCGGAATAATAACGCCAAACAGCCATACTGCAAGAAAGCGCACAATCGGCACATACTTTTTATGATCGAAACCCAGTGATTGGAAGGCACTGTTAAAACCATGAATTAAGTGAAAAGATAAGGCCGCCATTGCCAGTACATAAAAAGCAACTAGAACCGGGTTTTGGAAGGCATATTCTACCTGCTTATATAAATCGCGCGCTTTCGTCACCTCTTCTCCGTTTTCAGTAAACTTTTGATAATCTGTAAAATCTGATGCATTTAGCTCCGTAACCTGTGTTTCAAGCGTACTTAAATTGGTGCGATACTCTATATAAGGCACTTCATCGTTATGGAATTTCCACCAAAAATTGGCCATGTGAGTTGCGATGAAAACCAAAAGCACGGTCCCTAAAATACCCATGTTTCTCGAATTCCAAGTACTGTTTTTATTACCCGCATAACTTGCATAACCAACAGGACGAGCTTTCTTATTATGTAAGGTCAATAATAAGGCATAGATAGCATGGATTATAATAGACGCATACAATAGATAGGACACTGCCTTAATGGGAGGAAAGTGTGTCATGAAGTAGGCATAGTCATTAAAAGCCTTGCCTGCATCATCCTTAAATAATTGGAGATTACCAATCAGGTGTACTATCAGGAATGTACATAAGAACAAACCTGTTAAGGCCATGATTAGTTTTTTCCCTAATGTGGAAGTTAATGCTTGATTAAAACTACTCATTTTGTGTGTTAATTTTATTAATGGTAGGCAAAGCTATTTATTTGATTTAATAATGACATAATAATGGCTATCTATTTACGCAATTTAGAATGGTTCTAATTTTTGACCATTTTTACACAATTTTATCACCGATTTTGTATGTCTCTTTTTGAGGCGATCCTCGGTCTTTTTTTTGAAATCAAGCTTAAACGAGTTGAAGAAGAAGGCTTTATATAATTAATTTGAAATAAACAAGTCCAGGAGGTTCGATGATTGGCAGAAGGCGCTGATCCTGGATGTCGTATAACAAAAAAGGGCTCTTCTTGCGAAGAACCCTTTCTGTTTAAAGGTTATATATACTATGTTATTTTAAAGGGAATGTCGACGTATAACGAGCCCCGTCTTGCGTAACACCGCTAAGCTGAATCATGTCATTCTTGCCATATGCTAATGCGCTTTCGACATCATCCACATTATTAACCGGTTTACCATTGATCGCTGTAATGATAAATCCTTTTGGAACATTGTATTCGGCAAATAAACCGTCTCTCCTCACTTCAGATACGACAACACCCGAAGAAATGTTGAACTTCTTTTTCAATTGTGCATTTGCTGGAATGAAGCCTGCGCCTAGCTTGTTGTAAAGTTCAGCAGTACTACGGTTACTACCACTCTTACCTTCTTTATCTGACTTAATGGAGTCATCTCCTTTCAAGGTTACAACTACTTCTTTTTCCTTTCCATCGCGTTTGTACGTCAACTTAACTTTATCACCAGGGCGTAGTCTTGCTACACGCTCTTGTAGGTCTGGACTTGAGTAGATTACATTTCCGTCAATTTTAGTGATGATATCACCTTTTTTCAAACCTGCTGCGGCACCGCCTCCATTTGGCACTACACTATTGATGTAAAGACCATTAATTTCGGCAACACCCAATTCTTTCGCTACTTCGGTATTGAGCTCTTGGAAGGTTACGCCTACATAGCCGCGTTTTACGCTTCCATATTTTACAAAGTCATCGGCAATCTTTTTAACCAGGTTAACCGGTATGGCAAAACCGTAACCGGCATAGTAGCCACTCTGCGACATAATGGCAGCATTTATACCAATTAACTCGCCGTTGGCATTTACCAGTGCACCGCCACTATTTCCTTTATTGATCACTGCATCGGTTTGAATAAACGATTCGACTGCAGAGCTCGCCGGTATATTATTCGGATCTGCGCCATTTTGCTGCCACTGCTGGTAAAGTTCTTGTCTCTGTTGATCAGCTAATATACCGATGGCGCGACCTTTCGCACTGACGATACCTGCTGTAACGGTCGATTGTAAACCTAAAGGATAGCCCACAGCTAAAACCCATTCGCCAATATTTACATTATCTGAATTACCTAATTTAACAATTGGGAGATTTGTTGCATTAACTTTGATTAATGCCAGATCAGTATTCGGGTCGCGGCCAATGATTTTGGCATCATAAACCTTTTTATTGGTAAGTTCAACGGTGATTTTATCAGCTCCTTCCACCACGTGATTATTCGTTACGATATAACCGTCATTGGAAATGATTACCCCGGAACCTGAAGCCCTTGCCGGCTGCGCTTGACGCTGACGTCCTCTCGGTGCGCCAAAAAATTCCTCAAACATATCCTGAAAAGGATCACCGCCCGATCGACCCGATTGCTCATATTCTGTTTTAATGTGAACTACTGCGGGAGTAACTGCTGCGGCCGCTTGCGTGAAATCAAGATTACCGGTTGAAGCTGCTATGTTACTCGGGTTATTCGCATAGTGAAGTTGTTGCCGCTCTTCAAACGACATTTGGCTAATTTGTTTCTTCTCCAACAATTTGTAACCTCCAACAGCCACCGCTCCACCAATAAGGGCTGTTAGTAGTGTCAATCCTATTTTCTTCATTTTCTATTTTATTTTTTAGCGGTTTGTACCATTATGCGGAGCTTGATAACTTATTACCAGGGTGTTGCTTTTTTTCGTTCAAGGAAAATTCGATAAAAATTTGGACCCCTAGTAAAAGTCCTTCGCTCTCCTGTTTGTTTTAGTCAAGTCTGCAAACTTTGATTTGACTCTTTCAAAAGTAATACCATTTGGTGCTTAAAGCCAAATTTTTGGCTTGTCATTTCTGTTAAAAAATGTTAAAGAAAACTTAAAAAACAAGATTAATATGAAAAACTTACAAAGCCATTAAATATGTGGGGATTTTGCTGCTTCCTCCAGTTCTTTATACCATTCTTCTCCGTATTTCCTGATTAATGGTTCTTTCAGAAAGCTATAAACAGGAACCTTTAACTCCCTTCCATAGGAACAAGCGTCATGACAGATATGCCAACGATCATAGTTTAGGACGTCAAATTCCGGATATTTCGTAATACGAATGGGGTATAAGTGGCAGGAAATGGGCTTCTTCCAATGTATAAGACCTTTTTGATAGGCGATCTCAATCGCACATTTTGTAATACCATTTTCCCAGGTCACGTATGCACATTCCTTATTTCCGTCAACACATGGCGTTGTCAAATCACCGTCTTCATCCACCACGTGTGTTCCGGTGCTTTCAATGGTCTCAATTCCTTTAGCCGTCATGAAGGGTTTTACTTCAGGATAAATCTCCTTAAGTATAGTCAACTCGTGCTGATCGAGTGGTGCGCCCGAATCGCCTTCCACGCAACACGCTCCTTTACATCTGTTCAGATTACAGACAAATTGTTCTTTAATGATTTCCTCATTAACCAATACGTCATTAACTTCAATCATCATATCGTTAATATTGCGACAAAATGGCGTTTTTATGTCTTTTTGTCGTTACTTAGTTGTTTTCAGTGGATATTTTAAACCTTTGGCGCCGGTAAGTTCCAAGGTTACCGCTCCTATTAAAATATCTACTTGTGCCTTTACCGGTATTCGGTTATCATCATCCGTTACCCAAAGATGAAGTTTACTATCTTTTTTAAATACACGACCCGGCTCCAATGATGGGCTAAATCGCAGGCACCTAAATGTTCCCAGAGGGGTTTTTATATTTTCTTTACCTAAATAGGTAATGTAGAGATAAGCTAAAGAGTCTTTTAGAAAATAAGAGAGCTTAAATGATTCTCCCTCCTTTATATTCGATAAGTCTAGTGTTCTCGAAAAATAATAGGCAGATAGCAAATCGAATGTCTGCGATTCTTTAGCGGTAAAATTGCCACGCGTTGCCTCAATCTTCTTTTTATCTTGATAAAATCGAATCTTATCGTTTCTCCTATATTTACCTTCTTTGATATCCTCGCTAAAGAAATAAGGAAGGTATGTTTTCTGATCAATATACGAATCGTATTGGTCACGTATATTATAAAAGATACTGAATGCCTTTGAAGTCTTACCAACAGCTGTTAAATGATATGTTGGTTTTCCATCAAACGTTAGATCAGACGGTAAGACTTTTAATACACCTTCTGCTGCCGAAATAAAGCCATATTTAAGCTTATAAGTCAGCTCTTCTCCCGGTTGAAATACGCCCTTTTTTAAATAGGGTAAGACCTGCGCGGACACATGGGCTGAAAACGTAACTGAGATAATAACCGCTAGTAGTTTCTTCATCATAAATTATTTATCGCTAAGCATTAACCAATGCTTAGACGATACTTTATGTCGTTCGTTTAAATATAGGAACTGTAGAACAAGGCTCACCGTACATAATACTTTTGGCAACTTTTGATAACTTATAAGCAAAGGTAACGAAGGCCGATTCCGGAATTTTTATGTCTCCGCAACCCTTTACTACTACTCGCTGGTCTCTGAACTGCTCTATGTCCAGATTGGATAAGGCACGCTCAAATAATATATCTTCAAAGGTTTTTTTGTCCCCGAAAAAAAGCTCATTTACATAAGGTTCCAATTTATTAGCCAGAAGCATATAGGCCCATGTAGGAACGATTGCATCTGCACTGCAAGTAATCAGCACATTTTTACCTGCGTATTTAGACCAGTCGTTTTCTTTTACAAAGGCACGAAAATCCTTTTCACGTAAAATAAGTCCCTGAAATAAATTGTCTTTTATATCGTAAACGGCTACTTCAGCTTTTGATTTGAGTGATGCTAAATCAAAGGTTAGCAGACCACTGTTTGCAACCCTGTTTACTATGTTTTCTTGAATTTCCATACCCCTCGAATAAATTACAAAATTCCTCTATTGCCACTAATGTTAGGCCGTCTTAAAATAAAAAATCCGGATAGTATGTTATAGCTATCCGGATACAAAGGTATGAATAAATAATTTTAGTAGAACCTCACACGATTATCCTTAATGTCTGCTTTATCTAATAAAGCTTGGAAGGATTGGTTGGAAGCCCGTTGTCTCAGTTGTTGTCTAACTTGTTGCTTTTGTTGATCAACTTTATCTAAGGCAGGAGGATTTACGAAGTCAGTAACCTGTACCACATATACACCTTGATTTCCTTCGATTGGCTTAGATAGCTGCTTCGGTTGTAATCCGAACACCGTTCCTACCACTTTATTCTCCTGTGCAACCCCCGGTAATATCGGGTTTGCAAAAACGATGTTTTGTTCTGCTTTCGGTGTTTTTCCAACTTTTTGTGCTATCTGGTCAATTGATTTTGCGCCTTGAAGAGCATCGTTCAACTTCTGTGCTAGCTTTGTGGCCTTTACCTTATTTAATACTGCCGGCTCGATTTCTTTCTTCACATCCTCCAAAGACAACTGTCCTTTGGGGCGAATATTAGTCAATTTAGCAATCACATATTGATTGTCAAGCTCGTAGACCTTGTCCGTTAAATCGCCTTTTTCGGCTTTGAAAGCCCACTTAATCACTTCCCTTGGTGTTTCAAGGTTAGGCAGATAGCCTTGCATGGGCGTAATGTTATCCGCATGTTCTACGGTCAAACCAGCCTTTTTGGCCTCTTCAGCAAAGTTTTGGCTATTTGCTTTTCCAAAGAAGTCGGATGCTTTGCTATAAGCTGCTCTTAACGTCTCATTGCTGCTACTCACGCTTTTATCGATAATAGCTGCCTTTACCACTTTAGACATCCCTTTTTGTGCATCTACCTTAATGATATGCACACCATATTGTGTGTTTAGAACGAATACATCACCTGGTTTTGCATCAAAAACAGCATTTTCGAAAGCAGGGATCATGCTGCCTCTAGCGAATGTACCTAATTCGCCGCCATTATCTTTTGTCCCGTCCGTACCAAATTCCACTGCCAGTGCAGCAAAGTTACCTCCTTTTAGAATAAGGTTTTTGATAGAGTCTGCTTTTGCCATGGCCTTATCGACTCCGCCTTCTGTTGCAGGATTTAATAAAATATGGCGTGCGGTGACCGAATCCGGACTATTGCGTACATCCAATATTTTTGCAGACTCGTAGACACCGTTCGAATATACAGGCCCTACAGTTGAACCTTTAGCCGCGCTAAATACCAGTGAATCCAAAGCAGGGCTCAAGGTTCCTTTCTTTATGTAAGAAACGGGTCTCTTTTGCTCCGAGTTGGATACAGCAAACAACGAGTCATTGGTAGACTTGGCCAATTCTTCCGTTAGTTTAGTAATCGTTTCCTTGGCTAAAGCCGTATCTTGTGCGGTTGGTTGCGCATTAAATACAACGTAGTCAAAAGAACGCGTTTCCATCTGATTCTTGAAAGCGGCCTTGTGTTCGTTGTAGTAATTTTGATAATCAGCGTCCGTTAACTTGATGTCTTTGTCGGGTATGGAAGCATAATCTAACAAAACGTAGCTAAAATTGGCAATTTTATTCCGTTGATTATAATCTTCGGTTGCTTCTAAGGAAGTTACGTAAACACTGTTTTGTATCAGGTTGTTATATTTCTGCTGTAGACGGTTATCTCTCATGGCTTCCAAAAAAGTACCCCACTGTCTACTTAGCTCGCTATTTGCAGGTTCTTTTGCAACATTGGCAAGAAATTGGTTCAATTGATTGCGATCTATTTCTCCGGTCTGTGGATTGCCGAAATTCTGCGCAATCATCGGTGATGGATTTTTACCGGTTACCATATCTTGCAACTCGTTCTTTCCTACACCCAGACCAATACGCTCGAGTTCTTTGTCGAGTAATAGCCGTCTTAAGTTTTGATTCCATGCATCTTCAACCGCATAGGATGTCATTTGTGGACTCATATTGCCCCCCATTTGCTGGCGCATATTGTTGATGCTTTGTTCCACTTGATTATTGAAATCCGTATACGATATAGATTCGCCATCTATATTACCCACCTCATTTTGATGAGATGCCCAAAACGGGGTGCCGAAGCGGATAACGTCGCCTAATAAAAATGCTACGATTGCTAAACCGATAATTACTACAATGATTATTCCCGCGCGGTTTCGCAAAAAGGTCATTAATCCCATATGCTCTTTATACTATTTTGATTGAAGGTTTTAAGTTCTTTATTATAAGTATTTAAAATAAAAATTCAACAAATTTTTAAATGAGGGCGCAAGATACAATTTTTAACAATAAAAAAAGTATTTGCGATGGAGTATTGTCATAATCCATCACCTTCTTTTAAATTGTATACTCCCCTTGCCCCGTTTATTTTCCGGTGTTCAAAATTTTCATCAGCCTCGAAGAAGTTCCCTTCCAATATACTTCCATCAGGACTGGTGATGGTCAATGGCAGTTTATTGAAGAAAATCCGTTTATCGTTATCCCAAAAAAGTTCTTCCGATTTGAAGATCGTTCCATCAGCCATGGTAACAACCACGTTATGCCTCAATTCGACCAGGTTTTTCTTTTCAAAGTATAGACCATATTTAGAGGTGACTCTTCTCTCCTCTTTTTTGTTTTTATCATAAAAGATCAAAAGCACATCTTTTGGGAACTCGTAAAAGGGACTATCTACATTATGCTTAATCATTTTGCTGGAAATCAACTTAGCTTTTACGACCGCCGAATCACTGTAAATGACGGTAACACCATAAGAGACATCAATCGGTTCTTCAGCATTAATGTTCGCTATGCGCTCGACATCCTTTAGGTCATTTTCGCAAGAACATAGGAATAAGACAGCAAAAAACAACGAAACCATGGTTTGTTTAAAAACCATGGCTTGTCTTTTTTGGAACCTATAGATTAATTGATGAGTCACCAAATACATTTCATTTGCCCCATTCTCTTTGCTTAGTCGTATCGATACCGTTGGAACCAACGATCGTTCAACATAAAGGAAACGGTAAAATTAAAATACCTTTCCTTAACCAGGTTATTGGTTAGGGTTCCTCTTTGTCCGTATTCCGCTGTCAGGTTGATTTTGTAATAAGCTTGAATACCCGACTGTGCCCGGATGGGAAGCCCTAAGCCCAGACTAACGGCCATATCCTTTATGTCTTGCCCGTTTAGATTTAAATAGGTTTTATCATAGCGTAATCCGAAACGGTAATCAACCACGTTCCAGTAGCGAATAGAAGTAATATCAGGAGTCCATTGGCCTCCAAGGCTAGCCCCGTAACTGTCTTTGAATTTCGTTTGATCGTCCAGGACAGATCCATCTTTATAATCGGACCACTTAGCATAACGAAGATCAGCGCCTAGTAACCATTTATTAGCACGGTTAATACTGAAGCCAAAGCTATGGCGCATAGGGAGTGTTATCTTTTCTTCATTACCAAAATAAGAAGATACGGTATCCAAAACCGAATTGATCGTACCGTCAGATATATTGCTCGATATACGTGTTACAATTTCGGAAGCAGTAGAATTAAGCTTAGTGCCCAAACTGTTGGTATAGCCAAGTGTTAGGAGCGTTTTTTCATTCAAGGTGGTGTGATATTGAAGGCCTAAATCGTAATTAAAGCCGTTAATATCCCGTTTATTCTCAATTCTCGAATTAGTAGCTCCTAGTTGGTTAGGATATTCGATTCCACTAATATTATTTAGTTTTCCGAACAAATACGATACATTCGCTCCCACACTGAAGTATTTGCCGATCTGTACCCCGTATCCAATATAAGCTTTACTGAGACCGCCTTCACCCGCAAAAGCTCTGTTCGCCCGTGTTGTATCTCCGGAGCCGAATGACATAGGCGAGGCATAGTTATAGCCCATATCCGAAAAGGGCATAAGGCCAAAACTAAAGGCAGAACGCTGACTTAAAGGAATGGCAAAATTAATATGATTTAAAGCAAAATTTCCGCTTGCTTCACTGTTTCCTCCTTTTTCAAGGATGGTTCTGTTCATGTAAGCTCCGATATCAAACGTTGATAGGCGAATGCTGGAATAGGCGGCCGGATTGGCTACGTTAATATTGCTATAGCCTCCTAAACTACGCACCCCTGTTGACAGTCCACCCATTGCCCTGTATTGCGGTAATTGGTCGCCCCTTAAAGCGCCTAGCCCAAATGCCGAATAAGGTGAGCTGCTGTTCGATTGTGCACTAGCGGTTGCACTAACGCATATTCCAATGATATAAAGGTATTTCTTAATGTGTAATCTCATGCGGATCTACTGTTCATGAAGCTATATATGTCAATTCAAGACTGCAAAGCTATTTATTTTTTAGTTGTGAAGTGGGGTGTTTTTGTTAAAAAAGGTTAAAACAAACAGTTTTACTTGGTTAAAAAAGTTGAAAGTATAAAATGGCAATGACTAAAATAGCGTATACGCTTTCATAAAACCAACTGGTTTTCGCGAAATTAAAATAGTAGGCCATATAAATAGAGATAGGCGGTGCGCATATTAAAAAATGATATTGCGGTGCATCGGCTTTCAAATAATAAGAGAAAATGCCGAACAGAAACATAAAAAACAGCAATTGAAAGGATTTTCTTACATGGACAATGCTTTTATAAAAGTTTTCTCTCAGGGTATTTAAAAAGAGAATCAAAACCAGGGCCAAGGGCATTAACACCCAATAATCATAAAGCTCAATATGAAATGATGTGGGAATTGGGTTGGTTAAAGGCTTCCAGATGGCGTAAAAATCATTAATGCGATCCTTCCAAAGATAAATGATGCCCAGTAAAAAGTAGATGGTTATAAAGCCAAGCAGTCCGGCAATCCATTCGCGCCAATCAAAAGGTCTGAAAATAATGAGTGCTATCCATAAAAGCAAGAACATGAGGATGAAAGGAAAATAGAATAAGGTTCCGAGCGCAACCAACATGCCTAAATCGTATAGGGTAGATTTTACTTCCGCACGATGATAGGTTTTCAGCAATTTATCGATCATCCAGATCAATAAAAAATTACAGATGAGTGTAGGAGTTAAAGCGAGAAAGGGCAGTAAAAGACTGGCGGTTGTTACGTACATTAACGCAGGCAAAAAAGTGGGTCTACCCAGTAAATTATGATTGTCGACGATCCGATTTAATAACAGCGCTTGCGCAATGGTAATCACTAGGGTGAGGAGAATACTTGCTAAAGGCGTAAATGTTAAATCGTTTGCGTTTTTCACAAACGTCATAATAGCTTGCTCAAAAAGAATCGGATGGAACGATTCCGGCATGTGAATAAAAGCCCCTATACAAAGGAAGCAGGCGATGATTATTAAAAATAGAAGATTAGAGGGAGTAAATTTTCTAAATAAATTGATCATTACCTGTTTTGCTTTTTACCTATCTGTATAGAACTACAATATTAGTGTAATCAAAGTAAAAAGTAAAAAGTAAAAGTAAAAAGCTGTCACGTTAGAAGGATATCCGTTGAAAAAGGAGAGACAGACTTCAAGCATTGGGGATTCTTAATCTTCAGCTTTCAATAGCGCCAACAACTTGTTTACGTTCAGTTTTTCATTTAGGTCTTCACTTTCAAAAGGATCAATCTCCTCTGATGCAGTATTTGCCATTTCATCTTTGCTGTAACGGTAAATTTCCCACTTACCTTTGTTGTATTCCAAGGCAGTCAGGTTCTCAACCCAGTCGCCGGAGTTTAAATAAGTAACCGTGCCATTTTCTGTTTCTATTTCCTTTATTTCCGGTTGGTGTATGTGGCCACAAATCACATATTGATATCCCTTTTCAATGGCTAGCTCGGCAGAGATCGTTTCGAAGTTGTTGATAAACTTAACAGCATCTTTAAAACTTGCTTTGATTTTCTTGGAAAAACTCATCTTTCCCCTGCCCATTTTAACTAAACACCAGTTTACAAAGCTGTTAAGCAAGATCAGTGAATCATAGCCAATGGCACCTAAGCGTGCTAGCCATTTTGAGTGCTGCATGGTTACATCAAAGATATCACCATGGAATATCCAGGCTTTGCCGTTTGATAACGGAAGTACCAATTTATTGCTAAGCTGCAGAGAGCCAAGATTGAAATCAGCAAATTTTCGAAGCATTTCATCGTGGTTGCCCGTCAGATAATGAACAGGGATACCTTCGGCCACAAATTTGAGCAGCTTACGGACCACTTTCATATGGCTTTCCGGCCAATAACGTTTGCTAAATTGCCAGATATCAATGATATCGCCGTTTAATATGATTCTTTCAGGTTTAATGCTCTTGAGGTAATTTAGGAGCTCTTTAGCGTGACATCCGTAGGTCCCAAGATGAACATCTGAGATAACCACCAGCTCTATTGCACGTTTTGACATCAAAGTATAAACTTTGTATACAAAGTAACATTTATATTGTTAAGTTGCTGTTAATTAGTTGTTATATTTCGTTTGCATCGGCTCTTCGATATCAACTTTTTATGCCTGACGCTTCCAAATTCATATCCATTATTTCATTTAGCCGAAAAATTGGTTCCATAATCCGACCTTTTGGAATTGATGGCGCTGATTTGTCAAACTACTTTTGTGTTGTAAAAACAAATTAATAAGAATCATTAAGCAGCAATTTTTTTGGATAGAAAGACGCTATCAACTTCTTAGTAACAATAATGAGAAAAACTTACAATTAATTTTAAAAACATGAAAAAGGCAATTAAACTGAGTACATTTATATTAGCTGCATTAACTTTGCTTACATTTTCTGCTAAGGCGCAAGACCGCGAAGGCTTTCGTCTAAGCGTTGGACCGGAGTTTGGTTTACCGGTAGGAGATTTCGGAGATGCTTATGATTGGAGCGTGGGAGGTTCAATACAAGCTGAATACCCGATCCTGAAAAATGATTTATACGTAACCCTGAATGCAGGATTCAGTAATTTCTTTGCAAAAGATTTCAATGGCATTTCCGGCGAAGACTTACAATTGCTTCCTGTAAAAGCAGGCTTGAAATATTTTCCTGTCGGGAACTTTTATGTTCAAGGCGAGGCTGGGGTGTCTTTCTTAACAAACAAAGACGATATAGGCGCCACTAAATCTGCTACATTTGCCTATGCACCACAAGTAGGCTATCAATTCAATTTAGGTGGTAAAAGCTACTTGGATGCGGGTGTACGTTTTCAAGGTAATAGCAAATTTACAGACAATGGAAGTAGCAATAACTTCTTTGGTTTACGGATAGCTTATGGTTTCGGTTTGTAAGAACCCCTAGATGCTTAGTGATTTTTGTTTATTTTAAATTTGGCCTGTTTCCTTTTGGAAACAGGTTTTTTTTGCCTGTTTTTGACATTAAACCTATGTTAATATGATATTCAATTTACCTTGTTACGATAGGATATGCTTTGCTTTGCATGATCAAAAGGTAATATATGAGCAATTCCTTAAATAAATTAGTAATAACTGAGAAGAACGATCCTGCTTTCAACTCCGCAGTGGACAAAAACCCCCACTTTATTGTCATGCAGGCTAACCGAAATACCTTAACAAGTTTATCTAATTTTCATTTACATGAATACATGTCTCTTATTCTAAATGTTAGAGGAGAGGGAATAGTCAATATAGAAAATTATTCATTTAAGCTAGCCCCGGGGACGCTGTATCTTATTAAACTGACACCGGCAACAGTGTTTGAATCACTGACAGCCGATATCCAGAGCTATATTATTCTTTTTAAGAAGGATTTTATTATTAATGCAGTTTTTCAAGAGCCATTGATTGAAAATGTATTGGTGAATGGTTTTGATGAACCCGCTATATGCACGTTAACTAAGCCTAATTTTGCTACCATTCAGATAACTTTCAAGCGACTACATCAAGAATATCACAACAGTAAGTTGTTTCGCGACAAGATGTTGCGACTGCTGTTTATTGAACTTCTTCTGGAAACGAGTCGCGCCAGTACGCATGTTTCGGCCAAGGCACTGACTTTGCCTTCGCGGCAGCAGCAGCTGGTCAATAAATTTAAACGACTTATTGATGATCATTTCTTAACCAAAAGAACTGTTCAGGAGTACGCGGAGCACCTTTTCGTGACCGCAAAATATCTCAGTGAAGTGGTTAAAGAGTATACAGGAACAACGGCATTGTATATGATACACAGCAGGATCATGGAAGAGGCCAAATATTGGTTAACCACGTCAGACCTAAGTGTTAAAGAGATCGCCGGTAAACTTAATTTCGACACAAGCTCGCATTTTAGTCGTTTCTTTAAGCATATCGCCGGATATAATCCGACTGCGTTTCAGCAACTTTACAGTTTGCAATATGCGAGATAGCACGAGCGCAATTCGTTTCAAAGCTGTGAAGAGTCTGTAATGAAGGCTAACTAGGTCATTCGCTATCAATAAAAGGCAAATAATTCTTATCTTTGCACCTTAAAAAACATTAAACGCCGTTTGCAGCGGTATCAATGACATATGAAAGCATATCAAACCTTGCTGTATTATTGTTACAGCCCAATCGAAAACGCAGAAGAATTTGCCGAAAACCATCTAGCTTTTTGTAAGTCTTTAGGACTTGTCGGACGTATTATTGTGGCAAATGAAGGACTGAACGGAACAGTATCAGGTACACCGGAAGCATGTCAAGCGTATATGGATGCCGTGCATGCTGATCCTCGTTTTGCTAAGACAGATTTTAAAGTGGACGAGGTGGATGAACCTTCATTTGTTAAGATGCATTGTCGGTATAAACCGGAGATTGTGCATTCGGGATTGAGAGACCCGCATATAATTGATCCAACAAAGAAAACAGGTGTACATTTAGAACCCAAGGAGTTTCTTGAAATGAAGGATCGGGACGACGTAGTGGTATTAGATGTTCGGTCTGATTACGAACATAAAGTTGGCCATTTCAAAAACGCAGTACGTTTAGACATTGAAAACTTTAGGGAATTTCCGGAAAAGATTAAGGAACTTGCTAAGTATAAAGACAAGAAGATCCTTACCTATTGTACCGGCGGAATAAAATGCGAGAAAGCATCCGCTTTACTCTTGCATGAAGGTTTTGAACAAGTATACCAATTACATGGAGGGATTATAAAATACGGGAAGGAAGCTGGCGGAAAAGACTTTGAAGGGAAATGCTATGTTTTTGACAACCGTGTGGCGGTCGACGTGAACACCGTAAATCCCTCAGTCGTATCTACTTGCTTTAATTGTGGCACACAAACCACTAAGATGATCAATTGTGCCAATCCTGAATGCAATGAGCATTTTACCCAATGCGACGAATGCGGATGGAAGATGGATGGATGTTGTTCAGATGCGTGTAAAGCACACCCTAGAAAAAGAGAGTACGACGGAACGGGATATTATGTCAAAATTCCACAAACTGTCAATCTCAGCAAAAGAAAACATAAAAAATTTCCGGCAAAGACCTAATTTAGCCTGTATGCGCAACAATTGGTCGTTTTCTTTTAGCCTATTAGTTCTGTTGCTTCTTAGCCTTTCGCTTAAACCGGCAATGGCGCAGCCAAGTAGGCCAAGAATCGGAGCGCCTGTTGCTAAACAAACAGTTGCTATGGGCGATGTCCATTTTGCCGGTGCGCCTCTTGTCCAAAATTTCAGTAAAACTTTCTACCAGGCGGGGAACCAGAACTGGTCGGCAAGCTACGGGCCCGACGGGCGAATGTATTTTGCCAATAGCGATGGTTTGCTTTCTTTTGACGGGCAGCATTGGGATCTAAATACCATGCCGCGCAAAATTTTGGTGAGAGGTGTTGCTGTTGGAAGGGAGGGGGAAATATATACCGGCGGATTTGGCCAATTCGGTGTATGGGAAAGAAATGCTTTCGGTTTGCTGGTATACCGCTCATTAAGTGATCAACTGACGGAAGCGGACAAGGTCAATGACGAAATTTGGAAGATTTATGTTGATGATGAGCAAGTGCTTTTTCAATCCTTTTCTGCCATCTATACCTACAAAAATGGAAAGTTAAGCGTATTAAAGACAAAAGACCCTTTTTTATTCTTATATCAAGTTAATGGACGTTATTTGGTAGAAATAATATCAAAAGGCTTGTTCGAGTTCAAAGACGGAAAGCTCGTAAAACTTTTAGATAAACAATTCTATGGAAATTCAATCATTCTTTCCATACTTCCTTTCACATCCAATGCCTTGCTTATTGGTACGGCCAAAAGTGGTTTGTTTATCTTTGAAAATGGAGATGCTCGGCCCTGGATCAACGAAGCAGACGTAGCGCTAAGACAATACCAACTCAATAATGGGCTGAAAGTACTTGGAAATCAATATGCTTTCGGGACCATTTTAAATGGGGTTTACATACTTGACCAAGCAGGGAAGCTCATTCAGCACATAAACAAAAGCAATGGCCTGCAAAATAATACCGTTTTAAGCTTACAGTCGGATGCGTTTCAAAATATATGGGTTGGTTTGGACAATGGAATCGATCGTATAGAAATCAATTCACCTATTTATTACTTTGACGATCGCGCGGGGATCTTAGGTACTGTTTACACCTCGAAAATCTACAAAGGCAAACTCTATATCGGGACTAATCAGGGACTCTATTACAGTAATTGGCCAGCCAACAATAATCGTTTCGATTTCCGACTAGTAGAAGGCTCACAAGGACAAGTTTGGGAGCTCTATACCCTAGGCGACGAATTGCTCTGCGGTCATAACAATGGAACTTTTCGGGTCGAAAACGAGCGGCCACACTGGCTATCAACGGTTACCGGAGGCTATACTTTACATACCTTACAAGGGAAGAGTGATAGCCTGATACAGGGAACCTATACGGGTTTAGCTCTTTTTAAGAAGAGTAATAATCGTTGGACTTTTGATCGGAAACTAGGGAACTTCAACGAACCTGTTCAATACCTCGAGCAGATAAGTAACAACCGATTCTGGGTAAGTGGATACAAAGGCCTGTATGCTGTCCAGCTAAATAATGAAGCTACCCTTGTTCGGCATCAAAAGAAATATACAGAGGATGATGGGTTACCTCAAAGTCCGTATGTCAACGTATTTAATATAGCCGGTAGAGTCGTTTTTGCAACAGACTCCGGGTTTTATTTACATGATGAGATAGCGGATCACTTTCATGCTTATACCCAACTGAATGAACGCTTGGGTACCTTTGCCAATGCAAACAAGGTAATGCCGGCTGCGGGTGGCAAATATTGGTTCATTCGTAAAGGACATTTGGCGTTGGTTGGTTTTGGTGATGGTGGCAAAGTCCATATTGATTCTACTGGTTTCACGGTGTTGAATAACCGTATGTTGAGTTTTTATGAAAATGTAAACTTGCTCACGCCAAACCTATCGTTAGTTAGTTTAGATGACGGTTTCGCGCTTTATAGAAAAGTCACCGGATCCCCGCAACAACAAATTGCCCCGCCAATTATCCAGAAGGTAGAAGATATTGCTGATAGTACAGCCAAACCAATCGCATTTTATCAATCGAGCGAAATTATTTTGGAAGCCAAACAAAATAATATACGTATTACTTTCGCGTTGCCCTATTTTTCTACCAATACCATTCAGTTTCAATATCAACTGGAGGGAAACTCAAAGAACTGGTCGGCCTGGAGCAGTATCACTCAGAAGGAGTTTACCAATCTTTCACCGGGTAAATACATCTTTAGGGTAAGAGCAAATGTAAATGGTTATGTAACGTCGGTCAGTGCACTTTCTTTTGAAATAAGTGCCCCTTGGTATAGAAATAGCTTGGCCTGGATAGCCTATGCGTTGCTGTTTTTGCTGCTGCTTTACGGCGTTAGACGTTATTACTTATATAAGCTTAAAAGGCATCGCGAGGAAGTGCAGCAAAAAATGTTGCATGAGCAGGAGGAGCGGTTACAAAAAGAAATGTTTGAAAATGAGCAGCGACTTTTCAGGATGAAAAATAGTCAATTGGAAAAGGAGCTTGCGAGCAAAAATAGAGAATTGGCCAATTCAGCCATGAATATTGTCTATAAAAATGAGTTGCTGAATAATGTACATGATGAGTTGCTTCAATTGAAGGACGGAGATGGACGCAGGTTATCAAGTGATCAACTAAAAAGGATCAGCAAGATTATAGACGACGCTCGGAGCGATGAGCGCGATTGGAATCTCTTTGAAGAAAGTTTTAATGAAGCGCACGAGAATTTCTTTAAAAAGTTAAAAGCCAACTATCCCGAGTTGGTACCTAATGACCTAAAACTGTGTGCGTATTTGCGAATGAACATGTCAAGCAAGGAAATTGCTTCCTTACTTAATATCACCACTCGAGGAGTTGAAATCAGAAGATATCGATTACGGAAAAAATTAAACCTTGGGCACGACCAGAATCTTACCGAGTTTCTAATGGATGTGTAGTGGCCCTCTTGTTTTGGTATATCCTTATAGACCCTATTAGATGTAAGGTAAAACACTACATCATTACCTCATCAAACACTTCGTGTATTAAGTACACACTTACCGATAAATATGAGAGGTGATGTATCAGATTATTTATTTGTTAATCAGCGTTTTAAAAAAATATAATCCAGAAATGAGCAAGTGGTTTTACGCTTGATGTATTGATGTAGAGTCTCTTTTTTTCCAAATTTTAAAACAATCGGGCAACTTTGTTTTGTTAACCACTAATGAGGGTGCGCTCACTTAGGAGAGTAAAACCCAACTATATTAAAGAGACAATTTATAACCAATCAAAAAAGCTATGAGGTACAGATTTACGTACTGCCTAATGGTTTTATTTATTTTTATCGCAGCGCCATCTTTCGCGCAGCAGGAAATAACCATTCAAGGTAAGGTAACAGATTCGCTCGATGGAACAGGGATTCCAGGCGTGAGTGTATTAATCAAAGGGACGGGTAAAGGGACCCAGACGGACGCCAATGGTAACTATAATGTCAAGGCACCGTCGAATGCCACCCTAACATTTAGTTTCATCAGTTATCGAAGACAGGAGATAGCCGTAAACAATCAAACCACCATTAATGTTACCTTGGCCAGTGAGAGCGAGGTATTGGATCAAGTGGTAGTTGTTGGTTACGGTACACAAAAGCGGAGCCAGATTGTCGGTTCAGTAAGCTCCGTTAAATCAGAAGAAATTACCAAACAGCCCGTGTTGACAGCGGCACAAGGCCTACAAGGAAAGGCATCAGGCGTACAGATTAACGCTTCGGGACAGCCTGGTTCGCAACCGCAAGTAAGAATCCGTGGGGTAGGATCAATTACAGGGAACCAAAATCCGATTTATGTGGTAGACGGTGTAATTACGGACGATATTACGAATATTAATAACTCGGATATCGCTTCCATTGAAGTGTTGAAAGATGCGTCTGCTCAAGCAATTTACGGTAGCAGGGCTGGTAATGGTGTGATATTGGTTACTACAAAAACCGGTCAAAGTGGTAAAATGCAAGTGAATGTAAATGCTTACGCTGGTTTTCGAAACATGACTAGCAAGGTAGATATGGCTGGTGGTAGAGATTATGCGATTTATACCAATGAAGCGATCATTAATGGGACACCCGTGGGAGAAGAACCTGAATTGTTATTCGATCCGAATAATTTGCCTAATCAAACCACTGACTGGATGGATGCCGTAACTCGCCAAGGGTTAGTCCACAATTATGACGTAAGCGTGAGTGGGTCGTCAGAAAAGACAACGTACTACTTTAGTGCAGGTTACTTTGGCGATCAAGGTATTCTAAAAGGATCAAAATATGATCGCTTTAACGCAAGGGTAAATAATGAGTATAAGTTAGCTCCAATTCTCTCTGTTGGTCATAATCTTACCGTAACCTACAGCAAGTCGAATAATATTCCCGGAAGTGTTTTTGCGTCAGCCTACCGGATGTCGCCTGCGGCCTCTATCTATAATGAAGACGGTAGTTATGGGTATCAACCAGGGTTAAATGTTGGAAACCCTGTAGCGACGATTAATTATACCAATGACTTTACCAATACGTTACGTTTGCAGGGAAATGGCTTTATCTCTTTAAAACCCGTGGAGGGTTTGACTTTACGAAGTGATTTTAATTTCGATAAGACAAATGGAGATGGTCTTCAATATGCTCCTGTGTACACCGTTTTCAGTGCGCAGCAAAATAATCGCTCGAGATTAAATGTATTGGATAACAACCGCTTCTATTACATTTGGAATAACCAAGCTACTTACAATAAAACTTTCGCGGAGAAGCACGAAGTTAACGCCACCGTAGGCTATTCCTTTGAAAGAGACCGTGCAACAAGGTCAAACGTTCAAGTATTAGATGTCCCTAATCAACGAAATCTATGGTATATCAGTCAAGGAGATGTATCGACAATTACTATTGATCCAAACAACAATATTAATGGCGGTGATTTGGTACGCCGCCAATCCATTTTTGGAAGATTAACATATACCTATGACGGTCGATACAACATTAGTGGTTCTTTGCGTAGAGACGGGTCAAGTTCATTCCCTGTCAATAATAAGTGGGGAACTTTTTACTCAATTGGTGGTTCGTGGAATATCGGTGAAGAGAACTTTATGAAGGATCAAGATTTATTTGATTATTTACGGCTAAGAGTTGGGTACGGTAAAGTTGGAAATGACATCAGTATTTCAGGGAATAACCTGGCAGCTTTATTAGGCGTTTCTCAAACAGGGTATTATCCTTTTGGTTTTCCTAATTTTGATCCGGTGCTTGGGATCAATTATAATCAAATACGGGATGCGGGCGCTTCGTGGGAAACGACAAAAGGAGTAGATGCTGGATTGGAGTTCGGTATTATTCAAGGAAAGTTATCTGGAAGCTTTGGATATTACAATAAGTTGACCGACGCCTACGTTCCGGTAACAATTCCTTCGCTCTTCGGCGATGCAGACAGAGTTGTCTATACACAAGCAGCTCGTGTTCGGAACAGAGGATTTGAAGTTGCCTTGAATTGGGATAATCGGGTAAACGACGATTTCTCCTATCGATTTGGCGGAAATGTTACTTTCAATAAAAATATCGTCGACGAAGTTACTGGAAACCTAAGGTTACAGGGAGGAAGTCTTGGCAATGGACAAATTGTTACCATGACCCAAGTAGGCGAACCCGTGGGCAGCTTTTGGGTTTATGAAGTGACTGGCCATGATGATCAGGGGAACTTTACTTACCGAGACGTAAATGGAGACGGTACTATCGACGACAACGATCGTGTGTTTGTCGGGTCTTATCAACCAAAAGCTTATTTCGGATTCAATGCGGGTGTGAATTATAAACAGTTTGATCTGTCGTTTGATCTCTACGGAAACTTAGGAAACAAAATTTTCAATGGTAAACGCGCTGTACGATTTGGCAATGATGCGGTAGAACAAGAAGTCTTTGCTAATCGCTGGACACCGGAAAATCAGAACGCTTCTGGGCCTGCTGCATCCAATACTATTCCTCGGCCCTCTACATATTATGTCGAATCCGGTAATTTCTTGCGAGTAAACAACATTACATTAGGCTATACGTTTGACAATCAAAAATGGACATTCTTAAAAGATAGTAAGTTACGTGTGTTTGCAACTGCACAAAACCCGTTTGTATTCAAATCTTATAGCGGATTTACTCCCGAAATTGGAGGTGCAACCTCAGGAAATATTTCCGATGCTGATCGGCGTAATGCGGGCTCGGCAATTAATTCAGGTATCGAATTGGATGTATATCCAATTTATTCAACCTATATGTTTGGTTTAAATTTGACATTTTAAGATCATGAAGAAATTCATCCATCATATCAGTATACTAACTGTCCTTATTTTAGGTATAGTTGTATCCTCATGCAGTAAAGACTGGTTAAATCCCGCTCCCGAAAATCAGGTTTCGGGCGACGATTCAACATTTACTAATCCCCAGAATGCTCAACGCTTCGTCAATTCAGCTTATACCAACCTCCTTACTTGGGATCAAAGTTCCTTTGCTTGGATCGGCGTGACAAGTATTACTTCTGATGATGCAGACAAAGGAAGCTCGCCAGGTGATACCGGATCCGATAAAGACCAATTGGATAACTTCACTTTTAGCGCGTCAACTCCATCCTTTTATAGTATGTGGAGCAGCAACTATTTAGGTGTAAATTATTGTAACCGGGCTCTGGAAAATGTTCCACAATTTTCTATAGAGGAGGCTTTGAAAACTCGATATGCTGCAGAAGTACGTTTTCTGAGAGCATACTATTATTTTAACTTGGTAAGAATGTTTGGAAACGTCCCAAAAATAGACCGTGTTATAGATTACGAAAATGTCGAAGAACGTGAAACAGCATATACACAGTTACCAGCTGATTCAATTTATGCATTTATTAAGAGCGATTTAGAATTTGCGTTGAACAACTTGCCGAAGAACACCGAATATGCTGCGCAGGATTTGGGACGAGCTACCATGGGTGCGGCTGCAGGTCTGTTGGCAAAGGTGTCTATGTACAGGAAGGAATGGAATCGTGCTTATTCCTTGACGGATAGTATTATCAATGGGGCCGTGGGAGCTTATGGATTAGTAAACGATTATACTACTATTTGGAGAGAGTCGGGGGAAAACTCTTCCGAATCCTTATTCGAAATCCAAAGCAGTGGATTGAGAAATAGCAGTGTTCAACAATTTAGTCAAGTGCAAGGCATCAAAGAGGGAGCCTTTAATGTGCCTTCTTCACAAGTATTTCAAGGATGGGGGTTCAATACGCCTAGCGCTGATCTGTATAACGCTTATAGTGAAGGTGATGTGAGACGGGATGCGACAATCATCAGTGTAGGGAATACACTTTTTGACGGAGTGCGCGTAATATCGGCATTTAATCCAAGATATAACTACAAAGCTTATCAAAGCATTTTAAAGGAAACGTATGGAGGTAGTACTGATTACTCGAATGTGAACATTCGGATTCTCCGTATGGGCGAAATATACCTTATCCGGGCCGAAGCGGCTAATGAGTTAGGCAATACTTCTGTAGCGTTATCTTCGGTAAACGCGATTAGAGCGAGAGCAAGGGGAAACAACCCAAATGCAGTACCTGATATCCAAGCCGCAGGTCAAGATGAACTTCGTCGGTTAATCTGGAATGAAAGACGGCTCGAAATGGCGATGGAATTTGACCGTTTTTTCGACTTGGTTCGCACCGGTCAAGCAGGAGCTATTTTGAGGGCGCAAGGTAAGCAGTTTGTGGATGGCAAGCATGAGCTATTTCCAATTCCTCAAAACGAGATCATTGCTAGTGAAAATAGATTGCGGCAAAATCCAGGCTATTAATTCGACAACTTGCAAATCTGGAAGTCTTACCTTCCAGATTTGTTGATACCTTCCTTCAGATACAAACGAATCTGTCTGAGTTACTACACCAAAAAAATGTGTAATAGCTTGGGCGGGCTTCATCACCAAAAACAAACATCAATGAAAGTTTCTTCTTACGTATTATTATTAGCAATTCTGTCTCTTTCCTTTTCCTGCTCTCAGTCGCCCTCTAATAAAGAAGCGCAACAATCAGAAGAAAAGATGGATACACTTTCCAACGATTCCTTACTGACGCTTGTACAACAACAAACCTTTCAATATTTCTGGGAGGGTGCTGAAAAGACGTCTGGCTTAGCACGTGAACGTATTCATCTAGACGGTGTGTATCCGGAGAATGATCAAGATGTGGTAACCATTGGTGGGGGTGGTTTCGGTGTTATGAATATTTTGGTCGGAATGGAACGTGGTTTTATTACCCGTCAAGCCGGAGTACAAAGACTAGAGCAAATTGTTAATTATCTGGAGAAAGCAGATCGTTTTCATGGTGCATGGCCTCATTGGTTGCATGGCCCTACCGGTAAAGTAAAGCCCTTTGGCCAAAAAGATAATGGCGGCGATTTGGTAGAGACAGCCTTTATGGCGCAAAGCCTCCTATGCGTACGACAGTATTTGGCGGGGGGCAATGAGCAGGAGAAAGCGGTTGCGGACAAAGCGGATCAATTGTGGAAGGAAATCGATTGGAGTTGGTATCGTAAAGGTGGGCAGAATGTATTATACTGGCATTGGAGCCCTGAATATGGCTGGGAAATGAATTTTCCAGTAACGGGCTATAACGAATGCCTGATTATGTATGTGCTGGCAGCTGCCTCTCCTACGCACAGCGTACCTGCCGCGGTATACCACGAAGGTTGGGCAAAGAGTGGAAAAATTAAAACCGATGCGGAACAGTACGGACATAAAATCGTTTTGGACTTTAATGGACATAAAGGAACCGTTGGACCTATGTTCTGGGCTCATTATTCTTACTTGGGATTAGATCCGAGAGGATTGAAAGACCAATACGCCGATTATTGGGAACTCAATAAGAATCAAACACTCATTCAACGCGAATATTGCATCGAGAACCCCAAACATTTTAAAGGCTACGGCGCCAATGCTTGGGGTTTAACTGCGAGCTATTCGGTAAAAGGTTATGCCGGGCATAGCCCCAAAGAGGATTTAGGTGTAATCAGTCCAACGGCAGCCTTGTCTTCTTATCCTTATACGCCTGAATATAGTATGCAAGTCATCCGTTATCTTTATGATCAATTAGGCAGTAAAGTATGGGGAAAATATGGATTTTATGATGCTTATAGTGAAACGGACAATTGGTTTCCTCAACGTTATTTAGCGATTGATCAAGGACCGATACCTGTCATGATCGAAAATGAACGGAGTGGATTGCTTTGGAATTTATTTATGAGTGCTCCGGAAGTAAAGGAGGGATTAAAGAAATTAGGTTTTTCAAGTAGTCAACATACTTTATAGTTATGAATTATCAGTTGTTAGCCACCAGAGGTGTTACCCATTGGCCGATTATTAGAAGGGCAGTTTTCGTTTTTTTAGTATTCGGATTAAACCTCCAGGTACATGCGCAACATCAGCAGACCTATTGTAACCCGCTCAATCTGGATTATACTTATATGATCTACAATGCCCATAACGATATTTCTTACCGTTCGGGCGCTGATCCCGCTGTTGTTAAATTCCGGGGAGAATATTATATGTTCGTTACACGGTCAATGGGTTATTGGCATTCTACCGACTTAACAAACTGGAATTTTATTACACCGGAAAAATGGTACTTCCAAGGCTCTAACGCTCCGGCAGCACACAATTATAAAGATTCTGTACTTTACGTGACCGGGGATCCTTCGGGCTCTATGAGCATTCTTTATACAGATAATCCAAAAAAAGGAGATTGGAAAGCGGTTCCTGCTATTTTAAATGATTTGCAAGACCCGGATCTTTTTATAGATGATGACGGCCAGGCTTACATGTTTTGGGGATCTTCTAATAAATTTCCGATCAGAGCGAAAACGCTGGATCGGTATAAGCGGTTCAGGCCTTCAGAGAAAACTTATGAGCTATTTAATTTAGATCCGGACAGACACGGATGGGAGCGCTTTGGCGAAAATCATCAAGATACGGTTCTCGGAGGCTATATCGAAGGGCCATGGCTAACCAAATATGGTAACAGGTACTATATGCAGTATGCTGCACCGGGTACGGAGTTTAATGTCTATGGTGATGGCGTTTATGTCAGTGATCACCCGCTCGGCCCCTATCGTTACGCGCCAAATAACCCCATCGCCTATAAACCGGGAGGCTTTGCCAATGGCGCCGGACATGGTAGTACGGTATTAGGATCAGAAAATCAATATTGGCATTTCGGATCGATGGCCGTTTCAGTCAATGTGGGATGGGAGAGGCGCATCTGTATGTTTCCAACCTATTTTGATGATGATGGCTTAATGTATACTAACACCCGTTTCGGCGATTATCCGCACTATGCTTCGGGAAGCCCGAAGCAAGGTGAATTCACGGAATGGATGTTATTATCCTATCATAAACCTGTTTCCGTTTCATCAACTGCGGGGGAGTTCAATGCACAACATATCGTAGATGAAAGTATAAAAACTTTCTGGCTTGCGGCAGCGAATGATGATAAACAATGGGTGCAGATCGACCTCTTGAAGCCGGCAGCGGTACATGCTGTACAAATCAACTATCATGATTATAAATCGGATATGTATGGACGGATTCCGGGCCTTAAGCATCAATATATCCTAGAAGGGTCATTGGATGGAAAGAATTGGAAAGTGATTGTTGACAAACGGAATAGCCTACAGGATGTGCCGAATGAATATGTTTCTTTAGCTTCTCCGGAACGTATTCGATATGTCCGTTATAAAAATATACACGTGCCGACTCCCCACCTCGCTATTTCCGGAATACGTGTTTTTGGCAAAGGTGAAGGGAAAAAACCTGCTAGGGTCAACAACTTCCAAGTAGAGAGGCATCAAGATAAAAGGGATGTTACCATAACATGGAATCAACAGAAAACCGCGCAAGGCTATAATGTCTTATGGGGTATTGCACCAGATAAACTATATAGCGCATGGATGGTATATGATAACAATAAACTGAATATGAAGAGCTTGACAACTGATCAAACTTATTATTTTGCCATCGAAGCTTTTAATGAAAACGGTGTATCTGAAAGAACGAAGGTACAGGAAGTGAAATAAAGCGATTAGCTTTTAGGTATTAGCTATTAGTTAACGCCTAAGACCTAACAACTAGTAAAACATGAACAAACTAATCATACCAAGCATGGCAATTGCGCTGATGATGGCAGTACCATGTACAACACAAGCACAGCGAAAGGTGGATAAGAAACCCACATTGGCGATCAAGCCGACAGATAAAAGCAAGATGAAGGCTTTTATTGATGAATTGATGGCCAAGATGACCGTTGACGAAAAGATTGGCCAGTTAAATTTGCCCACCGGAGGAGAAGCAACTACGGGATCAGCGGTAAGTACTGATCTGGAAAGCAAAATCAAAGCGGGTCAAGTGGGAGGTGTATTTAGCTTAACTACGCCTGATCGCGTAAGGAAAACACAGGAATTGGCTGTCAATCACAGTAGACTGAAGATCCCATTAATATTCGGACAGGATGTGATACATGGTTATAAAACACTTTTTCCAATCCCCTTGGGGCTTTCGGCGACTTGGGATTTGGCCTTAATTGAAAAGACAGCGCGCATTGCCGCAACGGAAGCGAGCGCCGATGGCTTAAATTGGGCTTATTCCCCAATGGTTGATATTTCACGTGATCCGCGGTGGGGGCGTATTTCCGAAGGAAGCGGCGAGGACACGTATCTAGGTTCGCAAATTGCTGCCGCCATGGTGCGTGGTTTACAGGGTAACGATCTGGCAGCGAATAATACCCTGATGGCCTGTGTAAAACACTTTGCCCTATACGGTGCCGCTGAAGCTGGGCGCGACTATAATACAACGGATATGAGTTTGCATCGTATGTATAACGAATATCTTCCATCCTATAAGGCCGCAGTGGACGCAGGGGCGGGCAGCATTATGACGTCTTTTAATGATATCAACGGCGTACCTGCTACCGCTAACCACTGGTTATTAACCGATGTGCTACGGAAACAATGGGGATTTAAAGGGATGGTCGCTACCGACTACACTGCGATCAATGAATTGATTGATCATGGTTTGGGCGATCTGCAACAGGTTTCCGCTTTATCCCTTAAGGCCGGTGTTGATATGGATATGGTAGGAGAGGGCTTTTTAACAACCTTGAAGAAGTCGTTACAAGAAGGGAAAGTCAGCGAGGCCGATATTGATCGTGCTTGTAGAAATGTATTGGAAGCCAAGTATAAACTAGGGCTTTTTGATGATCCGTATAAATATTGCAGTGAGGAACGTGCAAAGAAAGAGATCCTAGCAAAGGAACATTTAGATTTTGCACGTGAAGTAGCGGCACAATCTTTTGTGTTGTTAAAGAACGAAAATAATGTCTTGCCTTTGAAAAAATCGGGGACTGTAGCTTTAATCGGTCCACTGGCCAATACCGGAAGCAATATGCCGGGGACATGGAGCGTCAATGCGGATCTAAAGAATACACAGTCATTACTGGAAGGTATGCAGGAAGTGCTAGGGTCGAATGTGAAAATACTCCATAGCTTGGGAGCCAACCTGTTGGAAGATGCTGCCTATCAAGAACGGGCTACGATGTTCGGTCGGGAAATTCCCCGAGATAATCGCTCGGAAGAAGCTTTGATACAAGAGGCGGTAAAGACAGCGCAACAGGCGGATGTGGTGGTGGCCGCATTGGGAGAAAGTTCTGAAATGAGCGGAGAAAGTTCGAGTCGTACGGACCTGAATATCCCTGCCGTGCAACAGCGCTTACTCGCAGCTTTATTGAAAACAGGAAAGCCGGTGGTATTGGTGGTTTTTGCCGGTCGACCACTTACACTCACTTGGGAGCAGGCCCATGTACCTGCCATTTTGAATGTATGGTTCGGTGGTACGCAAGCTGCTAAAGCCATTACCGACGTGTTGTTTGGTGATGTCAACCCTTCCGGTAAGATCACAGCCACTTTTCCTAAAAATGTAGGACAAATACCAATTTATTATAGCCATAAAAACACCGGTAGACCACTAGCGGAGGGAAAATGGTTCCAAAAGTTCCGCTCCAATTACTTAGATGTGGATAATGAACCGCTCTACCCCTTTGGTTACGGTTTAAGTTATACCTCATTTGCTTATAGCGATATCAAATTAAGCAAGAACGCGTTCAGTGCGGGAGATTCCTTAGCGGTATCGGTTACGGTGACCAATACAGGGAAGATGGCCGGTAAAGAAGTGGTGCAATTATATACGCAGGACTTGGTTGGCAGTATAACCCGTCCGGTTAAAGAACTTAAAGCGTTTCAGAAAATTGAACTAAAGGCAGGCGAGCGCAAACAGGTGGTTTTCCATCTTTCTGCAGAAGATCTGAAGTTTTATAATGCCGACTTGCAGTATGTAGCAGAACCGGGTGATTTCAAAGTTTTTGTGGGAGGCAATTCGCGCGATGTGAAAGAGGCTCAGTTTAAGTTGCAGTAAAGTCAGTTTATTATTAGCTAATTAGCCAATGTGATCATTAGCCGATTAGCTAATACTATCGATTAGGTATGCTGGCGAGCGAATTGATCGCACGAACTTAGCATTACCTGGCTCATGCAAAGTTACTGCTACTTGCAATCGTCGTATATATAGCATTGATAATTCATCCTTCATAATTCCTGCCTACCGGCAGGTAGGCATCACTACAAAACACCGTTCATCACCAACAAACTACAACTTATAAGACCTGTAGCTTTTTCAAATCCTATTCCGTTATGTAGGTTGTGTAAAGAAAGATAAACTAAACAAAAAAGGAATATGAAAACGAAAAATTACTTTGTCCTCTTGATGATGTTGTTTGTGGGAGGATTAACTTTTAGTGCGTGTAGTAACGATGATGACGGTTATACCTACTTACCTCAGTCGGCTGTACAGTTCGTGAATGCTTATCCTTATGAGGAGGCATTGGGCTTTAAAATGGACGGATATACAGTGAATCGACAAGGGAAAGTTGATTATGGCATGTATTTACGATATCAACCCTTTGGTGTAGGAACTGGAAAATTTAGCGCAGGCATCTCCGGAACAGATGAATCCATAGTTGATAGTACGATTACACTTAAAGATAGCACTAGTTATACTTCTATCGTATATGGCACAGAGGAGGTAGCAACCAGCATATTGGTAGAGGACAAGAGGCCAAGTGATTTTGATCAAGGAAAGGCTTACGTTCGTTTCTTCAATGTAGCAGATAATACAGTTGCTATGGATGTTAATTTAATCAACGCTAGCCAAACCACTGAAGTTTTTACCAATAGAGGATATGATAATCAAACAAGTGCTACCGCCAATCAAGGTTTCATAGCCGTTTCCGCGGGAATATATACAATTCAGTTTACAGATGTAAACGGAACAGAGTTAGCTAAGCGAAATGAAACAGCTGATCTGAAACAAGGTGGATTTTATACCATTATTGCTAGAGGGATAAAAGATAATACCTCTACCCCGTTGGCTGTAGGGTTGGTGTCCCATTAGTTTTATCAATTAAACAAAGCATACAACCACTCGCCGAGCAAATAACCAAAGCGAAGCGATAGGGCAATGATTAATAAAATAAAAGCCAATCCAAATGCATATTTGTAGATTGGCTTTTTTAGTTCTTCTTTTAATCTGTCTGTGAATTGATTGGCCATCGCCGCTCTCCCATAATCTTAACGTTTATCCACACTATATTTTCCGGGCCCTACTAAAGCCAAACCTATAAAGACAAATAAGAGCTCTATTGGATGTCCGGCCGACATAAAGCCTTCGGTCTTGTAATGATGCAGCGCGGCTACCAGCATGACGAAAGCCAGTAACAAAGCAGCTGGTCTAAAAGCTAGACCTATGATTAATAGAAAACCGCCTAAGGTTTCCGTGATTGCCGCAAGAAAACCCCAAAACGTATAACCAAAAGTAATGCCAACATGGTTCATCGAAGTGCCTACACCCCTCCACATTTCGGGGCCACCCATAATTTTTGGATATCCATAGGTAATAAACATAGCGCCTAGCGCCAAGCGGATAATCAATAATCCCGTGTTTTTGTAATTTCCAAGAGTCGAAAGTATTGCCATTTTTTTAAGTATAAATTCAAAATTCAAAAAGCTGGCAACTCGCAACTAGCAACTATACCTCCAAGCCTTACACCTTATCCCCTTACACCTATTGCCTATTGCCTACTGCCTATAGCCTACTGCTCATCTATATAAGCCAAACATACATGGTGCTCATTGACACTTAAACTAGCTTGCGCACCAAAAATTAAGGTGTAGTTATTATCAATATGTCCTGCCGGAAAGTCAAAGGCAACCGGATAACCGTATTCGCCTACGATTTCCAAAATCAGCTCTTCTAGCGTGATCCCAAAGGGTACTTTATTATCTTTTAAGTTGGTGAAGCCACCTACCAAAAGACCTTTCAAATTTTTTAGTTTTCCTGCTCGTTTCAAAGTCCACAACATTCGGTCGATGGAATAATAGAACTCTCCCACATCTTCAATAAACAAAATTTTTCCATCATAGTCCATGTCCGAAACCGAGCCCAGTACGTTAACCAATAGAGCCAAGTTACCTCCAATCACGACGCCTTCACCTTCACCCGGGATATTCGTATGTTCACTTTGATATTCGTATAACGGCATTTCACCAAAAAGCGTATCCTTTAAGCTGAGCAATGATTCCTTGGTAGCATCAGGAATGGTAATAGGCATTTGCCCATGTATGGTTGGGATTCCAAAATTTCTGTGAATATGGCTATGAATAACAGTCACATCACTGAATCCGATAATCCATTTGGGCTTTGCGGCAAAATGTGAGAAATTCACTAAATCAATCATCCGCACACAGCCATAGCCACCTCTCGCTGCAAAGACAGCTTTTATTTCGTCGTTATCGAGCATGGACTGGAAGTCCTGTGCCCGCAGTTCATCGCTGCCCGCATACTGCCGGTAGCTGCTGTGAACGGTTTTACCGACCACAACGTCAAGATCCCACGATTTTAAGAGCGCTATAGCGTCTTCCAAATCATTATCTACCTTCCATGCCGGGCATACAATACCCACCTTGTCACCTTTTTTTAAATAAGGAGGTGTTTTCTTCATATCTGTTTATTATGAAGTGCAAATTGATGTATCTTTGCCGAATTAACAAATCATTTTTGAAAAAAGCGCTCGCGTTATAAGTGATAAGTTGTAAGTAATAAGTACTATCTACTGCTTAAAACGTACAACTTAACACGTACAACTTGTTACAACAAAATGAAAGATTTTAAACGTTATACCATCACTTCTGCCCTGCCGTATGCCAATGGGCCTTTACATATCGGTCACCTCGCCGGAGCCTATATTCCTGCCGATATCTTCGTGCGCTTTTTGCGGATGAACAACAAAGAGGTGGCTTTTGTCTGTGGTTCGGATGAGCATGGGGCTGCAATTACTATAAAAGCCAAAAAAGAAGGGATTACGCCTCAAGAAATAATCGACAAGTATAATGCACAGATAAAAGAGAGTTTTGAACAGTTCGGCATTTCTTTCGATATCTATCATCGTACCTCTTCCAAAATTCATCACGAGCTTTCGCAAGAATTCTTCCTCAACCTCTATGATAAAGGGGAGTTTGTGGAGAAGTACTCAGAGCAGTATTACGACGAAGAATATCATCAATTTTTGGCCGATCGCTACATTGTAGGGACCTGTCCGAACTGCCATAACGAAGGAGCTTATGGTGACCAATGCGAAAAATGCGGAACCTCCTTGAGCCCAACGGATTTAATCAATCCAAAATCGACCTTAAGTGGTAAAACACCTGTACTTCGTGAAACCAAACACTGGTATTTGCCTTTAGATAAATATCAAGCTTGGCTGGAAAAATGGTTATTGGAAGGTAAAAAGGATATTTTAAAATCAAATGTATATGGTCAATGCAGCTCTTGGTTAAAATCCGGTCTGCAAGCACGATCCATGACCCGTGATTTGGATTGGGGAGTGGATGTTCCTTTAGAAGAAGCAAAGGGAAAAAAGTTATACGTTTGGTTAGATGCGCCTATAGGCTATATATCAGCTACGAAGCAATGGGCCTTAGATACAGGAAGAGATTGGGAGAAATATTGGAAGAAGCAGGAAAGTCCAGCGGATGACGCCTGCTTGATACATTTTATTGGGAAGGATAATATTGTCTTCCACTGCATTATATTTCCTTCTATTTTGCATGCACATGGCGAATATGTTTTGCCGGAAAATATTCCTGCAAACGAATTTTTGAATTTGGAAGGAGATAAGTTGTCAACTTCTAGAAACCATGCGGTATGGTTGCACGAGTACTTGGCTGATTTTCCGGGTAAGCAAGACGAGCTACGTTATGTTTTGACCTCTATTTTGCCGGAAACATCGGATAGTGAGTTTACCTGGAAGGATTTTCAAGCACGTGTGAATAATGAATTAGTAGCCATATTCGGTAATTTTATCAACCGTGTACTGGTCTTATCTCATAAATACTTTGATGGTAAAGTGAAGGCTGGGGGCGAGCTTAGCGATAAAGATAAATTAGTGCTCTCCGAGTTGGAGCGTTATCCTAAAACCATTAGTTCTTCGCTAAGTCAATATCGGTTTCGAGAAGCCTTGGCGCATTTTATGAATGTGGCGCGTTTAGGGAATAAATATTTAGCCGACGAGGAGCCTTGGAAATTAATCAAGACGGATGAAGACCGCGTGAAAACGGTGCTTAATATCGGTTTGCAGATTGCCGCTAATTTGGCGGTATTGGCGCAGCCTTTTTTACCGCATACGGCAGAAAAGCTATTCCAGATGTTAAATTTTCAGGATCGGGATTGGACGGCTGCCGGTAATCCTAATTTGTTGGAAAACGATCATCAATTGGGCGAGGTACAATTGCTTTTTGAAAAAATAGCGGACGAACAAATCGATGCGCAGCTAGCCAAATTAGCACAGGCTAAGGTCGACAACGCAAAAACGCAAACAAGCACCGCGGAGCCGGCGAAGGCGAACATTGCCTTTGATCAATTTACACCCCTCGACATTCGCGTCGGCAAAATCTTAACAGCCGAAAAGGTGGCGAAGACAAAGAAGTTGCTGAAGTTAACAATTGATACAGGAATTGATCAACGCACGGTAGTATCAGGCATTGCGGAATTCTTTAATCCTGAAGATATTATTGGAAGACAAGTTTCTATATTAGTCAATTTAGAACCGCGCGAAATCAAAGGCATTCTCTCACAAGGGATGATCTTGATGGCCGAGGATGCCGATGGACGCCTTGATTTCGTGGCGCCGCAATCAAATATCCAACCAGGAAGCATAGTGAGGTAAGAGGGAGTAAGGTTTAAGGTTGAAGGGTATAATCCCAACCTTATACCTTTTTGTTTTTATTGGGCCCCATACTTACACCTTTCGCCTTCTACCTTAGAGCCTTTACCTTTCTAATAGCCACTGCTTAAAAGCTTCGTAATCAGCTCCAAGTTCCTCTTTTTGGCTGGGTTTACTTTCCAATTCTTTTACTTGTTCAGGTATGAAGATGGCTTTCTGTTTTTCTTCAGAAAATACATCGGGAAACTTGCATGGGTGTGCAGTTGATAAAAATATAGTTGTATAGTTTCCACCTTGCTCTTTTTTATAAGCTTGCCCTGCTAAGTAAGCGATGGCGGTGTGTGGGCAGGCAAGATATTGATAGCTGCTATAAAGCTCGTCAATAGCGCTGCGAGTCTCCTCGTCGCTATACGCGTAAGCTGTTACCGTTTCTTTCAATAACGCGCGATCGTCTTCAAAAAGATCCATAATGCGAACCCAGTTGCTTGGATTGCCTACATCCATTGCGTTAGATAGGGTGGCTATTGAGGGGCGCGGTTCATAGTAGCCGTCTGATAGGAAACGTGGAACCGTATCATTCACGTTAGTAGCAGCTAAAAACTGCCTAACAGGTAAACCCATTTTATAGGCTAATAAGCCAGCGCCAATATTACCGAAGTTTCCGCTGGGAACAGAAAAAACGATATCAGTTATTCCTTTTCTCTTCATTTGCGCATAGGCATTGAAGTAATAAAAAGTCTGTGGAATCAAACGGGCTATATTGATCGAGTTGGCAGATGTTAATCGGAACCGTTGATTAAGTTCAGCATCATTGAACGCCTCTTTTACCAAAGCCTGGCAGTCGTCAAAGGTGCCATCGACCTCAATGGCTCGAATATTCTGACCGTTACGGGTCAGCTGTTGCTCTTGAATAGGGCTTACTTTACCCTTAGGATATAAAATGGTTACCCGAGTGCCTTCTACACCTAGAAAACCTAAAGCCACGGCTCCTCCCGTGTCTCCCGAAGTGGCTACTAATACATCTAAAAGCTTGCTGTTTTCCTCGGTTTTAGAAAAATAACCCATAACGCGACTCATGAATCGGGCACCGAAATCTTTAAAGGCAAGGGATGGTCCGTGAAAAAGTTCTAGTACTGCCGTACGGTCGTCAAGTGATACTACAGGTGCTTCAAAGTTGATAGCGTCATCCACTAATAATCGAAGATCATTGGCCGGAATGCTGTCGCCAATTAAGTGGTGAGCCACTTCAAAAGCGATATCGGGTAAAGTAAACTGATCAAGATTATTAATAAAATCCGCAGAAAGCGAAGGGATCTCAGTAGGCATATAAAGCCCCTTATCTGAAGGCAAACTGTTAAATACGGCTTCTTTAAAAGAAACTCTTAGCTTTTTATTATTAGTACTGTATAGTTTCATGATGGTTGTTTGTTGTTAGTTATTGGTTGTTTGTTGTTAATTATCTGGTTGTTAGTTATTGGTAGTATAGTTAAATCCAATAACTATTAACGAGTAACTAATAACGAAACTATAACTCCCTCGGCCCCTGTTGATTTACTGCCGAAACGTAGCCGTTGCTATCAATACCTTTCGATTGCAGATGCTGTACAATTTGCCGGGTGATGTCCGATGCGGTTGGATGGTTATCGGCAAAAGCAAAAACAGAGGGTCCAGAGCCGGAGATGCCAAACCCAAGTGCTCCTACTGCCATGGCAGTTTGTCGCATTTCATAAAATTCAGGAATCAGAATAGCACGAACAGGCTCAATCAGGACATCCTGCATACTGCGACCGATTAAGCCATAATCGCTCATAAACAGACCACTTACCAAGCCCGCAATATTGCCCCATTGAACCACCGCATCTTTCAGCTCGATTTTAGAACGAATCATCTGCCGAGCAGCACGCGTTGGCACATCTACGTGGGGAAACACTACAGAGCAGTATAAGCTTTTTGGAACAGGTATTGACACGACTTCCAGTGGCTCGTAACTTTTAATCAAGGTAATACCACCAAATAAAGAAGGGGCTACATTATCCGCGTGCCCGTGCCCACAGGCCAATTCTTCGCCTTTCATCGCAAAAGGAAGCAATTCTTGTTTCGTTAAAGGTTGTCCAAGCAGCTGATTAATAGCGAATAAACCAGCTACCGTACTTGCAGCACTGGATCCTAATCCACTTCCGATAGGCATGTGTTTATGCAACTCTATTTCCACTCCCACATCTTCACGGTTTAAATGCTTCAGTAACATCTGAACACAAGCGCTAACTGTATTCTTTGCCGGATCGAGCGGTAATCGGCCGTCATCGCCCGTAATCTTTAACAGTTTAACGCCGGGCTGGTCCGAGCGTTCCATAATCACCTCATCTCCCGGTTCGTCCAGGGCTAGTCCCAAGATATCAAAGCCGCATACCAGGTTAGCCACGGTAGCCGGTGCAAACACATGCACGCGGTCTTTTTCTTTTCGGGCCTTACCAGCGGGTTCTTTTTCTGTTGTTAATTCCATTTATTAGATAAGTAAAAATTCAAAAGTAAACCTGCCTACCGCAGGCAGGAAGTAAAAGACCTATCGTCGTTAGACGCAAATCTTGTCTCAGTGGTCGATTTCGCATTACGTACATTGAGTGTAATTTGGCTATAACCTTTCATAGGCTCATTTTCACATTAGCTAATTATCACATGTAATTTATGCTCCCGCATTCATCAAATCAGCAAATACACCGCCTGCTGTAACCTCGCTACCAGCGCCTGGCCCTTTTACCACTAACGGTCGTTCTTTATAACGTTCAGTAGTGAATGAAATGACGTTATCGCTACCCGAGAGGTTGAAGAAGGGATGCTTTTCATCCACCAGCTCCAAGGCAATGGATACCTTTCCATCCTCCAATTTTCCGATATAACGGATCGCTCGGTTCTCCCGTTGAGCTTTTTCTTTAAGCGTATCGAAGTAAGCCGCCTCCTTTTGCAGTTCTAAGTAAAAGTCCTCAACACTCGCTGCATCTAAACAGGCTTTGGGTAGGATCGCTCCTAGATCGACGTCCTTGGCTTCGATGGCTAAACCGCTATCCCGGGCCAAAATGAGCATCTTACGCATAAAATCAGTACCTCGTAAATCATCCCTAGGATCGGGTTCCGTATAGCCTAAGGCCTGGGCTTTCTTCACTACATCGTGAAATGAAGCATCGCCAATGAAATTATTAAAAATATAAGAGATAGTACCCGAAAGTATAGCCTCAATACGGATAATACGATCACCACTGGTCATCAGGTCTTTCAGCGTGCGGACAATCGGAAGACCTGCGCCCACATTCGTCTCATAGAAAAAGTCGACGCCGTGCCTTCTGGCCGTATCGCGTAATTGTTTATACTGTGCATAGCTCGAGGAATTAGCAATTTTGTTGCAGGTCACTACCGATATATTCGATTCAAAGATTTTAAGATAGTGCTTGGTAGGCTCCTCGCTTGCGGTATTGTCCACAAATATACAATTAGGTAGATTTAATTGTTGCATTCTGCTAATAAAGGTCTCCAAGCTAGCAGTTTCTCCTTTGCTGTCCAATTCCGTCTGCCAGGAGGTCAATGAGATGCCTTCCACATCAAATAACATTTTGCGGGAATTACTCATGCCGACAACCTTTACCTGGATATCACTGTTGTCGCGCAGAAAAGCTTCCTGTTCTAATAATTGCCTAAACAAAGTAGATCCGATATTGCCGGTGCCAAGATTAAAAACATGTAAGGTTTTCTTTAATGCTGTAAAGAAAGCATCATGTACCGCATTCAGCGCTTTGGACAGATCTGCTTGGCTAATAATAACCGAAATGTTGTATTCCGATGAGCCTTGCGCAATAGCCCGTACATTAATACCATTGCGTCCCAAAGCATGGAATAACCTGCCTGACATGCCGGGGGTTTGTTTCATGTTTTCACCCACGATAGCAAGCACCGATAATTCATTTTCTATGACGGGGGGCTCTAATTTTTTTGCAAGCAGCTCCAGTTCAAATTCAGTTTCAATAAGATGTTTGGCTCTTAAGGCATCTGCGGGATGAACAGCAAACGTGATGCTATGTTCGGACGATGACTGGGTGATCAGCACAATGTTTATTTGTTCATGCGCTAGCAAGGAGAATAAGCGACCGCTAAAGCCGGCCTTGCCGATCATGCCACTGCCGCTTACATTGATAACGCTAATGGCATTAATCGAGGAGATACCTTTAATAGGATAAGATGTTCTGCCGCTATCATATTGGATAATAGTACCTGGAAAGCTTGGATTAAATGTATTGCGGATAACGATAGGCACCTTTTTCATGAAGGCGGGAATCATGGTTGGCGGGTAGATCACCTTCGCTCCAAAATAAGATAGCTCCATTGCCTCGGTATACGATAAAATCGGTAAAGGAAACGCTTTTTTTACCATGCGTGGATCTGCCGTTAACATACCATCCACATCGGTCCATATTTCGATAGCTTCCGCCTGTAATGCGGCACCGAAAATAGCAGCTGTATAGTCACTACCTCCTCTTCCCAGGGTAGTAATCCGACCATTGACATTAGAAGCGATAAAGCCGGTTACAAATAAAAATTTGCCTGGATTTTCTTGCACGAACTGACGGATGAGTAATTCGCTTTGTTGTAAATCTACCCGTGCGTTACCAAAATTGCTATCGGTTTTTATAAGGGAGCTGGCTTCGACGAATAAACTCTCCGGGAAGTACTGAGCCGCAATCTTAGAGACCAAAAATGCGGAACAACGCTCACCGTAACTCACAATGAGATCCTTGCTTTGTGAACTCAGCTCCCGCAGATTTAATACACCTTGTAAAAGATCCTCAAGTTCATTTAAGTAAATTTTAAGTTGCGTAAAAACAGGATTCTGATTCTTAATTTGAATGAGTTGCTTAACAACTGTGAAGTGTCTCGATTCCAATTCCTTTAAAGCAGGGCCGAAGCTGATTCCTTGTTCTGCTTCTTCAGCCATTTTGGTAAGGAGGTTTGTAATTCCGCTCATGGCCGATAAGACAACAATTGGCTTTTCGCCCTGTTCATACCCTTGTTTTAGGATGTCCAATAATGCATTAATGCTTTCGGCCGATCCGACTGAGGTACCTCCAAACTTAAGTATCTTCATTTTTTCTATTTATCCTTAAAGTCATTAAATAAGAAAGGCGCTTTCTCATCGAGAGAAGCGCCTTTTATGTTTTATCGCTGTTATTACAACATAAAGATTACTTCCCTCGGTGTTTTGTTATCCCGGTGGTAATCGTTGTGGATGTTGTAATAGATATAATTGCTTTCATTTTTGTAATTGGCAGTAAAGTAAATGGTTTATTTTTAATTTATCAAGAGAATTTTAATATTTTTTAGATTTTAGCAATTCGCATACGTATTATTAGTTGGACGTTTTAAGTAACTTTTAATGATGAATTAGGCCTGCCTACCAGTAGGCTGGAGCGCCGAATGATTAATAACGGTGGCGGTAGCACAGGCTCATCTCAAAGCTTCAAGCTTATTGCTAACAACTTATCCGATTGTTTCTCGTGGAACAAAACAAGTAAAACCTTATGAGGCAGCCGTATTTAACCGGCCGTATGTATTGACTGCTGTCTGCTTGGCTTGCAAGAGGGCACTTAACATGCAGTAAGGTAGTTGTTGCCGCTATATTCGCACTATATCCGCTCTATAGAAAAGCAAGAAAACATAAATAGGCAGCGAATGTATACAGAAGCATAGGTGGATCTGACGTGGAATAAAGGTGGACTTCACGTGGACTTGACGTGGATTCAAAAATTGAAAAAATCTGAAAGGGACGGATTAGTGTATTGAAATGAGGTCGTGATACCTTTCAAAGGTAAAAAAAGTTATTTTAAAATGGATCAGGTACTTCAGCCCCTTTTCTGTGGTGTTTTGCCATTGAATAAAAAATCTTATTTTTGGGCAAATTTGCAATAGCATGAAATATTCATCGTTATAAGCATTTAATTATTTCTTATAGCCTTAGAAAATATTGTATTCATATGAATGACCTAATAAAGTTACAGTTAGAAGACGCTAATGATTCCATGCAGAAAGCTATTTCGCACACCGAATCAGAATTGACAAAAATTCGCGCAGGTAAAGCAATGCCTTCCATGTTGGACGGGATCAATGTAGATTACTACGGAACACCTACTCCATTATCTCAAGTGGGAAACATTAATACGCCCGACCCTCGTAGCTTGGTTATTCAACCATGGGAAAAGAATTTATTAAGTGCAATTGAAAGGGCTATTATTGATTCCAATATCGGATTAAACCCACAAAATGACGGTAATATTATCCGTTTAGCGGTTCCTCCTTTGACCGAAGAGCGCCGTAGGGAATTGGTTAGAAAGGTAAAGGAGGAGGCAGAAAAAGGAAAGGTTGCTATTCGCAACATCAGAAAGGACGCTAATGACGGAATTAAAAAGCTTAAAAATGATGGTGTCTCGGAAGATGAAATAAAGGTGGGAGAAGGTGAAGTTCAAAAATTAACCGATAACTTTATCGCGAAAGTTGACAAATTAGCCGAAGCCAAAGAAAAAGATATTATGACCGTTTAAGAAAATTGAAATTATTAGTGAAAAAACCACGGATCGCACCGTGGTTTTTTTGTTCGTAGCTGCCGTTAACCACTCGACGATTCGACAACTTTACTAACCCACTAAATTGTTGCGCAAATAGCGCATTTCCATCACAAATTGCTTGTATTTTTAGACCAAAGTTTACATCGTATGAAGAGAATATTACTTTTTATCATCTTAACCTATTTCAATCCCGTATGGGCACAACAAAAGACTAACTTAACAGTTGAAAAAATAATGCGCGACCCTAAGTGGATGGGCGTGTCGCCCGAAAATATTAGGTGGGGAGAATTTGATGGGCACATCTATTTTAGATGGAATCCGGAAAATCTGGATTATTCACCCTTATACAGTATAACGGTGCGTGATCAAGAGCCTAAAAGACAAGAGGAGGATGTGACGCGAAGTTTTACACAACAAACGCAATACAATCGAAGTGGAAATCGAGCGGTATATGTAAAGGGTGGTGATATTTTTATATACGATTTAAAAACACGCAGCGAAAAACAATTGACGGCGACGATCGAGGAAGAGTCTAAGCCTCAATTTAATGTGCGTGAAGACGTTGTTTTCTTTAAACGTGAAAATAATTTATACAGCCTCTCCTTGATAAATGGCGAATTAAAACAGCTTACCAATTTTGTTAAGGGAAGCAAAAAGAAGGGTGACGCCCCTAAACTCTCCGATCAAAATCAATGGCTTAAAGAAAATCAATTGACTTTATTCGACGTGCTCAACGATCGTAAACAGAAAAAACACCGAGCTGATTCGTTAGAAGAACTGCAAAGGATAAAACTGCTGAGAGAGCTGCCTATAGCAGAAAATGAAATTGTTAGAACAATTGCTGCTAGCCCTAATTTGCAATATATTGCCTATATAAAATATAGTCCTGCGAAAGATAATCGGAGTACGATCGTACCAAACTATGTAACTGAATCCGGTTATACGGAAGACATACAGACTAGAAACAAGGTTGGAGAAGAACAGGGTGCTACAGCTGCCTACCTTTATAAGGTGAAGGAGGATACGGTTGTGCGTATTACAACCGCTAATTTAGAAGGGATAAAAGATATACCTGCATTCTATAACGATTATCCCGAGAAGAAAGATTCACTAATTAAGTTAGATAAAGATCGGGCGGTTAATATAGCCGGCATTTATTGGAATCCTGTCGGAAACAAGGCTCTTATCACGGTTTATGCACAGGATCATAAAGATCGTTGGTTAACGCTTTTAGATCTGTCCACGGGAGCCTTACAAATGATCGATAGACAGCATGATGATGCATGGATTGCAGGCCCTGGCATTGGTGGAAGCTGGGGAGGAGAAAATGTCGGATGGATTGACGACCATCAGATTTATTTTCAAAGCGAGCAAACGGGATATTCGCATCTTTACAGCATGTCAGTAGACTCCCGTGTGAAAAAGCAATTAACAAAAGGGCGATTTGAAGTGCAAGACCTCGTTCTTTCAAAGGATAAAAAAACGTTTTATTTGACAGCTAATAAAGAGCATCCCGGAATAACACATTTTTACAGCATGCCGGTTAGTGGAGGAACGTTGCAGCAAATAACCTCTATGAAGGGAGGTAACGAAGTGAGCCTTTCGCCTGACGAAAAATGGCTAGCGATACGCTATTCAAGTAGTAACAGGCCCTGGGAGCTTTATCTGCAAGAAAACAGGCCGGGTGCAAAAGCGAAGCAGATCACCGAATCGCGAAGCGCCGAGTTTAAAGCCTACCCTTGGCGCTCGCCTGAAGTCATTAGTTTCACCAACCGTCATCAAGATAGTGTTTACGCTCGCTTGTACCGACCGGAAACGCCTAAGAAAAATAGTCCGGCAGTCATTTTTGTTCATGGTGCCGGCTACTTGCAGAATGTTCACTACTGGTGGAGTTCTTATTTTAGAGAATATATGTTTCATAATCTGTTAACAGATCTTGGCTATACCGTCCTTGACATCGACTACACAGCAAGTGCCGGTTATGGACGAAACCATCGCACCGGAATATACCGACACATGGGAGGAAAAGATTTATCCGACCAAGTAGATGGGGCTAAGCTGCTAGTGGAAAAATATCAAGTTAATCCTAAAAACATCGGTATATACGGCGGCTCCTACGGCGGTTTTATTACCTTGATGGCGCTCTTTACGCAACCGGAGGTGTTTACAGCAGGTGGAGCCTTACGTTCGGTAACCGATTGGGCGCATTATAACCACGGCTATACTTCCAATATTTTAAATGAACCGATTAATGACCCCAAAGCCTACCAACAATCTTCTCCTATTAATTTCGCCGAGGGCTTGAGGGGACATTTATTGATGTGTCATGGTATGGTGGATGTTAATGTTCATTTTCAGGATATTGTACGCCTTAGCCAGCGCTTGATTGAACTTGGAAAGAATAATTGGGAACTGGCTGTATATCCCGTGGAAGATCATGGTTTTGTAGAACCTAGCAGCTGGACCGACGAATACAAACGTATTTTAAAGCTTTTTGAGGAAAAACTTATAAACGAATAGCTCCTTCAATGCGTTATGTGGAAATATCGGATCCTTTGTTTGCTGCTGCTGCTCACTTCTTGCCGGTATGAGAGAAGGGCACAGCCTGCATTTTACTTCTGGAAAACACAATACCAACAACGGGAACAAGAGCACACGGCCCTTCGTAAGTTAGGCGTTAATCAGCTGTTTGTACGGATAATGGACGTCGATTTGGACGAAACCGGAAAGGCTGTTCCTGTTTCGCCGATTACTTTCAGAAACAACCTACCTGACTCCATCGATATTGTGCCTGTTGTTTACATCGTGAACAATGTCTTACGCCAACAATCGGAACAGACGTTAACCATACTCGCCAATCGAATTTTAGCATTTACCGAGGCGAAAGTAAAACAAAGCGGTAAAGATAAATTTACAGAACTGCAAATTGACTGTGATTGGACGCAAACGACACGTGAAACCTATTTTTTGCTGTTAAGAAAAATGAAAGCCCTGCTGGCAGATAAGGCTGTTACCTTGAGTGCAACGCTACGCTTACACCAAATAAAAAATAGACACGCGAGCGGTATACCACCGGTGGATAAAGTACTGCTAATGTGCTATAATATGGGAAACTTGCGTAAATATGGTATGCAAAACTCCATTTTGGACATGAAAGAGATGACCACCTATTTAAAAGATTTCCTGGGAAGTTACCCTTTGCCGATCGACGTTGCTTTACCTTTGTTCAGCTGGTCGGTGGTTTTTAGAGATAAACAATATGTGGGTATCTCTAAGCATCTCGACAGTTGGTCTTTGGCTGATACGAGCCTGTTTTATCGGCAAGAGGGCACACCCTTGTACCACTTAAAGCGAAATCTTCCAAAAGCCGGATTGCGGGTAAACGATGTGATTAGAAAAGAAGAAGTGAGTGTGCAGGATTTATTTGCTGCTTCTGATTTTTTATCTCGATATTTGCCTCGAAAGGATCTGAAGGTGCTTTTTTACCACCTAGATGCCGACCTATTAAATCGCTTTTCGGATGAACAACTACAAGAAATTATCGATCGCTTTTAGTTTTTTTATACTTCTGTTTTATGGCGAAATTGCAATCAATATTGCTTGCGGTCCGGAACCCGATCCTTATGATTATTACGTTTCCTATTTTCACAATGACATACAGGGAGATGCCTATGCCGCATTTTCTTTTACCGATTTAAGTTTTTTGTACAGTGAGGATGAGCCGCAAAAGGAGAGCCAGATAAATTGTGATGAGTGGGCTCAATATTTGGGCGGAGATGTAAAGGCAACGGATGTATTTTCCGTAATGTATCGAGCAGATAACAAGACAGACTCGTTGATCAGTGCTTGGAGGACGAAAAAAAGCATAACCCTGCCAGATACGTTGAAAGATAATACTTTTTTAAAAGCTATTGCGAAGCATAAGAGCGCATTCGATTATTATTTATTTGCCAAAGACTGTGAGGAGGCTTCTGCCTATGCATATGATATGTGGGATCCGGCACCTCGAGATACAACATCGATGGATTCGTTGGCTGAAAAGGCCATAAAGCGATTGAAGAAGGTTAAGCGCGACGAATTTTTACGTTTACGATATGCTTACCAAGCGGCAAGAATGTACCATTATTCAGCACGCTATGAAAAATGTTTGGCGGTCTATGAAGACTATATCGAACCGCTGTCTTATCGGAGCGCGGTACGGGGGTGGGCCTTGGCCTTAAAAGCCGGAGCCCTAAGGTGGTTGGGCGACAAAGAACAAGCGGCTTTTCTTTTTTCGAAGGTTTTTGAAAGTAATCCGGAAAGAAGAATCCAGGCTTATAAGAATTATCACTACATTGACGTGAGCACGCCATCGGTTCTTGCCTTGGCAAAATCAAAAGAAGAACAGGCAGTAATTTGGAGCATAGAGGGTTTTAACAATCCGAGTTTGAATCTCCATACGCTTGATACGGTATATAAGCTGGCTCCCACCAGTGTTTTAAACGGGGTGTTATTAATAAGGGAAATGAATAAGCTGGAAGGGTACCTAAATGAGTCACCCCTCAGCAATGATGTTTACGGATATCGGAATTATTATTACGGAAGCGATTCGTCGCAGCTGAAAGCTAAAAGTTATGCCGATAGTTTATTTCGCTTCTCGCTTCACTTAGCAAGTAACAAAAAATACCGAGAACCAGCCTTCGCGACGATTGCGGCAGCGTACATCAGTTGGATGCAAGGAGAAAATAAGAGAGCTTTTGATCTTTTACAACAATTAAATCCGGAACATCTATCACCCAAGTTACAGGATCAATACCGCATTACAGAATTATTGGTACAAGCCAGTAATATAAAAAAGGGAGATAATTTTAACCCAAATGCGCTGGTACCGGCTTTAAAATGGCTGGATGAGAAATGCATAGTTGAGCGGAAGGATAAGGTTGATAGCTTTTATGGGCAAAAAGATTTACGCTTTAGTCGAACAACGAGGCATTTTTATCAAAGTTTATTAGCTCCAAAATATCTAGCACTGCAGGATACGGCTATGGCCGCTATTTTGATGGTAAAAGGCGATTTAGAATGGAATCAGAGCCATACGCGTGATTCGCTTTTTAAATACAGCTCTAGTGAAACGATTAATTTTTGGCGGCAACAACTAACGCCTACATCATTGTTACGTATAAAGACATTAAAAGAAAATACCCCGAAAGATGGGTTGACGGAGTATTTAGTGAAAGTACTGCCTGCTCTTCCAAATGATGATTATTATGAGCTTTTGGGAACCGGTTATCTCCGAACACATGAATACGATAAGGCAGTCGCTGCTTTCGACAAGCTAAGTCCAAACTATAAATTCTGGGTGGCATCTGATTGGTATGGCTCGAGTGAGGACGCTGCATTACACGCTGACCCATTTTTAACCACGATTAACGATTACCCGAAGGCCTATGCAGACAGGGGATTAAATAAGAAGGAATTTGCTGAGCAGATGGCCATGTGGCAACGGAAAATAAAATCAAATCCGAAAAATGCAGCTAAATACTACTTTGCGATGGCTAATGGTGTTTATCAAACGGGAATCTTTGGTAATTCTTGGTATCTTATCAGCTATAGCTGGAGCCATTTAGATGCTTATGTATCAGGTACGAATTACTATGATGACGACTATAAGCATGCAAAACAAGCGATCATTTGGTATGAAAAGGCACGATCCTTAAGTAAGGATGTAAATTTTAAAGCAACATGTACCTTTATGCTGGCCAAATGTGAGCAAAAGAAATATGGTTATCGTTCAGTGAATGATTACTATTCGAGCCATAATTATGGCGAACCTGATTCCTTGTGGTTATTTAGCATGAAAAATAAATATTTTGTTGAGTTAGAAAAATACTATAAAGGGACTGCGTTTTATAATCAAGCACTGGGTGAATGCAGCTATTTGAGCGACTTTATAAGCGCTAGATCCAAATAGCTATTCTTTATCGGCTATTAGGCTCTGCTATCATTCCCATGGTATATACTTAGGTAACTCTCGTAGCGGCTTGTTTCGATTTCTCCTTCTTCCAGTGCTCCTAATACGGCGCAGCCGGGTTCGTTGATATGCCTGCAATTATTAAATCTACACCGGTTCATCAGTGCACGCATTTCAGGAAAAAAATGACTGAGCTCTTGTTGCTCGATATCGATTACGCCAAATTCCTGAATACCGGGAGTGTCAATGATATAACCGCCTTGTATTAAAGGCAGCATTTCGGCAAAGGTTGTTGTATGTTTTCCCTTATCTGACCAATCGGATATTTTTCCGGTACGGAGAGAAGCTTCCGGTATGAGTCGATTAATGAGTGTTGACTTTCCAACGCCGCTATGTCCCGAAATCAGCGTTACTTTATGCGTCAAAGACGCCTCTATAGCATCTATATTAATGCCTTTTAAAGCCGAAATTTCAAAGCAAGGATAACCGAGATGTTCATAAATTGATCGATAGTCGGCTAGTATTTCCAAACCTTCTTCGCTAAAAAGGTCAAGCTTATTAAACAATATACCGGCTGGGATATCATAGGCTTCCGCTGTCACTAAAAATCGATCAATAAAACCCAGCGAAGTTGGCGGTGAAGCTAAAGTAACTACTAAGTAAGCTTGGTCTAAATTGGCTGCAATAATTTGCGCCTGTTTCGATAAATTGACCGATTTACGAATCATATAATTCTTTCGGTCGTATAATTGGATAATAACAGCAGTTTCTTGCTCGGGTTCAGGTTCAATTTCAACCCAATCACCTACAGCGATCGGGTTGGTCGTTTTAATGTCCTTTGTGCGGAATTTGCCCTTTATGCGACATTCATAGCTTGTTCCTCCCGCTGAAACGGTATACCAACTGCCGGTAGATTTTGTAACAAGCCCTTTCATTTATCCTAAAATAGCGGCGAATCCCTTTTTCATCCGTTCGATCGTCTCATCTCGGCCGAGCAATTTTGCTATATCGAATACATGAGGTCCGAATTTACCGCCAACCAGCATAATGCGTAGTGGGAGCATTAGCTCCCCCAATTTTAACCCACTGGATAGGATCGCATCTTTATAATATTGTTCCAGCGCTTCTGTTTCCCATGGTTCAAAGGTAGTGAGTGCAGGAATAATGGTGTTAAAAAAGTTTGTCTTTTCATCACTCCATTTTTTTTGTATAGCTTCTATATCGTAGGTGGTAGGTGGTATAAAGAAGAAAGAAGCTTGTTCCCAAAAATCCTCAATAAAAGTGAGGCGATCTTTTACTAATGCTAATACCTCTATCAGATAATCATCTGCCACATCCCTTATGCCGTGTGTCTCCAAGACACCTTTAACCATCGGAAGAAGCTTTTCATTTCCGCTACGCTTGATCCATTCATGATTGAACCATTTCGCTTTCTCGAAATCAAACTTCGCTCCTGCTTTACTGATTCGCTCAATTGAAAACTTGTCGATGAGTTCGTCAAGCGTAAAAATCTCCTGATCGGTGCCATCATTCCAACCGAGTAACGCCAGCATATTAATAAAAGCTTCCGGAAGAAAACCAAGCTCGCGAAAGCCTTTGGTGAGATCGCCCGTTTTTGGATCGGTCCAATTCATGGCATAAACCGGGAATCCCAACCGATCTCCGTCGCGCTTGCTAAGCTTTCCATTTCCATCCGGTTTTAAAATCAATGGAAAATGAGCCCATTGCGGCATTTGTTGCTTCCAGCCAAGATATTCCCATAGTAATAAATGAACCGGGGCTGAAGGTAACCATTCTTCGCCTCTGAAAGCATGTGTGATTTTCATTTGATAGTCGTCTACTACCACAGCTAAGTGATAAGTAGGCATGCCATCTGCTTTCAAGAGTACTTTGTCGTCTACTAAAGAAGTATCAAAATTGACCGCCCCTCTAATCATATCATGGAAGCCAATCGTTTCTCCTACAGGCATCTTTATACGAATGACATGCGGCGTGCCGGTGGCCAAAAGTTCTTCTACTTCCTTTGCATCCAAACTGAGTGAGTTACGTAACTGCAGTCGATTCTCATGGCTATATTTAAAATTCGGAATAAGTTGGCGTTGGGCATCCAGCTCCTCCGGTGTATCGAACGCATAATAAGCATGACCGCTTGCTACCAATTGTTCTGCAAAGGTGCGGTATCGATCTTTCCGTTCACTTTGCCTATAGGGAGCATAGGGCCCGCCATGTACAGGACTTTCATCGGGTGTCAAGCCGCACCAAGCTAAGCAAGACAGAATATATTCTTCAGCGCCGGGTACATATCGCGTTTGATCGGTATCCTCGATTCTTAATACAAACTCACCGCCCTGGCTTTTAGCAAAAAGATAGTTAAACAAAACAGTGCGTACACCGCCAAGATGTAGGCCACCCGTCGGACTCGGTGCAAACCGTACCCTAACTTTATTCTCTATAGACATAAGCGCAAACTTAGATAAAAGGCTTTGGATATGCAATCTTCACAGTGTCATATCCATTTTATTAATCATTTTGCATAAAATTTGTACTTTGCACCTTTCTAGTTATTAGTTGGTCGTTGTTGTTTATTGATTTTAGGTTTATAGGGTTAACCTTGTATTAAATCACTTAAACCGAGGGCGGACAACCAATAACAAAGAACTAATAACGAATTAAATGAATCCATATCAGCATAGTCAACGGTGGAAATTTTTATTACTCATATTCGCTGCAATTATTGCAACGGCATCCCTTTGGTATACAAATTTTCTGGTCCAAAACCTTTCGGAAGCAGAACGCACGAAGGCATCTGTTTGGGCAATTAGTACGCGAAATATGTACGCCATGCCGGATGTGAACGATGAGTACATAACCTATATCTATAGCGTTCGGGATAGCTTAAAGGTACCGGCGATCATTACCGATTCAAAAGACAGCATTATCTACTACCGCGGTCTCGACTCAACAAAGACCTTGTACAACGTGACCGGAGAAAATCAAGGAACAAACCTCCCGAAGTATGATCCTGAATATTTCGATTATCAACTGGCCATTATGAAAGAAAGGCACCCACCGATAGAAATTGAATTGTCTGGTGGAGAAAAATGGTATGTTTACTATAAAGACTCCCTGTTGCTCACCCAATTGCGTGTATTTCCCTATGTTCAATTAACGCTCATTGCTATATTTCTCGGTATCGCTTATACGGTATTTAACAGCATGCGAAAATCGGAGCAGAATCAAGTATGGGTGGGGTTGGCCAAAGAAACCGCACACCAACTGGGAACACCGATTTCGTCACTTATGGCATGGCTCGAGTTGATGAAGGCGAAATTTGATGCGGAAGAAGATCCTTTGCTGATAGAGATGGAAAATGATGTGAAACGTCTGGAAATTGTAGCAGACCGATTTTCTAAAATCGGCTCTAAACCGGTGCTTGAGAATCATGCTGTCTACCCGGTAGTCAGTAATTTTGTGCGTTATTTTAAAGTTCGCACGAGTGATAAAATCAAATTTTCCGTATCAGGCGATAAAACTGTCGAGGCGCAATTGAGCGTTCCTTTATTTGACTGGGTGATCGAAAATATCTTAAAGAATGCAGCCAATGCCATCGAATCGGCAGGTGAAATTAACATAATTATCAGTGAAAATATTGCTAAAGAGCAGATATTTATTGATATTAGCGACACAGGAAAAGGTATCCCAAGAAATAAATTCGATGCAGTCTTTCAACCGGGATATACAACTCGAAAGCGGGGATGGGGCCTTGGTCTCTCCTTAACTAAGCGAATAATTGAAAATTACCATAAAGGACAAATTTTTGTTAAGGATTCGGAAGTAGGAAAAGGAACTACCTTTAGAATCGTATTAAAAAGCAGTTTAACCTATGAGCCAGCTAAAATCTGATGAATTCCCGGCCTTTTATGCTACTTACATTGATACCGTTTTTGGCGACGTCATGCACGTACTAAATGAGCAAATTACTAGTTTTCCTGCATTTTTAGAGGCCATTCCTGCGGGGCGGTCCGACTATGCCTATGCCGAAGGGAAGTGGACCATAAAGGAAGTGGTTGGGCATGTATTGGATACGGAGCGGATTATGGCCTATCGAGCGCTTCGTTTTGCTCGGAACGACACCAAAGCGCTCCCCGGCTTTGAGCAAGAAGACTTTGTTTTAAATGCTCGCTTTAATGAACGAAGTTTGGCTTCCTTAGCGGAGGAGTTTGTTTTATTACGGAAATCGAACATGGCCTTGTTCAATACCTTTAACGAAACCGAACTGAATCGAAGGGGTTTGGCCTCTGATCGTTTAATCAGCGTTCGGGCTTTTCTCTATATCGTTGCCGGACATCTCAATCACCATAAAAATATTATCAAAGAAAGGTATTTGGATACCATGGTGTAATGCCTGTTGGTGATTTTGCTATATATTCGACAACTTTTAAAGCTAATTTTAAAACTATTTAACACCTAAAGTGTTTTTATCATATCAATAAGGCCAGGTAATGGTTTTGTGATAAGGTTTAGGTTTTTGGAAACGCCCCGATGTGAAATTGAGGCGTTTCTTTTTTTGCCACTAATTTCATCGAAACTTCCAACTTAAGCAACCGTTTGCATGAATGTTTTTGTTTAAAATATGGAATTATTTTATTAGCCTTGTAAATACAATGTTAAATTTTTTCATATTCAATTTATATATTGAACAAGATACTTAAACTCACTTTCACATGAACCAACATCCCAGCGCTAATGTCACGAAAAGCGGTGTAAACCCGATTGTTATTATCGGAGCATTATTCTTCATCTTTGGATTTGTTACCTGGCTTAACTCCGTTCTTATTCCATATCTCAAAATTGCTTGCGAACTCAATCATTTTCAATCCTACCTGGTAGCCTTTGCTTTTTATATAGCATATTTTGTAATGGCTCCTTTATCCACCAAAACATTGAAAATTTTTGGGTTTAAGAATGGTATGTCGGTGGGATTGATAATCGTAGCAATCGGTGCACTTATTTTTATTCCCGCTGCCATGACAAGGACGTATGCCCTGTTTTTATTGGGCTTATTTGTTCAGGGGAGTGGTCTTGCCATCTTACAAACAGCGTCAAATCCTTATATAACTATCCTTGGCCCTGCTGAAAGTGCGGCAAAAAGGATTAGTATTATGGGGATATGTAATAAGTTAGCTGGGGGGTTGGCTCCGGTTATTTTAGGTACGGTTATGCTCAAAGATGCAGATAAGCTGACCGCTAGAATAGAAACGATGCCGGAAGCGCAGAAGATAGCTGAACTTAATGAGTTGGCCTCACGCGTAATTTTTCCTTATATCGCTATAATAGCGGTCCTTGCGCTGCTTGCCCTTTTAATTTATCGTTCCGGTCTTCCAGAAATAGATACAGATGCGGAGGACGAAACGGTTGCAACTACAAATGAAGGTAAAAATAGTTTATTTGATTTTCCTCATTTGATCTTGGGTGTTTTTACTTTATTTCTTTATGTAGGGGTAGAAGTAATGGCAGGCGACACGATCATTAGCTATGGTTCATCTCAAGGAATCGCCTTGGAAACAGCTAAATATTTTACGTTGGGAACCATGATCAGTATGGTCATCGGATACATTATAGGTATCGTATGTATACCGAAGTATCTTAAGCAAGAAACCGCAATGAAATTATGCTCTTTGTTGGGATTATTCCTATCACTCGGCGCTATTTTTACCAGCGGATATGTATCAGTAGCTTGTGTGGCTTTACTGGGCTTGGCCAACTCCCTGGTTTGGCCCGCAATTTGGCCGTTGGCCTTGGCCGGTTTAGGACGTTTTACCAAGGCGGCTTCTTCCGTATTGGTGATGGGGATATGCGGTGGGGCCTTAATTCCACTTGGCTATGGTGCCTTAGCCGATGCCTGGAATCCCCAACAAGCCTATTGGATTATGGTTCCTTGCTATCTGGTAATTTGGTATTACGCGATTGCAGGCCATAAGCTGGGTAAAAAATAACGAATACATACATACCAAGCCTTCAATGATACCCTCATTGAAGGCTTTTCATTAAACTAAATTATGAAGAAAATTTGCCTGTTTATCGCTATACTAAGTATAGCTTATGCGCAAGCACAAGAAGTAAATCGAGCTATTATTCAGGAACTTAAGGATCCCTATCCTGCTCCGGCTAGTGACTGGCTTCAGGTTGAAAACGGATTAAACGCAAGTTTTGTTTCTATAGACGATGCTTTTAAACATACAGCGCCACCCAAAAAAAACCAATTGAAAGACCAATGGAAGGAAAGGGCTTGGCGAGGCGAAAAGGTGCATGCACAAGCTTTGGTATGGTCAAAAACGCCCATAGAGCAAATCTCCCTAACGGTTTCTGAATTAAAAGATGATCAGGGAAGCCGCATTGCCCCTGATAAAATAAAGATAGGATATGTTCGCTATGTACTAACGGATCATTTGGGAGATCTTAAGTCGGGATGCGGTATTCCCAAGGGTTTAGATACCTCCCTTGTAGCCGATTTAATAGATACGAGTACGGTCCTTCCGCTAGTGGAAAATACGACGCGGCCTATATGGCTTAGTATACAAGTTCCACAAGAGGCCAAATCTGGCAGTTATCGAGGACAGCTGATCATCAAGTCTGCGCAAGAAACGAAAATATTACCCTTTGAAATCAACGTATTGAATCGGATTCTTCCCGAAGCCAAAGATTGGTCATACCATTTAGATTTATGGCAAAATCCGTATTCCGTTGCCCGGGTTTATGGCGTGAAGCCCTGGACGAAAGCACATTTCGATGCGATGAGACCGTATATGGAAATGTTGGCGCAGGCAGGGCAAAAATCTATTACAGCAAGTATTATCTATGATCCATGGAACGGACAAACATACGATATATATGAGAGTATGATTAAATGGACGAAAAAGAAAAATGGGCAATGGGAATACGACTATAGCATTTTTGATAAATGGGTAGAGTTTATGATGAGTTTGGGAATCAAGAAATTTATAAATTGTTATAGTATGATTCCCTGGAACCTGAAATTCTATTACTTTGATGAAGCGAGTGGAAAGAAGCAAGTGTTGGAAGCCAAGCCTGGAGAGACAGCGTATAAAAATCATTGGAAAGGCATGCTCGTAGATTTTGCAAAGCATCTCAAGTCCAAGGGCTGGTTTGATAAGACAACCATTGCAATGGATGAGCGCGCGATGAAGGATATGTTAGAAGCAATTGCAGTCATCAAAGAAGCAGATCCAAACTTTAATATCTCACTTGCGGGAGCCGACCATCCGGAGCTGTACGATCAGTTGCTGGACTACTGTGTTGCTTTACGACATGAATTAAGTCCCGATTTAATTAATAAACGGCGGCGCAGTGGTTTTACAACCACGTTTTATACTTGTTGTACCGAACCTTTCCCTAATACGTTTACATCATCCTCTTATGCTGAATCCACCTGGCTGGCATGGTATGCGCTCAACAAGGATTTTGACGGCTACTTGCGCTGGGCCTTTAACTGCTGGGGGCCCCGTCCTTTGCAAGATACACGTTATGGTACATGGTTGGCGGGCGATGCCTGGCTGGTTTATCCGGGAGTTAGGAGTTCCATTCGGTTTGAAAGACTGGTGGAAGGAATACAAGATTACGAAAAGGCGAAGATAATACGGGCACAGTTGAAAAAGGAGGGGCGAAACGAAGAGCTTCAAAAGTTGGAAATGAAAATCAAAGCGTTTGAAACGGATGCGCTATCTGAAACACCGGCCTCTACTTTCGTCAACGAGGCGAAAGCTATATTGAATAGTTTTTAAATGAATTTATTGCTCGATCTTTTTTGGCCATTATTTACCAATGCTAAATGATGCATTACTGATAAATTTTCATGGCAGGAAGTAGGCAGAAATACTTATCTTCGGGACAAAATAGCATTATTGGTAACCATACTTTTTATCCTACACATTTTATGAAACGAAATTTTTTGAATATTGTCATGCTTATGCTGGCCTTGTCTACACTGACTATAGACAACGCTTTTTCTCAAGGATTAAAAATGCCTGCGGCAAGTAGCAAACAAACCATTACACAAGACTTAGGTATCAGTCAGATTACCATCAGCTATGCAAGGCCAAATGTAAAGGGGCGTAAGATTTTTGGTGGCTTAGAACCTTATGGTGCTGTTTGGCGTACAGGTGCAAACGGTGCTACCACGCTTACATTTAGCGGGGATGTAATAATTAACGGAAAAACGATACCTGCCGGCACCTATGGCTTGTTTACGATCCCTAATAAAAACGAGTGGACTATCATCTTGAATAAGGATAGCAAACAATGGGGTGCTTATGAATATAAGCAGGCGGACGATGTGTTGCGTTTTAATGTGAAGCCGGAGCAAACAAAAAGTAAAGTTGAAACTTTTACTATTAGTTTTCCGGAAGTTACAGCCACCGAAGCGACGTTAGCTATCGCATGGGAGAACACAAAAGTTACCTTTCCTATACAGGTAAATCAAGATGCCGAAATTATGGCTTCCATTGATGAGGCGATGAAGGGCGATAAAAAACCCTATTTAGCAGCTGCACAATACTATTTAAATAACAATAAGGATTTGGATAAAGCGCTTACTTGGGCGGACGAAGCGGTAAAAGCGAATCCGGCCTTGCCTTATCCGTACTATTGGAAGGCACAAATACAACTGAAAAAAGGAGATAAAGCCGGTGCTAAGGCGACTGCAGAATTGGGTAAGCAGGCTGCCGAGAAGGCAAAAAGCGACGAGTACATCCGTCTTAATAGTCAAATTATAGAGAAGGCAAAATAATTCTGTATCTTTGTGGCCCGTTACTATGTTAAGTAAGTGACAGGCACTTAGAAGTCTTTTTATCCGCCTTACAAAGGTGGATTAGTTGATCTGAGATAGAATTTATTTTTTACTTTTGAATTTTTACTTAATCTATGTTTGATAGTTTACAGGATAAGTTAGACAGAGCCTTTAAAGTTCTAAAGGGGCAGGGAAATATTACCGAGATTAACGTAGCGGAGACCGTAAAGGAAATAAGAAAAGCCTTGCTGGATGCCGACGTTAACTATAAAACAGCTAAAGCTTTTACCGATGAAGTGAAGCAAAAGGCTTTAGGTGAAAATGTCCTCACGAGCATTTCTCCGGGCCAGTTGTTAACCAAGATCATGAATGATGAGCTTACCCAACTTATGGGTGGCACTGCGACAGATCTGGAGCTTGGTAAAAATCCAACGGTTATATTAATTGCGGGGTTAAATGGTGCGGGTAAAACAACTTTTACCGGGAAGTTGGCGAAATACCTAAAGGAGAAAAGAGGTAAAAAACCTTTGTTGGTTGCGGGTGATGTTTACCGTCCTGCGGCAATCGATCAGCTTGAGGTATTAGCCCAACAAGTGGATGTACCTGTATACACGAATCGGGAGTCTAAAGATCCTATCGCCATCGCCGAAGAGGGAGTTGCTGCGGCTAAACGTAATGGGCAGAACGTAGTTATTGTTGATACCGCGGGTCGCTTAGCCATTGACGAGGCACTCATGAACGAAATTTCAGCTGTTAAAGAAGCCACGAATCCGCATGAGATTTTGTTTGTTGTCGACTCCATGACCGGTCAAGATGCCGTTAATACAGCAAAAGTTTTTAATGACCGCTTGGATTTTACCGGTGTTGTGTTGACTAAATTAGATGGTGACACAAGGGGTGGTGCGGCGCTTTCGATCAAATCGGTTGTAAACAAGCCGATTAAGTTTATCGGTACCGGTGAAAAGATGGATGCTTTGGACGTGTTCCATCCTGACCGTATGGCGTCCCGTATCCTTGGGATGGGCGACGTAGTATCGTTGGTTGAACGTGCACAGCAACAGTTTGACGAAAAAGAAGCGGCCGCGTTACAGAAAAAAATCCGTAAGAATAAGTTTGATTTTAACGACTTTATTAGTCAGATCCAGCAAATCAAAAAGATGGGAAATATGAAGGATTTGATGGGAATGATACCGGGTGTTGGGAAGGCTATTAAAGATATTGATATTGACGATGACGCCTTTAAGCCGATCGAGGCTATTATTGGATCGATGACGCCATATGAACGGGAAAATCCGGACGCAATCGACCAGAAAAGACGTATGCGAATCGCAAAGGGTTCGGGTACCGATATCAATGACGTTAATAAATTAATGAAGCAATTCAGTGATATGCGGAAAATGATGAAGCAATTCTCAAATCCTTCCTTAGCTGCTAAAATGATGCGAGGAATGCCCCGTACGCCTTTTGGAAAATAGGTCAGGCAGTATAAAATGGCTTAAATGGGCGGTATCTCTTTCGTGATACCGCCTTTTTTATTATCTTGGGGCTTCTTAACTGTACTAAACCTAAAAATATGTTAGTAAAAACTTTTAGCAGCGCAGTTTATGGAATTAAGGCCACAACAATTACTATTGAGGTCAATATATCCTCGGGGACACAATACTTCATCGTCGGACTGCCCGATAGTGCTATAAAAGAAAGTACATTTCGAGTAGAGAGCGCTCTACACAGCGCCGGTCTCCGAATGCCGAGGCAGAAAATCGTTATCAATATGGCACCCGCTGATATTAAGAAGGAGGGATCAGCCTATGACTTAGCGATGGCTATAGGTATCTTGGCAGCTTCTGGCCAAATTAATGCACATAAGCTTGATAAATATCTTTTACTGGGCGAATTATCACTGGACGGTAGCCTACAAGCCATTAAGGGAGCCTTATCGATTGCTATCCAAGCGCAAAAGGAGGGATTCAAAGGTATCGTGTTACCGGCGATCAATGCTCGAGAAGCAGCTGTAGTCGGAGATCTGGAGGTATATGGCCTGGAAAATATCAGTGAAGTGATTGCTTTTGCAAATGAAGAGAAGACCTTTGAGCGAATATTCGTTGATACGAAAGCCGAGTTTTTAAATAATGCCAATAATTACGACACCGATTTTGCTGATGTACAAGGGCAAGAGAATATCAAACGCGCATTGGAAATTGCGGCAGCAGGCGGGCATAATGTTATCCTGATTGGCCCGCCCGGTGCCGGTAAAACGATGCTAGCCAAAAGATTACCGTCTATCCTGCCGCCGTTAAGTTTATCAGAGTCGTTGGAAACGACTAAAATACATTCAGTGGCCGGGAAGATAGCCGCTTCTAGCTCGCTCATGACGATAAGGCCCTTTCGTGCCCCACATCATACGGTTAGCGATGTGGCATTGGTTGGTGGTGGAGGGAACCCCCAACCGGGCGAAATTTCATTAGCACATAACGGTGTGTTGTTTCTGGACGAGCTCCCCGAGTTTAAGCGTTCTGTTTTAGAGGTGTTAAGGCAACCTCTTGAAGAAAGACAAATCACTATTTCCCGCGCTAAGTTTACCGTAGATTATCCCGCTAGTTTTATGCTAATCGCTTCCATGAATCCCTGTCCTTGCGGGTATTATAACCATCCGGATAAAGACTGCGTATGCTCACCTATGCATGTTCAACGCTACTTAAGTAAAGTGTCGGGTCCTCTACTTGATCGGATCGATCTACATGTAGAAGTTACACCCGTAAACTTTCAGGAATTAACAGCGAAGCAACGTGCAGAATCGAGTAAAACAATAAGGAGTCGCGTAATACGAGCAAGGGAGATGCAAGAGCAGCGATTCAAGAGGGAAGACAAAATGCATAATAATGCCCAAATGAATACAAAGAAAGTACGTGAGCTCTGTAAAGTCAACGCCGCCGGGCAAACACTGTTAAAAAATGCGATGGAAAAATTGGGGCTTTCAGCTCGAGCTTACGATCGTATTTTGAAGGTCGCCAGAACCATTGCCGATCTTGATGGAAATCCGGAAATCGAAGTGCATCATTTAGCTGAAGCAATCCATTATAGAAGCTTAGACAGAGAAGCTTGGGCAGGGTAGTAATCGTTATTTGTTATTAGTTGCTGGTTATCCGTAACTAACTTCTTAAATAAGTGACTAGGTCCATTGAAACAGAAAAAGCCTTCCTGAATTTAAAGAAAGGCTTTTCTGAAGAATGATTATTGCCGATTGGGTTACTAACAACTAATAACCAGCAACCAACAACTAAAATAATTAAGCGCCTAATTGCACGCGTTTAAATGCAGTGACTGTTAATCCCTTGGAAACACTATCAAGGAATTGAGCAACACTTTTTGAGTTATCTTTAACAAACTCTTGATTCAATAAAGTTGAATCTTTGTAGAATTTGTTCAATTTACCTTGAGCAATTTTTTCCACCATATTTTCAGGTTTTCCCTCAGCACGGATTTGCTCTTTTGCAATTTCTAATTCACGTTCAATTGTACGAGCATCAACGCCATCTTTATCAATAGCAACGGGATTCATCGCAGCAATTTGCATAGCCACATCTTTACCTGCATCTTCTGCACCTGCCACGTCTGCGCTTAAGCCTACTAATACACCTAAACGATAGTTACCATGAATATAAGGAACGACTTTATCTGCAGTCACCACCTCATATTTAGAAACCTCAATTTTTTCTCCGATTTTACCTGTTTGGTCTATCAATAAATCGGCAATTTTTGCCCCATTGATACTTAATGCTTTCAAATCCTCCAAAGTAGCCGGAGCAGCTTCGATAGCGGCATCGGCAACGCTTTCAGCAAAAGCAATGAAATCAGCATTTTTTGCAACAAAGTCTGTTTCGCAGTTTACTTCAACAACTACGCCACGTTTGCCATCAGCAGTTGTTTTTGCAATAACAACACCTTCGTTAGAGTCGCGATCCTGGCGGCTAGCAGCCACTTTAGCTCCCTTTTTACGTAAGTAATCAACTGCGGCCTCAAAATCGCCGTTGGCTTCCACTAAGGCCTTTTTGCAATCCATCATACCAGCACCTGTTTGTTGGCGCAATTTATTTACGTCTGATGCAGAAATTTGTACTGTAGACATTTTATTTTCCTTTTTTAATATGCTTTATAAATAAGTTATGGGTTACGAGTTCCGCACGGTAAGCATAACTTCAGCAAGCTTACCGGAGGTGACCCCTAACCCATACTTGGATTTAATTATTCTCCGTCTTTTGCTTCCGTAGCTTCTGCTTTACGTTCACGTTTAGGAGCAACTTCAGCTGCCGGCTCTTCCCCACTATCAACTTTCGCCTTTGCTGCTGCAGCTTCTTTCTCTGCTTCCTCTTCTTTATCACGTTTACGTTCTTCCAATCCTTCTATAATCGCTTGCTTGATTACGTTTGTAATCAACGTAATTGATTTCGTAGCATCGTCATTCGCCGGGATGGGGAAATCGATGTTGGTAGGATCGGAGTTTGTATCTACCATTGCGAAGGTAGGAATGTTTAATTTTAGCGCTTCGCTAACTGCAATGTGCTCTTTCTTTACATCAATAATGAAAAGCGCAGCAGGCAAGCGGTTTAAATCGGCAATACCACCTAATAGGTTTTCCAATTTAATACGCTCACGTTGAATCATTAACTTCTCCTTCTTTGATAATACGTCGTAAGTACCATCTTTAGTCATCTTATCGATGTTAGACATCTTTTTGATAGACTTACGAACAGTAGCAAAGTTAGTAAGCATACCACCCAACCAACGCTCAGTAACATAAGGCATGTTTACTGCTTTTGCTTGTTCAGCAACGATATCTTTAGCTTGCTTTTTTGTAGCTACAAATAATACTTTACGTCCTGATTTTACGATTTGCTTAATAGCTGAAGCGGCTTCTTCAAGCTTTGCTAAAGTTTTGTTCAAATCGATAATGTGGATGCCATTGCGCTCCATGAAAATGTACTTAGCCATTTTCGGATCCCATTTACGGGTAAGGTGACCAAAGTGTACACCTGCATCCAGTAATTCCTGATATGTTGTTCTTGCCATTGTTTGATCCTCCTTAAATTAACGTTTACTAAATTGAAATCTTCTACGTGCTTTACGACGTCCCGGTTTCTTACGCTCAACCATCCGGTCATCGCGAGTCATCAATCCTTTGGCACGTAATGCAGATTTCACCTCTGGGTTAAGCTCTACCAATGCTTTAGCAATTGCTAAACGCACGGCCTCTGCCTGTCCTTTTACGCCTCCTCCAGCTACGTTAACTTTTACATCAAAATTACCGGCAACTCCGGCAACTTCTGTACTTTGAGTAACAATATATTGCAATGGCAATGTAGGGAAATACTCTTTGTAATCTTTACCATTTACGGTAATGTTGCCGCTACCAGCAGATAAATAAATACGGGCAACAGCGGTTTTTCTTCTTCCTGAAGTGTTTGTTGTTGACATTTCTTCTCTCTTTAGAATTTAACTGTTTTAGGATTTTGTGCCGCGTGAGGGTGCTCAGGACCTGCATACACAAATAAATTTCTGTACAAAGCGCGACCTAAACGATTTTTAGGAAGCATGCCACGTACCGCCTTCTCAATCACACGGGTAGGGTGCTTTGCCAATAATTCTTTGGGAGAAATGAAACGCTGACCACCTGGGTAACCAGTGTAAGAAACATATTGCTTTTCGCCTAATTTGTTTCCTGTCAACTTAATCTTGTCTGCATTAATAACAATGACGTTATCTCCGCAGTCTACGTGTGGGGTGTACGTAGGCTTGTGCTTACCTCTGATTACCTTGGCAATCTGAGATGACAAGCGCCCCAAAATCTCACCTTCAGCGTCAACAACGATCCATTCTTTGTTAACGGTGTTTTTGTTGGCTGAGACAGTTTTGTAACTTAACGTATTCACTTGCTTGATTTTGAATTAATTAAACAATATACTTTTTTCCTTATTTTAAAGGACTGCAAAGGTAGACAGAAAAATTCGTATTTTAAAAATATTATTAAAAAATATATTGATACTGAGTAAGTTTTCTCTTTTTACAACGACATACCGTCCGTGATTGCAATATGTTTTTTCAATCGTAAAAATCGTATTGATAAAAAAATGGACACTAAGCTGAGGCCAATAATTAAGCCTGTCCAGATACCAGGAGCTTTCATATCTAAATTAAAGGCTAGGAAGTAGCCTATGGGCAAACCCACTACCCAATATGCAATACCTACCAGGAAGGTCGGAATTTTCACATCTTTCGCTCCCCTCAATAGTCCAACGGAGATCGCCTGCGTGGCGTCGGATATTTGGAAAATAGCTGCAAAGATCAGTAAGTAGGAAGCTAATTTTACCACTTCTACATTATCATTAAAAAGCATTGGTAAAAAGTCGTTAAAGGATATGAAAATTACAAAACAGAGAACGCCGTAACAAAGCGCCGTCAGGATACTGCTCTTGCCAATAGTCAGAATATGGTTCCAATCGTTTCGACCGTAAGCATTGCTTACGCGGATCGAACCTCCTTGAGCCAATCCCATGGATACCATAAAGGTAAAAGCGGCACAGTTCATGGCTATCTGATGCGCTGCCTGTTCGACAGCGCCAATGGTACCAACCAATATAGCGGAAACAGCAAAAACCCCAACCTCCATACCGGCCTGTAAACTGCTGGGTATACCGATCCTCAGCAATTCTTTGATCGTATGCCAACTGAATTTCCAGTGTGTACGACCAGCGGCCATGTAACGTTTAAAAGTTTTATGTTTAAGGATTGTAAAGGTTAGTGCTAAAAATATAAGCGTTCTGGTAATTAAGGTTCCCCATGCCGCTCCTACCAATTCTAGCCTTGGCAGCCCCCAATTTCCAAAAATCAGTAGCCAGTTAAGAAATGCATTGAGAGGCAAAGCAATAAGGGATAGCGTCATGGCTGTTCGTGTATATTCCAAGCCGTCGGTGAACTGTTTTAAGGTCATGAACAGCATCATGGGAATAATGGATATTCCGATAATTCTTAAAAAGGGGACGGCCATTTCGGCTACTTCCGGATCCTGCTTTAAGTGGAACAAGATATCTTTGCTGCATTCTAATCCGAGTGAAATGATGATGGCCGTAAATGAGCAAAGGATAAACCCATTGTATAAATAATGAGAGACCTTTTGGGCGTCATTTCGCCCGTGGGCCATGGCTACCATTTGAGAAACGGACATCGTCATGCCTATCCCTAAGACAAAAGGGATGTTCACGACACTCATTACCAATGCCGCAGCTGCAAGTTGCTTATAGCTAACAGAGCCGACCATGGCAGTATCGATAAGGCTTAATGCCATTTGTGCCAATTCACCTAAGATTATAGGGCCTGCAAGTTTCAAAGTCTTGCCCGCCTCATTACGAAGCAATCCTAATCCGTGCATATTGATAGAAGAAGAAAAAGCTTGTTGTAACAACAAGCGTATTATATGACCTCAGTTTTATTGTAAGATGACGTTTCTCCTATCCATTATCTTTATACTCGGGAGAAAAATAGGAGAAAAAAAAATCCCTGCATAAAATAAGCAGAGATTGAAAGCGGTCCGGACGGGACTCGAACCCGCGACCCCATGCGTGACAGGCATGTATTCTAACCAGCTGAACTACCGGACCTAAACATTAAATTTTATAAAGAACTTCGAAAGCCTATTGCTTTCTTCTCAGCGGTCCGGACGGGACTCGAACCCGCGACCCCATGCGTGACAGGCATGTATTCTAACCAGCTGAACTACCGGACCTACTTCCCCTCTTTTGAGGACTGCAAATATAGCGCGTTTTTTTAAAATTAAAATCTTTTTGTTAAAAAAATTATTCGAGACCGCCTTCTTTCATTTTTTCAGCATTTTCAGCAAATTGAAGCGCATCGATAATTTCCTGAATGTCACCATCCATAATAGCCGGAAGGTTATACATGGTCAAACCAATACGATGCTCGGTTACCCGCCCTTGGGGATAGTTATAGGTGCGTATTTTGGCCGAGCGATCGCCGGTAGATACCATCGTTTTCCGTTTGGCCGCAATATCCCCGTGTTTCTTTTGTACTTCCAGTTCGTATAATTTAGTCCGTAGCATCTCCATCGCTAGCTCACGATTCGCTAGCTGTGAGCGCTCTACTTGACATACAACTACAATCCCCGAAGGTTTGTGCGTTAATTGCACCTTCGTTTCTACTTTATTAACGTTCTGACCACCGGCACCTCCCGAGCGGGATGTTTGCATTTCAATATCAGCAGGATTGATTTCCACATCCACCTCCTCTGCTTCGGGTAGTACTGCGACAGAAGCGGCTGAAGTATGTACTCGGCCTTGAGTCTCCGTATCCGGTACGCGCTGTACGCGATGTACGCCTGATTCATATTTTAATTGGCCATAAACGTCTTCACCACTTACTTTTAAGATAACTTCTTTATATCCTCCTGCAGTACCTTCCGTAACATCCATTACTTCGACCCGCCACCCTTTCTGGTCAAAATACCTAGTATACATACGATATAAATCACCTGCGAATAAAGCAGCCTCGTCCCCACCGGTCCCCCCTCTGATCTCGAAAATGGCATTTTTGGCATCCTCCGGATCTTTGGGAATCATCATAAGTCTTACTTTTTCTTCTTTTTCTTCTTTCTGAACAAGTAAGGCATCTAAATCTTCTTTGGCCATCTCCCTCAGTTCCTGATCCTTCTCATTGGCTAGTATATCCTTATTGGTTTCTATATTGCTGATGATATTTTTGTAGATATAATATTCATCAACGATTTTACCTAAGTCTTTATATTCTTTGTTAAGCTTTGCAAAACGCTTCATGTCGTTTACGGTATCCGGATTGCTCAATTCACGTTCTACTTCTTCCCAACGTAATTTTATCGCTTCTAACTTCTCTAACATACTAGTATGATTTGCTTTTTCACCCCGTTGGGCAAAAAGTTTACAAACTTAGATAAAATGCTTTTCATATGCAATTGCGATAGTTAGCCAAAAAAACTTACTTTTGGGTAATTATAAACTTAAAAGCCTTATTATGCAAGCGATTGAACGCAACAAACTTTTTGTAGCAAGCTGTTTAGCTTTGCTGGTAACCTCTCTTTCTTTTGGTATAAGGGCAGGTATCATGAATCAGCTAGTTATCGATTTTCATTTGAGCACAGCGGAACTAGGTGTCATTACGGCGTCTGCATTTTGGGGTTTCCCCCTGGCGATTATTATCGGCGGTTTTGTGGTGGATGCTATCGGAATGAAAAAGCTACTAGTGGTGGCCTTTATACTGCATTTGTCAGGAATATTATTAACGGTATTTGCAGCCGGTTATTGGACACTGTTTATTTCAACACTACTGATAGGTATTGCTAATGGTACGGTTGAAGCGGCATGTAATCCCTTGGTTGCTTCACTGTATACTGATAATAAAACAGTTAAATTGAACCATTTTCACTTGTGGTTCCCTGGTGGGATCGTTATTGGTACCCTCATCGTTTTATTGTTGAATACGCTGGAAATTGGCTGGCAGTGGCAGGTGGCGATTATGATCATTCCTACGCTAATCTATGGTTATCTGTTTTCCTCTTTAAAATTTCCGGTTACAGAGCGTGTGGCTTCCGGATATTCTACAACCGATATGTACAAAGCGGTACTATCTCCTCTATTTATCGTTATGTTGATCTGTATGTTTGGTACGGCAGTCACTGAGTTGTTTACCGGGCAATGGATAGACGTGCTGTTGAAAAATTTAACAAATAATGCCATCCTCATATTAACACTTACTACCGGTGTAATGGTAGTGGGGAGAGGTTTGGCAGGACCTATTGTACATCGCTTGTCGCCACAGGGTGTGTTGCTTTTATCAGCAATGGTTTCGGCAATAGGCCTATACCTTCTCAGTACCTTAACCGGTAATGCTATATTTTTTGCGGCTATTGTTTTTGGTATAGGGGTTTGTTATTTCTGGCCAACGATGATCGGCTTCGTCGCAGAACATATTCCTCAATCCGGCGCATTAGGATTAAATCTAATGGGAGGCGCCGGAATGTTCGCCGTATCTATTTATAGTATTTTTATGGGGAACTTTTACGATGGGTTGGTACTAAATTATCTTCCTGCCGGTGCTGACCTTGCCACTTATTTGAGCGCAGCGGAAGGGACATCGATGAATCAGGCACTCAATCAGGCTAAAAGTTTAGCAGGACCGGAGGTAATTAGAATTACACTCGTTATTCCCATTGTATTGACCATTATTTTTGCCGGATTGGTTTTATATCTGCGGTCGAGAAAAAAGATAAAAACACCACCCGCCTTGCAAGCGGATATATAGCGAATAATGTGTTAGCGTATGAAAATGATAAGGAGGCGTCACTATCTGCTAATAGGCTGGTAGTGGCGCCGGATATTCGGTTAAGGCCGTAACCATGTAAAGCTATCGTGTTACCTATCACCCTTCAAATGTTTTTAGTTCCAAATTATGCCCATCAAAAACAGCATATGTGTTGTAGTTTACCCATTCGCCAAGGTTGATGTATCGACTGTTGTTCCCCAGATCGATGTCTAAGGGTAGATGCCGGTGACCAAAAACCAAATAATCGAAATGTTCTTTTTGTAATACTTCTTTGGAATATACAATCAGCCATTCTTGTTCAGCTTCCTTGCGCCATTCTTTCTTATTATTGGCGATTCGACTGTTTTGCGACCACCGCAGCGCGATTCCAATTCCTAGATTGGGGTGAATGCGGGCAAAGAGCCATTGGCAAAATTTACTTCTAAAGAATTTTTTAAGAAACTTGTATTTAGCGTCCCCTGGGCCCAGGCCATCTCCATGATGCAGATAAAAACGCTTTCCTTGCCGTTCAATAATCAATTCGTCTGCTATAATTTTAGCCCCAAGCTCCTTTTGAAGATAACTGAACATCCACATGTCGTGATTGCCCTTGAAGAACGTGATCTTGATTCCGCTGTCTGCTAATTCTGCGAGCTTACCTAAAAATCGAACAAATCCTTTCGGTACGGCTGTTGCATATTCGAACCAAAAATCAAAAATATCTCCCAAAAGGTAAAGCTCGGCGGCATCATGTTTAATGGATTCAAGCCAGCGAACCAGTCGGGCCTCCCGTTCACGGCTTTTCTCATAGGTTGGCACGCCTAGGTGAAAATCGGAGGCGAAATATATCTTTTTGTTTTCTACCATCGACGCGAAGGTAACCAAAAGCAAGCTTATTTAAAAAGCTTGCTTTTGGGATATGGCTTCTGCTTATCTGTATAATAGGCTAGGATTATAGGAAGGCTTCCCTTAATCAAGTTTTTGGCAAGTGAGATGAAACTAAAAATTATCAAGCCAAAGCGAGAAAGAAATAAAACCTTCGTTTTACAGTGAGCTGTTATTCGGAAATCAGTACCGCTGTTTGTTTCACGTTCCAACCTGCGTTTGTCAAAACAACTTGTTTGCCTCGAGTTAGCGCAGGATCAATACTTATCATGACCGTCTTTTTTTCGCCGGGGACTACCGATAAATAATTGTCACTATAAAAAGTTGGCAAGATCCGTTGGTGCGTACGATTGTCGACCAAAGCAAGCCGGTTGAAAAAGGCAATATTATCGTGTTCATTATTGGCCAGTGTGACCGCATATTCTCCAGGTGTGATTTGTTTGACTTGAATATCGAGCTTACAGTTGGCCATATCTGTTAAACCGCTATAATAACCTTTCGCATCAGGCAACCAATAGAAATTGTCGCTTAATAGGTGTTGCCCTGCATCCATTAACTGTAGACGCAAAAAAGCCCCTTTGTCTTTTGCCAATTCGTCGATTTGCTTTTTGATGGACATGATTTTTTTAACAGATGAAGGTTCCATAAATGCAAATACCTTTGTTATTGGATAAGCTTTCCCTTGCATGTCGTATGCATGAATAACAAGCATTATATTGTTACGTTTTTCAAAATGGTTGTTGACAATGGAAACAAAACCGTCTACTGGATTATACATAGCATGTAATGGTTCGCTGCCACTCCTTAAGCCATAAAGACCAGCATTTGGATCGAGGTAATAGTCGTACATTTGACCGCGCAAGGAAGTCCAGGGGTTCTGCGTCTTCCAGATGATTGTACCCGTATACCAATCCCACATATGGGCACTAAAGCCCTCCATCAGGCCCCTGTATTGATTATAATTGACTAGTTGCGCCTTGTTTGCGAAATCTTCCAAATTGTTTGTTTTTCCATAAGGCGCTATATGTTCACCATAGCCAATATAGGTGTGATATTGCCAAACCGAGTCTACGGTTTCCTGTACTCGACCCTCGGCGTTAAAGCCCGTGAATAAGGGTGCAATTTGATTTTCTTCCGGTAAAAATCGCTTCAATGATTCCAGGTCGCCCACACCAACGGAGCCAACTTCCGAATTAAAGGGCCAGGTCTTATCAGCCCAAAATGTTTTGATGTCCTGTATTCCGTATGGGCCATCGCCGTTCCCACCAATGTCGTTTTGCGACATAGCATCTGAATTGGAATAATCAACAAACCATCTGGTGCCATCCAATTTCGGCAAGATGGAATCCCGGAGTGGAACTAAAATATCATCAGGAGGTGTGATTTCGTTACCACCGCAATAAAATGCTAAAGAGGGATGGTTTCGAATCATTTTGATCATATTGGCAGCAGATTCAAGAAATAATTGATGGTCATCCGGGTATTGTCGCCTTGTCCATTGATCGTCTTTCTTCAATGGATCTTCCCATCGTCCGTTACAATCGCCGGACATCCAAAAATCCTGAAAGACAAGTAGCCCATAACGATCGCAAGCTTCGTAAAATTCCGGTCGCTCCACCAACGCACCACCCCAAATTCGAATAAGATTTAGATTCATATCCCGGTGAAAGCGAATTTCGGCGTCATAACGTTCTTTTGAGAAGCGAAGCATCGCATCTGAAATGATCCAATTGCCACCTTTGATGAATATTTTTTGACCGTTAACCGCTACCTCCCGGCTACGTGTATGTGGATTCCAGTAGGTTTGAATCTCCCGGATACCTATTTTCAGATCTTTTTTATCACTAGTGGTTTTGGCTGCATTGGGTACAAAACTTAGCTCCATGGGATACAAATAGGGTTGTCCATAATTCGATGGCCACCATAACTTTGGGTTCTTTAAGATTAAATCCGGGAGTTTTATTTCCTTTTCTTCCTGAGGACGAAGAGTAACACTTTGCTTAACTAATTGTCCATCTAAGCGATACTGCAGCGCGCCACTTATAGGTCTATTGGCCGCGTTGCGCAAAGTTGTGGAAACTTTAATAATGGCAGGTTGCTGGATGCCACTGGTTTCCCTTTTTCCGGGAACTTCCGTAATGATATGGGGATCGATAATGGAAATAGCACCCGTTTTTTCAATCGTTACTTTATCCCATATGCCGGTATTTCTATCCCGTATAGGTTTAATCCAATCCCAACCAGCAGTGTATTGTAACCCAACATTTTTGGCGATGGTGCCATCTCCGCCTTGTCCGCCATTTGGATTGCCTACAACGTCAGGTGGGTACACAATGACGGCTAACCTGTTTTTGCCATTTGAAGCAAGGAGCTTTGTAATATTGAATCGCTTGCGGATATACATCCCTTTGAAGGGTTTAGTATTCACTTTTTTACCGTTGAGAAAGATTTCACAACTATAGTTGATTCCTCTAAAATGCAACCATACCTGTTTATCGCCGGTTGGAATGCCTTCTTCAAAATCATTCACGAACCAATAGGTGTAATAATCCCTGCCAACTGTATAAATATCCGGGATCTTGTTGTTATTCATGCCAAAAAAAGGATCCGGAATCTCCTGATTGTTCAGCATACCGGTCAATACTGTTCCCGGTACAGTGGCCGGCTTCCAACCTTGAATGACTGAAGAAGGATCAGAAAGTTTCTCACCCGACAAGGATACTTCTTTGTAGTTCCTGAATATCCAACCTTTGTTCAATTCGTATGATTGTGCAAAGGAAAATAAGGAGAAAAGCGTGAGAAGAGTTAGTAAATAAATCGTTTTAGTCGACGGTAAAGCGGTATTCATTTGTAAGTTTTATTAAAACAGTTTGGCGGAAGCTTTTTCCTTGGCAAACCTAAGGATTTATTGTAAAAATAAGGAAAGGAATCGATTCCGTATTCAAAAGAGGCTTTTTTATTTGTAATATTGAACAAATAATTCACAATGTAAATTTTATTTATTCAACATGGTAAAAACGTACTCAGGATTGTTGCTGCTAGCATCTTTTTTGATGGCATGCAACAATAATCAAAAAACCATCGAACCAGCTACAGCTATGAAATTAAAGCCTTATCCAAAAACAAAAAAGATTGATCTTGTTGACGATCATTTTGGCACGAAAGTTCCTGATCCATACCGTTGGTTGGAGAACGATACAGCGGCGGATACCAAAGAATGGGTGTTAGCCCAAAACGAAGTGACAAATGACTACCTTTCTCAGATTCCCTTCCGAGACGCCATCAAGCAACGTTTGGAGAAATTGTGGAATTACGAGAAAATATCGGCTCCCTTCAAAGAAGGCAATTATACATACTACTTTAAGAATGACGGACTCCAAAATCAATCGGTTATATACCGAGAAGAAAAAGAGGGTAAGAGTGAGGTGTTTTTGGATCCCAATAAATTTTCGGCCGACGGAACCACATCTTTGGCAGATATCAATTTCAGTAAAGATGGAAGTTTAGTAGCCTATCAGGTTTCAGAAGGCGGTTCCGACTGGCGCAAAGTAATTGTTTGGAAAGCAGAAGATAAATCAGTCGTAGGTGATACATTGATCGATGTTAAATTTTCAGGCTTGGCTTGGAAAGGCAATGAAGGATTCTATTACAGTAGCTATGACAAACCGAAAGAGGGGAGCGCGCTGTCGGGTTTGACACAATATCATAAATTGTATTTCCATAAACTAGGCACTCCCCAAAGTTCAGATGAACTGATTTTTGGTGGCGAAAGTACGCCGAGGCGATATATCGGGGCTTATTTAACTGAGGATGAAAGGTTTTTGGTTATCACGGCAGCAAATACCACAAGTGGCAATGAATTGTATATCCAGGATCTAAGCAAGCCGGATTCTAAAATCGTTCAGGTAGTAGATAATTTTGACAAAGAACACAGCATAATCGATAACGAAGGAGACTCGCTATTTATCTTAACAAACTTGGGGGCACCAAACTATAAAGTGGTAACAGTTGATATTAACGATCCAAAACCCGCCAACTGGAAAGATTTGATCTCGGAAACCGAAAATGTGCTGAACATAAAGAAAGGCGGCGGCAAATTGTTCGCCATTTACTTAAAAGATGCTACGTCTTTGGTAAAACAATTTGATAGGCGTGGCAAAGAAGAGCGAATCGTAGAATTACCTGGACTTGGTACGGCCAATGGCTTTGAGGCAAAACAGACCGAAAAGGAGCTTTACTATTCATTTACATCATATGTATATCCACCCACCATTTTCAAATATGATATAGCTTCCGGTAAGTCGACGATATACAAAAAGCCCGATGTGTTGTTCAACCCTGAGGATTACGAATCCAAACAGGTGTTTTATGCGTCTAAAGATGGCACGAAGGTTCCGATGATTATAACCTATAAAAAAGGGATCGTACTTGATGGCAGCAATCCAACGATGTTATATGGATATGGCGGCTTCAATATCAGTCTAACGCCTTCCTTTAGTGTATCAACAGTTTTATTGTTGGAACAAGGAGGTGTTTATGCAGTAGCCAATTTGCGTGGCGGCGGCGAATATGGAGAAAAATGGCACTTAGCAGGAACTAAATTGAAGAAACAGAACGTGTTTGATGACTTTATAGCCGCCGCCGAATACCTCATTAAAGAAAACTATACATCAAAAGAGCGTTTGGCAATTTCCGGTGGATCCAATGGTGGTTTACTTGTCGGCGCCGCTATGACGCAACGACCGGATTTATATAAAGTCGCCTTCCCTGCGGTGGGTGTTCTGGATATGTTACGTTATCACAAATTTACGGCCGGCGCTGGTTGGGCCTACGATTACGGAACCGCGGATGATAATAAAGAAATGTTTGATTATTTGTATAAATATTCGCCCTATCATGCATTAAAAGAAGGGATTGAATACCCGGCAACGATGGTAACAACAGCCGATCATGACGACCGAGTTGTGCCTGCTCATAGTTTCAAATTTGCGGCGCGCTTGCAGGAATACAATAAGGGAACCAATCCGGTATTGATTCGAATCGAAACGAAGGCCGGACACGGTGCAGGTAAACCAACAGCTATGATTATTCAGGAACAAGCCGATAAATGGGCTTTTATGTTTCAGAATATGGGGGTTGGGTATAGCGAATAAATGTGAAATATAGAACTAATAAAAGAGGGGAGCTAAAAATTCGTTTTTAGATCCCCTCTTTTGTTTATCAATACACGGGTTTTACTGTGTACCCTCTTTTTCTCAAAAGATTAATAACACCTTTATCCCCAGCCAAATGACCAGCCCCAAAAGCAAAGAAGGTGGCTTGAGATTTTGCACTTTCTTCTATAATGGAAATCCAATTGACGTTTCTATTGTACAGCATTAGGTCTAAATAATCCTGCATGAGCGGATCAGTTATCGTTCGACTGTGCAAGGTGTGGATATCCTGGCTTTTATAAAGGTTGATAAGCTCGTTTATTTCCGTAGCCGTGCTGTCCAAATTAAATACCATTTCTTTTAGTTGTTCTGCTTGAACTTTATAAGGAATCGTATCAAAAAGCGCAGCCTGGCTCTCTACCGTTTCTAAGCCGGCGATATTCATACCTTTGGCTTTTGCTAAATCCACCAATTGCAATTCCCAGCTAGCGGGCTGACATTGTAATGCACCCATTAAAACAATGGAATATAGGCCAAAGGGCTTCATGTTATTTAGCGTTTCCAGACGAATATGCGCTATTTTTTCCAGGCTGTCACTTACTTGGCGATAGGTTAGGCTATCATATAAATCATGGTATGTCTTGCCTCGCATGCGCATATTTTCCATCATTTTCATACCGATCTGAGGATCCGAAAAATCCAGCTCAAGGTATAATTGTTGACTTGCTTCGAGCTTTTGCTTGAGGGCCTCTGTAAAAATTAAATCATTCGGACATAAAAGATGGAAAGTGCCAAACAGGTAAGAGGGGGTCGAAAGGCCATTTCCCGTGAATTCCCAAAGCGTCGTCCGATCTGTTGATGTTTGTGCTTTCGATGTAATAACGAAAGAAAACCATAGGAGCCCGATTAATAGAACAAATCGTTTCATAACATTCTTATTCTTGATGCATTCTATTCATCTTCCTTCAAATTTTCATTGTCCAGATCCTCCAAAATCTTATTGACGTCTGCTTCGGTTTCAGTTAGTTTACTTTTGCAGATTTTGATTAACAATGCCGCACGCTTCACTTTGTTTGAAAGCTCGTCTACCGTAATTTCTCCATCTTCGATTTCTTCCACAATTGTCTGAAGTTCTTCAAATGCTGATGTATAGCTTAATTGCTTATCCATTTTATTTCTTTATTTCGTTTACAAAAGTAACCTGACTATCTGTTTCGCCAAATGCTAAAATCGTCTTTACCTTATCGCCCACCTTCAAGACCTGCGCATCAGTTACAGCTTTTCCCTGAAAAAGCATGATGCTATACCCTCTTTTCAGTACATGTTGTGGGTCGAGTATAGATAGGTGGCGCTCTTGATTGTCCAGTGATTTAATCGCTTCCACTAATAATCTCTTGGTGCCAGGTGCTAGATTTTTATGTAATGTTGTGAGAGCTGCATGGTGCTTTTTTGCGATTTGATGGCTTTGGCGGATTAGTTGATCTCTGATTTGCCGAATTACCTGTCTTGAACGCTTGCTTAAATGGAGGTTCTCACGTTTCAATCGTTGTCCTAGAAAAGTGATGGCCTGTTTTTCTTCCATTAAAGTGCGCTTTGACTGCGTGGATAATTGGCTTTTAAGGCGTTGAAACGATCCTTTCTCCTGGATCAGTTGATATTTGCTTTGTTGAAGTGTACGGTTACGTAAATTCGCTAATTGATGCTTGTTTTCATGTAACATATTCAAGCTCGCCATTCTAAAATAGCGGATGTTGTTATTTAGCAATTGTTGCTGATTATCGAAGAGCTGCCGCGTTTTCAATCGAAGTACCTGTTCCGCATAGGTTACCGGGCGAGCAAAGTTGTGAAAATGTTGTAAAAGATAATCAGCCAACGCGCTGGGCGTGATGGCATTTTTATAGGCAACTAGCTCTGAAACGGTCTCATTGGTCGCATGGCCAATTCCGGTTATTACAGGGATAGGAAAAGTGGCAATGGCTTTCGCTAATAACACATTGTTGTAAGAGCTTAAACCAACCTCTCCTCCACCTCCTCTTATGATCGCAACGACATCAAAACGTTGCAGTTGTAAACGGATCTTGGCTAGCTGATCGATGATGGAGATCACGGATTTTTCACCCTGCAAAAGAGCCGGGAACAACTCGTACTCGAAACGATAACCGAAAGAATTATGATCGATAATCTTTAAAAAATCGGCTAAGCCTTTACTCGTTTCTACCGAAACGATGGCGATACGTTTAGGCAGTAAAGGAAAAGGCAACAGTTTGTTTGCCTCAAAAAGGCCCTCTTCTTTCAGCAAAGCAATACTGGCCTGTTTTTCTCGTTCCAATTCTCCTAACGAGTACGAAGGGTCGATATCGACAATATGTAGGCTCAATCCATGTACAGGATCGTAGCTAATTGATGCTTGTAAAAGTATATTGATCCCATTCTTTAATGGCTCTTTAATGATTTCGACAAAACGCTGATTAATACGCTCATAGTCGCTTTTCCATAATGTTGCCCGAATTTCTGCAATGACCTTTCCCTCTTGCTTCTCCAACAGCTCGGGATAACAATGACCTGAATGAGAATAGTGATTTAGTTTGTTCATTTCAGCCTTTATCCAATACAAGCTTTTATAGCGGTCTGCTATTGTCTTTTGGATGCTGCGAGCTACCTCCGCCAATGAAAAGATAGTTTTATCTGCAATTATTTCGGGCATACTCAAACTTAGATAAAATGCACGACATTCGCGAAGAGGAGTTGATTTTTTACACTACGCTATAGTGTAGATTCTTAAATAGCTTGCAGAAATACCAGTCTAAAAGCGTCGATTGTATGAAGTACGCTTCGACTAACGACCTCCCCACTAAAATAGTTTTAAGGCTATCCTTAATGTATTTGTTTGATTGAGGGGCTGGGCAGCACTTCTTGAATGCGCATACATTAGTCGGATCATTTTCCATTGTAAACCAACATGCAATTCACTGTAATTACTTAATTCAGACGTGTGTAGGTAATGCAATCCAATAAGCTCTTCAAGCTTCAGCTTTCGTAATAGGGGCACCTTACTGACGAACATACCGCCGAGATTATACTCCATATGGGCTTCCACGAAATTGGATGGAGTGCTGTACTGATAATAATCTAAGGCTAAAAAGGAACTTAGCTGCTGGTCAACGAGTAAGATTCTATTTCCATTAAAGTGTTTGTAATCCGGATAAAAAAGCTGCTTATTGTTAAAAAAGCTTCCAGCGGTAACTGAAAAGGACACCTTGCCGTATAGACCTAGGCCCATATTGTTTTTTTGAACACTTGTGGTAAGCAAATCGTAATCGACATCTGAGCCTAAGACATTCTTAATGCCTTTAATATATTGGATACCAAAGGTTGGATATTTAGAAACCAGATAACGTTTGCCCGTTGGGTACATGGCATAACGATTTGAAAAGTCATAACTTAAACCGACCCGGACTTTTGTGGATTTATTGTCTGTGAAAAGCGGAACGTCGGCGTCCGGTTGTAAGGGATTGTTGGAGGTAAGCTTATTTGAATTGCGATCCCGGAACGTAAAATCGCTAGCATTGGGTAGCCAATGGCGGTTTGACCATTCCGCTTGCAGGCTGATTTTAATATTGCCCGGCAAGGTATTGCTCCACGCTATGGAAGCAAAGGTTTTTTCGTAGAGTTTTTGATAATTTTCCCCGACAAATAAGGTGTACAGGCTATTTAATAAAGTGGGAAGTGAACCCTGGTTGTTTAGATCGAGGACATCCCTACCGCCAGATAGTACGAAGGTTTGATTCTTAACAGGAAGATCCGTGCTCACGATACCATTGAGGTGTTTGTTTGCAAATCCATATCGAATGCGTCCATTTATACGAAAATATCGATTTAGCCCGCTGTCGAGTTGTCGATTGTAATTTATACCGTAATTAATCGCCAAACCTTCAACGCTATTAAAGAGCATTGATGTTAAGAGGCCGTTAAAGCGAATGGATTCTTTCTTATAACGATTGCGGTAGTTATACCCACTCGTTAGAAATGTCAGTGGTTTGAAGCGATTATTCTTTCTGTCGATGGAGTCCAAATACGCTTTCGATTGATGAAAACGATATAAACTATCTTTTGCTATATAGTCTTTTTGTTCTTCCGGACTTAATGGAACTGGCCTGTTCTTCGCCCAATACAGGCTGTCTTTCTTATTCACGTCTCCACTTATAGATAATACCTCCCGAAAAAGTCTCTTATCGGGCGCATCGATAAAGGTATAGTTTTGATAAATAGCCGTAAAATAACCACCAACTTGAAAGCCAAGTAGACCAGCCTTAAAATCCAATTGGATATTAGAAGGCATCCATTTGTTTTCCGTTACTTCTGTATAAAGCTGTTTGAGATTCAACGAATCGACAAAGTTGATGCTCGACTCCTTATCAAGTAGAAAATTCACACTATGAATACGCCATTCACCTTCAATAATATATATATTGCCTTTATAAAGTGGCTCTGCCTTTCTTTTAGGAATTACTTTAATTTTGATAATCGTCTTCCCTTTCTCTTCTGCGGTGCCTAGATATTGATATCGATAATATGCTAAAGCATTATCGGCAATGGGAGAAATAAAGGGCCTGTTACTCAAACCTTCAACAATATGTTGGTAGTTCTCGTAAAAATTAAGTTGAAGCTCAGAGGCCCTATTGAAACTAAAGGCTTTATTATCGCCTGAAATTTTGGAACTGATCATCTCTTCCTTGAAATCCTTGGGCGGATTGACGGTAATCTTGGACTCCGATTCAGATAAATAAATGATGCCTCTTCTTGCAGAATCCAGGCCAATTTCTTCTCCAATTTCGTTCATATCAACACCAAAGAATTTCTTTGGTGCTTTAAGTAAACGTTGCAAGCCTTTTATATATACATGTGCGTGATAGGGGCCTGTTTCTTTTAAATAATAGGGCCTTTTCTTTATTGCCTTTCTAATGATGGAATAAGCGGGGTCTTCCCGGTTTCCGATAACTACCTCCTGTAATGTGTAAATCTCCCCATCTAAGTGAATGATAAGACTGTCGTGTTGAGGCGGTTTCACGGTGATTGTTTTTTGCTTGTAGCCAACTGCCGAAATACTTAATTGGTGCCGGCCTTCCGGTAGCGATAGGTTAAAATGTCCCTCTTTATTTGCCGAGGTGCCAATCGAAGAGCCTTCTTTAACAATAGTCGCAAATGGTATCGGAAAGCCATCAGCATCGCGTATCGACCCTTTTAAAGTTAGTTGTTGAGCTGCGGCAATATTTGTAAACAGAAAGAAAATAAGGGTAACGATTCGATTCATCAGCATATGAGATATGCTCTTAAGATGGTCTGCAAGCTTGAAAGGTTACATTTATTTTTGTTAAAGTATGTTAATAAGGGTTTACGTGCTAAACCCGATATAACGAGATGAGCAGGTTAGACCGGGTTTTATTTTAAAAGGCCGTTAACTTTTAGTAGTTTAATGGAAATTCCTATTTGGCCTAAATGGTAAAGGTCGTGATGTATCATCCCTTCCAACAGCGCTTGAAAGGTGTATGTACCGCATTCCTGAGCGAGAAAGGCATCATCCCGTATTTCAATCAAGCGTATCAAGTGGTATTGAGAAGCATAAAAATCATCTTTCAGTTTTTTCCATCCTATCTGCTTTAACTCATTGTTCGAACGCCAGTTTTCGTTGCTTTCTATGGTCAATGTGCTTTTTTGGCCTTGCAGCTTACGGATACAATCCCTTCTCCATTCCAACAGATGTGAAACGATTTCGGCAACACTGTGTATATCGGGAATGGGCCGAGTGAGCGCCTGCTCCGGTGTTAATGTATCAATTTTTTTTATGAAGTTTTCATCTAACCATAGGTCACCGTCTTGAACATCCTGTAATTGCTTTACTAGATTTTGTATTAACAGATTACTCATAAAATAAGGCTTAAAGTATAATGGTTTACAGTATTCCAAAGATAAAAAATCCGGCACAGATTTAACATATAGTTAATCGGAGTCGCTATATGTTTAGATCGATTACCGAAAGATAATCATTTCTATCATCTTTTCAGCTTTTATCATTAAATCTGTATTTTTACCGCAAATCACTGAATTTATGTATAAAACACTTCAACCTGTATTGCAAAAAGAATTGGCCGAAATAGAAGAGGCAGGCTTATATAAGCGGGAACGTATTATCACGACTCCTCAAGGCGCGGATATAAAAGTAAGTGGAGGCAAGGAAGTTGTGAATTTTTGCGCGAATAATTACTTAGGGCTTTCGTCTCATCCAAAAGTTATTGATGCTGCAAAAAGAGCAATAGACACACATGGTTACGGCATGTCTTCCGTACGATTCATTTGCGGGACACAGGATATACATAAAGAACTGGAGGCAAAAATAGCTAAGTTTCTTGGGACGGAGGACACCATTCTGTATGCGGCAGCCTTTGACGCGAATGGGGGTGTTTTTGAACCGTTATTTGGAGCAGAAGACGCCATCATTTCTGATGAATTGAATCATGCGTCTATTATAGACGGCGTTCGCCTATGTAAAGCACAACGTTTCCGATACAAGAATGCGGATATGGAGGATTTGGAAAAGCAATTAATTGCTGCAAAAGGCGCTAGACATCGTATTATTGTTACCGATGGTGCTTTCTCGATGGATGGGGTGGTCGCTCCGCTGGATAAGATCTGTGATTTGGCGGATAAATACGAAGCCTTGGTTATGATTGACGAATCGCATTGCACGGGCTTTATCGGTAAAACAGGAAGAGGTACACACGAGCATTTTGGTGTTATGAGCCGCATTGATATTATTACAGGGACCTTGGGAAAAGCCTTGGGTGGTGCTTCCGGCGGATTTACTTCGGGGAAAAAGGAAATCATCGATATGCTTCGTCAACGTTCAAGACCCTATTTGTTTTCCAATACACTGGCACCGGCCATTGCCGGCGCTTCTATCGCAGTTCTGGATATGTTAAGCGAAACGACGGCATTACGGGATAAACTAGAATACAATACCAAGTACTTTAGAGAGAAGATGGCGGAAGCGGGATTTGATATTAAGCCTGGATTCCATCCCATTGTTCCGGTGATGCTTTACGATGCTAAATTAGCACAAGAGTTTGCCGCTAAAATGCTGGAAGAAGGGATCTATGTAATCGGATTCTATTATCCTGTTGTTCCTAAAGAAAAGGCCCGGATCCGCGTGCAATTATCCGCTGCTCATGAACAGGAACATCTAGACAAAGCAATCACCGCTTTTACCAAGGTAGGAAAGCAATTGGGCGTAATTAACTAGTTAAGATAAATTGATAATTGTATGGAATTAATTAATGCAAACAGGAAGGCCGGTGCTTCGCTGCTGTTCGTGAATTTCGAGCATTTTATCTAAGTTTGCAAAAAATAAACGGCCCATTGGCTGGGCTTTGTTTATTTTATAAAGAGTTAAAAATGAGTATACAGGAAAAAATTAATCAATATACAGAAGAGATAAATAATTGGACTCCTCATTCACAACAAGAAGTCGAAAACTATCGACTGAAATTTTTGGTAGCGAAAGGGATCGTCAAAGGATTGTTTGAAGAGTTCAAAAATGTTTCGAGTGAAGAAAAGCGGCTTTTGGGCAAAGTGTTGAATGAATTTAAACAATTGGCAGAAGCAAGATATGCCGAAACAAAGGATTTATTCGAGGTATCAACTGATTCTTCGACGGATACGAAAAAACAAGACTTAACCCTGCCTGGACCAGGTTTTGAAATTGGTACTCGCCATCCTTTGTCCCTTGTACGAAAAGAGATTGTGGAAATCTTCAAAAAACTTGGTTTCATTGTGGCCGAGGGTCCGGAAATTGAAGATGATTGGCATAATTTTACGGCGCTTAACTTTCCGGAAGAACATCCCGCAAGAGACATGCAGGATACCTTCTTTATCAGGAAACAAGAAGGTAATGATATTGCACTCCGTACGCACACTTCATCGGTGCAAGTACGAATGATGGAAAGTGGGACTCCTCCTTTCCGTGCTATTATGCCGGGACGTGTCTATAGAAATGAGGCAATATCCGCTCGAGCACATTGTTTTTTCCATCAGATAGAGGGTTTATATATCGATGAAGGTGTTTCTTTTGCTGATTTAAAACAGACCTTATACCATTTTGTTCAGGAACTTTTTGGTGAAGGAACCAAAGTTCGTTTCCGTCCATCTTATTTTCCTTTTACGGAACCGTCTGCTGAAATGGACATTTCTTGCACCATTTGCAAAGGAGCGGGATGTAATATGTGTAAATACACCGGTTGGGTTGAAATCCTAGGATGTGGTATGGTGGATCCGAATGTGTTAACAAACAGTAAGATTGACGCAAAGAAATATACAGGCTTTGCCTTTGGAATGGGCATTGAGCGCATAACTAACTTGAAGTATGAAATCAAAGACTTGCGTTTGTTTTCTGAAAATGATATACGTTTTTTAAGACAATTTGAAACCGAGACAATTTAAGACAAAGAGCTTCCTCTGGAAGATATGTCCGTTGCTGATCTTTATCGTCTGCGGCTGTGGAAAAGACTATTATGGGATTCCTGAGGTGGTTGTTAACCAAACGTTTTCTACCACCCAATACCACGAACTGGAGGTGGCGGGAGGCTACGCCGTGTCGGAAACCGGTGGTGTTGCCGGTATAATTGTTTATAATACAGGAAGCGGTTATGTAGCCTACGATCGTTGCAGTACAGTTAATCCGGAAAAAAAGTGTGCTGTAAATGTGGATGACACCGGTATTATTTTGGTAGATCCATGCAGCGGTGCGAAATATGATATCAGAAGCGGTATGCCTTCAAAGGCTCCGGCTGAGCGACCGTTAAAACCTTACCAGGTGAGGAGAGATGGGAATCTTATAAGAGTTATTAATTAAATGGAAGCAGATAAAATTAAAGAAAGTATCAAACGGTCGGCAAAGGATCTCTTCCGACGCTATGGTTATAACAAAACCAGCGTCAATGAGATCGCGAAAAAGGCTAAAATAGCCAAAGCTACCATTTATAAATACTTCGATAGCAAGGAAATGGTTTTACACGCCATCCTAATGGATTATATTCAGGTCGGCGTAGACGAACTCATACATAACCCAAGTACGGCTACCGATCAAGGCACGTATTTAAGTAATCTTATTTTGAAGGTCAGTCGTTTAACCTATACCATCTGTAATGAATTTATTGGCTGGGATTTCATTCGAGAGTCGGCCAATGCACAAGAGTATTTAAAAACGCTTTCTGACGATTTGGAGAATTTACTGATCAGTTCTTTTAACGAGAGCCATATTATTGATCCCGGTATACCTAAAGAAAACTTAGTATTTTTAATTAAGTCGAGCAAAAGTATTGTGTTTTCGTTCGCTTTTACGGCCGTAAGTGTGGCCGATGTTCGAAAGTATTTTGTTTCCTTTCAAAAAGAGATACTACCTTATTTAGTGAAAGCAACCGTCAGTTAACCCTTACTCGGGTACTTTTAGGACTTAGATTCTTCGTTTTAAGGCATCAATTTTTTGATATGCGAGGTATTATAGCCTGGATTAAGGTGGCAAAGAACATGACCGAGACACAACCGACTAAATTAAGCCATAAAAAGGCCATCATATCTGCGCGCCAACAAATAATGACTAAAATTTCGGCAAAAATAGCAGCAATGAAGGTCGCAGTTCCCTTCGCGCGTTTCATATAAAAGGCAACAATAAATATGCCCAAGATGGTGCCGTAAAATAAGGACCCCAGAATATTGACCGCTTCAAGGAGATTACCAAGACGATTGGCATATAGTGCAATGATAATCGTAAATATACCCCAAAATAAGGTCATAAGCCTCGACACGTTTAGATAATTACTGGCACTGCCATCCCGATGAATAAATCGTTTGTAGATGTCAATAACAGATGTTGAAGCCAGCGAATTGAGCGCACTCGCGGTTGATCCCATCGAAGCTAAAAAAACAATGGCTATTAAGATGCCTACGAGCCCTTTGGGAAGCTTTTCCGTGACGAAATTAAGAAAGATATAATTGTTATCATTCGTATCTGCTTTCGGGTCATTCTTTTGCATGAGGCGGGTTAGTTCTTCCCTGATTTCGGTCGTTTTTTGGTTGGCGCTATGTAAATCTTTTCTGATGTCGTCAATTTCAGCATCAGAATGCGTGTCCAACGCGTTGCTCAATTTATTGATTAAACGATGTTTCTCTTGAAAAACCGTATTGAATTGCTCTTTGATCTGCTGTAATTCAGATTGATAGGGACTTTTTTCAATTTTGTTTAATTCCAGTTTATTAAAAAAAATAGGAGGCTGATTGTACTGATAGTAGGCAAAAACGAGGACGCCGATCATTAATATCAGAAATTGAAGCGGAACTTTAACAAGGCCATTCATTAGTAGACCCAGTCGACTATCGCGTATCGAGGAGCCGGTCAGGTAGCGTCCAACCTGACTTTGATCGGTGCCAAAATAAGACAATTGTAAAAAAAAACCGCCTATTAAACCGCTCCACAAAGTATATTGGTTATTCCAGTCGAAAGAGAAATCAATCGCATTGGCTCTCCCGGATTTTCCCGCTATATGCAGGGCTTTTACCAAACCGATATCGGATGGTAATAGGTGGACAACCATTACACCCGCTGAAAGCAAGCCGATAAAGATGATACCCATCTGTAGCAGTTGGGTATAAGAGACGGCCTTCGTTCCTCCCCATACCGTATACATCACCACCAAGCAGCCAATGAACAAGGTCGTATAAGTAGCATCTATCTGCAAAATGCTCGAAAGGATAACAGAAGGAGCATAAATGGTAATGCCGGTGGATACACCGCGCTGTATAAGGAACAGAAATGCAGTGAAGACACGTGTTTTTACGTCGAATCTTTTTTCCAGGTATTCATAGGCGGTAAAGACCCGCATTCGGTGAAAAATAGGGACAAAAGTGATGCTCAGTACGATCATCGCCAAGGGTACGCCGAAGTAGAACTGTGCAAAGCTCATACCCGAGGAATAAGCAAGTCCGGGAGCTGAAAGGAACGTAATGGCACTGGCTTGTGTAGCCATTACGGAGAAGCCTATATGATACCAAGGAAGTGTTTTATTCCCTAATAGATAGCCATCAATATTGCTGCTGCCACGGCTCTTATATACGCCGTAGACAACAATCAGCAACAGCGTGCTGAAAAGTACGATCCAATCGATTAAACTCATTCAAAAGTTATTTTGAATAAGTAAAACAATAGAATCAGCGCAAATAGCCAAATCAACACTATCCAGTAGAATTGATGCCAGCTATTTACAAAAGGGGGGAGGCCTTTATCTTTAGGCAGGTTCTTCCTCACTTCTGCGCTTTACTAAAGCATTCAAGAAAAACATAGCGATAAACAGACCAATAACCAATCCGCCTACTACGCCCCAAAAAGATTCGGCGCAATAGCCTCCGGTTAAAGCGCCAAAAAAAGCACCGATAAGATAGAATAAAGAGTCTGTGTTGATTTTCTTTTCTTGATTTTCCATGTTTAATTGTTTTCTTTTGCGAGCAAATTTACAAATAATCTATAAGCACCGGGCACTCCTGCCGGTAATTCTCTGAAAAAAGAAAGAGATGTGTAAACATATTTACCTTTTCCATACTTTGCTACTAAAAGTGACCCTTTGCTCTCTGCTTCACCCGAGTCATTCATAGCCAAAGGTAATTGGTAATGACTATCGGTATTGGATGCAAAGTATAACCCCCGTTCTTGTATCCAGCCTTCGAAGTCGTCCGCCGTTATTTTGTTGGGATATTGAAGAATGGGATGTTGCGGTTCGATGAGGCGAACCGGTGCATTTTCGTTAGTAACACGCTCTCTGGTGATAGTAAAGGGGTATGGACCAATTTGGGTGGTTTTCAGTCCGCCACTTACATTATATTGTTCTACAAGCGTACCGCCATTTTTTACATAATCCAGTAGTTTGGGTTGTATATAACGGATACGATCATTCACGTTATAGATTCTAATCCCTGTAATAATGGCATCGTATTGTTGAAGATCTTGATGCATAATATCGTTTTCGGATAAAACATCCACCTGTAACCCTATCTCACGCAATGATGCGGCAACGAGGTCACCGGCTCCAGGTAAATAGCCAATGCGCTTGGCGGATACCCCGGTCTCAATTTTACTTAAACGAGCACTTGCCGGCGGAAACCAGTTGATTCGTGGAATGTGGTCGTAGCGAATGGTCCGTATCGATTTCGCTATTTCATTTTGGCCATTTCTATAACGAACCTCGAAAGAGAGAGAGTCGTTCATGGAAGCGTTAGATGATGGATAAATGGTTGCTAGTTTAACCAATTCGTCGTCTTTTTCTTCCAAATCGACCGAAAAGGATGCCGGTTCCATCCGCCAGCCTTGCGGAAGCACGGGCGTAATATCCGCTTGGCTGTGATGACCGTTAGACGTAAAAGAGACCTCGATTTGCTTTGGTTCATTTCCATTAAAAATGATCGCTTTTTGATTGAGATTGACGGTCAGGGGGGGCGCTATAACAATCGGATTATTTACCTCACCACGTACGGGATCATTATATGAATAGGTGACGGGAAAAATATAGTCTATTTCTTTTCCTTCGATAGACAAGGTGGCAATTACCTGTGGAAGAAGATTGCCGGCTTCCGGTTTCCCAATGAGCTTTTGATCTTTTACCGTAAATGAACCTAGTTGATGCGGAAAGGCTAACCAGTAGGGTTGCGTAATTGTTTTTGCTTCAAAGGTGGTTTTTATTTGTTGCGGCTGATTATACGATAAATTGGTTGTACCGCTTAAAAAAGACTCGGTTTGATCACCGTTTTTTAGTGCCAAAAGCGAAACAGATAACCCGGGTTTTTGTACCACCAAATGAGTGCTCGCGTGAACAGTTTCACCGAGCGCGTATTTTTCGTCATCGGCTAAGCAGGCGCCCCAGATCCCTGCACAATCCAAAATAAGCCCTTTTACTTCTTTTATTTTTTGAAGAGCCCAATAATTATTTCCCAAGCCCTCTAGCTCGGTAAGAAGTTCCGTAAGCTTTTTAATAGAATATTCGGGATGCGCTAAATTGTAATGCTCTTGTAACTGCTGCACCAATTCTTGTACTTTTCTCGAAGCGGGAACTCTCGACCAGCTGGTATTGATGTCGTCGAATAAACTTTTCCGGGGAGGGGTGCCTCCTAAACTTTCAAAATATTCATACATTTCGCCCCTTTGAGCGGTGGTGCCAAAGCCCTGACTTTTGTGGTTGGTTCGACTGATAGCGGCAATCTCACCGTAGGTTCTGCCAATAAAAGAATTGTATTGTCCTAAATCTTCTCGAAATTGTCCTTCCTTAATTGTATTCGCGCTGCCAAAATTATAGGTGTTCCAGAGAATTCGAGTGGTCTTCCAAGGTTTTACATATTTTAGCTGTTCCGGAAAACGAGATGGATCTGCTGCAGCTTTAAAGGCCTCCTGTGCTAAGAGAGACGAGGCTTGGTGATGTCCATGTCCCGCTCTTGGGTCGCCCGGAAATCGAGTTATAATAACATCAGGTTGAAAGTTCCGGATTACCCAAACAGCATCTGCCAAAATTTTTTCTTTATTCCATATTTGAAAAGTCTCGTCAAAAGTTTTGGAAAAACCGAAATCGTTGGCTGTCGAGAAAAATTGTTCTCCGCCATCGTCCCTTCTCGCCGCTAATAGCTCTTGAGTCCGTACCAAACCAAGCTCTTCGGCTTGTTCGGTACCAATAAGGTTTTGTCCGCCGTCGCCGCGTGTTAACGACAAGTAACCGGTTCGATAAAGCCGTTCATTTGCTAGCCAGCCGATCAGCCGTGTATTTTCATCATCAGGATGTGCTGCAAAGTAAAGCACACTGCCCAGCGTGTTTAATTTTTGGATTCGCAATCTGATAGATGCAGCGTTATTAGTGGATGCGTTCTGTGCCAACAAGGGTTGGACAAATAGCGTAATCAAACTAATAATAAGCAGGGGAAGCAATTGTCTACGAGGCATACGGCAATGTTTAACGATTCTTGAGAAAGGTAACTAATTTCTGTATGGCGACCGCCCGATGGCTGATCTGATTTTTTTCGTTGGCCGACATTTCCGCAAAAGTTTTTATGTAGCCATCCGGAATAAAAATTGGGTCGTATCCAAATCCTCTTAATCCAATACGTTCCTGTGTAATCGAGCCCTTAACAATACCTTCAAAGAAATGGTGCTCTCCTCCCAATCGCAAGGAAATAACGGTTCTGAACTGCGCTTTCCGATTGGTTTTGTCAGCTAATTTGGATAATAGCAAGTCGATGTTTTTTTCCATGTCTCTCGAACCACTATAGCGAGCGGAGTAAACACCCGGTTCTCCGTTTAGCGCTTCCACCTCCAGCCCGGAATCGTCGGCAAAGCAATCGCGGGCATAATTACTTAGGATGTATTCACTTTTAAGCGAAGCATTGCCTTCAAAGGTGTCGGCGGTTTCCGGGATATCGACCTCACACTGTATTTCTGATAAGGATTGAATGGAGAATAGACCTTTCACCATTGCTTGAACTTCTTCCAGTTTATGTTTATTGTTCGTTGCAAAAACCAGTTGTTGCATATCTTCCATGTGTTAAAATTGCTTGTGTTTAAAAGGCTTTTACGGCTTGCCAAAAGAGTTTCTTCTTATTTGTATCTGTTAACATTTCCTCAAAAGAATAGGTGTAAAGTAATTCGATGGATTGTTGAGAAGACGCTATATTAAGAGATAAGCCATCTATGCCTACTTTAGCGGGTGATGGTCCGGCGAATATAATCCGTTGAGGATCAAAATAACTACATAGGTCTTCAAAATTTACGCCCGCTTCTATTTGAGCAAGATTCAGAACCGCCACATCATCCAGTGCAAGACCTAAAGCGTGTAATGTTTTGGTAAAGGCATCCAAGGCCGCCGGTGAGAAATGCCTTTCGGTCATATTTTCTACCAAATAGAGAATACGGCTTTTATTGGCTCCAAGAACGTTGAAAGTTGGGCGATCAATATTTGGTGATTGCTCGGTTGCTGTAGGAAAGTCAGCTTCGAAATCGAAGAGCAAATCATCCAGTAGGTAACGTAAAGCAAAAGGATTGGTAGTATTCAACTGCGTCATAGTACGATTGTGGTAAACCCAAACGAAAATAGAAGAATCTACACCGAGATGCAAACTTAGCGAGCGAATTCTAGTTATGAAACGGGTTTTTTACCTTTCTTTAAGAATTCCAGTAGATTACTGTTCGTGTTTTTTTTATGAAACCACTCGGATCGCTCAAATAGCCAAATAAGATGCAACGCGAAAAAAGTGCCGATCAGCGATCCTGCTAACAGGTCTTTGAAAAAGTGCTGAGATAGATATACACGTGATATGGCTACCAAGAGAGCAATCAAAAAGAACCAGGGTTGGCGTCTTTGGCTGACAAAGATGTAAGATAAAGTGATGGTAAGTGAAAATATACAGGTGGTATGGCCGGAAGGGAAACTAAGTGAGTTTTGTAAGACATAATCTTTAATGGTATAAATCGCTTCTCCGTGCTCAAAAAAAACAGCTGGTCGTGGGTGCTTAACAATCATCTTTATTAGCTGCGTAAAGAAACCGGTATAGAGCATAGTAGATACCAATAAAAATGAGTGACGCCAATTAATGAAAAGGAAAATAAAAGCTATAGCCACTGTAACGGGCCAGTCACCCAAATGCGTAATGAGCATAAAAATCTGATCGGCCATGGGGTCATGTAGACGATTGACCCATAAGAATAACTCGGCTTGCGAATAAATAAGCGAGCACGTGATACCAATTAGCTGAAAGCAAACTAGTAATAAAATAAATACGGGGAATTGCTTTAAAAATGTTAGATAACTGTATTCGTAAGAGGCCGATGTATTCATTTTTTTATGCTTAACATTTCAAACATAATGAAAATGTTTATGTTTTTGCAAGCAGCAACTTGTTACTTAGGCAGCCATTTTTAACGTACAATAGCTTGTAATATTAAAGGAACGATTATTTTTGTCACTTTTTTCCGCAAAAAGTAACCAAAAACTCATCACTTGGAACTTTGCTATAAAAGGTAGTGCCTCAACGTGCAAACCGCAAATTTCCTAGGTGATATTTTAATAGAACGGAGGGCTTTTGCGGGCAGCCGACAAGGCCACTGGTGTGGGGTAAAACGGCCTTGGAGGATACCGATGCAACGAGCAGCAAAGCATTTGCACCATTGTTCATATTGCACTATCCAAGCGGATTGAGGAAGTGAAACGGCTCCAATACGCGCCGTTGATGCTTTGCCATCAGGTGCAAGGTAGCCTACACGAGCCTTGATTTTGCTCAACTTTTATCAAGAAAAGTTGAATAAAATAATCGTTCTTTTATACGATCAAATTAGAGCATTACGCACTGTGAATTGTTGTCATCGGAAATAAAGGGTCAACAGTGAACCATTTTCTTGTTAAATTTCGTTAAATATGGAATAGAGTGTAATGGATTTGTGTAACTTAGCAAGCTATTAAAACTGCTTAGTATAAAAAATAGAATTTAACAAATGAAGAAGTTTGCTGGTTTGTTGACACTTATCTTCCTCGCGTGTGCGGGAGCACTGAGAGCTCAAGATGTACAGGTAATAGATAAAGTGGCGGCCGTTGTTGGTGGAAATATTATTCTCCAATCGGATATAGAGATGCAGTACGCGCAATATCTTTCCGAGGGTAACCGTGCTGATCCAGGGGTCAAATGTATGATTTTAGAGCAGCTGTTAACAAACAAGCTTTTAACACAGCAGGCAGCAATTGACTCGATCGAGGTAACCGAAGATGAGGTGGATGATAATATCAATAACCGTTTACGATATATGACACGTCAAGCCGGTGGTCAGGAGCAATTGGAAAAATTCTTGAACCGATCGTTGCTTCAATACAAGGAAGAAATGAGGCCCGCTGTCAAGGAGCAATTGATTGCACAGAAAATGCAGGCGAAAATTACAGAGAAAACCGGGATTACCCCATTGGAGGTGAAAAGGTATTTCGAGAAAATTCCTAAAGACAGTTTGCCTAATTACAATACGGAAGTTGAGGTCGGAGAGATCGTCGTATTTCCAAAATTGACGAAAGAAGAAAAACAGCCCTTTTATGATCGTGCAGAATCTCTTCGGATGGGGATTAAAGCCGGAGACGACTTTGGAACAATGGCAAGGTTATATTCTCAGGATCCGGGGTCAGCTTCTTCAGGCGGTGATCTAGGTTTTTTTGATAGAAGTAGTATGGTAAAAGAATTTACCTCGGTTGCTTTTAGACTAAAACCAGGTGAGATCTCCAATGTATTTGAATCGGAATATGGCTTTCACTTTTTACAAGTACTTGAACGTAGAGGCGAACAGGTTAGGGCACGGCACATATTGATTGGCGTAAAACCAAACGAGCAAAGCATGGAGCGGGCTAAAAAGCAGATTGATAGCATTTACACACAAGTTAAAGACAATAAAATACCATTCTCTACGGCCGCAGCCCTATATTCCGGCGATGAGATGACTAAATATAATGGTGGGATGATGCTTAATGCGATGAATCAGCAAACGCGTACTACATACATTCCTGTAGACCAGCTGGATGCAGCAGATTTCTCCGCTATTGACACCTTGAAAGCCGGCGAATACTCGAAGCCCTTTGCTTTTTCCGACCCGCAGACTAAAAAAGAGGGCTACAGATTCTTGTACCTTAAGTCGCGCACCGAACCGCATAGAGCTTCTTTAGAAAAGGATTATGCGAAAATTAAAGAGTTGGCGGAAGCGGATAAACTGAATCGTGTAGTCAGTGAGTGGTTCGAAGAACGTAGAAAGACTACCTATATAAGAATTGATGATGAATTCAATACCTGCGCAGAATTGAAAGATTGGGTTCGAGAGAGTGAAATAAATAACGCGCAAGCACAAGTCAAAGAATAAAATTGATTAAAAAGGTAACGGGGCGCATATCTATATGCGCCCCGTTATTTTTATACCCATTTTGTGTAGACTATTTCTCAAAATACATATCAACGCTTACTTTCCACATGGAATCTTCCTGTAGTTCCCAAATGCGAATATAATAGCATTTTGTGACTTTATTTCCCTGGCGGATGATGGCATCGCCCTGACTATATGCTAACTCACCACTATAAGTACGGTCTACTTTGTGTTCTGTACTTTCGATATTGATGTCCGCTTTCTTTAAAAAGGCACGAATGTCGTCTATGCCGATAACCGGAGTATACCCAGGGATATAAATCCGGGCATAATCTGTTAAGAACTCCTTGAAAGCGGTTTGGTTATCAGCTTTCAAAATAGTTGAAAAAAGCTGATCAGTACTTAATATGATATCTTCCCGTTGTTTTAGTCGAGCCTTCGATCTAGACTTTCGATACTTATTGTCTACCGGGCTCTCCAGAATGGCAGGTACATGCTCTGTTGGTGCGCCATGTTCGCTGATTGCACGATAAGCAATTTTCCACTCACCCTTGCGATCCAATTTCCATAGACAGAAATACTCGCCATATTTCTTCTTGTATCCTACGTTTTGCCATGAAATAGGGCCCGTTGTAAAACCCCATTCATTACTTTTTGATACTTTGGCGTAAACCGGCTTCCATGTCATCACATCCGGTACACGAGCTTTGCTTTTAAAATAAATTTCGGCTTGGGTCGGTGCGGGGGTGAAGAACACCGTATTTTCATCGCTATAGTTCTTATAAGCTGCTAAAACACCTCTATTGGTGGCTAAAACGCCCATGTTATACTCGGCGGATACTAGTTGATTTATTTGATCGGAGGATTCTTGCTGAGCCCACACTGTGTCGCCTAAAAAGGCGATCATACTTAGGGCAACTAAAATAAATCTAAACATTCTTTTTATAAATATTTTTAAGGCTTCTCCCCTGCCAAATTAATGCCAAATTTTTTTTGTGGATTTACGACTTGCTCCAAACGGTACCTTCCTTACTGTCTTTCAGTTGGAATCCCATTTCCTGTAAACTATTGCGAATCAAATCAGATGTCGCGTAATCTTTGGAAGCTTTGGCTTCTTGTCTTAGTTTAATAATGAAGTCCATTAATTTTTCCAAATCCCCATTATTCTCCGTTTGATCATCTTTTAATCCAAGGATATTGAATACGAAATCGTTTACCAGTGTATTCAATTGCGCTAAGCCCTTTGCATCAATTTTGGTTTTATTGTCGTACACACTGTTGATAATACGTACAACTTCAAACAGCTCGGCAATCAGCACCGGACTATTGAAGTCATCATTCATGGCAGCTATAAAACGTTGCTTTATTTCTTCAAAGTCAACTTCCGAAGACGCTGAAGCCTTTAATTTGGGTAGTAAAGCAATGGCGTTCATTAACCGACGATAGCCTTTGTCAGATGCTTCCAGAGCCTCATTCGAAAAGTCTAGCGTGCTTCTATAATGGGCTTGCAGCATAAAGAAACGAACCGACATAGGCGAATATCCACGGGTTAATAAGGGATGATCTCCGGTGAACAATTCCCTTGGAAGAAATCCGTTTCCCGCAGATTTCGACATACGTGCGCCATTAACGGTTAACATGTTTGTATGCATCCAATATTTAGCAGGGTTGGTATGATTGCAAGCTTGCGATTGGGCAATTTCGTTCGTATGGTGAGTTGCTGCCAAGTCCATTCCCCCTCCATGAATATCGAACTGATGGCCTAAATATTTGTTGCTCATCGCTGAACATTCGATATGCCATCCCGGAAAGCCTACGCCCCATGGCGATGGCCACCGCATAATGTGCTCTGGTTTAGCTTTAATCCACAAAGCGAAGTCGAGTCTTCCCTTTTTTTCGTCCTGGCCGCCCAGTTCACGGGTATTATTTAGCATGTCTTCAAGCTGCCGATTGGTAAGAATTGTATAATCGTTATTTTTGCTGTACTTTTCGACATCAAAGTATACCGTGCCGTTTACTTCATAGGCATAACCGTTTGCGATGATTTGTTTTACCATCTCGATTTGCTCAGAAATGTGACCGGTAGCTGTAGGTTCAATGCTTGGAGGAAGCGTATTGAATAATCGTAGAACATCATGGAAGCCGATCGTATACTTCTGTACAATTTCCATTGGTTCCAATTGCTCCAGCTTCGCTTTTTTTGCAAATTTATCATCCCCCTCATCACGGTCTCCTTCTAAATGTCCGGCGTCAGTTATGTTTCTAACATAACGAACTTTATAGCCCGAATACAACAGATAACGATATATCAGGTCAAAGGATACGAATGTACGGCAGTTGCCTAAATGCACGTCACTATAAACGGTAGGGCCACACACATATAAGCCTACCATGGGCGGGTTTATGGGTTCAAAAATTTCTTTCTTTCGGCTAAGCGTATTATAAATGACTAAATTGCTGCTCATTCGTTTTATTTTTAAGGAATATGTTTTATGGGTACAAGGTACACCGCTAAGTAGATTTTGCGAATTTAGTAATTTCCTTTCATTCCATGCTATTTTTAGAATCCTGTTGGCGAGAAAGGACAATAAGAAGACGTTGCCTCAAACTCGCTATAAGGCAAGATCACTCCAAACAGCATAATGATCGGATAACTTTTTCTTCAAAATCTGATAATGCTTAACCTCAAAGGTCTTAGATGAAAGTATATAATCTATTTGAAAGTTTGGAAATTCACCGTTGTAAGTAATCCCCCAACCCGCGCCCTTCTTCTCGAAACTATTGTTCAAATCGCTAGATACGGTGTGCACGGCAAAAGATAGAGGGGTGTCATTGAAATCGCCGGTTATAATTACCGGTTTACGACAGCGATTAATCTCTTCCTTAATTCGCTTCGCTTGCTCACTCCGTTCAAAAAAAGCATGTTTTAAGCGAGAGCCAATACGTTTAGTAGATGCAACATTATCATTTTCAAAACTCCGACTTTTTACGTCTTTTACAAAGGCGTAATCCTGTGGTTGAAAACCGATAGATTGCAGGTGGATATTGTAAACGCGGAAAGCACGACCATTTTTTACGATATCGGCATATATAGCTCTATTTAATGTTCGTTTCCCTTGATAATTAGGAATTGATCCGGCATTTTTTATCGGATAACGCGATAAAATAATGAGGCCGTAAGCTTCGTACTCATTTTCAACTACAGGATGGAAATAGCTGTAAGAAAGTCCTAAAGCAGGAGCCATATTTTGCCGGCTGTTGTATTTTCCTTTTTTCCTTGTATAGAACTCCTGCATACATACAATATCCGGTGACACACTTAGGATAAGTTCGGTTACGGCTGTTTTCGTTTTTGGTCGCACGTCCTGATCTTCTTTCCGAAATAAATGTACATTATATGTTAATACTCTTATACTACTGCTGTCGGGCCGCTTAATCGATGCCTCGTCTGGTTTACTGCGAAAACCTATATGCTTTTTTAGTGGAACGTAGCCACAGAGAATACAAAGCAGTGATAAAATAAGGTATTTGGATTTTTTTAATGCCCAAAGAATGATGAATACCAAATTAGCTAATAAGAAAATAGGGTATCCTAAACCAAAAAAAGCGAGCGGCCAAAAACTTTGCGGGTCGATGTAAGGAGCTAGGTAACTTAGACATAACAACAAAACGCACAAAGCATTAATACCAAGCAGCACGAATTTTCCCAGGCTTCTTTTTCTTTTCCCTTTCCTTATTTTTGCGCCCATGGAATAAATTTAATCTTGATCTTGCTTCCCCGCATTAAATAAGGCTTCCTTTTCCGCTTTACTTAAGCTATTATATCCGGATCGGGATATCTTATCCAGAATGCTATCAATATATTCTTGATTGGTGAAGGTTTCCTTGCTCTTTCGAGGGGCATCATTTTTTATAATCCGAAGCTTCTTCTTTTTAGCCTGGATTAGCCTGCTCCAGTCATTGCCTTTACGAAGCTGTAAGATATAAACGAATCCCAAAAGCCCTCCACCTAAATGAGCGAGGTTTCCTCCTAAGTTTCCACCTCCAAGGCCTAATAAATTTAAGACGATAAAAGCTACTGCCAAATATTTTAAACGAACGTTTCCGAAAAACAACAGACGAATGGTATAATCAGGCACCAAGGTTGCGGTAGCAACGACGACCGCATATACAGCTCCGGAAGATCCTATTAGCACAGCAAAGCCGGCACCTAAAGAAGGAAACAGATTATAAAGGATTAAGAATAAAATGCCACCAACTAAACCACCCGCGAGATAGGTAAAAGTAAATTGTCTAGTATTTAGAAAATCAAGAAAGATAAGACCAATCCAATAAAGCCAAAGCATATTAAATAAGAAGTGAAAAAAATCCACTTGCGTAAACATATACGTGGCGATAGACCATGGCCGGTACAATAACCTGTTCAAATTGGCAGGCAAGGAGAGCTGTTCAACCAAAAAAGAACTTACGGGCGTTTTTGCGAAGAAATCTATTACCGAAAAAAGTCCCATCACAATGAAAACAATCGTGTTGATGGCTATAAAGAAGTTAAGCGTATTTCCCGATCGAAATGCCTTATAGTAAAGTTCGCCAAAAAATGATCTCTTCATAATTTTCTATCTCGTTGATCTTTATATTAAAGCTAACCCCATAATCCCGGACGTTTGATTCCCCAGATCTTAATGAGAATAAAGCCGAACAAGGCTCCTCCTAAATGTGCAAAATGGGCCACAGAATCGCCTGAGAATTTTGATACACCCAAAAATAATTCCAATACAATATAAATCGGAATAAATATTTTCGCTTTTATTGGGATAGGAATAAACATCAGGTATAATTCGGTATTTGGAAACAAATAGCCGAATGCAACCAATAAGCCGAATATAGCACCGGAAGCGCCTACCATAGGGGTAAAGTATACGGAAGCGAGGGTATCAAAGTTAGCTTTTGAAATACCGTCTATTTTACTTGCGACCATCCCCGTTTCAAAATTAAAATCCAACACGCTTTTAGCAGAAGGCGATCCGGTAATATTGAAGACCTCAAAAGCTTGTACGCCAAATTGAAGTGCAAGTGCCCCGAGTCCGGTAATAAGGTAAAAGTAAACAAATCGTTTAGAGCCCATGATCCGTTCCAATATGGGGCCGAACATGTATAAGGCGAACATGTTAAAAAAGATGTGCGCTAAACCTCCGGCATTGATATTCCCATGCATGAACATATAGGTGATTGGCTGCCACCAATGAAACATGGGCGAATCAAAATAATAGACGGGAAAGATTGTATATGCATATTTAAATACAAAATTTGCGCCAATGAAACAGATGATGTTTGCGATCAGTAAGTTCTTTACCACTGGCGGAATCCCACCAAATTGAGCGGATGAGTTATTAAACATGTTCTCGTTTATTTTTCAAATTTTTCTAACAGTTCCTTGAGGGTAAAGGTAATAATTATGGGTTTACCACTCAAAGAAACATTAGGTGTTGAACAGGCAAAGAGCTTATCGATAATGTCATTCATTTCATCAATGTTTAGGGCTGTACCGCTTTTAATAGCCGCATTGCGGGCCAGGCTCCTTGCCAGGTTCTCCCTTTTGGTTAACTTTAAAGTTGATTGATTATTTTTATAGGCTTCCAGTAATTGCTCAAGTACTTGTGATTCACTGAGTCCACTGCCTAAATCAGCCGGGATTCCTTCTACAATAAAGGTGTTCCGTCCAAAAGCCCTAATTTGAAATCCCAATGCATGGATATCAGGTAGTAAGTCGGTGATAAGTTCAAAATCCGCTACGCTCAAATCAACTGTTTGCGGAAAGAGGCTCTGCTGACTGGCCCCTTGGTGTGTCTCCAGTTGTTGTAAGAACCTTTCAAATAAAATTCGCTCATGAGCCGCTTGTTGGTCGATAAGGATAAAACCGGATCGGATCTGCGACAAAATAAAGCGGTTATGAATTTGAAAGATGAGCTTACCGGCTGGTTTCTCTTGGGTTTTTTCTATTGCCGATTCCTGCTGTTTATCTTCCGAATCAATACTTAACTGCTGATGGTGGGCTTTCTGCGTAATCTCATAGAGTGTTTCCCAATTCTGCGGAATGCCACTCTTTTTCTCAAAAGAGCGAGAGTAATTGTCTTGTCGTTCCTTTTGCTGAGAGCCTGTGTCAAAGGGATTGAATTGCGGATTAAAACTAATGGTCGGCGGGACAATATCTTCCGTTTTCTTGTGCGAAATCATATGGCTGAAACCCGTTTCCTGGTTGAAATCCAAAGTTGGCGTAATGTTGTACTTCCCTAGGGATCGCTTAACGGCCGAACGGATAATGGCGTATATCGATCGTTCATCCTGATACTTGATTTCTGTTTTTGTGGGATGGACGTTAACATCAATTTGCGCTGGATCAATCTCGATGAACAATACATATAGCGGATAGCTTTCGGAAGGAAGGATCTCTTCGTAAGCATTGAGTACCGCATGATTCAGGTAAGGATCTTTTATAAAACGGTTATTGACAAAAAAATACTGTTCGCCCCGGGTTTTTTTCGCATATTCCGGCTTTCCGATAAAACCATTTAGATTAATGATCGTTGTGGACTCTTCAACAGGTACTAAACGCTGGTTGTAATTACTTCCGAAGATGTGTATGATGCGCTGTTTTAGACCTTCTGAAGGAAGGTGAAAGACCTCGTTTCCATCGCTGTGCAGGGTAAAGAAGATCTTAGGGTGAGCTAAGGCAATCCGTTGAAATTCTTCAATGATATGGCGCATTTCAACCGGATTACTTTTCAGGAAATTACGTCGTGCAGGCGTGTTGAAAAATAAATTTTTAACGCAAATACTTGTGCCGGCAGGCGTTGCTGTTGGTTCTTGATTTATTATTTCGGATCCCTCTATCATAATGCAGGTCCCCAGCTCGTCTTCATGTCGTCTTGTTTTAAGCTCAACGTGAGCGATGGCGGCGATAGAAGCCATGGCTTCACCCCGAAATCCCATGGTTCTGATAGCGAAGAGATCTTCAGCCTTTCTTAATTTTGAGGTCGCATGGCGCTCGAAACAAAGGCGTGCATCTGTAACACTCATGCCGCAACCGTTATCGATTACCTGGATAAGGGATTTACCTGCGTCTTTTACGATTAATTGAATTTTATCTGCACCTGCATCAATAGCATTTTCTATCAGCTCCTTTACTGCCGATGCCGGACGTTGTACTACCTCCCCTGCCGCAATCTGATTGGCTACTGCATCTGGTAGTAATTGAATGATATCTGACATACCCTGCGAATTTACAAATTAGATATGAGACTACCTTGTTAGCTCCGCAAGCTTTCTGTCAAACAAACTGATTTCTTCTTCGCTGGTGTCAAACGAACACATTAGCCGAACTTCATGCATATGCTCGTCCCAAAGGTAGAAAAAAAGCGTCTCTTGTAGCGGCTTGATCCAATTAGGGGGTATTTTGGCGAAAATGGCATTGACTTCCACCGGTTTGGTAATGATGATCTGGGGATATTTCCTTAAGACGGTAGCTAACTGTTGCGTTCGTTCCAAAACAATGTTGGCATACTTTCTATAGGTGTCGTGATTTAATAGGGCTAAAAACTGGGCAGAGATGAAGCGACTTTTAGACGCTAATTGCATACTGCGTTTATGAAAAAAAGGACTGTCGTGAATATGTTCATTAAAAACAAGCACGGCCTCGCCATAAAGCATGCCCGACTTTGTTCCGCCCAATGATAAAGCATCAACTCCACTAGCCTGTACAACATCTTGTAGCGTACAATTCAAAGCTGTGATGGCCGTAAATAGACGGGAGCCATCCATATGGATTAAAAGATCGTTTTCATTTGCTACGCGATGAATTCCTCTCAATTCGTCTAAGGTATAAAGCGTTCCGTATTCAGTAGGTTGTGTGATACTCAGTACTTTAATTTGCGGGTGATGTAAATCACCACGACGCTTCACAGCCCGTTGTATGGTAGCGGGTGTTAACTTGCCTGTTTCATCGATAGGTAGCGGTATAAGCCGGCAGCCGGTGAGGCCTTCGGGCGCCGTTGATTCATCGACATATATATGCGCGGTTTCTGCACAGAGAATCGCATCGTATGGTTTGGTCAATAGGCTTAAGGCCAATAGATTGGCTCCTGTTCCATTAAATACCAAGTGCAATTTGAACTGATAATTAATGAGTAGTCGTAATTCGTCTTTTAACCTTTCTGTCGTTTTGTCATTTCCATATGCGACAGCATGATCTTGATTTTCATGCAGGAGCGCCTGCATTACTTCCGTAATAGCTCCTGCATAATTGTCGCTTGCCAGTGATTTCATTTTCGAAATGCGTTTTTCAGGCCAAAGGTAATTAAATGTGTCGTAACACAAAGACCGCCGAGTGAACACTACTCGGCGGTCTTTGAAATTAACAATTAAAAAATCTTGTTCTTTAAGTTGGCTTAACTGAATGACACATCACTGCGTGAATCAAAAATACTATGAGGTGTATAAAAGCGACTTAAAGCATTAACCTTTAACACTAGTAAATTTACGAAAATTAAACCGTTCATGTAAATTAGTTTTCAACAGAAAAGTAGGTTTTCAACATATTTCTGTGGAAAAGTTTGATATCCTGAGACTTATTGCTGTTGGAGAAATCGGGAACGCGTTTGCGACAGCTTGTATCATAAAAAAAAGCGGTACTGCTATTACAGTACCGCTTTTTGCGTTAGCAGATGAAACGCTATTTATCGATAGAGCCCAACACACGTTTCATAAAAGTGTTCAGGGCCTCTTTTTTGTCCATGCCTTGCTCTTGAACTAATTTATTCACTTCAATAGCACCATACATGTTGGATATTAGCTCACCGATAACGTCTAACTCTTCATCTTTCAATGAGGAGACTTCGGTAAGAGATTCAAGCGTTTCAATTGCTTCAATCACAAAATCCTCATCATTTTCCTCAATGAATTGAGTTAAATGCTTAATTACTGGTAACTTCATTTACTAATTGCGTTAAGGCATCCAGTTTATTTGTCTGCACTTGATTGAGCAGTTTGCCGCCTTTAAAAGCCGCGAATGTAGGTAAATTAGTCACATTAGCGAGCTTTCTTGATTCCGGCAACTTCTCGGCATCAACAATAACAAACGGTATATTTTCGTTTTCTGAAGCCAATTTTTTAAACTTTGGTTTCATAATTTTGCAGTTACCGCACCAAGTTGCAGCGTATTGAACCAATACGACATCATTCTGGTTAACGATATCTACCAAATTATCTTGTTCTAATTCTTGTAACATAATAAATTAATTTGCGGATAAGTAGCTAGCCACACCCTCACGATTAGCATTCATCGCTTGCTTTCCTTCTTCCCAGTTGGCAGGGCATACTTCTCCAAATTGTTGAACATGAGAATAAGCATCAATCAAACGTAAGTATTCTTTTACATTACGGCCAACAGGCATATCATTTACACTCTCGTGGAATACTTTACCATCTTCATCTACTAGATAGGTAGCTCTGAACGTAACATTAGATCCTTCAATAATCAACGAATCCAATTCTTCGTCATAAGCTGCTTTTTGTATATCCAAAATGCCCAATACGTTCGCTAAATTACGTGTAGTGTCTGCTAAGATTGGGTAAGTTACTCCTTCGATACCGCCATTATCTTTTGCGGTGTTTAACCATGCGAAGTGTACTTCGTTGGTGTCGCAAGATGCGCCAATTACAATAGTATTTCTTTTTTCAAATTCAGGTAAAGCTTCCTGAAATGCATGCAATTCGGTAGGGCAAACGAAGGTGAAATCTTTTGGATACCAGAATAACAATACCTTCTTTCCTTTTTTAGTAGCCTCTTCTAATACGTTAATTCTTAAATCATCGCCCATGTGATCCATGGCGTCAACAGTAATGTTCGGGAATTTTTTACCTACTAAGCTCATATTAAATTTTTTTTCGTTTTTGATGCCACAAAGATAAGGCTTTCTGCTAGGTTAAAGTATCTTATTTTCTTATGGGGTTATAAATAAAAACTATACTTAGAGCGCGATGGTATTGTAAAATAAAATAGTCAAATCTTTTAAACGTTAATCAGAAAGCAATGTCAGAAGCCCCGCTAAGAGCAGGCATGTCAAAGTGCAATCGTATTACTGCTAATTGTCTTGTAAATTGCATATAAGCGGAAATTTATCTAAGTTTGCGTTCCAAAATGGCCCTGTAGTTCAACGGATAGAATAGAAGTTTCCTAAACTTTAGATATGGGTTCGATTCCCGTCGGGGCTACGAAAAAAGCGGATTATTGCAAAATAAGCCGCTTTTTTGTTTGAAGCTGATGCCCGCTCTTCAATAAATGCATGTTAATGAGCTTTTGAACAAAGCATATTGAACTTTTAAACAAAATCTACCGTCTACTAAGAGCCTACTTTTGTATTGTATTAAATATATAAGACAATGGAAAAAGTATGGTTTATAACAGGAAGTTCCAGGGGATTGGGACGTAGCCTGACGGAAGCAGTGCTGGCTAGCGGCGATAAAGTAGTCGCAACGGCCCGTAATATTAATCAACTAAATGATTTGTTAAAGCAATATGCCGATCAGGTACTGCCAATAGCTTTAGATGTGACCGATTATAAGCAGGTTTCACAGTCGATGGCTGAGGCGGTAAAACATTTTGGTCGTATTGATGTGCTGGTTAACAATGCCGGTTTCGGTATCATTGGTGCGGCGGAAGCCTATACCGATGAACAAGTACGGAGTCAGCTAGAAACGAATCTATATGCTCCGATAGAAATCACTCGAGCCGTGTTGCCCTATATGCGCAATCAAGGAGGAGGCCGTATTCTGCAAATTAGTTCCATCGGCGGCCGAGTAGGTAATGCCGGTTTAACGATGTACCAAGCGGCTAAATTTGGCTTAAGTGGCTTCACAGAGGCATTGGCAAAAGAGGTAGCCCCATTGGGCATTTACGTTACCAGCGTAGAACCAGGCGGCTTCCGCACGGATTGGGCCGGTGCTTCTATGACCTATGCGCGGGAGATAGAAGATTACCTAATGGTGAAGCAGCGGACAGATTTTTTTAAAAGTGGAAAATTCATTGCCATGGGCGACCCTGTAAAGGCTGCCAAAGCTATGGTGGAATTGGCTTTTCATCCAACGCCGCCTATACATTTGGTATTGGGCAGTGAGGCTGTCGGCATGCTGAAAATTGCAAATGAGACCAGGCAGGCCGAAATGGAAGAATGGATGGAGGTTAGTTTATCTACCGATCATGACACTTCTGAGAACTTTCTTGATACACCTCAAGGTCAGTGGTATACCGGTAATCTGCAAAGAAAACATTAATATTGTATATATATAGGCGGCTAGTTTCATCGCTACGGCTATGTTGACGACTATCCGCCTATTTTACAAATTGCCTATGTCCAAACCAAAAACAAATGGAAGATCGTCACCAATTGCGTATTCATGCTACTTCAATCGTAACCGTGAGGGCGAACAGTTTGCACCGGAACACGTATTCAGTTATCAATTATCGGGTACACTGCTAATAAATACAGGAGACAGTGAACATGTTTTCAATGAAGGCGATTTTCGATTTATCAAAAGGAATCAACTTTTGAAGTTTGTTAAACAACCGCCAGTCGGAGGCGTTTTTAAATCGATCTCAATTTACCTTGATCAGCCCATGTTAAGGGACTTTAGTATAGTATATGGGTATAAAGCCATAGAAGAGCCGTTCAGAGGAGAAGCAGTGATGCGGTTAAACGGAGGAGCGTTATGTAAAAGTTTCATGGATTCATTGATGCCTTACACCGGAAGCGATCAAGCGATCCCTCAACAGCTTCAAGTTTTGAAACAACATGAGGCGGTTATGATTTTACTACAATCCAAACCTGAATTGCAGAATATATTATTTGATTTCACGGAACCGGGTAAGATCGATTTGGAGGCCTTCATGAATAAAAACTTTCATTTTAACGTACAGCTTAAACGCTTCGCCTACCTTACCGGTCGCAGTTTGGCTACCTTTAAGCGTGACTTTGAGCATATTTTTCATACCTCTCCAAGTAAGTGGTTACAACAAAGACGATTGCAGGAGGCTCATTATCTAATTAAAGAGAAGGGGCGTGCTCCTTCTGACGTATACTTGGAGATCGGATTCGAAGATCTTTCGCATTTTTCCTTCGCCTTTAAAAAAATGTATGGCATGCCGCCGTCTAAGTTAGTTTAATAACAAAAGAATTTAAAATATTCCGATTATCGGCGTGTATTTGTGCTTGCTAAGCTTTCTTTGTGCTGTTTTCATGTCTGCAATACGAGATTTTGTGCCTTTTTTTGTGTCTATATTTCGTGTTTGTTATATTTTTACCGATTCATCGGCTTTTTTTAGTAATTTTTGATTTGATTTCTTGTGTTTATCTTCTGTTTTGCTATTTTTGTGTATAAAACAGCTTTTTTGTGTTAATAATGAAAAAATAGATAGATTGTTGTTTGATGTAAAATTTATCGAATAAATTAAAGGATGGATTGAATACGGCTTCTCGGCAACTATTTTTTATGATATCAGTTTTTGACTGTCATTGAGCTATTACATTTAACTAAGATTTAACAATTCACTGTTGTTCGTATGGACAACTTTACATACTTTTGACCCCGATCATGAAATGGCTCGTTAGATTTTTTCTATCGCTGTGTTTGCTCTTCTTGAGCAGATACAATCACCTACACGCTTACGCGCATCAAGACCATATACGTTATTCGTTGGTAAAAATTTTTGAACGGGTAGCTTATGAGCAGATAGGTGAGGCGAATGAATTGGTTTTTAAGCCAGCGCCGCTCAACGAAGAAAAAGTCACCGAAAAAATACGGGCTACAGACAAGGAGGAAGAAGATGACTCGGTTTCTTCCCGAAAATATTTAGAAATCAGTAATTATTTTACTGATTTTTTTTATGCCTTAAATGCGAGGTATTTTTGGCGACAGATGAAGCAAAGTTTGGCTTCCTCAGAGCATGCTCCGTATACCTCGTCCCGAACCTACCTCCTGTTTCGGGTTATTCGAATTTGATTTTTCTCTGCTAACGGAAAAGGCCTAACCTTGCTATTCCGTTATTTCTACATTCCATAAATAATACATGCTAATGGTTTAAACGTGAGAATAAACCTGAGGTGTTCTTGTGTACAATTTTCAAAAAATATTAAGAATCATATTGCTTCGATAAGCGAATTATTATGAAGAGAATTTTCATGCTCATGGGCCTGGGGGCGATGTTGTGCCATGCCGGTTGCCAATCGAAAAAAGAAGAGAAAGAAGAGCAAACCAAATTTTTGGTAACAACGCCCGTCAAGATGGATACGTCGATCATCAAAGATTATGTATGCCAGATTCGTTCCGTACAACATATTGAGTTAAGAGCGCAGGAGCGCGGTTATTTACAGAAGATTTTTGTAGATGAGGGACAGTTTGTGAAGGCAGGACAGTTGTTGTTTCAAATTATGCCTAAACTGTACGAAGCTGAGCTGCAAAAAGCACAAGCAGAGGCAAACTTTGCCGAAATAGAATATAAAAATACCAAAAGCTTAGCTGATAGTAACATCGTAGCGCCGAATGAATTGGCAATGGCGAAGGCTAAGTTTGACAAAGCGAAGGCCGAACTCGCGCTAACAAAAGTGCATTTGCAATTTACCGAAATCCGGGCACCATTTGATGGAATCATCGATCGGTTCCATGTACGGCAGGGAAGTTTAGTAGAGGAAGGCGACTTACTAACGGAGCTTTCTGATAATAGCAAGATGTGGGTATATTACAATGTACCGGAAGCCGAGTATTTAGACTATAAAACGAATCTTAAAAAGGACAGTTTAACGAAGGTTGATTTACTAATGGCTAATAATCGGTTGTTCGACTATCCGGGTAGGGTGGAGACCATTGAGGCCGACTTTAACAATGAAACCGGTAATATTGCTTTCAGGGCAACCTTTCCTAATCCCAAAGGATTGTTGAGACACGGCGAAACGGGTAACATTCAAATGAAAACTCCCTATAAAAACGCAGTGATTATTCCGCAAAAGGCTACGTTCGAGGTGCTTGAAAAGAAATATGTGTATGTACTGGATAAAGATAATAAGATACAATCAAGAGAGATTAAAATAGCTGCAGAGTTGCCACATCTCTTCCTTATTGAATCAGGTTTGTCTGTAGATGATAAGGTTCTCCTAGAAGGTATTCGGCTAGTTAAAGAAAACGAGAAAATTGAATACAAGCTGGAAGACCCCAAAGATGTTATATCGCATTTGGAGTTATATGCAGAATAGTGGATTAACTTAAAAAAAATCAGATGTTCAATAAATTCATACAGAGGCCTGTATTTGCGATTGTAATATCTATTATGATTGTATTTGTAGGTTCCTTGGCAATCAAACAGTTGCCCATATCACAATTCCCCCAAATTGCGCCAACAACCGTTAATGTTTTTATAGCTTATCCTGGATCTAGCGCAGATGTATTAGTGCAGTCGACGCTGATTAACTTAGAGAACGCGATTAACGGTGTTCAGGGTATGCGTTATATAGCCACCGATGCAACCAGTGCGGGGGAAGCTACCTTAAGGGTTATTTTTGAACCCGGTACCGATCCTGACCAAGCGGTAGTCAGGGTGAAAACCAGGGTCGACCAAGTGATGCCCCTCTTGCCCGAACTGGTTCAGCGTGAAGGAGTAGTCGTCTCCCCCATCCAGCCGAGTATGTTGATGTATGTCAACCTGTACGCAAAGGGTAAGAACATGGACGAAAAATTCCTGTATAACTATGCCAGCGTAAAAATGATCCCTGAAATCAATCGGATTAAGGGGGTGGCAAGATCGCAGATATTAGGTAGTAGAACCTATGCTATGCGGGTTTGGCTAAATCCCGACCGTATGCGAGCTTACCATATATCGGTAGACGAAGTGATGGACGCGATGGCTGAACAAAGTATTGTTGGTCGTCCGGGACGTATCGGACAGAGCTCAGGTATCAAAGCGCAGTCATTAGAGTACGTATTAACCTATAAGGGCAGGTATAGTGAACCCGCTGAGTATGAAAATATCATTATTCGCGCCAATGCGGACGGTGAGCGTATTCGTTTGGGAGATATAGGTAAAGTAGAGCTGGGAAGTGAGTTCTTCGATATTTACTCCAACCTTGACGGTCATCCTTCAGCTTCCATATTGTTAAACCAAAACTATGGTAGTAACGCGAGTGATGTAATCGCTGCTGTAAAAGACAAACTTGCGGAGATGAAGGAAACGTTCCCTCCCGGATTGGATTATAAAATCAGTTATGACGTTTCCCAGTTCCTTGATGCCTCTATCGAACAGGTTGTCCATACGTTAAGGGACGCCTTTATCTTGGTGGCAATCGTTGTGTTTGTTTTCCTGGGCGACTGGAGATCTACGCTTATTCCTATATTGGCGGTGCCGGTATCGCTTGTAGGAGCATTCTTTGTTATCCAATTTTTCGGATTATCTATTAACTTGGTAACTTTGTTTGCCCTTGTATTAGCGATCGGTATTGTGGTGGATGATGCCATTGTGGTGGTGGAAGCGGTCCACGCCAAATTTGATGAGTTTCCTAGCATGACGCCCTACCAGGCTGTAAAAAGGGTGCTGGGAGAAATTAGTGGTGCGATTATAGCGATTACGGCAGTAATGGTATCGGTGTTCTTACCTATCTCCTTCATGACGGGCCCTGTGGGTACCTTCTATCGGCAATTCTCTATTACGATGGCGAGCTCGATTGTGATTTCGGCCATTATAGCGCTTACCCTCACACCGGTACTATGTGCCATGTTGTTAAAAAACCATCACACACACCACGCAAAGCCGAATATATTTACCAAAGCACTTGATAGCTTTAACCGTGGTTTTGATAAGCTTACCGGTAAATATGTCGGCGTATTAAAGTCTATAGTAAGCAGAAGAGTACTAACATTTGCTGTCTTAGCGGCATTCTGTGCAGGTATCTTCTTCGAAAACCGGGTACTTCCTGCTGGTTTTATCCCCAGTGAAGACCAGGGTACTATTTACGGGATTATCCAAACACCTCCGGGATCTACGCTGGAAACGACCAATGAGGTATCGAGAAAGCTTCAGGGAATTTGTGAACATGTAGACGGGGTAGAGTCGGTATCCTCCCTTGCCGGCTATGAAATTATGACAGAAGGTCGGGGTTCTAATGCAGGTACCTGTATGATTAACCTTAAACCATGGCATGAAAGGGAACACTCCGTTACCGAGATCATGAAAGAATTAGAAGAGAAATCCAAAGGCTTGGGGGCAACCATCGAGTTCTTTGAGCCGCCGGCTATTCCCGGATTCGGATCATCAGGCGGTTTCTCCTTACGGTTGCTAGATAAAAATACAACCACGGATTACCAGGAATTTGATAAAGTGAACAAACAGTTCCTCGAAGATTTGCGTAAACGTAAGGAGCTTGCCGGATTATTTACCTTCTTTGCGGCAAATTATCCTCAATATGAGCTTGAAGTTGACAACAATTTAGCCATGCAAAAAGGTGTCTCTATTGGTAAAGCAATGGACAACCTGAATATTATGATTGGTAGTACCTATGAGCAAGGTTTCATCAAGTTTGGCCGCTTCTTTAAAGTATATGTTCAATCCGATCCTAAATTCAGAAGACTACCATCTGATATACTTAATCTTTTCGTCAAAAACGATCACGGTGAAATGGTGCCTTATTCGGCATTTATGAAGCTTAAAAAGTCGCAAGGGCCAAACGAGATTACCCGATACAATATGTACAATTCGGCAGCCATCAGGGGACTTCCGGCAGCTGGTTATACTACTGCAGATGCTATTCAGGCTATTCGCGAAGTAGCGAAAAAATCGCTTCCTAACGGGTATGATATTGCATGGGAAGGACTTTCTTATGACGAGGCTAACAGAGGGAATGAGTCGCTCTATATATTCCTAATCGTACTGGCGTTTGTGTACTTTGTTCTTGCAGCACAATATGAGAGCTTTATCATCCCACTTGCAGTGGTATTCTCCTTGCCCGTGGGGGTGTTCGGTTCGTTTTTACTCCTTAAGTTAATGGGACTTCAAAATGATATCTACGCTCAAATCGGACTTATCATGCTTGTCGGACTGCTTGGTAAGAACGCTGTATTGATTGTTGAGTTTGCCGTACTCAAACATCGCGAAGGAGCCTCCATACTGGAAGCGGCTATTGAAGGGGCGAAGGTCCGTTTCCGTCCTATCCTGATGACATCGTTTGCCTTCATTGCGGGATTAATTCCGTTAATTATTGCAACAGGTGCCGGCGCGATTGGCAACAGGACCATTGGTGCATCCGCGATGGGCGGTATGGTATTCGGTACTGTCTTCGGTGTAATTATAGTTCCTGGACTATACTATATTTTCGGTTCCCTTGCTAGCGGAAGAAAACTGATTAAGGGTGAAGATGAAAACTCATTATCCGATGAGTTTGTACATCAAATAGATAAATTCGATAATGGTGATGAAAATGAGTAAGATGTCTAAAAAATATAAATATGTATACGTTATAATAGGCTGCTTGGTACTAATAACGTATACAGGATGTAAAACACCTGCATTAGTTCAGCGTGAAGCAAATACAAAGACTCCTGCGAGCTATAATGGTTCGCAGGATACCGTTAACACGGCAAAATTGACTTGGAAGGAGTACTTTACTGATCCTTATTTAGCGGCGTTGATTGATACAGCTTTGAAAAATAATCAGGAACTGAATATTACCTTACAGGAAATTGAAATTTCAAGGAACGAGATTCGGGAGAAAAAGGGGGAGTATCTCCCATTCGTGGGGATTAAAGGGGCAGCTGGTGTTGATAAAGTAGCTAGATATACTAATATCGGGGCATTAGAACATCACGTGGAAATAAAAGAAGGAAAGGAAAATCCCGAGCCACTCCCTGATTATATGTTGGGACTTTCCGCTACTTGGGAAATAGATATTTGGAAGAAGCTGCATAATGCAAAGAAAGCGGCTGTAAGCCGGTATCTGTCGACCGTAGAAGGGAAAAATTTCGTTATCACCAATCTGGTTGCCGAAATCGCCAACTCATATTATGAGTTATTGGCACTGGATAACCAGCTGGATATTGTTAAAAAGAATATCGAAATTCAAAGTAATGCCTTAAGAATAGTAAAAATGCAGAAAGAGGCCGCACAAGTTACGGAGCTGGCGGTGCGCAGATTTGAGGCCGAGGTGTTGAACACCAAAAGCCTTCAGTATGCTATTCAGCAACGTGTTACAGAAACGGAGAATCGAATTAACTTTTTATTGGGAAGGTATCCGCAGCCTATTCAACGGACGAGTGATAATTTCGAGCATTTGATACCCGAGGCTGTACATACGGGTTTACCTGCGCAATTGTTGGCAAATCGTCCGGATATCAAGCAGGCTGAATTGGAATTAGCAGCGGCGAAACTGGATATTAAGGTAGCAAAAGCCAGGTTTTATCCGTCTTTAGGAATTTCAGCGGCCATCGGTTACCAAGCTTTTGATCCTACTTATCTCGTGAAGACCCCAAAGTCTTTGCTTTATTCCCTGGCGGGCGATATCACAGCTCCTTTAATTAATAGGAATGCCATAAAGGCTGCGTATTATAATGCCAATGCCAAGCAGATACAGGCTGTTTATAATTATGAACGGACTGTTTTAAATGCTTATGTTGAAGTGGCTAATCAATTGGCGAAAATTAACAACCTGGAAAAAAGTTACGATTTAAAGTCAAAACAAGTGGATGCCCTTTCGCAGTCGATTGGTATTTCCAATAGCCTTTTCAAATCAGCTAGGGCAGATTATATGGAAGTGTTATTGACGCAGCGTGATGCCTTGGAATCCAAATTTGAATTGGTTGAAACAAAAATGCAGCAGATGAATGCCATGGTAAATATTTACAGGGCATTGGGTGGTGGATGGAACTAGCTAAATTTTTTTTTGGATTGATTGAGGCCCTCGAAACGGTTGTTTTGAGGGCCTTTTTGATTCAATTGATCTAATAAAAGGGTAAACTTTTTAACGAGCATCTTGTTCCCCTTTATGAGAGCTAATAAAAGGAAAAATGATGATACTTGTGTTGTTATGTACCTATACGCTTCTTCAATCCAATGCACCGCAGGATTATAAGCAGCTCCGCGAAAAAATGGTTATTGAACAGCTAGAAGCTCGTGGAATACACCACGATGCCACCTTGCAAGCGATGAGGCAAGTAGAACGACATTTGTTTGTACCCTCTCCTTACCAATCCTATGCTTACGAAGATCGTCCGCTTCCAATTGGTTTTAGACAAACAATTTCCCAACCCTTTATAGTGGCAAGCATGACACAAATGCTTGACTTAAGTAAAGACGATCGCGTACTTGAGATTGGAACCGGATCGGGTTATCAGGCAGCGGTGTTAGCAGAGATTGTAGCGCAGGTTTATACGATTGAGATTGTGAAGGAACTGGCTGAACGTACCAAAAAGTTATTGCGTCAGCTGAATTATAACAATATAGAAGTTGTCATTGGTGATGGCTATCAAGGCTTAAGATCAGCCGCGCCTTTTGACGCCATCATTGTTACTGCAGCGCCGGAAAAAATACCGGAACCACTCGTCGAGCAGTTGAAAGACGGCGGAAAAATGATCATACCGATTGGACCTACCAAAGGCATGCAAACCTTAAAGCTCTTAAAGAAAAAGAAAGGGAAGCTTGTCGTTCAAGATCTTATGCATGTTCGTTTTGTCCCATTTACAAGGAAAAAATAGATGAGATGGCTTGTTTACCGGATCATTTTTTTAGCGATCGAGCCTAACATTGCAAGTTTCTTCTCAAGTTCATCCGACCATTGTAAGCCGTAGCTCAAACGCATACAATTGTTAAATTGATTTTGAAGGGTAAACATACGACCGGGTGCAATGCTTATTTTTTGGCGCATAGCCTGATCGTATAGCAACGGAACATTTAAATTGGGATTCAGTTCTACCCAGAGTACAAATCCTCCCTGAGGCCTGCTGACCCGGGTTTCTTCTGGAAAGTAGTCGTGAATAGCTCGCGTAAAGTGTAGGCTGTTTGCTTGCAATGTACGACGCATTTTTCGAAGGTGGGCCTCATATCGTCCATTTTCTAAAAAATCGCCAATAACTTCCTGGGTGAGTGTGGTGGATGAAACGGCATGTAGTAGCTTAAGGCGGATAACTTGCTCCTTAAACTTCCCCGGCGCAACCCAACCTACCCGATAGCCGGGAGCCAAGGTTTTAGATACTGACCCACACCATAGAACCAAGCCCTTTTTGTCGAAGGCTTTGCAGGGTTTAGGTCGGTTTTCTCCAAAGTAAACATCACCATATAAATCATCTTCTATAAGCGGTATTTCGTGTTCCGATAACATGTTTACCAATGCCTTTTTATTCTCTTCGGGCATACAACTTCCAAGGGGATTGTTGAAGTTACTTACCACTAAGCAAAGTTTTATGCTAGGTAACACCTTTCGTAATGCATCGAGTTCCATACCGGTTATGGGATGGGTTGGTATTTCCAGCACTTCAAGCCCTAAGCTTTTCGCCAATTGCAATATACCAAAGTAAACAGGACTTTCCACCGCAATGGTATCGCCCTTTTTAGCAAGGGCCATCATACAATACGACAGTGCATTCATGGCACCGGCAGTAGTAACTAAATCATCCGCAGTGAGCATACCTCCCCAGGTGAAAGACCATCGCGCAATATTGCGACGCAATTTAAAATTTCCTTGAATTTCTTCGTAGGCAGTGCCACTTCCGTCAAGCGTACGGGTAGCTTGTAATAAGCTTTTATTCAGCTTGGCTATTGGTAAAAGTTCATTGGCTGGAACACCTATGGAAAACCGAGTAATAGAGGTGTCGTTTAACGACCGGTAAACCTTATCGATCAGGTTTTCCGCTTGTTCCTGATGCGATAAGACAGAAGGATTACTGGTGGTGGGAACAGGTAGTCTGCTTCTCGAATGCCTGGAGACATAGAAGCCCGATTGGGGGCGTGATTCGATGAGTGCTTTTCTTTCCAGTTCGAAAAAAGCACGTGTCGCTGTATTCATGCTTACGCCATATTCTCTTTTTACCGTACGAATAGAGGGTAACTTATCTCCTATTTTTAATACATTATTGCGTATTTGCTGCTCAATTGCCTTAGCTATGACAATATATAATGCTTCTTCTTTCATAATATGAACTGTATCCTTCAAATATAAAAAAATTGTATCTGTACTTCTTTTCTTTTTTTTCTCTTCTTTGTATAAGAAAAAAATAATCATGGAAATATTAATAAGTTATTACCAACCGGATAAGCAAACCTTTTTTGAGAAATTCAACAAAGCGTGGTTAAATAAATATTTTACCGTTGAACCTATTGACAAATATGTGTTAGAGCATCCGGAAGAGGCTATTCTTCGAGACGGGGGCGAAATTTTATTTGCAGCATATGATGGTGTAATTGTGGGCACGGTAGCGCTAAAAAAAGTTAGTGAGGAGGTTATGGAGTTAACTAAAATGGCTGTTGACGAATCTTATCATGGACTTGGGATCGGTAAGGCTCTGTGTGCACATGCCATCGAAAAGGCGCGCGAATTGGGAGTAAAAAAGCTGGTGTTGTATTCCCAAAGCATCTTGCAGTCTGCTTTAGCAATTTATAGAAAGTATGGTTTTTATAACGTGCCCGTGGATAACCCCAAGTACAAAAGGGCGGATGTAATGATGGAGTTAGTTTTATAATCCTTTTTAGATATGCAGCATACATTTCAAATAAAAATAGGTGTTGACGAAATGGATATGAAACTTATTCATACCTTTTTATCAAAAGAAAGTTATTGGGCTAAAGATATTCCGCTCGAACTGGTAGAGGAATCCTTAAATAACTCTTATTGTATCGGGGTGTTTGACGATAATAAGCAAATTGCATTTGCCAGATTAATTACGGATAGGGCAACATTCGCTTATTTGGCCGATGTTTTTGTAATAAAAAGTTATAGGAAACAGGGGGTCTCAAAAATAATGCTTAATCATATTATGCGTTTACCCTGGGTAAAAACTTTGCGACGGATGATGTTGGTTACTGCGGATGCGCATTCGCTTTATGCCGAATATGGTTTTGGACCACTCGCTGATATAACACGACATATGGAAATATATACACCAAACCTTTACAAGAAATGAAAGCAGAAAAATTCAACCGGTTTACAAGCGACTGGATTAGGGCTTGGAATAATCACGATTTAGAAGAAATCATGACCCACTATGCGGATGATATTGATTTTCGTTCGCCAATCATTCAGCAGCTTGGAGTAAGCGAAGAAGGACAAGTACGAGGTAAGCAACAATTAAAGGACTATTTTGAAAGAGGCTTGAAGAAGTATCCGGATTTGGCCTTTGAACTGTACCATGAGCTCCACGGTATAAATTCGGTTGTTTTAGTATATCGGAGTGTTAATAACTCCATCTCTGCCGAATATATGGAACTAAACGACGAAGGTAAAATTCAACGGGTTCGGGCGCATTATCATTGGCATTAAAATTGACTTTGAAAGCGTATGAATACATTGGAAGGATGTAAAACATATTTGGAGAGTGTAATAAAGCAGTTCCTGTACTATAAAAAGTTGGGCGAACAGGCGATTGCCCAATTGGACGATACAAGTCTTCATTGGCAATACAATCAAGAAAGTAATAGCATCACTATTATCGTGCAACATTTAACAGGAAATATGTTGTCGAGATTTACAGATTTTCTAACTACTGATGGTGAGAAGACCTGGCGCAAGCGGGATGAGGAGTTCGAAGACCAACCAATTGATAGAAAGGAGTTGATGATTGTTTGGAATAAAGGTTGGACCTGTTTGCTCGATACCATGTATAATCTGCGCCCATCCGACCTTGATTCTATTATATATATAAGGAACGAGGGGCATACCGTCGTGGAAGCAATAAACAGACAACTGGCACATTACGCTTATCACGTAGGTCAAATTGTTTATTTAGCAAAAATGATCAAAGACGATACTTGGGAAACCTTATCGATTCCACGTAACGGCTCTGCACAATATAATCGAAAAAAATTTAGCCAAAAGAAAAGTAAGCGTCATTTTACAGACAAGCCCTAATGATAACTATTTAAAAGAACAATCCACCTCGTGGTCATTTACCATGCCAACTGCTTGCATATAGGCATAGCAAATGGTACTTCCAAAAAATTTCATTCCTCGTTTTTTTAAGTCTTTCGCAATGGCATCGGATTCAGCGGATGTTGTCATAAATGACCTGTAGTTATCAACTTTATTGTTGATTATTTGCTGATTGGGCATAAAAGAATATAAATAGCTATAAAATGATCCGAATTCTTTCTGAATGCTTAGAAATATAATTGCGTTGGATATGGCTGCTTTCACTTTTCCTCTGTTACGTATTACTTCAGGGTCTTGAAGGATACGATCTACATCTTCGTCCGTAAATTGAGCGACCTTTTGAGCATCGAAATCGGCAAAATTCCGTCGATAGCCTTCTCTTTTTCGTAATATGGTGATCCAGCTAAGACCGGCCTGTGCCGACTCCAAAATCAAAAATTCAAATAAAGTTTTATCATCGGTTACCGCTTTGCCCCATTCCTCATCATGGTAAGCCATGTAAAGCGGGTCATTGCCGCACCATCCGCATCTTTTTATCATATATACGTCTCTGTTATTGTTATAATTCGTTCAGTGGGTCCCAGTAAATGGTCTTGAAGTTAACTACTCGATCGTTTTCTACTGTGATTCCTTCGTTTTCTAAGAGCTGCTGCATCAAGGTGGGATGACCGAAAGCTGCTTTAGCACTTAACTGGCCTTTGCTGTTTAGTACGCGGTGTGCCGGAACCGGTGGATCAGCTTTTCCGGCATTTCCCATTGCGTAACCTACCATTCGTGCAGCACCGTCCCTTCCAAGTGCCCGTGCGATAGCTCCATAAGAAGTAACCCTTCCTTCCGGAATCTGTCTAACCAACGCATAAACACACTCGTAAAAATTTAGTTCTTCCACCGTGTAACTTGCTTAAATTGCTAAATTAGTTATTTTCCCTATTAAAAACTGCATCTTTGTGTCATGTCTAAAGGAACGTTATATTTATTGCCGGTACCGTTATCTGATCAGGCAGCATCGGCGTCTTATACCACTTATTTTTCTGAGGTCATCAATGCGATTGATGAGTATATCGTCGAAAACGAAAAAACGGCCCGTAAATTTTTAAAGCAAGCAGGATTGAAAATGCCGCAGCAACAATTGGTCCTTCATGATTATGGGAAACATGCAAGAGATGAATACGATAAAGATCGCTTTTTTAAGGCCTTGCTGGAAGGTAAGGACGTCGGTTTAATGAGCGAGGCGGGTTGTCCGGGAATTGCGGATCCAGGCGCAGATATTGTTGCCCGAGCCCATCAACTGGGTATTAAAGTGAGACCGCTTGTGGGGCCTAACTCGATGATATTGGCGTTGATGGCTTCAGGATTCAATGGGCAAACTTTTGCGTTCCATGGATATCTGCCTATTGATAAAGCGGCCCGTGCAAAGAAAATAAAAGAATTAGAACAGGTTGCTCAGAAAGCTAAGCAAACCCAGTTATTTATGGAAACTCCTTTTCGGAATAATCAATTGTTGGAAGAAGTGTTGAAGGTATGCTCTCCTAAAACCCGTTTATGCATTGCGTGCAATATTACCGATCCGGATGAATGGATCAGCAGTGATAGCATTGAGAACTGGAAAAAGAAAAAGGTGGATCTGCATAAAAAACCAGCGATTTTTTTACTGCTTTAAGGATTATCTTAAATAAGTAATGCTGTTATTCCAAACAGCGCGTACCTTAAAATTTAATCTTTTAGTACACGCTGTTAATTTGTACAATGGGAATCAAAACGTTTCCGTTCGATTATCATCCCATGCTTGGTTCCATTCAATCTGAAATTGATTCTGTTTGTCTGCATCCACTAGTAGTTTACCTTTAAACAGTAACTGTACATTGTTTTTTATGGAGCTGCTGACTGTAAAGGTCCTCAATAATGTATCGTCCTCATCATAAACATTTACGACATAACCTAATTCAACAGGGTTGCTTACATCCCCAATGAATTGATTAAAACTTAAGCTTTTATGATCGCTATTGAATAGTGGATAAAATACAATGTTTGTTGCTTCATCTTCTACGGAACTTGGAGAGGTGCTAAATGGGGTGTAAACAAGTGGGGCATGTTCGCTATGGATGCTAATCTTCCGTACATGAGCCAAGTCTTCTTCGTCCGTAAATTCAAATTTCACCTGACTAAAATACCGTTTCAGGCTAACGTCGATTTGTGTATTGCTGTTAACCTCCAAATGGGGGATGTGCGCCCCGAAGATATGTGCATCGTGGTTGCTGAAACGATTAGAAAGGTATAGATCAGAGGCCGTTGTTAGGACTTGTGGCAATAATAACTCCGCTTTTGAAACATTGGAGGTAATGAAGGCGTAATAGCTTCCCGAAGATAATTTAAAGGATAAATCAACTCCTTCGTCCGAAGGATTGAACGTCGTACTGCCTTGCAATGCTAGTAAATGGTCGTCCGCATTAAAGATAAAATAATGGATTTTGCTAATGTTGTCTGTCGGCTCTTCCGGCCTGTCTTGATTATAAATACCGGAAAGGCGGAAGTTATCGAGTTTAAAAGTACCACGATTTGGATCGAAATCGTTCGCATCTCCCCTTTCGCCTTCAAAAGGCTCTATCTTGATCGTTAAACGTTGCGCTTGTATAATCGTACGCAGATCCGATAAATTAAACTCATAACTATTTCTAGCATTGTCTTTCGTGTTGGCAAACTGATTGTCGGCTGATAAAAGCGTGTAGGAGTTGCCATTATCTGTTGAGAAATACAGGCTAAAGTTCTTCGGACCGGTTCCCGAGCTTCCTGCATCAAAGGCCAGTTTGCTTATCTCAGAAACGCCCGTCAACGGCATAGTAATCACCAAAGATTGTAAGCCTTTTAAACTTAAGCTTCTACCAGCTGGATAAGGACTCAATCCGTAACCAGCTGTAAAACCAGGTGATGTGTCAGCTGCTTGAAAGGATATAGATGCTGATGAAGTGTTGATTGCTATATCCGGTAATAAATTTTCCTCATTAAAAGACCAAAAGTATACATATTGTTCCTGAGGACTCGGCTCTAATGGCATCGCAGACACTAAGCTAGGGGCTCCGTGGCTAGACAATCGCGACAAACTCAAGGAATGAGGGCTTGCAAGTGGTGTAATACTTGTTGAAAAGCCCTTAAGCTTGAAACGAACAGTGTGTAAGGTCTCTTCCTGCGGTTTGGTTGGAAGCTGAGGTGCCGGTTTCTCACAACTTAAAAACAGAAAAGGGAAAAGGAGAAACAAGAAGCAAGATTTGTAAAGTAACGTTTTCATAATCCGTTTAGTTTTTTAGGTTATAGGTAGGTTTTCCTTATAAAGCGATAAGAAAACCATGAATGAGACGGATAATGTCAATTATCGGTGACTCTCTTTGCAATAATAGCTAATTCTGCCTTAACTGTCTAAGACAGAGCTAAGAATGAACAAAGTGAACAGGATGATAAATTGCGTGTGGGATAGGTTAAGCGTGCCTAAAGCCATTTCGGTTTTAGGCACGCTACTAAAGAGGAGGCTAGTAGTTTATAAGGTCAAAGCCAATATCTCTCCTAAAATTTTTACCCTCAAAGTAAATCCGCCCAGCATCAGCTGTGGCTTGCTGTAGGGCTTCCAGCAGATTGTCTTTAAGAGCAGTTACAGCAATAACACGGCCTCCGGCCGTTTTGACTTCTTCGTTAACAAGCGTTGTACCGGCATGGAATAGCAAAGATTCTTTGACATTTTCCAATCCGCTGATTATTTTGCCATTCTCATATTTCCCTGGGTATCCGCCGGATACCAACATGACAGTAGCTGCAGTTTTTTCTGACACTTTAAATGATTTTGTCGCTAGATTTTCTTCGGCTACTCCCATTAATAAATCGACGAAATCACTTTCGATACGAATGAGTACGCTCTCCGTTTCCGGATCCCCCATTCGTACATTGTATTCTACGACATAAGGATTACCGTCGTCATTCATTAAACCTATAAAGATAAAGCCTTTATAGGGAATATTATCCTTTCTTAGGCCTTCGATGGTGGGCTTAATGATGTCCTTTTCGACTTTAAGCAAAAAAGTTTCGTCCGCAAAAGGTACAGGAGAAACGGAACCCATCCCACCGGTGTTTAAACCTGTATCGCCTTCTCCTATACGTTTATAGTCTTTTGCTGCTGGTAAAACCTTATAGTCTTTTCCGTCTGTCAAGACAAAAACAGATAATTCTATGCCTTTTAAAAAGTCCTCAACAACAACCTTGTTGCTTGCTTCGCCGAATTTAGCATCGGCCAACATGGCGCGAAGTTCCGTTTTTGCCTCTATCAAATCAGCGCAGATCAGCACTCCCTTTCCGGCGGCTAAACCATCTGCTTTTAAAACGATGGGTAATTTTCTGGTCTCGAGGTATTGTAAACCTTCTTCCAAGGTTTCTTTTGTAAACGAACGGGAGGCTGCTGTTGGAATTGCATGGCGTTGCATGAATTGTTTAGAAAAGTCTTTACTCCCCTCTAATTGGGCTCCGTCTGCCGTCGGTCCAATCACAGGAATATTGCTCAACTGTGCATCTTGCAAAAAATAATCATGAATACCCTTTACTAACGGCTCTTCCGGGCCAACTACTACAAGGTGGATATCGTTCTCTAGTGCAAAGGTACCTAACGAAGCAAAATCAGTAACCTTGATATCTACGTTTTTTCCGTAAGCGCCGGTGCCCGCATTCCCGGGAGCAATAAATAATTGTGAGGTTAATGGACTTTGAGCAATCTTATAAGCAAAAGCACTCTCCCTTCCCCCGGAACCAATCAATAAAATATTCATATGTAAATAATTATTCATTCGTGTTTGCATTCAATTGTATTCATGAATGCTTCGCATTTTGTTCTTTAATGGTCATACCCGCCTACCGGTAGGCAGGTGGAATATCCAGATTATTTTATTCGTAACCTGTTTGTTTTTTATACACTCATGCTACTTCGTGGTCATTGAGTTTATGTTTGGCAATCATGGATATTTCATTTCTTAAATTTTGAGGATATTCCTACCAATACCGCAAAGTTATTTTTTTTCATGAATTATTGAGCTGCTTTATGAAAGCTTTTTCCTTTTATCAATCATCACCGGAAAAAGTGTATCTTGTGGAATCGTTAAGTAGTTGAATAGCGAAGTGGTTGAGTAGTTGAGTAGTACATTTCTATCAAAGTTGCAACAATTACTCACACCGAATAACCAATAACGGATAACAAATAACTAACAGCCAAAGAACATGGAATATTTAAAATTGGAGATAAGAGAGCATATTGCTCATATCATGCTAAACAGAGGAAGTTCCAATGCATTACATGCCGAAATGGTTGCGGAATTAAAAGATACGCTTGAGATCGTAGGGAATGATGAACGCATCGGCGGAATTATACTTTATGGGAAGGAGGGCTTTTTTAGTGCCGGATTGGATTTAATCAGTTTGTACAATTATGATGAGAAGCAAATAAAAGCTTTTTGGTATCAATTTCTAGATCTTGTAAAAACGTTTGTTTCCTTTCCCAAGCCGGCTGTTGCTGCTATTGGTGGGCATAGCCCGGCAGGCGGATGTGTGCTGGCTCTTTGTTGTGACTACCGAATAATGGCAGAAGGTGATTTTATTATCGGACTAAACGAGGTGCCTGTCGGTATTATTGTACCCGAGAGCATTTTTGAGCTATACAGCTTTTGGATAGGAAAGGCCAAAGCTTATCGGTATTTGCTTACGGGCGAATTATTACAGCCGCAACGCGCTTTAGAAGAAGGGTTGATTGATGAGCTGGTACCAATAAATCAACTACACACGAAGGCCGATAAGCAAATGAAAAGGTATTTGAATTTTAATTGGAATACCTGGCAACAAAGTAAGAGAGAATTACGCAAGGAGCTTGTTCATCGATTCAATCAAGATGCTACAGAAGTAGTTGATAAATTGCTTGCACAGTGGTGGGAACCTTCCACAAGAGGCATACTCAAGACAATCATTGGTAATTTAACAAAGAAGTGATGTTCAGATGAAAGAATTTCTAAGGTAAGTTTTTAAATAGCCACAAAAGTCTGCATAATTATGGAAAAAATACAAGGCGCGCTACGCGATGATGCGCTTAAAGGAAAAACAATAGTTGTAACAGGAGGTGGTACCGGTTTAGGGAAAGCCATGAGTACCTACTTTTCGGCACTTGGCGCCAATTTGATCATTGCGAGTAGAAGGCAGGAAGTGTTGGATAATACGGCAAAAGAAATCATGGATAGCACAAAAGGCCAGGTATTGGCGATTGCCTGTGACGTTCGCAAAACAGAGGATATAGAAACCGTTTTGGTTAAGGGAGTGGAAAGCTTTGGTAAAATAGATGCGCTCGTAAATAATGCAGCGGGGAACTTTATATCGCCTACAGAGAAGTTATCCGCTAATGCCTTTTCAGCCGTGATCGATATTGTCTTAAAGGGGACGGTTAATGCGACGCTTGCCTTTGGAAAATATTGGATAGAAAATAAAATAAAAGCTTCGGTTTTAAATATAGTCACAACTTACGCGTTTACGGGCTCTGCTTATGTTGCACCTTCGGCAGCAGCAAAAGGAGGTGTGCTGGCTTTAACACGATCGCTCGCAGTAGAGTGGGGAAAATATGGTATTCGGCATAATGCCATTGCCCCTGGTCCTTTCCCAACTAAAGGAGCATGGGAGCGCTTATTGCCGGGAGCGCTTGCTGAAAAGTTTGATTTTCGAACTAGAGTTCCGCTTAAACGGGTTGGCGACCATCAGGAGTTAGCCAATTTAGCAGCCTTTTTGCTCTCTGATTACGCGCTCTTTGTGAACGGTGAAGTGGTTACGATAGATGGAGGTGAATGGTTGCAAGGTGCCGGACAGTTTAGTGCGATGGAAGCTATTCCGGAAGAGATGTGGGAACAGCTCATACAGCAGGGAAAAAAAACGAAGGGAAGCTAGCACAAAAAAAATAAACATTTGTGAAAAAAAGTAACTTTATCTAAGTTTGCTAAACTTATCCGGATATTAATTTGACGTATTCATTAGCTCGACTGCCTCGCTTTTAATGGGGATTTCCAGTGAGTAATAATGAAATTTAGATAGCGCTTTGAACAATGAAGATGGCTGAAACACAAGTACAGGAAGAGACCTTTACACTGGAAGAAATTCTCTCGGTTACTAAAGAGTATCATCGGTTAATCTTGTGGAACGATGACATAAATACATTCGACCATGTAATTCACTGCCTAATGAAGTATTTAGACTATAGCGAAAGTCAGGCTGAGAAAATTGCATGGAAGGTGCATAACGAAGGGAAATGTGCGGTACTGGAGGGCACATACACTGAAGTGGATGTTTATAGGAAAATTCTGAAAGAAGAGGGCTTAACCGTTAGCATTGAGTAGTTCCTTCGTTATTGAAGTGTACCGATCGCCTCTTCAAACTCGTCTTGTGTGGTTTTCGTTTTATCTTTCGTATACCATAACATCACTTTTTCAATCCATTCCTCTTTACTTAAACCCATAACTTTTAGCGATTCGATGTATAGCTGCAGTTCTTTAGGCCGTGGCCCCCAGTTAAGTATCTCTTTATTTTCGGCCACGTCATAGATAATCAATTTCGGAATCCCACGTGCCCCATTGGTTAAATATTGGTCCATATAATCTGTACTGCTATCTCTCAAAACGATAAATAAATCAATCTGGCTAGGATTGGCTTCCGCTATTTTGGCTATAACCGGTAATATCTGAGCCGCATCCCCACACCAAGCTTCTGTAATGACAGTAAAAACATATTGTCGTTTCAATTGTGAAAGCTTCGTAAGCAAAGACTCTTTCAGAGTGATCATTTTACCAATGCGCTGCATTCTTACCAGATTTAATGCCGTAAAATTGGCTAAAAACGAGGATTGGTCAGGACCCGTAGTCTGTCTTTTTTCTACAAGCTGTTTCACCAGTTCTATATAAGCATCGTAGCTAAATCTTTCTTGCGGTATATGGTTTAAAGACATGCCGCGAAGATACTGTAATAATGGTGTTACGGGTTAATCTTATTGTCAAAAAAGGAGTCCTAGACTAATTGATAATGTTAATTTTGACGGCGTCAGATAAAGCTAAAATTAAATAGATTCATACAATGAAGTTACAAGTGGTAAGAAATATTACATTATTCTTAACCTTATGCCTAGGACCTTTCCTTTTGCAGGCGCAAGACCTTGCGAAGATAAGCGGCATTGTTGTCGATTCCGTCAGTAGTCGACCCATAGACTTTGCTAGCGTAACCTTAATGAACCAACAGACGAACCAAGTAATAAAAGGCGGGCAAACCGATGATGACGGTAAGTTTATTTTTTCCGGCATACCGGCTGGGACTTACCTATTACGCGCCAGCTTTGTTGGCTATGATGCTTATGAAAAGCGATCGCTACGTGTAACCGGTACACAAACACTGGCATTAGGGAACCTAAAGCTAAGCCCTTCGGCAAGTACCATGTTAAAGGAAGTGGTAATAGAAGGGACACCGCCTGCTATGCAAATGGGGATTGATCGAAAGATTTTTAATCCTGAACAAAGTATCGTGAGTGCAGGAGGAAGCGCTTCTGAACTATTGGCTAATGTACCTTCCCTGTCGGTGGATATGGATGGAAATGTGGGGTTGAGAGGTTCTACAAATGTTAAAATCTTAATCGACGGAAAACAATCGGCATTAGCCGGCAGCAATATTAACAGTCTATTGGAATCATTACCTGCCAATTCTATACAACGAATCGAAGTGATGACAAATCCGTCCGCTAAATACGACCCGGAAGGACAAGGGGGCATTGTCAATATTATTTTGAAAAAAAACATCCGTACAGGCTTTAACGGCATGGCTCGTGCAGGAGGTGGTTCTTTTAACAATTACAATGCAGGGATCGACCTAAACTATCGCGATACGAAATTTAACTATTTTGGAGGCTACGATTTCAGACGAAGAAATAATCCAGGGAGCGGCTTTAATAATAATATTTACAATGATGGAAGTAGGGTATACAATATAAGCGATAACCAACGGAAGGGGAATAGTCACACTGTTCGTTTAGGAGCTGATTTTTTTGCAACAGAAAAAACTACCTTAGGATTATCGGCTAATCTTAATTTACGTGATAATATTCGGCGAGAGGATCTATTTTATACATATTACGATGCAACAGGCTCCGTCATCGGTACGAGTCCACGCTACACTAACCAGAATGAGGACGATACAGGTTACGAGTTCAATTTCGATTTCAAACGGGAATTTAAACGCGAAGGGGAAGAATTAACTGCCAATGTATCATACGGTAGAAGTAAAGAGGACGGCATCCAGACCTTTGAGCAAACGGCAACGGATCCTTCCATTGTAATTGATCCCGGTCGGATTAATGATACGTATGAAGATGGTGAAAACGTTAATATACAAGTCGATTATGTGCTTCCCTTTAGCAAGGAACAAAAGCTTGAGACAGGGTACAGAACAACTTTACGTTACAGCGATGAACAGCAATTGTCCGACGCGTTTTCTCCATCCACGGGGCAATATGAACGAGATTATAACCTAACAAATGACTTCAATATGGATGATATTGTCCATGCTCTTTATGCTAATTACCAGAACAAGCTAAGCGACAAATTTGGTTATCAGGTTGGTCTACGTGCTGAACAGGCTTATTTAAATACCGAGTACCTTTCTTATGATCCGAATTTAGCCCCTGAAGACCGGTCGACTAAAGGGCGACTGGATTATTTCCGTGTTTATCCAAGTATCTACCTGACACAGGAACTCTCAGAAGGTTCATCCTTACAACTGAGTTACACACGTCGAGTTAACCGTCCTCGCGGATGGCAAGTGAATCCTTTTTTGGATATCTCTGATCCCGTAAATTATAGACAAGGAAATCCAAACCTTAAGCCGGAAGATATTCACTCCCTGGAATTAGCGTATAGTAAAAAGCTGGGAAAAATGAACCTAACCTCTTCGGTATACCATCGCATTACGAACGATGTAGTGGAAATGATCGTCGATTCGGCAGCGTCAGGCACTAATGTTACCTATTCAACCTTCCGTAACATCAGTCAAAATCGCGCAACGGGGATTGAACTTATTTCGCAGTTCACACTGAACCAAAATTTTGATTTTATGGCCAACTTCAATGGAAACTACCAATCATTCAGTGGGAGTGAAGAATACGGCGTTGACGCAAACAGCGGTTTTAACTGGGATGCTAACTTAACGGCCAATGGCAGGATTGCTAAGGGCCTGACCGCTCAACTTAGAGGGAATTATATGGCTCCACGTGTCATGGCACAAGGGACATCGACCAGCATGTTTTTTGCGGATGCCGGACTCAAGTGGTCTGTTTTGGAAGATAAGGGAAGTATCATGTTGAATGTTCAAAATATCTTCAACAAGGCCCGGTTTGGAGGAACAAGAACAACTGCGCAGTTTTACAGCGAATTCCAACGTAATTTCATGAAAGGTCCGCGTGCTATGTTGACACTTTCTTATCGCTTTGGCAAACGTAACCCCGATCAAGAACGCAAGCGTAGAAGAGAAGAAAATACGGAAGATTTCCAAAGTGGTGGCGAAATGCAATAAAATATTTCGCCGCTATAAATTACTTCTTTATGGCAGCTAAGCTAACCGATAAACTTTCATATAAAGGAAAGTTTGGCTAAGTTTGCTAACGATAAAAACTAGACAACATGTATACAGGACTTAAACATTTACATTCGGGGCTGCGCTATGTGGTTCTTTTATTGTTAATATTAGCGATTATTTCAGCGATAAGCGGATTGGCTGGAAAGAAATCCTACACAGAAGGAAACCGTAAATTGAATTTATTTACCTTAATTTCGGGCCACATCCAGTTATTGATAGGTTTAGCACTGTATGCAATGAGCTCGATGGTTACGTTTAACGATATGAGCAACGTCATGAAAACTGCAAACCTGCGTTATTGGACAGTGGAACATATTAGTATGATGGTATTGGCCATTATATTAATAACCGTAGGGCATTCCAAATCAAAAAAGGCGGTGGATGCCTCTGCTAAACACAAGTCTATTGCTGTATTTTATACGATTGCTTTGGTTATTATACTGGCCGCTATTATGATGGCTGTTGGAAAAGGCTTTATAACCTTCTGGGGATTCTAAAGGCTTGAGCCTTTTTATGTTAACTTTAGTCAAAAAAATTTGAAATATTAAAATTTTATAGTAGGTTTGCTTTATCATGACAATCGATACTACAATACGCAACTGGTGGTGGCCTGTTAAAGAACAGCGCCGGGAGCATATATAATGGCATAGATTGATCAACCAAAGCCGAAACTTATAAACCCGACGCATATACGTCGGGTTTTTTTGTGCTTATGATTACAGCAATGTTAACAATTTAAGAATGGAGACATATCAATTAAAGACGAGATTTAAAAAGTTATTAGCGGACACGACCACACCGGTGAGTATATATTTACGATTGCGGGACGTTTTTCCCAATAGTCTACTGTTGGAAAGTTCAGATTACCACAGTCGCGAAAATAGCATGAGTTATGTTTGTTGCAGTCCAATAGCTGGTATCAGCCTCAATGAAAAGCAGTTAAATATGTATTTTCCCGATGGCCAAAAACGCAGCAAGCTGGCAAATGCCGTTAATTTAAGAGAAGAAGTTTCCAATTTTCGCCAGTCTTTCACGGCTGATAACCTTGATGATTTCAAATTTATCACGAATGGATTATTTGGATATTTCACCTTTGATACCGTTGCTCATTTCGAAGATATCACTTTAAAGACACCTATTGATGAAGCACGGAATATTCCTTTTCTGCAGTATCACGTCTATCGTTATGTGATTGCCATCGACCATTTCCGTAATGAGCTCTATGTGTTTGAGCATTATTTGGGTGAACCTGAGGAAGACGGTTTGAGCAAAATCCAGTACTTGATTCAAAATAAAAATTTTCCTGAATACAAATTTGAGCTTAATGGCGAGGAGCGTTCCAATAAAACGGATGAGGAATACAAATCATTGGTTGAAAAAACGAAAGAGCATATCTTCCGAGGAGATGTGTTTCAGATTGTTCCGTCGCGAGCTTTTAGTAGGCCGTTTTTAGGAGACGAGTTTAACGTTTACAGAAGCTTACGTTCCGTGAACCCTTCTCCGTATTTATTTTATTTTGACTATGGTAACTTTAAATTATTCGGCTCTTCGCCGGAAGCCCAACTGACAATTAAGGGGAATGAGGCGTCCATTTATCCTATTGCAGGAACTTTCAAAAGAACGGGAAATACTATAGAGGATCTTCGAGTTGCGGAAGCTTTGAAGAACGACCCTAAGGAAAGTGCAGAACATGTTATGTTGGTTGATTTAGCACGGAACGACTTAAGTAGGCATTGCATCGATGTGGAAGTTAGATCCTTCAAGGAGGCGCAATTCTATTCGCATGTCATTCACCTCGTTTCGAAAGTGAGTGGAACCTTACAGGACGGGGCCAATCCTTTTGATGTGGTAGGCGATACCTTTCCGGCCGGAACCTTGAGCGGTGCACCCAAACATATGGCCATGCAGTTGATCGATCGCTACGAGAAACAACAACGTGGATTTTATAGTGGCGCCATCGGCTTTATGGGTTTCAATGGAGATTTCAATCATGCGATCATGATCCGAACTTTTTTGAGCAAGAATAATAGATTGCACTACCAAGCTGGGGGTGGTGTGGTAGCAGACTCGTCGGCAGAAGGCGAATTAAATGAAGTTAATAATAAAATAGCCGCTCTCAGAAAAGCGTTAACTTTAGCCGAAGAGCTCTAGGCTGTTGATAAGGAATAGTTAAGTAGTGAAATGGCGAGGTAGCTGAGGCTGATTGCTGATAGCTAAAAGCTGATAGAAATGAATAAATAAGCTGACAGCAGATTGCTGAAGGCTAAACGCTGATAAAAACAACAATGACGCAGAAAAAACTTGCTACTGAACCAAAGATATTGGTGGTAGATAATTACGATTCTTTTACCTTTAATTTAGTGCATCTGCTGCAAGAATGTGGCTTGGATTGCACAGTGGTTAGAAATGACAAATTTCGCATCGAAGAGGTGGCGGCTTATGATAAAATTTTGCTTTCGCCCGGGCCCGGGATTCCGGAAGAAGCCGGGCTCCTCATGGACGTTATTCGTACTTATGGTGCATCTAAAAGTATTCTCGGTATCTGTTTGGGACAGCAAGCAATCGCTGAAGTATATGGAGGGAAACTATTTAATCTTAAAAGGCCTGTGCATGGTACCGCAACTCCCTTAAAGATTCTAAAATCAACGGAACCGTTATTTAAAGGCTTGCCCGAACGCTTTAACATTGGTCGTTATCATTCTTGGGCCGTAGCACAGGAACAATTTCCCGAAGAGCTTGAGATAACCGCCGTCGATGATGAGGGGGTGATTATGGCCTTGTCTCATCGCTATTATGATGTAAAGGGTTTACAGTTCCATCCTGAATCTGTTTTAAGTGAGCACGGAAAACAAATGATCGCCAACTGGTTGAATAATTAATCGGCATACAATGAATATACTGGATAAGATTATAAGCAGAAAAAGAGAAGAACTATTAATTGCTAAACAGCAAGTAACAATAGATGACCTGATGCGTCGGCCACTTTTCGATCGTACTTGTTACAATCTCAGAGACTCGGTACTTGATCCGCAGAGAACCGGCATTATTGCAGAATATAAGAGAGCCTCTCCATCAAAAGGCGTAATCAATGATCAGGTTACCATTGAAGAAGTTACCAGGGGATATGCAGAGGCAGGTGCCTCCGCTATTTCAGTTTTAACTGATCGTGATTTCTTTAAGGGCAGTTTACAAGATTTAATAAAAGCTCGGGAAACGGTGAATGTACCTTTGTTACGAAAAGATTTTATCATTGACGAATATCAGATAGCCGAAGCAAAAGCATATGGTGCCGATATCATATTGTTAATAGCCGCTGTTTTAAATAATGAAGAGGTGGAATCGCTGGCCAAATATGCTAAAAACTTAGGTTTGAATGTGCTTTTAGAAGTACATAACCAGCAGGAGCTGGAAACGAATTTATTCGACACGGTAGATGCTATTGGCGTAAACAACCGAAACCTTAAAGATTTTACAGTATCAATTGATCACTCGTTAGCGCTGGTGAACCGCATTCCGGAATCCTTTGTTAAAGTTTCGGAAAGCGGCATAAGCGATCCTCTTGTTATTAAGCAATTGAAAAAGGCGGGTTTTCAGGCGTTCTTGATCGGTGAAAACTTCATGAAAACAACGGACCCTTCAGCATCGATTAAACAGTTCGTGAACGAATTATAATTTACGCAGTCGATTGCTTTACACAAAAAGATGAACATCTGCCAAAAAGCTAGTCAATTTATTATGAGGTATATAATATTTCGTTATTTTTGCGTCTCACCTTAAATGAAACTATCCTCAAAAATGGCTAGATTAAATCTATTGGAAGAAACGCGTTTCGAGAAACTCCCCGTAACCGTTTACAAAAATTCAAAGGCAGCCTCATTAGCTGTCGCTGCTCGTATTGCAACCCTAATTAAAGAAAAGCAAGAAAAAGGTGAGCAGGCCGTATTAGGTCTCGCTACAGGTGCAACTCCTGTTCAAGTTTATGCAGAGCTCGTGCGACTTCACCGCGAAGAAGGACTAAGCTTTCAAAACGTTACTACTTTTAATTTGGATGAATATTATCCCATGCAACCCGACTCTGCCCAGAGTTATGTTACCTTTATGAACAAAAACTTATTTGATCATATCGATATTAAGCGGGAAAATATTAACATCCCCGATGGAACACTCGATCTATCGGACATACCGACCTATTGTATGGAGTATGAGCGTAAGATCAGTGAACTGGGTGGTTTGGATTTTCAACTTTTAGGAATCGGTAGAACCGGCCACATAGGTTTCAATGAGCCTGGTTCGGCCCCGAATTCAGGTACCCGTTTGGTTACTTTGGACGACCTTACCCGTCGAGATGCGTCTCGCGATTTTGGGGGGAAGGAGAACGTGCCAACGAAGGCTATTACTATGGGTATCGGTACCATTTTTAAGGCTCGCGAAATCATTTTGATGGCTTGGAGTCCTGTTAAGGCCGAAATTGTTAAAAAGGCAGTGGAGGGGGAAATGTCTTCGGATGTGCCCGCAACCTTCCTTCAGCTTTCTGATAATGTTGAATTCGTTTTGGATGAGGGAGCCGCAAGTGAATTGACCCGTTTCAACACGCCTTGGTTGGTCAAAGACTGTGTTTGGAACTCTAAAACCATAAAAAAGGCAGTAATTTGGTTGGCCCAAACGGTTAAAAAGCCAATTCTCAAATTAACCGAAGAAGATTACAACAACCATGGCATGGCGCAATTGGCCACGGAAAAAGGGCCGGTTTATAACATTAATATAGATATTTTTAATCAGCTTCAACATACGATTACCGGTTGGCCGGGAGGGAAACCTAACGCGGATGATAGTCAGCGTCCTGAACGTGCAGTGCCTGCGAGGAAAAATGCGATTATCTTTTCACCACACCCGGATGATGACGTAATTTCTATGGGTGGTACTTTTATACGTTTGGCTGATCAGGGACATAATGTACACGTTGCTTATCAGACTTCCGGGAACACAGCTGTTTGGGATGATGATGTCTTACGGTATATAGAATTTGCTACTGACTTTACAAAGTCGCTGAATTTAGGGACGGAAAAATTAGAAGCATTATATAACGAAACCCGAAGATTTATAGCAGCCAAAAAACCGAACCAAATTGATACAGAAGAAATCCGTACCATTAAGGGGCTAATTCGTAAAGGAGAAGCAATAGCGGGTGCCCGATTTGCCGGTCTGCCTGACGAAAATATCCATTTTCAGGATTTACCTTTTTACGATAGGGGCAAATTTTCAAAGGTTGTATCTTATGAGGATGATATCGTAAAGACGATGGAGTTATTGCAGCAAATCAAACCGCATCAGGTTTTTGCAGCCGGTGATTTTGCCGATCCGCATGGAACGCATAAAGTTTGTTTCGACATTATTTTGGAAGCGTTGACCCGATTAAGTAAAACGGAGGAGTGGACAAAAGATTGCTGGTTGTGGCTATATAGAGGGGCATGGCACGAGTTTGAGATTCATGAAATAGAAATGGCCGTTCCCTTGTCACCACAAGAAGTGATTCGGAAACGCCACGCTATTTTCAAACATCAATCACAAAAAGATCTGCCTGTGTTTCCGGGAGATGATGCTCGTGAGTTCTGGGTACGTGCCGAGGATAGAACCAGTGAAACAGCGAGAAAATACGATGAACTAGGTTTAGCGGATTATGAAGCCATTGAGGCTTTTGTTCGCTGGAAATTTTAATGAATACAGATTGGGTTTGTTTAAGTATCTATTGAGATGCTTGAACAAACCTCAATCTAATATTGTAATTCGCCTTTCAAATTAACGCGAACATGAAAGGGCTGTAAATACGTGTCAACTAAAACTGCAAATTCTCTACGACTTAGTTTTCGTTCCGGATCGTAAGAACCTTTAAATTTAAAGCGTTTTATCCAACCTTTCTCAACTTCGGCATTTAACTCCTCTCCCCTATTGGCAACATACTTTATTAAATCCAATAAGTCACTTAACTTAAATACCGGGATATCTTTGTCTTTAAACCATATCTGACTTCTGGTATATAACTGTTTGATGGGAAATTCGACTTCTTTTGAAGACACCAGGCTGTCGGGAGAAAACTGAAAAGAGTTTTCGTTATTTTTATAGACACCCCGAAGGATACCGGTGGCTCCAACGCGTTGGATCTGGGAATAATGAACATCTGATAAACGGATGTCCTGAAAAGGCATCATAAAACTCTTAAAGGCTAAAAGCTCGCCCTGTAATGTCCTGACATTAATTTTGTCAGAGGTAGTATTAAAAAAAGCACAGTAAGCTGCTGCAGCACCGCAGGCTTGTGCGCGCAACATCAATAGCGGTATCCGCTCTATATTATCGGGGGATAATAGCTTCTCATTCGGTTTTGTTGAGAAATAGTTTCTTAGTGAACTGTCGGGCAACAGATTGCTTAGCGGTATATTGAAAATCTGTTTTCCTATTTGTCCGACAGCAATCCCCGTTCTGTATAAAGAAGAATCATAGTCGATTTGCTTAACCAGTTCAGAAGGAAAATATTCCTTATCTTTAATATCCTTTTCCTTTAATAAACTTAATAGGGAAGCTTTATCGGTAGCATCTACTATGGCCCTTACTTTTATTTTTTCCTTATTGCTCAGGGTTACCTGCCAACCCTTACCGGACTTCTCTATTTCAGATACCTTGAGATTTTTTTTATAAGATAATCGCTTAATCGTGTCCGCGCTGTTTTCAAAAACGTTTTGCGCTATTCTAGGTGCTATATGTTTTTTTGCAGCAAATAATGCAGAATCCGAGATTTCTTTAACATTAGCAATTCCCTTTAAAAAAAATGCCCAGGTCCCAACATCGAGCAAGTGATTGGATGAAATGCTTTTCGTTTCACCTTGTATTAGTGTCCCTCCTATATTGGTTGAATCTACTATCCAATAAGTTTCAACACCGGATTGTGCAGATTGCATGGCTGCAGAAAAAGCATCGGCTCCATGTCCGTATACCAGTACTTGTGGCTTAGGGGGCTTTTTACTTTTTTGTGCCGTTCCCTGAAAGGGTATTGAACAGCATAAAATCAAGAAGAAGAGTCTATTTACCATCTTGCATAGAATGAATTGCTGTTAGGTCTGTTCCGTTTGCCTGCAAGTTACGCAGATGATGAATAATTTCCAATTCTAAATGACTATCGGGAATAATACCTAAAGATAAGTGGGATTGTTTTGGGAGCTCCCTTGGTCGGTTTTACTTAAAAATAGAACTATTATTTTAATCAACTTTTCTTGATAAAAGTTGAGCAAAATCAAGGCTCGTGTAGGCTACCTTGCACCTGATGGCAAAGCATTCATGGTGCGTATTGGAGCCGTTTCACTTCCTCAATCCGCTTGGATAGTGCAACATGAACAGAGGTGCAAATGCTTTGCTGCTCGTTGCATCGGTATCCTCCAAGGCCGTTCTTCCAGCGCACAGGGCTATATTTAGGGCTGAAGAAATAATACGTCCGGTTAAAAGTAAAAGCCCAACGTTCTGCTAAAATATCACCTAGGAAATTTGCGGTTTGCACGTTGAGGCACTACCTTTTATAGCAAAGTTCCAAGTGATGAGTTTTTGGTTACTTTTTGCGGAAAAAAGTGACAAAAAAAACGTTCCTTTAATATAAACAATTCATCTATGTGTTAAATCGATCCCTGTTTTAGGGCAAAAAGCCGATAGTCATATTCTTCTAATACTAACACCAAACATACATGAAAAGCGAAACCTCTAAATAATTCATTTAAGCGATAAGCAAACTATTTATTGACAATCACTGTTATATACTTAGTTTGAAATATCATATCAGGAAATTATGAGTACATCTGCATCTATGACGCCACTTTCACAGGTTATGAATAAATTAGCCGCTAAAGGATATGGCGAAGAAATCACGATAAAAAAAGAAGGGGCTTATTTAGGTAACCTGAAATCACCTGTTTACCAACCACAAGACTTAACCATTGTTCGAAATTACCGTTTTGAAGGGGAAAGTGATCCTGCCGATATGTCTGTTTTATATGCTATAGAAACGAAAGATGGTAAAAAAGGATTTCTTTTAAATGCCTATGGCACCTATTCAGATCAAGATGCTGCCGATTACGATGCATTCATACTCGATGTACCTATTGACGAGAAAGCAGAGCTGGAAGAATTGGGAAATTAGTTCATAATTGATCGGGGGCTAACGAATAAGTAACAACTGGGTGCTGACAGCCGATGTCAACTACAAATAAACGCCTTTTTTATCAATAAAGTCCAATACTTTATCCGGTAAAAAATACTTTACGCTTTTATGATCTTTTATGGCATTTCGAATAAAGGTGGATGATATTTCCATTAACGGCGTTTCGGTAAAAGTAATTCGGGGATGTTCCGCCCATTCGCCCGCGTCATAACCAGGTCTTGGATATACATAAACGAAAAAATCACGTAAAATGATTTCGTAGTTTTTCCACTTCTTCAATGTAACTAGGTTGTCGGAACCCATAATCAAAACGAAATCTTTGGTAGGATAACGTTCCTTGAGGTGGACTAAGGTGTCAATGGTATAGGAAGGTTGCGTAAGACGGAATTCAATATCACTTGCTCGTATGCGGTCTGTATTGTCAATGGCCAAGTTTACCATTTCCAATCGATCATACATATTCAGAAGGCTATCCTTCCTTTTTAGTGGGTTATGCGGTGAAACCACCAGCCACACCTCCGAAAGGTCGGTATAATTGGCCATGTAATTAGCAATAATTAAATGGCCAATATGAATAGGATTAAATGAACCAAAAAAAAGTCCTATTTTCTGCATTCCGTTAATCGCCTTATTTCAAAAAATCAAGCAATAATTCAGACGCCTCTTGGCACGCTTTGTCAAGATCGTCATTTTTTAGGATAACATCAAACTTCTCTGCATAAGCCAATTCTTTACCGGCCTTTTCAATGCGCTCCTTAAGTTTCTCTTCTGTATCCGTTCCTCTTCCACGTAATCTTTCTACCAACACATCCAATGAAGGCGGCTGTACAAAAATTGCAAGCGCATTTTCGCCGAATTTTTTCTTTAAATGCAAGCCTCCAATGACGTCAATATCGAAGATAACCGCTTTTCCTTCCATCCAAATGCGTTCTATTTCAGCACGTAGTGTACCATAAAAAGTGCCGGAATATACCTCCTCGAATTCTACAAACTCCTTTTTTGCAATGCGGTGTAAGAACTCTTCTTTAGTGATGAAGTAATAATCCTTTCCATTCACTTCGCCATCACGGGGCTCTCTTGTGCTAGCAGAGATTGAAAAGGCAATCTTGTCATTAAATTTTTCCAGTAACCACTTTACTATTGTTGTTTTTCCAGCGCCTGAGGGTGCGGAGAAGATAATTAGCTTTCCTTCCATCCGGTAATGACAAGTTTATTCTATAAAATATTTAGTAATTGTTCCTTAATTTTTTCCAGCTCTTCCTTCATTTGAACAACCGTCTGCTGAATCTGCGCGTTATTTGCCTTCGATCCAAGCGTATTGATTTCACGTCCCATCTCCTGGGAGATAAAACCTAATTTTTTTCCATTTGCATCCGGTGCAGTTAGGATCTTACCAAAGTACTCGCAATGGCTTCGCAATCTGACCTTTTCTTCTGTTATATCTAACTTATCAATATAATAAATCAACTCTTGTTCGAAACGATTTTTATCAACATTTTCGCCGCCTACGGCCTCTTCCATATAATTACTGATACGTTCTCTGATTAATGGAATCCGAGCTACTTCTTGGCTTTCTACGGTTAATAGAAGCTCCAAAATGATTTGGTTTCGTTTAAAAAGATCATCTTTGAGAACTTTTCCTTCATCCGACCGGAATTGTTGGAATTTCTCCAATGCTAAATAAAATGTATCCAGCAAATCTTGCCATTCTTCTTCATCGGCAGCCTCTTCGGCGTAGCTTATGACCTCCGGCAAATTCAGTGCTAATTCGAATATATTTTCCGTAGGATCGCCAAGATCTGTTGCAATGGCTTTTAGTTGGTGATAGTAATTTTTCAACAGGCCGCCATCAATGGTGGCCGCCTTCGCTGCGGCATCGGCATATTCGACGTTGACCGTTATATTGACCTTCCCCCGTTCAATCAGTTTAGTACACTCGTTACGAAGGAATAGCTCTTTTTCAGAGAAAGTTTTAGGTAACTTCAGATTAAGTTCTAAATATTTTGAGTTTAGCGACTTAATTTCTACCGTATATTTCGCTTTGGCACTTTCTTTGGTCCCTAAACCAAATCCGGTCATTGATTTTATCATATGCAAACTTAGATAAAATGCTTGACATTTGCGAACATCAGGTAATGATATCGTTGTTCATCGTAGGTAATTAGCTAATGGGATCATAATGACGGGACAACTGTCGGCAACTGATAGTCACTAGCTAATTTAACATTTTTTAGCACTATTAATGCAAATGATTTGTTATGTTTACCGAGGAGAAGTATGGAGCGCAAAAAACACTTTAAAAGCATATATAACACCGTTCTGACACTATTTTTACTTAGTTTGAGCTCCTTGGTACACGCGCAGGAGACACTTGAAGGAATAGTTCTGGAGAAAGGCACCCCAAAGAGAGTCGCGGAAGCTACAATTACCAATAGAAGGACCTTGGAGAAAGCGATTTCAAACAGTGAGGGCGGTTTTGTCATTCCTGCTAAGGCTGGGGATACGCTTATAGTTACCAAGTATGCCTATTCATCAGAGTATTATCGTATTACCGATCCCAAAAATATTGTGGTAAGTTTAAATCCCACCATTGAATTGGAAACGGTCACTGTTACGGGCAAAACCAGAAAAGAAGAGCTTCAGGATATATTGGAGGATTACGAAAAGCAGACACCCTATGGGGCTCGCAAGCCTAAGGCATTGGCCTACTTCTTTAATCCATTAAGCGCTTTGTATGGTACTTTCAGTCGGTCAGCAAAGAATGCCAGAAGATTCAACAATTATGCGCAGAATGAAATAAAAGAGACTGAGGTCGATAAAAAATTCAATAAATATAATGTTGGCGAGATTACCGGTTTGCAGGGAGATGATCTCATGAATTTTATGTCGCTCTACCGTCCGAGTTACGAGCAGTGTAGGTACTGGAATGAGTACGATATTCGGGATTATCTAAAGGCGTCTCTGGAAAAATTTGAACGCGATGGTAGACCAAAGGCAGAAACCTTGCCGAAGATTCCCATTCCTGAACAACAACTCAATAAAAAGGAATACTAGTTCGTTTGCGAGAGCTGTTTGATTTGTCATTTTCAAACAGCTCTTCTCAGAGATTTAGTAGCCAAAAAGCGTTTTCAGATCAAGCTCTTGCACCGTCCCATATGCTGCGAGATCCGTGTTTTTCACACGTTCTCTGCTTCCTACGATGCAATATGAATAGGCCTTTCCCTTAAACTCACTACGATGAAAATACTGCAGGTCCGAAAAATTCATGTCTTTCACTTCATTATATACTTTCTTACGCATATCATAATCGACACCTAATCGCTGCGCATTTAAGAAAGAATAAATAATGCCATCTTCTGTAATACGGCTGGTTTCGAGCGACCTGAGTAACCCTTCTTTGCTGGTATTGAAGACTTTTTCAGAGGCAGGCAAATCGTGGAGCAGCTCGTTCATTCCTGATATAGCCTCCTTCAGTTTATCCGCCTGTGTGCCTACGTAAGCCAGAATACTGTAACGATCATCCTTCTTACTCGGAGAAGAGTAAACCGCATAGGTAGAATAGGCAAGTGCTTTAGATTCCCGAATCGTTTGAAAAACAATACCGCTCATCCCGCCACCAAAATAGTTATTAAAAAGTTGAATAACCGCGGTTTTATCCGGATCATACACATCAGAATTTCTGAACCAATCGATTTCAGCTTGCACCATATCATAATGTGCAAAATATACTTTTGATTCATTCTGCGTCGTCTTTTCGAACTTTACCGGAGCAGGATAAGCCTTTAGGGGACTGGCTGTAACATGCAAAGCGCTTAATTCACTGCTTAGCGATGCCGTACTCTTAGGGCCATAGTAGATAACCTGATGTTCGTAGTTTATCAGATCGTGCAAAATATCCGTTAATTCACCGGCTTGAACTGCTTCCAGTTCTTCATCTGTTAACACGTAATTAAATGGATTTTTTGCACCATACTGGGCGTAACTCACCAAGCCTTTTAAGATAGCACTTTTATCCAGTTTAGCATCCTCACGTGCTTTCTTCAGACGCGATTTTAAACGCTGCCAAGCTTGTTCATCCGGCTGGCAATTTTTCAATAAATCCTCCAGTAATTGAACCGCCTGTCCGAAATTCTCCTGTAAACCATCTAAGCTAATGGAGCTAACTTCCGAAGAAACGTTAACATCAAAGGATGATGCAATTTGATAAAAGGCCTTACTGATATCCTCTGCGCTTTTTGTCGATGTACCAATATATTGTAAATATTCGGCGGCAATGGGCAGTAATTTGTTGTGATAGCTACCCATTTCTAATCGATAGCTCAAGCGAAAAATATCGTTCGTTTTATTTTCCACCGACAAGAGCGTTAGCCCATTAATTCGGTCTCGATTAATATCTTTGCCGTAATCGATCCACATAGGAGCGACCGGTGTTTCCGGCATCTCATTCACTTGCTTCAAAAAAGCAGATTGAGCATCTCTGTTCACTTCAACCGGTGTAATTGCTGGTTTCTCAACTTTCTTTATACTTTTATCCTCCCCCTTCTTCTTATAGACGGCGACATAATTATTATTTAAGTATTTCTTTGCGAAAAGCATGATGTCTTGCTTCGTGATTGTCGCCAGTGTACTATTATAAGCGACCATTCGTCGCCAATCTATATCCGATGTAAAGGCATCCATCAGGCTGCTTGCTCTGGATCTGTAGCTTTCGTTCGTCTCGATAGTATACTTTTTGGCGTTATTAAGGATGCCAATTAAAAGCTCATCAGAGAACATGCCTGTTTTGAGTTTTTCAATCTCGTCCAGCATCAGCTGTTTTACCTCGTCCAATGATTGACCTTTCATAGGCCTTCCTTGCAAGAGTAGCGTACTATAATCTTTGAGTACATAAGGAAAGGCTGCGGCAGAAAGCAGGCGTTGTTTTTTAACTAAATTGAGATCGAATAGACCTGCGTTACCATTGGTAAGAATGCTACCGATCAGCTCTAGTAATTGGGTGTCCTTACTCTGAGATCCCGGAAAGCGGTAGCCAATCATCACACTTTCAGGTGTTGGCCCAACCACTTCCTTAAGAATTGGTGTTACCATTTCCTTTTCAGGTTCAAAGTGGTAGGCCGGTACTTCTTTCTCCTTCATAAAGGAAAAGCCAGTATCGATTTTTTTTATCACGAGATCTGGATTAAAATCTCCCGACATAATGATGGCCATATTATTGGGGACATAGTATGTTCGATAATAATCTCTGATTGCAATTAAAGAAGGATTCTTTAAATGTTCGATCGTCCCAATGGTTGTTTGCTTACCATAGCTGTTTGGAAATAGATTTTCAAACATGGATTCGAATACCTTAGTGCCATCATTATCCAAGCCCCTGTTCTTTTCTTCATAGACAGCCTCCAATTCGGTGTGAAAAATTCTGAAAATCGGATTCCGAAATCGCTCCGCCTGTACGGCTAAAAACTTATCGATGGACGAAGAGGGGATGTTTTCGATGTAAACGGTCTGTTCAAATGATGTAAAAGCGTTGCTCCCTTGCGAACCCATGTTGGCCATCAACTTATCATATTCATTAGCGATAGCGAATTTTGCCGCTTCACCTGAAACTCGGTCAATTTCGGTATAAATCGCTTTTCGTTTCGCTGAGTCGGTTGTTGAATTATATTGCTCATATAATTTATCAATCTGGTTTAGCAAAGGCTGTTCTTTCGACCACGTTAAGGTTCCAAATTTGTCCGTACCTTTAAAGAGTAGATGCTCAAGATAGTGCGCTAAACCGGTATGGCTTGCCGGGTCCGTTTTACTTCCTGCTTTGACCGCTATATAGGTTTGAATTCGTGGTTCTTTCGTAGAAGGACTTAAAATTACGGTAAGACCGTTCTTTAAGGTATAAAATCTAGACTGCGTGGGGTCGTTTGTGACGTAACGGTAAGTATAACCGTCGCTAGTAGCGGTCTTCCATTCGTATGCCTGCTGCCCGAATAAAGTGCCTATGCCTATAAAAAGAAATAGAATGGATAGTATATTTGTATGTTTCATATGTGTGAAATTAACTTGGCCTAAAGTTAATGTTTTAAATCAAAAACTTTTTGGCACTTGGTTTGTATAACTTTTAACGTCATCAAAAAATATTAAAATGAGCATAAAAAAGAACATAGCTATTTTTGGTGTGGCACTGGCTACATCAAGTATGTTATTCACCAGCTGTAATACAGTTAAATCCATGAATAACACCCAAAAAGGTGCAGGTATAGGTGCCGTAGGTGGAGCAGGATTAGGTGCGCTTATTGGTAAAAAAGCAGGTAATACGGCTGTGGGAGCCATCATCGGTGGAGCTCTTGGTGGAGTGGCCGGTGGGTTGATTGGAAAGAAAATGGACAAACAGGCCGCAGAAATTGAGCGGACAGTAGACGGTGCGGAAGTCGTACAAGCAGGTGAAGGTATCATTGTCAAATTCGATTCAGGCATCTTATTCGGATTTGACCAAACAGCCTTAAAGCCGGAAGCCCAAACTAACATTAAGAACTTGGTTAAGTCGTTGAACGACAATCCTGATACCGACATTTTGATTATAGGTCACACTGACAACAAAGGAACAGCGGAGTATAATCAGGGACTATCGGAACGTAGGGCTGCCGCTGTAAAAAATTATGCAGTGGCACAAGGATTATCCTCTAGCCGGGCAAAGACAGAAGGAAAAAGCTTTAATGAGCCAATTGCTGATAATAGTACCGAAGCCGGACGCGCGCAGAATCGTCGCGTAGAAATCGTAATTGTTGCTAACGAAAAGATGAAGGAAGAGGCGAAGCAGCAAAGTTCAATGTAGCCTAAAACATTCACTACATACTCAAGAGAGTAAGCGATTTTAAGCTTACTCTTTTTTTGTTTTAAAGGTATTCATAGAAGCTCAACGCAAAGCTCCTCAGTCGTTCGGGCTTTTATGATCAAGCATAAAGAACAGTTATAAAAATAAACTAATAAAAACCTTTCTTTTTTAAAAGCGAAATTCCTGATGGAATTAGCAAGTGATATTTCAAAATCGGCCTATTCTGTTAACTTTGTATCCAACGATGGGAGGGGATAGAAAATGTCTTCTTACTAAGTCCAAGATTGAACGATAACGAATAAACATATTCCAATGAAACTTTTTTTGTTAGATGGTATGGCTCTGATATACCGGGCTCATTTCGCATTAAGTAAAAGTCCTCGCTTTACCTCTACAGGATTGAATACTTCCGCTATTATGGGCTTTACGAATACTTTATTGGAAGTACTAAAAAAGGAAAACCCATCGCACATGGCGGTCGTGTTTGATACCGAAGCGCCAACAGAGCGTCATACCTCTTTCGAGGCGTATAAAGCCCATCGGGAGGCTATGCCCGAAGATTTGGCAGCGGCTATTCCCTATATTTTTCGATTAATTGAAGGTTTCAATATTCCGGTGATTACCATGGACGGTTTTGAGGCCGATGATATTATTGGGACTTTGGCAAAAAAAGCAGAGCAAGCGGGTTTTGAAGTCTTTTGTATGACGCCTGACAAAGATTATGCACAGCTTGTAAGCGATCATATCAAAATTTACAAGCCTGCCCGTATGGGAAACGGACATGAAATACTGGGCGTAAAGGAAGTGTTAGAGAAGTGGGAAATCGAAAGAGTAGAGCAGGTAATTGATATCTTAGGTCTGTGGGGTGATGCGGTTGATAATATACCCGGCATCCCTGGAGTTGGCGAGAAAACAGCAAAAAAATTGATCCAGGATTTTGGATCGGTTGAGGGAATAATTGCCAATAGCGATCAATTGAAAGGAAAGCTAAAAGAAAATATCGAAACCTATGCTGAACAAGGACTTATTTCAAAAAAGCTGGCAACGATTATCCTCGATGTGCCTGTCGAATTTGAGGCTGAAACCTTGATGATAAGGGAGGCCAATAAAGATTTATTGGAGCCGTTATTTGCGGAATTGGAATTCAGAACATTGGGTAAGCGAGTGTTTGGAGAAGAGTTTAATGTCGTAGACAATAAAGTGTCTGCCGGTGGCCAAATGGATCTCTTCTCATCCGGAGAAAGCGCGGCGCCTGCACCTGAAGCAACAATACCGCCTGCTCCGGGAAACCATATCGGCAATACGGAGCATAGTTATACCTTCGTGGATAGCGAGGAAAAACTGAACGAATTGCTGGCACTTTTAGCGAGACAGAAGTCTTTTTGTTTCGATACGGAAACCACCGGTACCGATGCTAATTGCTGCGAATTAGTTGGACTTAGCTTTTCGGTAGAAAAAGGCCAAGCGTGGTATGTACCCGCATCAGCGGATCAAAAAGAGGCTCATGCATTGGTTCAGCAATTTAAGCCTGTTTTCGAAAACCCTGCTATCGGTAAAATCGGACAAAATCTAAAGTTCGATATATTGGTTTTGAGCTGGTATGATGTGAAGGTTGCAGGTGAGCTTTTTGATACCATGTTGGCTCATTATCTCATTGATCCCGAGACTAGGCATGGAATGGACGTGTTATCGGAAAATTACTTGGGGTATACACCGGTGTCCATTACCACGTTAATCGGCCCAAAAGGCAAAGGGCAATTAAATATGCGCGATGTAGACCCTAAAACGGTTAGCGATTATGCCGCAGAGGATGCGGATATCACTTTACAGCTGAAAGAGATTTTTGAACCCATGCTTATTAAGGTTGAGGCTGATAAGCTGGCACATGAAGTCGAGTTTCCACTTGTACCGGTATTGGTAGATATGGAAAGGGTAGGCGTTCGGATCGATGTGAAGGCACTATCCGACTTCTCCTTGGCGATACAGAATGAAGTTCAAATACTGGAGGCAAGAATTTATGAGAAGGCAGGTGTGCCTTTTAATATTGCTTCCCCTAAACAGTTAGGAGAGGTCTTATTTGATAAATTGCAGCTTGATCCAAAAGCAAAGAAGACAAAGACAGGTCAATATCAAACGGGAGAGGATGTACTCATGGCGCTTGCCAATAAGAGTGACATTGTGCAGGATATACTGGAATATAGGCAGTTACAAAAGTTGCGATCAACTTATGTTGACGCGCTACCCCAGTTGATCAATACGAAAACCGGACGTGTACATACCTCTTATAACCAGGCGGTGGCCGCAACTGGAAGGTTAAGTTCAAACAACCCCAATCTTCAAAATATCCCGATTCGCACAGAGCGGGGAAGAGAAGTTCGGAAAGCTTTTATTGCACGTGATGACGAGCATGTTATCCTTTCGGCGGATTATTCGCAGATTGAACTTCGCTTAATTGCAGAGATCAGTAAAGATGCCAATATGCTGGATGCTTTTGCAAAGGGCTTGGATATTCACACAGCGACAGCGGCCAAGGTGTATGGCGTAGGTTTGGAGGAAGTTACCGGTAATCAAAGGCGGAATGCAAAGGCGGTGAACTTCGGGATTATTTATGGGCAATCGGCATTTGGTCTGTCGCAAAGCTTAGGAATCCCGCGTCGGGAAGCAGCGGATATGATTGAACAATATTTTATTCAGTATCCGGGCATCCGTGATTATATGAATAATACCATCGCCTTTGCTAAAGAGCACGGTTATGTAGAAACGCTGTTAAAACGTCGACGTTACCTGAGGGATATTAATTCGGCCAACGCTACGGTACGAGGTTTTGCAGAGCGAAATGCGATCAATGCCCCTATACAAGGATCGGCCGCCGATTTGATTAAAATTGCGATGATTCACATTCATCAAGATATTCAGCAAGCTAATCTTAAAGGAAAAATGACAATGCAAGTACATGATGAATTGGTGTTTGACGTACCAAGGAATGAGGTTGCAGCGTTTAAGGAAATTATAGAAGCGCGTATGAAGGGAGCTTTAAAAACAGAAGTTCCCATTGTGGTGGAAATTGGTGAAGGGCAAAATTGGCTTGAAGCACACTAGAATGAAAATCAAACAAAAGAAAACGATTTTTAAAATGGGGCTGCTGCTGATCAGCAGTCTATTAATTGGGCCACGCTTAAGGGCGCAAACAGATAGTACGGAAATTAAACCTATCTATTTTGAACAGTTGACGGACGGCACGACGCAGTTCTATTTCGATGAACATTATTTTCTGGTCGATAAATTTTGCCAATTTAAATCCATCGAGCGAGTGGGTAAATATAATATTTCGATCAAAAGCTTCGACGGTCCTTTTACCGATTACAATAACGACGGCAAAGTGATCCTGACAGGGAATTATTTCCAAGGCAAAAAAGAGGGGGTTTTCACGGCCTATTTTGCCAATGGACAGATAAAGTGGACAACTACCTTTAAAAATGGTAAGGCTGAGGGGGTCTCTCGCTATAATTATCCGGATGGCTTGCCGATGCTGGAAATTCTTTATAAAGAGGAGGGAGCTTTTGTCCAAAATTATTGGGATACCAAAAGACGTCAACGCGTGAAAGATGGAAATGGAAAATATGAGTTTTCGGTAAAGGCTGAGGGTTACAACGAATATGGCTACACCTTTACCGACTATCAAGGGAACATTAAATCGGGAAAGCCGGATGGTAATTGGAATATTTTTCTGGTATATCCTAAAAATGAACGTGACTACGCAGGCTATGAGCGATTTGAAGAGGGCGTGTTTAAAGGAGGTTATGATGAAATTACCGGGGTTCCCTATAAGAACGGATCGCGGATACAGATCGGTCCCTCCTTGTTCTTCCTTCAGGCGGAAGGAATGGTCAGCAAGAATTGCACCATAGATGAGAACCAGGATTTTTCTATGTTCATGATGAAGAAACTAGAGGCCGCTTTCGCTATTTATGATTCTCGCGGGTTACTCACCGGACCTGCCAAGCTCGAAATAAAGGCGAGTGTTGACAAAACAGGAAGTCTGCGCGAACTGGAGATCGTTAAGGGCTTAGCGGAGAAAGACGGCGATAAAATCATGGCTAATGCCTTACAGAATATCAGTTATTGGATTCCTTCTTACGGCGAGACTGACTATATCGATGATGTTTTTAATATTACTGTAGACGCGATGGTGGACGATGAAAGTGGACGGCTCCGCTTTTACAATTTACAAATACAGCGGGAAAAGGGAATATAACGTCAATTAGCTAATGTAATAATTAGCTAATTGATTGATTCTATGCGCAACTTGAGATGCTTGTGCACCTTATCTTTTTTACAAGGTTATCGATTCTCCGATTGCTAGCAAATGAAGATTTAAACCGGCGGCAGCAAATTTTTGCTTGGCTTCTTCTTCATTGATTTTAATAGGAGGAAAGGTGTTATAGTGTATCCCGATAATATTCTTGCAATTAACAAAACCAGCGGCTTTAATGGCGTCATCCACGCCCATGGTATAATGGTCGCCTATGGGTAAAATGGCCCAATCCAATTGCTCATCCGCTAAGAGCTTCATCTCCAGCGTCAATGCCGTATCGCCTGCAAAATAGATTTTTTTATCGCCACTTTTGATGAGATATCCCGCCGCTACGCCCCCATATTGCTGATCCGGCGTGCCATTGGTATGTAGTGCATACACCATTTTGGCTGTACCAAAAGAGGTTTTTAGGGTACCGCCAAAATTGAACGCAATAATCTTATCTTGGCTAATGCCTTGCCGTCCTACCCAGGCCGCCGTTTCTACGATGGCAACGACAGTGGCATCCGAGTTTTTTTGAATGGCCGCTACATCTGCTACATGATCTTCATGTGCGTGGCTGAGTATAATATAGTCAGGTTTCAGCGTATTGATGTCTATATGTTTTGCTTGTTCATTTGGTGTAATAAAAGGATCGAACAATACATTGGCGCCAGCTAACTCCAAGGCAATCGTGGCATGTCCATAAAATGTTGCTTTCATGTGTTAAAAGTAAAAAGTTAAAAGTAAACCTGCATGCGGTAGGCAGGAAGTAAAAAAGCCTGCCTTCTGTAAAACTGCTCATTACCCGTTATGAGTTGATAGTCATAATTCCTAAAGCGTATAACTAACCACTTATAACTTAAAACTATTGACCAAACATACCGCCCAAACCACCCAACATGTCTTTGGTTGCGGCTTGCATTTCGGTCTGGCTTACATTTTCAGCTTGCTGAAGAGCCTTGTTGATAGCCACCACTAATAACTCTTCCACTTCTTCCAAATCAGCACCTTCGTGGAACGTTGGGTCTATTGTAATCGATTTAATTTCTTTATTGGCGGTTGCAATTACTTTAATCGCTCCTCCCTCCACTTCACCTGACACACTTATTGTGTCGAGGCGTTTTTTAATTTCTTCGGCCTTTTGCTGTGCCTGAAACAATTTATCGAACATATTCTTTTATATTTAGTTGTCAGCTTTCAGTTGTCAGCTCTCGGCTGTAAAAACCCATGATCTCATTAATGCAATTTTAGCTAATTATCACATTAGCTAATTGGCTAATTAGCACGACTACTCTCCAACATAATCTCCACTACCGTTATAAGCGCCTTGCCTGATAACGGGCATATCCAATATTTTAAATAGATCGTCTAAATGTGTAAGACTTCCGTTCGCCATATTACTTAACAAAACAATGGTAACATCGTTTTTCAAATCTCTAACATATAAGTTTTTAAAACCATGCCACCAACCTGTATGGTATACAACATGCTCCTTTCCTTGCTCAAAGGTACGCCAACCAAAGCCATAATTAAACACACCTTTGATGGACTTTTTGTTATGTGGTGCGTAAGCAGAGTCTTGCCAACTTTGATTGATTAATCGCCCTTCACGCATAGCACGATCAAAAAGAAATAAATCTTCCACGGTGCTATAAATTCCCTTATCGCCCACGGGGCCGTCGTGAAAATTTTGAACAACAGACCTCCGCCAAACCTTGTCATGGCCGACAACATCGGTAGGTATTTTTTCATAATCAGCTTTAGAGTAAACATGCGTATTCTTCATTCCCGCGGGTCTAAAGATATTCTCTTGCATAAATACCGTAAATGATTGACCGCTTACCTTTTCTATAATTGCCCCCAGTATCATAAAGTTGGAGTTGTTGTAATGAAACCGAGTGTCGGGTTTGGCATAGGGTGCCGGCTTACGCTCAGCAAGAATCTTCATAACGTCCATGTTGGTCATCCCTTTTTTCTTGTCGGGCCATAGGTCATCCGTAAAATAAACATAATTGATCAAGCCCGATCGATGCGTTAGTAGCATCCGGACGGTAATGCCTTCATAGGGGAAGTCGGGGAAAAACTCCTTCACTTGCTGGTCGAGCTTTAATTTACCCTCTTGTACCAATAGTAAAATACCGGTAGCAGTTAATGGTTTAGAAACCGAAGCCAATTCAAACTGAGAACGAATCTTCAAGCTGTCCTTACGCAGATAATCAGCCCAACCAAATGCATTTTCGTAAATAATCTTTCCTTTTTTTGCTATCAGTACATTGCCATTAAACGCCGATTTCTTATGAAGTTTCTGCATAAAAGCATCTACCTCTTTATTTGCATCCCGAGGGTGATATATGAGCTTGATACTATCGGTAATTGCTTGTTCTTTGGCCTGCTGCGCCTTTTTTTCTTCAGCAGAATTGCAAGCGGTGAATATAATAAAGGAAAGGAGTGAAAATAGTAATAATCGTCTCAACACGTAATGAATTTGCTATTAAAAGTACAACATCATAGGAATGGCGAAATTGATAAAATATTGTGTTAATTGCTAATTTAATGAAATTTTTACACAGCCTGTATGCATAATGTAATAAGAAATAGGAAAAATAAAAACAATTAGCGCGCAAATATGGTCAAGTGTATAAGTTTTATAACTTTGTAAGGATAAATCAACGTGGCCACAAGCCCATGTTGATGATGGAATAACAATATCATAACGTATAAACATGTCATATAGAATTGAACGCGATACAATGGGCGAGGTGAAGGTGCCTGCCGATAAGTATTGGGGAGCCCAAACTGAAAGATCCCACGAGAATTTTAAAATTGGTCCGGAAGGTTCGATGCCTAAAGAAATCATCCGCGCTTTTGCTTACTTAAAGAAAGCCGCAGCTTTTACCAATACAGATGCAGGCGTGTTACCGGCAGAAAAGCGGGATTTAATAGCGCAGGTTTGTGATGAGATACTTGAAGGAAAACACGACGGTGAATTTCCTTTGGTAATTTGGCAAACCGGTTCCGGGACACAATCCAATATGAACGTGAACGAAGTGATTGCCAACCGTTCACACGTTATTCAGGGAAATAAATTGGGAGAAGGAAAAACTTTTATCCATCCGAATGATGATGTAAACAAGTCACAATCGTCGAATGATACCTATCCGACAGCGATGCATATCGCAGCTTATAAGATGTTGGTGGAAACTACTATTCCAGGCGTTGAAAAACTTAGGGATACACTGAAAGAGAAGTCTGATAAATTTAAAGATGTTGTAAAAATTGGCCGTACCCACTTAATGGATGCTACACCTTTAACGCTGGGCCAAGAATTTTCAGGCTATGTAGCCCAACTAAATTACGGGTTAAAAGCTTTAAATAATACACTTTCGCACCTTTCTGAACTGGCATTGGGCGGTACAGCGGTAGGTACCGGGATTAATACACCGAAAGGGTATGATGTCAATGTTGCCAAATACATTGCGGAATTTACGCAATTACCCTTCCGTACCGCTGAAAATAAATTTGAAGCTCTGGCTGCTCATGATGCCATTGTTGAAAGTCACGGCGCATTAAAACAACTGGCGGTATCCCTTATGAAGATTGCAAATGACGTCCGTATGCTAGCTTCCGGGCCGCGTTCGGGTATCGGAGAGATCTTTATTCCGGAGAATGAGCCCGGCTCATCTATTATGCCAGGTAAAGTGAACCCTACCCAGTGCGAGGCCCTAACGATGGTCGCTGCACAGGTAATGGGAAATGACGTAGCCATTACCATAGGAGGTGCTAATGGCCATTATGAGCTAAATGTCTTTAAGCCTTTAATGGCTGCCAATTTCCTCCAGTCGGCGAGATTAATTGGTGAAGCTTGCGTTTCCTTTAATGATCACTGTGCGATCGGCATTGAGCCGAACTATGATGGTATTAAAAAACATGTGGAAAATTCACTCATGCTGGTTACGGCCCTGAATCCGCATATCGGTTATGAGAACGCTGCCAAAATTGCGAAGAAGGCCCATAAAGAGAATAAGTCGCTGCGCGAAGCGGCCTTAGAACTCGAGCTACTTACCAATGAGCAATTTGATCAATGGGTGCGCCCCGAAGATATGATCGGTGGTTTGAAATAGGGGTTCTAAAGGATAATGAGGACTCGGAATCATTATTTAATATTTAAAAGCACATACCTTACGCTTGTAGGTATGTGCTTATTGCTTTGTTCTGCCTGCAAGTTTAATCCGAATATACAGGGAGAGGGTGAGCCCTATTTACAAGGGGTGTGGGTGCAAGACTCCATAGCCCACCAAGATCAGCTATTGACCTACAGTTTATATCGTCTTAAGTTTACTTGTGACTCGGTCTATATTACCTTAAAAACCTTTAGCAAGGTAAGAACGGTAGTTGATTCTTGTTACGGCGATGGACAGTGGGAAGAATACGCTAGGGGAGTGTATCTGGTTAGAAATGATAGCTTATTGATAGAATCTACATTTACCCGAAGTAACTGGCGTCAGAAATTATCGGGCTGCCATCGTATCGGTCAATTTTTGCCCCGGTTTAAGTTAGTAAAACATACGGCCGACTCGCTTTACCTCGAAAGCCAATACTATCAAACACCGGTTAATCTGAGGAAAATTGAGCACATTACCTGTGTGCCCAAACCTCTTTGATATTAAACATTTTAGATTTTTTGCTCGTTTTTTTATGAGAATGTTAGCTCAACGGTTCCTGCTTGGAACAGCTATTCTTTGCCTCTCGTCTCTCAATATAATCGCACAGGAGAAGAAGCCCGGACTCTATCAAAGGTTCATGAACGGCAAATTGATGCAGAGTAAACTGGTTCAGAAATTCATCTCGTCAGAAAAAGATTCTACGCGATCAGCTGGTTTTGTGGTGTTGCCTTTATTGGGATATGCACCGGAAACCGGCCTAGAGTATGGACTTTCCGGTATTTACAACTTCTATATTGATAAAAGCGATACGCTCATCCGAACGTCCAGCATTGTATTGCAGGGGTCGTTAACCACAAAAAAGCAATCGAATCTTAAATTGACATCCGATATATGGACAAAAGGCAATGATTATCATATCATTTCAGAGATAAGGTATAAGGATTTTCCATTCAATTTTTATGGAATTGGTGATCAAACTCGAAAAGCGGATAAAGACTCCTTGGTTCAACGATTGTTTAGGCTCAGGTTGGAAGGGGAAAAGAAGATTGTTAAAAATTATTATGTGGGTCTCGGCTTGATTTACGAGAACTATGAATATAATGACGAGGCTCCCGGTGGTATTTACGACTGGACACCACTGTATGGTAAAGAAGGTGGAAAATACCTGGCCTTTGGAATCTCGCAGTTGTATGATAGCCGTAACACAAATATCTACACTACCAAGGGCTACTATGCGCGGGCAGTCTATCATTATATGCCTGATTTCTGGGGAGGGAATAACTTTGAGGGAAGTCGCTTGGATTTCGACTTACGTGCCTTCTTTCCGTTAACACCGAAGTTAACGCTTGGCCTACATGCCACCTACGATGAATACTTCGGCAATGTGCCATTCTATTTATTTCCGCAGCTAGGAAGTGATGAAGTCATGCGAGGGTATTATCCAGGTAGATACCGAGACAAGACATTGATGACCTCGCAGGCAGAGTTACGCTATCGCGTTCATCCACGTATTGGTTTTACGGCCTTTATGGGAGCTGGGACGGTCTACAATAAAAAGATAGACTTTTCATCGCTGAAACCTTCTTTCGGCGGTGGCTTACGCTACTTCTTTGATCTGGAACATAATTCGAGCATCCGGATTGATTACGGTATAGGCGAAAAACGTCCCGGAGAGCCGCGGCAATCAGCCTTTTATTTATCGCTCGGCGAAGCGTTTTAGAGTGATCGGCTATCAGCAATCGGTAATCAGCTAAAAATAAAGCTGATAACTCATTTCCGAAAACTGATGGCCTACTAGTAACTAATCTTAAAATGTTCTTTTTCCTGGCCTTTTTTGAAGAAAACCAAGCCAATGAAAAATAGGTCGATTGTTAAAGTTACCTGTGGGTGGTTTTTGATTTCCCGCCAAGCCTCTTTCATGCCATCACTCCAATAAATGTCGTCAAAGATCAGTACAGTCTGTTCATGAACTTTAGGTAGGCAATGATAAAAATAATTTAAAGTCGCCTCCTTCCGATGATTACCATCTAAAAAGAGAAAGTCAATTTTTTCCTGCTCTTGAATAAGCTGCGGTAGGATTATATCAAAGTTTCCTATTTTCAGTTGGACCTGCGACGCACCAAGCTCATCGAGGGTTTGCCGGGCAACAGCCGCAGTCTCCGGGCAACCCTCTACTGTTGTGATGGAGGCATTAGGATTAGCCTTGGCTAGGTAGGCAGTGGTGATTCCCAGGCAAGTGCCTAATTCTATAATGGTTACCGGTGCAAAGCGGTTGGCTAATCGAGCAATAAGCTGTGCAACCCGTTTTGGCTTCAAGGCATTCTTCGCAATCAAACCTACGGCCTTTTGTTTTCCATTATTCATCATCGAACCGGCACCATAGTCGGTTACCGTGATAATTCGTGTGTCCTTCTTTAGCGCTTGCCGCTTTCTTTCGATTTCTTCTTCGTAAGGTTTAGTTGAAAAATCATATATAACCTCATCAACAAGTTTATAAACAAATGGCGAATGCACACCATGGCGTGTTTTAGCGGAGAATTTGTGTATTAGATAATCAATGAAGAAACGGTAGTTTGCCATATACGGCAGCAAAGATAAAGCTTTTATATTTGTTCTTTTCTCTTTGAAAAAAAAGGAACTTTTTTCTTAATCAGCTTTTTCTTGATAAAAAGCTGACCAAAAATCAAGGCTTGTGTAGGCTACCTTGCATCTGATGGCAAAGCATCGCTGGCGCGTATTGGAGCCGTTTCACTTCCTCAATCCGCTTGGATATTGCCGTATGAACAGACATGCAAATGCTTTGCGGCTCGTTGCGTCGGTATCCTCCAAGGCCGATCTTCCAGCGCACAGGGCTATATTTAGGGCTGAAGAAATAATACGTCCGGTTAAAAGTAAAAGCCCAACGTTCTGCTAAAGTATCGCCTAGGAAATTTGCGGTTTGCATGTTGATGCACCACCGTTGTAGCAAAGTTCCAAGCGAGGAGTTTTTTGTTTCTCGTATGTTTGGAAATCATTAAGTTTCTGGAGAAATAGCAAGAGGAGAAGGGAAGAAATATTTTGTTTCAGGGAGTTGAACATAATATCCCGAAAAAAGAATCATTCACCATCTCCTAATGCTTCTCCGAGTCTGAACAGTACTTAGGGAGCTTTGGTATCCCGTATAAATGCGAGAAAAGATGATAGAAGCTTTTGCTGTCTCATTAACCCATTTTATCATGAAAACAACTAAACATTGTGTTGGCGTAGATATATCGAAGGATTCGATAGTTTGCTGCCTGGGAAGTAGTATTCAGGAAGAGAGCCCTGTTTTTAGCCGGCCAAAAACTTTCACAAACGATCTCAAGGGATTCGGGCAATTATTGGATTGGTGTTTACAGCAAGTAGATAATGGGGTGTCTTTTGTTTTGGAGGCAACAGGGGTTTACTATGAACGGTTAGCTTTCTGGCTGGATGATCGCAATCAGCAACTTTCCGTTGTGCTGCCTAATAAAATCAAGCACTATTCTAAAAGCCTTAACATTAAAACTAAAACTGATAATGTAGATGCTCAGGTACTAAGTAGATTTGGTTTAGAACGTAAACTGGATTACTGGAAAATGCCTACCAAATTTATGCGTGAAATAAAGTCATTAACACGTGAATATCAGGAAGCCAAAGTGAAGCTTGTTGCAGCAAAAAACCAGTTACATGCAAAAGAGTATGGTTATGACTGCCTTGTTTCTGTGTCAAGACGACTAAAAAGACAAATAAGTCTGCTTGAAAATCAGTTGCTTGAAATTGAGGCCGAACTTAGAACAACTGTAATGTCAGACACCTTATTTTATGATAAAATTACTAAAGTCATTACCATACCAGGTGTCAGTTTTATAACAGCCATAATCGTTTTAGCTGAAACAAATGGCTTTGCATTAGTTAAAAATGCTAAGCAGTTAGTAAGCTATTGTGGCTTGGATATTCAACATAATCAATCTGGAGGCCACGAGGGAAAGTCAAAGATATCCAAAAAAGGAAATAGCTTCATTAGAAAGGCACTCTATATGCCTGCACTCGCTGCTAGCCGATATAATAAAGATCTAAAAGTATTTTATGAAAGAATAATTGACAGGAAGCCAGCTAAAAAAATCGGAATAACTGCTGTAGCTAGAAAGTTACTGATCTTAATATATATCTTATGGAAGAATGATCAGGAATATATTTTCGAAGAACAAATAAATAACGCTGTAATGGAAGTAGGCAGATACTGAGATCTGCCTACACAGGATGAATAGCTTGCGCTGCTCTCCTTCAGAAAATAAAGTTATAAAATATTTGGAATCTAACACAGTATCTTTTTTGCGGAAAAAAAGAAAAACAAAAAGGTTCCTTTAATATAAGCACTATTCCATGATAAATGCTTGTTTTAAGAATAGATGGATAAACTTTTTTATAAAAGAAAGTTTATCTAAGTTTGCTATACTATTTTTGTTTGCAGCTGTGCAATTTTCTGCCTTGTTGCCGTTATATAGTAAAATACCGAAGCCGGAAATGATGAAGGACATTGTTTTCGATTTCCAAGAAAAAATGTACTCGATGCAAATGAACCGTATATTCGCGCTAAACCTGATTATCCTCTGCCTGTGGACTTCCTGTAAGCGGGCAGATGATGAGCCGATCTATCCCGCAACGCCTATCTCTAGGCTGTATATATCGTTTTCGGATATCGCTAATTCGGATACGCAGGTTTATCAAAACGCGGTAGTGATTGATCCTGCGGATAGCGCCGGTTATATACCAGCTCCCAGCGGCGCGAATACGCAGCCTCGGCTTGGAATGGGTATCACATATAGCCCTGATTTAAGACAAGGTTTTCAGGTCAGTAGAAACGATACTACTATTAAGTATTTCTCGGTGAATGATGCTGGAGTTATAGGTACTTCCACGCGCAGCTTTAAGGACACTATTCACCTTTATATGCCTCGTGCCATTCGTTACGATAACAAATCCGATCAGTTATTTATTACGAATGATCATCCAGACAGCGCTTCCTTAAACATATACTATAATCCTTCGCGGCTGGTGGGACAGCAATCCCCAAGAAAAAGGCTTAAACTGGCAAATCTTCCTTGGGGTATTTCAACAAATATGACACTTAATACAAGTGATTCTTTGCTATTGCTGTCGATGCAAGGGAATACCAAAGAAATATGGGGTTTTGCATTAAAAGATATTGCTTCCATACAAGACACTTTTATTAACAACGCTAAACCAAATTATACAATCACCATTGCGGGAGCAAATGATATTCGAGGTATTACTTATTCTCCGAGACTTGATATCCTGGTTCTTTCCGATTTAGGTCCTGCGAAACTCACGGATAATCCAAGTAATAATAGTGTGGATGGAAAAATTTATGTTATCGAGAATGCAAAGCAAGCGATAATGGCTGGTGGAACGATTACACCAACAAGAATTATTACCGGAGCAGCTACTGGTTTGGTGGACCCAATAGACGTTGCAATCACCGATTTACCCAATCGAAACCAGTTCATATATGTCATCGATCGAGCAAGGCGACTCATAAGATTTGCATTAGATGCTAATGGGAATATCGAACCCGAGACAAGCAGGGCGTTATCTTTAACGCCAGAATTTATGTATCTTGATTCTCGGGGACCGAATGAGTAACTCATAAAGCGAACATCAGACTTTGTTTATAAATAGCTCAAAGATTGAATCTAATTGTGTCTATCATAGATAGCAGTAAATGAAATAGCTCAATAAGCGGATGAAGAACCCTATTTGACATAGGTAACCCCTAATTGCATATCTTTTAATTTTTTTGCTTCCAGATCTTCAATTTGCTGTATTTACTTATATGATCAAAATCTCGATCGGTATGAACTAGGGGAACTGAAAAGGAAACAGCATAATAGGCAATTAGGCAATCGTTGCTCTTACGTATGGTCACTCCTTTTTTGCGTAGAGATCGAAACAGGTCTGCTGCACCTATGGCTGCTCGTCGTGGAGGCAATTCCAATAAAGTGAAATAGGATAGTGCTTCCTTTATTTCTGTATAAGTTGAATCCTCACGTATTCCCTGGAGAATTTCTTGAACAATGGTGGGCGTAAGTAATACCTCACGATCCGTTTCTATATATTCTTGCAATAATAAAGCTTGCGGTGTGTCATTTTTGTTCAGGAAATCAACCCATACCGACGTATCAAAAAGCAAAGAACTCCTCATAGGCTACGCATCTGGTCGAGATCTCCTTCCCAAGTGCCCTTCTTTCTCAACGCTATAATGCTTTTTCGTTTCAGAGAGGCAATATATTGCTTTAATGCTTCATGAACGACTTCTTTCTTTGTCCTTAGTTTACTTATTTGAAGCGCCTGTTGAATGAGGTTTTCGTCTAGCTCTATATTAGTTCTCATTTCTGTAATTTTTACTATGTGTAAAGATAATAAAATTTATACACATTACGGCTAGTTTAAAAGGCTTTGACCCGAACTGTGTGATTTATCTATTTTTCTATGTTTCAATGCCCTCTTTGTTACAAAAACCTTAACATTTTCATAATGAGTATTTGATCAAGCATTACGAAAATTGAAAAGCTTGTACGACAGGTATTTAAAATTTGATAAAAATTCAATAAAAGCCGTGTTTTATTGCGCTTATGCTTGCTTTTGCTTATGGTAGCTGCTAAATTTGTGATAGCAAAAATGGAGGATATGGAAGTAAATTTACGTCGATTATCTGTTTTTACCGCGGATCTACAGCTGATCTTGGGCAAGAGCATGCGTACATGCCAACGCCATATGCAGTTGATCCGCGACATGTATGCTTTGGAAAAGCAGCAGCCCGTTACGGTATATCATGTTGCAGAATACCTCGATACGCCTGTATCAAAAATAGCTGCCTTTCTGAAGATTAACCGGAATTGAATGGATAGATGAGCAATGGGATTGCTCCGATGTAAAAAGATTTCTTGGTAAGCCGCGGCAATTGCCCGCGGCTTTTTTGTTTGCGGCACACCTAAGGTCTAGAAAGTCTTAATAACTGTCAGTAAGACTGAGATAAACACAATTAAGTTTAAGACAAACGCAAATAAGTTCGAGATAAACATGTTTAAGTCTATCCTTAACACGTATTAGTTTGTTATGAAGGTAGAAGCGTTTGAAGTAAATACAAACAATATGAAGGTAATTTTAAGATAAGTTGAGACACTTTTGATCAAGCTTGCTTTAACCTTGCTCATGTCTGCTATAAACTTAACTAAAGAAATAGCAAACTTGTTTACGTTTGCAATAACAATGGACAATGTTGTTATAAACTTGACCAAGTTTGTCGTAATCTTAACCAAGTTTAAATTAAACACAAACAAGATTACCCCATAATTGGTTAAAATTGTTCTAACGTTGTTCACAGTTGTGACAAAGTTCTATAACGTTCTGTCAGGCCTTTCTAAGTTTATATTAACAACGATCAAGATTGTATTAAATCTATATGGATTTGGAACAAATTTAGTCAATAGAGCGTTCGATTTGGTCATCCTTAAACGTACTTTTCCTCCTCTTTTATCGGACAAAAGCGTCAAAAAACGACAAAAACGCCATATGCGTCATTTTCGGACATGGCTTTTTTTGATTCTACTCAATTTTGTTTTGTTCATCAGCGGTTGATGGACTTATACAAATATAAGTAGATGATAACAAAGAGAAAACATCCGTCCAAGCCAACGTAAATGTACAATAGGTGATCGGCTTTAAGCAATAGGCCATCCAAGGGAAGGCAAGCTTTTATCTATTGATGACTTGCTTGTTTAGGTATCAATACGCTCCAGTTGGAGTTTTTAATTTTGAATTTTTACTTTTTAATTTTTAAATCATGCAAAATAGATACATCGCTATAGGATTTAGTAATATCGCAGACGACGCCATGGCAACTTTAGGAACAACCGTTATTACCGCCATGACGGACAATCCAAATTTCGAAACGCCCGTTCCGGCGTTGACAGATATACAGTTACTCCTTGAGGATTACCGGGTGAAACTGGCGGCTACCCGCAAGGGTAGTCCTTTGAACACCAGTGAAAAAAACGTGAGCCGCCAGGCACTCGAGAAAGGACTTAGGCAATTAGCGTTTTATGTGGATGCCGTTGCAGACGGGGCCTTACATATTATTTTAAGTTCGGGCTTTCCCGTAAAGCCGCTTCGGTCTTCGTTGATTGCTCCTGCTATACCAGAGCGTCTTCGTCTGAGCGATACCGCACAGAGCGGACAAATTCGCTTCGATTTTAACCCGGTTAAAAAAGCCTGGGAGTACGAATACTGCTATGCTACCGAAGTAGACGATAATGGAAACATATTATGGGGCGACATCTTATCTACTACTTCGTCTCGTAACAACATTATCGCTCCGCTGATTCCCGGTGTTGTTTGCCGCGTACGCGTGCGTGCCCGTAATGGAAAAGGTGTAAGTGATTGGAGTGAAGCCGTTAGCTTAATGGCGAGATAATACCGAGTAAGGGGCCGGCGAAGTCGGCTCCTTGCCTTTACCCGAAAATACTCAATAAACGTTGTATTTCAGCGGCTTTTTCTAAGCTGCCTGCTTGATTATAGGAAGCTAATAGGTTACGCAAGACACGGCTGACGATCGCCAAGTTATCACACGGCAAAAAGAATTGTTCATCATTAGGCAAATTAAGTTGCTTTAAAAACGATAAGACATCATGTCTTCCAAATATCTGGCCTCTATTAAAAGCATTGATATAAAAAAGAACTCCTGCTTCGTCGGCCTTAATTTGTTCGTCCATATAAGCCAATATAAAGTGGCGTGGCAAATTGACACCATAAATTGGGATATCCAAACGCTGCGCTACAATACTATATAGTGCTGCTAATAAAATCGGGTTTCCTCTCCTCGTTTCCAGCACTTTACCGATGTACGAATTTTGCGGATCGTGGTAATTTTTGGTATTACCTTTGAAGCCATGCATATTGTAAAATACGTTATTTAGTAAACGTACTTTCTCCACAGCGCTCATGTTATACATCATTTCCAACCAAGCATCGCGCTTAATTTCTTCTACTTGATTGATGATGGTTTGATCTTCCAGATCGGGATATTGATATTTATTGACAATAATCAAGCCCTGCAATAAATCAAACCCCCCGCCCATATACCAAAGTTCCAATTCATTAAAAACCTGTTCAAACTGAATTTTATGGATTAGGTTCTCTATCCTCGACTGAAGAAAAGAATCAAATGATTTTTCCCAAGCAGCTTCCAACGGAGCAATAACCGCTGTCCCTAGTGTTAACAACTTCTCCTCCACGTGCCGAAATACCTCTTCATCCGGATCGTCTAATAGATGTATCAAGGAATTTATCTCTTTGTCATTAAGCATATACAAAGATAAAAATAAGTTGTGATTTGTGTGTTATGAGTTGCTTTTCTACCGAGGTTACCACACTCGTATTCAATAGGATGTTTAAATTAAAAGAACGATTATTTTTGTCACTTTTTTCCGCAAAAAGTAACCAAAAACTCATCACTTGGAACTTTGCTACAACGGTAGTGCCTCAACGTGCAAACCGCAAATTTCCTAGGTGATATTTTAGCAGAACGTTGGGCTTTTACTTTTAACCGGACGTATTATTTCTTCAGCCCTAAATATAGCCCTGTGCGCTGGAAGATCGGCCTTGGAGGATACCGACGCAACGAGCCGCAAAGCATTTGCATGTCTGTTCATACGGCAATATCCAAGCGGATTGAGGAAGTGAAACGGCTCCAATACGCGCCAGCGATGCTTTGCCATCGGTTGCAAGGTAGCCTACACACGCCTTGACTTTTTATTCACTTGCGTCTTTTTTAAGGCGTTCATGAGCTCGAAGCAAAGCTTCTCGGTTTGGGTTCTTTTTGTGTTAAGACAAAAAGAACACGATAAATTTGACTAAGAAAAACCTTCTTTTTAAATGCACTTAACCTTCCTGTCACCATTGCTTTTTAGACGAATCCTATAAAGGCGTTTAAAAACCTTATGGTACCTGAAATATAGGTTTACGTTATCAGGAGAGAGGACCTGTCTCTCCCCTGAATGGTTGGTTTTGTTTATTGAGCTTGTGGCATATGTTGACTGAGTGATTCCATACTTAGCCCCAATCCCTGCGCAATGGCCATGCCGAGCTGCACATCGGCTCTAAACCAGTGACACAGCTGTCGGTTAATAATGAGCTCCTTCTTGGAGCCGGTGATACCCTTCATTGAGGTCACGATATTATGAATGGTGTTCCGTTTGGCTTCCGGTGTCATCAATCTGAAAAGATTTCCAGGTTGCGTATAGTGATCATCCTCGCCCGGCGCGTTGCGGTTATACCAATCGGCAATATCGCTTTCTAAATTCCATGCAGGCTGTTTGTAGCTTTCATCTTCATAGATGCTATCAAAGCTGTTGGGGAAATAGTTTGGCGTGGAGCCTCCATTTCCGTCTACGCGCATATAGCCATCCCGTTGATAATTGGCTACCATAAAAGGGCACCTGTTTACCGGAATTTGCTCATAATTTACACCTAATCGATAACGATGGGCATCCGGATAAGACAAAATCCGCCCCTGCAACATCTTGTCGGGCGAATAGCTAATACCGTCAATAACATGTGCCGGTGCGAAGGCCGCCTGTTCTACTTCGGCAAAATAATTGGATGGATTTTCATTCAGTTCTAAAACGCCCACTTCTTGTAAAGGATACTCTCTCTGAGGCCAAATTTTGGTTAAGTCAAAGGGATTCCAGCGAAAGGCCTTCGCCTGTTCCTCCGTCATTATCTGTATATATAGTTTCCAGCGAGGGAAATCGCCGCGTTCAATCGCTTCAAATAAATCGCGCTGTGCAAAATCAGGGTCTTCTCCCCGCATGCGCATCGCTTCTTCATTGGTGAAATTTTTAATGCCCTGTTCCGTTTTGAAATGGAACTTGGTCCATACACGCTCATTATTGCTATTGATGAAAGAGAATGTGTGACTGCTAAAACCGTGCATGTGACGATATCCTACAGGTGTGCCTCGGTCTGACATCAGTATAAGCACCTGATGCAGACTCTCTGGGTTTAACGACCAGAAATCCCACAACATCGTTGCGCTTTTCATATTGGTTTGCGGATCACGCTTCTGTGTATGGATAAAGTCGCTAAATTTTTTTGGATCTTTTACAAAGAAAACCGGTGTATTATTGCCGACGAGATCCCAATTGCCGTCTTCCGTATAGAACTTAACGGCAAAGCCGCGTGGATCTCTTTCTGTATCAGCTGAACCTTTTTCCCCTCCAACCGTTGAAAAGCGTAAAAACAAACGCGTTTTTTTGCCTATCTCATTAAAAATTTTAGCTTTTGTGTAGGTGGTGATGTCCTGGGTTACGGTAAATGTGCCATAAGCACCCGAACCTTTAGCGTGCACCACGCGTTCGGGAATTCGTTCGCGATTAAAATGGGCCATTTTTTCATGCAGGTGAAAATCCTGCAATAATATAGGGCCGCGTGGCCCAACGGTCATCGAGTCTTCATTGTTAGTGACGGGAATACCCGAGGCGGTTGTTAGCTTCTTTTTCTCTTCCATGTGTAAAATTGTTTAGTATGATTCCTCTGTCGACCAAAGGTAGTGCTTCGGTATGAACATCTTACATCGAATTTTGCTATGTTTGTATAATCAAAATTTATATTATGACGCTTGTTCAATTAGAATATATTATAGCTGTTGATACATATAGAAGTTTTGTGGCCGCTGCAGATAAGTGTTTTGTAACGCAGCCTACATTGAGTATGCAGATTCAAAAATTAGAAGAATCTTTAGGTGTTCGGATTTTTGATAGGACCCGGCAGCCTATTGTGCCTACCGAAATCGGAGAAGAAATCATCCGACAAGCGAGAGTGGCGGTTTTAGAGAGCCAGAAAATTAAAGAGATTGTCGCTTATAAGAAAGGCGAGGTGGAAGGTGAATTAAAAATCGGTGTGATTCCGACGGTTGCCCCGTATCTATTACCAAAGGTATTAGGCAATTTCATGGAGAAATATCCGAAATTGCATTTGCATGTATGGGAGTATACAACAGAAAAGATAGTCAGGGAGTTAAAAACAGGGGTATTAGATTGCGGTATTTTGTCGACACCGATCCACGAGCCCAATTTGCAGGAACACCCCTTGTTCTATGAAACGTTTGTTGCTTATATAGCTAAAGAAAGCAGTTTGTCAAAGAAAAAAGCCGTTACTGCAAGTGATATATTGAATGAAAAACTTTGGTTATTGAACGAAGGGCACTGTATGCGGAATCAGGTACTGAATATCTGCAATAGGAGGAAAACGATGAACCCGGACGATTCCTTCGAATATAACACCGGCAGTGTAGAAACCCTAAAACGGATGGTGGATACGAATGCGGGCGTAACGATTATGCCTGAATTGAGTATTGCTGAGTTTTCTGTAAAGGAACTCGATCAGGTGCGTTATTTTAAATCGCCCGAACCGGTTCGCGAAATTAGTTTAATCACGCAACAGAACTACCTAAAGAAAAGAGCCATTGAAGCTTTGAAAAGTGAAATTCTACAGATTCTACCGAAGCGTTTTAGAAATAAGAAGAAAAAGGAGGTGATGGATATTGGTTAAATCAATGCTTGAAACTATTACCTGTTATCTCCTGCTGATTGATGCGAACGGCAATGGAGGAGGGTTTGATACCGTCTCCGAACATCTCTGCATTTTTCTCCGTAAACTCAGCGCCGAAAAATAGAATGGAGGATGTGTAGTTTATCCAAAGCAAGATAATTACTATGGAACCGGCGGCACCATATCCGGATGCAGGTGCCGCATGCTGCATATACAAGCCTATCGCCCACTTGCCGATCATAAATAAGATGGCGGTGAAGAAAGCACCCGACCGTACGTCTTTCCACTTGATTTTTACGTCTGGAAGGAATTTAAAAATACAGCCAAAAAGAACGGATAAAACAATAAACGTGATAAGGGTATTGGCAAGATATAAGGCGATGTTGGTCGTTTCGTCGAAAAGGTCTAAACCAAAAACCTGAAAATCGGGAAGATACTTGATGAGCGTAGTGCTAATAACAGAAATGACAACATTCAAGAGTAAAGAAACAACTAACAAAAAGCCCAAAATAAGCACAATGGAAAAAGACAGTGCACGATCAACAAGTAGTTTTACCCAACCTCTTTTTGGTTTGGGCTTCACATTAAAGATCATGTTGAGCGAATCCTGCATTTCTACAAAAACTTTTGTCGATGCGTAAATTAACGTTCCGACACCAATAATGGTTGCAATAATGGATCCTTTTCCGACCGATAAGCCTTTTATAAGTGATTGTATAAGTGCGGCGGCATCAGCCCCGACATATTCGTTTATTTGCTGAAAGATTCTTCCCTGTTGTGCATCATCACCCAAAACAAAGCTAACAACAGCCAATATAATGATCAGGAGAGGAGCCAACGCAAATATGGTATAGTAAGATAATGCTGCACTCATTTTCGATACTTTGTCGTCACCGAAGCCAATGACCGTTGCCTTAAGTAGAGTGAAAGCGTCTTTATAAAACTGTTTTCTTAAAACCTTCATATATGCCTTGATTTAACACCTAAAGTGATCATCGATGGGATACAATCAGTAGTTCGAGATCTTTCGGGGTTAAATTAAATTTATTGGCTATATCTTTATTCGTTAACTGTCCTTGGTAAAGATAAATGGCATTTCGAATACCCGGTTTGTTCCAGATAACTTTCAATAGCCCGCCCTGTTCCCCAATATCCAACAAAATCGGTGCGAAAATGTTTGTCAGCGCATAGGTGGCTGTTCTGGCAACACGAGATGCTATATTGGGAACACAGTAATGAATAACATCATACTTTCTGAAAACAGGGGAATCGTGATTGGTTATATGAGAAGTCTCGAAACAACCGCCTTGGTCAATACTGACATCAACCAGCACAGAGTTGGGTTTCATTTTAGAAACGGTTTCTTCGGTAATAATACACGGACTTCTGCCATTGGTGGCGCGCATCGCACCTATTACGATGTCACAGGATAGGACCGCTTTTTGGAGTACAATGGGTTGAATAACCGAGGTGAATACTTTATTCCCTAGATTGTTTTGTAAGCGCCGAAGACGATATAATGAACTGTCAAAGACTTTTACCTGTGCACCTAAGGCGAGTGCGGCACGGGTCGCATACTCTCCAACCGTTCCGGCACCGATAATGACTATTTCAGTAGGAGGAACGCCGGTAATCCCCCCCAGCATCAGGCCCTTGCCTTGGAACACGTTACTTAAATATTCGCCGGCAATTAGAATAGAGGTAGCGCCTACAATTTCGCTCATTGCACGTACAACCGTTAACCGGTTATCCTCGTCCCGCAAATACTCATAAGATAGCGCCGTAACCTTCTTCTTCATCATGGCTTTTAAATGCTCAAAGCCCAATAAAGAGGGTTGTTGGCTGGAAAACAGGACCTGGCCGGTTTTCATTAAATCAATTTCTTCCAAGGTGGGAGCCCCAATCTTGACGATAATGTCGCAGGTGTAAATGCGTTCCTTTTCATGAACAATGATAGCGCCCTGCTCGCTGTAGTGATGATCCAGAAAGTTGGCACCGTTTCCTGCGCCGGACTCTAACATAATTTGATGACCATTCTCTACAAGTAAAGCAACAGACAAAGGGGTAAGCGCAATACGGTTCTCCTGAAAGCTCACTTCCTTAGGGATTCCGATTAATAAACTGTTCTTCTTTTTGCCGGTTTCTAGCATGGCCTCCTGTGGCTGCATCATCGCTTGACGCGCCAAGTTAGATAATTCTGTCATACAGAGCTCAATTACACAAAAAATCGGGTTAATTTACGAAAAAGTATCTACAGTTCGTTCATATTTTATAATTGCGTCTGCCATTCGGATGCAAAACTTGCTCGATTTTGATCGAAAGTATTTTAATCGGTACACAGAAAAAAAGATAAATAGCAGGATAAATGAAGAAATGGGAGCATGCTAATAAAGTTCAGACAAATGGGAAGATGGAATCCCTTTTTGTATCCTAATTTTACGTTCATTTTTTTCTCCGAGCTCAATTGTAACACTCACTACCTCTTCGGGTAGGAGATTAGGGATTTTTTCAGGCCATTCAATAAAACAATAGTTTCCTGAGAAGAAGTATTCCTCATAACCCAGATCTAAAGCTTCCTGTTCCTCTTTCAACCGGTAAAAATCAAAATGATAAACGTTTCCGTGAGGACTATGATACTCGTTAACGATTGAAAAAGTTGGACTGGCTGCTTGGTCGGTAACCTGTAGTTGCTTGCAAAGCTCTTTAATAAGTGTGGTTTTTCCTGCTCCCATTGGAGCGAAAAACAAAACTACCCGATCATCGGCTACAAAAAGAAGTATTTTTTTTGCCACATCAGGTAGTTCGCTTATGTCGTTAACGGTAAGAATCATGAAGCAAACTTAGAGAAACCGGCATGGATATGCAACGTGCTTTCTAAAGTCTTTTCGTAATACTCACCGGTGAAACCGATTACGATCCTTCATCATTTCGGTGTATACGTAATATACGGAATGATCATCTCTTCAAGAGAAATACCACCGTGTTGAAAAGTTTCGTTGAAGTAATTGACAAACTGGTTATAGTTGTTAGGATAAACGAAATAGGTGTCTTCCTTGGCAAATATAAAACTTGAACTTACGTGAAGTTTCGGCAATTTTGCTTCATGTGGGTTCTTGATGTGTAGTACATCCTTATCAATAAAGTTTAGATTTTTACCCTGTTTGTAACGAAGATTACTATTCGTGTTCCGATCGCCGATTACCTTACTTGCATGTTTTACACGAATCGTACCATGGTCAGTCGTAAGAATGACACGTACATTTTTTTGTGCGAGCCATTTTAGGGTATCTAAAAGTGGTGAATGTTTGAACCATGACAGCGTGAGCGAGCGATAGGCTGCTTCATCGCTGGCAAGCTCCCGGATCATGGCCATGTCAGTCCGGGCATGGGACAGCATATCGACGAAATTATAAACCAGCACATTAAGGTCATTTCCCATCAAATTGGATAGATTGTCCGTGATGTCTCTTCCCTGTTCCAGTGTAAGAATTTTATGGTAGCTGAATTTGCATTCTTTCCGAAACGTATTTTTTATTTGTGCCGCTAAAAACTCTTCCTCGTGTAGATTTTTGCCCCCCTCGTCTTCATCGTTTTGCCAAATATGCGGAAAGTTCTTCTCCATATCAAGCGGCATCATCCCGCTGAAAATAGCATTCCGGGCATATTGGGTCGCCGTAGGCAAAATACTGTAATAAGTCTCCTCCGCATCCATACGATAGTAATTGCCGATGATTTCATGTATCACTTTCCATTGATCATATCGTAAATTGTCTATTAAAAAGAAAAAGGTAGGCTTGTTATCCAGTACCGGGAATACTTTTTTCTTAAATAGTTGAGGTGACGAAACCGGCCCGCTCTCCGGATCTTTGACCCAATGCAGGTAATTCTTTTCAACAAATTTCGAAAACTGGGCATTGGCTTCCGCCTTTTGCATGGTCAAGATTTCGTGCATGCCTTCATCTTCCAATTTTTCGAGTGAAAGCTCCCAATAAACTAATTTTTTATAAACATCAACCCATTCATTAAAGTCCAGATTATCATTCAGGGTCATGCCAAGCGTTCTAAACTCCTGTTGGTAAGCCATTGATGTTCTTTCGCTTACTAAGCGTTTATTCTCAGTGAACTTTTTGATGGTCAATAGAACTTGTTTCGGATTTACCGGTTTAATTAGGTAATCATCGATTTGCGAACCTATTGCATCTTCCATCAGAAACTCTTCTTCATTCTTCGTGATCATTACCATGGGGACGGTCGGATTAATGCCCTTTAAAATCCCTAAGGTTTCCAGACCTGTAAGTCCCGGCATATTTTCATCCAAGAATACTAAATCATAAAAGGAATTTTTGAAAGCTTCAACGGCATCATGTCCATTGGTGACTGTTTTTACACCATATCCCTTTTCATTGAGCAGCATAATGTGAGGCTTTAATAAATCGATCTCATCATCTGCCCATAGTATATTTGTTTCTTGCATCGTTACGTTATAAGTTTTACGTTCTAAGTCCTAAGTCCTAAGTCCTAAGTCCTATGTCCTATCTCAATATAGAATCACGAACTTACGCAATTGTTTGGAGCCTTTCCGCTTTTTTAACAAAAATTAACAGCGACGTAAATAAATTCAATTTAGATTTGATTTCGATGTAGAAAGAGAAGCTGCATCATGGACATTTCATTAAAAAATAGCACCTTTGTGCTTAAATTTTTTGGCTTTTGAATAAGAAAAAAATTATTAATGATCCTGTTTATGGTTTTGTTTCCATACCATCAGATTTGATATTTGATCTGATACAGCATCGTTATTTTCAACGCCTTCGGTATATTAAACAGGTAAGCCTAACACATTTAGTTTACCCAGGGGCACTGCATACGCGTTTTCAACACGCACTCGGTGCTATGCATCTGATGGGCTTAGCTTTAGAGACCCTGAAAGGTAAAGATATCGATATAACAGCGGAGGAAGAAGAGGCCGCCATTATAGCCATATTACTACATGACATAGGTCATGGACCATTTTCGCACTCGTTGGAACACACCTTGGTGCAGGGAGTATCACATGAGCATATTTCGTCGTTAATAATGAATGAAATGAACCGGAAATTCAATGGTAGCTTGTCTATGGCGATTGATATCTTTAAAAACAAATATCCAAAGCGATTTTTGCATCAATTAGTGTCGAGTCAGCTTGATACGGACCGAATGGACTATCTCAACAGAGACAGCTTTTTTACCGGTGTTTCCGAAGGGGTGATCAGCTTTGATCGGATTATTAAAATGCTGAACGTTGCTAATAACGGCTTGGTGATTGAACAAAAGGGAATTTATTCGGTTGAGAAATTTTTAATTGCCCGTAGACTAATGTACTGGCAAGTATACCTGCATAAAACGGTATTAAGTGCTGAACAGATGTTGATTAAAATCTTACAGCGTGCAAAGGAGCTTACCGATAAAGGAAACAACGTATTTGCAACAGAGGCGTTGAAACATTTTATTGATAACAGAGTCACAAAGGAGGATTTTTTACAAGATCGCACCCATCTCGAATTTTTTACCATGCTGGATGATACAGACATTTTGGCAACTGTGAAAATGGGGGTAAAGCATGAGGATACTGTCTTATCTAAGTTGTGTGAGCAATTTATGACAAGGAGGCTCTATCATGTCGAATTAAGTAATTTTATGCCTACCAAGGAACGAATAGAAGCATTACGTCGTGCAGCTATGAACCTGTTCAAGGTTGGGGAGGATGAAGTGCATTATTTCGTATTCACGCAGTCGGTAGAAAACAGTGCTTACGATGCCGGTGAGGGAAATATTAACATTTTGATGAAGGATGGTACCATCCAAGATATTACGACAGCCTCCGATTTATCGAACTTGGAAGTGCTGGCAAAAAAGGTCAAGAAATTTATGATTGCTTACCCAAAAGAATTGCGGTAGTTGTCAGAAGTTCGCAAAGTATTGATATACAAAGGAATTTAAAATTTGTTCATAAAAATTTAACACATAAATTTGCGCGATGCAATTTACTGCCAAACAAATTAGCGAAATCATTGATGGTTCTATAGAGGGAAACGAAGATGTTGTGGTATCGAGGGTTGAAAAAATCGAAGAAGCTAGCCAAGGGGGGCTTACTTTTTTAGCTAACCCTAAATATGAAAACTACCTTTACACGACAGAAGCATCCATTGTTATTGTCAATAATGACTTAACGGTTGAGGAGCCGATAAGTGCCACGCTTATTCGAGTGAAGAATGCCTATACGGCAATTACCTTGCTATTAGAGCAATATAATAAATTCCGTTTTCATAAAACGGGAGTAGAAACGCCCTCCTATATCCATCCCTCCGCTAAGCTAGGGGAGGATGTATATGTAGGGGCTTTTTCTTATATCGGAGACAATGTTGTACTAGAAGATAATGTAAGCATTTATCCGCAGGTGTACATTGGCGATAATGTTAAGATAGGCGCGGGGAGTATTTTATTCCCCGGTGTAAAAATATATCACGATTGTGTTTTAGGAAAAAATGTGGTGATCCATTCAGGCACTGTTATAGGAAGCGATGGTTTTGGCTTCGCTCCACAAGAGGATGGTACCTATCGTAAAATAAGTCAAATCGGAAACGTTGTTATAGAAGATGATGTTGAAATCGGCTCTAATTCCACAATCGATCGTGCAACGATGGGACATACAATCATTCGAAAAGGTGTAAAACTGGATAATTTAATTCAGTTGGCGCATAATGTGGAGGTTGGAGAAAATTCAGTTATAGCTGCTCAAACAGGTATCTCAGGAAGTACAAAAATCGGTAAGAATGTAGTTTTAGGAGGACAAGTAGGTGCCGTAGGACATATCACGATAGCTGATGGTACACAAGTGCAGGCGCAATCCGGTATCAACCGTTCTATAGATACCCCCGGGTTGAAATGGGCGGGAACACCGGCAAGTCAGTTCCAGAATCAGATGCGAGCACAAGTAGTATTGCAGCGATTACCGGATTTGGAACGCCGCTTGGATCAAATTGAAAAACTAATTAAAAAACTTGACGAAGAATAAATGAGTACTAGCGGCGACAGCGTATGCTAGCCTTAAATTATTAGGAAGAGATGAACGTTAAACAAAGAACACTTAATTCAGAAATTACGATTTCAGGGGTTGGCCTCCACACTGGTAAACATGCTACATTAGTTTTTAAGCCGGCACCTGTAAATCATGGATATAAATTTAAACGAATAGATTTAGAAGGTCAGCCCATCATCGATGCTGACGTGGATAACGTTTCAGACACTTCGAGAGGAACCACGATTACACAAAACGGCGCAAGCGTAAGCACAGTAGAACACTTACTGGCATCCTTAGTAGGAATGGAGATTGATAATGTGCTGATAGAAATTGATGGCCCTGAAGTTCCGATTATGGATGGGAGTGCTTTAATTTACGTAGAAGCCATTGAGAAGGCAGGGTATAAAGATCAGGAAGCAGATCGGGAATATTACGAAATACCTCATAATATACATTATACCGAAGCTGATAGAAAAGTAGAGATGGTTGCGATGCCTTTAGATGGGTATCGATTTACCTGTATGATTGATTACAATTCACCCGTATTGGGAAGTCAACACTCTGCTATTACTAGCATCAGCGAATTTAAAAAGGAAATTGCCTCGTCCAGAACGTTTTGTTTCTTGCATGAATTAGAAATGTTGCTTGAACATAATCTGATTAAAGGAGGTGATTTAAATAACGCGATTGTAGTAGTCGATAAAGATGTGAGTAAAGATGAGCTGAAGCATTTAGCGAAACTCTTTAATCGGGAAGATATCGATGTGGCAAGGGAAGGTATCCTGAATAATATTAAGCTTCGCCATCAGAATGAGCCGGCACGGCATAAGTTGTTGGATATGATTGGCGATTTGGCCTTAGTAGGGCGGCCGTTGAAGGGACATATCATGGCTGCACGTCCCGGGCATGCTGCCAATGTGGCATTTGCCAAAAAGATCAAAGCGCAGATTAGTAGGGAAAAGAACAAGAAGTATGTGCGGGTTTACGATCCGAATATGACCCCCGTTTATGATACGGCGCAGATTATGAAGATTTTACCCCATAGGCAGCCGATGCTGATGGTGGATAAGATTCTGGAACTTACAAAAACTCATGTGGTGGGTTTGAAGAATGTGACAATGAATGAAGACATCTTCATGGGGCATTTTCCAAATGAGCCGCTATTCCCCGGAGTTCTTCAAATTGAGGCCATGGCACAAACAGGAGGCATATTGGTGTTAAATACCGTACCCGACCCGGAGAATTATATCACCTTATTTTTGAAAATTGAGAACGCTCGGTTTAAAGCACAGGTGAAGCCGGGAGATACTATTATTTTTCACTGTAGTTTATTGCAACCGATAAGAAGGGGTATCGCGCAAATGAAAGGTGTTGGCATGGTTGGCGAAAAGATTGTGGTAGAAGCAGAATTGATGGCACAGATAGTTAAGATAAAAGAAGAAATTAAAGAGCAATAAGATGATCCAACCATTGGCATATATACATCCGCAAGCCAAAATCGCGGAAAATGTAGTGATCGAACCTTTTGTAACTATTCATAAAAACGTAGAAATAGGCGAAGGAACATGGATAGGCTCGAATGTTGTTATCATGGATGGCGCGCGTATCGGGAAAAATTGTCGTATTTTCCCTGGGGCGGTAATAAGTGGCATCCCGCAGGATCTCAAATTTGCGGGTGAAGACACTACCGCTGAAATTGGTGATAATACCACCATCCGCGAATGTGTGACCATTAATAGAGGCACAAAAGATAGATGGCGTACGGTAGTTGGAAATAATTGCCTTATCCAAGCATATAGTCATATCGCCCACGATTGTTTTGTTGGTAATAATTGTATTTTTTCAAATAGCAGCACGTTAGCGGGGCATATTACAGTTGGCGATTATGTGGTGTTGGCGGGCATGGTTGCTGTTCATCAGTTTTGCCATATTGGGTCTCATGCGTTTGTTGCAGGAGGTTCTTTGGTTCGTAAAGATGTTCCGCCCTTTGTTAAAGCAGCGAGAGAGCCACTTTCTTATGTGGGGATTAATTCTGTCGGCTTAAGGCGCAGGGGCTTTTCATCTGAGCAAATCAACGAAATCCAAGATATCTATCGTACCATGTTTGTGAAAAACAACAATTTAACGAAAGCCTTGGATATCATTGAAACGGAATGCCAACCAACGGAGATTCGCGACGAGATCCTGGACTTTGTGCGAAGCTCTAATCGCGGAATTATGAAAGGCTTTGGCCAAGGAAAGGTTGCGCTGTAAGATTTTAACCTAAGCAGCATTAAGCTGCTTATGGTGTTTTACTGCTGGAGGATTAGCACTTGGATATCATACTCGAAAATATCGGTCGGCGTTTCAATCGAGAGTGGATTTTTAAATCGATCAATTACCATTTTTTGCATGGAAATAGTTATGCGATTTTAGGCCCTAACGGGTCCGGTAAATCAACCTTACTTCAGGTGTTGATCGGTAGTCTTACAGCATCCGAAGGCACCATTCGATACCTCGATGAAGATCAGAAACTGGATGCGGATATGTTTTTTTCCTCGAGTGCTTTAGCGGCGCCCTACCAAGAGCTGATCGAAGAGTTTACGCTACGTGAATTAATCGATTTTCACTTTTCTTTTAAACGAATGGAAGAAGGCCTGAACGCACAATTGCTAGTTGAATTATTGGATCTCGAACGCGCTGCGGACAAAGAACTACGCTACTTTTCGTCCGGAATGAGACAGCGCACGAAATTGGCCTTGGCTTGCTGTTCGCAAACCCCTGCCTTATTTTTAGATGAACCCACATCCAATTTGGATACACAGGGGATCGCTTGGTATCTTAATCTGATTGAGCGATTCGCCAAGAACAAATTGCTGATTATTTGTTCCAATCAAGAACATGAATATAGCTTTTGTCAGCATCAAATTCATATTGAGCAGTATAAAAACTACTAGGCGACTAAATTTTTGGGAATCCAAATTTTAAGGTTACCTTTGCACCACCGAAAAAATGTTTTTACATAATAACTTATAGATATGGCTAAAGCTTCTGATGTCAAGACGGGCAATATATTGCGTTTTAACGGCGAATTGGTATCTGTAGATGAGTATATTCATAGAACTCCGGGAAACCTACGTGCTTTTTATCAAGCGAAGATGCGCAACGTTAGAACGGGTAAGTTGGTGGAGTATCGCTTCCGTACCGATGAGGAGGTTGAGATTGCGCGTGTTGAGACGAACGATTATCAATACCTTTATGATGAAGGAGACTTTTTCGTTGTAATGGATAATGTCTCTTTTGAGCAATATAATATCCCCAAATCGCTTTTTGGTGATTCGGCACGGTTCTTGAAAGAGGGTATGAATGTATTGGTGGCCTTTGAAAGTGAGGAACCGATTATGGCTCAAACACCTACTACGGTAGAGCTTGAGATTACTTATACGGAACCTGCTGTGAAAGGCGATACCTCTACAAACGCCCTGAAAAGCGCTACCGTGGAAACGGGCGTTGAAATTCGTGTTCCCTTGTTCATCAACCAGGGTGATAAAGTTAAGGTTGATACCAGAACCGGGGATTATATCGAACGGGTGAAATAATTTGATTAAGTTTTTAGGTTTAGGTTGATTAGGCGGTCTTTGAGAGCTCTTCTCTAAGGCCGTTTTTTATTTGTCTTTTAATATAGCAGACGGAATGTATACAAAACAAGCTAGCAGATTGCGGTTTAAGTTTATGCGCGATCAATTGTCGGATACGCAGTACCATCAGCTCAATGCAAGTTTGCTGAGAAACTTTCAGTCCTTGCCAATGGACGGAATTGCGTACCTCCATACCTTTCTGCCTATATTGGAAAAAAGAGAGCCTAATACATTTCTCCTCATTGACTACATAAAGGTGAATTATCCCAATACAAAAATTGTGGTGCCAAAAAGCGATTTGCAGAAGAACATAATGACCCATTACGTGTTGGGCGAACAAGCATTAATGAAAAACAAGTGGGGCATCGTAGAGCCCGGAGGATCGACCAACCAAGTAGCGGTAGGATTGATAGATGCTGTGCTCTTACCTTTGCTAAGTTTTGACATGGAGGGGAACCGGGTAGGTTATGGCAAGGGCTATTATGATCGCTTTTTAAGCGAATGCCGTCCGGATATTCGCAAAATTGGTTTGTCGCTATTTGATCCCGTTGATAAGATTATTGATTGTGAAGCACATGACATTCCTTTGGATAGCTGCGTAACACCTGAAAAAATATGGGTTTTTTCTAAATAGGCGGCAGAGCTAAATGCGAATACTTAACACCTAAGTGCTAACCAAACAAATCGTTAAGTATTTTAGCCAGTCGGATTCCACCCTTTAGTAGTTGTTGATTCAGCGTGTTGATATGATCGAAGTTATAGCGATAGCTGAGCTTCTCTTCAGGTTGGACATCTTTATACAAAGATTCACTAATCTGGTAAGATTCATACAGCCAGTTTTCCAATGAGCTGTTCTGCCACATAGCGCGCTGTTCCTTTGTGCTGAAATTAATCGATTGGGTATATTCCGTAAAACTTAGCTGCTGAAAATCTATCAATTGCTCATCCCAAATTCGATGGAGATTCGTGGGGATATTGAACCAATAGAGTTTGATCTTATTACCTCCTAGATCTTCAAAGCGGCCCGTATGCATCGGTTGATGGATGTCGCCCACAATATGTATAATAAGACGAAGGTACATTACCTGAGTGGCTTTATCTAAAGAATGTCGATTTTTAAGCTGCTGAATCAACATAAGGAGCTTGTTGTAAGCATTAGCGGTCGTGTCGCTATGTAGTTGTTGGCTTAGCTGTTCGTAAGTCAGGCCGCTTTTAAAATTTACATAATGCCAACTGCCTAAATAATTGTAGGCTGGGTCAGATTTTATAAAGTCGGGCCAATTCGCAGCCATTGCTAAAGATTCATTACCCAGAATTTCCTGAATATTTTTTCTTGCCCGCTTGCTTAAATGTTGATCGGCAAGCGCACCTACCACACGATGACCGGTAAGCCCCCAAGCGAAGGCAGAATGGTAAGAAAAAAGAAACAGGATAACTATGACATAGAGTATGGCAACTTTCTTCATAGTGCAAAGTTAGTCAAAAGCCATCAGCCATTAGCTATCCGTTTGCTGTTTTATTTCCGTTTTATTGGTTGATATCCGATCGCTGATCTCCATAAAAATCCTATCTTTGTCAACTAAAACAAAACACATATATCATGAGTGTTGAAAGAGGTCCAATATCACAATTTATAGAGAAAAATTACCTGCATTTTAATGCCGCATCGTTGGTAGATGCTGCCAAAGGCTATGAAGCCCATTTGGATGCGGGGGGCAAAATGATGATTACGTTGGCAGGAGCAATGAGTACGGCCGAACTGGGAATTTCCCTAGCCGAAATGATCCGTCAAGATAAGGTTTCCATTATTAGCTGTACCGGGGCTAACCTAGAAGAAGATATCATGAATCTGGTAGCACACTCTCATTATAAAAGAGTGCCTCATTACCGAGATTTGAGTCCACAAGACGAATGGGATCTATTAGAAAATCACTATAACCGCGTAACAGACACCTGTATTCCGGAGGAAGAAGCTTTCAGGAGATTACAGCAACATATCCACAAAATATGGAAGGATGCTGAACAGGCGGGAGAACGTTATTTCCCGCACGAGTATATGTACAAAATGCTGAAAAGCGGTGTGTTAGAACAATATTACGAAATCGATCCAAAGAACTCGTGGATGTTGGCTGCCGCAGAAAAGAATCTTCCGATTGTGGTACCTGGATGGGAAGACAGCACGATGGGAAATATCTTCGCTTCCTATGTGATTAAAGGCGAGTTGAAAGCTTCCACCATGAAAAGCGGAATTGAATATATGGCTTACCTGGCAGATTGGTACGTAAAAAATAGTGATGGTAAAGGCATTGGCTTTTTTCAGATTGGGGGAGGTATAGCGGGCGACTTTCCGATTTGTGTTGTGCCCATGCTTTATCAAGACATGGAAATGGAGAATATTCCGTTCTGGAGTTATTTCTGTCAGATATCAGATTCAACTACATCTTATGGCTCTTACTCAGGCGCGGTACCCAATGAAAAAATTACATGGGGAAAGCTAGGGATAGAAACACCTAAATTCATTGTTGAATCAGATGCCACCATCGTTGCACCATTAATTTTTGCCTGGATATTAAAACAGTAATATTTTATAAGGAGCTCTTGAGCTCCTTTCTTGTTTTTCAGCCCGTAGGATGTCATCCTGCAACCTAAATTTCGACCATGGCCGGAGCTTATAGCCGCTTTCTTAAATAGAGTAATAATATTTTTTTAATATTTCAAATTCCCTTCCCGTATTTTTTCGGATGATTTTTGACGGGCCTTTAAAAAAGGGCTTAGAAAACTAAATAGAGGCGATTTAAAACAATTTAGAATCATTATAAATTGATAATTAAAGTCACGAAATTGTCACTGATATCTTAATTAGTTATACTTTTGTGCTCAGGTTTTAAAGAGGTATGCCCAGTGCATCTTTGAATCTGTTAGGTTACATTCATATAAAATAGTATAAAGCTCTCAATATGAGAAACATCTCGTTACTTTTTAGAAGTGTTGTAAAGTCCTTGATCTTAGTTTCAGTACTAAGTATGGCAGCTGTGTCTGCCCGTGCGCAGGACGTTAAAGAAGGGGCGTCTCTGTTTAAACAGAAATGTACCTCGTGTCACGCCATCGATAAGGATCTGGTTGGCCCTGCATTGAAAGATGTAAGCAAAAGACATGAGGAAGAATGGTTGATTAAGTGGATTAGAAATTCACAGGCTTTAGTTGCTGCGGGAGACGAACAAGCGGTTGCGCTTTTTGAAGGGCACAACAAGGTCGTGATGACTCCTTTCCCTGATTTGTCCGATGACAATATCAAAAACATATTAGCCTACATCGACGATGCTTCACAGGCTCCTGCCGGTGGAGATGGTAAAACTGCGGGAGGTGATGCTGCAGCTGCCAAGAGCGATGACGTGAGTGATTTTATGCTGTACGGATTGATTGCGGTAATTGTAATCGCGTTCATTGTGATTGTTGTGCTGAACCGTGTTATCAAAACTTTGGAACGAATCATTCTTAACAAAAAGGTGCTTATTGAGGAAGAAGAGGAAGAAACAGAAGGTAAAGACTACTTAGGGACCCTTAAAAAGTTAGCTAAGAATAAAAAATTGGTTTTCTTCTTTGTACTTGGCTTGGTAGCTTTCCTTGGTTCGGCAGGTTGGAAAACATTGTGGAATGTCGGTGTTCACCAAGGTTATAAACCGGTTCAACCGATTAAGTTCTCTCACCAATTGCATGCGGGCGTTAATCAGATCGAATGCCAATACTGCCATTCGGGCGCATTTAAATCAAAAAATGCTTCCATTCCTTCTGCGAACGTTTGTATGAACTGCCATAAATACGTTACAGCCAGTGAGAAGTATAATGGAGAAACTTCACCTGAAATCCAAAAAATCTACAATGCATTGGATTGGGATGGTCAAAAGTATGGACCTAATCAACGTCCAATTCAATGGGTTAGAATCCATAACTTGCCCGACTTCGCTTACTTTAATCACTCGCAACACGTTTCAGTTGCAGGAATCGAATGTCAGCGTTGTCATGGACCGATTGAGACCATGGAAGAAGTTTATCAATACTCTCCTTTAACCATGAAATGGTGTGTGAATTGCCACCGTGAAACAGAAGTTAATCACAAGGACAATGCATACTACGATCAGCTGATCGCTGCTCATGAGAAACTAAAAGAGGGCGACAAGATTACAGCTGCATCACTTGGTGGCCTTGAATGTGGTAAATGTCATTATTAATAAATTGAGAATACGCATCTTTAATATATATAGCTTAAATGGATAGCAACAAGAAATATTGGAAAGGCTTAGAAGAACTGGAACAAACACCTGCTTTTGTAAAAAACAGCAAAGGTGAGTTCGCAGAATCCCTTCCTATAGAGAACGTATTAAACGAGGCCGGTTTAAGTACAAAAACACCTCGTCGCGACTTTTTGAAAGCGTTAGGTTTTGGATTGGGAGCAGTTTCGCTAGCGGCTTGCCAAAGCACCCCGGTACATAAATCTATACCCTATTTAATAAAACCGGAGGAAGTGACTCCGGGTATTCCAAATTATTACGCGTCTAGTTACAATGGTCAGAGTATCTTGGTTAAAACGAGAGAGGGTAGACCTATATTGATCGAACCGAATCCTAAATCAATCGGTGTAAATCGGGGAACTGATGCAGCAACGCAGGCATCCGTTTTAGACCTTTATGATATGTCCAAGTTGAAAGGACCGAAGATCAAAGGTAATGAAGCGGATTGGGAGTCGGTTGACGCACAAGTTAAAGCAGCCTTAAATGCAGCTAACAGCGCCGGTAAACAAATACGAATCATCTCGTCTTCCATCAATAGCCCTTCAGCATTAGCTGCAATAGCAGGTTTCATCGCCAAATACCCAACTGCTAAGCTGGTTGAGGTAGATGCCGTGTCCTATGCGGGTATTATAAAAGCAAATCAAGCAAGTTTCGGTAAGGCCTCTATTCCTCACTATCGTTTTGATAAGGCGGATGTGATCGTGAGTGTGGGTGCGGATTTCTTAGGAACTTGGTTAGCGGGAGAAGAGCATACACAACAATATGCCGATAATCGCGGATATAAGTCGCTTGAAAACAAAAAAATGTCGCGTCATATTCAATTCGAAAGTGGATTAAGTATGACTGGCGCAAATGCAGATGCGCGCGTTGCGGTTAAGCCTTCCGAGGAAGCTGCGGTGCTTGTCTCATTGTATAACGCAATTACAGGAGCTTCTTTAGCAGGAGGTCTTTCGGCTAATGAAAAGGCACAGAAGGTAGTTGGTCTTGTATCAAAAGAACTTCTGAATGCAAAAGGCAGATCGGTGGTGGTAGCAGGAAGTAATGACGTTGCTTTGCAAACACTTGCCAATGCCATCAATGCAGCCTTAAACAATTACGGAAGCACGATCGATTTAGATAATGTATCTTATCAGTATAAAGGAAATGATTCTGACTTTACAACTTTCTTGAATGAAGCTGCTGCCGGTCAAGTAGACGTAGCCTTTTTCTTAAATGTGAATCCAGCATACGATTATTTTGACCGCGAAAAAGTCAAAGGCGCTTTAGCCAAAGTTAAGCTCAAAGTATCTTTTGCTGATCGTGAGGATGAAACGGCGGAATTGGTAGATATTTTAGCGCCTAATCATAACTATTTAGAGTCTTGGGGAGATAGTAACGCAAGAGAAGGGTACTTTACAGTCGTTCAACCTACAATCAATCCGGTATTTAATACCCGTCAAGCCGAGCAAAGCTTACTTATATGGTCAGACAATGCGCTTGCTTACCATGATTTTGTAAAAGAAAACTGGGAAAAGAATATACTAGCCGGCACCGGTAAAACCTGGGAAAATGTGCTGCAAGCTGGCTTTGAATATAAAGGCGACAAACCCGCGCAAGCTTATAGCTTTGCAGGAGATGTAAACGCAGCTGCTGCGGCTGCAGTGAGCGCTAGCAAAGCCTTGGCTAAAGATGTGGAAGTACAATTATATCAAAGTGTGGCCATAAGAGATGGTAAACAGGGAAATAACGCGTACTTGCACGAGTTACCGGATCCTATTTCAAAGGTGACTTGGGACAACTACGTCGCCATTGCGCCTAAATTTGCAGAGAGCTTAGGGCTTGGCGAGAATAGCGTAGTAAAGGTTACAGGAGAGAACGGCTATTCAGTGGAACTGCCGGTGCTGTTGCAACCGGGACAAGCTCAAGGTACAGTGTCTATTGCTATTGGATACGGTAGAACGAAGGCTGGTAAAGCAGGGAACGAGGTTGGACAAAATGCGTATCCATTTGCTAAGTTCGTGAATGGTACACTCCAATTTAATACAACCGCTAAGTTAGAAAAGGTTTCAAGAACCTATGAATTAGCACAAACACAAACACACCATACCATTGAAGGACGCAATGTAATCAGGGAAACTACTTTTAAAGATTACGTGAAGGACCCTGCGCACGGAAGTGGTAATCACGGCGAAAAGCATAAGACTTACGACTTGTGGGATAAGTTTGAGTCGCCGGGGCATAAATGGGTTATGGCGATCGACCTGAATGCTTGTACGGGATGTGGTGCCTGTGTGGTGGCTTGTAATGTGGAAAACAATGTGCCGGTTGTCGGACGGGATGAAGTACGTCGCCGCCGCGAAATGCACTGGTTAAGAATTGACCGCTATTATAGCTTCGAGCATGATGGCGAACAAGTAACAGAGGAAAAGGAATTAGACAGACTAAGCAGAGAAAATGCTAATCTGGATAATGTATCGGTTGTTTTCCAACCCATGCTGTGCCAACATTGCGATCATGCCCCTTGCGAAACCGTGTGTCCGGTATTGGCTACCGTTCACTCTTCAGAAGGCTTGAACCATATGGCTTATAACAGATGTTTTGGTACACGTTACTGTGCGAACAACTGTCCATATAAAGTACGTCGTTTTAACTGGTTCAACTATTGGAATGATTCGCGCTTTGATAATTACCTGAACAATGAGTTCACTCAATTAGTGTTGAACCCGGATGTTACCTCTAGATCACGTGGTGTGATGGAAAAATGTACCATGTGTTTACAACGCATCCAAGGTGGAAAATTGAAAGCGAAATTGGAAAAACGTAAGTTGAGAGACGGTGATATAAATACGGCTTGCGCAGCAGCATGTTCTGCTAATGCCATTATCTTCGGCGATATCAATGATCCTAATTCAGAGGTATCAAAGGCGTTGAGAAATGAGCGTGTTTATTATGTACTGGAAGAAATTAACGTACAACCTAACATTGGTTATATGACTAAAGTTAGAAATACTTTTGAAGCTTAATCGGTTTAATTGATCTGAAAAAATAAGAATATGTCATCGCATAACGAATCAATACTTAGAGAACCATTAGTTACCGGTAAGAATATTACTTATGCCAAGGTAACGAATGATATTCTCGTACCTGTAGAGAATAAACCAAATGCGGCTTGGTGGATTGGTTTCACTGTAGCTGCTTTGGGTGCGCTACTATGGGTTTTTAGCGTAAGTTATACATTTTGGACGGGTATCGGCGCTTGGGGCCTAAACAAAACGGTAGGCTGGGCATGGGATATTACCGACTTCGTATGGTGGGTGGGTATCGGTCACGCAGGAACGTTGATTTCTGCGGTATTGCTTCTTTTCCGTCAAAATTGGCGTAACTCCATCAACCGCTCAGCAGAGGCGATGACAATCTTCGCCGTAATCTGTGCCGCAACTTATGTCGTTGCTCACATGGGGCGTCCTTGGTTGGCGTACTGGATTTTCCCGCTACCGAACCAATTCGGTTCATTGTGGGTGAACTTCAACTCCCCCCTTGTATGGGATGCTTTTGCGATCTCTACCTATTTTACAGTATCCTTAGTGTTCTGGTATACAGGTTTATTACCGGATATTGCAACGGTTCGTGACCGCGCTACTGGCTTAAGAAGAAGAATATATTCGATCTTGTCGTTCGGCTGGACGGGTAATGTGAAGACTTGGCAACGCTTTGAAATCGTATCATTGATATTAGCCGGTATTTCTACACCGCTGGTACTTTCAGTGCACACCATCGTATCAATGGACTTTGCAACCTCGGTTATCCCGGGATGGCATACAACCATTTTCCCTCCTTACTTTGTGGCGGGTGCGATTTTCTCGGGTTTTGCCATGGTTCAAACCTTACTCTTGATTACCCGGAAAGTTTTGAATTTCGAAAACTACATAACCATGTTCCACATCGAGTCAATGAACAAGATCATCATGGTTACCGGGTCTATTGTAGGGGTTGCTTATCTTACCGAGTTGTTTATCGCTTGGTACTCAGGTTCAGAATATGAAATGTATGCTTTCGCCAATCGTGTTGCAGGGCCATATTGGTGGGCATATTGGTCGATGATGACTTGTAACGTTATCTCTCCCCAGTTATTTTGGTTTAAGAAAATACGCACTAGTATTCCAATTTCATGGGTGTTATCGATCGTAGTGAATATCGGTATGTGGTTTGAACGTTTCGTAATTATCGTCACTTCTTTGCACCGCGACTATATTCCTTCAAGCTGGGCTATGTTCTATCCAACCTGGACAGATGTAGGTGTGTTTGTTGGATCGATTGGTTTATTCTTTACCTTATTCTTGTTATTCCTTCGCGTATTGCCAGGTATAGCAATTGCAGAGGTTAAATTATTATTGCATTCCGCTAGTCACCAGCAAAAACTCAAATTGATCAAAGAAGGGCATTTGAAATCGGAGCAGGTTGAATTCTATAAAGAATCGCTCGACAAGTATGATAGTGTCAGCGAAGAGGAAATTAAAGAATTAGCAAAATAAAAAGATGAGCGACACAAAATATATTTTAGGACATTTTGAACATCCGGACGATTTGATGGATGGAATAGATAAGTTGCAAAAGAGTAACGTTTCTATTTACGATGTATATACACCCATGCCAATACACGGTATTGAGGCAAAATTAGGTGTTCCGCCATCTCGTTTGCCAATCGTAGCTTTCATATGTGGTATTACCGGAACCATCTCTGGTATCAGTTTGCTATATTATACACTGCATAAAGACTGGCCTATGATTATCGGTGGTAAACCGACGTTGCCAATGCCCGATTTTGTTCCCGTAACATTCGAGCTAACTATCCTGTTTTGTGCGTTGGGTATGGTGGCTGCATTTTACTTCAGAAGCCATCTTTTTCCGGGAAGAGCTCCACGAGTAATGGATTTGCGCGCAACGGACGATCGCTTCGTAATTGCAATTGATGCTAGATCGAACACCGATCACGAAAAAATTGACAGCTTATTAAAAGACGCAGGTGCGGTAGAAGTACTGTACAATGAAAGGAAATATGTTAGCTATGAATAAGACTAGACTGTTTGGAACCGCATGTTTTGCAATAGCTTTCGCGGCGATAGTATCTTCTTGTGGAGATAAAACAACGCGGAGTACAGGATGGGAATTCTCAAGAAACATGTACGATCCAATAGGATATAATCCAGACCAACCCAATAAGAATTTTGCCAATGGGCAAACGGCTCAGACTCCACCGGAGGGAACTACTCCCGTAGGTTTTGAACGTTTTGATTATCCAAATACCTTAGAAGGCTACGAAGCAGCAAGTGTAAATGTGCACAATCCTTTGGAACGAAATGAAAAGAACCTAAAGGAAGGGGCTCATTTATTTCAGGCTTTTTGCTCGCCTTGCCATGGGCCTGAAGGGCACGGGGATGGAACCATTGTGAACATGGAGAAGTTTCCACCGCCACCTTCATATGCTACGGGCAACTCTTCGCGTGGAGGATTAATGAAGGACTTGACCGATGGTAAAATCTACCATACGATTACCTACGGATTAAATCTAATGGGCTCGCATGCTTCACAATTATCACCTGAAGAACGATGGAAAGTGGTGATGTATGTTCATGAATTGCAAAAAAAATAGTATTATAAACAGTTATATATCAAATGGGAACTCATAGTCACACTACATATAATTTTGACGAGCGCTTTGAATTCGTTGGAAAGGCGAAAACATGGAGCTTGGCAGCAATAATAATTGGTGTTATTGCGATTGTTGCGGGCTTTTATGTGGACGGTAGCCACCGCATGTTCGCCAATTTATTGTTAATGGGATATTATTTTACCTGTGTGTGTGCAGCAGGAGCTTGTTTCTTAGCTATCCAGTTTGTATCCCAAGCCGGATGGTCAACAGGCCTTTTACGTATTCCGCAAGCATTTGCCAGTGTATTACCGATCGCATCGATTATTTTGATCGTAATCACCGCTGCGGGCTTATTTACACATAATCTATACCATCATTGGCACGCCGATGGAATAACGGATCCGAATAGTCCTCACTACGATGCTTTAGTAGCAGGAAAGTCTGCTTTTCTAAATGTACCCGGTTTTTTTGCCAGACAGATTATATTTTTAGGCTGCTACAGCATTTTAGGTGCAGCCTTGTCTAAACTATCTTATAGAGAGGACTTGGAAGGAAGTTTGAATTCTTATAAGAAGAGCTTCAAATTTTCTGCAATATTTCTTGTGATATTTGGTTTTACAACGCCTATATGGTCTTTCGATACCGTGATGTCTTTGGAGGCACATTGGTTCTCAACGATGTTCGGTTGGTATAACTTCGCTGCGATGTGGGTAAGTGGTTTATGTGCGATCACCTTAATAATTATTTTGTTGAAACGCGCTGGATACTTAGCTTGGGTGAATGAAAACCATTTACACGACATGGGTAAACTGATCTTCGGTTTCTCTATCTTTTGGACATACGTATGGTTTGCACAGTTTATGTTGATTTGGTACGCAAACATTCCGGAAGAAACGGTATATTTCTATAAAAGATGGGAACCCGAGTACAAACCTTGGTTTTGGTTGTCAATAATCATTAACTTTGTAGCTCCTGTTCTGATTTTGATGGATCGTGATGCTAAAAGGAAAGAAAATATCATGCTTTTTGTATGTATCCTGCTGTTAGCTGGACATTGGTTAGATTATTATATCATGATTATGCCCGGAACGGTTGAAAACCACAGAGGTTTTGGTCTAAGTGAGATCGGTTCGATATTAGGTTTCGTTGGTTTATTTACCTATTTAACCTTAGGTAAATTGAGTAAGCAACCGCTGGCCCCAAAGAACCATCCATTTTTGGAAGAAAGTCTTCATCATCAAATTTAGTTTCTTCGATTAGAAAGCGAATTGAATACGAATAACCGTTAATATTGAAATGAGATATAGAAAGTACATCAATTTTAGAACGATCTTCGGCTTGGTAATGGCTGTTATGCTATCATTGCAAAGTCCAGCTTTTGCTCAGTCAGGAGATAGTACTGCTGCCAAGAACGATACCAGTGCTACTGTTTCAAGTTCAGAGTTGCAGGCTAAAGCGGATTCAGCCGGGACAAATGCGGCGGATACCACCGGTAATGCCGTTGCTGCAAAGACGCCCGCCGGGACAAGTGCAACCAGCAACGCTGCACAAGCAGCACAAGAAGAAGAAAAGTCAATAGACCCTCAGGTATATAAAAACTTCTTTTATTATGTGTTGTTGTTTTTCCTCGTGTGTATAGTGGTTGGTATTGTTGGTAAGATTATCCACGTTTACGAATTAACACGCGAAATGCAAGGAAAAGGAAAACGCGTGAACTGGAATAAGTTCAACGGCATTCTTTTCTTAATAAGCCTTTTTGTGGGATTGTACGGTGCTTATTGGTCATACGTACACCATGGTAGCCTAGCTTGGCACGAAGCGGCATCCGAGCACGGAGCAAAAATTGATAGTATGTTTATCACAACTACAGTGATTACAACCATTGTTTTTGTGCTAACGCATATCTTACTCTTTGGATTCTCATTCATATATAAAAGCAGTGGAAAGCGCAAAGCTTATTTCTATCCACATAATAACCTGATAGAAAAAATATGGACCATTGTTCCGGCCATTGTATTGACAATTCTTGTATTGTTCGGGTTTTTTACCTGGAGAAGTATAACGAATGTACCGGATGATGTAGCTAAAAATGCGCTGCAAGTGGAAATTACGGGCGAGCAATTCGCTTGGACGGTTCGTTATGGTGGAAGAGATAATAAAATTGGTAAAAGAAGTATTAAGTTGACAACCCCTTTGAACGGCTTGGGGATCGACTATAATGATAAAAATGCCTGGGATGATATAATGGGATCTGAAATAGTATTGCCGGTAGGTAAACCTGTTAGATTTACCATAAACTCTAAAGACATCCTACATAGTTTCTATATGCCGGATTTCAGAGTTCAAATGAACGCAGTACCGGGTATGGCTACGCATTTCCAAATGACTCCACGTTTCACAACGGAGGAGATGCGCGAAAAGTTGAACAATCCTGAATTTGATTATGTAATGCTTTGTGCTAAGATCTGTGGACAAGGACACTACAATATGCAGAAGACGGTACGTATCGTATCCGAAGCGGAATACAAAGAGTGGTTGGCATCGCAAACTTATTTCTTCAGCGATGACGTGAAGAAAGAATTCAAAGCTTCGCAAACAGCAAATCAAGAGGGGCAGGCGAAGGATAATAAACAATTGGCGTTAAATTATTAATATATAGAGGATAAGAGCTTATGTCAAGTATAGCAATTCCACATGCAGGCGATCATGGCCATGATGCTCACGGGCATCATCATGAAACGTTTCTGACGAAATATATTTTTAGTCAGGATCATAAGATGATTGCTAAGCAGTTTTTAATTACGGGTATCATCATGGCTTTTTTTGCTATGTTTTTATCCATCTTATTTAGAATTCAGTTAGCCTGGCCTGAAAAGGATTTCCCCATATTGGAAGTTTTCCTAGGCAAGTGGGCAGAGGGCGGTAGGATAAGGCCCGATTTTTTCCTTTCTTTGGTCACTATCCACGGAACGATCATGGTCTTCTTCGTGTTAACTGCTGGTTTGAGTGGTACTTTTAGTAACTTACTGATTCCATTGCAGCTGGGAGCGCGGGATATGGCATCGCCGTTTATGAATATGTTATCCTATTGGTTTTTCTTTTCGGCTTGCGTAGTGATGATTTCCTCCTTCTTTGTTGAAAGTGGACCTGCAAGTGCCGGATGGACCATCTATCCTCCTTTATCGGCTTTGCCACAGGCTATTCCGGGATCAGGAACAGGGATGACACTTTGGTTGGCAAGTATGGTGCTGTTTATTGCTTCACAGGTAATGGGGGGTATTAACTACATCAGTACCGTATTGAATATGCGCACGAAAGGAATGAGCCTTTGGAGAATGCCTTTGACTATCTGGGCGGTGTTTTTGACGGCCATTGTTGGTTTGTTATCGTTCCCTGTTTTGGTTTCAGCCGTGGTTTTATTGATCTTCGATAGAAGTATGGGTACCAGTTTCTATTTATCGGATATCATTATAGGTGGACAGATCTTACCAAATGAGGGTGGTAGTCCTATTTTATTCCAACACCTTTTCTGGTTCTTAGGCCACCCTGAGGTATATATCGTATTAATGCCTGCTTTAGGCTTAACGTCGGAAGTAATTGCGACTAACTCACGTAAGCCGATATTTGGTTACCATGCGATGGTATATTCACTGATTGGTATTACCGTACTGTCATTTATTGTATGGGGTCACCATATGTTCGTTACCGGAATGAATCCGTTCTTAGGTGGTGTATTTATGATTACTACCTTAATCATCGCGGTACCATCAGCGGTAAAAACGTTTAACTACCTAGCGACCTTATGGAGAGGAAATATCAAATTTACACCAGCGATGTTATTTGCTATTGGTTTGGTTTCATTCTTTATATCAGGTGGATTGACTGGTATCTTTTTGGGTAACTCCGCCTTAGATATTAACTTACACGATACCTATTTTGTTGTCGCGCATTTCCACTTGGTAATGGGTTCTGCATCTATTTGTGGAATGCTTTGTGGTGTTTACCATTGGTATCCAAAGATGTTTGGACGAATGATGAACGATAAATTGGGTTATCTCCATTTCTGGATGACGTTTATTGGGGCATATTTGGTATTTTTCCCGATGCACTTTATGGGAATAGATGGTGTTCCCCGCCGTTATTATTCGTTCACTAATTTCCCATTCATGCAAGAATGGTTGACGGTCAACGTCTTTGTAACATGGGCGGCTATTATCGCTGGGTTTGGACAAGTAGCATTCTTGTTTAACTTCTTCTATTCAATTTGGTTTGGTAAGAAGGCAACACAGAACCCATGGAAATCTAATACCCTGGAGTGGACAACACCGGTAGAGCATTTACACGGAAACTGGCCGGGCGAGATCCCAACAGTTTATCGTTGGCCTTACGATTATAGTAAACCGGGACATGATGATGATTTTATTCCACAAACGGTTCCTTTCTCAGAAACGATGAGTTCTAACTTGCCACACGATTTTGAAGGGGATGCTGTTGCTGAGCAAATTCAACGCGAGTGGGATAAGGAGCATGGTGTCGAAAGAGAATTACATCATTAATAGTTTTGAATAAAGAACTTGGGGTATCTGCCTAAGCTTATAAGCTAATCGGGTGCCCCATTTTGTGCTAAATGAGTGTCTATTTACCTGGCGAGAGGAGATTTGTAGTAGTAAATAAAATTACTATTCTAGCGCTCTTTTTGCTTATCCTGGCCGGTGGAGTGGTGAGAAGTACCGGTTCGGGAATGGGCTGTCCGGATTGGCCAAAGTGTTTTGACCAGTACGTACCGCCAACAAACGAGTCTCAGTTACCTGAAGGGTACGAGCAAAAGTACATTGACAATCGGGCAAGAAAGAACGAACGCTTTGCAAAGACATTGGATCTATTCGGATTCGCCGAGTTAGCTGAGGAGTTGAGAAATGATAAGAGCATTCTTCAACATGAGGAGTTTAATGCGGCTAAAACATGGACGGAGTATATCAATAGGTTAGTTGGTGCAGTTACAGGGTTTTTCCTTTTATTGTGTGCTGTTTTTTCCACTGCGTTCCTGAAAAGTAAAAAGCGTATTTTCTATTTCAGCGTACTCAATTTATTTGTTGTATTTCTACAGGCTTGGCTTGGTTCCATTGTTGTTTCCACCAATTTATTGGCATGGGTAATTACCGTGCATATGTTGTTGGCATTGGTTATATTGGCAATTAGTATTTACACCTATTTCCAAGCTAAAGTGTTAAGAGACAGTAGCCTGTTGATCAACAGAGGGAATAAATCAGCAAAATTGCTTGCTCTAGTGGTTTTGGTGCTTATTGTTGTGCAGGTAATACTGGGGACAACGGTGCGGGAAGAGATCGATTTCATTGCTTCGTCATCTGACAATCGCGCTGAATGGGTATCGAAGCTAAGTAACTACTTTAACTACCATCGTGATATAGCTATAGGAGTCTTTGTTCTGTGCCTATTATTATTCTTTTTGGTTCGAACGAGATACGCGCATAAAAGTGTACAGAGCGGAATTGTTAATCTGATCGTTCTACTCGTTATTTTGCAGCTCGCCACAGGCTTTATTCTTTCGTATTTGGGAGTTCCGGCTTATGCTCAAACCACACACTTGGTGTTGGCTAGCTTGTTGTTTGGAGCTCAATATTACCTCATGCTCTTACTGGGAAAGACGAGCGAATACATAGGTCAGTAAATTGATTAAAGTGAAGGATTTTATAAGTGATTTAAAGCAGTTAATAAAAGTTCGACTTTCTTTTACAGTCGTATTTTCTGCATCAATTGCTTTTCTTGTCGGGAGTAGGGCACAAGGAGATATCAATTGGTTAAATTGGGCTATTCTAACGATAGGCGGATTACTGGTGACGGGTTCTGCTAACGGTTTTAATGAGATTATTGAACGCGATCTCGACAAATTAATGAAGCGGACAGCGGATAGACCTTTACCATCGGGCAGAATGACGTCGGGACAAGCACTGGTTTTAAGTTTGTTGATGGGTTTAATCGGCACACTTTTATTGGTTCGATTAAATTTCCTTACAGGAGTACTGTCGGTATTTTCAATTTTGATGTATGCGTTCTTTTATACGCCCTTAAAGCAGAAGTCGCCCATTGCCGTTTTTGTTGGTGCATTTCCGGGAGCCTTGCCGCCGCTTATTGGGTATTTTGCAGCTTTTAAGGAACCGTTCATTGACGAGATACCACTAATTTTATTTGGAATTCAATTCGTTTGGCAGTTTCCCCATTTTTGGAGTATCGCTTGGGTACTTGATGAAGATTATAAGCGAGCAGGATTTAGGTTGCTACCCACCACGAGGAAGGATACGATAAGTGCCTTTATGGTCTTTTTATCTGCAGCACTACTCATACCTGTCTCTTTGTTACCTACTTGGTATGGTTTTGCAGGATATACGCTCGCAGTTGTGTCGCTTTTGGCGGGGTTAGTATTTGCTTATTTTGCATTGCAGCTATTTTTGAAAAGGGACTTGGCTTCGGCAAGGAAAGTAATGTTTACATCTTTTTTCATATTACCGTTAATGCAATTAGTGTTGTTGTTTGATTTTATTAAGATATGATAATGGTTCAACAAACGGATAATAATAATTATCTAACGTCTTTAAAGGCGAAGAAATTCTCTTTATACGTTTTTTTAGTGGTATCATTCATGCTCTTCGCCGCTTGGTCCAGTGGTTTTATTGTTTATTCGGCGGGAGGGGAAGATAAGGGCTTAAAAACGTTATTACCTAATACTTTTATTTACAGTACGATCAGTATTGTGCTAAGCAGTTTTTGTATGCATTTAGCTTATGGATCGACTAAAATCGGCAATGTCGTAAAACAACGTTTATGGTTAGGGCTGACCATTCTGCTAGGCTGCTTGTTTTTCTTCCTGCAATATAGTGCCTGGATGGAGCTGGCTAGAAATGGCGTAATGTTCATTAATAATAATGCATCCCAGTCTTTCATCTACGTCTTTGTATGGGCGCACCAAGCGCATATCTTGGCTGGTATCATTGTACTGTTAAATGCTTTTTTTAAAGCTAATAATGGGAACCCTTTAATTAAAAATCGTTTTAGAATGGAACTTGCCACTATTTTCTGGCATTTTCTGGATATTCTATGGATATATATATATGTTTTCTTACTTTTGAATCAATAAAACTAATTAAATGAGTACTACTGTATCGCAATTAGATCAAGTGAAATCTGGACCATGGAATGGTGGTAGATCTCCTTTTGCCATGGAGTATGGCAAAATTATGATGTGGTTTTTCCTGGTATCAGATGCCTTTACTTTCTCCGCCTTTTTGATTTATTATGGTGCACAGCGTTTTGCCCAGGTAACCTGGCCTAATCCGGATGATGTTTTTCAATCCATTCCCGGAATTGCCGATCATGGTTATCCGTTGGTCTTTGTGGGGATCATGACTTTTATACTGATCATGAGCTCGGTTACCATGGTGTTAGCAGTAGAAGCAGGACATCGCAATGCTAAAAAAGAAGTAGTAGGATGGATGATTGCTACCATTATCGGCGGTTTGATGTTTTTAGGCTGTCAGGCTTTAGAATGGTCGCATTTGCATCACGAAGGATATTGGTGGGGCAGTATACCTACGCATTATGAAGGTATTGATAAATTAGGAGCCCAACAATTCGCTAATCTATTTTTTACCATTACAGGCTTCCATGGGTTTCACGTAACCACCGGTGTAATCATCAATATCATCATTCTCTTTATGACGATGGCAAATGTATTTGAAAAAAGAGGAACCTATTTGATGATCGAGAAAGTAGGGTTGTACTGGCACTTCGTTGACTTGGTTTGGGTGTTTGTATTCACTTTCTTTTACTTGGTTTAATTTTTCATTCCTTACGATATACAAATGAGCGAACATAATTCACATATGGAACATACACATGAAGAGCATCATGCTGATATGTCTAAAAAGTTGATCTGGAAGGTTTTCTTTTATTTATTAGCGATTACCTGCCTAGAGTTTTTCATTGCATTGGCATTAGTTTATCATGGGCCTCTTGAAAAAGGACCTTTAGTTAATTTCATCTATATAGTGCTTACACTGGTGAAGGCTTATTATATTGTGGCCTATTTTATGCACTTAAAGTTTGAGAAAATGGGATTTATAGTGTCGACACTCATTGTGTTTGTCTTTATTATATATTTCATTATTCTGCTATTAACGGAAGGATCCTATCTGAGTATACATTTGAATCATGTATTCGGATAGTATTTTCTTTGTAGCGTCTTTCTCGATAGATTGATTAGAGTGGTATATTACGCAGAATGAAAGATCAAACAAAGTCCTTTTCAATAAAGAAGATTGCAATCCTGGTAACCATATTGGCTTTACCGGGATTTTGTTATTATCTACTTCAGGAAAAGGGCGAGAATCGTTATAAATCGTTACCCTTTTATGGCGAAAAGAAATTAACGGGAACTTTTCATACCAAGCGCGGTAAACAGATTCCCGATACACTTTATCATGCCGTGCAACCTTTCAGCATGTTAAACAGCGATAGCTCTACGGTAACCTTTAAACCGGATAGCAGTGTGGCAGTTATTAATTTCTTCTTTACAAAGAACGAGAAGCTAGCGAAGCCTATTAACCAAGTGATGCAACAGATTGCCAAACGTTTCGAAAAAAACGCCATGGTTGAGCTTTATTCGGTTAGCATTGATCCTTATAGTGACACACCCTCCGTTTTGAAACAATATAAGGAAGGGTGGGGTAAGTTTAGAAATTGGTATATGCTATCACCGGCGAACTACGAAGAAGTTATAACGTTGGCCAAAGATGGCTTGCTGTTAGATGTTGTTTATGACCCAAAAGCGCATACCCCTGTTACGCATAGTTCATCAATCGTTCTATTGGATTCAAAACGAAGAATAAGAGGGTACTACGACGCCTTGGTTAAAACGGATGTTGATAAACTGATTGACGAAATTAAGTTGTTATTAACGGAAGAATTTAGAAATATAAGCATAAGACAATAATGAGTGATAAGGCTATCTTTAGATTGGTTTGGGGCGTATCGGTTTTTGTTTTTGTCGTGGTTGCACTATTGCAAAGTGGACTGATCGCCTGGAAAGTTATACCGGATTGGGTTTTCTATTTGCCTAAGGCGAATGCCATGATTAATGGAACTTGCACCGTCTTGCTCATCATCTCTTTCTTTTATATTCGGAAAGGAAATATTACAATGCACAAAAGGCTGAATATCATTACCTTTATACTTTCTTCGCTTTTCCTGGTGCTTTATATAATCTATCACTCCACCGGTAATGAGGCAAAGTTTGGGGGGCAAGGAATTATTCGTCCCATTTATTTCTTTATATTGATAACGCATATTGTGCTCTCGGCCATTGTACTGCCCCTGGTTCTGTTCAGTTTTTACAGAGGGATGAAGATGCAAGTTGAAAAGCATCGTAAATTAGTACGTTGGAGTTTTCCTATTTGGTTATACGTCACCATTACAGGCGTAATCGTGTACTTAATGATGGCTCCCTACTACAATTAGTCGATAAACTAGCTTCCTGTAAGTAATTTTTATTGCGTAATTTCGTTTTCTATAATAAGGATCAATAAAAAGTTGCGCTATACTAAACAGATTAGCTTTATCATTTAAAAATAAGCAAATGAAAAAGATTCTCAGAATAGCTGGATTGCTGTTTTTTTTGACAATTGCTGCTGTCAGCTATGTCAAACCGGTGTATGCACAATGCGCGATGTGTACTTTAAATGCTGAGCAATCGGTGAAAGATGGCAACAGTCAAGGCAAAGGCTTAAACAAAGGGATATTGTTTTTATTAGCTATGCCTTATTTGGCGGTAGGCGCCGTAGGATATATGTGGTATAAAAAATATCGAAGGAAGCAGGTTGATGTTAATTTCAAACACGACCCGATCAATCTCAACTAGTTTTCATGGAGGCATGGCGGGTAGGAGCAAGATACGTGCGTTAATAGAAGCCCGATGCCCTCAATGCAGAACGGGAAAAATGTTCATTGGTGGTACATATGGCTTTCGTAAACAACGAACTAATGATATTTGTCCATACTGCGGCTTGGAATTTGAAATTGAACCCGGCTACTTTTATGCTGCTATGTATGTGAGTTATGCCATGGCAGTTTTGGAAGTAATCACCATCGGCTTGACAACCTACTTAATTACAGGAAGTGAGTCTCCTTGGCTCTATTCGATTGTGTTGTTTATAGCAGTATTGCTTTTGGCCCCTTTTAATTATCGATATTCGCGACTGATTTTGCTGTATTTTCTGACGCCCAAGATTAAATACAATCCAAAATATCAGTTGGATGATTGAGATCAGTTTTTCTTTTATTTAAACGCTATGATACTTTTTAATAAGGGTTTTTGCTTGTTTCTATTTATTGCTTTACTTATAAGTAGTTGCAAAGTGATGTCCCCCAAAGCCTACCAAGCTATGCTAAATGTACAGGATTCATTAAATCAAGGTTGGCGGACAGCTCAAATCAAAAATGATAACTTAGAAGATGAACTGGCGAAGCTAAGGGCCGACACAGCATCATTGGGAAGAAGGCTTGCTTCATTGGAAGAGAATTTGAGCTCAAGCTCAAGTGAGGCGAAAAAACTGGCCGCAAATTTAGCTGAACGCGAGGAACGCCTGAAAGAGGTAGAAGATGTACTGCGGAAACGAGAGGAAGCAGGTAATCAATTAAAAGATAAGTTGCAACGTGCGCTGTTGGGATTTAAGGAAAGCGGGTTGACCGTTGATATGCGGGAGGGTAAAGTATATGTCCTACTTGCTGATAAATTACTCTTTTCTTCGGGAAGTATCATAATTGATCAGCGTGGGAAACAAGCTTTGGCCGAGTTAGCCAAAGTTTTGAATACGCAGCCCGAAATCAATATGGCCGTTGAAGGTCATACAGATAATCAGAAGGTGAGAAGCTTGGGACAAATTAAGGATAATTGGGATCTCAGCGTTTTGAGGTCAACTTCGGTTGTCAGGTATCTAACAGAGGAAGAGGGAATCGATCCAAAGAGGCTAATAGCAACGGGAAAGGGCGAGTTTACCCCTGTAGATACCGCAGACACACCCGAGGCTAGGAGTGCTAACAGAAGAATAGAAATTGTTCTTTCTCCAAAGCTGGATGAGCTTTATGAATTGATAAAATAGTAGGTAGTTGAATAGCGGGATAGTTGAGTGGTTGAATGGTCGAGTGCTATTTAACAACTTAACCACTCAACTATTCAACTACGAACTAAAAAGGATTATTGATATCGGCAAGCAGCGGTAACTGAAGATCCTTGTCTGATAAAATCAGCTCCTCTTGTGGTAAAGGCCATTGGATGTTAAAGGTAGGATCATTGTAACGAACGCCGATTTCATTTGCCTTATCATATTTACCGGTTACTTTGTAACAGAAAATAGTGTTCTCTTCCAGAGCAACAAAACCATGTAAAAAGCCTACAGGTATCCATAGCATTTTGGCATTTGCCTCACTAAGTTCAATGTGGAAGGTTTGGCCAAAGGTGGGTGAGTTTTTTCTAATATCCACAGCGACATCGATCACACTTCCCTTAATTACTCGGACAAGTTTTCCCTGGGCATGAGGACCTGCTTGTGCATGTAAACCACGAAGCGCGCCTTTACAGGAAACCGACTGATTATCTTGGACGAATTTTTCGTCAATGCCATTTTCCCTAAATAATGCTTCGTTATAAGTTTCAAAAAATTGTCCTCGGTTATCTTCCCATATTTTTGGTTCAATAATAACGACTCCTTCGATCGGTGTTTTTACAAAATTCATATTTTATTAGTGTGTAGCTTATATCGTTTTTGTTATGTTCTTAATCGATGTACTCCATAAGGGTATCGAATAAGAAGAGATGTCCATAAAAATCTCCCTGCATCTTCTGTTGTAAAATAGTAAACAGTGATTCTTTGAACTTTAGTATGTCCTCTCTATTATTTGCTAGCAATTGAAGGCTGAACGAGTGCCCCTCATTGGGAGAGTCTAATATTTTTAAAAGTCTTATTTCCTCAAATAAAGAATGAGCTTTCACCAAGGGGATATATTCTGTTTTAAGCCATTCGGTGTACGCTAAAACTTTTTGATCAGAAATAATATGTGTAATATTAAATAAAATCATTCGGCTAAGATAGCAATCCTCTGGCATTAATAGTACTTGCCACGCTAAATCAGCGCAATCGCATGTCTTCTTAATCGATTCTGTATCGGTTTGAATTAAGCAAAAGAGCAATATTAATAGAAGATGACCGAGAAAAAGGTGTTTTATTATAAATGCTTATTGAATATTAAAGGCAGGTATACCGGAGCCAAAAGAAGTGTACTTTAAATGTTACGAGTGAGGTTTGAAAAAAAAAGCTTCTTTTGCTAACTTAACCATAAATATAAGGGCATACAAACCTGGCTGTATGTCTGAAAGAAATCAACAAATTGGGTACAAAAAAGAGGTGGGTATACATGCGGATTTTTACTCCTATCATCGTCGTATTTTTTCTTTTAAGCCTTTCCGCTTGCTCGAATTTCGCAAAAAGGGAAGAAATACCGGTGGAAAGTTTTTTTATGAAATCGCCGAAAGGAAACTTTCAGATTTCTCCCAGCGGAAAGTATATTGCCTTTTTGCAGTCATACAAGGGGATTCAAAATATCTATCTAACGACTTGGAATAACACAGAAACCAAAAGGATCACAACAGAAACGGATAAGAATATAGCAAACTATTTTTGGGCAGATGACGACGAACTGGTGTTTTGGAAAGAGCGGTCGAAGGATGATAATCTGAATATATATGCTGTCAATAGAACCTCTTTGTCCGTCCGTAACCTCATTACCCCCGAGCCAATGCGATTTCGGTGGGTAAGCCAGCAGGTGAATAATGATGAGTTGTTGATTTCGCTAAATAAACGTGATTCTTCTGCTTTTGACGTATATCGGTTAAATCTTCATAATTGTCATTTAAAGATGGTGGCAAAGAATCCGGGTAATATCAGTAATTGGTTCGCAGATCTGGATGGAAAAGTGCGTTTGGCGGTAGCGAGCGACGGCGTAAATGAGACATTACTTTATCGGGATAATGAGACGAGCGAATTTAAGCATGTCTTCGAGAATAATTTCAAAACAACGGTGAAGCCTCTGCGATTTATTGAGGGGAAAGCAAATCACATATATGCCTTGTCGAATATCAACAGAGATAAGCAAGCCTTGGTCATCATCGACTTGGAGAAAGGAGAAGAAATTAAGACCATTTATGTACATCCGGAAGTCGACATCGACAATATCCGTTTTTCGACCGTTGCGAAAGGGCTTGCTTATGCGGAATACGATACTTGGAAACCCGAAAGACATTATTTTAATAAGAAGATTAAAGAGGTTCATGAAGATCTAACGCGAAGACTAAACGGATACTGGATGCGGGTGATCGATAAGAACGACACTGAAACGAGGTTCATTATTCGTACTTACGCTGATGACGATCCGGGGGCAATTTACCTATATAGCATCCAAGACGATCATTTAACGAAATTAGCCGATGTTAACCCCGCTTTGAACGGAACAGCATTATGTAAGATGGACTCTATTCGTTACGACGCGCGAGATGGTATGACGATTAGTGGATATTTAACATTGCCAAATCAGCTAAAAAAGCAAAATTTACCGCTTATTGTTATACCTCATAATGGTCCTTCTGCAAGAAATGTATGGGAATATAATAGCGAAGTTCAGTTTCTTGCTAATCGTGGATATGCTGTTTTTCAACCAAACTATAGGGGCTCAACGGGCTACGGAAAAGAGTTTTGGTCAGCCGGTTTCGGTGAGTGGGGCGGAAAGATACAGGAAGATATTGCTGATGGCGTAAGATATCTGATCGATAAGAAGGTCGCGGATCCTAAACGAATTGGCATTTTTGGATATAGTTTCGGCGGATTTTGCGCGCTATACGGTGCCTGTTTTCATAACGATTTGTATAAATGTGCCGCATCGTATTCGGGAATAACCAATTTGTTTACTTATTTAAAAGAAATTCCTCCTTATTATAAACCTTATTTGCAGATGTATTATGAAATCATTGGTAATCCCGAAAAACAGGCAGACTATTTTCGCGCAGTATCACCTGTCTTTCATACGGATAAGATAAAGGGGCCTATTTTTATTGCACAAGGCGGTAAGGACGAACGCGGCAATGTAAACGAGACCAATCAAATGGTACGAGACCTGAAGGGCAAAAACATTAATATAACTTATTTTTTGAAAGAGAAAGAGGGACATTACTTTAAAGATGAACAGGCTCGCTTGGCGTTTTATCAGCAACTTGAAGTGTTTTTTGCCAACAATTTGGGCGCTAATTAATCGGTTTATCGGTATCATATATGCCAAATCATAACCATTATCGAAAAAATTACTGGCTTATTATCACATTTGCTGTCCTGGCATCACTATTATTTATTATAGCCTTGGGCTTTGCAAAGAAATATGCGCGGAAGCTTGTTGAAAATGAATTTGTCGGAAAAAAAATCGATGTTTTAGATAAGAATATAGAGTCTTATAACGACCTTTTTTTTAATAAAATACCGGAAGTATCCTTTTATCAGGGATATCTCGATTCCAATTCTGCCTTCATTTATGCAGACTCCGTGTTAAAAAAGTATGCTTTTGTAAAGCGCATTTTATTCTTTGATGCTTATGTAAGCCACACACCTACGGGATTAGGGATAACGCCCCGTGCCGTGTATCAATTTAGAAGAGATTGTCCGAAGAGCCAGGTAATTTATCGAGCTAACTCCGGTGAAAAATTCGATATTCGTATTGCCGATGATTTTAATAGTATGGCCGCAAGGCTTGCCAGCTTCATTGATATCGCTGATACTTCACGGAGTGTTAATAACGATGAGATAAATAAGTTCTTTTATGCTGTTATTCCTGAGAAAATAACGTACATGAATATTCCTCGGAAAGAGGACATCAAAGCATACAAGCAATTCGTAGAAAGCGAGATTGATAATAACTCGATTTATGAACAGGATATCTTGAGCTATTATATAGATCCGCAGGACCTAAAATTAGTGAATAATCATCCGGAACTTTATGAAAAGATCGAAATAAAACCACTGTTCTATGCAACGCTTGATACCGATCCCGACTTGCTGACTACGGAGAGTCCCTTACCCGGTGCGCTTGCTTCGTATAAAATATACTTTAGCGCTAATAGAAATTTCTTGATAAAGGAGGTTAATAGACGATTTATGCCACTAGCGCTAATGATTTCCTTAGGCTACTTGGTACTGTTTGTAATTGGGTACCTGATCTATCGAAATATTAGTTTTAACAATAAGATGTTTAAGCTGCAATATGATTTTGTCAATAACCTTACCCATGAATTTAAAACGCCTGTAAGTGTTATTAAAATTGCGGGCAATAATATTCAAAGTGCCAAAGAGTTAAAAGAGGACGCCAGAAAGCTATACGGTAAGATACTGGATGAGGAGGCAGATAAGCTTAATAATCTATTGAATACCTTATTATCTTTTACACAAATTGAGAATAAGTCCATTAAATTGAAATATGAAAAGGTTAATTTAAAAGACTTTTGCGAAAAAATTGTAAATCGGTATCAACTAAAATACCCCGGTTTTGATTTGCAATATGAGCTTAAAGATGTGTCAACCTTGCATACAGACCAGGTCTTACTCGGTAGTGTGTTCCAAAATTTAATAGATAACGCTTATAAGTATTCCGAGGAAGGCAGTAAATCGTTAAAAATCACTATTTTTAAGCAAAAAAAGCAAATAATGTTTAAGTTTGTCGATAAGGGAATAGGAATTCCAAGGAGCGAACTTATAAATATATTTAAAAAATTTTATAGAGTAAAAAGTCAGTATAACCAACAAGGCAGTGTAGGTTTAGGTTTGGCATTTTGTAAAGAATTGTTGAATTTTATGGACGGCGATATCCAAGTAAAGAGCACCTTGGGAAAAGGGTCAACTTTTCTAGTAACACTGCCATATGTACATTAATTAGACGAACAGCACAGAAGTAAAACTATGCAAAAAAACACTAAAATTGCTGTAATAGAAGATGATGAAAACCTTCGATTTTTGGTTGTTCATCGATTAGAATCGGAACATTACCAAGTGATACAGGCCTCGAATGGGAAGGATGCGGAGACGTTAATATTAACTGAAAAGCCGGATATTGTATTGTTAGACTGGATGTTACCCGGAAAGCAAGGGTCAGAGGTCTGTGCAAATTTGCGCAAAGCAGGTTTTAATAATCTGGTTATTATGATGACCGCCAAGTCGCAGGACGTGGATAAGATAGACGCATATAGCTTCGGTGTTTCGGATTATATAACTAAACCCTTCAATATGGATGTTTTAGTAGCAATGATCGAAAATAAAGTGAAGTTTTTTGTTAACAACGCAAATGACACTTTATACTTTGGTAACACGGAACACCATCCAAACACGCATTCGTTAATCAGAGATGGGAAAAAAATAGAGCTGACTATTCTTGAAAATCGGATTCTACTTTATTTCTTGCAGAATGTGAATAGGGTTATCAGTAGAGACGAACTTATGCAAGTGGTTTGGGGATACAGTTCCAATGTGAATACCCGCACCCTCGATATGCATATCGTGCGCTTGCGGAAGAAGATTGAAATTAATCCCGATAAGCCGTATCATTTACAAACAGTACGGGGAATGGGGTATAAATTTGTTGCAGATAGAACCTAGTTGTTAATATCTGTTAAACACATTAGTGGATTTGTTTTTTTAAGAAAAAGGAGTTAACTTCGTTGTTAACTCAGCAAGACCACGCTTGGTAATAAGGCGTGGTCTTGCTTGTTTTTTATAATGGAACCTTAAAGTATTATTTTTATGGCAGACGTAACATATTATAGCAAAGAAGGATTGGAAAAGTTGAAGGAGGAACTTCAGTATCTGAAGACGGAAGGAAGGGCCGCCATAGCAAGAGCTATTGCTGAAGCAAGGGACAAGGGTGACTTGTCCGAGAATGCGGAATACGACGCAGCCAAAGAGGCGCAAGGCCTTCACGAAGCAAAGATCGCAAAGTTGGAGGAGGTTTTAGCAAATGCGAGATTGATCGATGAGTCTAAATTAGACGTAACCAAAGTGTTGGCTCTATCCATTGTAAAATTAAAAAACACAAAGAATGGAGCGATCATGACCTATCAATTGGTTTCCGAAACAGAGGCAGATCTTAAATCCGGTAAAATATCGGTAAAATCACCGATAGCGCAAGGCCTGTTAGGTAAATCCGTAGGTGATAAAGCTGAAATAGAAGTACCTGCAGGGAAAATCGAACTGGAAATATTGGAGATCTCACGATAGCTTGTATAGCGGTTATGTGCGGTTGCTGCCATAACCGCTTACATGACGCTAACGGTGGGTTAAGTTGTTAGATTTATGCTTTTTTAATTTTTAATTTTTACTTCCTTGTATTATGTCTTCTTTATTTTCAAAAATTGTATCAGGTGAAATTCCAGCGCATAAAGTGGCTGAGTCAAATGATTTCTTGGCTTTCTTAGACATCAATCCCTTAGCGGAAGGACATGTACTCGTGATTCCCAAAAAAGAAACGGATTATATCTTTGATATGGAAGATGATGAGTACATTGGCATCTGGATGTTTGCCAAAATTGTTGCATCAGCTATCAAAATAGCTTTTCCATGCGAAAAGGTGGGCGTTGCTGTGATTGGACTGGAAGTGCCGCATGCGCATATCCATTTAGTACCTATCAATCATGTAGGTGATATCAACTTCTCGAAAGAAAAACTGAAGCTTAGCAGTGAGCAACTTAGCGAACATGCTGAACGTATCAGACAAGAGCTGGCGAGATTAACGAGTAATTCGTAGTGTTTTCGTGCCGCAATGAGGTATAGATCGGTCTTTCTTATTTTAATCGATGGGAATTTTCTTTTATAAAAGATTCCCAGCCAGTATAGCTCTTCTTACCACTACTTGTGCCGCGTCCTTGAAATGCATGGCATACCGCCACTGCGAGCCCGTCTGTTGCATCAAGAAATTGTGGGCTCTCCTTGAAGTTTAATAAATTCTTTAACATGGAGGCAACTTGTTCTTTCGATGCACTGCCGTTACCTGTTACGGATTGCTTTATTTTCCTGGGCGCGTATTCCGCTATTTCAATTTTTTTGGCTAAAGCGGCTGCCATGGCTACTCCCTGAGCTCGCCCTAACTTCAGAATGACTTGGATGTTTTTGCCATAAAATGGATCTTCTAAAGCCATGCAATCAGGATGGTACTGATCGATTAGTGAGGTGGTCTTCTCAAATATACGTTGCAACTTAAGCGCCTGATTTTCCAAATGATCCAGTTTAATGATTCCTAAGCTTATTAAGCTCAGTTGTTTCCCCTTTTCCTGAATTAAACCGTAGCCCATCACTTTGGTTCCGGGATCGATCCCCAAGATAACCCGCTCTTTTAAATCGCTTTGCAACATGTCACAATATTACGATTTTATTAGCATAAACAGGGTTAAGAATGTTCTTTCGGCCTTGCTATGTTATAATTTATTTAAGTTTTCTTAACATTGCAAAAAAAACACCATTGAGCACGAGGGGAAAAAAAATAATAAGTGTAAGTATTAAAATTACCGTACTCTTACTGACGATATGGTTCATACATAGGAAATTAAGTGACAATAAAAACCTATATGAGTTTAAACGCTTAATCGGACGGTTGGATACAGAGTTACTAAGCTTAACCATTTTTTCGCTTTTCACTTTAATGCTTATAAACTGGTGTTTAGAATGCATTAAATGGCAATACCTTTGTCGTCCCATTCAAAAAATTTCCTTCGTAAAAGCGTTTGAATCGGTTTTTTGCGGGTTAAGCTGGGCTATTTTTACGCCTAATAGGATAGGCGAATATGGTGGACGGGTATTGTTTTTAAACCCTCGTAAACGCATGTTCGGTGTACTGGCTATGGCCGTCGGAGCTTTCGCTCAGTTAGTCATTACCAACATGATGGGAGCCATTGCGTTGGTATGGTTTATTGGCAACTACAAGTACCCTTCGTTTTGGTTATATCTCGCACTCTGCTTGTTGGCCCTAGGCTTTATTCTCCTCATGTTGCTTTTATACTTTAGAATCAAATGGCTTAATCGTTTCATCCGGAGGATCAAATGGCTCACTAAAGTGCAACGCTTCTTTTTCCTATTAGAACGATATGATACAAAACAGTTATGGTATGTTTTTTCCATGTCGTTATTCCGATATGCCGTGTTTACGTCTCAATATATGTTGGTAATGCACATACTTATCCCTTCGATACCCTCAGGGCCAATGGTTTTGATGGTTTTTTTATTGTTTTTTATTCAATCTGCAATGCCTTCATTAGATTTGTTGGATGTGGGTGTAAGAAGCTTAACGGCGGGATATCTTTTTGCTTTTATAACAACGCAAGAGTTGGCGGTTATGGCCTCTGCGGCATCCATTTGGTTTATTAATCTGATTATTCCGGCCATCATAGGTTCGGTATTTGTTTTTAAAATTAATTTCTTTGGCAATTCAAATCATTAGTGGGATCACTACGATACTGTGTTTATATTACGGATATATGGTGTTTACGCTCCTAAGAGGGTGGAAGCAGCTGCCGGATCATGTAGCTAAGAACACGCACACTTTTAAAACATCGGTCAGCGTGCTCATCGCAGCTCGCAATGAAGAAGGTAATATTGCAAAAACAATAGAGTGCATCTTGAAGCAACATTATCCGAGTGAGTTAATGGAATTGATTATTATAAATGATCATTCGACGGATAGAACAGCTGAAATTATTGCATCGTACAGTGATCGGGGGGTTAAATTGATTGAGTTGAATGAGCATGAAAAACTAAATTCGTATAAAAAGAAAGCCATCAGTGAGGGAATTGCTAGTGCAAAGGGTGAGTTAATGGTCGCAACGGATGCCGATTGCGTTATGGGCCCAAATTGGTTACGCACCATTGTGAGCCTGTATGAAGAGAAGAACTATAAGTTAATTTCTTCTCCCGTTGTTTATCACCAAGAGAAGAGTTACTTCGAGAAATTACAGACCTTAGAATTTTTATACCTTATAGGTTTGGGTGCTGCTTCTATTGGCCTGCGTAGGCCATCAACATGCAATGGTGCCAATCTCGCCTATCGGCGAGACGTATTTTATGAATTAGGTGGATTTAACGGAATTGACGATTTAGCAAGTGGAGATGATGAGCTTTTTCTGCATAAAGTGGCGCAGAAGTATCCCCTCGGTATCGGGTTTTGTAAGTCGGAGGAGGCTATTGTCTATACAGAAGCTAAAGAAAACCTGAAAGAATTTATCCGGCAACGGAAGCGCTGGGCCTCTAAAAGCACTAAATACAAGAATAAAAACATCGTGCTATTAGGAATAGCAATTTGGATATTCAATCTGGCGGTTTTACTGAATGCCTTACTGGGCGTTTTTTTTCCTCCCATGCTTTTAGGGTTCGGCATCATTCTGTTGGCTAAAATTGGGATAGAGCTTTTATTTTTAATGCCGATTACAAAATTTGCTTCCCGAAGTGCCCTGCTGATCAATTTGCCTTTACTCAGCGTTATGCATCTTTTTTACATCGTTTACATTGGGATCGCCGGTAATACCGGTAAGTATTATTGGAAGGGAAGAAAGGTGAGATAATGGTGATGAGTATTTTATACTAGGGAACCACTTTCTCCCGAATCGCTTCTTCTGCCGCTTTTACTACGTCTTCTGCTGTGCGTCCTTCCGAAGAGATAGGAGCAAGCACTTCCCAGCTCATCGCTGTGAAAGCACGAAGCGGAAAAGAACCATATTGAACCATTTTCCAAGAGTTGTTAATGACTACGGGTACAATGATTGCATGAGGTACTTTTTTTAGAATGGTGGCGATGCCGCCAACCGCAAAGGGTTTCATAACGCCTGTTTTGGATCGTGTCCCTTCCGGAAAAATAACCGTTGACCAGTTTTTATCTTTCATGTTCTTCGCCAACTTCAATATTTCCGCGATCGACTGCTTTGGGTCACTTCGATCAATATTGGCTGCACCACCATATTTAAGATTGAACGATATACTTGGAATACCGCTTGCCAGCTCAATTTTAGACACGAATTTGGCATGATGCTTTCTTAGGAAGTAAATCAACGGCGGGATATCATACATGCTTTGATGATTTGCAATGAAAATGATGGGTTGAGCAACAGGTAGTTGTTGATTATTGATAAAATGTACGCTATTTCCTAAAAGATAATAGCTGCTTGTAAGAAACCAATTAAGGATATCGACAGACCTTTTGTGCGCTTCATACCCGCCTAGTTTGAGACAGATCCACTGAATAGGGTGGAAGATCACAAGAATAAGGCCGAAGTAAAGGTAATGGAATGGTGTCAGGATATATCCAAAAAATTTGTTCATATGTAAATAATCTGTTTTTGTGTAACCTATAAGACATGATATTTCATGTATTAAAGGTTCTACCCTTGCATTTTCAACCAGGTCTTTTGCAATGCCAGCAAAAATAAATATTTTTATAAAGCTATTGAATAAAAAAAGCCCGGCGTATGCCAGGCTCAAACAACATTTTCAAATCCTTTAGAAGCCAAAAGCCTTCCTTACCGGTTCAATATAGTCCAGTTTTTCCCAAGTAAAAAGTTCTACCTCCACGGTCTTTACTTCACCCATCGAGTTTTCGAAGGTTTTATTAACAATAACGGATTCGCGTCCCATATGGCCGTAAGCAGCGGTCTCAGAATAAATAGGATTTCGCAATTTTAGTCTGGTTTCAATTCCATAAGGCGTTAAATCAAAAAGCTCAGCTATTTTTTCTGCAATCTGTCCATCGGTTAAAGCCACATTGCTTTTGCCATAGGTATTTACATAAATACCCATTGGGTGCTTTACGCCGATAGCATATGAAAGCTGAACGAGTATCTCGTCTGCAATGCCCGCAGCTACCAGATTCTTCGCAATATGTCGGGCAGCATAAGCTGCTGAACGATCCACTTTTGAGGGGTCTTTACCTGAAAATGCGCCACCACCGTGTCCACCTTTACCCCCATAAGTGTCTACGATAATTTTCCTGCCGGTTAATCCGGTGTCTCCATGCGGGCCGCCGATTACAAATTTACCCGTGGGATTAATGTGGTACGTAATGTGTTCATCAAATAATTGCTGAAGCTCAGGTTTGAGCTGCGCTTTCACTCTAGGAATTAAAATATGGATGATATCATGTTTAATCTTGTCGAGCATGGCGCCCTCTTCATCAAAATCGTCATGTTGGGTAGAGATGACAATGGTATCAATACGCAATGGGGTATGGTCATCGTTATAAGCAATGGTCACTTGTGCTTTCGCGTCCGGACGTAAATAGGTGATGTCTTTATTTTCCCTTCGAAGGGCGGCTAACTCCAGAAGAAGTTTGTGCGAAAGATCCAAGGCCAATGGCATCAGGTTCTCCGTTTCTTTGTTGGCGTAGCCGAACATAATGCCTTGATCGCCTGCTCCCTGATCTTGCCTTTCTTTACGGTCGACGCCCTGGTTGATATCAGCCGATTGCTCGTGGATGGCAGACAAAATTCCGCATGAATTGGCCTCGAACATATAGGCTGATTTGGTATAACCAATTTTTTCAATAACCGATCGGGTGATCTTTTGAACATCTAAATAGGTGTTCGATTTAACTTCTCCCGCTAGGACGACTTGTCCGGTAGTTACTAATGTTTCAATAGCTACGCGCGCATCGGGATCCCAGGCAAGGAAATTATCAATAAGTGCATCTGAAATTTGATCAGCTATTTTATCAGGATGTCCTTCGGAAACGGATTCTGAAGTGAATAAGTATGGCATAAATTATTGTTTCAAAGATTTTTACCTAATATTATCTATTTTGTAAAATGCTTGATAAGTATGAAGTGTCAATTTGAAAGGCAATCATTAGCACTTTTTTACTGTGGTTGCAATCCCGCCATTTGATTGGCACGCAAATCATTCCACATTTTACCGTGCAAAAGTACAATTCATTTTGCTAATATAAAAGGAACGAGCAGAGAAGTATTTTTCGGGGTAATAATTGATGAGTATTTACACCTCAATTATACGTTGTGATGCATTCGTAACCCTGGCTTAAAAAAGGAGTGCCATAATACTTTCGTTGCTGTAGGTATTAAATTCAAGTGGGTTTAGTACATTTGTAAATGAATAGGCGCGACTGTTAAATGACAAAAAAACGAATCCAATTTCTAATCAATCCAATATCCGGAGGGAAGAGCAAGAAGGGCTTTGAAAGGCTAGCGAGAAAATACCTCAACGACGATCTGTTCGAAGCGAGTTTTAAGATTACGGAAAGGGCTCAACATGCGTCAGAGTTAACGAAAATAGCGATACAGGAGCAGGTAGATTTAGTGGTAGCAGTGGGAGGAGATGGTACGATCAACGAGATCGCGAAGGAACTATTGAATACCCCTACGCCTTTAGCAATTGTGCCCGAAGGCTCCGGAAATGGTTTGGCGCGTTATTTGGGAATTTCTTCTGATGTATCGCAAGCCATCGCAAAAATCAATAAAGGCCATATCATTACGATCGATAGCGGTCTGGTTAACGGGAAAGCTTTTTTTAACGTTGCGGGGATGGGCTTTGATGCCCTTATCAGCGATCGCTTTGCGGAAAATATGACCCGCGGCCCCGTGGGCTATTTAAAAATCGTGCTTAAGGAAATCAGTCGATATAGGCCCCAGGAATATACAATTTGTATAGATGGCAATGAAATACAGCGGGAAGCATTTATGATCAGTATAGCTAATTCTCCGCAATATGGAAATAATGCTTACATTGCCCCGGGTGCGTCTGTTGACGACGGCCTACTTGACGTTTGTATCATTAAGCAGTTTCCGTTAATTCAGTTTCCCGTAATGATCTACCATTTGTTTAGCCGAACTGCCCATCAATCGGATTACGTGGAAATTATTAAAGGAAAACAGATCACCATTGAACGCCCACAAAGGGGGCCGGTGCATTTAGATGGGGAACCGTTTACGCTCGACAAAAAATTGTCAATAGAAGTTTTGCCCTCTTCATTAAATGTTGTATGTTAGTAAAAGGCTTTAAATACCTTTATAATGGCTAAGCAGAAAAAACAACAGTTTGACGGTATTGTCTATTCCACTGATCAGAATTATAGCTATCGGGAAGAAGAATCTTTTGAAACAGACACCTTGCCTGCGGCGAAGCAACAATTGCGTGTTCAACTGGATAAAAAACAACGGGCGGGAAAAGCGGTAACGCTTATTACGGGTTTTGTGGGAAAGGAAGAAGATTTATCCGCTTTAGGGAAACAATTAAAACAGCGGTGTGGAGTTGGGGGCGCCACCAAAGAAGGACAAATTATGATTCAAGGCGATTTTAGGAAAAAGATCGTTGAGATCCTAACCACCGAAGGGTATAAAGTTAAATTGATAGGAGGCTAGACCAAATAAGCTTTTGGAAATAAATTTGCCTAAAAGCACAATATTACCTTACTGCCAACGTTTACAATTGCATCTGAAAACACTTAAACGCTATTTAAATTTTACATTTGAGTTAAGGCGAGAAAAAAGAGGGGGCATAGTGTTCTTTTTACACTTAGTTTAGGCAGTTGGAAGAGAATAAATTAACAGGATTTGGGATGGTGTGATAATGACACATTCAAATGCACAATATTAACGAATAGATGCCGGAATCGACGTTTTTTTTATGTCATTTATTTGCAATTACAAAAAAAAATAGTTTTTATTGTAAAATATTGTCTTCGAAAATGAGGGCAGTGACACAATAGAGCTCTTTTTTGGCGTTGATGCCGCTGTTGCACGTTAGAAGGAGAGATATTTAAAAGTTAATATTGCATAAATTTGTTTTTAAATCTAAAATTATAAATTTGCTTTTGCCTTTTTGACGACTGGAAAAAACGGCAAAGTGTTTTGTACAATTAAAAATTAATCCATAAAAACTAAAAACTAAAAAATCAAGAAAATGGCAAACGCACCAAAACCAACCCCGGCTAAAAAAGAGAGCAGCTCAAAAGGTTCTAACGTATTTGCAAGTCTGGCAATTATTATCTGCCTTGTCATAGGCGCATTGGTATGGAAATTCGTGATGGGTGATCCTTCACACTTCCAAGGAGGAGACCCGGAGAATGGCGAACCGATGCCAGGAGACTATTTTGCAATGGTTTACAAAGCGGGTTACATCGTACCGGTACTATTAGGTTTATTATTAATGGTAATTGTTTTCTCGTTTGAACGTTTCTTCGTAATCAGCAGAGCTGCTGGAAAAGGAAATGTAGACACTTTTGTTTCTAAAGTGCAAGGATTCCTTTCTGCAGGAAACATTGATGCAGCCATCGCCGAATGTGATAAACAACAAGGATCTGTAGCTAATGTAATCAAATCCGGTCTTTACAAATACAAAGAAGCTTCTGTAGATACAACTTTGGATACTGAACATTCTGTATTGGCAATTCAAAAAGAGATTGAAGAAGCGACTGCATTGGAAATGCCAATGTTAGAGAAAAACCTAACCGTTATCGCCACCTTAGTATCTATCGGTACATTAACCGGTCTATTAGGAACAGTAACGGGTATGATCAAGGCGTTTGCGGCTTTGGCTACCGGCGGTGCTCCTGACCAAGCGCAGTTGGCAAACGGTATCTCTGAGGCGCTTATCAATACAGCAACCGGTATCTTTACTTCTACCATCGCTGTAATCATGTACAATGTATTTACTTCTAAAATAGATAAATTGACCTATTCTATTGACGAGGCTGGCTTCTCGATCGTTCAAACTTACGCGTCTAAGCATAAATAAAAAAAGGTGAAAAAATTCCATAGTTTTTATGGAAAGGCTGTGGAATTTGCATCACTATATTAGAAACTAGTTTTTATTTACTTATAAACGTAAAGAGATGCCAAAGATTAAAGTAAAAAGAGCGAGCACAACCATTGATATGACGGCGATGTGTGACGTGTCATTCCTGCTGCTTACGTTCTTTATTCTTACCGCAACTGCTCGCCAGCCAGAGCCTTTGCCGGTAGATACCCCTGCATCCACGGTACAGATCAAGGTTCCGGATGCAAATTTGGGTACAATTACCGTAGGAGGAGATGGTAAGGTGTTTTTCGGTGTTGCCGGTCCGAACATAAGAATGCGTATGCTGGAAAGAATGTCGGAAAAATATAGCGTCGGTTTCTCGCAAAAGGAAAAAGAAAGATTTTCTTTGATGGAAGGTTTCGGCGTTCCTTTCAAAAATCTAAAGCAGATTATTGCAATGGATAACGCAGAGCGAAACAGAGCTGGCCTTCAGCCAGGTATCCCCACGGATTCTGTAGGGAATAGCCCTTCTGAGTTACATGAATGGATTATAGCTGCCCGTTACGCTACAAAAGAAACTAATAATGCGGAAATGCGCGTGGCTATCAAAGGAGACGCTAAAGAACAATACCCTGCTATTAAGAAGGTGATAGATATTCTCCAGGGACAGAAGATCAATAAGTTTAGTTTAGTTACTAACCTTAGAACGGAGGATTACGGTAAATAATCATTAAAAATATTAAGAAATGGCAGAATTAAATACCGGTGGTAAACAGACCCCCCGGGTGGATTTAACACCCATGGTTGACTTGGCGTTCCTTCTGATTACCTTCTTCATGTTAACGACCAGTTTGGCTAAACCGCACGCAATGGACGTGGCTATGCCGGATAAGGATAAGGAAAACAAAGATGATAATCTGGAAGTGGCTGATAATAGATCAATGACCATCTTATTGGGTGCAAAGGACAAAATCGAATACTATATGGGACAATTGGAAAAACCACTGGATGGCCCGACAGTAGTAGATTATGGTAAGAACGGAATCAGACCCGTCCTGCTCAAGAAGATGAAAGATGTGCAAGCCGCAACGGGTAAACCACTCATTGTTATTATCAGACCAAGCGACAATTCGAACTACCGTAACTTAGTAGATATACTGGATGAGATGAAAATCGTTAATGCACAACAATACATGATTGGCGATATTAGTACTCCGGAGGTTGAATTGCTTAAACGTGAGGGAATTTATTAACAAAGGGTTATCCCAAAAAATGAAATAAGAATGTCTAAATTAGATATATTTAAACCGCAATGGCTTGATGTAGTCTTCGCAGGACGCAATAAAGCGTATGGCGCTTATGACTTGCGCACCATTTCGCCTAAATATACTTCACGAGCATTACTCATAGGTATAATATTGTTCGTAGGCTTGGTAACATCGCCTATGATCATCAAGGCGATTCGGGGTGAACAGGATGAAGCACCAGAAGAAGTAATTGAAACAGAAGTGGTTCTATCAGAACCACCTCCGGTGAACGAGGAAGCACCGCCTCCACCGCCACCGGTTGAACCTCCGCCTCCACGTGTGGATCAAGTACGGATGCCTCCTCCTAAGGTGGTACCGGCAGAGCAGGTGCGTGACGAGGAACCGCCAACCGTTGAACAGCTGAAAAAGGCTGATCCGGGACCTAAAACAATCGCTGGGGACCCTACGGCTGATATACGTATCGATATGCCGGTAGGTGAAGGACCAAAAGATGCTCAGGTAACGGAAGAAGGTTCCGGTATTATGGACTTCAATGCGGTGGAAGTACAGCCATCATTTCCAGGAGGTTTACCTGCTTTCTATAAATGGGTTGGTGCAAACTATAGATACCCACAGATGGCAAAGGAACAAGGCGTAAGTGGTTCTATCCATGTGTCTTTCGTGGTTGAACGAGATGGATCTTTGACCGATATCAAAGTACTGCGTGACTTGAAATATGGTACTGGCGAAGAAGCGGTGAGATTGTTGAAATCTTCACCTAAATGGAAACCTGGTATTCAGAACGGACGCCCGGTACGGGTATCTTACTCCTTACCTATTAAATTGAACCTTCAAGGAATGTAATTCATGCTTGAACGTACCAATAAAAGTAGTGATAGACAGAAATCGCCCGCAAAGCGATTTCTGTCCATTTTAGGACTTTGCATGTTCGGATTCTATTTCGTGCTTGGTTTGGTTATCATTTTCTGGAAGGATTTCCCACTGAGCTTGGATAGAACCTATCGTGTTTTGTTCGGTTTATTGCTTATCGTTTACTCTTTCTTGAGATTTGCAAGATTATGGCAAAGTCAACGAATTGGGAGGGGTAGCTAACGTAAAGTCGTATTGGAACAGGTCTTCTAGCATTAACCTAATCAATGCCTAACCATGAAAAATAGCCGCGTTATTCTGTGTTTTGTATCAACGTCCATTGCAGCACTTTTCTTTGTTGCCTGTAACAATGCGCCGACAAAGGACACGCAGGGAATTCTTACGGGAAGAGCGAATGTATTGGTTGACGAAACCGTAGCACCTATTATCGAAGATCAGATCGCCATTTTTGAGAGTAGCTACACCAATGCCGAGCTTACCATGATTGCTAAATCTGAAAATGAGCTGATACGTGCATTGTTGCGAGATTCGGCTCAACTAGCTATTACTACACGCGAATTGACAGAAAAAGAATCGGAATTTTTTAAATCGAAGACAATATATCCCCGAACTGTACGTTTTGCTACGGATGCCATTGCTATTATAACGAATAAACGCAACCCGGATTCGACCATCTTGGCAGATGACATTATTCGGATCATGAAGGGGCAGGAGGTAACAAAGATAAAGGCGTTGGTGTTCGATAATGCCAATTCGAGTACGGTTGCTTATTTCAGGAAATTGGCGGGCGTCGATAAATTACCTGATAAGGGCGTTTATGCACTGAAAGGTAGCCGTGAAATAGTGCAGTATGTGAAGGAAAATCCACAAAGCGTAGGTGTTTTGGGGATTAATTGGATTATGCAACCAGAGAGGGAGCTGGTCCCTTATATGGAGCATATAAAAGTGCTCGGTGTTAAGAATCAGCAAGGAAAACCCGGTGATGACGGATATTATAAACCAACCCAATCAAATTTGGCTTTAAATTTGTATCCTTTCACCAGGCCTTTGTACTGCATCAATGTGCAAGGAAAGGAATCGATCGGCCTCGGCTTTTCATCCTTCCTGCATGGCGAGCGAGGTCAAAGACTTATTTTGAAATCCGGCCTATTGCCTGATAGTATCCCTCCACGGGAAATAATAATAAGAAATTAGTATATTAGACTTTAAATAAATTAAAAGAACAATGAAAATGATAAGAAGAGCAGCAAGTGTAGGTCTTGCGATTGCTTTCATAGCTTCGGGGGCTTCTTATGCACAAAGTCTGAAAGATGCACAAGTAGCAATCGACGCGGAGCAATACGCGAAGGCTAAATCGATTCTAAAGAATTTAGTGCAGAACAAGCCGAAAGATGCCGAAAACTATTTTTATTTGGGCGATGTCTATTTGGTAACCGATTATCCGGATTCGGCAAAAACTTTTTTCCAACAAGGACTTGAAGCTGATCCAAAAGATAACCTGAATAAAGTAGGCTTAGGAGCAGTAGCACTTGTACAAGGTAATACGGCGGAAGCTGAAAAGCTATTTACCGAAGCTACGGAGAAAGCAAAAAAGAAGGACTACCTAGAGAATCTGTATGTAGGTCGTGCCTATATGAATCCTAACTTAGAAAAACCGGATTATAAAAAGGCCTTGCCTTACTTGGAAAAAGCAAAAGAAGCGAATCAGAAGGATGCCTTAATCCCATCTTCTTTGGGAGATGCTTACTTCGGCATGGGCGATGCAAGTAATGCGTATACCAACTACCGTGATGCATACGATTTGGATAATACCTTTACACGTGCCCGTGTACAAATGACCGTTATCTCTAAACAAGCACGTGCGTTTCCTGAAGCTGTTCAGGATTTAAATACCATTATTCAAGAACATCCGGATTATGCGCCTGCTTACAGAGAATTGGCAGAGACCTATAATGCTTACGCACAATTTGCGACAAAATCAGAAGACTATAACAGTCGTATCCAAGAGGCCTTGAAGGCTTATAAGCAATATATGGATTTAACGGATTACTCCTTGGATTCACGTATGCGCTATGCCGACTTCATGATCAAGGCAAGGGATTACAAGAACTTAGAAGAACAAGCTAATGAAATGGCTAAGTTGGATAAAGTAAACCCGCGTATCTTACGTTACTTAGGTTACGCTTCTTACGAAAATGGTAATTATCCTTCCAGCCAAAAAGCATTGACTGATTTCCTTTCCAAAGTAGAGCAAAACCGTATCATTCCTCAGGATTACTATTTCTTAGGCTTATCTGAAATTAGAATTGCAAGCGATACAACCAAAGCGACCGATACTACACTATTGGCCCAAGGTATTGCTAATTTAACCAAGGGCGTTCAAATGGACACCACTTGGAAATTGGCAGAGGATGTGAGTGCAGAAGCGAAAAAGACTTTTGATGCAAAACGTTTTGATTTAGCCGGTGCTTTATTTAAAGCGGCCGCTCAGGCACCAAAGTCTAAGACATATAACTATGACTTGTTTTACTGGGGATTCTCCCAGTATTTTAATTATGCTATGCATATTAACGATGATCCGAAACCAAGTACAAGTATTTTGGACGATGCTGTAAGTGCATTTACCAAAGTGAATGAGGTGGCTGCGGATATGCCTGAGGCTTATTTATATAAAGCAAAATCCTTATCCTTGAAAGAGGACCCGCAGAATCCTCAAGGCCTTGCTGTACCTGCCTATCAAGAATACTTAAAGGTAATACAAGCGAAGGATGCAGAAACGCAGAAGAAAGCTGGACGGTACGTAGCGGAGGCACACAACGTAATTGCGGCAGATTTAGTTAATAAAGAACAATATCAGGAAGCCCGCGACCATTTGCAAAAAGCATTGGAAGCAGAACCTGGAAATGCTTATGCGACGCAAACATTAGAGCAATTAAAGCCTGCTGCTAATAACGGTACATCAGCTCAACAAAAATAATCTTATTAAATTATTGTTTAAAAGCGCCCGCTCATCCGAGCGGGCGCTTTTTTTATGGCAAAATCTTGGGTGATAAGTTGATAATGTAAGAAGTAAAATTTATGTTTGCATTATTAACAGACACTAACTAAACATAAACTATGGAAGCCGCTACAAACAGTACTCCCATTGATTACTTGCCGATTTTGCTTCAAATGTTTGTTGCCGTAGGCTTTGGCGTTACTACCATTATTGGTACGCATCTCATCGGACCAAAACTTCGCACCGAAAACAAACTAAGTTCCTTTGAATCGGGCATAAAAGTAATCGGAAATGCCCGTCAACCCGTTTCGATTAAATACTTCATGGTGGCTATACTCTTCGTAATTTTTGATGTCGAAGTTATTTTCATGTACCCATGGGCCGTCAATTTTAGATCGCTGGGGATGGAAGGACTCATCGAGATGTTTATATTTATGGGGCTCCTATTGCTGGGTTTCATCTATGTGATAAAGAAGAGAGCCTTGGAATGGGACTAAAAGTTGCGCATATATTAGAACGATTCTAAATACCTGCAATTTTCACCCTTAACCTATTAAATTATTAAATTTGAGCATACCTGCTTTTAAAAGCAGTGGCATTTTGTGATGGATAATGCCATGACCAGTTGGCATTTTAATACCTAGGAATTATGAGTGATATAAAATTAGCCCCCCCTCCTCCGGGAGTCACCGGGTCAGGTTTTTTCGCCACTACGCTCGATAAAGCTGTTGGGCTTGCCCGCGCAAACTCTTTATGGCCTTTACCGTTTGCCACCTCTTGCTGTGGAATAGAATTTATGGCTACCATGGGTGCTACCTATGACCTTGCCCGTTTTGGTGCAGAACGGCCGAGCTTTTCTCCGCGCCAATCCGATATGTTGTTAGTAATGGGAACCATAGCAAAGAAAATGGGGCCGGTACTGAAACAGGTCTATATTCAAATGGCTGAACCTCGCTGGGTAATTGCCGTTGGCGCCTGTGCTTCCAGTGGTGGAATATTTGATACCTATTCCGTTTTGCAAGGTATTGATGAAGTGATCCCTGTGGATGTGTATGTCCCTGGATGTCCGCCAAGGCCGGAAGCCATTTTGGACGGCGTTATGCGCCTACAGGATATTGTCAGGAACGAATCGGTTCGCCGAAGAGAGACGGAAGAATATAAAGCGCTTTTGGAAAGTTACGGAATACATAAAAATGACTAAACTAAATAACGAAACGCTTATAGGATACTTAAAGCAGGCATTTGAAAGTGACGTGAACGGGGTGGAAGAACCTTTCGGTTTACTAAGCATAACAACCTCAAAGGAGAAAATTTTAGAGGTACTTGCCTTCTTGAAAACCAATAAAGATTTACAGTTTATTTACCTGACAGATATTACCGCGGTTCACTACCCGGAGCAAGCGCTTAGTATCGCTGTTGTATATCATGTACATAGCTTAGTGCACAATGTCAGGATTCGAATTAAGGTATTTTTGGATGGTACTAAGCCGGAAATACCCTCTGCTACATCTTTATGGAACGGCGCGAACTGGATGGAGCGTGAAACATACGATTTCTTCGGCGTGATATTTCAAGGACATCCCGATTTACGGAGAATCTTGAATGTAGATGAAATGGAGGTCTTTCCCATGCGGAAGGAATATCCGTTGGAAGACCCAAATAGAGTAGATAAAAAAGACTTTTTCTTTGGTAGATAATTCATTATGAGCGAGCTGCGACCGAAAATAACCACTAACCACCTCGTGTTTGAGGATAATGATCCACAGGACGACTTGGTTACCTTGAACCTTGGACCTACACACCCGGCAACACACGGCGTCTTTCAAAACGTGTTGCAAGTGGATGGAGAGCGTATTGTAAGTGGTGTCTCTACCATCGGTTATATTCATCGGGCTTTCGAAAAAATAGCCGAACATCGCCCCTACTATCAAATTACTCCGCTTACCGATCGTCTTAATTATTGCTCTTCTCCCATCAACAATATGGGATGGCATATGACGGTAGAGAAGTTGTTGGGCATAGAGATTCCAAAGCGAGTACAGTATATGCGGGTTATCATCATGGAACTTGCCCGTATAGCAGACCACATCATTTGCAATGGGATATTAGGAGTGGATACCGGCGCGTTCTCCGGCTTTCTGTACGTGATGCAGGAGCGCGAATTTATCTACGAAATATTTGAGGAGATTTGTGGTGCCCGATTGACAACTAATATTGGACGAATTGGAGGTTTCGAGCGCGATTTTAATGAAATAGCCTTTTCCAAAATCAGGCAATTTGTAAAAAGATATCCACCGGTTTTAACGGAATTCGAGGAATTGTTTAACCGAAATAGAATATTTATTGACCGTACGTCAGGTGTAGCGGCTGTGGATCCTGAAACAGCCTTAAGTTATAGCTGGAGTGGCCCCCTCTTGAGGGCAACAGGCATTGATTATGACGTGCGTGCCAACGAGCCATACTCATCCTACGACGAGTTCGATTTTGACATCCCCGTAGGTGAAAATGGGGATGTATACGACCGCTATATGGTACGGAATGAGGAAATGCGACAAAGTATACGGATCATTGAACAGGCATTGGATAAGATTGAAAAGGAACCCAAAGGTATCTTTCATGCCGATGTACCTGAATTCTATCTACCTCCGAAAGAGCAGGTCTATAATAATATGGAAGCGCTCATCTATCACTTCAAAATTGTGATGGGAGAAATTGATACACCAAAAACTGAGGTATATCATGCGGTTGAAGGAGCAAATGGCGAACTGGGTTTTTACCTGATCAGCGATGGAGGGCGATCCCCTTATCGACTGCACTTTAGGCGGCCGTCTTTCATTAATTATCAGATGTACGCGCCTATGAGCAGTGGTATGTTGCTTTCGGACGCTATTATTAATATGAGTAGTTTAAACGTTATAGCAGGAGAATTAGATGCTTAGTGTAAAAAACAACAGCCCTGTGGAAATAAAGGACGACCTCCTTGCAAAGTTTGACGAGATCGTAAAAAGATACCCGGAAGGTAGGCAAAAGTCGGCTTTGCTACCTATACTACATTTAGTGCAAGCCGAGTTCGGGTGGTTAAGTGTAGACGCAATGGATAAAGTTGCAGCCTATTTGCGGATAGAGCCTATAGAGGTATACGAAGTGGCGACCTTTTATACCATGTTTTTCTTACAACCTCAAGGTAAATATGTGTTGGAGGTTTGTCGTACAGGACCTTGCTGTTTGGTGGGTGCCGAACGGATTATGAAACATATCGAAAACCGATTAGGAGTAAAGGAAAATGAAGTAACACCTGACGGCTTATTTAGTTGGAGAGGTATCGAGTGTGTTGCAGCATGCGGTATGGGACCCGTTCTACAAATTGGACCAACTTATACTTATTACGAAAACCTAACGGAAGAAAGTGTTGATCAGTTAATTGAAGAATTAAAGCACAAGTAAGTAAAATGAGGTAAAGGTGTTTGAGGATAGAACAAAAGCGTTGAATGACTGAGCTGTTTTGTATGAAACTAAGCGCTAATCACCGATTACACCAACAACGAATAACTAACAACGAATGACCATACGAATAGCTAAAGACTAAATGCAATGGCGCGGAAATTACTATTAGAGCATATTCAGGTACCTGGAATAAATACATTTGAGGTTTATCGCCAAAAGGGTGGGTATCGGGCGGTTGAAAAGGCTTTGAAAACCCTCAGTCCGGAAGAAGTGGTGGAAGAAGTGAAAAAGTCGGGACTGAGAGGGCGCGGTGGAGCGGGCTTTCCCACAGGAATGAAATGGAGTTTCTTAGCCAAGCCGGAAGGAGTGCCCCGTTATTTGGTATGCAATGCCGACGAATCCGAGCCCGGCACGTTTAAAGATAGGTACTTAATGACTCATATTCCCCATGCGCTAATTGAAGGAATGATCGTTGCTAGCTATGCATTGGGAGCAAACACTTCTTACATCTATGTGAGAGGGGAGATGATGCCTCAAATCCGTATTCTCGAAAGAGCTATTGAAGAGGCTAAAGCCGCAGGATTCTTAGGTACCAACATTTTAGGTACCGGATATAATTTAGAACTGTATGTGCAACCGGGTGGCGGAGCTTACATATGTGGTGAGGAAACAGCGCTCTTGGAATCACTTGAGGGAAAACGAGGAAACCCCCGTATAAAACCTCCATTCCCTGCAGTGGCCGGTTTGTATAACTGTCCTACGGTTGTCAATAATGTCGAGTCAATCGCAGCCACAGTCCCGATATTAAATATGGGTGGAGAGGAATACGCCAAAATAGGTATCGAGCGAAGCACCGGAACTAAATTGATATCAGCCTCCGGCAATATTAATAAACCGGGGGTGTATGAAATCGAACTCGGTCTACCGGTAGAAGAATTTATCTATTCTGATGAATACTGTGGAGGCATCACCAACGGAAAGCGTTTAAAAGCAGTTGTAGCAGGAGGTTCTTCTGTCCCGATTCTTCCCGCTAATTTAATATTAAAAACAGCAAAGGGAGAGAATCGGCTCATGACTTATGAATCGTTGGCTGATGGTGGTTTCGCAACCGGAACAATGCTCGGATCGGGAGGTTTTATCGTCTTCGATGAAGATCAATGCATTGTGCGTAATACCTGGAATTTTGCCCGCTTTTATCATCATGAGAGCTGCGGTCAGTGCTCACCTTGTAGAGAGGGAACAGGTTGGATGGAGAAAGTATTGCACCGGCTCGAATATGGCCATGGCAAAATGAGTGATATCGACCTATTGGTAGATGTCTCGAAAAAAATAGAAGGGAATACAATTTGCCCGCTTGGTGATGCAGCTGCTTGGCCCGTTGCAAGTGCTATTCGTCATTTTAGAGACGAATTTGAGTGGCACGTCATTCATGGAGAAGAGGCACAACATAGAAATTTCGGCTTGGCACATTATGCAGATCCCCTGACGGTGGAAGGGTGAAGGTAAAAGGTGAGGGCTAATGGCTGGTTAACAACTAATAACTAACAGCTAATAACTAAATATATGGCTGATAACGAAAAAATAAAAGTAAGCATTGATGGTATTACCGTTGAAGTAGCACCTGGAACAACCATATTAAATGCCGCACGGCAGATTGGGGGAGAAATTGTACCACCCGCTATGTGTTATTATTCCAAATTACAAGGAAGCGGCGGGAAATGTAGAACCTGTCTGGTAAAAGTAAGTAAAGGCTCAGAGAAGGATCCGAGACCAATGCCTAAATTGGTAGCTTCTTGTCGCACTACGGTGATGGACGGTATGGAGGTTCAAAACATTACCTCCAATGAAGTTTTGGAAGCACGGAAAGGGGTCGTTGAAATGTTGTTGATTAATCATCCATTGGATTGCCCTATCTGCGATCAGGCAGGCGAATGCCACTTGCAGGATCTAGGTTTTGAACACGGTGCTGCAGCTACCCGTTATGAATTTGAGCGAAGAACTTTTGAACGAATAGATATTGGAGATAAGATCCAATTACATATGACGCGATGTATTTTATGTTATCGTTGCGTTTTTGTTGCAGATCAAATAACGGACAAAAGAGTACATGGCATTTTGGGAAGGGGAGATGCCGCTGAAATATCAACGTATATCGAAAAGGCGATCGATAACAATTTTTCAGGAAATGTGATTGATGTCTGCCCGGTAGGGGCTTTGACCGATAAAACTTTCCGGTTTAAAAACAGGGTCTGGTTTACCAAACCGGTAGATGCACACCGGGATTGCCCGGACTGTTCCGGTAAAGTTACCCTGTGGTATAAAGGGGAAGAAGTGCTACGCGTTACAGCCCGAAAGGATGAATACGGCGAAGTTGAGGATTTTATTTGCAATACATGTCGTTTCGATAAAAAACATACTACCGATTGGGTTATAGAAGGTCCTCGAAAGGTAGCCCATACATCCGTTATCTCGGCGAATCATTATGAGACCCTGAAACCCTTACCGGTAGTTAAGGAGAATCCGAAGCTTCAAGAAGCTAACAAACATCAGTTCGAACGGTCAGTCCGGCTTTAATAAAGCTATATAAACAATAATAACACGGTTAATAAACAGATAAATTAAACGTTGATGGAAGCTGCATTTATAATAGAGAAATTGATACTGATCGTAGTCGTGTTTGTATTAACACTCGTTATTGCCATGTATTCAACCTTGGCCGAAAGAAAAGTGGCCGGCTTTATGCAAGACCGCAAGGGGCCGGATCGTGCAGGTCCCTTTGGTATTTTGCAACCTTTAGCGGATGGAGGGAAGTTCTTTTTTAAGGAAGAGATAATTCCGGCCGGCGCACACAAAGGACTCTTTATAGCGGGACCAACTATCGCTATTATAACGGCTTGTATCAGTAGCGCTGTGATACCCTGGGGCCAGTCCCTGCAAATCGGAGAGCGAGTAATAGATTTACAGGTAGCCGATGTAAACGTTGGGATTCTTTACATCTTCGGTGTGATTGCCTTGGGAGTTTATGGTATTATGCTTGGTGGATGGGCTTCCAATAATAAATTCTCTCTAATGGGAGCGATTAGAGCGGCTTCACAAAGCATCAGTTATGAAGTGGCGATGGGGCTTTCCATTATTGCGCTCTTAATGGTCACGCAAACATTATCCTTAAAGGAAATTGTGGCACAGCAAAGCGGTTTTGTAAACTGGAATATATGGGTTCAACCCCTGGGTTTTATTATTTTTGTTACCTGTGCTTTCGCCGAATGTAACCGTGTACCATTTGACCTGCCGGAATGTGAAACAGAATTAGTTGGCGGGTATCACACCGAATATTCATCGATGAAATTGGGACTTTATATGTTCTCGGAATATATCAATATGTTTGTTTCATCGGCCGTGATGTCCGCCCTTTACTTTGGCGGATATAACTTTCCTTTTATGCACGATTTAGGGCTCTCGCAGAACTGGATCACCGTCATTGGCGTACTGGTATTCTTTCTGAAAATATTTGCCTTCATCTTCTTTTTTATGTGGATTCGGTGGACTTTACCTCGTTTCCGTTATGATCAGTTGATGAATCTGGGATGGAAAATTCTGATTCCTTTAGCAATCGCAAACATTGTATTAACAGGTGTAATAACCTTAATAAAGGATACCTATTGGTAAGGAATGCCAGGTATTTAACGAAGCCCTTGCTTAATAATAAAAAAAATGGAACCCTTAAGTAATAGAAAAAAAGTTTTAGAGCAGAAACCGATGAATTTCTGGGAGCGGATGTATCTTCCGGCTATTCTAAAAGGGATGCGTGTTACCATAAGGCATTTCTTTAGAAAAAAAGCCACCGTCTCTTATCCCGAAGTAGAACGCCCTTACTCGAAAAATTATCGTGGAATGCATTCGCTGAAGCGGGATGAAGAAGGAAGAGAAAGGTGTACGGCCTGCGGTCTATGTGCACTTTCTTGTCCGGCTGAAGCAATTACCATGATATCCGCTGAACGAAAAAAAGGAGAGGAACACTTGTATCGTGAGGAGAAATATGCTGCGGTATACGAAATTAATATGCTCCGATGCATTTTTTGTGGCTTGTGCGAGGAGGCTTGTCCAAAAGAGGCGATTTATCTGGATGGTCCGCACGTACCGGCGGATTACTTGCGGAAGGATTTTATTTATGGAAAAGACAAGCTTGTCGAAGAACGATTTGATATCCATTCCCTGAGGTAGATGCTTAACTAAAACGAATACGATAAAACATATAAACTTTAGATTGTGAGCTTATTTTATTTTGTAGCCTTTCTTTCAATATTCTTCTCATTGATGGTGATCATTACCAAAAATCCGGTACATAGCGTACTGTATTTGGTAATCACTTTTTTCACTTTCACTGTGCATTATATTTTGTTGAACGCCCAGTTTTTGGCCGTGGTAAACTTTATAGTCTATATGGGAGCTATCATGGTTCTCTTTCTATTTGTATTGATGCTTTTAAACCTAAACAAGGATACGGAGCCTATGAAATCGGTTTTGGTGAAGGTAATGGGAGCTGTTGCAGGTATGTGCTTGCTCGTGACCGTTGCGGGTTCTATACGAGCGATTGAAGTTTCCGACCCTTTAATCCTTAAGAGCCCTGATATTGGTCTTGTCGGCAATCTCGGTAAAGTGTTATTTAATGAATTTTTATTACCCTTTGAAATTTCGTCATTGCTATTGCTTACAGCGATGGTAGGCGCAGTGTTACTGGCAAAGAAAGAACAAAAAAGTATATAATGGAGACAATCGTTAAAGATTTACAAGGAATACCGCTGAATCATTACATATTATTGAGTAGTATCGTGTTTTCGATTGGCGTAATCGGTGTACTTACTCGCAGAAATGTGATTATCATTATGATGTCCATAGAACTGATGCTCAATGCGGTAAACCTTTTACTGGCAGCTTTTTCGGCATACCACGGCGATGCCTCGGGGCAGGTCTTTGTGTTTTTTGTCATGGCCCTTGCAGCGGCGGAAGTTGCGGTTGGACTGGCCATCATTGTGATGGTATATCGAAATACCCGATCGATTGATATCAATTCGCTCAATAAGTTGAAGTGGTAAGATTTGAAGCTTACAGCCGGGCTGTAATCAATCTAAAATTTAAATCTATTTTGAACAAAATAAGCTACTCGCAAGACGTATAGCTAACATAAACATCGTATGACTGGATTAATTTGGATCGTTCTTTTACCTTTAATAGGGTTCGTATTAAACGGATTAGGCAGAAATAGTCTGTCGAAGCCAATTATCTCGCTTATTGGCTGCGGAACTATTTTGGCCTCCTTTTTATTAAGTTGTAATGTTTTTGGTGCGGTTTATACCGCTCGGCAGGGAGGCGAAGACGCCACCTTTTCCCAAACGATCTTCCACTGGATAAGCGCAGGCAACTTACATATATCATTGTCCTTTTTGGTGGACCCCCTAAGTGCTATTATGTTACTCATCATTACGGGTATCGGCTTCTTGATTCATTTGTATTCAACAGGATATATGAAGCATGATGCAGGTTTTGGTAAATTTTTTGCCTATTTGAATCTTTTCATCTTTTTTATGCTGCTGTTGGTTTTGGGATCCAATTACGTCGTTATGTTTATTGGATGGGAGGGCGTAGGTTTATGTTCGTATTTATTAATCGGATTTTGGTACCAGCGCGTTGACTATGCAAGTGCGGCTAAGAAAGCCTTCGTTATGAATCGAATCGGAGATCTGGGTTTTTTGCTTGCCATATTCCTCTTGTTTTATACCTTCGGTTCGCTTGAATTTAACGATATCTTACCAAAAGCAGCCGGATTCCCGGTAGGCGATTCCTCCTTGTTTTTAATTTCACTCCTACTCTTCATAGCGGCAACGGGTAAGTCTGCTCAAATACCTTTATTTACCTGGTTGCCGGATGCGATGGCTGGCCCAACACCGGTTTCTGCGCTAATACATGCCGCAACCATGGTAACAGCAGGAATTTACCTGATTGCAAGATCGAACATTCTCTTTACTTTATCACCGGCAACCATGGAAATCATAGCAATTGTTGGTTTGCTAACAGCTTTATTGGCGGCATTTATCGCCGTTACCCAAAACGACATAAAAAAGGTACTAGCTTATTCAACCGTTTCACAATTAGGCTATATGTTTTTGGGACTCGGTGTAGGAGCTTTTACCGGAGCGTTTTTTCACGTTATTACCCATGCTTTCTTTAAAGCTTTGTTGTTCTTGGGAGCGGGATCGGTAATCCATGCCATGAGCAATGAGCAGGATATGCGATCAATGGGCGGTTTAAAGAAAAAACTGCCGATAACTTTTGTAACCATGTTGATTGGTACAATTGCTATAGCGGGTATCCCGCCGCTAGCAGGCTTTTTCTCCAAAGACGAGATATTGGCACATGCTTTCGCTCATAATAAAATTTTATGGGTTGGAGGATTTGTAGGAGCCTTGTTCACCGCCTTCTATATGTTTAGAATGCTATTTCTTACCTTCTATGGTAAATTCCGAGGTACCTATGATCAGGAAAGACATCTCCACGAGTCTCCGGTAGTCATGACCTTACCACTCATTATTTTAGCCATACTCTCTTTCGGTGGAGGCTTTTTAAACATACCGGAAGCCTTGGGTGGACATACGGGACTTTCTAATTTTTTGCAGCCCGTTTTTGCAGCCTCTACGTCAAAAAATACAAGCGGTCATCTGTCACATACAACAGAATATATCTTAATGGGGCTGTCTGCCCTTGCGGCGCTCGTAATGGCTGGCTATGCTTACACCAAGTACATAAAGAAAGCCGCTCTGCCTGCAGCCGATCACGAGGATCGCAGTGTATTGGAACGACTTTCATATCACAAGTTTTATATTGACGAGTTTTATGATCGTGTTGTTACCAAACCATTGAATGGATTGTCTAGTCTTTTTTATGCAGTTGATAGAAAGCTCATCGACGGTTTCGTAAATTACATCGGAAATGGCGCATCGCAAGCAGGAACCTTATTGAGGTTACTACAGCAAGGTAATGTGGGCTATTATATTTTTTATATGGTGATCGGCATTATCGCCGTATTGGCTTACGGTTTATTTATAATTTAATCTGATAAGGTAAAGAAAATTCATGGATAACTTAGTTTTACTTCTTCTTGTACCCATAATAGGAGCAGTTCTGTTAGCTTTCATAAAAAACACTAACTTAGCTAAGCCAATAGCACTCATCTGTTCACTTATAGCGCTCGGGATAACCGGTACTTTACTTGGCGCTTTCGTGCCGGACTCCAGTATGCAATTTGAACAGAATATTCCCTGGATCCCGGCACTGGGTATCCACTTTCATGTAGGGATCGATGGCATCAGCATGCCTTTGGTATTACTTACCAACGGGCTCATACCCTTAATTATTCTTAGTACATTTAAACAACAACAACAAAGGGGGGCGTTCTACGCGCTTGTTTTGTTTATGCAAACAGGCCTTTTGCTGGTTTTTACCGCTTTAGATGCCTTTCTTTTTTACGTTGGTTGGGAAATTGCGTTGATTCCGATTTACTTCATATGTGGTTTATGGGGAGGGGAGAATAGAGCGCGTGTTACGCTGAAATTTTTCATTTATACCTTTGCTGGGAGTCTGTTAATGCTCATTGCTATTATCTATCTCTATACCCAGGTCCCCACAGCAAATTATGAATTAAGCTCCTTTTATGAGCTAAAGCTGGATGAAAAGACACAACGCTATATTTTCTGGGCATTTTTCATCGCTTTTGCCATCAAAATGCCTTTGTTTCCTTTTCATACATGGCAACCGGACACTTATGTAGAAGCACCCATGGCAGGAACGATGTTATTGTCAGGCATTATGTTAAAAATGGGCGTTTACGGATTAATTAGATGGTTGTTACCGATAGCGCCGCTCGGTTTCAGTCAGTACGGAACCCTCGTGCTCAGTTTGGCAGTGATCGGCATTGTGTATGCATCTATCATTGCCTTTAAGCAAAGAGACGTAAAACGTTTAATTGCCTATTCTTCCATCGCACACGTCGGACTGATTGCGGCAGGCGTTTTTGTTTGGAACGTTCAGAGCTTGCAAGGCGCCATGATACAGATGATCAATCACGGGATTAGCGTTGTTGGATTATTCTTTGTAATAGAGATTATTGCTCGCCAATTGAAAACGCGGGAGATACAGGACATGGGGGGGCTTGCAAAAAACGCTCCAACACTCGCGCTTGTTTTCCTTGTTATTGTTTTGGGGGCTATCGGTCTACCTTTAACCAATGGATTTATTGGTGAGTTTTTATTGCTTATAGGGCTTTATCAAGCGGGTCTTTGGTGGGCGATATTTGCCGGACTTACTATTATTTTGGGAGCGGTTTATATGTTGCGTATGTACCAGGGTGTAATGCTCGGCGAGACAAATGAAAGAATGACCTACTTTAAAGACATTAGCGGAACGGATCTGCTTTTATTAGGGGTTCTCGTTGTTTTGATAATCGCTATCGGATTGTATCCAAGGCCATTGCTTCACCTCTCCGAAGCCGCCGTGACAAATTTGATAGAACAGGTGAAAACGGTGCACTAAAGAATAGGGAGTAGATTAAAGAACTATATCTGAAAAGAAATTAATAGAATACAAATGAGCGCAATTATTACATTGTCATTATTAGCAATACTCGTTTTATATCTGGGAATATTTAAAGCGCCTAAGGCCTTGTTACCGGTTTCCTTATTCGGGATGTTGGCGGCTTTATTTTTTGAATGGAAACTGTGGTCTGTAGATGCTACACCGCTTTACAGTGGAATGGTCCTATTCGACAAATTTGCATTGGCATTTTCTATGCTCCTTATTGGTATTACGATGTTGATATTTGTGCTGTCCAAAGGTTATTTTGATAGTATTAGCTCGAATATAGCAGAGTATTATGCACTTCTGATTTTTTCTCTTACAGGCGCTTTACTGGTTGTTGCTTTTCACAATCTTTCCATGTTGTTTATTGGAATAGAAATTATGTCTGTAGCGCTCTATATTTTAGCCGGTATAAGAAAAAAGGATCTGGCATCAAACGAAGCTTCACTCAAATACTTTTTGATGGGTGCGTTTTCGACCGGCTTCCTGTTATTTGGTATTGCCTTGGTTTACGGGGCAAGCGCTTCCTTCGACTTAGCTAAAATAAGGGATTATGTAACAAGCAATGGGTCTGCTATTTCCCCTTTGTTTTATGCCGGTATATTATTTTTAATCGTTGGTTTGGCCTTTAAGGTGGGGGCTGCGCCTTTTCATTTCTGGGCACCAGATGTCTATGATGGATCACCGATTCTAATTACCACTTTTATGAGCACCGTGGTGAAAGCGGCCGCATTCGGTGGCTTTTTACGCCTGTTCTCCGTCTGCTTTGAGCCGTTGCAAAGTTTTTGGGCTCCCATTCTACTCATCATTATCGTTCTAACCCTTTTCATAGGGAATATCAGTGCCCTCGTGCAACAAAGCTTTAAACGTATGCTTGCTTATTCGAGTATTTCGCATGCCGGTTATATGTTGTTCGCTATATTAAACATGAATAATCAGGCCAACGGTGCCATGTTGGTATATGCGACGGCTTATTCAATTGCCTCCGTTACCGCTTTCGCCGTATTGATATTGGTTAAACGGAGCGAGGGTGGTGAATATTTCGAATCTTTTAACGGTTTGGGAAAAACAAATCCTTTTCTTGCATTAATACTTACAATAGCCATGCTATCTTTAGCAGGCATCCCATTAACGGCTGGGTTCATTGGCAAATTTCTGATGTTTTCCGAGGCGCTGTCTAATTTACATGTTGCGCTTGTCATCTTGGCAGCCATCAATGCAGCGATTGGTATTTTCTATTATTTCCATGTTATTATTAATATGTATTTCAAGGAGGGGAATGCCGTTCTTATAACAACAGACAACAACTATAAAGTAGTATTATTTATAGCTGCGCTATTAACCTTGCTTATTGGCATTTACCCGGAGTGCTTAAGCAGTTTAATATAATGTCTATTAGGTACGGAGCTAGTAAATTTTTCGTATGTTTGAATTTATAATGGTAGCTTTGTAGCTATATATGCAAGAATTCTGCTTATCTATTTTTCAATACTTTGATGCTGAGACCCTAATCCGGTCGGGAGGCTTCTACCTAATAGTATTCGTAGTTTTTGCTGAAACAGGGCTTTTTTTTGGCTTTTTTCTACCAGGGGATTACCTGCTTTTTCTGGCAGGCCTATTTGTTGCTTCAGGTTTATTAGATGTTTCGATTTTTACCTTGTGTTCAGGAATGATATTTGCTGGCATATTAGGGAATTTTGTAGGCTATTGGTTTGGATGGCGTACCGGACCTATGCTTTTTAAGCGTAAGGATTCGTGGCTTTTTAAACGGAAATATATTGTAATGGCTGAGGAATTCTATAACAAATATGGAGGAGCTGCTTTAATTTTGGGCAGATTTATGCCAATAATACGTACCTTTGCTCCCATATTTGCGGGTATCGTGCGTTTGGATTTTAAAAAATTCGTTCTATATAATATAATAGGAAGTTTTTTGTGGGTGTTAACATTAACCTTAGCAGGGTTTTATTTAGGTAGACAGTTTCCGCAGATTATAGATTATATTGAATATATTGTAATTGGCTTTGTTGCCTTGACAGCATCGCCTATTATTGTCGCAATCATAAAACAGAGTTTTAAAAAGCATCCTGTCAACCAGGATAAAAAAGAAGAAAAAGAGTATTAGTTAAGTTTAGAATTATATGAATAACGCACATCCGTGGCACAATGTATCTCCGGGCGATGATGTCCCTTCTTCCGTAAACGCAATCATAGAAATACCTAAAGGTTCCAAAGCCAAATATGAAATTGATAAAGAAAGCGGTCTGCTAAAGTTGGATCGTGTTTTATTTTCATCGGTAATGTACCCGGCAAACTATGGTTTTATACCCCAAACGTATTGTGATGATAAAGACCCGCTTGATATTCTGGTTATCTGCTCCGTGGATGTAGTTCCTATGTCTATTATCGAAGCTAAAGTCATTGGAGTCATGCACATGGTTGACGGAGGTGAACAGGACGACAAGATTATTGCTGTAGCAAAAAATGATATGTCGGTTAACTATATTAATGACCTTTCCGAGCTTCCTCCACATACGATGAAGGAAATCGTTCGATTCTTTCAGGATTATAAGGCGCTGGAAGGAAAGAATGTTACCATTGAAAAATGGATGGGTAAGTCGTTCGCGTATACTTGCATCCAGGAGAGCTTAGAGCTCTATCAGAAGACGTTCATTAACAAATAGTACATGGGCTTCCAAATTTTTGTCACATTATTTCTGGTAGTGCTCAATGGGTTTTTTGTTGCTGCTGAATTTGCTATTGTAAAGGTTAGACTTTCGCAAATTGAAGTAAAAGCAAAATCCGGTAATAGCGTGGCAAAAGTTGCTAAGCATATAACTCAGCATTTAGATGGTTATTTAGCGGCAACCCAACTTGGAATTACATTGGCATCGCTTGGCCTCGGTTGGGTGGGCGAATCCGTTATGACGGAAATCGTGAACAAGGTGTTTGGTTTGTTTAACGTTGAGTTGACAGGGCAAATTGCTACTAATCTTGGACACGTTTTAGCATTCTCTATTATAACAGTTCTGCACATTGTCTTCGGTGAATTGGCTCCGAAGTCGATAGCAATTCAACGTCCTGTGGGGACAACTATGGCCTTGTCCTTGCCTTTAAGGTTTTTCTATATCATATTTCGCCCGTTCATCTGGATCTTAAATGGATTCGCCAATTTCATTTTACGCCTTTTAGGCTTTGGTGCTCATATGCATGAAGCGCATCACTCTACTGAAGAGCTACAATACCTCTTGGATCAAGGGAAGGAAAGCGGTGCTTTGAATATGATTGAACATGAGTTGATTAAGAACGTCTTCGATTTTAATGAACGGGTTGTAAAGAACATCATGGTACCGAGAACCAAGATCGTCGGTATTGAATTAAGTAGCCCAAAGGAGGAGCTTCTGCAAACCATTATCAGTGAAGGTTACTCAAGAATTCCTGTGTACGATGAAACAATCGATAAGATTGTCGGCATTGTGCATGCCAAAGATATTTTACCTTTAATGGTAAATAATAAAGAATTCGTGCTCAAAACCATTATCAGAAAACCTTATTTTATAGCGGAGAATAAGAAGATAAATGATTTGATGAGCGAATTTCAGTTGAAACGCATTCAAATAGCGATTGTGCTTGATGAATTTGGCGGTACGGCGGGTATGGTTACATTGGAAGATATTGTGGAAGAATTGGTTGGTGAAATTCAGGATGAATATGATGAAGAAAAACCGATTGTTGAAAAGGCTTCGGATACCGAGTATATCGTTGAAGCTGCTGCCAGCGTACATGACGTGAATGAATATTTACCGTATGAGTTGCCTGAAAGCTCAGATTACGATACGCTTTCCGGCCTAGTAATAACCGTTTTCGATAAAATCCCGGATGTTGGAGAGCGAAAAGAATTCCACGGTTATATCTTCACTATTTTAAAGAAGACACAGCAGAACATCGAATATGTAAAGCTGGAGTCGCTACCTCGCGACAGCGAGAACATGGAAGAAGAGGATTGATATTAATTAATAGTGCACCTTTTTTATACACCGGATATTGAGGCTAATGCCATTGAATATGTGCTTAATGAGGATGAAAGTAAACATTGCGCACGTGTATTAAGGCTTGGCATAGGTGATCCCATTGTATTAATTGATGGACGCGGCAGCTTGTTTCGAGTCGAAATTGCCGATGCGCACCCCAAACGCACCAAAGTCCGCATTTTAACTATTGAGCGGAATTATGGGAAACGAAACCACTATTTACATATTGCAGTGGCGCCCACTAAAAACCTGGACCGCTTGGAATGGTTTTTAGAAAAGGCAACGGAAATCGGTATCGATGAGATTACACCGATCATTTGTGAGCATTCTGAACGTAAAGAGCTTAAAATCGAACGCTTGACGAAGGTGGTGACCGCTGCTGTGAAACAGTCGTTAAGCGCCTATCACCCTAAAATTAACGAACCAATCGATTTTCGTCATTTTGCTGAAGAACTGCCGGCAACGCAGCATTTTATAGCACATTGTCTGGAAGCAACTAAAGTGACACTAACCGCTGAAATAAAGCCTCATGGCAGTTATTGTGTTCTTATTGGGCCTGAGGGTGATTTCAGCCCTTCGGAAGTTGAATTCGCTATAAGCAAAGGCTGCCAGGCAATAAGCTTGGGGAACACACGTCTTAGAACGGAAACCGCTGCTTTATATGCCTGTATGGAAATTAATCTCCTGAATAGAAATTGATGCAGCATAGCGGTTGCTTTGCATCATTACTTTAATATCCGCTTGATCTTGTTCGATTTTTTAATCAGCTTATAGAACGATTGGTAATCTTCGGTTTCCAATAGATGTTGCATGTTCTGCAATTGATGAATATGCTCCTCCAAAACATCCATAACGTTTTTTCGATTTTGCCTGAATATGGGTACCCACATATCCGCTGAACTTTTGGCTAAACGTACGGTGGATTCAAACCCCGAACTAGCTAGTTCGAAAATCCTTCCTTGCGACTTCTCTTTCTCTAAGACGGTAAGCGCTAAAGCAAAAGAAGTGATATGCGAAATGTGCGAAACATAAGCGGTGTGTACGTCATGTTCTTTGGCGTTCATGAAAACTGTCTTCATTTCCAACTGGTCTACCACCGCTTCTGCGGTATCAAAAGCGTCTTCATCACTATTGGTAGCATCGCAATAAATCATGGTCTTTCCACTGAATAAGTTGGGAACAGCAGCCTCCGGACCGGAGTATTCTGTCCCTGCCATGGGATGGCAAGCGACAAGTCGCCCACGCTTTTCATGGTTTTCAACCAGCGATAAAAGCTTCTCTTTGGTAGATCCCATATCCATTACCACTTGTTTGGGAGATAGTTGGTCGAGTAGACTTGGCAGTATCTTACAAATCGCATCAACGGGCACCGCTAAAATGAATATATCTGCTTCGGTTATGGCCTCTTCTAATGATTTTCCCTCGTCGATCAGACCCAAACTTAGCGCCTTTTTTATATTTTGCTCATCTTTGTCAATACCAATAACCTTCGAAGCAAATTTTTTCTCTTTGAGCGTAATGGCAATTGATCCACCAATTAACCCTACACCAATAATGGCAATTTTCATTTTATCTGTAAATCGTTTATATTTTTGCTTTGATTCTGTCAATAGCTTCTTGTAGTACTGTTTCCGTGGTGCATAAGCTAACTCTTACATAATGTTGACCCGCACTTCCAAAGATTCCACCGGGAGTTATAAATACCGCCGCTTGTTTCAATACATCATCGCTTAACGCGTAGCCATCTTGATAAGATGCCGGTACGCTTGCCCAAACAAACAAACCTACCTGCGTGTCATCAAAATCGCAGTTCAACGTTCGGAGTAATTCATAGACCTTTTCTCTCCGACCCTGATAAATTTTATTAAGTGACGTATACCAATCCTCATCCAATTCTAAAGCCGCGGCCGCGGCCATTTGCAATGGCAAGAACATACCGGAATCCATGTTGCTTTTAAAACGCATAATCTCATTAATGCGATCTTGATGGCCTACAAGCATTCCGATTCGCCATCCGGCCATATTACTTGATTTACTTAATGAATTTAATTCCAGAGCAACATCCTTAGCCCCGTCTATTGACAGGAGACTACTTGGTTCCTCCGTCAAAATAAAACTGTAGGGATTATCATGACAAAGGAGAATTCGATGTGCTTTGGCGAAAGCGATCAAATCCTTAAAAAAGGTCTTGTCGGCCTTGGCCCCTGTTGGCATATGTGGATAATTAACCCACATCAGCTTCACTTTACTTAAATCTTGTTTGGCCAGTGCCTCTAAATCCGGAAGCCAGGCATTGGCTTCTTGCAAATCATAGTATACACCCTTCGCACCCGTTAATCGAACCGCAGAGCTATAGGTCGGATAACCTGGATTGGGTATCAGGGCTTCATCTCCCTCTTGAAGGTAAGTCATGCAAATATGCATGATTCCCTCTTTCGACCCAATAAGAGGCAATACTTCAGTGTCCGGATTTAATTCTACTTGATAGTACTTATTATACCAAGAGGCAATAGCTGAGCGTAAGGAAGGGGCTCCCTTATAACTTTGATAAGCATGCGTATTGGGTAGCGCGGCATATTTGTTTAATGTTTCGATAACCGTTGGATGGGGCGGTAAATCGGGACTGCCGATTCCCAGATTAATAACGCTCGCTCCTGCTTTATTAAGCTCGTCGATTTCCCGTAATTTTTTGGAGAAATAATATTCTTCTGTATGCTGTAATCTTTTAGCTACCTCTATGAACATCGCATCTGTTTTAAGCGGCCTAATTTACTAAAATAGTTGCGTTATTGACGTCAGAACTTGCTGAACTTTTTTGTTTCCGGAAGTAACGTAAATATCTGCATGTTTTATATGTATGTTGATCAACTTTTTACGTTCTATTACCGGAGTATTTAAGCTTTTTCTTACCTTTGGACTTTTGGTTTAAAAACATTGAATGAAAACCTATCTAAGATTACTGTCTTTTGCAAAACCCATTGAGAAATACGCTATACCCTATATTATCTGTACGCTTATTACTGTCTTCTTCGGAACACTGAATTTAGCCCTTCTTATCCCCTTACTTAATACGCTATTTATTGAAGGGGAAAGGGTGGAGGTTGTGAGCAAACCGGATAACTGGTATAACTTAATTGATCATTTTAATTATTACGCGCAAGAATTGAGTCACCAATTCGGGCCTTACGGAACTTTGCAACGTGTATTAATCGTCATTGTTGCTTCGGTGTTTGTCAGTAATCTGTTTCGCTACTTCGCGCAACGGATTATGGAGAACCTTCGAATCCATACGTTGCTGAATCTCCGAAAAACGGTTTTTGATAACGTAATGGATCTGCACGTCGGATACTTTAATAATCAACGAAAAGGAGATATCATTTCTAAAATTGCTTCTGACGTACAAGTTGTGCAATTTTCAGTGACAGCTACGCTGCAAGTTGTTTTTAAGGAGCCATTGCAATTGCTGTTTTACATCATTTGGCTATTTGCGATTAGTTATAAGCTAACTTTCTTTGCCATTTTGGTTATTCCCGTGTCTGCGTTCATCATCTCTTTAATTGTTAGGCGATTGAAGGAGCAAGCAACGGAGGCGCAGCAGGTATATGGTAGAATGATCAGTTATCTGGATGAGGCTTTATCGGGTGTGAAAATTATTAAGGCTTTTAACGCTACATCCTATGTAAAGGGAAGGTTCCATGATGAAAATGTGTATTATTCCAAATTGGGTAGGAGAATGGCCAGACGGCAACAGCTAGGATCGCCGGTATCGGAGCTGCTGGGGATTTTAATGGTAGCGGCGCTAGTACTTTATGGGGGTAATCTGGTGCTTACGGGGAGTGAGGAATTGGATGCAGCTTCTTTCATCGCCTATATTGCTATGTTCTCCCAAGTGATGCGACCAGCGAAAGCGATTACCGACTCTTTTAGTAATATTCACTCGGGGATTGCAGCAGGCGAACGTGTGTTGGAGTTAATCGATGAGCGACCTGCCATACAAGATGCATCCAATGCAATCGCTATTACTGATTTTAAAGAGGGTATCGCGTTCAAAAATGTAAGCTTTTCGTACCAGGATAAAAAGGTGCTAAACAATATAACTTTTGATATTCCAAAAGGAAAAACAGTTGCCCTGGTTGGCCCTTCCGGTGGCGGAAAATCCACGCTTATGGATTTAGTTCCCCGGTTCCAGGATGTTCAGTCGGGCGAGATTACTTTCGATGGTATAAACATTAAGGATGTTCAAAGCAATTCGTTGCGATCCTTAATGGGGACAGTGAACCAAGAATCGATTTTATTCAATGATACCGTATTTAACAACATCGCATTTGGCGTGCTGGATGCAACGCTGGACCAAGTGATGGCGGCAGCGAAAATTGCGAATGCACATGATTTTATAGAGGCTACTGAAAATGGATATTATACCAATATCGGTGATCGAGGGGTTAAATTATCAGGTGGGCAGAGACAACGAATTTGTATAGCAAGGGCTGTTTTACGCAATCCACCTATCTTGCTTTTGGATGAGGCAACTTCCGCCTTGGATACGGAGTCGGAAAAATTGGTCCAAGATGCTTTAAATAAATTAATGCATAGCCGAACCACCTTGGTGATTGCGCATCGACTCAGCACGATTCAGTCCGCGGACGTTATTATTGTTCTGGAATCCGGTACGATTGTAGAACAGGGTAACCATAACGAGCTGATTGCTCGAAATGGTTTGTACAAACGTTTGGTTGATATGCAGCAGTTTGAAGAAGTATAGATAGCCTTGATCTTTTTTCTTATGCAGATAGGATGTCTTCCGAAGAAGTCGGCTAAATAAAAAAGGGGTTTTCCAATCGAAAAACCCCTTTTTATTTATAGAAGAGCTTCTTTATAATTTTCTCTTTACTTCTACTTGTTCATAAGCCTCCACAATATCGCCTACTTTGATATCGTTAAAGTTTTGAATACTCAATCCACACTCATAGCCTTGAGATACTTCTTTAACATCATCTTTGTAGCGTTTTAAGGAAGCTAACTTGCCTGAATAAACAACCACGCCGTCGCGGATTAACCGGATATCGTGATTACGGTTTATTTTTCCATCCAGCACCATACATCCCGCGATCGTACCTACCTTACTGATTTTAAAGGTCTCCCTAATCTCTACGTTGGCAACAATCTTCTCTTCAAATTTAGGAGCTAACATGCCTTCCATCGCGGCTTTTAGTTCTTCAATCGCATCGTAAATGATCGAATATAAGCGGATATCAATCTGTTCTTGTTCAGCTAACTTACGAGCATTTTGAGAAGGTCTTACCTGGAAACCAATTATAATCGCATCAGAAGCAGACGCTAATAGAACATCAGATTCCGAGATCTGTCCAACAGACTTATGTATAATGTTTACTTGGATCTCTTCTGTGGATAACTTCAGTAAAGAGTCTGATAAAGCTTCGATAGAACCATCCACATCACCTTTCACAATTACATTGAGCTCTTTGAAGTTTCCAATAGCCAAACGGCGACCGATTTCATCCAAGGTAATGTGTTTCTGTGTGCGGAGCCCTTGCTCACGTTGTAACTGTAGACGCTTATTTGCAATCTGCCTGGCTTCAGCTTCACTTTCGAGCACATAAAATTTGTCCCCCGCCGTTGGCGCTCCGTTCATTCCCAATATTTGGATAGGAGTAGAAGGCCCCGCTTCAGTCACTTTCTGGCCACGCTCGTTGGTAAGTGCTTTTACTTTACCACTATGAGACCCTGCTAAGATCGGATCCCCAACACGTAAAGTACCTCCTTGAATCAACACGGTGGTTACAATACCTCTACCTTTATCGAGTGCGGCTTCTACAACCGAACCCACGGCACGTTTCTTCGGATCCGCTTTTAGATCAAGCATCTCTGCTTCCAGAAGCACTTTTTCCAATAATAAATCAACATTTAAACCAGTCTTACCGGAAATCTCTTGGGCCTGATACTTTCCTCCCCAATCTTCCACTAAAATATTCATGGTAGAAAGCTGCTCCCTGATTTTATCCGCGTTTGCCCCAGGTTTGTCGATTTTTGTAAAGGCGAATACAATTGGTACACCTGCAGCCTGTGCGTGATTGATGGCCTCTTTGGTTTGTGGCATCACGCTATCATCTGCTGCAATTACGATAATGGCTATATCAGTTATTTTGGCACCACGAGCACGCATCGCTGTAAACGCTTCGTGTCCAGGTGTATCCAAGAAAGTTATTTTTCTTCCATCATCCAATTTAACGGCGTATGCTCCAATATGTTGGGTAATACCTCCGGCTTCGCCTCCGATCACATTCGTTTTCCGGATATAATCCAGTAGTGAGGTCTTACCATGGTCGACGTGTCCCATTACCGTAACAATAGGTGCGCGTTGCACCAAGTTATCGGGATTATCGTCCTCTTCTAAGGAATGGGTCTCCTCATCTTCCGGTTTAACAAATTCAACTTCGTAACCAAATTCATCAGCCACAATTGTCAAAGTTTCTGCATCAAGCCGTTGATTAATCGAAGCAAAAATTCCCAAACTCATACACGTTGAGATAACCTGCGTTACCGAAACATCCATCATGTTGGCCAAGTCATTCGCAGTAACAAATTCCGTCACACGAAGAACCTTTGATTGCATCTCCCTTTCTAAAGCTGCTTCCTCAGCAGATAAAGCTACATCATCCCGTTTTTGACGTCGTAATTTTGCTCGTTGGGCAAATTTACCGGATTTACCCGCTCCACTGAGACGGGCAAGCGTTGCTTTTATTTGATCTTGTATTTCTTTTTCCGAAGGTTCTTCCTTCGGCGTCTCAACGTGACGTCCGCGTCCCTTAAAATCATGCTTTCCTTTACCACCGCGCTGATCGGGTCGTTGTCCCCCTTGGTTTGGACCTTGATTTTGTCCCTGACCCGGGTGAGGACGATTTTGCGTTTGACCACCTCCGGCAGGTTGGCCGCCCCGTTGTTGTTGCGTATTATCCCCTTGATTGCGATTCTGATTCCCTCCAAGCGTATTACGCTTACGTTTCCGTTTGTGGTCAGATAAACTACCGGCACCGGAAGAAGAAGCAATCGGCTGATCCTTGCGTTTTTGAGGAGAAGTGGGCAACTCGATTTTACCAATCACTTTAGGTCCGCTTAAATGCTCGGCCCGAGCTCTGATAACCTCATTTTGTGGAGCCGGTTCCTTTTCCGGTTCTTTCGGCCCCGGTGCATTTGCCTTTACTTCTTCGGCTTTTGGTTGCTCCTTTTGTTCTATTGGGGCTTGTTCCTGTTTTTTGGGTTCCTCCTGTACAGCTGCAGGTTTTTCTTCCGTAACAGATGCACTTTTCGGAGTTTCAACCGGTTGCTCCGGTTTTTGTTCCGCAGCCGGAGCCGGTGTTTCGCCGGTTTGTTCTGCCTTGGGTTCTTCTCTGTTATAAGGCTTTTTATCGGGCCTACTCCGCTGATTAAGGCTAGAAAGATCGATTTTTCCAACTACCTTAACACCCATGGTAGGCTCAGAACTTGGTTCTTTGGCCTTATCTTGTTGCTCATCTGTAGTAGAAGGTTCCTTTTGCTGAGGTTTGTAAGCATTCGCTTTGGTATCCTCAACAGAAGGAGAGAAAGCGCTATTATTTTTAATTAATATCTCATCATTTTCAACCTCAGGCTGCGTTGCTTTTGATGCAGTTGTTTCAATAGGAGCCTCCTCGCGACGAATCTTTCCAATCACAATCTGATTGGCTTCCTCTTTCACGATCTTATCCCCTTGAAACTCTCGCAGAAGAACTTCATACATGTCTCGGTCTAACTTAGTGTTAGGTTTAGCTTCAATTTCATAGCCTTTCTTTGCCAGAAAATCAACCGCTGTACCAATTCCGATATTCAGTTCTTTTGCAGCTTTCAGTAAGTTTATGCTTTTACCTTCTGTCATTTAATCTATTTACCTCTTAATTTATTACGTGATATTACAAAAGTATACTTTTTAGTTGTTTATTACTAAAATAATAAACAAAGCATTCTTTTGTTTGTGCGCGCTCCGCCGAATTATTCAAATTCCGAACGTAAGACCTGCACTACTTCTTGTATTGTGTTTTCTTCTAAATCAGTACGACGCACCAGCTCGTCCATTGATAAGGCTAATACCGATTTTGCCGTATCTAATCCAACACGTTTGAACTCATCGAGAATCCAACCGTCAATTTCATCTGCAAATTCTTCCAAATCCACATCTTCATCATTCTCGTCACTCTCTCTATACACGTCAATCTCATACCCGGTTAGTTTACCCGCCAACTTAATATTATGCCCGCCACGGCCAATAGCAAGTGACACTTGATCAGACTGCAAATAAACAGCAGCTCTTTTCTCTTCATCATCTAATTTAATAGAACTGATTCTTGCCGGACTTAACGCACGTTGTATGTACAGGGAAATATTGTTCGTGAAATTGATTACGTCGATATTTTCATTGCGCAATTCACGAACAATTCCATGAATACGAGAACCTTTCATCCCTACACAGGCTCCTACCGGATCGATACGATCATCGTATGATTCAACGGCAACTTTTGCCCGCTCACCCGGTTCGCGAACGATTTTCTTAATGGTGATCAACCCATCGAAGATTTCGGGAACCTCCAGTTCAAATAATCGTTGTAAAAATTCAGGAGCGGTACGTGAAATAATGATTTTAGGAGTCGTATTCATCATGTCTACCTTATAAACTACCGCACGGATCGTATCCCCTTTCTTGAAATAATCGGCCGGAATCTGCTCAGTTTTAGGTAAGATTAATTCGTTCCCCTCGTCGTCCAAAACCAAGGTCTCTTTTTTCCATATTTGGTATACCTCGCCGGTGACGATCTCACCTACACGGTCTTTATACTTCTTAAAGATTTCGTCCTTTTCAAGTTCCAGTACCTTCGAAACCAAGGTTTGTCTTGCCGCAAGAATCGCTCTTCTTCCAAAGCTCTCCAAGGTGATCTCTTCAATGAAATCATCACCGATTTCTAAATCCGGATCTACTTTGCGAGCTTCCGCAAGTTCGATTTCCAAATCGTCGTCTTCGGAAAATTCATCCTCCACAACTGTTCTTGTGCGCCAAATTTCTAAGTCACCATTATCCGGATTAACAATTACATCGCAGTTTTCATCTGTGCCGAAACGCTTACGTATCATGCTTCTGAATACTTCTTCCAGCACACTTATCACCGTCGGGCGGTCAATATTTTTGAAGTCTTTAAACTCCTGAAATGAGTCTATTAAATTTATATTGCTCATTTTATTTAAATGAAATTAAAACCTTTGTTTCTATGATTTGATCCAGTGGAACCACTGTTTCCACTTGTATTGCTTTTTTGCCTTTTTCCTTGATTGTTTCTGCTAACTTCATCTCTTTTTCCGATGCCGCTAGTAGGGTGCCTTCTCGTTTTGAACCATCCGCCATTTTTAGTGTGATGGACCGGCCAATATTTTTTTGATATTGACGGAGTAATTTTAATGGAGTGTCTATGCCCGGTGATGACACTTCAAGATTATACGCATTCTCTATCGCGTTTTCCTCTTCTAAATGATAACCAACGTGTCTACTGATGGCTGCGCAATCCTGAATAGTTATTCCCTGATCTCCATCCATGTGAATAATCAGTTTGCCATTACTGTGCATTTTAACGTCTACCAGAAATAAGTCCGGACGATCCGCAATCTTTTCTTCTACTAATTCTGTTACCCTTTTCTCGATGCCCATAGTGAATTTACAAATTTCTTGTAATAAAAAGAGGGGACCATGCTGTCCCCTCTTTCATCAAGATATGCAAATGTACGACAAATTATTTAATAATTCAAATAGTTGATTTTCTTGATACAACGAAATACAGGATAGATTTTTTAAACATTTTCGGTCTAAACTCGTTTGTGTAATAGCTAAAGAAAAAATGTATGAGATTTATCATTGAATTAATTATTACCGGTTTAGCCGTTATGGGAGCGGCTTACGTTGTTCCCGGAGCGGAAGTTTCCGGTTTTTGGAGTGCCATGCTTGCCGGCATATTGATTGCTTTGGCCAATGCTACGGTAGGTACAATCCTACGCTTTTTTACCTTGCCCTTGAATATCTTAACCTTGGGCTTAATATCTTTTATTATCACTGTTCTGATGGTCATGTTAGTCAGTAGCATCATGAGTGGATTTTCGGTCAGTGGCTTTTTCTCGGCCATGTTCTTCGCTATTTTAACAGCCGTTATTCAAATGATTTTGAGCAGCCTTTTCGGGACGAATCGCGAAAATTAATTGATGGTACTTAATATTTTATGTATACTTGGTTTTATAAAACATCATTTATGAAACCTGTTAATATATGCCGCTTGTTAGGTTGCATGATTTTATTGCCCATGGTATTAAAAGCTCAAACAAAAACGATTAATGTTCTTATTGGAACCTATACCAATACAGGCAAAAGCAAAGGGATTTATGTGTACTCTTTTGATCCAAGTTCCGGGAGCTTAACGTATAAAAATGAGGTTGCGTCGTCTGACCCGTCCTTTTTGGCATTGAGTGCCGACAAGAAATACCTCTATGCCGTGAACGAATTAAATACCGGGGAAGGAGCGGTTAGTGCGTTTAAATATCATCCTACGGATGGTAAACTTGTTTTACTGAATACACAACTAACGCATGGCGACAGTCCCTGTCATGTCATAGTAGATCAAAAAGATAACCATGTGGTGGTATCCAACTATTCCGGCGGAAGCCTTACCGTTTTTGGAGTTCAACCTGATGGCAGTTTGACGGAAAAAGTCCAATTGATAAAGCATGAAGGAAGCGGGCCGAATAAAAGTAGACAAGAAAAGCCTCACGTTCATTCGGCAACTTTGTCGCCCGATGGAAGATTCCTATTGGTACAAGATCTCGGTACTGATCGTATTAATGTATATGGTTATGACGCATTGAATAAAAACGCACCGCTATCAACAGAAGCAAAAGTCGCGAAGGCGTCTCCGGGCAGTGGTCCACGACATATTACGTTCGCTAAGGATGGAAGATATGTTTACCTTGTTCAGGAAATGAAGGCTGCTGTTACGGTTTATGCTTATAGTGATGGGCAATTAACAGCTATACAGGAAATTAGTATGTTGCCGCCTTCTTATAAGGGAGATGTTGGAGCAGCAGATATTCATATATCGCCGGATGGTAAATTCTTATATGCCTCGAATCGGGGCGAAGCCAATGATATGGCGATTTATGCCATTAACAAGGAGGATGGGAAACTATCTTATGTTGGAAATCAGTCGGTAGAAGGTAAGGGGCCGCGAAATTTTGCTATTTCTCCCGACGGAAAGCATCTTTTGGTGGCAAACCAATACACCGATGATGTCATTGTATTCGCACGCGATGAGCAGACAGGTAGATTAAAAAACACAGGAAACCGTATAGAAATAGGGGCGCCGGTTTGTGTGCTGTTTGATGAATAGTGGTTAACTCATAAAACAAGTAAGGAGGTTCCTCGTGGAACCTCCTTACTTGTTTATATAACACTCGCTTTTACTTGATCGATTACTTCCTGGTAATAATTCTCGTAAACCGGTAAAATTAATCCTAAATCAAATTCCTTAGCGCGCGCTAAAGCAGCTGCTTTGAATGTTGCCAGCCGGTCGTTATCTTCAAGTATATAAACCGCGTGGGCTGCCATGCGATCAATATCACCCACGTCATCCAGAAAGCCCGTTACACCATCCACATTCAGTTCCGGTAAACCGCCTGCATTGGACGAAACAACCGGCACACTGCAAGCCATTGCTTCCAAGGCTGCTAAACCAAAACTCTCTGACTCGGACGGCATCATAAAGAGATCCGCAACCGAAAGTATTTCTTCAATGGCGTCCTGCTTCCCTAAAAAGCGCACATCGTTACAAACACCTAAATCTCGGCAGAGCTGTTCCGCATTTACCCGATCGGGCCCGTCACCTACCATTAAAAGCTTACATCGTACCTTTTCCTGGATTTTTTGGAAGACTTTGATCACATCGGATGTCCGCTTTACTCTTCTAAAGTTCGATGTATGGACTAAAATGCGCTCGTCACCGGGGGCGATGGCTTTTTTGAAATGCTCGCGGGGCTTTAAGCTAAACCGCGTCAAATCGATAAAATTAGGGATCACCCGGATATCTTTGGCTACTTCAAAATGTTTGATGGTGTCTTCTTTCAAATTGGTGGATACCGCAGTGACACCGTCCGACTGATTGATCGAAAAGGTGACTACCGGATTATAACTTGGATCTTTTCCCACCAAGGTAATGTCGGTTCCGTGAAGCGTCGTAACTACCGGAATGCGAATCCCATAGGTTTCCAGTATCTGCTTGGCCATGAAAGCCGCAGAAGCGTGCGGTATCGCATAATGTACATGTAATAGATCGAGTTTTTCGAAGCGGACTACATCAACCAGTTTACTGGCTAAAGCCAATTCATACGGCGGGAAATCGAATAGCGGATATTTGGATATACTTACCTCGTGGTAAAATAGATTCGCAGAGAAGAAATCAAGTCGCGCGGGTTGACTGTACGTAATAAAATGTACCTGATGCCCATTAGCGGCCAAGCCCTTGCCCAATTCGGTAGCCACCACACCGCTACCTCCAAATGTTGGGTAACATACAATACCTATCTTCATTTGATAATACAATAAGTTTTATAACAACTGACGATAAACAATGGATGTAACTAAATAATATGCACCCAAATGCATGATTCATCGTTCAATGTGGCTGCAAATTAAACGTTATTTTCTGTAGTAATTGTTAAGTCTATGTCAAGTATTATTCGAGCCCCTTAGCAATCGCTTCGTAAATTACATCCTGAATCCTGGAACGAATATTTAGCTCATACAACTTGTTTGTTACGCTCGGATGAACACGATTTGATAGAAAAATGTAAGTCAATTGATGTTCCGGATCTATCCAAATGCAAGTGCCTGTGTAACCCGTATGGCCGTAGGTCGCAGCTGAAGCCAATGCAGAAGGATAAGCTTTGCTTGTGTCAGGATCTTTCCGATCAAATCCCAGGCCTCTTCTGCTAACGGTTGATTGTTTGCCGGTAAATTCTTCAACAATCCGTGGGGCAAAATAAATCTCGCCTCCATAAGTGCCTTTGTTCAGTAGCATTTGTCCATAAATAGCTAAGTCGTTTGCCGTACTGAATATTCCGGCATGCCCGGCAACCCCATTGGCCATGGCTGCACCTTGGTCATGTACATAGCCTTGTAGAAGTGTGTCCCTAAAATACGTATCCCGTTCGGTCGGTACGATTTCTTCTTTCGCAAAACGTCGTCGCGGATTGTAACCGGTTTTATACATGCCCAAAGGTTGATAGAATTGTTCCTGTACATAGGTTTCAATAGGCTCAGAGGCTTGCTGTTCAACTACCTCCTTCATTACATACATACTAATGTCGCTATAAACATATTTTCCGGGTGTTTCCAACTTCGATTGAAGCATTTCGGGCCACATAACTTTTCGGTAATAATCACTCAATAAATAGCGTCCATCAGCTATTTTTACATTGTGTGTAGCGGAGGAGTCGCTGCTGACATCTCCCGGTTTAAGATTTTTATAAAAGGGTATAAAGGGAACAAAACCTGCTTGATGGAGCATAACATCGCGTAATTTTACATTACTTTTATTGGTCTGTCTTGCCTGAAAAAGATAGTGGCCGATCGTTTGATTAAGGTCGATTTTTTTTTCTTCATATAAGCGCATTACAGCTGGCGTGGTAGCTGTAATTTTGCTGATAGAAGCCATGTCAAAAATATCAGAAGTGAGTGTCGGTCGCTGTTTTTCATAAGTGTGGAAGCCGTAGGCCTCTTCAAAAATAACCGTACCGTTTTTTATGACCATCACAACGGCCCCGGGGGTAGCTTGTTCTGCAATGGCGTCCCTGACAATCTTACCTATTGGATCGGTCAAGTTTACGCTCTTTATTCCAACCGATTCAGGCAAATCGTAACCTAATCGTGTTTTAATGGTGGTAAAGCCGCTGCCTGCCGGGAAGCGGGGCGAAATGTTCGTCGTCAATTTCCCGGTAATGGCAATTCCGCCAAAAATAGCCGAGGCACTGTTTTGCGCGGCAATCACAGTGGTATCGGTCGACCAAATAATCGGAACATCAAGTTCATCGAGCAAAGCCAATTTTTGCGGCGAACCAAAACCGCAGATGATTACCTTCTTGCTCGCTATTTCATTTTTGATGAAGTCGAGTATCGTTTGACTGGCGGCTACATCTTTTGCAAGTTGAATAATAAGCAGGTTATGAAATTTTATCTGCTCACTTAATAGCTGCAAGGATGCCAGATTTGCATCTCCCAGATAAGTGTCAACAGAAGCATAACGAGATAACATAGTATTAAATTGGTTTGACTGTTCAAAACCCAGATCAATACTGGCTATCTTTAAATCTCTTAGTCCCTTAATAGGAACTAAGCCTGTCTGATTATTCAACGCGATCGTTTGGGATAAGCTTTGTTTTTTTTGAGCTAATACCTGCTGGATATCTTCTTGGTGCACGCTTTGCGCACAGGCATTAAGGGCAATTAAAAGAAAAATAAGAAGGAAAGAGAAGTGCTTTGGTATATACATAAGTTTGCTTTTATGATAATGATCGAACTTAGGCAAATTAACGGTTATATGCAATATGTAGAAATACATCGATAAAGTGTGTTCTTAATTATAAACGAGAAATCTTTGCTACGCTCGTATCCACGTGACGATTCGCGATCGAAAGTCTTTGTTAAAATTTCTTAAAACATTCCATCAAGCTATTTATTTAGGTACCTTTGCCAAGTGAAGAAATGTACTATACTGTTAACTTGGTTATGCTGTATACTTCCTTTTTTTGTGCAAGCGCAAAAGGAAGTAAGGTTAATCAGTTCACGGGATTATGAGGCGCGGAAGGAGTGGGGGGTCAATCGATTTTATAAACCTGTTTTTTTACATGAAGGTAGCACGCTATCAGCAGATAGTTCAGACTATAATCCGGAGGAACGCTTTTTTGATGCGTTTGGAAACGTCGTTATTACCCAGCCGAATGGTACGGTGGTATACGCCGATAAGCTTCACTATATAAAAGATGATCGAATTGCCATATTAACAAATAATGTGAGGATGGTAGATACAAAAGGTGCTGTCTTAACAACGAATCACCTTACCTATAACCTCAACTCGAAAATAGGGACCTATACCGGAGGTGGACGCATTGTCAACCAAAAGGATACTCTCAATAGTAAAATCGGTTACTACTTCGAAAACAGCTCGGATGCCTATTTTAGGCATGATGTAGTGGTCCGTACACCCGAGTCCAATATTTTTACCGATACGCTACGCTACAATTCGCTTTCAAAAATGGCCTACTTTTATGGCCCTACCAATATAAAAGGCAAAAACGGTGGTAACCTCTATACAGAAAACGGTGACTACCATACTGAAACCGACCGGGCACGTTTTGGAAAAAATAACCTGTACACCGAAGGAAGTAAATTTTTGCGTGGTGATAGCCTTTATTATGATGGTAAGCAGGGTTATGGACGGGCGATCAAGAATGTTGTATTTATTGATACGGTACAACAAGGAATTTTATATGGCCAGCGAGGTGTTTATCTAAAAAAGGACGAGAGTATTACCATGACGGATAAGGCCTATATGATTATGGTGGTAAATAACGACTCAACGGCCAAGAAGAGCTCGAAGGACAGCCTAGCTACTGATACTTTGGGACAGGATAATCTGCTGTTAGCTTCGCGAGATTCCATACGGAACGACTCCTTAGTTAATTCACCGAAATCCGGTACAGATTCGGTTTATATGGCTGCTGATACGTTGTATTCACGCGTCATTTTTTTGAGGGATTATAAACCTATTGAACTTAATTTGCGGCGGGATGGAGGCGATTTAGATGCGGAGGAAGAAGAGGATTTTACCGAAGCAGCTACCGATAGTTTGGGGAATGCATCCCTAGATTCAACCTCGACCGATTCTACCCAATTAGTTGGCATAGATAGTTTGAACCGAGTAAAAAAATCTGCTCTTTTGAGTGATAGTTTAAACGCTGAATCCGTATTAGACAGTACGATACGAATAAAGAAGCCTGATTTGTCGGCGGACTCTTTGATGAAGCTGGCTTCTGAAGATAGTACCTATAAAAAAGTACATGCAAAAGAGCTTAACGAAGAAGGTATTAAAAAGATGATTGCCAAGAGTACCAAGCTTCGTGATGATTCGATTGCCAAAACACAGCGGGAATTGATCAGCAGTGAGCTGGCGGCTGATAGTTTATTAATCGACTCCATCGGCAGCATTCCGAAGATAGGGCAGGCGGATAGCTCTTTATTATTGGCAAAAGCGTCGGCTTTGGATCGGTCGCCAAGAGATTCGAGTAACCTAGACACCGCTAGAACCCGGATTGTGAAGGCTTACCATCACATGCGTATTTTCAAATCGGATCTACAGGCACGTGCCGATTCGGCTTATTACGGTTATCCCGATTCTGTTATCAGATGTTATGGCAATCCCATGATCTGGGCACAGGGTTCGCAGCTATCCGGTGATACCATTTATATGCAACTGAAAAATCAAAAGCTAGATAATATGCTTTTAAAAAGCAATGCCTTTATCGTTAGTACACAACTCGATTCGGTTAAGTTTAATCAGGTAAAAGGGCGAAAGATTACCGGCTTCTTTACCGATAACAAACTAGCACTGATGTACGTTGACGGAAATGCTGAAAGCATTTACTACACACAGGAAGATAATAAGATAAATGGCATGACCAAAAGTATCGGTGCGCGAATAAAGATCCTATTTAATAACAACGAGGTTTCCGAAATACTCAATATCCGTAAAACCGAGACTAGCTATACGCCGGTTGCTGCATTTGATCCAGATAAAGAGATACTGCCTGGTTTCATTTGGAAACCAAAAGATAGACCAAAAAGCAAAGAAGAGATTATTAACCCCATTTCTATTACCTCCGAACCTGTAGCAGACAGCACGGAAGGTTCGGCAAAGGACAGTTTGCAAGTCGATTCTACGCAATCTAAGAAAATGACAAAACAAATGCCAACCGTAAAGCGAAAAGAAGGAGTTAAAACGCCGGCACCCAATACGCCCAATAAAGAAAAAGATGCTGTGACTGCCCCCGAACAGAAGCAGCAGCCTGATAGCATAAAAAACAAAGAGAAAACCCTTATTAGCCAATAAGTAGGGTATTTGCATAGCAGATAAATAAAATGCATCTTTGTTGCCTTACTTAACACCTTGTCGAGATCCAATTATTTAACCGATTAGTTGTCTCGGCAAAGAATATTACACACATAAAAACATATGAAAACGAAGAAAATTTGGTTCTTATTTTTGCTCTTACTTCCATTCACCGTTGTCAGAGCCGATGAAGGAATGTGGTTTCTCATGCATATTGACCGATTGAACCACCGGGATATGCAAAAGATGGGATTACAGCTGACATCTGAAGAAATCTATAGTATTAACCACTCAAGTTTAAAAGATGCCATTGTTCAATTCGGCGGAGGATGTACGGCTGAAATCGTTTCGAAAGACGGCTTAGTCTTGACTAACCATCACTGCGGATATGGTGCTATTGCTGAACTGTCTACGCCTGAGCACGACTATCTGACGAATGGCTTTTGGGCTCGAAGTAAGCAAGAAGAGTTAAAACCTAAATCGCTTTCCGTCCGCTTCTTTGTGCGGATGGACGACGTGTCAAAGCGTATCCTGAGTAAAGTGAATGACCAGATGAGCGAGTTTGAACGGGAGCAGGTAATTAATCGAGAAATTGCACGTATTGAACAGGAAAATAGTGAAGGAGGAAAATATGTAGTCTCCGTAAAATCGTTTTACAATGGCAACGAATACTACTACTTTGTATACCAAGATTATAATGATGTTAGATTGGTAGGCACACCGCCGAATAGCATAGGAAAGTTTGGAGGTGATACCGATAATTGGGAGTGGCCACGTCACACAGGCGATTTTTCGTTATTTCGCGTATATGCCGATAGAGAGGGTAATCCGGCCGAATACGACGAAAATAATGTTCCGTTAAAACCTAAGTATCACCTACCCGTCAGCTTGAAGGGTTTTCAGGAGAACGACTTTGCGATGATACTGGGTTATCCCGGGCGCACCAATCGGTGGATGCCTGCTGCCGGAATTGACCAAAATGTGAACTTTGCGTATCCGGCTTGGGTTGAAGCATCCAAAGTTGGTATGGATAACATGAAGAAGCATATGGATCAAAATCAGCAGGTAAAGCTTGAATATGCTTCAAAATACGCACAGGTCGCAAATTATTGGAAAAACAGGCAAGGAATGATTGATGCACTTAGCAAGCATCAAACCGCTGCCACCAAGCGAGCGGAAGAATCAAAATTCAACCAATGGGCAAACAAAAAAGACAATAAACCCCGATTTGGGAAGGTAATAGAGACCATCAATCGCTATTATGAATTGACTAACGAAAAAAGTCGTCATGATAATTACATGATGGGTATGTTACGTTCAAGTAACTTTGCCTCGCTGCCTTATGTTTTGGGAAGGGCGCTGTTAATTTATGCCGATGGTACCGATGCCAAAAAGGCGGAACTTAAGTCGAGCCTGAAAACAGAGATCGCAAGTCAATATGAGAAACTGTATCTGCCGTTGGAACAAGATGTATTGGCTGCGGAGTTGAATCTATATGCAAGCAAGGCTAAAGCAGGAGGCCTAGCTCCTCGTGTTGATTCTCTTAGTCGGGCAAACGGCGGCACTTTTAATAATTATATTAAGCAGGCATTTGAATCAAGTATATTTTCTTCAGAAGAGAAGCTGCTTACTTTTTTAACCAATCCGCAAGCGGAGCAGATCGAACAAGACCCACTCTTTCTTCTTTCATCTGATTTAATGACTCGGTATCGCTACACCGATGAAGAGCAAAAGAAAGAAGAGGCTAATTTCCAGCGGGCATTTAGGTTGATGGTGGAAGGAATGCGCAAAGCTAACCCGAAAAAAATATATTACCCCGATGCCAATAGTACTTTGCGCTTAACGTATGGTAAAATAACCGCGCTTCCTGCCGATCCTCGAAATGATGCGAAAGAGAACTTCTACACAACGTTGAAAGGGACGGTTGCAAAATACAAGCCAAAGGATGAAGAATTTGATCTCCCTCAAAGATTGATCGACCTGTATAAGACGAAAGATTTTGGGAGATATGCTGATCGTGCCGGGTATATGCCTGTAAATTTCCTCACCAATAACGATATAACCGGTGGAAACTCGGGGTCCCCGGTCATCAACGGAAAAGGGGAGTTAATCGGTATTGCTTTCGATGGTAATATAGAAGCAATGGCAGGCGATGTGATTTTTGATCAGCAACTCCAACGGACAATTGCCGTTGATATTCGCTACGTTTTGTTTATCATGGATAAGTTTGCAGGAGCGAAACATTTGGTGGATGAGATGACCCTTGCCGAATAATGGCAATTAATATTGTAAATAGGAGGCTGCTTTTTATGGAAGGCAGCCTTTTATTTTTTCTACATTTTCTGCAATTGCATTTCTTCCATCAAGCCAATGAATAGTGATGCCGTCTTTCTCCATCTTTCTGAAATAAGTCATTTGCCGCTTTGCAAAGCGATGGATTTCCGTATTTAACTTGGTAAATAGCTGATTTCTGTCTATTTCTCCTAATAGAAAAGCAGTTACATATTTATATTCCAAGCCATAAAATTTAAGCTTATCAGCCGGAACGCCCGCTTCGATTAGCCCCTGCACCTCTTCGATCAATCCTGCCGCCAGTCGTTGTTCCAACCGCTGTGTTATCTTAGCACGTCGATCATCCAGAGGTAATTGGATTCCAAAAACCCGCGCATCCAAATGCTGATGCCGATTAATTGGCTCATACGGATTGACCTTTAACCAGCTGGCTATTTCAATGGCTCTAATCAGCCGTTTTTTGGTGCTGATATCGGCCTTAAATCCAATAGGCTGTGGCAAAGATAAAAAGAACTTTTCCAGCTCCTCGATATCCTTTTCCAACAGATTCATTCGAAGATTATCATTCCGAGGAATGTAGGTGAATGCATATTGCTGTAACACTGATTGTATATACAAACCCGTTCCTCCGCACAGAATGGGCGTTTTGCCCTGTGCTTGTATATTAAACCAAGCTTCTTGAAAGTCGTCTTGAAAGTGGGCTACGTGATACGAATCGCCGGCATCACGGATATTAATTAAGTAGTAATCGACACCCTTATATTCCACCAAATCTTTGCCGGTTCCAATATCCATGCCCCTGAATACCTGTCTTGAATCCGCGCTGATGATGGCGCCGTTTATTTCTTTAGCAAGGGCAACGGCCAGGGCAGTTTTCCCTGAAGCCGTTGGACCCAAAATACATATTAAACCACGAACTTGGTCCATTTTTCATTGCTGGCATTACTAGCCACCACATTATCGATAAAGGCCATGCCGCGTACGCCATCTTCTACCGTAGGAAAATCTAACATTTCCGGAGTAGGCGTCTCGCCGTTTAACTTAGCAGACACGGTTAATACAAAGTTGCGGTAGATATTTCCAAAGGCTTCCAATAACCCCTCGGGGTGTCCGGAAGGAATCCGTGTATTATGTTTGGCAGCATTGCTTAAGTAAGCATTGCCCGTACGGTAAATCTGCTTCGGTTGATCAAGTAAATTCACATATAAACTATTTGGTTCTTCCTGGATCCATTCTAGCCCGCCCTCTTCACCATAAATTCTTATACGAATGGCGTTCTCCTCGCCCGCAGCAATTTGTGAAGCGATTAGTACGCCATTAGCGCCGTTGTCGAAACGTATAAGCACATTGCCATCATCATCTAATAAACGTCCTTCTACCAACGTGTTCAAGTCTGCACAGATGTCCGTAATTTTTAATCCGGTAATGTACTCAGCTAAGTGAGCGGCATGTGTGCCAATATCACCCATAGCCCCACTTTTGCCTGATCGTTTGGGGTCAGTCCGCCATGCTGCTTGCGCATTTCCTTCCCTTTCGCTCAAACGGCTTAGCCATCCTTGCGGGTATTCCACAATTACTTTTCTGATTTTACCAAGTTTATTTTCTTTCACCATGGCTCTTGCTTGCTTCACCATCGGATAACCACTATAGGTATGGGTAAGTGCCAATGTCAAACCCGTCTTTTCCACGAGGTCTCGTAATTGTTTTGCTTCTTCCAAAGTAAAAGTCATGGGTTTTTCGATAACCACATTAAAACCATTTTCCAGGGCGAGGCGAGCCGGATCGAAATGGACAAAATTGGGCGTAACTATTGTTACAAAATCCATTCGCACGTCTTCAGGTAGCTGACTTTCCTTTTCTATCATCTCTTGGTAAGTGCTGTAGACCCGACTTGGATCAACAAACAAGGCCTCTCCGGACTCTCTTGAGATTTCAGGATGTACACTAAAAGCACCGCAGACTAATTCGACTAAACCGTCCATTCGAGCGGCAATACGGTGTACTGAACCGATAAATGCATCAATACCACCGCCTACCATGCCCATACGAAGTTTTCTTTTCATTGCTATTATTTAATTAAATTGGTGTTGACATTAATACGAACACTTCCAAAAACCTTGTCTAATTGCTCGGCCTTAATGCTAAATTTGAGCCTTCGTCTCGGCCTTGCTCTTATTGTCGGCTTCGTCAAAAAAGGCGTTTTGGAAAATATCCATAAGTATTGGCCTAAAATAAAAAAAAGATCTTATAACACCTGACGCATTTTTATACTGCCCAGATTTTCTACCCAATGGACGGGATTATCCCGATTTATCCCTAAGTCGGCACATCCTTCATAATAACGAATCTTATCCGTGCCTTGAACCATAAAGCGTTGGGGAGGTAATAATCCTTCTGAGTGGAATCCTAGCTTTTCATAAATTTCTCCCGACGACCAATCCCGATCAACATAAGTCATGATGTCGCTGGGATGAAACGCTGTCGCGAAGCCTTTAAGCAGTTTGCTTAGGCCGCCTACAACCAGATGGCCGGACCGATTACAGAATCGCAACAATTCAAATGAACGGTGCTCGGGTGCCATGTCGCGCATTTTACGGCCGCTGCTAAATATCGCTATGGCCATTAACGTATCTCTATATAGAAGGCCATAGCGATATTTACCGGGAAGAGGCACCTGCAAATGATGTTCTTTTTGAAAAACCAAAGCTTCTTCTTTATTTATTCTAACCAAGGTAGTGCTACGCGCATAAACTCTGTTGGCTAAACCCAGCGCGGCCCGGATTCGAGCCATAACCACGTTGTTTCTGCTTAAAAATAAATCTTCGTCTAAATGTATTTGACGAGTAGCGAGAAGAGGTTCCTCTTTGTGTTTCACATCAAAATGGAGACTATTATAAAATTTGATGGACAAAACCCCCGACTCAACGATGACATTGGAAACGGTGGCAGATTGATCGACGATGGAGGCCGAAATACCGAATTCTTCTTTTAGTTGTTTTATTAATACATCGACACTTTTAGGCTCAGCTTCCATGCTGCAAACTTACTAAACTTGTATCTTTTCGTGCTTAATTATTTAAATGAAGGGTGCGGAGTCGGAATCGTCTATGGACTGAACGCTATCGGGCGATATCCTAACGAACGTAATGGCACATTGGTTTATCAATAAACATTTTTGTCTACCTTTGGCTTATGGGGCTTTTAGAACGTTTTCTGAGATTTGGCGAAGAGCATGACTTGATCAGTCGAGAACATCGCACCTTGCTGGCAGTTAGTGGTGGAAGAGATTCGGTTTTAATGGTTCATTTATTTGCTAAAGCTAAGCTGCCCTTTGGTATTGCTCATTGTAATTTTCAATTGCGAGGGCAACATGCTGACGCGGATGAGGAGCTAGTAAGAAATTTAGCAGCAGAAATGGAAGTGCCCTTGTTTGTCAAGCGATTTGATACCATTGCTTATGCGAAGAAACAAGGTATTTCGATCGAAATGGCGGCCCGGGCACTGCGATATGAATGGTTTGAGCAAATAAGGTCAGACCAGCACTATCGGTATATCGCGCTGGCCCATCATCAGAACGACTCCGTCGAAACGGTATTGCTTAATTTGACCCGCGGTACGGGGATTGCAGGTTTGCACGGTATCCTCCCAAAACGAGGGGTACTGATCAGGCCGCTCCTATTTCTAACGCGCGAGGAAGTGACGCAGACGGTTTTAGAAAGAAATCTGGTTTACCGAGAAGATGAGTCTAATTTTTCTACCGATTATTTAAGGAATAAAATCCGACTGGAAGTTGTTCCACGTTTAAAGGAGATTAACCCCTCGCTGGAAAGAACCTTTCAGGAAAATAGTAGACGATTTGAGGAGATGGAAACCTTGTTAAAGAACTACAGCGAACAATTAAGGAAAAAGTTATTTGTTGAAACAACTTCCAACACCTATCAAATAGAGTTAAAAGCGCTGCAAGAGCTTAAGCCTTTACGCACGCTGCTGTATGAGTTATTCAGACCTTATCAATTTCTTCCGGAAGTCCTTGATGACCTTGTTTCGATATGGCAGAATGATAATCGAACCGGAAAGCAGTTCTTTTCCGATAGTTATAAATTGCTCGTCGATCGTGAAAATTTAATACTGCAAAAAAAAGAACCCGTTGATTTACCGCATCAATTTTTACAGCCTAATCAGGCGGTGATATGTCAAGGATTTCACTTAACGGTAAAATTGGTAGAAAAACCCGTGAAGATGAATGAATTTGGAAAAGTGGCTGTTGACGCCGATAAATTGCTTTTTCCGCTTTTGGTACGGTCTTGGCAAGAGGGAGATTGGTTTAAACCTTTAGGAATGAAGGGAAAGAAGAAGTTGAGCGACTTTTTTATATCGTTAAAAATATCGCGTTTCCATAAAAAGGAAATCCCCTTGCTTGTAAATGGCAATGGTGACATCGTTTGGGTGGTGCCCCATCGTATGGATGACCGATATAAAATTACAGACAAAACAAAAAAAGTTGCTATCTTAGAATGCATATAAAAATGGAAGAAGACAAACCTTTATTTGTTGAGAATCAATATCTTGGTCGTGACCGTGGTTGGGTCAGCGTACGATTGGTCATGGCGCTTTTTTGCTTTGCAGCTTATTATGTGAGTACGGAGCGCGAGCGAAGCGAGCAACTATTCCTCTTAGTTGGATGCATTATACTGATTGTATCAATCATTATGATGTATATGTTGCATTATCGCATTACGGTGAAGAATAAGAGCGTCATTCTACAAGGGCTGTGGACGGCCAGACTAGTAAAAATAGACCTCAATAGTATTGTTAAAGTTGAAAATGGACTCTATAGTTCATACCTTATTAATAGTCCCGTCTATAATCTTCATCAAAAAGGTAAGATCCGTTTTTACGCCGGTGGGAAAGCTGCGGTGTGGTTAACAGACAGGGACGGCTTAGTCTACGTTGTAGGAACCCAACATCCTAACGATCTGACCCGGGCTATTTTAAAGGCAAAAGAATCGTAAATTTATTGTCAATAACCAGATTTAAAAACTGATCGATATACTATTTACTTAATATTTGCGTAAGTTTGTTAATAAGGCGTGATGCTTATGTTAAGCACGCTTTATAGACGCTAGACGATTATAATTTAATGTAGATATTAATGGGTTTATTAAAAATATTATTAGTTGCTATTTTAATTTTATGGGTGCTCCGTATGCTGGTAACGGTTCTATTTCCATACCTCATGGCAATGTTCGTTGGTAAAATGCAACAGGAGGCCCAAAAGCAATACGAAAGACAAGCGGGATCTTATAGAAGTGAGAATGTTCCGAATACCGACGGCAAAGTGCGCATTGATTATGTTCCTCCCAGGACAACGAAAAGCAAGCCTTCCACAACTAATGGTAGGGTAGGTGAGTTTGTTGATTTTGAAGAAATCAAATAAAGTATCTATTCGCCCGTTTCGGCTATGTTTCGTGAAACGGAACTTATCTGATTTCTTCAGTACAAAGCCATAGACGACAAATTAAGAAAAAATGATATTTCGGGCCATTAAAAGTTCGAAATATCATTTTTTTGTAATAGGTTTGAACCTTAGCTCAAAGAATACAAAAGAATGAAGAATTGGTTCAACCGAAATGCTACTCATTTTGCCATCATAGGCATCTTTATCGTTATCTGTCTTATTTATTTTGCCCCTGCCTGGCAAGGAAAAGTGCTTCTCCAAAGCGATGTCACGCAAGCACAAGCGATGCAGAAAGAGATTATGGACTTTAGGGAAAAGGATGGTAAGGGCCCACTTTGGACGAATTCAATGTTTGGCGGCATGCCTTCTTACCAGATATGGGTATCTTATCCAAAAAATATTGGAACGCATATCATGGCGGGGCTAAAAGGAGCGCTTCCTTATCCGATGGATGTAGTGCTATTGTATTTACTGGGCGCCTATCTTTTGTTAAATGTGCTCAAGGTCAGACCTTGGCTAGCTGCCGTTGGAGCTATTGCATTTGCTTTTACTTCATACAATTTTATCTATATAGAAGCGGGGCATGCCAATAAAGCCTATGCTATTGCACTATTTGCTCCCGTCGTAGCAGGTATTCTGCTGTGCTTGCGGGGTAAAAATCTTTTGGGTGCCGCTATTTTGGCTTTATCACTTGCCTTGGAGATACGCTTTAACCATATTCAGGTAACCTATTATCTTTTCATCGCTTTGCTGATCTTAGTCGGCATCGAATTGTATCACGCGGTAAAGGAAAAAAAGACTGCAACCTTCCTAAAATCCATCGGTTTTATGGCGGTGGCGAGTTTGTTAGCCTTAGCAATCAATGCCGGCTTGTTGTGGACAACCTACGAATATTCAAAGGAATCGATTCGTGGTAAATCCAATATCACTTCCGAAACAAAAGGCTCGGCACAACAGGGAGTAAGTAAAGAATATGCCTATCAGTGGAGCCAGGGAGTGGGTGAAAGTATTACTTTTTTAATTCCGGGTGCCTATGGAGGAGGCTCTCAAAGTAAATTTGATGAGAATTCTAATACCGTGAAATTGCTAAGCAGCCAAGGTTTTGGCGCTGATCAGACTGCCGGTCTTGTGTATTGGGGAGATAAACCCATGACTTCCGGACCTTGGTACTTTGGTGCTGCGGTTCTATTTTTGTTTGTTTTAGGATTATTTGTGGTGCAAAGCCGGATTAAGTGGTGGATTTTATCGGCTACGCTACTCAGTATTGTGCTTTCATGGGGCCGACATTTTACCCTTGTATCCGATTTATTTTTCGATTACTTCCCTTTGTACAATAAATTTAGAGCGGTTGAATCTACTTTAGTAGTAGCCTCATTCCTCATCCCAATATTAGCAATTATCGCAGTGGACGAGATTATTAAAAATGGGAAAGTGATTGAAAAGCTGGACAAAAAAATAATCTATTCCTTGGCAATTGTGGGCGGAATATCGTTGATCATATGGGTTCTGCCGGATTTATTTTTTAGCTTTCAGGCACCGAATCATCAACAACTTATTCAATCCATTTCGCAGCAAACGCAAAACAATAGTTTCGCCCAATCGCTGGGAAATGCTTTAGTACAGGACCGTGCAGGCTTGGCACGAAGCGATGCCTTCCGATCCCTGTTATTTGTCTTATTGACCGCGGGAGTCGTTTGGTTATTGGCAAAAAATAAGTTGAATGCAAAAGCGGCTACTATTGCTGTAGGCGTTCTTATTTTAGTCGATCTATGGGGTGTGGATAACCGGTATCTCAATAGGGATAGCTTTGTAGAAAAGGAACGTTTAGAGCAATCTTTCTTTAAACCGCGCGAGGTGGATAACTTAATCCTCATGGATAAAGATAAAGAATACCGGGTACTGGATTTAACTGTTGAACCCTTCAACAATGCATCGCCTTCTTATTTTTATAAAAACGTAGGAGGGTACCATGCGGCCAAGCTGATGCGTTATCAGGAGCTATTAGAACGGCAGTTTTCCAAATCCATCAATGAAGATGTGTTGGATATGCTAAACACACGCTATGTTATTACCAATAACCGGGAAGGAACATCTCAAAGTATCCAGCGACGGGATAAGGCCGCAGGCAATGCTTGGTTTGTTGATCGTGTCACTTTCGTTAAAAGCAACGAGGAAGAGATGAACGCCATTGATAGTTTTGATCCTAAGAAAGAAGCCTTTATTCATCAAGAGTTTAAGGGAAAAATTGACGAGAAGCGATTAGGACGTCCTACCAATGCGAGCATTGCGTTGACGGATTATCGTCCGGATCATTTGGTTTACGAATATACCGCTCCGAATGATGTAATGGCTGTATTCTCTGAAATTTGGTACGATAAAGGATGGAAAGCTTTTGTTGATGGACAAGAGATTCCTATCCTGCGGGCAGACTATGTTTTACGTGCAGCTCAACTTCCGGGCGGTAATCATAAAGTCGAATTCAAGTTCGAGCCACAATCCTATTATATGGGAGAGAATATATCGTTGATAGCGTCTATTATCTTAGTGTTGGGACTGGCATTCGCTATCTGGAAAGATAGGAAGCAAGGAGTAGCGAGTTAGTTGTTAGCAGTTTGGTGTTAGTGTCTAATGAGTAAGACCTTTTATTTCATATGCCTAACACCTTAAACCTTACCCCTTTCCATTGCCTCTAGTCATTCGTTTTTCCAAATCGGATATAGTACAGCAATAAGTTCCACGCAATTACCAAATGATGCCATATATTAGGGAATAAGCCATAGTACTTGGTGAAAATCCTGAATCGCTCCATTAAGCTTTGCCGGTGCCGTTTTTTGGAAAGACCGCCAACCAAGTATTTCGCAACATATTGGTGGGTATTGACAATGCTTTTAGCTTTCTTGGCCGCCTTTAAGATCCAATCAATATCGGCACTTAGCTGATACTGCTCATCATATGGCTCTACAATTGATCTTTTCATGTAAATGGCCTGATGACTAATGGACATGCCATACTTAAAACTTTTCCAGGTAAAGTGCTCCGGCACTTTATGCCTTCGTCTACCTAAACTTTTTCCTGCATGATCAATCATTTCCGTTTCACCGTAGTAAATGTCTGCAAAAGCCTTTGAGGAAAAAATATTGCTCACTGTGTTCGGTGCATAGATTTCATCACCTGAATTCATGAATAGGAGGTAGTCGCCTGTAGCTAAGCGAATTCCTTTGTTCATCGCATCATAGATGCCCTTGTCACGCTCGCTAACAATTTTTGCAATGCCAGATTTATATTTTTCAATAACAGCAAGGGTTCCATCTGTTGAGCCACCATCAACTACAATATATTCGATATTTGGATAATCTTGTCCCAATACAGATAGGAGTGTTCTTTCGATATCCTTTACATTATTATACACAACGGTAATTACCGTTAATAGTGGAAAAAACTCTGGTGAATTTGAAAAAGACATTCCTAATATTTTTTGATGAATTGCTGCCAAAAATCCGGTTGATATTTGTTCCAGGCATGGCAGCCAAAGGGTAAATGGTGACCGGTTAGCTCGTACGATTGACGCGGTTTTCTTTCGAAGGCAAAAGAAAGTGCTTCTCGAGCCTTGGGCTTTTTAAAAGGAACAAATAGCGTCCAAATCATGTCCTCATTCTTGGGAAGCAATCTAAACATCCAGGTAGCCCAAAAACTCCATTTAATGTGGCTTTTTATCTTTCGTAGCGAAAGTCCGCCGTTTCCAACCTTGTTAACCAAGCGTTTCGAGAGGTTAATAATCGGTTTTTTTCCGGAAGTAATGGGAGGAGGTTCCAACCAAGGAGCACCGACATAATCGTACCCTTTTTCTGCCCAAGCTGATAATTCGTCACGAAATACCCAGGCATCTAACTGATAAATTAGAATATAGTCATAAGCTTGGAATGCTTCATAAAAATACTTACCCGTGAGTAGCTTACTATAACCGGTAACACTTTTGAAAAAGGAATCATCAAATCGCTGAATAGTCACGGGTTTATCGGCTAAGTTTTCATAATAGGTTGTATTGAGCGAATGAGGGGCCGCTAATATAATCGGATAGGATCCAAGCACTTCCACGCATTGCCAAAAGGCATACTTTTCATCCGGATCGGCCAGCTCTTTATATATGGGAATAACAACCGCAATCTTCATTTAATAAACCTGTTTTTGAGCTTAAACCATTGGTTAGTAACAAACTTTCGACCTCTTTTTATCCAGCTTCCTTTTCTATTCTTATAAAAATGCTTGACCATTGCTAATGCCGTAGGGTCTTCCTGCACCATTGTCGGAAAAGATGAAACAGGCTTTCTGGATGGATGCACCTGATAAGTGTCTTCTATAATAGAATGAACGCCACTGCCATCATGACCGATATTTTCTATCAACGATTTAGCCGGATACAAAACCAATCCATTTTTCAGGAAAACGGATGCGTGCCACCGAATAGCCCAAGAATCGTTTTTCCCTTTTTTAAAGTCCAATAGCTGTTTCCAATAATTTTTCATTGTACCGTCCACTGTGAAACGGTAAATCTTTTCCAAATCAAACTGCGAATATAATTGATCGATATCCGGTTCAAACTGCTCCCAGGCGCGCTTCCAGGTTGCCCAGCCCCAGCTGTTAATAGAACGTAGAAAAAAGGTTTCAGATAAGGCGTCCTTATCGCGTAGAGGAAACATATAGGCAGCAATTTGCATAACCCGGTGTTCTTTCTCATACCGTTGTAGCGCTTCATTGAAATAGCCAAGTGTATGCGGAGAGCTTAACAGGTCGTCTTCAAAGACAATAACTTTACCGTATTCATTTACAAGTTGTGTAACGCCGGCTATAATGGACTTGGCCAGCCCCATATTTTGATGACGTACTATTAATTTGATTGATTTAAAACCGCTGGATTGATTAATCAGCGCGCGAACCTGATTTACCTTTTCCTCATCTTCAATATGCTTCGCGGCATCTGAAAAGACGAATAAACGACTATCTTCTGCCAATAAATTTTCCTGGAGATATTTGAGGGTCCGTCGCGTGTGCTCAGGCCGATTATACACGAATAAAGCAATGGGTGCTGGATTTTGCATGCGATATCAATTGGTAGGTTTTTCCTTTTTTCCGAGTCGCCCGGCTAAACCGTCAGCAACTGCTATTCTGAATTCTTTATAAGCTTTATGTTTCCCGGTGATTATGCTAATCAGATAATGCCCGGTCATATATAGCCACTTGTTAAGGGCGAAGATAAATCTATTTTTTATAGCATGCCGCGAATAAAAATAAAGCCGATTTCGTACCTGGTAAAAGGTACGGAAATTCCAGAGATCGAGTATCGCCGAACGCCAAAAACGGTGTTTATAAGTAATTCCCTGAGAAATGTCTACATCGTTGATCCGACTGTCCGGAATGAGCCAGATCTCTCCACCCATCTCCGTAATCCGATTGGTATATTCGGAATCATCCACATAAACAAATAGCCGTTCGTCGGGATAGCCAATAAACTCCACGAGTCGGCGGTGTAAAAAGAGGCCGCCATATGGAACGTAGGGAAGCTTACTTGGTCGTAGAGGTGATGAATTGTAGCGATTTTGCCCCGCGAGCTTCCGGTATTGATTGCTAAAGATTCGAAAAAAATGAAAACCCATGAAATTATCGGGTACCAGATAATATTGATAAGGATCAGCTCCTTGTGCAATTAAAACGTGATTTTTACGATCGGTGCGCAGGCTGAACAGAGCTTTCCTGTCTTCAGCCAGTCGAATCGATGGCCAGGCGTTTATTAACTTTTCCAAGGCACCCTCTTCCGGTAAATTATCATCATCTAATAGCCAAACAAAGTCGGCATTGGAATGTGAAACAAAATAACCTAAGCCTGCTTTATAGCCGCCCGCAGAGCCGAGATTCTCCGTCTCCTGAAGGAGGGTAATGATAGGGCTGTTTAATTGATCAAGCTCCTTTTTAAGATCGTAGTCTGAACCGTTATCCACCACGATAATATCCACAACATGTTCAAATGACAAGACGCGCTCTAATATTTGTTTTAAAAAAGCCCATCGGTTTCCATAGGTTACGGTTAACACACAAACATTATATGCTATCTTTGTCATCTTATTTTATGCAAGTTTACAATAGATAAACAGAAATCGCAATTCAAAATGGGGATTATTAAACAACAAACCTTGAAGGGCACCTTCTTTTCTTATATAGGTGTTTTTATAGGTTTTGTGACCAATACGTTTATTTTAACGAAAGTACTAGATACGGATCAAGTAGGCTTAATTAATATCCTGACGTCCTTTTCGCTGATATTTGCCCAGTTTGCTATTCTCGGTTTCAATGCCACGGCACGCTATTTTCCCTATTTCCGGAATGAGAAGAACAAGCATAATGGCTATTTGTTTTTAGCCTGTGCCATTTCGTTGATCGGCTTTATTCTATTTGTCATTGGAGCCTATGCTTTTAAGGAAGTCATAATAAGTCAAAAATCCCAAGATAATAACTTGTTTCGCGATTATTATTGGTACCTCCTTCCGCTCACCTTTGCAAACCTATACTTTAACATCTTTGATTTGTACTCAAGGTTGTTATATGACGCCGCAGCGGGGCGCCTCATTCGTGAATTCACCCTAAAGCTGCTCATTTTGGTATGCGTCGTTTTATTAATATTCCGTATCCTCGATTTCCGGTCGTTCATGTGGTTATGGTTATCAGCTAACCTGATGCCCATGTTGTTGATGATGATCCGATTGGTACGAAAGGGTAACTTTTCACTTAAGCCGAATTTCAACTTTTTAAATAAAGATGTTCAGCGAAATCTCTTCAACTTATGCCTATTCGGCATATTAACCGGCGCTTCGCCACTTCTCGTTGATAACATTGATCGGTATATGGTGAATAGTTACTTTGGCTTGGCCGACACGGGTATATACAGCATCGCAGCCTCTTTCGGAATTATTATCGCTTTGCCAACACGAAGTTTGTATAGCATCGCATATACCGTAATAGCCGAGTCCTGGATTAGAAAGGACATGGCCAATATCCATACCGTGTACAGGAAAAGCTGTATCAATCAATCTATTGTGGCGCTATTTCTCTTTATCCTCGTGTGGGCGAATATACATAATGCGCTGAAGGTGCTTCCACCTGATTATGCCGATGGTGTCTACATCGTTTTCTTTATTGGCCTGGCCAATTTATTCGATGCGTTAACAGGAGTCAATGCTGTTATATTAGCTACCTCTCGGTACTATCGATACGACTCCTTTTTTTACCTGGCTTTAGTAGGTGTGACAATTGGCAGTAACTTGTTTTTCATACCTAAGTTTGGGATCACCGGTGCGGCAATGGCTACTGCACTTACGATGTTCATTTTCAATCTTTCGAGATACCTATTTATTTTATTTAAGTTTAAACTCCAGCCGTTTACAGTGCATAATTTGTTAGTGATCGTACTTGGCGTGCTCATTTACTGGCTCAGTACCCTGATTCCTGTTCAGCAGAATCTTTATCTGGATACCTTTATCCGTGGGGGCTTCATCACCCTGTTATATGCCGGGTCGGTCTATTTCCTTCGCTTGTCAAGCGATATTAATGACATGGTTGCTGACCTTCTTGCTAAGCTTAAACGCTCTTAATAAACTCCCGAATAAATTTGGGATGTTTTAAATTTAAAAGCTGCTTCCGGTTTTTTTCAAAAAAGGCATAATCTCCCTGTTTTACCTCATCAATGGTAAAAGGGACGTCCGTGTTTCGGCTTCCTTTTGCCACTACACCAAGCCCATAATCCATGTCTAAGGTAAATACGGTAAGATCCGGACGTGTAACGATCAAATCAGCCACCGTTTTCCAAACATCGCCGTTCCACTGTCCCTGCCAGCCAGGTAAGTCCCAGTTCCGGACTTTTTCCCGGACTTCATTAAAATGATCTTTAATGGTGTAGGCGGCAGCCTCATTTAATGGGTTACAGTCGTGCATAACAATAATCCCACCTTCGTTAAGATAGTTCAAGCAGTTCTCCACGTCGCGTTTTGACTGCTCGTAAGTATGCAGTCCATCTACCAATGCTACGTCAATACCATCCTTTAAAACCTTCTTTGCATGGTGCTCAAAAAAGTAATCACTGGTATATTCGTACGTTTCGAACTTCGTTATACCTACTAAGCGTTTTATCTTGAGCGGAAAGCTGAATAAGAACTCGGGGTCAACACCTATCTTCCGTGGGCATTGTATCTTAGAGATAATGGTACCTGTTTGTACACCAATCTCCAGATAAGTTTTGGCGTTTCTTTGTTTAATAATTAAGTTAAGCACATCGAGCCTATTCATATTCACGTTGTTTAATGCAATAATAATAAAATTTACAAAGCGATACAGGTTATTCCATAAAAAAACAGGGTGGCTCGAAAGTCACCCTGTTTTTTTAAAAGTATAAAGATTACTGGAATTTCTTCGCGTTTATCTTACGCTCGTTCTCAGTCAGATAAATCTTTCTTAGACGAATATTCTGAGGCGTCACTTCAATGTATTCATCTGCTTGGATATATTCCATCGCTTCTTCCAACGAAAATTTGATCGCCGGAGCAATACGGACGTTATCGTCACTGCCCGATGCGCGCATGTTGGTTAACTGTTTCCCCTTTACAATATTGACAACTAGATCATTGTCCCGGCTGTGCTCACCTACAATCTGACCTTCATAAATGTCTACGCCGGGATCCACAAAGAAGTGACCTCTATCCTGTAATTTATCGATCGAGTAAGCAGTTGTTTGTCCTTTTTCCATCGAAACAAGTACGCCTGCCAAACGACCCGGGATCGGGCCTTTCCAAGGTTGGTAGTCTTTTATGCGATGCGCCATAACCGCTTCACCGGCAGTAGCGGTTAATACATTGTTTCTTAAGCCGATAATACCTCTTGAGGGAATTTCAAACTCTAGATGTTGCATATCACCTTTTGTTTCCATCACAAGTAACTCACCTTTACGCTGCGTTACCAATTCGATCACTTTACCTGATACCTCAGCCGGTACATCTACTACTAAGGTCTCAATAGGTTCGCATTTTACACCGTCAATCTCTTTTAAGATAACTTGTGGCTGGCCCACCTGTAATTCGTAGCCCTCGCGGCGCATGGTTTCTATCAAGACAGATAAATGAAGAATACCTCTTCCATAAACTAAGAATGCATCTGCCGAGTCGGTAGGAAGCACCTTTAATGCGAGATTTTTCTCCATTTCTTTTTGTAAGCGGTCATGCAAGTGACGCGATGTTACAAATTTGCCCTCTTTGCCGAAGAACGGTGAGTTGTTAATTGTGAACAACATGTTCATCGTAGGCTCATCGATGTGTATAACCTCCAACTGCTCCGGATTTTCAAAATCGGCAATGGTATCACCAATTTCGAAACCCTCAATTCCTACTACAGCACAAATATCGCCCGAAGGGACTTCCTGTACTTTCACCTTTCCAAGGCCTTCAAAAGTATACAGCTCTTTGACACGGGATTTCATCACTTTGCCATCACGCTTTACCAAAGACACCGGTTGATTTTCTTTTATAGTACCTCTAGCTACACGACCAACAGCAATACGTCCTACAAAGGATGAATAGTCTAATGAGGTGATTTGCATCTGTAAAGTACCTTCGTTGTAGGGGGCAGCAGGTATATGTTCAAGAATTGCATCCAATAGATCCGTGAAATCTTCTGTCGGTTGCTTCCAGTCTTTAGACATCCATCCCATTTTAGAGGATCCGTAAAGTACAGGGAAATCCAATTGTTCTTCTGTGGCATCCAAGTTAAAGAAAAGTTCAAAGACCTGCTCGTACACCTCTTCAGGACGACAGTTTTCTTTGTCTACTTTGTTAACGACAACAATAGGCTTTAGACCTAAGCCAAGGGCTTTTTGCGTTACAAAACGAGTTTGAGGCATCGGCCCTTCAAAGGCGTCTACTAGGAGAATAACCCCGTCAGCCATTTTTAACACACGCTCTACTTCTCCTCCAAAGTCTGCGTGGCCCGGGGTATCAATAATATTTATTTTGACGTCCTTATAACGCACCGAAACGTTTTTGGAAACGATGGTAATACCTCGCTCACGTTCCAGGTCGTTATTGTCCAGAATAAGCTCGCCTGTTTGTTCGTTGTCACGAAACAGTTTAGTGTAATGTAAAATTTTGTCAACCAGAGTCGTTTTTCCATGGTCAACGTGTGCAATAATCGCAATGTTTCTAATTTGTTGCATCCAAGTATGTATATCTCAAATTTGGGGATAAATTGCTTTATGCAATTTATCAATTTCTCATCTGCGCTTTGAGTATCAAAGAACTAAAGGGAAAATTTTGCGCAAAGGTAATTATTCCATTTGAAAAATTAAGCGCTTGGATTGCTTTTATTTTTGACGGTTTTTTCGTCTTTGTCCACTTCGTATAGCAAGCTAGTTGCTTGATTGTGAAAGGTATTTTGGTTATATTTGTATTATGGATATACAGTCGATAGTTGTTTTATTATTGTTTGCCGCGGCCGCTTTTTACCTCGGTCGCATGTTGTATAACAATCTAAAACCAAAAAAGGGAGGCACCTGCGGTTCCAACTGTAAATGCGGTATGGATTTTTCCAACATGCCGGAACAAACAAAATAGTGCCTCTTAAATAGATGTCAGGATTTATAGTTTTTGGATCAAACATACGGCATAGGCCACTACCCCTTCTTTGCGTCCGATAAATCCCATTGTTTCATTGGTTGTGGCCTTGATGGAAATATCCTCTACATCTAAGCCGCTAGCGTTGGATATATGTGCCTTCATAGCCGGGATGTAAGGCTTTATCTTCGGTGCCTCAAGACACAACATGGCATCTATATTACTAAGTTCCCATCCTTTGTTTTTTAATAATTTAATACACTCTTCCAACAGAATTAAACTACTGATGCCCTTCCATTTAGCATCTGTGTTCGGAAAATGATAACCAATATCCTCCAAATTCGCTGCACCCAATATGGCGTCACAAATCGCATGTACCAACACGTCTGCATCCGAATGTCCGAAAGCGCCTGCATGATGATCGATCTTTTCTCCTCCCAGAATAAAGGGATGATTTTCTTTTAATTGATGGACGTCGAAGCCGAAGCCTACTTTTATTTTCATGTTTGTGTTTTTGTTTTATAAGGCAGACTTGTCTGTTCATTTTGTTCATTATTTTGAAAAGAGTTCGCCTTGCCTAACTTATGGCGTGATAGATCTTCTTATAGCATATCAAAAAAAAGCGGTTTAATTTGCTTTATGATACCTTTTTTGCCAAACTTATCAAAAACCGGCTATAAAAAAAATTATTTGATGGAAGAGATGAAAGGCTATATCATGTATTCAGCATTTGTTGGTCGGTTGCCGTTTTGTTTTAATGTGCTAATTTTGAATGGTGGTGTATTCGCATAAACTATGAAGAAAAATTTTACGCTGATTGTGCTTGCGCTTTGTGGTATTGGGCTCATGTATTCGAGCTGTAGCAAAAAGAGCGGAATGGGTGACCGATCATCAAAAACGGGAATGAAATACAACGACCCGCATAATGGTGGTTTTCAGGTCAATCGAAAAGTGAAGCCCGGTCCCGGTCCCGGACTCGTTATTATTGAGGGGGGCACCTTCGTGATGGGCGGAAGCCTAGATCAGGATCTGGGCTATGAGAACGATAATAAGCGTAGAAGAGTAACCGTTGCTTCCTTTTATATGGATGAAACGGAAGTGGCTAATGTCGATTGGCTTGAGTATCTTTATTGGCTAAATCAAAACTTTCCTAACGACCGACAGTTATATTATAACGCGCTGCCTGATACGCTGGTTTGGCGTAATCCTCTATCTTATAACGAACCCTATGTGGATAATTACCTCCGACACCCGGCTTATCAAGACTATCCTGTTGTCGGCGTTACTTGGGAGCAGGCTAACGATTACTGTGTATGGCGGACCGATCGTGTAAACGAAGAAATTCTGCGCTCGAAAGGAATCTTATTGGATTACAAAAGTAAGGCCGAAAGTGCGGGAGAGAGCACGGCGCAGCCTTTTAATACCGACATTTATTTGAATGGACAATACAAAGGTGAAGGTATAGATGGTAAAAACATGCCGAAAGACCTACGCCCGGGCGCAGAAAAAGATGCCCGGAGGCCGGTACGGTTGGAGGATGGTTTTCTTAAACAACCCTATCGATTACCAACCGAGGCAGAATGGGAATATGCTGCCTTGGGGCTGATTGGCAATACCATCTATGGAAATGTAGAAGGTTATCGGATCTACCCTTGGGATGGTTTAGGTGTTCGTTCAGGTAAGAAAAAAACGCAGGGCCTTATAATGGCTAACTTTAAGTTAGGTGCGGGTGACAATATGGGAACGGCCGGATACTTAAACGATGCAGGTGATATTACAAAACCGGTGACAGCTTATCAGCCGAACGATTTCGGTTTATATAATATGGCCGGTAATGTGAATGAATGGGTGGGTGATGTGTATCGTAAGCTGACCTATGAAGATTTCGAAGATTTTAACCCCTTCAGGGGCAATGTCTACGTGGACAAAAAATTAGAAGATCCGGAGAAAGGCATTTATGCAAAGGACAAATATGGCCGACCAATTAAGGAGATGGCCAAGGCACCCAGGAAACAGACATGGGAAGAATTGCAGAATCAAACCGCAGCGCAAGATAGCGGTGTAAGTGCATACAATGCAGACATGAGAGGGTATAACGATGAAGTCAGCGACTCCTTATATGGTAAGACAACCTTGGTGAACAACAAATCGCGTGTTTATAAGGGCGGTTCATGGAATGATCGTGCATATTGGTTAAATCCGGCAACGAGAAGATTTATGCAACAAGATGAGTCCTCTGCAACGGTAGGCTTTCGCTGTGCCATGACGCTTGTCGGTAATCCGGAAATTCATACCAATGGCATGCCTCGTTTCAAATCAGCTAAAGTGAAAAGCGGTTTGCGAAAATCTTCAAAGGCGACGCCATAGGCAAGGGAACTTCACCTTCTAGAAAAGAAAGACATAGCTCTATTGTTTATATTTAAAATGCGGGAACGATCTGTAAAGATGTTCCCGTTTTTTTGGTCTTATGGAGAATTACCACTGTGCGCCATGCCGCACTTATTATCATTACCCCATGTTGCGGTTATGATGTAGGCGGACTAGGTGTATTTTTTGGCGAAGAGCATATTAAAAAACTTAGCTCGCAGCTGATCCTTTTGTTACAAAACGTAAAAAAGCGACTCAAAAGGTCGCTTTTCCTATCATTTTATATGAAATTCTTACTCGAGTTCGGTATAGTAAATATTTAATTTGGTCCGGAGTTCATTTTTAGCTTGTGCATCTTCCGGATTAAAGCCTTTTAGAACAACACTGCTAGGTGCGGTAATGTCTGGCCAAAAAGGAATAGTGTTGGTCATGATCTCCGATACAGGCGCAATATAAACATCCGAATTCTGCACCTTGCCTAATATAACATCTTGTATAAAGGAGGTAAGCGTAAACACGTACCGCTTCCTTTCCTTGTCGTACAATCCTCCGAGTGCGTGAATACCGACAATATTGCCGCTAGCTGTACGGGCACCAAATTGAGAACGCGGATCCGGAGCGTAGCGAGAATCGCCGTCAGGGACAGGCTGATTATTGCCTGAAACGTCTTTTCGGTATAGCGTCAATCGAGGTGCCGGTGTGCTTACGGTATTGCTATTGTCGTCATCCACATAAACGACCAATTCTGCCCGGTTAACGGCAATTTTCTTTCCTTTTAACTGGTCAATGTATGGAAAAGATACTTTTGTCCTCAAGCCACCCATAGCTTGTGCATAAACAGTTGTCTGATTAACAGCGGTATTGGCCAGTTGGCTTTGGATAACCGGAGAGAAGCTCCTGTTTATGCTGGCTGACATATACATAAAAGGAGCGCCGGTGCTGCTGCTGGATGTAGGAACCGGGATTGGAAAGACTTTGGTTAAAGTGTCCGTGTCACCCTCTGCATCCGTAACACGATAGGTGACTTCCATGAAGTTCGGCGAATCTGAACTTTGCGGGTTGGTCGGACTTAAAGTCGCAAGTCCACCTATACCTTGCTGTGCATTCTTGTCAATTGTCAAGTAAAGACCTTTTGCATGATTCAAAAATCCGGTCTCCGAGTTTACAGTGGCTGAATCCAGTGTATGCGATAAAAGGCTGCCGATAAAACTGTTATTTAGCCGTACACGTAGTTCAGGATAGCGTTTTACCGTACTATCTTGGCCGTTACTTCCTCTCACAATTACATTGATACTGTCTTTGAGGTTGAACCGGCGCAGTTGGGTGCTTGCTATATCGTCGCTCTTTACACTCCAATTTTTCGTACTATAATAGACCGTGTTGGGACTATACACCTCATCCAACTGTCTTACTTTAAGCAGGTAGGTGGATGACTGTGAATCACCAACAAAAGAGTTTCCATATCGAACAACCAGCACAGCCGAATCGATCTGTGCGTTTTGGGGGAGGCGTATATCGCCACTTTCAGGTCGTAAAATGGCAAGGGCGATGTTCGCTTGCGTTTCACCGAAAACCGGGTCCTTGTAATACCCAAATGGAAGCTGATTGATATTGATGCTCGGGATATTACTGTTGTTATTGGCAACCCTTATGACTGATCGTGCACTATCGTCACGGAGTGTAACTGTTTTGAGCGTTAATGTGTCATTTAGTGTGCCATAAAAGGAATCTCCCGGATTGTTATCTAACCCGATTCCCGCCGGATTCTTGCAACTACTTAAAATAAAGAGACTTATTAACAGCGTCAATAAGTCTCGAGTATAATACTTCATTATAAAATAATATGTTCTATAAAGCTGTGTAAAACCATTATAACGCTTGCCTGATACAGATAAAGTTACAAGGGCTTATTTCTTCCGCCTTGCTGCAGTTCAGCCTTCCTCGCTAAGCCACAGTTTCCAATTCTTCATTGGAAAATTGCTCGTAAAGGTTGGAATAATTTTCGAATTCTGCATCATTTCTGCAGTCAGTTATCGGAATTTCGCTCTTTTTAACAATATTTAACAGTTTTTCATCGATGTTTTCTTCGGATAAAACAACCGCATCGGTATAGTGAAGTGCGCCATTGTACAAACCATAATAGTCTGATGAATCATAGCTTGATAAATCTTCTGCATGCATGTTTCCCGTAAGTGCTTTATCTGCAAAACGCTCGTGCAAAGCATGCTCAAATTTATCTGCATACAGCGAATAGATGATTTTTGTGTCTTTAAAGGTTGGATCATCTTTGTAGGCCGTTTTCACATAGGCAGGAATCAAAGCCGTCATCCAGCCATGACAATGCACTACATCGGGAGACCATCCCAATTTTTTAACAGTCTCCAATGCCCCTTTACAAAAAAAGATGGCACGCTCATCGTTATCCTTAAAGAACTTACCCTCTTTGTCGGTAAATACATGTTTACGTTGGAAATACTCTTCGTTATCCAAAAAGTAAACCTGCATACGGGCAGCTGGGATGGATGCAACTTTGATAATAAGGGGGTTGTCGTTATTGTCCACTACAATATTCATCCCCGAAAGCCTGATCACTTCATGTAAACGGTTCCTGCGCTCATTGATATTGCCAAAGCGAGGCATTAAAATCCGTATTTCAAACCCTTTTTCCTGCATGGCCTGGGGTAACTCTCTTGTTATCTCAGAAATTTTGCTTAGTTCGAGGAAAGGCGACATCTCGTGGGTAATGTACAATATCTTCGTTTTTGCCATCTCCAATAAATTATATTTTAGAATTTTTGAAATGTGAGACTATCAAACACAATGAATCATACCGGTATGAGCCAGCTAAACCTATTTTTGATAGTTTATTAGTCATTAAAATAATTGCTCTAATGAAAATCGGTCTGCAAATATACGCATTATCTTATGATATATCAACGATTTATAAAAAAACCTTTGTAGTTAGGTTTAAAATGTTCAACTTTACCTCCTTGTTTTAATAACAAAAAAATTGGAAATCTTTACTACAAAAATTGCGCTGAAAGCCCATCTATCAGCGTTCGGTTCAAAGGATAAAACAATAGGTTTCGTGCCTACCATGGGGGCTTTACACGAAGGTCATTTAACTTTGATTGAGCATTCCAAGCGCGCAACCGATATTACCGTTTGTAGTATATTTGTTAATCCAACACAGTTTAATGATCCGGCTGATTTGGAAAAGTATCCGAGACCTATCGAAAAGGATGTGGCACTCCTTCAATCGGTGAACTGTGATGTCCTGTTTTTACCTACTGTGGAAGAGATGTATCCACCGAATGACGAACCTTGGTTCTTCGATCTGGGTCGACTCGACAAAATCTGGGAGGGAGCAAAAAGACCCGGACATTATCAAGGCGTTACACAGGTGGTGTACAAACTCTTTGATATTGTTAAGCCCTCGATCGCCTTTTTTGGACAGAAAGATTTTCAGCAGTGTATGGTGATTCAGTATATGGTGGATAAGCTTCATCTACCGCTGCGCCTGCAAATTGTGGATACCGTAAGGGATGCGGATGGATTGGCGAAAAGCTCCCGCAATGTACGACTCTCATCCAATGGTAGAAAACAAGCACTTTCTTTATCAAAAGCATTGTTCATGATAAAACAAGCGTTTGAAAAGGGCACAGGCCCCTTACAGGCAAAGGAGGAAGCACTGAGTTTCCTGGATAAAGTGGAAGGTGTTGAATTGGAATACTTCGCAATCTGTAATTCGAGTGACTTATCGGAAATTGATAGAGAACAACAGGACCTAAGGCCGCTTGTGGTTATATTGGCCGCTTGGGTGGATGGAGTCCGTTTAATTGATAATATAGTGTTGAAATAAGGCTTTTTAAGGTATAAGGCAAAGGGTATAGGGGATATTGGCCTTACCCCTAACCCAAAGTATAGGGCAAAGGGTGCAGAGGTATGGCCCTACACCTTTTACCTCACACCCTATACCTCACACCCTACACCTCTAATGGTAATCTATAGATCATATTTCCGAATAGCAGTGCATCTGTGATAGATTAAATAACAAAATGCGTATCTTTGTGCCATGATTATCGAGGTGTTGAAATCGAAAATTCATCGCGTAAAGGTTACTCAGGCAGAACTCAACTATGTGGGTAGCATTACGATTGATGAAGATTTAATAGAGGCGGCTAATATTATTCCGAACGAGAAGGTGCAGATCGTAAATAATAACAACGGTGCACGCTTTGAAACCTATGTTATAAAAGGCGAACGTGGTTCCGGTATTGTATGTTTGAATGGAGCTGCCGCGCGCTTAGTTCAAGTAGGCGACATTGTGATTATCATTTCTTATTGCCAACTCCCTATGGAGGAAGCCAAAAAGCACGAACCGATTTTGGTTTTTCCGGACCATAATAATAAACTGGTGAAATAGTTTTCATCTTTGCCAAGGGCTTTAGCGCAAGACAGTAGGCTGCCCCTTATCTCATTTTTCATGACTTCTTAGGGATCCTCTTTTTGCTGCCACTAACTTTTTCGCTGTTCAATGATGCAATCGCTAAACCTTTATTATTAGAATAATCTAATTTGATTTAAGTTCGCAATGTGATTACTTTGCATTATACAAAAGGAAGCATATGGTAAAAATATTGCTGATAGAAGATGACAGGCGCTTGGCTAGTTTTATTCGAAAGGGATTGGAGGAACAGCTTTTCTCCGTATCATGTGTTTCGAGCGGCTACGAAGCCCTGGCAGTGACGCAAGATATTTACTTTGATCTGATTATACTGGATATCATGCTTCCCGACGTATCCGGATTCCAGATATGCACTGCTATTCGCGAACGAAAAATTACAAGTCCTTTAATTATTTTGAGCGCTTTGGATAATCCGGAGGAAAAGGTAAAAGGACTCCAGGCAGGAGCGGATGATTACCTCGGAAAGCCTTTTCATTTCGAAGAGCTACTTGCACGCATTAACGCGCAATTACGACGAAAATCTTTTGAAAAGGGTATTCTGGATGTACAAAAATACGCAGATCTTGAAGTCAATATTGCGGAACAGGGAGCAAAACGTGCCGGGAAGAATATTCTGCTTTCACCTCGTGAATATAAGCTTTTACTATTCCTGCTAAACAATCGAGAACGAGTGGTTTCCCGCACGCAGATTGCAGAAGCGGTATGGGATATCCATTTTAATACGCATACCAATGTGGTAGATGTATATATTAATTATCTGCGAAATAAAATTGATAAGGGCTTTGCCGCGCCCCTCATCCATACTGTGAAGGGGAGGGGGTACATGCTTAAACAAAAAGAAGAATGACGCTGAGGTTAAAACTCGCTTGGAACTCAACGCTTATTGTTACGCTTATTTTAGGAATCACGTTTACGGGGACCTATCTACTATTCAGGCAACATGTTAAGCATTCATTTTTTCAACAATTACAATCGAGGGCCTTCACAGCGGCTTTTTTTCATTTGGAGAAGGATGAACTAAATGCGCAAAAATATGAGCTGATTGAGCAACGATATCGTGAAATTCACCGAGAATCTATTCGATTCTTCGATAAAAGCAACCGCATGGTCTTCGAGTACGATACCCTTCAATATCAACTATCAGATGAAGTACTCGGTCATGTACGACAAAAGAAAGTTTTATATTTCACTGATAATGAACGTCAATTTGCAGGTATCTTTTATCGCGACAATGAGGGGGATTATGTTGTTGTTGCTTCCGACACGGATAAGGAGGGGTTGGCTCAGCTCGATAAATTAAAACGCTATCTCTTGATATCCTTATTGTTGGGCGTTTGCCTAAGCTTCCTGCTTACGCACTTACTGGCGAAGCAAACATTCCGCCCTTTTTCTCAGCTAATTCATGACGTAAATTCCATTACGGCGAAGAATTTACACGCCCGGTTGGCTGTAGGCACAAAAGAGAAAGACGAGCTTACCGCACTAACCGAAGCGTTTAATCGCTTTCTGGAACGATTGGAAAAGGGGGTAGACAGCCAACGCAGCTTTCTAAAACACGCTTCGCATGAATTGAAAACACCTTTGGCAGCGATTATTAGCAACCTGGAGATCACCTTATCGCGTCCCCGGACACCAGACGAGTACCGGACACAGATGGGTTCAATACATGTCGATGCCCTTCATATTAAATCTATTTTGGAAGGTTTACTACTTCTATCGGGCTTGGAAGCTTCTTCCGATGTGCCATTTGCCCCCCTCCGTGTGGATGAATTGTTGTGGGATCTACTGGAAAAAACAAGTATTACCCATCCCGAGGCATTTATACACATCGATTTGGATCAAGTGGAACAAAAGCCCCACCTATTGGAAGTGTCGGGTAATCGCGACTTGCTAATGATCGCAATAGGCAACTTGGTCGACAATGCACTTAAGTTTTCAGACAATCAACCTGTTTTCGTACAATTAAGCGAGCATGAACAGCATCTACAGCTGATAATCAAAGACAGGGGAACAGGAATAGATCCGAGCGAATTAGCGCAGATCTTTAACTTGTTTTATCGCAGTCCGAAGAACCAGGCCATACCGGGACACGGTATCGGACTGCATTTGAGTAAGCAGATATTCGACTTACATCGCATCCAAATTACCGTTCGCTCAGCACTGGGTAGCTATACGGAATTTGCTTTATTATTCCCATCTATTAGGTAAGTTGCTAAAATTTCCTTATTTTAAAAGCCGCATTCATCAACATTTACCCAATCATGTCGAATTTCGATGCCCATAATACCACCTTCGCGCAAGCCGTTTCCTTTATCAACCACACCAATCGTCCGGTGTTTCTAACCGGCAAAGCGGGGACGGGAAAAACCACCTTCCTTCGGTATATAAAAAAACATACGTATAAGAAGCTTGCCGTGGTAGCCCCTACGGGTGTAGCGGCTATTAATGCGGGCGGAACCACACTCCATTCGCTTTTTTTCTTGCCTTTCGGTATGTATTTGGCTGATTATACACTTGATTGGAGCGATCCGAGCGATTTGATCTACAACAAACAACGCCTTTTCGGAAAAGTAAAACTCACTAAACAACGACGAGCCATTTTACAGGAACTCGATCTATTAATCATTGATGAAGTATCTATGTTGCGGGCTGACACACTTGACGCTATTGATACAATCTTGAGATGGGCCAGACGCAATGCAAGTCCTTTCGGTGGCGTTCAAATGTTATTCATTGGTGATCTGTACCAATTGCCTCCTGTGGTTAAGAGTCATGAGCAAAACTTGCTATATCAGCATTACAGAAGTCCTTTCTTTTTTGATGCTCATGTTATGCAGGAAGCTCCACCGGTTTTGTTGGAACTGAATAAGATTTATCGACAAAAAGATGCACGTTTTATTTCTCTGCTCAATAATATTCGAAACAACTGCTGTTCAGGAGAGGAGCTGGATAGGTTGAATGCGCATTATAAGCCTGACTTTAGTCCTTCGCCGAGCGAAACCTTCATTACTTTGAGTTCGCATAACCATATTGCGGAGCAAATCAATCAACGTAAATTAGAGTCCTTACCGGGGCACGCTGTTTGCTTCGAAGCTGCCATCAAAGGTGATTTTTCAGAGAACTCTTTTCCTACCGAGGGTAGATTGTACCTTAAAGAAGGTGCCCAAATTATGTTTATAAAAAATGACAAAGGAGAAGACCGACGTTACTTTAACGGAAAAATTGGCGTAGTCGACAAAATTGATGCGCGACATGGAGAAATAAAAGTTCGTTTTCCCGGAGAGAAGGAACTATTCACGGTCGAACAAGAGGAATGGAAAAACCTTCGTTATAATTACGATAAGCAAAGCGATAAAATCAGCGAAGAAACACTGGGAACCTTCAAGCAATATCCTATTCGTTTAGCTTGGGCCGTCACTATTCATAAAAGTCAGGGCCTAACCTTTGATAAGGCGGTTATTGATGCCGGATCCAGCTTTGCCGCCGGGCAGGTGTACGTTGCGCTAAGTCGGTTAACGGGCTTGGAAGGATTGGTCCTCCGATCAAAGATTTCGCCGGCAAGTATCCATACGGATCCACATGTCGTGGCCTTTTCCAGTCGTGTTTTATCGGAGGATGAGATTGCAGAAGTGCTACTGCAAGAGCAGAAATCCTATCTTTTGAATAATCTTAGCAAAGCTTTTTCCTGGGGTACTTTGGCGCTTGAAACTAATACCTTCAAAAACGATGTACTAACCAAGAACATTCCCGATAAGAGCCTTGCACATAAGAAAATCGACGCTATATGCTATACCTGCAATCAGCAATTTGAAGTTGCAGAGAAGTTTAATGCCTGGTTAAATAAAGAATTCCGGCATTTAGATGATTTAAACATTGAACTCATTCATGAACGTACTCAAAAAGCCGCTGCTTGGTTCCTTAAAAGTTTAGAGGAGGAGCTTATCATCCCCCTTCAACAACATATGGATGCATGGGCTGTTAAAAAGAAGAATAAAAAATATCAGAAAGAGTTGGCAGACTTATTGTTGACCTACCGGCGGAAACAAGAACAAATCAGGCAAAGCACGTTTATTACGCAAGCCATTCGTGAAGGAAGAAATATACAAGATTTGATCTATGAGGTAGCCAAGCACCAACAACAACATCTCCAGGTAAAAAATGAACAACAACCCAAGAAGAACAAGTCGGTCGTTGGTGAAACGAAACAGATTAGTCTCAAACTCTTTAAAAACGGACATACAATTGATGAGGTAGCTACGCTGAGAGGACTTACAACCGGTACCGTTATAGCGCATTTAACAAATTTCATCGGCACCGATTTGCAGGCGAGTGATCTCATGTCTACCCGTAAACTTGAAATTATCATACCCTTGTTGAAGCAATATCCTCAAAAAACAATTACCGAAATTCGCGAGCTGCTTGATCGGCAAGTAGAATTTCATGAAATACGCATTGCACAGGCAGCCTTGCGGCAAGCGACAAAAACAGGCACGCTCGCCTAGCTCTCGATTATTTCATATGAAGTGCTTGCTGTACACTTGGTGCATCATCTTGGGATGCTATCTTAAATATCTCTTTATTATCATAGTTTTGAAAGAGGGTGCGTAACAGCATCACAGCACTGGCTCTAACATAAGAACGTTCGTCGGCTGTTGCCATTTTTTTTACGGTAGGGTAAATCTGCTTTAACTCGTCCTTTGTGAATTTTTCAATCGCGCCAAGCGCCATCAAGCGTATCATCCAGGCACTATCGGTTAAAGCCGCAACAACGATCTCCTTCGCTTTAGCACTATCCAATACATCATTCAGGTTTTCCAATACTTCAAAGCGATCCATAAACAAGGGGGCGTGTTTGTATTGATAAGCCCATTCGTCAAGCGATTTACTTTGCTCTTTCTTCCCAAGGATACACTTTTTGGCATCAAAATTAATTAATTGTGGACTTTTAGTGGCCGGCAAGTGAAAAGTTTGCTCCTGTTTAGTTAGTGTAACCGTTTGACGATCAACATGACCATCTACATAGATGTCAATCGCAATAGGTAGTTTATAGAGCGGCATACTAGCTAAGTCCTGCTTTTGAGCAATTTGTACAATCACCTGTTTTGTGCTGTCTTGATAGTGCGTTTTTATTTCCAAAAGCGGATGACCGGCGGCCAAAAACCACTGATCAAAAAACCAATTAAGATCTTGTCCTGTGACTTGCTCAAAAGCCTGGCGTAAATCATGGACCTCAACAGACTGATAGGCATGTTTTTTTAAATAAAGTTGAAGTGACGCAAAAAAGGCGTCATCGCCAACGGTTTCCCTTAACATATGAAGAATGCGCCCCCCTTTTTGGTAAGACACTTCATCAAACATCTGTTCCCGATTCGCATAGTTAAATCGAATAAGGTCGAGCTCTTTGTTTTTGTCCTTCGCAAAATAAGCTAGCTCGTCATTCAATGCATGCATATCCGCCTCTTCTCTGCCATACTTGTGTTCCAGCCATAAGTATTCGCCATAGGTGGCAAACGACTCGTTGAGTGGTAAATTGGCCCAGGATTCAGCGGTTACTAAATCGCCGAACCAGTGATGGAATAACTCGTGGGCAACAATATCTTCATACGTTTCATCCTTATATTCGGCAGGCGTCATATTCATTCGATCAAAGAATACCGAAGCCGACGTATTCTCCATGGCTCCACTTACAAAGTTCCGCACGACAATCTGAGCATATTTATCCCAGGGATAATCCACGCCCAATTTTTTCGAATAGAATTCGAGCATTTCAGGTGTTTTTCCAAAAATCATGGAGGCATATGGCGCGTATTTCGGTTCCATGTAATAGCTCACCTCCTTTCCGCGCCATTGATCTTTGACAATTTTAAAGTTTCCTGCCGCAATCATTACTAAGTACGGTGCGTGTGGCAGCTCCTGCTTCCAAATATCGGTTCTCGTACCATCGTTATTTCTTTTCGATTGCTTTAATAAGCCATTTGATAGGGTAATCATCGAATCAGGAACCGTTAGCGCAATTTGTTGCGTCATTTTGAGCATGGTGTTGTTAATCGTCGGGAACCAATTAGAATTGCATTCGGTTTCGCCCTGAGACCATAGTTGTCTTGGAATGCCTGCTAGTTCATCGGGCTGGATGAAGTATAACCCTCGATCATCGGGCGAAGCAATATCTTTTCCTACTTCCAACTGATTGGGATTGGCGGTATATTCAATAAATATTTTAAAGAGCTCATCACGGTTATATTTTCTATCCAAGGCAATGGCAAGCTTCTTTCCATCATAGGTGAAAGGTAACTTTTTCCTCGCCGCATCTTGCAGCAGCATGACCGCATTTACTTCGAAGCCGTTGGCATCCAGTATGACCGAATCTTGTGGGTAAAAATAACTTTGTAGCGTAAGTGTTGCCTTTCCGAATACGCGCGCCCGTTCCCAGTCGAAACGAAGGTCTAAGTCGGTATGCTTTATACTTATTTTAAGCGGATAAGAAGCGTGGTAAACATCCGCGTTCGGTGCGTTGGCGTATATATTAACCGGAGGAATATCGACATGTTTCGTTGTTGCGCAAGACCAACAACTCAAGAGCAAACAGGTAATAGAAATGAATAGGGAGTTTCTTGACATTATATACGACTTTATTCAGCTAACAGTTTATTGATTTCTTTTTCGAACTCTTGAGTGAACTCGGTATAGTGTTTTCCTGTTGCTGGCCCGCTGAAGCCGGTGTGGATTTTATCAACCGTGCCGTCCTTCTTGATGATGATGGTGGTAGGAAAGGCAGAAAAATTATCCAATGCCGGTATACTTTCTTCCACTTGTCCTTTATCGTTTGTATAACCGGTTAAGAGGATCGGATAGTTCACTTTGAATCGATTTTTTAAGTTCAAAACAGCTGCTTTGGCCTTGTCCATTTCTTTATAACGTTCATAGGCCAAGCCGATAATCTCCAAACCTTTGTTCTTATATTTTTCATAGAACGGTGCTAGAAAAGCGGTCTCGTCCATACAATTGGGGCACCACGATCCCAAAAACTGAACCACTACCACTTTATCTTTAAAACGATCGTCGCTTAACGAGACTTTATTGCCGTCAAGATCCTGAAAGCTGAACGTTATGCGATCGTTTCCGGGTTTCAGCCCGGCAATCTTGTAAGCATCGGGCAACATCGCATCTTCGTCACGTCTGGCCGACCAATTCATCACGGAGCTCGGTCCGGCATACATCTTGCCTTTAATAATATCACTGCCATCAGTTAGATCTCCCGTGAATAATACAGGGCTAGAGCCGCTGAAAGCGGATACCATAAATGTTTTGTTATCCACTACACCACTTAGAAACCGATAGTCTCCAGTTGTTGTAAGAAACGATCCATTCACTTGATTGCCGGATTGCTCAAATTCGCCTACCGCAAAAGTCGTATCGGTGCCATTATTTTTATAAAATTGAACAGACCATCTGCCCGTCATATTAATGACCCCTGAATTCTCTTCCTTCACAAAGCGAAACGATTGGTTGGATTCAGCCATGAAGGGCATGGAAATCGTTTTGTTTGGTAAATACTTAATCCATTTTCCCTGTAATCCATTCGCCGTTTTTACAGCCCTGATCTCACTTTCATAAAGTGGGGTCTTTATAAAAACGGAATCAGCGGTTTCTTCTATCTCATTGATATTTAAGCGCTCTTTCCCGTTCAAAAAGGCCATTTGTTTAACCCCCAAGGAATCATATATTTCGAAATTGAAGGGGATATCCACCGAATTATCCGTTTGTAAAGCACCTCTCCACACACCGTTGGTAAGCTGGTTTGTTTTGTCTGTGCAACTTGTAAAAGCGAGGGCTGTGAACAAGCTAAGGAAAAGAAAACGCGCAATATTCATCGTATTATTATTAAGCATTCGGATATCGTTCAATATCCATGCCGCTAAAATACTAATCTTTCGCTTATTATTAGAAGTGATACTAAAAGCCCTCTTTTAATATAGACCGAGCAATCACCATACGCTGGATTTCTGAGGTGCCCTCATAAATTTGCGTTATCTTGGCATCGCGCATGAGCCGCTCAACATGATATTCCTTTACAAAACCATAGCCTCCATGAATCTGTACCGCTTCTACGGTTATGCGCATGGCCGTATCAGAGGCAAAAAGTTTAGCCACCGCCGCAGCTTCCGCATAGGGTTGATGCTGATCTTTCAGCCATGCGGCCTTCAGGCACAACAAACGTGCAGCTTCTATTTGCGTATACATGTCTGCCAACTTGAATTGAATGGCTTGATGCTCGGCAATGGGTTTTCCAAAGGTTGTTCTTTCCTTTGCGTATTTGAGCGCTAGCTCGTAAGCACCGGAGGCAATACCTAATGCCTGCGCTGCTATGCCGATTCGGCCTCCTTCTAACGTTTTCATGGCGAATTTAAAGCCAAAACCGTCTGCTCCAATTCTGTTTTCCTTTGGTACTTTGACATCCGAAAATTGTAAGGAATGGGTGTCTGAGCCCCGTATTCCCAGCTTATTTTCCTTGGGCCCAATTGTGAATCCAGGGGAATCTTTTTCTACGATGAAAGCGTTGATCCCTCGATGCCCAAGGTTGGGGTGTGTTTGTGCGATTACGAGATACACAGCAGCGTTGCTCCCATTGGTAATCCAATTTTTAGTTCCGTTAAGTAGGTAGTAGTCTCCCTTATCTTCCGCAATCGTTTTTTGCGAAGTGGCATCCGAGCCGGCTTCGGGCTCGGAGAGACAAAAAGCACCGATCTGTGTTCCCGCAGCCAGTGGCTTTAGGTATTTTTCTTTCTGCTCTTCTGATCCGAATTTCTCTAAGCCGTAACATACCAGGGAATTGTTTACTGATACGACAACGGAAGTCGATGCATCAATTTTAGACAATTCTTCCATAACGAGCACATAAGAGACTGTATCAAGTCCTGCCCCATTATAGGCAGGATCTGTCATCATCCCAAGAAAACCTAATTCGCCAAGTTTTTTGACTTGGTCTGCTGGAAATTGTTGTTTTTCATCACGTTCTATTACACCGGGTTTTAGTTCAGTTTGAGCAAAATCGCGTGCTGCGTCTCTGATAAGCAATTGTTCTTCAGTTAATTCGAAATTCATAATGCTAGGGTTTGTTCCAAATTTACTGATTTTTTATTATGCAAGCATAATATTTTTGAAATACGAATACGAGCAAAACGAATTAAGACGCAAACCTTAACCTGGGGTGTAGGGAAGATAACCTTTGAATTCAAAAAAACTCATTATCTTAGCAAAAAATAAGAACCATGACAGACATAGCTAAACAGGAAATTTTTGCCGAAATAGAAGAAACACTTAAAAAACAGGGTTTTCACATCGATAAACAGGATCAGACACGTCCATGGGGTGGTTTTTTTGTGATCGACGAGAACCAGGCGCAACAGTTTGCAGATACATACTTCAACGGGCTGAATGTGCAAGACTTAAAAATATCAGGAAAATTAAGTCCAAAAATATTAGTTGTAGCACCACAAAAACGTTTGTCATGGCAATACCATCACCGTCGTGCGGAGATATGGCAAGTTGTTAAAGGAGACGTTGGTGTGGTAATAAGTGATACAGACGTAGAGAATGAAGTGAAAACAAAACATCCCGGTGATGTCATCAAGCTTGAAAAAGGAGAGCGCCATCGTTTGGTAGGCTTAGACGGATGGGGTGTGTTGGCAGAAATATGGCAACATACAGATATCGATAATCCTTCGGATGAAGATGATATCGTACGGGTGCAAGATGATTTTGGAAGATAGGTACAATTAGCCAGTGAGCTATGTAATTATTAGCCAATGGTCGATTGATATTTAGTAGTCAATAAAGTAATGAAGTAATACAGCTGATGGCTGATTGCGGATAACTGATAACTAAAATATGACAAATTACAACGAAGACAGTATACGCTCGCTCGATTGGAAAGAACATATCCGGTTGCGGCCAGGTATGTATATCGGTAAGTTGGGCGATGGATCAGCATACGATGATGGAATTTATGTGCTTTTGAAAGAAGTGGTTGATAACTCCATTGATGAATTTGTAATGGGGGCGGGAAAAACAATCGATATAAGTGTCAGCGAGTTAAAAGTCTCCGTACGCGATTACGGTCGTGGTATTCCGATCGGAAGTGTGGTTGATGTTGTCTCCAAGATCAATACAGGTGGAAAATATGATAGCAAAGCTTTTCAAAAATCGGTGGGACTAAACGGAGTCGGTACGAAAGCAGTCAACGCGCTCTCTTCATCCTTTGTCGTACAATCGTATCGAGCGGGTCGTACGCGTATTGCTGAATTCAGCAAAGGAGAACTCTTGAAAGATGAGGAAAAAGAAACCACGCAGCGCAATGGCACCGCGGTCACCTTTGTTCCAGACGATAGCATCTTTAGAAACTATAAATATAGGCCCGAGTTCGTTGAAAATATGATTTGGAATTACGTGTTCCTGAACACGGGATTGACGGTAAATTTCAACGGACAAAAATTTGTTTCGGAAAATGGCTTGCGCGACTTATTAGAGCGTAATATTGATGTGGAAGGTATGCGCTATCCCATTATTCACTTAAAGGGAGAGGATATTGAGATCGCGTTGACACATGGGCAACAATATGGAGAAGAGTATTACTCTTTCGTAAATGGGCAGCATACTACGCAGGGGGGTACGCATCAGGCTGCCTTCAGAGAGGCTGTCGTGAAAACCGTACGTGAGTTCTATAAAAAGGAATTTGATGCATCGGATATCAGGGCTTCCGTAATTGGGGCCATTGCCATCAAAGTGCAGGAACCTGTTTTTGAATCGCAAACGAAAACCAAACTCGGATCGCAAAGTATCGGCCCCGATGGACCAACCGTGCGCACTTTTATTAACGACTTTGTAAAGAAATCGCTGGACGATTACTTGCACAAACATCCCGATACGGCGGACGCTTTATTGAAGCGTATTCTACAATCTGAACGGGAACGTAAGGACATAGCCGGCATCAAGAAATTGGCCAACGAGCGGGCTAAAAAAGCCTCCCTGCATAATAGAAAGTTACGCGACTGTAAGATTCACTATGACGATAAAAACGAGCGTAATCAGGAAACTACCTTATTTATAACCGAAGGTGATTCTGCCAGTGGTTCTATTACCAAATCCAGGGACGTACAAACACAAGCGGTATTTAGTTTGAAGGGTAAGCCCTTGAACGCTTTTGGGCTAACGAAAAAGGTGGTGTATGAGAACGAAGAGTTTAATTTACTCCAACATGCCCTGAATATTGAGGATGGTATAGACGGTCTCCGCTACAATAATATTGTGATTGCAACCGATGCAGATGTTGACGGAATGCACATACGCCTATTGTTAATGACCTTTTTCCTGCAATTTTTTCCTGATTTGGTAAAGGCAGGACATGTTTCTATTTTGCAAACCCCTTTATTCCGGGTGAGAAACAAAAAGGAAACGATCTATTGCTATAGTGATGAAGAGCGTCAACGAGCGATTATAAAATTAGGTGGCAAACCGGAAATTACCCGATTCAAAGGATTGGGAGAGATTTCGCCCGATGAGTTTGGTCTTTTCATTGGTAAAGACATGCGCTTAGATCCTGTGATCTTGTCCAAAGATCAGAAAATTCAGCAATTGCTTGAATACTATATGGGTAAAAATACGCCGGATCGGCAAAAACATATCGTGAACAACCTACGTATCGAGCAGGATGTTTTAGAAGAAGAGGCTGCGGCCGCTAAGCTTGCCGATGAATTGAAGGCAGCGGTTTAACGAAATGGAACAGACCCTGATACTTGTTCACTGTACCGATGCGGTCGGTTTAGTTTCGTCCATCGCACACGTCGTAGCAAAATATGGTTTGAATATAACTACCATGCGTGAGTATGTGGACGAAAGTACCAAACGTTTTTTTTCGCGCATCGTTTGCATGGGAAAGGCCGTTGACCCTGAAAAATTAATGCAGGAGTTATTGGTGATCCTACCTAAAGGTGCTTCTGTAAAGGTGAATCCGCCAAAACAGAAGCGCCTTGCCATACTGGTCACCAAAGAACCGCACTGCTTGGGCGATACACTGGTGCGCTATTTTTTCAATACACTGGGTGCCGATGTCTGTTGCGTTATCGGAAATTACGATCACTTGCGGTCTTTTACCGAGCGTTTTAATGTGCCTTATCACTTTGTAAGCCATGAAGGGAAAACAAAGGATGAATTTGAAAAGGAGCTGCATAAAACAATTTATAGCTACAGCCCGGATTATGTTGTATTAGCCAAGTTCATGCGCATTTTATCACCTGTTTTTATCGCGCATTATCAAGGAAAGATCATCAACATTCATCATTCCTTCTTACCAGCCTTCATTGGAGCGAACCCCTATCAGCAAGCATATACCCGCGGGGTAAAAATTATCGGTGCTACGGCCCATTTTGTAACAGACGATCTGGATGAAGGACCGATTATTGCACAAGACGTAAAACCGGTCAACCATACGTATACAGCTGACGATATGCGCAAAGCAGGAAAAGAAATAGAAAAGGCGGTTTTAAGTAAAGCACTGTCGTTGATTATCGAGGACAGAGTCTTTGTAACCGGTAATAAAACGGTTGTTTTTGAGTAATTAATTGTTAAGGTGCACCTTATGTAAGCCAAAGGCCCTCCTTTCAGAAAAGTGATTCATCCACGAATCGCTTTTTTTTGTAGATATTTTCCAATCCCTCGAACAGGGCCTTTCTCTTTTTTTTATAAGTAAAAATACTTCTTTACTACTTATTGTAACTTATACACAATTTCTAATTTTTTCTTGCATCCTATAGGATCATTGTTTATGTTTACGGCAACCGAATTAGAACTTTATTAGAATTTACAAAAACCAATAAACTAACATATGATTCTACTAGTCGCGCGGAATAATTGTGATTAGTACAATTATAGACTTTTAACATTATAAACAAACCAGCTATTATGAACTTAAATCGAAGTGATTTTAAGCGTGTATTATGCGGGGCTCTTTTGGTGGCGGGATTTCACGCACCTTATGAAGCTTTGGCAAAAACCAATTGGCTAGCGAGGGAAGTTAAGGATAATCTCTCGGCCGTTAAGCAACAATCAACAATCACCGGAAAAGTCAATTCCATGACAGGCAACGAGGGAATACCCGGTGTAAGTGTATTGGTAAAGGGCTCACAAAAAGGAACAACTACCGATGTCGACGGGAAATTCAGCTTAGAGGGGGTACCGGCTAATGCTACCTTGGTTTTTACCATGGTGGGCTATAAAACACTGGAAGAGCCCGTAAATAACCGCAAATCAATAACCGTCACCCTTCAGGACGATATTGCCAATCTCGACGAGGTAGTGGTGGTGGGTTATGGAACACAAAAGAAAGAAACCGTTACCGGTTCGGTCGTATCAGTAAAAAGTGAAGAATTGGTCAAGTCACCTTCGCTCAACGTCTCAAATTCATTGGCAGGTAGAATGCCTGGTGTCATCGCAACTCAAAGCAGCGGCGAGCCGGGAGGTGATGGTTCTAACATTAAGATCCGGGGAACAAATACCTTGGGAAATAGTAGCCCGCTCATTGTTATTGACGGTATACCGGCAAGACAAGGGGGGATTGAACGGTTGAATCCGGCAGATATAGATAACATTTCGGTGTTGAAAGATGCTGCAGCAGCTATTTATGGTGCTCGTGCTGCTAACGGGGTCATACTAGTAACAACCAAAAGAGGTAAGTCCGGCCGACCTCTTCTATCTTATACCTACAATCAAGGCTTTGCGCAACCAACGGTGATCCCCGAATTGGCAGACGCTGCGCAGTATGCCGAAATGCGGAATGAACTGGAGGTTTTTAAACTTCCTGTGAACGAATGGCAGGCAGCAAACAGCGCCTTTAGAGAAACAGGCTCCTACACGCGCTCCAACGGATCGGTTCTTACCGCACCATTTCTTCCGGCAGATTTCGAAAAATTCAAAGATGGGTCCGACCCATGGGGGCATCCCAATACCGATTGGTACGATGCTACGCTGAAAAATTGGTCGCCTCAGGCAAGACATAATGTACAGTTGACCGGTGGTTCTGATAACTTTAAATATTTAACGTCCATCGGTTATCAAAATCAAGATGGTTACTACAAAAATTCAGCTACCGGCTATAAGCAATATGATCTGCGGATCAACCTCGACGCAACAATCAGTAAGTATGTGACAACGAAAATCGGTGTATTGGGACGTCAGGAAAACAGGAATTACCCAACCAAGTCCGCTGGAACTATTTTCAGGATGTTGATGCGTGGTAATCCTACCATGCCTGCCTTTTGGCCAAATGGTTTACCCGGTCCTGATATAGAAAACGGAGAGAATCCCGTGGTGATCACAACCGATCAAACCGGTTACGACAATAATAAGCAGTACTTTTTTCAAACAAATGGCCAGGTCGATATTACCTTCCCTTGGATTGAAGGGTTGAAATTTACAGGTACGGCGGCCATTGATAAATATATCAAGCAATCGAAGAAATGGGAGACTCCCTGGAATCTTTATACTTGGCAAGGAGCATATGAAGACGATGGGGTAACACCGCAACTGGTGCGTGGTAGACGTGGCCCTGCCGATCCTCGCTTGACACAGGCAAACGAAGATCAATTAAACATTCTCCTTGGTGGTGTTTTAAATTACGACCGCTCTTTCGGTGATCACACCTTTAATGTAATGGCTGGGGTGAACCGCGAAACGATCGATAACGAAAACTTCAATGCCTACAGACGTTATTTTATTTCAACCGCTATTGATCAGCTGATCGCAGGTGGAGAGCGCGAAAAGAATAACAACGGCGGAGCCTGGAAACGCGCAAGACTGAATTATTTTGGTAGGGTAGGATATAACTATAAAGAAAAATATATTGCTGAATTTCTATGGCGATACGATGGCTCTTATATGTTCCCCGAAAACAGTCGTTTCGGCTTCTTCCCAGGGGTTCTCGCAGGTTGGCGAATCTCAGAAGAGAATTTCTGGAAAGAGAATATTTCTTTCATCAACTATTTAAAGCTCCGCGGATCATGGGGTCGAATGGGTAATGATAATATATACTTCAAAAATAACTACGCAGAAGGGCAATACTTAGAGGATGACGCTAGATTGCAAGAATACCAGTATTACTCAACCTATGGATACGGCACCTATATCGTTGATGGTTTATTGGTTAAATCATTATATGAATCGCGTGTTCCTAACACAATGGTAACATGGGAAGTTGCTGATAATTATAACTTAGGTTTGGACGGTCAGCTCCTCGATGGTAAGATCAATTTTGAGTTTGATGTATTTATGAATAAACGTTCGAACATTTTATGGCAGCGAAATGCTTCGATACCGCAAAGTACCGGTATGACGCTACCTGCTGAAAATATCGGAAAAGTGGATAACAAAGGATGGGAGTTCAATATTGGTTATAATGGTGCAGCAGGAGATTTTAAGTATAACATTAACGTCAATGGAGGTTATACCAAAAACAAAATCAAGTTTTGGGACGAAGCACCGGGGGCACCTGAATGGCAGCGTACAACGGGAAGGGTAACAGATGCTCAACTATATTACATTTATGACGGCGTGTTCCGCGATGAGGCTGATATTGCGGCTAATACATTGGATTATAGTGCGATTACCAATAACTTACGTCCGGGGGACATGAAGTATCAAGATTTTGACGGAGATGGAAAAATTACACCGGACGACCGTGTTCGGCGTGATAAGAATAGACAGCCTACTTTTCAGGGTGGTTTGAATATTGGTATGCAATATAAAAACTTCGACCTGACTATCTTATTCCAAGGTGCTATGGGTGGTGAACTCCGGGTCGGTTCGGACGAATCGGGGGCCATCGGGAACTACTTATTGGAATTTTACGAAAACAGGTGGACGGTTGACAACCCAAGCAGCGAACATCCACGCATTACAGATCGGAGCGATCAATACTATTCCTATAACAATACCTATTGGTTGCAAAGCACTAACTATATCCGCTTGAAGAATCTGGAATTAGGCTATACCCTGCCAACCACAATCGGCGAAAAAATAGGGATCAGTAACCTGAGGGTATACGTAAGTGGATTCAATTTGCTAACCTTCAGTAAAATGAAGGCTTATGATCCGGAATCAACCAACGTATTGGGACAGTATTATCCGCAATCACGCATTATTAATACAGGATTGGCGGTAACCTTTTAATGAAAGAAATCATGAAGAAGTCATATAGAATATTAGGTGTCATAGCCTTGTTTTTACTGGGAATAGTCTCCTGTAAAACTGATTTTTTGAACACGGAGCCGATGACCGAAGTGCCTCAACAAGTGGTATGGAGTGATGCCGGTCTGGCAGAAGCATTTATCCTTGAAATGTATAATGGAATCGGGCAGGGGGGCTTTGAAGAAGAAATGCAGTCGTCCATGACCGACGAATCGATGTTTACCCATCCCGGAAGAGGAATAAATACCATTACAGAATCTCGTTCAAACCCCGCTGATCAAGGGATGATCAAGAGAACGTATCTATGGGATTCGCTCTACATGCGCATCCGGGCAACCAATATTGCCTTGAAAAATCTAGCGACGCCACAGTTTGAAAATACCAATAACCTGGTAGAGCGTTTAAAGGGAGAAGCACACTTTTTAAGAGCCTATTATTATCAGCAATTGCTTCGTTTTTATGGAGCAGTGCCACTTATTAATCGTCCTTATGAATTAGGGGAAGCAGATTATACCGTTCCTCGTAATACGTATGAGGAATGCGTCAATTTCATCGTTGCGGATTGTGATACGGCGATTAATTTATTGAACGGGCTCACAGCGAGCACGGGTAGGGCAACCAATGTGGCGGCGATGGCATTGAAGGCTCGAGTACTGGTATATGCTGCCAGCGATTTACATGATATACCTACGGCCTCCGCTAAATCCCCAACCATAGCAGGTTATAGTAATAAGGAATACTTGGGCTATGTAAGTGGAAATCGGATGGAGCGCTGGCAAAAAGCGAAAGATGCTGCAAAGGCCGTAGTGGACCAGTCGGCATTTGCCTATAAAATGGACTTAACGGGTCCCGTTAGTCCGGAAGAAGGAACGGAAAACTACATGGTGTTGTCGTTGGGGGGTGGTAGCAGGGCCGTTGCGGGAGATGGTGGACGAGAAATACTATTGGGACGCTTTTTTGTCGACCTGAAAGACGAGGCAGGTAACTGGCTCGGAAGAAATAATGGACCGAATGGTTATCATAACTGGGCAGGAAATACGCCAATACAGAATTTGGTAGACGATTACGAGATGATCGATGGCTCGCGCTTTAGTTGGGATAACCCCGTACATAAAGCCGCCCCTTACCAAAATAGGGATCCCAGAATGTATGCCACCATTTTACACGATGGATCGGATTGGAAACCACGTACGGATGATGTGAAAGGACGCGATCCTAATAATCAGATACAGACAGGGCAGTATCAGGTAACTAATGCTTCCGGACAAGTGGTGACGCAATATGGATTGGATACCAGAAACAGTCCAATTGAAGATTGGAACGGCACGCATACCGGTTATTACTTCCGCAAATTTACCGATCCGGATCCAGCTGTGGTTGACCAAAACACGCGTCAATTTATCCCCTGGCCGGTATTGAAGTACACAGAAGCCGTCTTAAACTACGTAGAAGCCTGTATAGAATTGGGAGAAGATGGAGAGGCGCGTAACTGGTTAAATAAAATTCGTTTCCGTGCAGGCATGCCGGCAGTAACCGAATCCGGTGATGCACTGCGGCAACGTTATAGAAATGAAAGACGGGTAGAGTTGGCCTACGAAGAACATCGCTTCTTTGATGCGAGAAGATGGATGATTGCGCCTACAACTTTAGGAAACAAAATCAGAATCATCCGCATATTTGGAACGCTGAAAGATGGTAAGCAGGTGCGTGTTTATAAGTACGACCCCGAAAATTATAATTACACGTATACGCCCTCGGAGCTCGATCCCGGTATCGAAAACCGCCAATGGTTAGATAAAATGTACTTTATTAGTATCCATCGCGACGAAATGAATCGAAATGCAAAGCTAGTACAGAATCCAGGGTACTAATTTTTAACGAAAAGAGACCTCGGAAAATGGATCACCCAGTCACTATTCGGCTGGGTGATTTTTTTTAAACGCTTAGTTCCCCATTCAACTATTTCGCTACTAACGAATCAGCTTCCTGTCATCATTTCCGTTTTTTTCAAAACTTTTACGGCCATTCATTAGTTTTACAGAAATCAGTTAACAATAACAGTATGGAATATAGAAGAATGGGGCGCACAGGTTTACAGCTCAGTGCATTGTCCTTTGGTTCTTGGGTAACTTTTGCGCGGCAAGTGGATGATACCTTAAGTGACCGTCTAATGGGTATCGCTTATGATGCAGGAATTAATTTTTTTGATAATGCGGAAGTTTACTCACGAGGTGAATCAGAAAGAATGATGGGAAGGGTGTTAAAAGCAAAAAGCTGGGAGCGCTCTTCCTATGTTGTCTCCAGTAAAGTCTTCTTCGGCTGGAAAGGACCCGATAAAAAGCCAAATCAGTATGGATTAAGCCGCAAGCATATCGTGGAAGCTTGTCACGAAGCCTTGCAACGTTTACAGGTTGAGTACCTTGATCTCTATTATTGCCATCGTCCTGATAAAAATACACCGATGGAAGAAGTGGTTCGTACTATGAACACATTAATTCAGCAGGGGAAGGTTCTCTATTGGGGTACCAGTGAATGGAGTGCTGCGGAAATTGTAGAGGCCCATGCCGTTGCTGCCAAATTGAACTTGGAACCGCCGGCCGTTGAACAGCCTGAGTACAACTTATTCCATCGACAAAAAATAGAGGTTGATTATTTGCCTATCTTCCGTAATCTTGGCATGGGAATTACCATCTGGAGCCCCTTGGCTTCGGGGCTATTAACCGGGAAGTACAATGAAGGCATTCCGGAGGGGTCGCGTTTGGCACTGGAAGGCTATGAATGGCTGAAAGATAAGTCCTATACGGATCAAAAGCTCGGAGCTGTGAAGAACCTGAAAAAGGTAGCCGATGAATTAGGGGCCAGTTTGGCAACTCTTTCCATTGCCTGGACGCTTACCAATTCAAATGTGACAACCGCGATTCTTGGTGCAACAAAGGATAGCCAGCTTCAAGAAAATCTAAAGGCCTTGGAAATCCTTCCAAAATTAACACCTGAGTTATTGGCGAAAATTGATGATATTATGGGAACGGCACCGCTATTGCCGGAATATTAAATATAAGTTGCCAGTTACGGGTTACAAGTTTCCGAAAAGCTTTCAACCCATAACTGGCAACACGCAATTAGCGTTTCTCACCGGCCGCTTTGAATTCCGAGCCCTCTTTCCATTTTGGAAAGCTGCTTTCCTGAGTCAGCGTATAGCCCACATCAAAGAATAAGCGTAAATCTTCTACCATACCATCCAACTTCCATGCGTCATCGAATTCGTCAGCAGGTTGATGATAGCGTTTTTCATTATATGCTTCTTTTTGTGCTAAACCAAATTCTTCGCCCTTTCCTAATACATCATCGCCGGTACTTGGATATAATGCGGGTATACCAACCTTTGCAAAATTGAAATGATCTGAACGGAAGAAATGTCCGGCAGATGGATTCGAATCCGGTTTAATTGTTCTTCCCTGTTTTTTTGCTGCAACTGCCGCATAGTCGTCCATTTCCGATTGTCCGAGCCCGGTTACAATGAGATCTTTAGTCCTGCCAATGGGTGCTAAAGCATCCATATTAATGTTGGCTACTGTCTTTGCCAATGGATAAATCGGATGGGTTGCATAAAACTCGGATCCCAATAACCCCTCTTCCTCGCCTGTCAAAGCAATAAAAAGTACCGAACGCTCAGGAGCTGTCTTTGCAGCTTTAAAGGCTTTTGCAATCTCAAATAAACCTGCTACGCCGGTGGCGTTATCAACCGCACCGTTATAAATAGAATCGCCTTCGATGGCCTCTCCGATGCCTAGGTGATCCCAATGTGCCGAGTATATAATGTATTCATCCGGACGTTTACTTCCTTTTAATTTTGCTACTACATTATTGGACATGGACTTTTTCGTTTCTTGCGTAATGGTGGTGCCTGTCGTTAATTTTAAGTCTACCGCCTTGAATCCCGGCTTTTTAGCTTGCTCCAAAACATCCATGGACACGCCGGCAAGTTCAAATAGCCTTTTGGTGGCATCGGCAGTTAACCAACCTTCAAAAGCACATCTCGAAGCGCCATTGTCTTCGGTTTGTAGATTGAGCTGCGGTCCACTCCAGCCGCTTCTTACCACGTTCCACCCGTAACTTGCAGCTTCTGTATTATGAATAATCAACACGCCTGTCGCACCTTGCCGGGCCGCTTCTTCGAATTTATAAGTCCAACGACCGTAATAAGTCATCGTTTCTCCTTTGAATAGGTCCTTGTTGTAAAATCCGGGATCATTTACCATGACCACAACTGTTTTTCCTTTTACATCGAGTCCTGCATAATCATTCCAGTTGAACTCCGGAGCAACGATACCGAATCCGGCGAATACCACATCCGAGCTTTTAACTTCAATAGCAGGCTGAACTCTTCGACTACCTAAAACAACTTCGTCTAGCAATTTAAAATCTACTTTCCCTTTGGATCCCGTAAAGGACAGAATGGCTTTCGGATTTGATTTAATTTCCACCATAGGCACTTCCTGGAAATAACTATCCTTATTCCCCGGTTCGAGGCCTATGTCTTCAAAAGCACGTTTGATATACTGGATGGTCTTTTCTTCTCCCTTGGTAAATGGCTTTCTACCTTCGAGGCTATCGCTCGATAAATCCTTCACATATTGTGCAAGACTTGCTTCATCGATTTGTTTAAAAGCAGCTGAATCGGTTGTACCAGTCCCTTTTTCTCCGCTGTTACAAGCGAATAAAGAGGGAATAATAAGCGCTAATGCGTATACAGTTTTCTTCATGTCGTAAAATAAAATTTAAATTTAACCCATTCGGGCATAGGATACAAATAAAGGAATGTGATTATTGGCTTTTTCACTAAAACAGGCGTTTCGCTTTTAGCATCTACGATGGTGTTTGTATTAAAAACGTTTATTTTAGTCAATTTTATTTTACGTCACACCTGTCCAAAATAAATTTTCTGGACAAAAAAGAGGAGGTTTTCGGCTATAAGAGGCTCTATTTTTATTGGGAAAGCAAAAGTATCCCTGGGTGTTGATATAAATTTAATATGACTATCGGCTTTCTAACCTAAAACAGGGATCAATTTAACACATAGATGAATTGTTTATATTAAAGGAACGATTATTTTAACTTCTTTCTTTCTCCGCGAAATAAAGAAGCAAAGAAAGCTCGCCGCTTCCTGCCTACCGCAGGCAGGTAAAATTTAAAGGAACGGATCGTGCCTCCTCGTGCTATTTGTAAATTTTGGAGGCGGCATTTTTTAGAACGTAGGGCTTTTACTTTTAACCGGACGTATTATTATCTTCAGCCCTAATATAGCCCTGCGCGTGGGTAAAATGGCCTTGGAGGATACCGAAGCAACGAGCAGCAAAGCATTTGCATCGCTGATCATGTTGCACTACCCAAGCGGATTGAGGAAGTGAAACGGCTCCAATACGCGCCATGAATGCTTTGCCATCAGATGCAAGGTAGCCTACACACGCCTTGATTTTGCTCAACTTTTATCAAGAAAAGTTGAATAAAATAATCGTTCTATTTTTTAAGTAAAACCGACCAACGGAGCTCCCATATTTCCTAATTATTATTTAACGTTTTGGACGGATATGATTTTACGTCTGTCTGTAGCAAAGTTCCAAGCGATGAGTTTATACACACATTGCTTATTTTAAAGGTGTTCATGAGCTTCCTACGGTCGGTTTTGGTTACTTTTACGGACCTTGAAAAAGCTTGAGCTCCTTTAAAAAGAATGAATTAGCGAAAAAACCACGAAGTAGCATGAGTGCCTTTTAAAACAAACAATAACGAATAAAAGTAACTAAATAAAAGTTCCTTTTGAAATGCTGAACTTGCTACCCATAATTCCTCTCTTAAATACCAAAATGTTTAGTATTTTTACGGCGCTTAATGATGTCATGAATAGCTTTAAGGAGTTATTACCGTCACAATGACAAAAAATGGCATCGGAAATAGTAAGCAAATTGCTAAAAGCTAATACCTAAAGGCTATAAAAAAATGAGCGAAGAAACAGACAATAACGAACTTTCAGGAAATAACGACGAGGCTCTAAGCCATAACCAAACGATTCCAATATCCGGTTTGTACGAGAATTGGTTTTTGGATTATGCTTCGTATGTCATACTTGATCGGGCGGTGCCGCATATCAACGACGGTTTAAAGCCGGTACAACGTCGTATTCTCCATTCATTAAAAGAAATGGATGACGGCCGCTTTAACAAGGCCGCCAATGTGATCGGTAATACCATGAAATACCATCCACATGGCGATGCCTCAATTGGTGATGCCATGGTTCAGATCGGGCAGAAAAATCTGCTCATCGATTGTCAGGGGAACTGGGGGGATCCTACAACGGGTGATTCTGCAGCAGCGCCTCGTTATATAGAAGGACGTCTGAGTAAATTTGCCAATGACGTTGTTTTCAACCCGGATACCACCGAGTGGCAATTAAGTTATGATGGTCGAAATCGTGAACCGGTTACCTTACCGGTTAAATTCCCCCTATTATTAGCTCAAGGTGCTGAAGGTATTGCGGTTGGTTTGGCTACGAAAATTATGCCTCATAACTTTGTAGAATTGCTTGATGGATCGATTGAAGTTCTTCGTGGCGGACGCCCCAACCTTGTGCCGGATTTTCCGACAGGTGGATTGGCTGACGTCTCCGCCTATAACGAAGGCGTGCGCGGTGGAAAGGTAAAAGTGAGAGCACGCATTGAAGAGCGCGACAAAAAGACCCTAGCTATTACTGAAATCCCTTATGGAACTACAACCGGAGGTTTGATCGATAGCGTAATCGCTGCAAACGATAAAGGTAAAATTAAAATCAAAAAAATAGAAGATAATACAGCCGCAACAGTGGAAATTGTGGTGCATTTAGCTCCGGGGATTTCTCCGGATGTAACAATTGATGCGCTTTATGCCTTTACTGATTGCGAAGTTTCTATATCACCGAATACCTGTGTCATTCGTGATGATAAGCCACATTTTATGAGCGTTAATGATGTGCTTATCGAAAATACAAAACATACAAAAGGTCTACTCAAGCAGGAATTGGAGATTCGCCTAAATGAATTGCTGGAAAAGATTTTCTTCAGCTCCTTACTAAAGATCTTTATTCAGGAAGGGATGTATAAGCATCCTGATTATGAGAACGCGGGTAATTTTGAGATTGTTGTGGACGTCTTAAATCGTTTGTTCACACCCTTCTTTGACCGCTTCTATCGCGAAATACTTCCTGAGGATTATAAAAAACTAATCGATAAACCGATGAGTAGCATCACCCGCTTCGACGTGAAAAAGGCGGATGAGCAGATGAAAGCTTTAGAGGATGAGATAAAGGAAGTCAAATACAACCTTAAGCATCTAACGGATTATGCAATCGCCTGGTTCCAAAAATTGAAGGATAAATATGGTAAAGGTCGTGAGCGGAGAACAGAGATTCGCATATTCGAAAAAGTCGAAGCTTCACAAGTGGCCTTAGCCAATGTTAAGCTATACGTAAATCGAGCAGATGGTTTTGTTGGAACAGGTTTAAAGAAAGATGAATATGTTGGTGATTGTTCGGATATCGATGATATTATCACATTCCTAGAGAACGGTACTTGCCTGGTAACCAAAGTGCAGGATAAAGTGTTTGTTGGGAAGGATATCATTCATGTTGGTGTTTTCAAAAAGGGAGATGAGCGTACCGTCTATAACATGATCTATCGGGACGCAAAAACAGGTATATCCTATGTCAAGCGCTTTTCGATACTAGGTGTTACGAGAGATAAGGAATACGATCTGACCAAAGGAAGTAAAGGATCAAAGGTGCTTTATTTTACTGCAAATCCGAATGGGGAGGCTGAGATAGTAAATGTACAGCTTAAGCCGCATTCCAAACTGAGAAAACTACAGTTTGATCTAGACTTTGCCGAAATTGCGATTAAGGGTAGGGCATCGCAGGGTAACATTGTTAGCAAATATCCCATTAAGAAGATTATCCTGAAATCAAAGGGTGTCTCTACCTTAGCCGGACGAAAAATTTGGTTCGATGAGGTGCTGAATCGGTTGAATGTAGATGGCCGAGGGAAGTATTTAGGCGAATTTGACGGGGATGATCGCATATTGATCGTAATGCCCGATGGCACCTATAGCTTAAGCAGTTTTGAGCTTACGAATCATTTCGATCCGAAAATGCTGCGAATTGAGAAATATAATCCGGAGCAAGTTTTTACTGCAATACATATCGATGGCAAGACCGGAAACTACCTCGTAAAACGATTCGTTTTCGAAAATACACCCATCGGTAAAACAACCTCCATTATCAACGAGGAGGCTGGTTCTAAATTGGTACTTCTTACAAATGGAAAGGATCCAATCATTAAATTGGATGTATTAAAAGGAAAGACGCAAATTCCGGAAACAATCGAACAACATTTGAATGAAATTGTTGATGTGAAAGGAATGAAGGCACAGGGAAATAGGCTTAGTTCACACGATGTCAAAAAAGTTACGTTGTTGTCTGGAGAAGAAGCGTATGTAACCGGACATGATGAAGAGAAAAAGAGGGAAGATGCAATAGCAGACCCGGATGAGGAAAGGGTAGAGGACGAAACGGTAGCTCCTTCGGAGCCATCCGAGAAGCCAAAGCCAAAAATTGACTTGGAAATTACCAATCCGGATGATATCGACTTGGATGATAGTGGACAACAATCATTGTTTTAATGATCTCCTGCAAATTGCCTGTTACTAAGAGCAAAAGTATAAGATCGATGACTAAGCGGTTTAAATGCAAGCCTTAAGTCATATGTTATACCAACTGGCTTAAAGTGTGAAAAATTTTATAAATTGATAACAATAATGAAAGCTGATAGCTGACGGCTGGCAGCTTACGACCGTCCCGGTGGGATGGCATTTACTTTGGATTCTTAATTTAGGTTTATGAAGGCGACATTTGGAGGAGGCTGCTTCTGGTGCACAGAGGTTATTTTTCAGCAGCTTGACGGCGTTAATTCCGTGCTACCCGGCTATATGGGAGGACATAAAGAAAATCCCACTTATAAGGAAGTTTGTACAGGAGAAACCGGGCATGCAGAAGTAGTACAGATTGACTACGATCCGCAAAAGATCTCTTATAAGAAACTATTGGGCATATTTTTTAAAACCCATGACCCCACTACCTTGAACAGACAGGGGAACGATATAGGAACGCAATACCGTTCAGCGGTATTTTATCATAGCCCGGAACAAAAGTTTGAGGCCGAGACCTTAATCAACAAACTGACAGAAGAAAAGATTTTTGACGATCCCATTGTAACCGAGGTGGTAGAGGCTAGAACTTTTTATGAAGCAGAGGACTATCACCACGACTATTTTAATAATAACCCGGATAATCCTTATTGTGCGGCTGTAATACAACCCAAATTGCAAAAATTTCTTAAGAGCTTGGAAAAAGCCTAAGTGATCGATCAATTAGGCACGTATTATTGATATTGTATATAACTTGGTGCTGGCTTCAACTGCAATAATTCAGTTGGAGTCAGCATTCTTTTTGGAGCCTGTTTTAAATCGTTTTTATAAAATAATTTAAAACCGGTAAATTGCACGGGCTCCCGGTAGATAAATTGGCGGTAAGTTGCTTTCTTTAGAGCGGGAGGTCCCCAGCCATCCATCTCGATAACAACCTGCACTTCGGGGCGTAATTTAATGTTCTTATAGTCTCGCACCATACCGGCAGTGAAACGATGTACAACGAGTAATTTTGGAGGTAATTGGCTTCCTTTTACTAAACGAGCTAAAAAATCGGCCGCATAATTGATATCCCTGGCATCGAAGCTGCCGATCCGGGTACCGGGTTTGCTCCCATCCTTCATTGAAAATTCCGGATCGATTCCCAAATGTACCTGAGGCAGTCGCAGGTATTTTTCCAACCTCGGAATCTCTTCCTGCAAAGTACTTAAGGCGACTTGTATATCTAAAAATACAGGCAAGTTACCATGTTGCCGAGCAATATTCAGAACGGAATCTATTTGTTTGTCGGGCATGCGCAGGCGGTGTTTACCATCTCTACCGGCGTCACTTTGGGCGGTTACCGCGATATAATGCAGGGCGGCAATGGCTTTGGTGCTGCTATCGGCATCGTTCCAACGTACAACTTCCTCATTGAGCCGCCTGATCATTTCTTTCGGTGGAAGTTCACCTAGTATTCCCATGCGCTTAGAATATAGGTTTCCATAGTAAGCGATAATCCGATGTTCGGGAAGCAAAGCGCCTTTTAAAGGCAAGGGCTGTGGACTCACCGGCCATCGGTTTGCCGTATCGCCATTGGCAAGTGCTAGTAACTTTTGGTAGTAACTGATACTATCCACTGTCGTATCATCGAAGCTTGCTTGGCTTTGTAAGGTATCTGCGAGCGCCAGCTTGTCGCTTACCGTATTAACCTGAGCGCAGGAATAACCCGCAAGTGCTAGCAAGGCAGGGATGAAAAGCAATAGCCTAAAAGGCGATCGAAAACCTATTTTAATCATAAGAATAGAAACGGTAAGGTAATACAAAAATAAAATAAATTTACCGCATACCTATGTAGTAGAATGAATGATATTGATAATGAAGGGGATATCATGAAAATAACTTTATTATTTGTACTTGTTCTAAATAAACTTTATACTTGCACTATCAATAATCGTTCTAAATAAAAGAAGTTTGTAGGCTTGAGAAATAACATGGTTCATGTTTGGTTTGGTTGGTTAAAGTTTCCGGTTTCATAACACATTGTAGAAGCCGGATTCTTTTATTCCGAGTTAAGGGTATAAACGTCAAGTTTTTTTGTTCATAAAGTATCTATATAGATTGTTTATATAGTTGTTTAGTTTAGTTAGTGTAAAGCGGTTGTCGTGAGATATCCGCTTTATTTTTTGCATTATGGTTACTCCATTGATAACTGCTTTAACCCGGCCAATTGGTCTCTATCCCTTCCCTTCGAATGAAACGCTGAAAATCGTTCAATAGCTGCTGATCGTTTCTAACCTGATGGGGTGTTAATTTCTTTCGAATAACGTAGGCACTTAACAAACCAACGGCTTCTCCGATACTCCATTCTACGGGATGCAAACGATAACAGCCGTTTGTAATATGAGTGGTTCCAATATTTTTATTGGCGGCGAGCAGGTTTTTCATGCGTATGGGAAGGAATGCACCCAAAGGAATTTGAAAGGGGAGCGAACTAAAATCGATATAATTATCGCCACCACTGCTCGGGTGGAGATCGATATGATAGTACCCGATACCCACGCTGTCAAAAAAATCAGCGGCTTTACTAGCTGCGGATTGTCCGGCAACCAAACCTCTGTTTTCCTTTCCCACATGTTCTTCGAGAATGGTAAAGGTTGCTTTTATTCGTCTCGATTCGCGTATATACGGGTACTTAGCTAACCCGTCAGCGGTCCCTAATACATCACCCCGTAAACGAAGGCCAGGCCACCCTTCACCACCATCGGGCCTTGGAGCGGCCGTCTGTAACCAGTAAAATAGGGATAAACTTAACTGCTTTGCTGCTTTCAGGTGCTTTGCATATACGGCGGGCGGTACATCGATCAAGTTACCCAAAAAATAATCGTTCTGTGGCCAATTCATTATACTGAGGTCACCGCCAAAGGTCCCGGGTAAAAAATTGTGTCTGTTGATGATTTTTCGATAGTTCCAAAGGTTTAACGCTTTATTGGTCGCTTCACCTGTTGGATTGAAGCCGAGTGTAGTGGCCTGCAATGTGCGCGGATTGGAATAGGAGAGATCCAACAATTTACCCGACCAGGAGGGGACCATCTTCGGTATGAAATCACGCCAAAAATCATATTGCTCCGGCTTATCAATCACGTGGTTTTCTCCTTGTCGATAGTCCATAGCCAAACACATAGTAAAAGCCTGTTGGTTTTCAGGCTTGCCGACTTCCGGGGCATGCAACTCGTTCGTTTCCTTTTTGGATTCGGTACCTGTAACGTATTCCGTACCGGTTAATGGGAGCAGATCACCGAGCTCGGTAGCATCGATAAAATAATGACCATTTAAAGTAAGTTCATGATCCTCATGCCGATGTTTCACAAGTACTGCGGTGACCTGATCTTGATGAACAGCGGCTTTTATAACTCGATAATCCGTGAGTAAGGTTAATTTACCGGAGCTTAAATAAGGCATTAACATCTCCAATAGGACGGCAACAGCCACTCTAGGCTCATGGCATAGGCGTGAAACGGAACCATCTCCGGGATTTAAATGGGTGCGCTGTTTTGCTTCGGTCGTTAATGGATAATTGCGTTTATAAAACGTACGTATGCGATCACGAAAAGCGCGGTATGAGGCGGGTGCACCATGGGTTTCAATCCATTGGTGCTCGTCGGGAGGTACGCCTTGTTGACTGAGCTGACCTCCCAACCAATCGGTTTCTTCACTCAGTGTAACGCGCAATCCATGGCGCAGCGCGGCTAAAGCTGCCGCGCATCCGCCTAAGCCTCCGCCAACGATGACAATGTCGGACTTAAGCTCTTTCTGTTTGTGCTTTTCATGCGCATGAGCTGATGCATTTGATAGGTAAGGGATATTGCCTAAAAAGGTGCTACCTATAGTGATGCCTGTTATAAAATCTCGTCTTTTCATATTTGGAATTTATGGATGTCAAACGGTTCCATCGTTCTTTTGAAGTGCCGTAGCGGCATAATCTACTGCTCTTGCTGTAAGTGCCATATAGGTCAGGGATGGATTTTGATTACCGGTTGAGGTCATACAGGCACCATCGGTAACAAATACATTTTTACATTGATGAAGTTGATTCCACTTATTCAACAACGATGTTTTGGGGTCCTTTCCCATGCGTACCCCGCCCATTTCATGTATATCCAAGCCCGGTGCATCTTTACGGTCAATCCTTGCTGTGACCTTACAACCGGATTGCTCGAGCATAGCAGAGCCCTGTTCCAGAAAATCGTGCATAAGTTTTAGGTCATTATCCGTATAGTCAACGGATGTAATCAATTGGGGAATGCCCCACGAATCTTTTTCAAGATCACTTAAGCGGACATGATTTTCATATCGAGGGATGGTTTCTCCTTGCATCATCATGAAAACCTGCCACGGACCGGCCTCTGTGAGTTGATCTTTATAATCACTTCCAATTCCTTCCAGCTGTTGGCTCCATCCTGCTCTACTAGCGCTGAAGGCGATCATATAACCTCGTAGAAAGTCGGTCTCCTGCCGGAATACATTGCGAAAGGAAGGCATAAAAATGCTGGTGGGGCGTCGTCCGTAATAATATTGATCGCGAAGCCCATCAAAGCTGGCCAATATATTGCCACGGTAATTATGAAAGGCAATGTAATGGCCAAGTAAGCCGTTGTCATTGCCCAACCCTTGGGGGAAGCGGGCTGACTTCGAATTTAATAGGATAAGATTGGTGTTAAGAGCGGATGCGTTAACAAAAATAACGCGTGCATAAAACTCCTTTACAAGTTTTGTTTTGCTATCCACAGTACGCACACCGATTGCTTTGCCCTTTTGTTCATCGTACAGAATAGATTCCACCACCTGATTGGTCAATAAGGTCAGATTACCTGTAGCATCGGCCCAGGGTAGTGTGGATGAATTACTGCTAAAGTAAGCACCGAATGGGCATCCCCGATGGCAGAGGTGCCGAGCCATACATTGGCCTCTTCCTTGGGCTACATGAATTTTTTGTGGTGCCGTGAGGTGGGCACAACGACCAATGATGACATGGCGATCGGGATAAGAGGCTTTTATTCGTTCTTTAAGGTGCTTCTCTAGAGCATTCATCTCGAAAGCAGGAAGCACTTCGCTATCGGGAAGGTTCGGAATCTGATCTTTGGTTCCGCTGATTCCAACAAACTTTTCTACATAACTGTACCATGGTGCCAGGTCTTTATAGCGAATGGGCCAGTCTACCGCAAAACCGTCTCGTGCCGGGGCTTCAAATTCATAATCACTCCAACGCTGCGTTTGTCGTGCCCAAAGTAGGGACTTGCCACCAACTTGATAGCCCCTTATCCAGTCGAACGGCTTCTCCTGCACATATGGGTGTTCCTGATCTTTTACAAAAAAGTGTTGTGTTGTTTCGTCAAAAGCATAGCAACGGGACACAATGGGATTGTTAGTCGTCACCGCTTCCGGTAGCTCTCCTCGATGTGTGAATTGCCAAGGATCCTGCATCGCCGTAGGATAATCTTCCAGGTGTTTGACCATTCGACCCCGTTCTAATACCAACGTTTTATACCCTTTCTCACAAAATTCTTTGGCCGCCCAACCACCGCTGATGCCCGAACCGATCACAATGACATCATACGTGTGCTGCGCTTTCGCCTTCCCCGATATATTCATGCTCTTTTTGTTTATAATGATACCTGCAGCAATTTAGTTATTTCCTGTTACAGATGCTTAGCTTGTGCCTTTATGGATTAATTTCCTTTAAAGCCTGGGAATAATAAGTTAAATTTTTTTGTATATCAGGTACCGAATTTTCCCAATTGTTTTCATATTCGATGGCCAAGGTACCTTTGAAATTTTGTTGTTTTAGTTCAGCTAACATAGCTTTTACATCGAGTATGCCGGTACCCCAGATTGTATCGGGCATTTCCTCGTGCGCTGAACGCTTACCAGAGGTGATGTCTTTGAAATGGAGTGCATGTATACGCCCCTTTAACTTCCTAAGGCATTCCAGCGGATTCAGCCCTTCTCGTCTCCAATGGCCCACATCTGCGCAAGAGCCGATCCTCGCATCGCGGTGACCGATCGCCTTCAATAAATCGTTAGGACTCTAATACAATGAAGGCTTGGGATGGTTATGGACAGCCAGTTTTATATTATACTTTTTGACAAGCTTTTCAACCAAGTCCCAATCGGCCAAGGCCGGTTCGGCACTAATGTACTCCATATGCATGGCTGCGGCAAAGGAAAAATAAGCTTCCCATTCGGCAGCTTCCGTTACAACCACTCCCATGGCAATGATCCTTATATCTCGTTTTGCAGCCTCTTGATTTAATTTCTCTTGATTTTCTTTTGATAAACTCGGCGAAAAGTTTAATTCGCCAAACCCTGCGCCCAAGGGATGCCCCGGGTAAACTTCAAGGTAGTGCAGTCCCAAAGTTTGTACTTTATCTAAGGTTTCCATCAGTGTAAACTTATGGAAGGTATACGACTGGACGGCAAGTTTCCAATCGGTCTTTACCTCTGGGGATTGTGCTGCTGCGTAATGAAAATTATATAGAATTAAGCAGGCGGTAAAAAATACGGTTATCAGGTTCCTTTCTAATCTTTTCATGATGAATTCTCTTATATTTAAGACCGGTACCGTCGATCGCATAACAGATCAACGACACCGGCGATTACTTATTAAACCATATTAGTCGATCGGCATTTCGGGCAATTGGAATCCGTTATGGTAAGTATGCTTTATCCATTCGTTTGCAATGGATTTAGCTCCGAACTCCGTAAAACGACGATCAAATCGGGGGTCGCCATCAACTACTTTAAACTCGTCCACAGAAACGATGTTGATTTTATCCTGATCTCCAATATTGGTAAAGGTCATATTTTCACCATCCCACAGCAGGTCGCGGTGTAGGCCCTGTAGTCGAACAGCTAATACACCCATCACCACCATCTCATTAAATGGTCCGGAGAATCCAAAATGCGAACTGGCCTCCGTGCGATTTTCCGGAGATTCCTTGGCTGCGCGAATCCATTCCTGCTCGTGGGCATTGGTACTCCAAATATCTCCATTTCCACCTTTAATCCGCGGAATCCAAGGCGTCGGCTGCTCAAAATGTTCCATTTCGCTCACTGGTAAAAGGGTTGGGTTCATGCCATAACATCCGGTCATGATTTTTCCTTTTTTACCAATGAAGAGAATACCACCATTCTCGTCACCTAACATCATGCCGGGACTGAGTTCCATCGGTCTTTCGGGCATCAATCCCCCGTCATACCAATGAACCTTTACTTCCGGCATTTTTACTTTTCTTTTTTTCGGTCGCTCCGGAAAAGTATACTGCACCATTTGTGCATGAGGTGGTGAATACAAATTACTGAGCGTTGAACTGCCATTAACTTTAATGGGGTACTTTAAATCTAAAGCCCAATAAATGGGATCCATAATATGACAGGCCATATCGCCTAATGCGCCGGTACCAAAATCCCACCAACCTCTCCAGTTCCAGGGCGTATAAACGCTGTGGTACGGACGTTTGCTGGCGGGGCCTAAAAAGAGATCCCAGGAAAGCGTTTCGGGTACAGGCATGGCATCGCCGGGTTGCATCAATCCTTGTGGCCAAATCGGGCGATTGGTCCAACAGTGTACTTCTTCCACTTCTCCGATAATATCGGATTGAATCCATTCGGCAACCTGTCGGCACCAGTCAAAAGAGTTTCCCTGATTTCCCATTTGAGTGGCTACTCTATACTTAGAGGCTAGTTTGGTTAAGAGACGCGATTCATATACAGAATGGCTAAGCGGCTTTTGCGTGTAACAGTGTTTTCCCAAAGTAATAGCATGGGCAGTAATGACGGCATGATTGTGGTCGGGAGTTGCTACCATAACGGCATCAATAGAATTTCCCATTTCATCAAATAGTTTCCGCCAATCTTTATATTGTTTTGCCTTCGGGTAATCCTGAAAAGTCTTTTGTGCATATTTCCAGTCTACGTCGCAAAGGGCGACAATACTTTCAGTGTTCATGTTAGCTAAATTGCGACGCCCCATGCCACCAACACCTATGCCGGCTATATTCAGCTTGTCGCTAGGCGCCACGTATCCTAAAGTTTTACCCAAGACATGACTGGAAACAATGGTGAATCCTGCCAAGGCGGTGCTTTCTTTTATAAATTTTCTTCGTGTTAAATCCATGTTAGTAATTGCTGTTTTGTACTAATACTCCATTGGAGCGATCAATTTCAATTTGAGGTATAGGGAAAGGCCAGCTGTTTTCACTGGCATCACGTCCTTTATCGGCAAAGCCGTATTTTTGGTGGAAGGCTTTCATAGTGCTCGCGTATTCACCCCAACGTATTAGATCGTATAGTCGGAATCCCTCGAGGGCTAATTCGAATCGACGCTCCTTCTTTATGGCTTGCAAGATATCATCAGAGGTCTTTATGGCGTAACGGCTTGCAAAAGTAGCCTCATCGATGGCTTTGAGACCGGTTGCAAACAAGCGATAAATAGCGGGTTCATCAACTTTGGAGGTCGTTACGTAGGCACGGTGACGTACTTCGTTCAGGTAGTTCAATGCTTCTGCGTGATTGCCACCTGTTCGTATAATGGCTTCTGCATAGATAAGCAATACCTCGGAATAGCGGATCCAATACGGCTGCCAATTGCTACGTTGCAAGTCGTTTTGTTGCCGATAGGCTTGTGGCACAAAGGCTTTACGACTCTGTTGCAAATTATAGTCGTTAAAATAACCGCGATAGTTGTGTATTTCCTCTCCTCCGCTGGAAGTTTTGAAAATGTCGTTATGACTGATAATGGTAAACATTTTGCGTGGATCAGCCGGATCAAATGCTGCTGCCAGATCGCGCGTTGGGGTATTTCCTCCCCAGCCGCCTACATTATTTCTACCTACATTCATAATGGCAAAGGGGTCGCCCGCTAAGCCAAAAGCTGGATCGAATTTTCGCAGCACACCGAAAATGCATTCCTTTGAGAAGGGACCGACTTGATAATCACCTCTAAATAAGTCCTGAAAATCGGGTAGCAATTGGAGCTGTCCGTTGTTAACGACTTCTCCCGCCATTTCTTTTGCGATGAGATATTCACCTAATGCATCTCCCTCCATTTTGCCCTGTTCCATTAATCCGGCAAAAAAAAGTGCAGCTCGTGCCTTAAGCGTATAAGCTGCATCTTTGGTGGCTCGTCCGGTTTCATTGTCGGGTAATTCGGACGATCGTGGAAAATTGGGCTCGGCAATAGCCTCGTCTAAATCGATGTACAACTGGTTGCGGAGCTCTTCGATGCTGGCCTTCCCCTTTCGTGTAGAAGGGTCTTCAACAGCAACTAAGAGGGGAATTTCCTTGAATACTGTAATTAAATCGAAATAATACCAAGCGCGCAAAAACTTTATTTCGGCAAAATAACGGGCAAGTGCTTCACTTGGAAGGGGTGCTCCGTTTTCTACTAAGTTACTTCCTTCTCGTTTCAGCGCATCAAGGGCGATATTACATTTGCCAATACCACGATATCGATTACTCCACGTTTCAAATAATAGGGGATTGGAAGAAAGAGGTCGACCGCGCCCTACTTCCGTTGTTTGCGGCCGATCGCCGGGATCGGAACCTCCCGCATCGGCATTATCGACACTTTCATCGCCAATAGCTACTTTGTTAACGGTGTAACCCCATCCGTCTTGCATTGGTTGGTAACAGCCCGTCACCAACTTTAAGCCGGCACCGTCGGTCTTAAAATAATCTGTTTCGTCCAGTACGCCGTAAGGGTCTCTTTCCAAAAAGTCACGCTTACAGCTAGCGATAAGGCCGAAAGCCGTTATGACTATATACGTTATCGTTCTTTTCATTGTCTAAAAGTTTGCATTGATACCAAACATAAATGATCTTGCCTGTGGGTAATAACCTTGATCTACTCCCATACTTAAGGGGGAACCGCTGCCAATCTCAGGGTCGAGACCCGAATAGGAAGTGAAGGTGAGGAGGTTGTACGCTCCTGTCCACACGCGAATACGTTGAATTTTGGCCTTTGCTAGCCAAGCATCCGGCAGCGTATACCCTAATTGCACACTCTTTACCCGTAGGTATGACCCATTTTCCACTAACCAATCGGATATTTGCAAATTGTTCTGATTGGAAGCGTTGATGGCGAACTGCGTATGACTTGGATTACTTGGTGACCAAGCCTCGGTTAACAACTCTTTCGGCGCATTGTACCAGCCTACTCCCGACTTCATGTCGATCTTAGCAATGTTCATGATTTTATTGCCTAAGGTACCTTGCATTAACAGCTGAAAGTCGAAGTGCTTATAATCTGCTCCTAAACGGAGTCCGTAGGTCAGATCAGGAAAGGGATCACCCAAATTCGTGCGATCGGCATTGTTGATGGTCCCGTCACCGTTGAAATCTACAAAACGCAAATCCCCTGGACGGGCGCCTTCTTGAATATAATCATCGGCTTCTTGTTGCGATTGGAAAATGCCATTTGTCTTGAAGCCGTAGAAATAACCGATCGGCATGCCTTCTTCGGTCAGGGTAGTTGTGTAGCTGATCCAACCACCACCGGTAATAGGCTCACCTCCACCTAAACTCAAGACCTTGTTTTTAAAGGTTGATGCATTGGCAGCAATGGAATAACCAAAATCTCCGATTTTATTACGGTACGAAAGATCGAATTCCAATCCGCTATTACGGACGCCACCGGCGTTGGACCAGGGACTATTTGGAAAGCCGAGGTAAGCCGGCAAAGGAACATTCAGTAACATCCCATCCGTGGTTTTGCGATAGGCATCTATTGTTAGGTTCAGCTTGTTGTTCAAGAAGGCTAAATCTAAGCCAATATCCAGCTGCTCAGTCTGCTCCCATTTTATCCCCGCATTTCCGATGTAATTACTGCCACCGATTAACTGTGGATTGCGTGGACCGAATAGATAATAACCCATATTGCCCGAAAAAGTGGTTAGATAAGCACCTCGACTGATGTTTTGGTTACCTATCTTTCCCCAACTTACCCGAAGCTTCCCTAAATTGAGCCACGACCATTGCTTAATAAAATCTTCTTCAGCAAAATTCCATCCAGCGGAAAGAGAAGGAAAAGCTCCCCATTTTTTATCCTCGCCAAAGTTGGAGGAACCATCGTAGCGGAAATTTGCCGTAAGCATATAGCGGTCTTTATAAGCGTAGAAAAGCCGACCGAAGTAAGAATTAAGTGCCATCTCCCATTTGGTGCCGGATGCCTGCGGATTAATGGTGCCGGCATCAATGATCCACTGACTGGGATCATTGGATACTAATCCTTGTTTCGAGGCGCTGGAGGATTCGCTTTTCCATTGTTCTGCCGAGGTACCCACCAAGAACGTTACGTGGTGATCGGCGAATTCTTTATCAAATGTGGCTGTGTTCTCCCACACATAGTAATCCGTCTTTGAATTGGATTTACTTACCGTGGCGTCCACATTGAATTGATCGCCATCTAAATAATATTTCGGTGAAAAATAATCCGAGGTCCCTCTGGCTAAATCCACGCCAAAATTACTTCTCAGTTTTAACCAGCTTAAGGGCTGTATGTCAATTGATCCACCTCCCTTAATAGCCGTTCCCTTCCATCGATTGTTTTTGTAGATCTCGGTCTGGGCTACCGGATTCTCCTTATTAGTCATTAAAATGGGACTGTAAAACGACCATGGATTGTTTTGATCAATGCGATCAAGGAACAATCCCGATCGTAAAAAGTCGGGAACGTCTACTAAATTAGTCCGATACACGGGCGAGATCGGATCGGCTACAAAAGCGATAAAAGCGGTATTGAAACCCGGGCTGTTTTCAAGCACATTGCCTCTACCTTCATTGATGAGTCCAATATTCCCCGATAGTTTTAGCCAGCTGCGTAAATTATGGTTGAAATTAGTCCGCCAAGATAATCGATCATAGTCCGATCCATTGATAATCCCTTCTTGATCCATATAACTCAAGCTGGTCCGATAGGCTAAATCTTTAACACCACCGGAAATGGCGATATCATGATTTTGCACTAAGGCATTCTTATTATTGATCGCTTGCCACCAATTGGTACCCTCTTCACTTCCTGTGTTGGCACGCAGAAATTGTAACACCTCTGCCTTGTTTTGTTCCGAAAAATAGGGATCTAAACCTGCATTGATATTTGCCAGATTCTTGTAGTCCATAAACTCCGAAGCGTTCATCATCTCATAAGTTTTTATCGGATTTTGGATGCCGATATAACTATCCAGTGATATTTGGCTGTTTAGCTTGTCACCATCGGCGTTCCCCTTCGCCGTGGTAACCATAACGACCCCATTGGCTGCCCTTGAACCGTATATGGCGGTAGCCGACGCATCTTTTAAGACTTCAATTGACACAATATCATTGGGGTTTAACCAACCGATGTCATTCTGAGGAAGTCCATCTACCACATAGAGCGGATTGTTATCGTTTACTGTACCTATTCCACGAATTCGAACAGCAGGAGGTGTGCCGGGGCTTCCGCCGGTAGAAGTGATTTGTACACCTGCCGTTTGACCCTGTAGGGCCTCTGTCGCATTTCGAATTGGCATATTACGGAGGTCCGTGCCGCTCACTTGACCAACGGCACCGGTTAAATCGCGTTTACGTTGTGTTCCATAACCAACTACCACTACTTCGTCCAAGGCGGCCTCTATTGATTTAAGTACAATCTGTAAGTCTTGCCCATTTCCAACTGCCACTTCTTGGGATTCGTAGCCTAAGTAGCTAATAGACAGAATGGATTGAGGAGTGGCGTTGATCATAAAGTGGCCTTGATCGTCGGTACGACTGGCTACATTGGTGCCTTTTACTTTAATGGATACGCCAATTAAGGGCTGTTTTGCCTCATCAAGCACTTTTCCGCTAACAGGAAAATCCTGCTGATCACTAATGGACTTTGGCAGACCTTCCTTCTTCTCTTTCAGCAGGATATAATCGCCTTGCAATTGATATGATAAAGAGGTGCCTTTTAATAACCTATCCAGAACATTGGCAACTGAACGTTTGGCGGGTGATATCGATATCGTTTGGTAGTTTTTTACCTCTTTGGCTTTATAGGCGAAACGATAGTTGCTGAGCGACTCGATCTTTAAAAGGGCGCTTTCCAGCGAGCCTTGATGAGAAAAGGAAATGTAGTCCTTATAAATGGATTGGCCTTTGGTTTTTTCAGCTAGCAACAGGCCAAAAGAAAAAAGTATCAAAAAGGCTATAAGACTGGCTGTTCTCATAATAAAAATGAGATAGGTTGGTTTAAAATTCATAATTTTGCATAATTAAGCTTATCTCTAGTTAAGATTGGGTTTAATACTGAGGGATTGCCGCAAGAATCCCTTATTTGCATGTGTAGTCACATTGGTTGCCGCCAATGTGACTGCCTTTTTAGGGAGGATATGTTCGTCTGTTCATCATTTTTTTTAGGGTTTAAGCGGAACGCTATTCACAGCCATTACCGTCGAGGTACACGGTGTCATTTTTTATTTCATATTTAAAGTTGTTCAGTGCACTAATGACATTTAACATTTCCCGCAAATTCTCTCCTTCATGGAAGGACACGGTAAAATGACAACCGCGGATGGCGTCATTACGATAAATGAAGGTCTTGTTACTCCATCTTTCCAAGGCCTTTCCTGCATCTGCCATGCTTATGTTATCGAAGCGCAATCGCTGATGAATCCAAGCAATTATAGCGGTGGCATTTACATCATGTACTTGCTTATGATTGGTATGGACATTATAAATCAACTGTTGATTTGCAGTTAACAAGGATACAGTTTCAGCCTCATGCTGAACGGCTATTTTCCCTTGCCGGACTGTTACAGCGATATGCGATGCATCGAAGCTGTTAATGTTGAATGCGGTTCCCAATACTTTAGTGATAAGAGAACCTGTTTCCACAGTGAATGGCTTTTGTTTGTTGGATTGAACATCAAAATAAGCTTCTCCGGCTAAAACCACGCGCCTATCGTTATCGTTATAGTTGCGCGGAATATCTAATCGGCTACCTGCATTTAGCCAAACGGAGGTACCGTCAGGCAATTCAATTTGTCGTTGCTCGCCCAATGGGGCCGTCCAGGTAGTGGTAAATGCATTCCGTAAATGTTCCCGTGGAGAAGACAGCCTTTGATATAAAAGCGCACCGACTAATATCAAGGCCAGTGAAGCCGCAACCCAAGTCAGATAGAGGCGTTTTTGTTTGCGAGCTTGTAAAAATCGCTTATCGGAAATAATCCGCTGATAACTTTTGAGGGATTGTTCTTGGTCATCCAAGTGGGGGACGATCGGTAAGTCCTGAAACCGCCTTAATGCCTGGTCAAGCTCCTCTGTATAGGTGTCGTCCTGAATAGCCTGCATTAACCTATGCAGCTCCTCTGCCGTAATGCGATCACTCGCTAGTTTTTCCAATAATTCGCGTAGGCGTGTTTGATCCATATGTGACCTTTTTGAAGCTTCGTCAAAGCTCTTTATAAGTCAATACACAGGAAAGCTAAAGGATAACTAGGCTACCGGAAAAATTTTTTAAATCAAAAATAGAAAAGGAGAAAAAAATGGATTAAGCCGTATCGTAACAAATGTTTTCGGATTTTTTTCAGGCCTTCTACCAAATGATTGTTAACCGTATGGGGAGAGATTTGTAATCGTTCGGCAATTTGATCATGGCTTAGTCCTTCATACCTACTGAGGCAGAAAATTGTTTTCTGTTGTGGTGAAAGTTGATTCAGCGCTTCTTTAGATTTTTCATCGATTTCTTTTGCAGCCATGATATCCTGCGAAAGATGATCTAGTCTGTCGGATTTTTCCAATAACTCCGCAATAGCCTTCTCCGATTGGGCAATTTTTCGCAATTCATTTAATACAAGTCGACGGGAAATAGTAAATAAAAGTGGCGCTGCGGTAAAGCTATGATCCAATCTATCCCTTGCTTGCCAAAAGCGAATGAAGGTTTCTTGCATGACTTCTTCTGCATCTTCTTCATTTTTTAGAAACCGATAGGCAAAACTGACAATTTTTGTTCGATAGCGATCATAAATTTGGCGAAAGGCAACTTCATTCCCATCCTTGATAAGAAGAATTAGACTTTTTTCCTCTTCGTGTGAATGAATCATGATATGCATTAGGTTTGTTCATAGCAATAGTAAGCATAAAAAACTAAAAATTAAAAAATAGCTGGCTTTACTATTGCTTAAACACCCAGTAGCCCAATATCAGCCATAAAATTCCTTTCAGTAAAAAGAAAAGAAAACCCCAGAAACCAAGCCGTTTAAGCCAGACAATGAATTTATTCTTTTTTGGGATTTCGTTGTGTTCCATGATTATTAAGACGTACAAAGGAGTGTCTTGTTACCGTTTTAGCAACAAAAGAGGACCGTCGTGCCAAATAATGTTATTCGACAGGAAATAAGAACCTGCTTAAAGTAAAGGTAGGAAAACTATTGAATTTCTATAACGCCCGCGTATACGCTATCTGAACTATTGTTGCTACCATCCGTAGCAAAAAATGACAAATAAAGGTGAAGCTTCGTGCCAATTTTAAGTCCTGCAGGTAGTGCGATCTCGTCATGCAGTTCAAACCTACAATTCCCGAATTGTTTTGCTTCTGCGAAAGTTAACCTGTCTTCCGGATATAAGAGCAGCATGGTTCGATTCCGGTTCAGTTTAGAGTCGTTAGCTCCATTAGTTACTCTTCCCATGACGGATTATCATTAAAGGTTCCTAGATACAATATCAACTTTAGAGATGTTGATATACGATTTATACTACTAAACTAGTAACTATTTTATTAAAATTCGGAAAAAATTAGGATTTTATTTGCTTTTATCCGGATAAGCTCCGAACAAGATCCGAATAAAGTCCTACTGATTTCCAAAATAAAAGTAACGACAATAATAAAAGGGATATTATCCGGACTGAAAAAGGGCCGCGACTTAAGTATTAATCGTAAGCAACTTTAGGTGGTGCTATTTCACGTCAGCTTCTGAATTTTCCAAATACGCCTAAAGGTAATTTACTTCCAGCAGTGGCTTGAAGGAATAATTCGCCCGTCTCTAAATTTTTGACCGAAGGGAAAGCGCTTTTGATAAGATTTTCCACGATTACAGAGGAAAAACCTAGGGAATATGTGTTGAGGATTAAAAAATGTTCCTTGGGGTCTAATAACTTAACCACATCCAACATCATTTCGGTAATGTGGTCTTCTAATTTCCATTTCTCCCCTTTGGGGCCGTGGCCGTAAGCTGGCGGATCAAGGATAATACCATTATATTTATTCCCTCTTTTTAGTTCGCGCTTAACAAATTTTAAAGCGTCTTCTACAACCCAGCGTATATCTGCTAAACCCGAGAGTTCCTGGTTTTCATTTGCCCAGGTAACCACTTGTTTAATAGAGTCAACATGAGTCGTATCTGCGCCTGCGGCCCGAGCGATCAACGAAGCTCCGCCGGTGTAAGCAAAGAGGTTTAAAACTTTTGGCTTTGGCGTTTTAAAGGATTTGACAGTCGATGAGATATAGTCCCAATTAACCGCTTGCTCGGGGAATATGCCCACGTGCTTAAAGGAGGTAAGTCCCAGCCGGAACTTAATTTCTACGTCAGGATTTTTATAGGTGATATGCCATCTATCAGCTATTTTAGCATCCTTCTTGAGCCAGTCTCCTGTAGTAGCCGAACGGCCTTTGAAACGGATATGGTGAAGTTTGTTCCATTCTCCTTCATTCAGCGCTTTTGGCCAAACTGCTTGCGGTTCCGGACGAATCAGTACAAGCTGACCGAAGCGTTCCAATTTTTCAAAATTTCCGGAATCAATCAATTCATAGTCTTTCCAATATTGAGGAGTCAAAAGCTGTATGCTGGATGTCTGTGTCAAAGCGTTAATTTTTTGGCAAAGATAATGATTTGTTATTGGTTATAAGAGGCATTAAGCTTTATGCTATAGGCTAGGTGGAAGCGATAAGTTCTAAGCTACAATCAATAAGCCTAGAATCTTACGCTCCTAAGGCCTAATGCATTAGCCTACAGCCTTACTAAAACTTCTCCTTGGCTATTTTCATGAATGGACTGGCGAAAACAAAATCGTTTAGCTCCTCAACGTCGGTATGGGCAATTTCTTTGTTCGATCCTTCCCATTTCTTTTCTCCTTGATATAGAAATAATATATATTGACCGATGCCCATTACCGAGTTCATATCATGTGTAACAACAACGGTTGTTGTGTTGTATTCTTCTGTAATGTCTTGGATTAGTTCGTCAATGACAATGGAAGTACGTGGATCCAGACCGGAATTGGGCTCATCGCAAAAAAGGTATTTGGGTGTCATGGCAATGGCTCGGGCAATCCCAACCCGTTTTTTCATCCCGCCCGAAAGTTCTGCAGGATAAAGTTTATTCCGCCCTTCCAGATTTACACGTTCTAAACAGAAATTAGCGCGTTCAATGCGCTCTTTTTTGCTCATGTCACTGAACATCTGTAAAGGAAAAGTGATATTCTCCTCTACTGTCATCGAATCGAATAGGGCTGAGTTTTGAAAAAGCATGCCAATTTCCTTTCGGATTGGAATACGCTCTTCAAAATTCATCCGGGTAAAGTCCTGGTCCTGATAAAGCACTTTTCCTTTGTTTGGCTCATGCAAACCAACCATGCACTTGAGCAAGGTGCTCTTTCCTGAGCCGGAGCCTCCGATGATTAAACTGATTTTACCGGCTTCAAATTTGGCAGATATGCCTCTAAGCACATCATTGTCACCAAAGGATTTATATATGTCCTGAACGTTAATCATTGTTTTTGGTTTTTAGCCGTTAGCTTTTATATATTAGCTCGTTTAGCTAAGGGCTAATGGTAATAACTAATCGCTTTTTAGAGCATTAACGCTGTAATTACATAATCCGTGGCCAAGATCATAATACAGCTGACGACGACACTTTTTGTACTCGCTTGCCCAACTTCCAAAGCGCCTCCTTTTACATAGAAACCATGATAAGCAGCTACGGATGTAATCACAAAACCGAATACAAATGCCTTTACCAAGGCTACGGCCACGGTATAGCCGTTGAAGTCTCCTGTAATACCCATAATATAATCAGCTGGAGTTACAGCTCCGGAAAGGGCGCCACCGATCAAGCCACCACTCAGTGCCAAAAATATAGATAGGATAACCAGAACCGGTACCATGGTAATGCCCGCTAAGATCTTTGGTAAAATTAAGTAGCCGGGAGCATTAATTCCCATGATTTCCAAGGCATCAATCTGTTCGGTAACACGCATAGAACCGATTTGGGAAGAGATGGACGAACCTACTTTTCCTGCCAAAACGAGCGCAGAGATGGTAGGACTTAATTCCAATATACTCGAGTCGCGGTTGATTTGGCCTATGATGGAGTTTGGAATAAGATCAGACACTAATTGAAAAGCGATCTGCATGGTCATAACCGCACCTATGAACGTAGAAATAATGGCGATCAGACCCAAAGAGCCTACGCCGATACTGTTCATCTCATGCATAATCTCTTTCCAGTAAATACTCGCTTTTTCAGGTTTTTTAAAAACTGATTTTAACAGTAAAAGATATTTGCCGAAGCTCGTAAAAAACATATATGTGTCTCAAGAAAATATATTATCACCAAACTTATATAAAATTGCATTCATATGCAATTTAGCGATTCGGCTGGCTAAACAGAAATACAAACAGCAATTTGATATATTTGTTTGTTGGGCAAAGAGCCTAAAGCGAACAATCAACATTAATAATTTATAACGATATGAAAAAATGTGCGCTCATTACGGGTGCCACCAAAGGAATTGGAAAGAGCATTGCCTGTGCTTTGGCAAAAGAAGGCTTTGATATTTTGCTGTCTGCCAGAACAGAAAATGACTTACTTACCTTACAATCAGCGCTTGAATCCCGGTATCCGAATCAACGTTTTTATTATCAGGTTGCAGATTGTAAGGATCAGCAGCAAGTGAAAGCACTGGCCCTGCAAACCGATGCTTTTTTTTCTCACTTGGATGTCTTAGTGAATAACGTCGGACTTTTTGTGCCGGGGGGCTTTTTGGAGGAATCACCCGAGTCTTTGGCCGATCACTTGGCGGTTAACGTGCTGTGTACGCATTATTTGGCTGTTTATTTTGGTAAGAAAATGTGTCAAAGAAAGAGTGGACACGTTTTCAATGTCGGATCGGTAGCCGGTAAATCTCCTTTTGTAAAAGCTGCTTCATACAGTGTAACAAAGTATGCAGTACATGGTCTAACAGCTATATTGAGGCAAGAGCTTGGAACATATGGGGTTAAGGTTACAGAAATTATTCCGGGCTCTACGTATACTTCTTCTTGGGAGGGTGTGGATATCCCTTCTGAGAAATTTGTAGCAGCGGAGGATATTGCAGATGCCGTAGTGACTTGCTTAAAGATGAGCAAAGGAGCTAATGTGGATGAAATCGTTATCAGGCCGCTCGATTTGGAGATTTAGTTGGGTGTTGGAAGCGGTGATGTGGCGATGAGCCAATGATTAGCCAATGTGATGATGGGCCAGCTTAAAGCTTATCGTCTATGGCTCGAAGCCTAAAGTGAAGCTGATTTCCGATGGCTAAAATTTACAGCATATAGCTTATAACCATGGAAAAGGAACTTAGGAGAAATGAACAGGAAGGCATGCTTGGTGGCGTCTGTGCCGGACTGGGGGAATATCTGGGTATTGATAAGGCCTGGATACGGATGATTTTTGTACTCAGCATATTTTTTAGTGCTGCGGGGATTGGCCTGATAGGTCCGATCGCCTATGTGATTATGTGGATTGTAGTACCTCGTAAACCTTTTGTTTTTCCTGGGTTTCAGGAACCCTATGGCCGACCGCACATGGAGAAGACGTTTACGGTAGGAGGAGAGGATGTATTCCATCACTTGGAACGGCGAAAACAGAAGGAACGAAGGTCGGTAGGCGTCGCGTTGCTTCTTATTGGTACTTTCTTTTTGTTGCTGCAACTAGACTTTATTACCAGGGAAGAGCTTATTAAGTACTGGCCGCTTGTTTTTGTGGTGGGTGGACTGATAAGCATCTTTAGCTCTTTCAAGCTCGGAAAAGGTCAGGCAGCGGAAGAGCCACTGATAGCACAACCTAAGGATAAGGAAAAACCGGAAGAGAGCGAATCGGAACAACCTTCGTAGCTGCGTACATAAAACAAACTGTAACGCTGTGGTATAAAACGGAGCAATAGGTCGTGCTCCTTGGTGTCGACCGTTAAGATATATTGAATATGAATAGAGAAAGATTAAATTGGGGATTGGTGCTGCTTTTTATCGGCGTCATGTGGCTATTAAGTAACACGGGAGTTATCTCTTTTTATTGGTCGAGTTTATGGCGTTTTTGGCCGGTGTTTCTGATCATTCTGGGGGTTAACTTGCTGTTACCTAAGCATGGGGTAGGCAATGCCATCTCAGTGGTTGCAACTATTGCGGTTTTGATTTTTATAGGCTTTCAGGTATCAAAACCGAGTAGAATATGGGGAGGACATATAAGCTATGAAGACGGCGGTGATAATAAAGACCGGGAGGATAACGACATCGCCGGGGAGGTGAAAAATGCGGATTTTTCGAGCCCCTATAGCCCAAGCATTCGAAAAGCCCACCTCGAAATCAAAGGTGGTGCCGTTGAGTACAAGATGGATGGGGAGGCCGCGGAACTGTTTAGCGCGCATTCGCGTGGTGTTTTTTCGGGGCATGTACTTCAAACGACTACCAAAGACTCGGTGGCTGAATTGACCTTTAGAATGAAGGATGTAAAGAAAAGGAACTGGAATATCGATGGTGAGGGGAACAATGAGGTTGAAATGTCTTTGAATACCAACCCGCTTTGGACTATCAGAGTGGATGTCGGAGCCGGAGCCGTCGATTTCGACTTAAGCCGATATAAAATTGAACGCCTTACGCTCAAAGGAGGGGCTGCTTCTTTTGAGACAAAACTGGGTATGCCGATTGGCGAGTCAATCATTGACGCAGAGTCAGGTGTAGCAAGCGTAGAAATAGAAATTCCCAAGGAAGCCGCTGCCCGGATTGATGTGAAGTCCGGATTATCTTCTAAGGAATTTCCCGGATTTATTAAACAGAACGATGGGTCTTATATAACGGAAGGCTTTGAACAGGCAGGAAATAAATATTTAATTGATTTAAAGGGTGGGCTTAGTTCATTTTCGGTAAAAAGATATTAGTGGAGGTGTAGGTTTTAGGGCGTGAGCTTTAGGGCTTAGCGCATGAGGTATTAAGGTATTAGGTTTTAGGCGTTAGCGGTTTAGCGCATAACGTTTTAGATTTTAGGTATGAGCTGTTGGATGAGATTGGTGTAAGTAGGATGTTTTTTATCGTCCCTCCGGGAGACAGGTCATCCCTCCGGGAGACAGGCTTTTTGAATTTTTAATTTTGACTTTTTACTTTTTAATTTGACATCATACTACATAGTAAAAAATGGCAAACCATTTGGACCACTTAGTTTATCGGAACTAAGGACGATGGGATTAGTGGGTACAGACTTTATCAAGGAAGACGGTTGGGATGATTACAAAGAACTGAGGGAAATTCCGGATCTCAGTGCAAAATTGGGCATAGCATACGAACGGGCGCTGCCACAATACTATGCTACCTTAGACGTTAGGCTACTAGCTGCGGCCATCGACTATTTTTTCGCTTTTCTCATTTACTGTTGTTTCGCCCTGGCGATTGTGATCAAAGCCGAGCATAAACAGGAGCAATGGACTTACCTCCTTTTCGGCCTATTGGTAGTTCCTTTATTCAAATTCATTATATGTGTGATCGGTGAGGGCTCCGCTAAAAACGCCTCACCTGGAAAATTGCTGTTGCAAATTAAAGTAACCGACACGAAAGGCAATCCCATCGGCTTTGGAAGAGCGCTTTGGAGAAATATGGCCAAAATTACAGGCTTACTGACTTTAGGCGTGAGTTATTTAATTGGCTTTATGGATCGTAAGCAACAGTGTGTCCACGACAAATTAGCGCGCACTTTAGTGATTAAAGGAAGGCTTATTTAGCAGCGATTGGCAATGGTTTTCTGCTTACATTGGCTAACCGACCCTAGGGGAGCTCATGAACCGAGTGCAATGAGCTCATGAATGCCAATAAAAAAAGTAATCGACTATGAATAATGCCCTTTGAAGTTAACACGAATGAATAATTATCCCATTAGCTAATTATTCACTATCTGTTTATTTTTAAGTGTTCATAAACGCACTTTGTTCGGTTATTCATCATTAATTCCGTCACTCAACAACACGAAATCGTTTTACAAAAAAAAGACAATTCATAAGTTGTTGGTTTTCAATAGATTGTTTCAGATGTGTGTTACGTTAATGTTATCAAATGAGTTAAACGCTTGTTTGAATTAAACGTTTGTTTAACTTTGCGCCCATTAATTCATTAAGTGATGACTGAATACAGTGAGAAGCAGCTTTTGATTATGGACACCGCCCTTCGTTTATTTTCAGAGAAGGGATATGATAAGACCTCCATCCGCGATATTGCACAGGCCGCGGAAGTCAATGTAGCCATGGTGTCCTACTACTTCGGATCGAAAGAAAAATTGCTGGAAGCCCTTTTTAAAAAGCACTTTACGTTTATTACGGGCAAATTAGAGAGTATTCTTTATGAAAAGGACAGTACAGCCTTTGAAAAAGTCGAACAGATAATCGATGTATTTATTGACACGCTCTACAGTAGGCAACGATTTAATCGACTTATGACCCGCGAAGCCAGTATTTTACAGGAAGGACCGCTGTTTGATATGATTTTTGAGATGAAAACCAAAAACCGGAAGCTCATGGAGCGAGCAGTAAAGGCGGGACAGCGGCTTGGTGTTTTTCGTAAGGATGTAAACGTGTTCTTTTTATCCTCCGTATTGATTGGAAGTGTGAATCAGATGCTCGCCAATTGTCGCTACGAAGCACAAAATGCCAAGCTGGAAGGCTCGGAAGCCGAGAATTTTCAACAGGAAAAAATCAAAATACTGCGGAATCATCTCAAGCAAATGTTCATTGCTTACCTGACCCAACCGGAATTAAAAAGATAAGAGCAAAAATGGATAATATAATAAATAAAGTGAATAAACTTTTAGTAGGGTGTTGCTTGCTGGTTATAGCAGGCAATACGGTGTTAGCACAGGAACAAAGAACGCTCACTTTACAACAAGCGATTGATTTAAGCTTGGAAAACAGTAAAGAATTGAAAGTGAGCGATAGTAAGGTTAAACAGGCCTTAGCTTCTTTGCAAGAAGCGAAGGATAACCGCCTGCCCGATATTGATATTTCCGGACAATACATGCGGGTTAATAAACCGAATGTGGATTTTAAGTTACAGGGATCCGGATCGGAAGAATCAGGGGAAGGTTCGGGTAGCGAAATGCCGAATGTTAGCCAAGCTATGTTTGGGATGGCTACCGCTAGCTTGCCGATTTTCGCCGGTGGTAAAATTACTAATGGCATTGCTTCGGCTAAATATTTGGAAAAAGCAGCTGAACTGGATGCCGAACGGAACAAGCAAGAGGTGATACAAAATACCATTGCCGCGTATTATAATTTATATAAAGCACAAGCAGCGGTAAAACTGGTGACAGAAAACCTGAATACTTCAAAGCAGCGTGTAAAAGATTTCGCTAATATGGAGGCGAACGGTCTGGTGGCTAGAAATGACCTCTTAAAAGTTCAACTTCAGGAAAGCAATTTGGAATTGGCGCTGCTGAATGCCGAGAACAATGAGAAGATAACAAATTTTAATTTTGATTTAATGCTGGGGTTAGATGAAAGCACCAGGTTGGTTTTAGACACCACCGGTCTTTCTGTTAAACCTCAAGTCAAGTCGCTGGCCGACTGGGAAAGCCTGGCTTTGGACAATCGCGCCGATTTCAAGGCGCTCTCGAGCCGACAAGATGCTGCACATGCGAATGTGAAAGTAGCAAAAGGATCGTACTACCCGTCTTTTGCGGTTTCGGCGGGATATGTCGGTATCAATGTTCCACACGCACTAACCGTTACCAACGCCCTAAATGCCGGGGTAGGTTTGAGTTATAATTTAGCTTCGCTTTACAAAGCAGGAGCAAAAGTTAAACAGGCTAAAGCGCAGGAGGAACAATTGGCATGGAACCAGGAACAATTGAAAGATGGGATACGGATCGATATACATAAAGCATATCAGGATTATACGCAAAGCCTGAAAAAAATTCAAGTATATGAAAAGGCCGTGGAACAGGCCAATGAGAATTATCGCATTACTAAAAATAAATATGATAACAGCCTAGCCACTACCACCGACTTGTTGGACGCCGATGTGGCTCGTTTACAGGCAGGCATTGATTATGAATATGCAAAGGCCGATGCGGTAGTAGCTTATAATAAATTGTATGAAAGCGCTGGTGTAAGCGTAGGGGAATAAACAAATAAGAGATTTAAAGGTATTAGCAATAAAATATGGAAACCAATAATCAAACTACGGCAAAAGAACCGGAAAAAAAATCCGGAAATAAGGGTTTTGCGATTGTTTTCGTTCTGCTCATCCTAGTGGGAGGAACATATGGTGTAATTAAATATTTACACGCTCAGAAACACGAAGAAACAGATGATGCACAGATCGTGTCGACGATCAGTCCGGTTATTCCACGCGTATCCGGTTATATCAAGGAGGTCCGCGTAAGCGATAACCAAATGGTGCATAAAGGAGATACCTTGGTGATCCTGGATGATCGGGATTATCAGGTAAGTTTAGCTCAGGCTGAGGCTTCATTGGCTAGCGCACGGAGCAATGCCCATGTAGCAGGTGCGGGTATTCAAGTGGCCCAAGCCAATATCAGTACTTCTCAGGTGAATGTGAACACGGTAGAAGCGCAGATTGAATCAGCAAAAGTTAATCTTTGGCGGGCAGAAAATGATTTTAAGCGTTACGAGAATCTGATTAAGGATCATAGCATTACGCAACAACAGTATGAAGAGGCTTTAGCCACCAAACAGTTGGCACAAAGACAGCTCGATGTCTTACAAACACAGAAACAATCGGCCGCAAGACAAGCCGCTGCGGTTGGTACGCAGAAATCCGTTAGTGCCGGGCAGGCATCGGTAGCGGAGGCAACCATTAAGCAACGGGAAGCAGAAGTGGAAGCAGCTAAGTTAAATGTTTCTTATACCGTGATTACGGCTTCTATTGACGGTCAGGTAGGTAAAGTGAATTTGCAACCGGGACAATTTTTAGGAGCCGGGCAATCGCTTTTTAACATTGTTCCAACGACCGAAAAATGGGTAATCGCGAACTTTAAAGAGACACAACTCACTAAAATGAAAACGGGACAAAAAGTGTCTATTAAAGTGGATGCTTATCCTGACTCTACCTTAGAAGGCGTAGTTGCTTCTTTCTCTCCGGCAACCGGTGCCGCTCAATCTTTGTTACCGCCCGACAACGCTTCCGGTAACTTTGTGAAAGTAGTACAGCGCATTCCGGTGAGGATCGATTTTAACGAGGGACAAAGTCCTGAATTGATTCAAAAAATCCGTACAGGAATGAACGTATTGGTGGATGTGCATCTTAATTAGCTATCGGAAATCAGCTTTCAGCTCTCGGATTTATAGATTGGAAGTATTGAATAAAAAGCTGATTGCTGATGGCTGGAAGCTGAAATCTTAAAATATATGGAACAAAATTCTTTAGTTGAATATGGTTGGCGGCGGGCAATTATTACCATAACAGCTATTTTATGTGCGCTCTTGGAGATTGTGGATACCACCATCATCAATGTTGCGCTCAATGAGATGCGCGGTAATATGGGCGCTACGCTGAGCGAGATTGGTTGGGTCATTACGGCTTATGCCATTGGTAACGTCATCGTAGTGCCGCTAACGAGTTTCCTTTCTCAACAATTCGGTCGGCGCAATTATTTCGCCGCCTCGGTTATTCTTTTCACCATATGTTCTTTTCTGTGTGGTAATTCAACCGCCATGTGGGAATTGATTTTATTCCGGTTTCTACAAGGGGTAGGGGGTGGTGCCCTGTTGGTAACCTCTCAAACCATTATCACGGAAGTGTACCCGATTGAAAAGAGAAGCATGGCTCAGGCTTTGTATGGTTTGGGAGTCATCGTCGGACCTACGCTGGGACCTCCGCTCGGTGGGTATATCGTTGAAAATTATAGCTGGCCTTACATCTTTTATATCAATATTCCAATTGGTGTAATTGCAACCATGCTGACACTTAAGTTCGTTAAAAGTCCTAAATACGGCGAGAAGCGGTCGGCACGGGAAATTGACTGGTGGGGGATTGTATTTCTGGCCGGGGCCGTCGGATCGTTGCAGTTTGTATTGGAACGCGGACAAGAAGAAGATTGGTTCAATAACAGTATGATTTTGGCCTTTACCATTCTTTGTGCGGCTTGTGTTTATTTATTTATCTGGCGCGAACTCACGGTCAAAAACCCGATTGTCGAGTTGCGCGTACTGAAAGATGCCAATTTACGGGTGGGCACGATCCTTTCCTTTATTATGGGGTTTGGTTTGTACGGATCAACATTCATTATTCCGCTTTATACACAAAACAACCTCGGTTGGACGGCTTATCAGGCGGGTCTTTTGATGGTGCCGTCTTCATTGGTCACGGCCTTTATGATGCCGATCATCGGACAGGTCCTGCAGCGGGGGGTGAAACAAAAATACCTGGCCGCTATGGGAATGTTTCTCTTCTTTATGTTCTGTTTTTGGGGTTTTCGTATTATAACGCCGGATACAGGGGAGGGCAATTTCTTTTGGATGCTGATGCTGCGCGGTTTAGCCATGAGTATGCTATTCATTCCGGTAAGTACCCTATCACTTTCCACCCTAAAAGGGGCGCAGATCGGTCAGGGAGCAGCCTTCACCGGGATGATGCGGCAGTTAGGTGGTTCCTTCGGTATCGCTTTGATTACTACCTTTATGACCCGGCAAAATGCCCTACATCGTAATAATTTAATTGAGCATATCAACCCGAACAATCCCTTGTTTCAACAGCGATATCAAGGGATGGTAAGTAATTTTATGCAACATGGTATGGCACCCAACCAAGCTAAAGCTGCCGCGCTGAAAGCGATGGATGGGTCGCTTATGAACCAGGCTTCAGTGCTTTCTTACATGGACGTGTTCTTATATATCGGTATCATGTTCTTAATCTGTGTGCCTTTTATCCTTATGTTGAAAAATGCGAAAGCTAAACTGGATATGTCGAATGTGCATTAAAAAGTAAAAAGTAAAAAGTAAAAATTCAAAATTAAAAAGTAAAGATTCAAAAATAAAAAGTAAAAGTTCAAAAAGGCGAGTGTTGAATGACGCTCGCCTATGACTTAAAGCTTATTGCTTGCATCAATGTTAAAAAATGTTAATACATGCATTTAACCAATTAATTCAATAACTTTGCAAATAGCATTGTATTGAATTTTATGGGCAGACTCTACACCCTCATTTTCTTTATTATAATGGGGCTTATGGCAGTTTCATGCGATAAGGAGGAAGTCTATGTCTATGATCAACAGCTGGTGTTGGAGCGAGAAGCGCCTATGATTGCTTCTTATATTACGGCACATGGCTTGTCCGATTCGGCCAAGCTTCATCAGGAGACCGGTATTTGGTATGTCTTGAGCGATTCGGGGACTACGGCTGTCGATTACCTGACGATCGATTCGACAACAAACAAAGAGCAGCTGAAAAATAAACTGATCCGGGTAAAATATACAGCACGTATGTTGGATAGCACGATCTTTGAGGAAAACACAAGCTTGGATTCCATACCTTATAAGCCGCTGCTAACTTCCGAAACCGATACCGGGCGGATTTTGGCTTGGAAAATTGCCTTTTATCCAAAAAGTGTTGGCGGATTATTGGAGGGTGGTTTACGTATCGGTGCTAAAATCAGAATCATCACACCTTCCGTATATGCCTACCAGGACCGTCCCTATGGTATTGTCAAGGAAAATTCGCCACTTGATTATGAACTGGAGGTCTTGGATATCACCGATGCCGACAAACCCAAAACAATGCGTAAGAATTGATTTTCACATTATTTAGAGACAAGAGATAAAGTATAAATGAACCTTTCTATCAAAAGAATATCCTTATTAAGTTTATTGGGCATGAGCCTTTTCGCAGCCTGTAAGAAACAGGAGTACCAAAGCATCGAAGAACTTGATGCGGTCAGTATTGATTCCTATATACGGGCTAACAACTTAACGGTTCAACCGCTTGGCAGTACCGGTATGTATTATCAAATATTGGAAGAGGGAAAGGGGAATGATATCGACTATACCGGTCGGTACGCCTTGGTCTATACCGTGCGCTCATTGGATGGTGTTTATAGCGTAACCGATACCTTTGCTTCCGCCAGTCGTTATTTTGATTATTTGGGCTACTTTTTAGGTGCCGCTCCGCAGGGCTCCATTATTGCAAGTAATCCAAACTACCAAGGGCAGATAGAAAGGGAAGAAGGCTTAAAAATGGCTATCCGAAGCATGTTAAAGAAGACGGATGGTCAAATCCGGGTGCTTATCCCGTCACGCTTATTGCCTTACGGTCGAAATGGAAACACCGATTTGGGGATACCTTCCAATGCTTCCATGGATTATGTGATTCGGGTCATTGATAGTGCGAGTATGCCGGCTTATGAGGACTTGTCCATACGAAAGAGAATGCAGGCTGCAGGACTAGATACTGCCGATTTTACAAAAACCGAGACTGGAATATATTATCAAATTACTGAGCAGGGTGACGGTAATCCAATTACGGTTGATTCGACAATTACTTGCTCATATAAATTGCATTTAATGAACGGTACCGAACTTGAGAGTCAAGATTCCGCAAGGTTTTTGATATCGGGATTAGCTGTTAATGCTTGGAAAGAAATTCTTCCCAAAATAAATCAGGGAGGAACGGTCCGTTTTCTTACACCTTCAACACAAGCGTATGGATATTCCGGATCGTCTTCGACACCGCCCTTTACCGCGTTGGACTTTGAAATTTCTGTGCGGAAGACAGAGAACGATGACTAATCCTTCAAAGCATTTTTATACACTTCCAAAGCCCGCTCGCGGGCTTTTTTATGTTCTATAATGGGGCTCGGATAGCGAAAGGGGTCATCCAATTCGGGAATCCAGCGTTTTGCATAAACGAGCTTGGGGTCAAATTTTTTTAATTGTATCTCCGGATTAAATACCCTAAAATAAGGAGCCGCATCGTTGCCTGATCCGGCAGCCCACTGCCAGTTTCCTACATTACTGCTTTGTTCATAATCTTGTAATTTCCGCGCAAAATAGGCTTCTCCCCATCGCCAGTCGATCAGCAAATGTTTACACAAAAAACTAGCCACCACCATCCGTACTCGATTATGCATAAAGCCCGTCTCATTCAATTGCCGCATACCGGCATCTACCAGCGGATAACCGGTTTTCCCTTGGCACCACGCGTCAAATTCGCTTTCATTATTACGCCAATGAATTCGGTCGTAAGCAGATTTAAAGGCCTTGTTAACTGTTTCAGGAAAGTGCCATAAAATCATCATATAGAACTCGCGCCAGATCAGCTCATTTAGCCATGTTTTTTCGCTCGCTTGTCGTGCATCCTTTATCAGTGAACGAATACTGACCGTCCCAAAACGGAGGTGTACACTCAAATGGCTTGTGCCTTTTTCGTCCGCGGGGATATCGCGTGTCTGGTGATAATCGCCTATAACCGCCTTATAGCTTGTACTCGGAAAAGTTTGTTTGGTAGCAACAAATCCTAACTCTTTTAGTGTGGGAATCGTTTGCCAATGAGATCGGAGTGCCGCTAAATGACGCTCACTTGGATAATTTTTAAGATGGGATTCACCTAATTGAGCGAGCCAACAATTTCTATAAGGGGTAAATACGGTATAAGGTTCGCCATTACTCTTCAGGACTTCTGCCTTTTCAAAAATGACCTGATCTTTAAAGGTATAAACGTCAATATCGTATTGCCTAAGAAAATCACTTATTTCTTTATCTCGCTTTCGCGCATAAGGTTCATAATCATGATTAAAATATACCGCTATGGGGTCGAATTCTTTTACAATTTCTTCCCAAGCTTTATTTGGTTCATCATGGTAAAATGCGATGCCGGAGCTTTGTTGTTCCAGCTGTTTGTTTATGGCTCTCAGCTCACGATGGATAAATGAAACTCGGGCATCATCGCGATCTTCCAACTTCGACAATATCGCAGTGTCAAAAATGAATACGGGTTGGACTTTGTATCCGCTACGCAACGCCTCATACAGCGCATGATTATCCTGTAGTCGTAGATCACGTCTGAACCAGAATATACAGGGGCGCTCTTTCCTACTCATCCCTCTTTTCTCTTTCAAAAATATGTTTTAAAGCAGTTTCTATGGTGGGATAGGTAAACCGAAAGCCGGCGTTAAGTATTTTGTCGGGCGATACTTTTGCACTATCCAATAGTAACTCACTCATTTTACCCATAATGGATTTCAGGACGAAAGCAGGGACAGGCGGCAGCCACAGCGGTTTACCTAAAATCTTTGCAATCTGTTGATTTAATTGTTTATTGGTGACAGGTTCCGGAGCTACCATGTTGTAGACTCCCTGTAATCCCGGGTGCTCCAAAGCGTAGATATACATATTAACGGCATCCTGGATATGGATCCAAGGAATATATTGTTTTCCGCTTCCTAAAGTAGCCCCAAGTCCAAGTTTAATAGGTGCAGCTATTTTGGATAAGGCACCGCCTTCTTTGGCGAACACCACACCACACCGCAAAGAAACCGTACGAAGCCCGAGCGACCGACCTTTTGCTACGGCCATCTCCCAGGCAAAACAAGTCTGACCCAGGAAGTCGTCCGCAGGAACACGGTCTTCACTCAATAATTCGTCCCGTTTATTGCCGTAATAGCCCGTTCCGGAAGCCGATACGACCTGCTTTACCTGGTGATTACCGGTTGATAATAATTTATAAATAAGTCCGATACTATCGGTGCGGCTTTTTAGAATCTTCGTTCGTACATTTTTACTCCACGGTCTTTTTCCAATATTTTCACCGGCGAGATGAACAATCGCATCCACCTCTTCTATACAAGTCTTGTCTATTATACCCTCTTCCACATTCCAGGTAAAGTATTTTACCTGTTCGCTATCCCGTTGTGGCTTGCGTACGAGGGCGTGAACGATGTACCCCTTTTTCGTAAGTGCTGCTGTTAGGTGCTCACCGACCATACCCGAGGCCCCGGTGATTAATATTCTCTTCATGTGTACGGTATTAAACTTTAAGCAAGCGCCGCTTTGAGCGCTTGTTCAAATGTCAGGCATTCATGAGGAAACAAATCACGGATGTGATTGTTTTCGCACAATAAATCTTGCGTAATATTCTCGCCGAAGGCGCGCGCTGTGGATACGCTTACACCTGTCGTGAGACTGATAAAAAAAGCGGACAGACGGTTATTAAAGCTTGGTACTGAAATAATCGGCCTATTGATATGTATCTGCTTCATGTAAGCCTTCAGCATCTCTTTATAACTCAGAACGTCGGGCCCACCAATGTCGAAGCTTTGATTAAAGGCGGCAGGATTAAGCACGATAAAGCTTAGATAAGTTAACAAATCCTGCAGAGCAATCGGCTGGGCACGCATTTTTACCAAACGCTGATTGGCAAAGATAATGAAGCGCGACGACACCTTTTTCATCATTTCCATCAAGATAGACTCTTTTCCGATAATATTGCTGATCCTAACAATGGTATAAGAAATATAACTATCCGTCAAAATCTGTTGCACTTCTTTTATAAAAGGTGTACGCAAACGCGTAATATAAACAAGTTGTTGGCTATTGCTTTTTCTCGCTTGCTTAATAAAGTTGATCAACGAGAGAAGCTCGAGGTTTTTGTATTGCTCGCTCCATTCGGCAGAATCCTGACTGAGGTAAATAGCCACATCTATCTGTTCCGCAATCGTCGGTGTATAACGTTCGCGTACTAAGTCTCCACGTATAACGGATACATTCGGATGCTCTTCCGTCGTTTCCAAGAAATGCTTCTCATTCCGCACCAAGCAAGATGTTTGGTACCCTTCATCGGCAAGATGCCACGCCAATCGCTTCCCCAAATAATTGTTCAGTCCGGTAATTAGTATATTCATTTCGCAAGGCCTATGTCACGTTTATAACTACAATTATATCGTTCTTTCTGTTTAGTTTAAAATGAAATAAGTATTTCATAAGGAAAGCATTAAAAAACACCATGTTTAAACAAGGTTTGTTAACGCGGTGTAAAAGCTTGCGGAGAATCCCGCTATTTTTGTTTTATGAATTTAAAAACCAGTATATTTGAGATTAAAAGTTTCCTATATTAAGAATGAATAAAGATACAATCCTTGTTTGGTTTAGAAATGACTTACGCGTGCGTGATAATGAAATATTATGGCAGGCGCTTGCTAAGGCAGACAGGGTGGTGCCGGTATATGTTTTTGACCCCCGTCAATTTACTCCTTTAAAAAATGGAATGCATAAAACCGGTGTTATTCGTGCAAAATTTATCTTGGAAAGTGTACAGGACCTCCGACTTTCCCTGCGTTCATTGGGTGCCGACTTATTAGTCGTTTCCGGTTATCCTGAGGAAATACTGCCAACCTTGGCAGAGCGATATCAGGTAAAGGAAGTATATCACCATCGCGAGGTTGCCAAGGAAGAAACGCATATCTCGACACTTGTAGAGGAAGCGTTGTGGAAGAAGCGACTTAATCTACGCCATTTTATAGGACACACGTTATATCATAAAGAAGATTTACCCTTTCCAATTAAAGATATTCCCGATGCTTTTGCAACCTTCAGAAAGAAAATAGAACGGGAAACAACTATCCGACCTTCGGTAGAAACGCCGGTGAAAATTGAGGTTCCCGATAATTTGGAAGCGAGCGAGATTCCTTCCTTGGCATCGCTCGGCTTTTCGGCTGATCTAATCGGAATAGCAGATCAATCGCCTTTTAAAGGCGGGGAAACTGAGGGATTGAGGCGTCTGGAGACTTTATTGGCAGGTGCTGATACGGCATCATTGACAGGCTCTTTTGGTTCTGAAGAAGGAACCGTCTTGTCGCCTTGGATAGCAATGGGATGTTTGTCGGTGCATACCGTGTATCATGCGGTGAAAAAATATGAGGATAAAAGCCTGCCGAAAAAACAAGCAGCAGCTATTATTACCGGCTTGTTGTGGCGCGATTACTTTCGCTTCATGTTTAAAAAGCATGGTAACAAGTTCTTTTTACAGCGAGGTTTCTCTAATGAAACACCTGCTTATGAACTGGTGGTGGACGCTTTATTCGACCGGTGGAAGCGAGGAGAGACGGGCGATCCCTTCGTCGATGCCGCCATGCACCAGCTGAATACAATAGGTTTTATATCCCATACTGCCCGGATGCTGGTAGCACATTACCTCGTAAGCAACTTAAATATCAGCCATCTGCTAGGTGCTGCCTATTTTGAAGACAAACTGGTTGATTACAACCCTGCCTCCAATTATGGCAATTGGGCACATATTGCCGGTGTTGGCAGCAGTACCAAGGATAATGGTATTCGCGATATCAAGAAGTTGCAAAATTTACTAGATGCGCAAGGCGAATATGTTAAACGCTGGGGGACCCCCCAATTGTCTTATTCGAGCTAAACATTTCCATACTTAACTTGTTGAGAAAAAATGTGCGTCACCGTGCGGTAACTATCAAGCAAATTTTTGTGCTGACGTTATAATTAAATTTGATTTAATGTGCATTCCGTCAGATATTTTATAACTTTGTCAGCACATCGTATTATAAAGTAAATGGACAGACTTTCATATCTTAGTAACGCAGACTCAAGTTACGTAGAATCGCTCTACAAAGCGTATAAGGAAGACCCCGATTCGGTCGATTTTGGATGGCAGAAATTTTTTGAAGGATTTGAATTCGGAGAGCAGGCGGGAGGCCATGGGCAACCGGTGGAAGGCGGCGACGTTTCTGAGCATTCTCTGAAAGAAATAAGGGTATTAAATATGATTCACGGTTACCGTGACCGTGGACACTTGTTTACAAAAACTAACCCCGTTCGTGAACGGAGACCGTATTATCCGGGAAAGGAGCTGGAAACCTTCGGCTTATCGGAAGCGGATATGGACACCGTTTTTAATGCCGGAGTAGAAGTTGGCTTAGGTCCGGCTAAATTACGCGACATTCGTCAGCTTATCGAAGAAACTTATTGTCAATCGATCGGCGCTGAATTCACCTATATTCGGCATCCTGAAAAAGTGAAGTGGTTGACAGAGTATATGGAAAGTACACGCAACCAGCCAAATTTTCCTATTGAGAAGAAAAAAAGAATTCTTCAGAAACTGAACGAAGCCGTAGTTTTTGAAAACTTTTTAGGCACCAAATTTTTGGGGCAGAAACGGTTTTCGCTGGAAGGAGCTGAAACGGTCATTCCGGCGCTGGATTCTATCATTGAGAAAGGTGCTGATCTTGGTATTCAGGAATTCGTGATTGGTATGGCGCACCGCGGTCGACTCAATGTACTGGCCAATATCATGGGAAAAACCTACAAAGATATTTTCTCTGAGTTTGAAGGAAAAACCTATGCTGCACAGGGTGATGAACCCGATTTCGGAGGAGATGTAAAATATCACCTGGGTTTCTCAACGGATATCAAAACAAATACCGGTAAGGACGTCCATTTAAGTTTATGTCCAAATCCCTCCCATTTGGAAACTGTCAATCCAGTGGTAGAAGGCTTGGTGCGTTCTAAAATCGATATGAAATACGATGGGGATAAATTGAAAATTGCCCCTATTTTAATTCATGGTGATGCTGCAATTGCAGGTCAAGGCATTGTATACGAAGTGGCGCAAATGTCAAAATTAGATGGATACTCTACCGGAGGAACCATTCACCTGGTCATCAATAACCAAATCGGCTTTACCACCAATTTTAAAGATGCACGCTCATCTACTTATTGTACAGATTTAGCAAAGGTGACCCTTTCCCCTGTCTTCCATGTAAACGGTGATGATGTGGAAGCCTTAATATTTGCAATCAATATGGCGGTGGAATATCGCCAGCGTTACCATACGGATGTTTATATCGACGTGTTATGTTACCGCCGTTATGGACATAATGAGGCAGATGAGCCTAAATTTACCCAACCGAAATTATATAAGGCGATTGCTTCACATCCAAATCCCCGCGAAATCTATAATAAAAAGCTAATGGAACAAGGCAGCGTGGATGCTAACTTGGCGAAGGAGATGGAGAAAGATTTCAAAGCCTTATTACAACAACGCTTGGACGAATCGAAAGAGGCAGAAAACCTGAGCGAGTCCAACCCAATGTTTTCCGGCGCTTGGAAAGGATTAAAGCCTGCTAAGTATGAAGATATCTTTAAGCCGGCCAATACAGCGGTTGATAAAAAGAAATTCATTGAAATCGCCAAATTAATTACGCTGCTTCCAAAGGATAAAAAATTCTTCAGCAAAACTGCAAAGTTGTTCGAAGCACGTTATAATATGATTGAAGAAGATTCGTACGACTGGGCGATGGGAGAGCTAATGGCCTATGGAACGTTATTAGCAGAGGGATCTCGAGTTCGTATTTCCGGACAGGATGTTGAACGCGGTACTTTCTCGCACCGTCATGCAGTGATTACGCTGGAAGATTCGGAAGAGGAGTATATTCCTTTAAAAGCGATTAACAAGGGCGATGTTAAGTTCGATATTTATAACTCCTTACTTTCTGAATATGGTGTGCTAGGCTTTGAGTATGGTTATGCTTTGGCAAACCCCCAATGCCTCACTATTTGGGAAGCTCAATTTGGCGACTTTTTCAATGGAGCGCAAATCATCGTTGACCAATACTTAGTAAGTGCTGAAACAAAATGGAAGCGTTCTAACGGATTGGTGATGTTATTGCCTCATGGTTATGAAGGACAAGGCCCTGAACACTCTTCAGGACGTATCGAACGTTTCTTGGAAGCTTGCGCTGAAAATAATATTCAAGTAGCCAATTGCACAACGCCCGCAAACTTTTTCCACTTACTTAGACGTCAATTGCATCGTGATTTCAGAAAACCATTAATCGTATTTACACCAAAGAGTCTGTTGAGACATCCGAAGGTGGTGAGTAAGCTGAAAGATTTTACTGAAGGTCAATTTCAGGAGATTATCGATGATAGTTACGTAAAAACAGCCGATGTAAAACGCGTGCTTTTCTGCACAGGGAAGGTTTATTTCGATTTGCTGCAAAAACAGCAAGATGATAAACGGAAGGATGTTGCTATCATACGAGTGGAGCAGCTTTATCCGACACCTACTGATAAAATACGCGCTATCCGCCAGAAATATAAGAATGCAACCAAGTTCTACTGGGTGCAAGAAGAACCGGAAAACATGGGCGCTTGGCCACACATTTGCCGTAAATATCGCAAAACAAGCGTGGAGCTGGACGTAATCTCGCGTAAAGAGAGCAGCAGTACGGCTACCGGTTATTCGAAACAACACAATGCACAACAACTGTCGTTGATCAGTCGCGCCTTCGCCGACGACAGCGCAGGAACAGAAGCAAAAAAACAAGTAAAAAAGACAACTAAAGAAGCAGCAAAAGTAGACTAACATAAAAGATTATGGCAATAGAAATAAAAGTTCCAGCCGTAGGCGAGTCGATAACGGAAGTTACCTTATCTCAATGGCTGAAAAAAGATGGCGACTATGTAGAAATGGATGAAAATTTGGCTGAATTAGAATCCGATAAAGCCACCTTTGAATTACCGGCTGAAAAGGCTGGGATACTCCGTATTATTGCTAAAGAAGGGGATACCTTGGAGATTGGTGCGGTTGTCTGCACCATTGAAGAGGCAGATGGTAAAGGCACAAGCACAACACAAAATAATACTACGCCAACGGCTACACCGGAGGCAAAACCGGCCACTCAAGATAATGGTTCAACCGGAGCTCCTGTTGAAATTAAAGTGCCGACTGTGGGCGAGTCGATCACCGAAGTGACCTTGTCGCAATGGCTGAAAAAGGACGGTGATTACGTAGAGATGGATGAAGATTTGGCGGAACTGGAATCTGATAAAGCAACTTTCGAACTGCCTGCTGAGGTAGCAGGGACTTTACAGATTGTTGCACAAGAGGGTGATACCCTTGCTATAGGTGCAGTAGTATGTAAGATTATTCCGTCTGGTAAGGGCGCTGTTGCTGCTGCCTCAAGCAGCGCGTCAGCTCCGGCTACAGCAAAAGAAGAGGAAGAAGAAAAGGAACAAAACTATGCTGCCGGAACACCTTCACCCGCTGCTGCTAAGATTTTAAAGGAAAAAGGAATTGACCCAAGTACCATTAAAGGAACCGGGAAGGACGGACGTATTACAAAAGAAGATGCCTTAAAAGCGGAGAAAAAGGCCGTTGAGCCAAAACCGGCAGCGACAGCGTCGGCTCCTAAGGCTGAACCATCGACAACAGCACCTAAAGCTGCTGCCGGTTCGAGAGATGAACGTAGGGAGAAAATGTCTTCACTCCGTAAGACGATAGCCAAGCGTTTAGTTTCTGTTAAAAATGAAACGGCTATGCTGACTACTTTTAACGAAGTGGACATGAAGCCGATCATGGATCTGCGTGCAAAGTATAAGGATAAATTCAAAGATAAATATGGTGTGGGCCTCGGCTTTATGTCATTCTTCACGAAAGCCGTAACAAAGGCCTTGGCGGAGTGGCCTGCAGTAAATGCACGGATCGAGGATAACGAGATTGTATATAGCAATTTCGCGGACATCTCTATCGCGGTTTCTGCACCGAAAGGTTTAGTGGTACCGGTAATCCGTAATGCAGAGTCCATGACCCTAGACGAAATCGAAAAAGCAGTTCGCGATTTGGCCTTGAAAGCGCGGGATAACAAATTGACTATTGATGAAATGACCGGTGGTACCTTTACCATCACCAACGGTGGTGTGTTCGGATCCATGATGTCTACACCGATTATCAATGCCCCTCAATCAGCCATCCTAGGAATGCATAACATCGTGGAACGTCCGGTAGCCATTAATGGTGAGGTCGTGATTCGTCCAATGATGTATGTCGCCCTGTCTTATGACCACCGCATCGTTGACGGACGGGAATCTGTTAGTTTCTTGGTTCGGGTGAAGGAATTGTTGGAAGACCCTGCTCGTTTATTATTGGGCATTTAATAAAAAGCTTATCTTTTAAAAAGCGGTTGGAATTTATTCAACCGCTTTTTTTTGAGAATGTCTACATTAAATGATCATCAAGAACCTTTCGTTGAATTATTGGCGCAGCTTGTTTACTCGAGCAAAACTATAGAAACTTGCCAAGGGTGTCATTATAGAATATGAAAAAATTAGTACTGGTTACTTTATATTGCCTTTCATTTTTTGTTTCGAGAGGACAACAGGAGTTTGAATGGCAGGTGAAGGCTTTCGGCTTTGCAGATAACCGAGAGTATTTAAATGCGAAGCTCCATTCACAGTCGATACTGGGCATGCGTTTTGCTCCCGAAGTGGGGCTTCGGCTTGATAGTACACATCGTATCCGCTTTGGGGTCAACTTTTTACAAGAGTTTGGTGCGGAACCTTTTGGCGAAAAAGTAAATCCAATCCTTTACTATAACTACGAAAACAGGGGCTTGTCCTTTTATATTGGTGCATTTCCGCGCTTCGAACTATTGGGCGACTATCCTCGTGCCGTATTGAACGATACCTTAATGTATTACCGGCCTAATATAGAAGGGCTCTTTTTCCGTTATCGAAAGGGAAGTTTCCATCAGCAGATATGGGTTGATTGGACCAGTAGGCAAACAGCTGAAAAAAGGGAACAGTTTATGGTTGGTTTGTCCGGAAGAGCGCAAACTGGCCTGTTTTTCTTTTCACATTATTTAAGTATGCTGCATACGGCCAATACGTCTAATGGCGAGTTCCCCGTGCGGGATAATATGGTTGCTCTTTTGCAGATCGGGGCCGACTTGAGCGATCAATGGGTGCTGGATTCACTGACGATTGCGGTCGGTGGTTTAGGATCATTGGATCGTATAAGGGGAGAGTATGACACCCGTACGCCAAAAGGATTCATTGCCGACCTGCATGCCGCCTACCGATCCTGGTTTATACATAATACCTTTTATAAAGGGCAGGCACACGATATCCTATTCGGAGACCGGTTTTACACGAAAGATAGCTACGATCGATTGGATCTTGGCTGGCGACCGTTTAGAAAAGGAAATGTGGAAGGTTTCTTTATGTTCAGTTTGCACTTTACACCAGGCGAGATCAGCAACCAACAAATGATCCAGCTTCGGTATAATTTCGGAAAAGCATTGAAGTTTAATTAGTGAAGTAGTTGAGTAGTGAAGTAGTTGAGCGGGGAAATAGTTTAACTAGTTGAGTAGGGAAATGGTTGATCGTAGACGTAAGACAAAGGATCAGCCAATGTGATGATGGTTACGAGTAGCACTGACCCTTACTTAAAACCTATAACGTAGAACTTATAACTAGTCAGGCTTGAGTTGCCAAGTAACTTAATAGAGCAATGAGCAGAGGGGATTTACCTTACCCCCCCATACCTTACCCCTCATCCCTTATACCCTTTATAGCCTTCTAACTTTGCCTGATCCGGAGGTGGAAGCATTCACACTTTTTACATTTCCTGCATAATGGACGGAACCGGAGCCACTGATTTTGGCGTTTAATTCCTGATTGGTAAACACATAGGCATCACCTGATCCACTAATGTTAACATTCGTGCTATTAGCCGTTAATTTTGCCCCGTTAAATTTGCCCGAACCACTAATCCGGATGTCGTTACTTTCAGTAGACCCCTGAATATCAAGTTGTCCCGAACCACTGATAGCAGCAACAAAATTATCTACCTTGGCCGTACAGGATATATTGCCGGATCCACTTACTTTCACGTCAAGTGCCGGGGAAGTAAGTGTACCGGACACTTCGATTTTTCCTGATCCGCTCTGAGATAAGCCGGTTAACCGCTTAGCGGTGATATACACCGATACATGTCCTTTATTGATCGAAAACCAATTCAGGTTCTTTTTCATGCGGATTTTAAGTGCTCCCTGTTCTACCACGGTTTCTACATTTTGTAAGGTTTCCGGATCGCCTTCTAATTTGAGCGATTCGGTATTTCCCATTTTAATGTACACGTGGAAGCTCCCGCTGTTCTGTATGCTGTTAAAACCGCTAACATCCCGGCGCTCTTCATCGAGCTTGTTTAATAAGGTTGCATGTGCTATACCCATGCACATAAAAGGCAGTAATACTGCTAACCATCCGAGTGATCCGAATAACCTTTTCATTTAAATACTGTTTTAAGTGGTCATGAGGTTTACCAACTGCGTCCCGATAAGTGCAAAGCGGTATCCTTCATGTATCTATTGGTTTGTTTTTATCGCTTCTAATGTAGCGTGATTTTTATATAAGACGCATAAAGTCGGAAAACGTTGCATTTTTTTTATCTTTATTCGTTTAAAAACAAATTTCAAATCTTTTTATTTATACAAGATAAAGTGCCTTAACCGCTTATGTTTTAAAACAGACTGGTTTTCGTGAGCTGACTATAAAGTAAGAGTTGCAAGCATGGGCCAAAATTATATATCTTCCATGGTTTTGTAGACGTATAAAAAAGGAATGAAACCTGCATAAATTGTTATAAACAGAAGACAGTGAATAATTTATGCAAGCTTCATTGCCATTAAAAGCAAATTTATTCCAATGAAAATTAAAAAGGTAGATACTCCCGCACTCGCTAAAATTTTTCTAGAAATACCTTTGTCTTTATATGCTTCTGATAAAAACTATATACAACCGCTAAATGAAGATGTAGAAAGTGTGTTTGACCGACAAAAAAATGGCCTCTTTGCCATCGGCGATTGCTGCAGATGGGTCTTGTTTGATTCTCATGGAAAGGCAATCGGACGAATAGCGGCCTTTTTTGATACCATAAGTGCCAAAAGCTATGCGCAACCCACGGGAGGTTGTGGATTTTTTGAATGCATTAATGATCAAGAGGCTGCCTTCGCCTTGTTTGACGTCGCAAAGGAATGGTTGAAACAGCAAGGGATGGAAGCGATGGACGGTCCGATCAATTTTGGGAGTAGGGAGCGTTGGTGGGGACTGCTCGTTGACGGTTTTGTTGAACCCTGCTATTGCAGTAATTATAATCCGCCCTTTTACAGAACACTTTTTGAAGCTTATGGTTTTCAGACCTATTTCAAACAATATACCTATAGACGGTTAACAGACGGTAACATAGATGATCGATACGCGGCCAAGGCTAAACGTGTCCTGGGAATGAAGGGTTACCATTTTGATCATGTAAAGCGACACGAGTTGGATCGTGCAGCGCGACAGTTTCGAATGATTTATAATAAGGCCTGGGTGAACCATGATGGGGTAGGAAAGATGACAGAAGAGCAGGCTAACAAATTAATGAAGAATTTAAAACCGATCGTTGATCCGATCGGACTATGGTTTGCTTATTACGAAGGAGAACCTGTAGGCTTCTTTATTAGCATACCCGATGTAAATCAGCTATTAGTGAAATATGTAAAGGGGAAAATTGGGCTGCGAGGCCTGTTTGTTTTGCTTTGGAATAAATGGTTTAAGCGTTGCAAAACGCTCTTCGGTATAGTTTTCGGTATTGTGCCCGAGCATCAGCGTAAAGGGGTAGAGGTGGGTTTGGTAATGGAGTCGGCCCGTGTATTTATTAACAAAAAAGCGAAAACCGGTTACGAAGAGTTACAAATGAATTGGATAGGCGATTTTAATCCCAAGATGATGAATTTGGCGCAGCAAATAGGCGCCCACATTTATAAGACGCATCACACTTATCGTTATTTATTTGATCGGACGAAGCCCTTTGAGCGACACCCTATTCTTTAATAGTTGAATCGTTAAGTGGTTAAGTAGGAAAATAGTTGGTGACGTGCTCAAACCTTATACCTAGAGCCGATAGCTGACATCCGAAAGCTAATACCTAATTGCTAACACCTAAAAGCTTAATGTGGTACAATTTCAAGAGAAGCAAATAGGCGCCCATATTTATAAGACGCATCACACTTATCGTTATTTATTTGATCGGACGAAGCCCTTTGAGCGACACCCTATTCTTTAATAGTTGAATCGTTAAGTGGTTAAGTAGGAAAATAGTTGGTGACGTGCTCAAACCTTATACCCTAGAGCCGATAGCTGACATCCGAAAGCTAATACCTAATTGCTAACACCTAAAAGCTTAATGTGGTACAATTTCAAGAGAAGCAAAAGGATTTTGATAAATTATTAATAAGTTTGTAATTAGCTAATAAGAAAAACAAAAAAGAAAAGAAATGAAGAAAGTATTTATCGTGCCGGCTTTAGCGGCGGCATTGTTTTTAGCAGCTTGTGGTGGAGGTGAGAATAAAAATGCTACCCACGAACATGAAGAGACGGCTGCTTCAAGTACCCCGGCAGAGACTCCGGCTGCTGCCACTGTTCCCGGTATAGAAAATGTGCAGGTAACAAGCCATATCGAGCTTCAGGCTTCTGATGACATGCGTTTCGATAAGGATTTGTTCAAAGTAAAGGCCGGAGAAAAGGTAAAACTTACGTTGAAGAATGTTGGACAACAACCGATCGAGTCAATGGGACATAACGCCGTTGTCTTAGATCAAGGTACTGACATCGCGGCCTTTGGAGGAGAAGCTTTCAAAGCGAAGGATGATGAATATATCCCTTCTACTTTTGCTTCCTCGATTATTGCCCATACGAAGCTTTTAGGTCCAGGTCAGTCAGATGAAATCGAATTTACCTTACCAAAAGCAGGTGTATACGAATTTATATGTAGTTTCCCCGGACACTGGGGAACGATGCAAGGTAAAATCGTAGCTGAATAGAACTTAATATACAGTTTAAAGGCCCTGTAAGTGTCATACTTACAGGGCTTTTTCTATGAAGCTAAGCTATTCATACAGATAAGAATGGATGATTTAAGACCGGTTTTTTAGCTACCTTGGCCTGCACCAAAGTTACTATGCAAATTATGAGAAAAGGTATATGTTGATTCTAAAAGCGCATGGTCTTGAATGAACAATCCGATAGTCAATAAAAAAGTCAAATTATCCAAGTTTTATCATTCAATTCACGCTTTTATAAGGAATTAGCGGTAAGAATTCATACCTTTGACTGTCAATTTCACTTTGTTTGCTCGTGAACAGAAATTGGCAAAATATCTGTAAATTGATAAGAAAATAAATTATATCCATGCAATACGACGTCGTAGTAATAGGCAGCGGACCCGGAGGCTATGTAGCCGCTATCCGTTGCGGTCAACTAGGGTTAAAAACAGCCATTATTGAGAAATATAGTACTTTGGGAGGTACCTGCTTGAATGTCGGATGTATACCATCCAAAGCCTTGCTCGATTCGAGTGAACACTACCACAACGCGAATAAACATTTTGCAGAACATGGTATCAATCTGAGTAACTTGAAGGTCGACCTAAAGCAAATGATCAAAAGGAAGAACGGTGTAGTGGAGCAAACAACCGGAGGAATCACCTTCCTGATGAAGAAGAATAAAGTGACGACCTATCAAGGAGTTGGTTCTTTTGTTGACAAGAATACCATCAAAATTACGAAGGATGATAAAACAACGGAAGAAATTACCACGAAGAACGTCATTATTGCAACGGGTTCAAAACCGGCATCATTACCCTTTATTACCATTGACAAAAAAAGAATCATTACCTCAACAGAAGCACTTAATCTAACTGAAGTGCCAAAACATTTGGTCTTGATCGGTGGAGGGGTTATTGGCTTGGAACTGGGATCGGTATATGCACGTTTGGGTGCAAAAGTGACGGTGATCGAGTACCTCGATTCCATTATTCCTACAATGGATAAAGGCTTAGGAAAGGAATTGCAGAAATCGCTAAAAAATCTAGGTTTTGAATTCTTGTTAAGTCATAAAGTAACCGGAGCAAGTGTAAAGGGAAAAACAGTCACCGTAACTGCTGAAGATACAAAAGGAAATCCGGTAAAAGTAGAGGGCGATTACTGCTTAGTAGCCGTAGGACGTACAGCCTATACAGAAGGCTTGAATTTGGATGCCGTTGGTATTAAATTGGAAGAACGAGGTAAAAAAGTGCCGGTTAATGAGCACTTGGAAACGCCTGTTGCCGGTATATATGCAATTGGTGATGTGATTCGAGGGGCAATGCTTGCGCATAAAGCGGAGGAGGAAGGTGTTTATGTTGCTGAACTCATTGCCGGGCAAAAGCCACATATCAATTACAATCTTATTCCTGGTGTCGTATATACATGGCCGGAAGTTGCCAGTGTAGGTGCAACCGAAGAACAGTTAAAAAACGACGGTATAAAGTATAAAGCCGGGTCTTTCCCTTTCAAAGCAAGTGGGAGAGCACGCGCAAGCATGGATACCGAAGGTTTCGTTAAAGTGCTAGCCGATGCCGGTACCGATGAAATTTTAGGCGTTCATATGATCGGACCACGTGTGGCCGACATGATTGCAGAAGCAGTTGTTGGTATGGAATATCGTGCGTCAGCGGAAGATATTGCACGTATTTGCCATGCACACCCAACATTTACTGAATCATTTAAAGAAGCAGCTCTAGCAGCGACGGGAAATAGAGCAATTCATATTTAGTAGGGTAAAAGGCGTAGGGTGTAAGGTTTACGGTAAGGCTACCATCGCTTTATACCTTACACCTTATCTCTTACACCTTAACTTACTCCTTTAACACATGAATTTTCATACAAGAAAATGGGTAAAACCCGAAGATTTAAACCCAAACGGCACCCTGTTCGGCGGGACCTTGTTACGCTGGATCGACGAGGAGGCTGTGATTTATGCCATTGTGCAGTTAGGGAACTCCAAAGTTGTAACGAAATTTATTTCGGAGATTAATTTTGTGAGTTCTGCAAAGGCTGGGGATATCATTGAATTGGGTATTCAAGCTACACATTTTGGAACTACTTCAATTACGCTGACCTGTGAAGTACGGAACAAAATTACAAGAAAGAGTATCCTGACTATTGATAAATTGGTGTTTGTAAATCTTGATGATAACGGGAATCCGGTTCCTCACGGAAAGACCGAAATTACTTACGCTTTTGCCGGCGATAGACCTTAAGAAGATTTTTAATATTTTCATGAATAAATTATTCGGCATCCTATGGCGATACTTCGCCTTTTGGATGTTTTTTGCTATCCTTTGTAGAGCCTTTTTTCTGGCTTATTTTCACGAACAACTCCACCTGTTACCTTGGATGGAAGTCCTGAAAATATTTGCATATGGGATGCGTATGGACGCTTCCATGGCTGCTTATATTTGTGCCATCCCCACTTTAGTGCTGATTTTGAGGATCTGGGTTGATCGCTTGCATATCTCTCAACGTCTATCTCGCCTGTATGTATGGAGCGTAGTAATCGCTTGCTCCCTGATCAATATTATTAATTTTAATATTTACCGGGAATGGGATACATTAATATCATACAAGGCGGTCGATTTATTTTTAGATTCACCTCATTTAGCCATTGCTTCCGCCGCCTCGTCTCCTATTTTTTTATCCTCGCTCTTGTTGCTGAGTTTAAGTTGTCTTGGCATTTACCTGGCTAGATGGATGAAGATTTACCAATGCACTTTTGTCGGCATAAACAAATGGTATAAAAAAACTTTCACATCACTGGGGCTTCTATCCGTGGTTTTTCTATTAATACGTGGAGGATGGGGGCTGACACCGCTAAACCCGTCTATGGTCTATTTCGCTACCAATGCCTTCCCCAACCATGCAGCTACCAATGTATCTTGGTATTTTATTAATGATATCTTACATGCCGGCGGATTACATCGTAACCCTTATATCAGCATGAAAAATACGGAGGCCAAGCAAGCGGTCGCTCCGTTGCTTAAAACTACAGCTGGGCACACTACACGAATTCTAATTCGATCAAAACCCAATGTGGTTTTAATTATCCTGGAAAGTTTTACAGCCGATCTGGTGCAATCACTGGGAGGTGAGAGGGGAGTGGCACCGGGTTTGGAAAAGCTCATTGCGGACGGTTTATTGTTTGATCACATATATGCATCAGGAGATCGGACGGATAAGGGAATGATTGCCATCTTGAGTGCTTTTCCGACCCAATCATCCAAAAGTATTATAAAGAATATCCAAAAGCAGGCTGAGCTTCCTTCATTAATGAGCGATTTTAAAGAAAAGGGATACCATACTTCTTTTTATTATGGGGGAGAAAGTGAATTTTATAACTTCAAAGGCTATATGTTAAGTCATGGATGTAGGAAGGTCGTCGACCAGCTCTGTTTTCCACATCGTGAAGCCCGATCGAAATGGGGAGTATTCGACCATGCGACGTTCGGTAAACAGCTGCGCGGCCTCGATAAAGAAAAACAACCTTTTTTCTCTACTTTACTGACGCTGAATAATCATGAACCTTTTGATCTACCGGGTGTGCATCGTTTTGGAACAGATAATCTGCCCAATCTTTTTAGGAGTACGGCTTTTTATACCGACTCGGTTTTATATAGTTATTTAAAACAAGCCAAAACGAAACCTTGGTATAAAAACACGCTCTTTATTATTGTGGCCGATCATGGCCATCGTTTGCCATTGGAACAATGGGAAAGTAATTGCCCCAAGCGTTATCGTATACCTTTGTTATTGTATGGAGATGTGTTGCAACCTGCCTATCGCGGAAAGCGAATCAATAAGATAGGAAGTCAGGTTGATCTAGCGGCAACTTTATTAAATCAATTAGGCTACGACGCTAAACCGTATACATGGAGCAGAGATTTGCTGAATGACAGTACCGTTCCCTTTGCTTTTTTCAGTTGGTCTGACGGCTGGGGAGCGGTGAATGGATATTGCCAGGTGGCTTTTGATAATGTCGGAAAAGTAATGAGTTATCAGAAGAGTTTGGATTCGTGCCAACATAGTAAAGAAGATTTGCTTCATCAAGGAAAAGCGTATATGCAGGAGGTGTATAATCAATACTTAGCTTATTAATTGAGAGGCGCTTTCGGCAATGAGCTTTAAGTGCCGGCAGACTCTAAGTGAGACGCAGTTTACTTGATCGGATGATAGGTTAATTCATCCTGAATCATCCGGTTATTGTATTGTTGAATAAAAGCGTTTAGATAAGTTTCCATTTTTGCCAATACGATCGGTTCGTCCTTAATTAGGTTATGCTTAGTGAGTCGGTCCTCCTTTAGGTTATACAAAGCGGTACTAACCTGTCCATCGTTTAGCAAAAGGTAATCACCATGATAAAGACTAAAGGTGCCGTCATTATTATTTATGACAAAATTGTCTGTTTGCGGTGAAAAAGCATTGAATCCAAACGCAAAATAAGGTTTATCATAGTGTAGATAACTTAATACGCTGGGCATAATGTCAATCTGTTGTACAAGCTTGTCGGCTTTTCCTTTTAGGTTTCCTCCGGGATAATAAAATAGTATCGGAATAGAAAATGCACCGGGGATGGTTTGATACTCGGGGAAGTATGAAACGGTTGCATGATCAGCGCAAAGTACAAAAAGCGTTTGTTTAAACCAAGGCATCCTCGAGGCGGTTTCGAAGAATTTCCTCAATGCCATGTCCGTATAACCCATCGGTTCCTGCACTTCCAACGGGCCTCTCGGAAATTTGCCGGCATACTTGGCCGGTACTTTAAAAGGATGGTGAGAAGACAAGGAAAAAAAAGCCGTAAAAAAGGGTTGATGGAACGTATTGATGGTTTTAGCCATAAATTGCATAAAAGGTTCGTCCCAAATGCCCCAAATGCCATCGAAATCGGTATCGTTGTTATATTCGGTTTTGCCGTAATAGTGCTCGATACCTGCAAGTTTTGTATACGAGGAAAAGCCCATGGAGCCGTTGGGTGCTCCGTGAAAAAAGGCCGTTTCGTAACCTTTATCGGCCAGTAATTTCGCAATGCTCGTTGTCTTGTTACCGGAATAAGTGGAAAGAACAAAGGGTTCCCGGATGGAGGGGATACCGGAAATAATCGATGGCAGTGCATCAATGGACTTTCGCCCATTAGCATATGTATGTGTAAAAGTGTAACTGTTTTCAACCAGCGAATCAATAAAGGGAGTATAACCTTTATAGGTTCCGTTGGCTAAATCTCGATTTAACGCTCCTACATGTTCCTTTCCTAAACTTTCAATAATCAAAAAAACCACATTAAGCGGTTTAAAGGCAGCTGTATCGTGTGGTAGGTGAATCGGATTATATATCCCTTGAAGCGTCGCCTCATCGTAATAATGAACCGGTTTTAAACTGACTGCTTTTAAAGTTCGTATAATTGCGAAGGGTGTATTCAGTACGATGCTCATTTGATTGGGCGACTGGACGAATTCACCGGCATTGCTTAAGGTGATAGGACGTGTGCTGTGGCGCCATCCTCCGCGCATGCCCACAACCGTTAAATAAGCGAAAGCAAAAAACAAAATCGTATGACTGAGATAATACCGAGCATTTCGTTTCATTGGATTCTTCAAACGAATGCAATCGTAAAGGCGAATAAACAAATAAATCAAAAAAATAAATAGAATAAGGAGGTACCAATAGCCGAGTAAAAAATCAACCGTTAACTTCCATTTATTCTGTTCATTGATAAATTGACTGAACACAGTACCGGTAGTACGCTTGAGCGTGAACTTATAATAAGCAATATCGATTAGGTTAGCAGCAATGCCGACGCTGTTCGTAACGATAAACAACCATTTGGCTACCTTTTGATAAGGTACATGATATCGAAATGGAAAAGGTAGAATCTGGAGTAAAATGTAAAGAATATTGATGTAAAGTAAAGCCGATAGGTCGAATTTGATGCCACCCAGAAAAATACTACTGAATTGCGAGGTGCTAATGTTTGGAAATAACGACTGATTGCCTAAATAAAATCCAAGCCTCAGTAAACTGTAAAGCACCAGTAAAAATATAAACCTAGCTATCAATGCTCCGTATATGGGCATTTTAACCGATCCGACCCTCATGTTTATTGGTATAGATTTAGTTAGCTTCGGCCTTTAATCTTTTTTCTACAACAAATGGTGCAAATGGCAAGAGCGAGGCAAAGAAAAATAAAAGGACTCTTCCAAATTTCCAACTATATTCTGTCCAGCATTGAATTAGCGAAAATACATAAGCAATAAAGAGAACACCGTGTGCCCAGCCTACATATTTAACTGCGAGTGGAAAATCTGCCCAGTACTTAAGCGGCATGGCAATAAATACCAACAAGATAAAGGAAATCCCTTCCAGTAAGGCTATTTTTCGAAATCTACGGACTGTACTTTTGTTGGCTGCAGTATTTGCTGACATTATAAATATGTTAATATTTTGTTAAATGCAGCAAAGGTAGGGGATCTATCTATTGATTCTTAATTCTTTAGAAGGTTTGACTTATTTATGACGGCAGCGGTAACTGTGAGTTGGACGAGTCAATTTATTAGTCAATTGGCTGATTAGCCAATTGACTAATAAGCTAATTAGCCGTGGTGGCTTTCATACTCTTTTACTTCTTTATGATCGTATTCCTCAACCATTAACTCTTCGATTGGCCTACCCTTTTTATCCCATCCCAAGCGGTGTAAAATGTTATCTACCACTTGATATACTACAGGCACAATAATCAAAGTTAAGAAAAGCGAGCTGATCAAACCACCTATAATAACCCAAGCAAGGCCATTTTTCCATTCAGAGCCGGCACTTGAAGCCAATGCGATGGGCAGCATCCCTATTACCATTGCAATAGTTGTCATCAAGATGGGACGCAAACGGGCATGGTTTGCATGGATAAGGGCCTGCCGTGTGCTATTCCCTTCCGCTTTCATTTGGTTGGTAAAATCCACCAAAATGATCGCATTTTTTGCAACGAGTCCGATAAGCATGATCAAGCCCAGAATAGTAAAGATATTCAATGAATTATTCGTCAATGCCAGGGCAAGCAATGCACCGATAACGGATAATGGAATGGAGAACATCACCACAAATGGGTACACAAAGCTATCATACAATGCTACCATAATCAAATATACCAAGACGATGGAAACCATCAAGGCAACGCCTAAGGTTCCGAAGCCCTCCGATTGATTTTCCATATCACCACCCCAAACATAGCTGACACCCGTCGGCTTCGGAATTGACCCTAACTTTCCTTCAAATTCCTGAATAACGGTACCCGATGGACGCCCCACGGCTTGCGATTGCACTTTAACCGAAGTACTTTTGTCCCTACGCTCCAGTTGGCTAGGTCCCGAGCCTTCTTTTACTACAGCAAATTGAGAAAGCTTAATGAGCTTACCGTCCTTGTTTGTGAAATAAAGATTCCGTACATCGTCAATATTCTTCCGGTCATAATCTTCAAAGCGAATATTGATATCATACTCATACTCGCCCTGGCGATATTTACCATCCGTATTACCATTAAAAGCGGTTTGCATGGTACCTCCAACAGTTTGCAGCGATAAACCAAGCGCGGTCATTTTATCGCGGTCTACTTCTACCGTGATTTCGGGATTTCCACTTTCCACTGAAAGTTTTGTTTCGGCAGCACCGGGAACTTTCGCTAAAAGCGCTCTTGCCTTTTCGGCATAAGCCAATACGCTATCCAGATCTGAACCGGTAACGACCATTTCAATTGGTGCTTGCTGCGCGGCTCCTAAAATATCAATCGGTACGGTTTTCACCTTGGCTCCTACCAATAACTTTTGAATTTCTCCTTTTAGCTTGGCCGCGTAAATATCAGATGATTCATCCCGTTCTTCTTTGGGAGTGAGTTTTACGGTAATTTCTGCTTTGTACGCAGTCGATTGATCAGCACCAAGGTTGTCGCTCGACTGACCGACGGTCGTGATTAAAGAAACAATTTCTTTCTTCTTGCTTAAGAAGTCCTCCGCCTTTCTAGTAACTTGGTTCGTTAATTCAAGAGAAGCATCTTTTGGCAATTCGATTTGGACCAAAAACTCCCCACGATCACTCTGTGCGAAGAATTCTGCTCCAATAAAACCACCAAAAGTTAATCCGCAGGACGAAACCAGTAAAAGTGAAACCGTAACGAGCGTGATTGCTTTATGATCCAAAGCCCAGTTTAATATACCCGTTACCCAATTGGTGAAACGATGCAACTGCTTTTCAAACCAAAGAATAAACCTTCCGATAAAATTACGGTTTGATATGCGTTCAAGTTTTCCAAATCGAGAGGTGAGTAGTGGTACGATGGAGAAAGAGGCCAATAAACTCAAAAGTGTAGAGATCATCACTACCACACAAAACTCCCGAAGAATATCAGATACTAAACCGGTACTCACTGAAATCGGAAGGAACACGACCACGATAACCATGGTGATAGACACAACGGTAAAACCAATTTCCTTGGTTGCGTCATAAGAAGCCCTCACTTTATTCTTTCCCATCTCCATATGCCGATAGATGTTTTCAATAACAACAATCGCGTCATCTACCAAAATACCTACCACAAGCGATAAACCGAGTAAAGACATGAGGTTTAATGTGAAACCAAAAAGGTAGATTCCAATAAAGGTTGCGACAAGTGAGGCGGGTATAGCCACCATAACGATGACGGCATTTCGTAAACTATGTAAAAAGAATAGCATCACCACCGCAACTAAGATAACGGCGAGGAATAAGTCATGTACCACCGCATCGGCTGATTCAAGCGTATAGTCGGACGTATCATTGGCGATAACAATCTGAAGATTTTCTTTTTGGTAATCAGTGGTCAAACGTTCAACAATTGCCCGTACTCCTTCACTTACTTTTACCGCATTTGCGTCCGAGGTTTTAAGGATCTGTAATATAATGGAGCCACTTCTATTTAGTCGCGCTATTTTTTCAGCATCCTCCTGTGCATCCTGTACGTCAGCAACGTCCATTAGTCGTATTTGTGCACCGTCGTCTGCCGTACTTATGACTAAATTTCGTAATTCATTAACCGATTTGTATTTACCGGCCAAGCGGATTAAGATATCTTGATTCTTGGTTTTTACACTTCCTGTTGGAAAATCCAGGTTCGAGTTGAGAATTACCTGTTGTACGTCCAGTGCAGACAAACCATAGGCTTCCAATTTCGCCGCGTTTAGGTTTACTTGTATCTCACGTTCCTGACCGCCGATTAAATTCACCTGCGCTACACCATTTACACGAGAAACAATGGGCTGAATGCGTTTATCAATTAAATCAAAAAATTGCGCATCATCCATATTGGCTGTAGCAGACAGCGTAATGATGGGGAGATCATCAAGCGAGAACTTGGCCAATGAGGGCGTTTCCGCGTCATCGGGCAGGTCTGACAATACTGCGTTGACTTTACGTTGCGCATCATTGATCGCATAATCGACATCCGCTTCACTGGTAAGCGTAATAGTAATAACAGAAAGCCCTTCAAAAGAAGTCGCTTCCAGTTTTTTAATATTCTCCATGGAAGACACTGCGTCCTCCAACTTCTTAGTAACGGTGTTTTCTACTTCATTCGGTGAGGCGCCCGGATAAATCGTTGAAATCGATACGACTCCCGGATTAAACTTAGGAAGCATCTCATAATTCAATGACAAATAACTAATGATTCCCAGTAAGGTTAAGGCGGTAAAGACCACGATAACAATAGAGGGGCGCTTTATAGATATTTCAGCAATTTTCATTCGAATAATTGTTTATTCATTTAAGTGACAAGGGTTTTATGCCCTATTTAGTCGTGTTATTACGTGCGTTTTCATTTGCCTGTGGTTTCACTTCCGTGCCATCAACAAGATTGATCTGGCCGCTGGTTATTACGGTTTCGCCTTCTTTCAGGCCGTCTATGATCTCTACCTGTTCACCTAAAATGCGTCCTGCAGTTACTTTCCGGAGTCGAGCAGTATTGCCATTTTGCAAAACAAATATTTCATTACTACTTACACTTCCCACAAAAGCACTTCGTGGTATAACAATTGTGGGTTGCTGTTCAGGTAAATCGAACGTAGCCGTTGCATACATACCCGCTTTTAATTGTTGAGTGCTGGAATTTTCCACTTGAATTTCTACCGGATAGTTCAGGGTATTGTCAGCTTTTGCAGCAATAAAGGAAATTTTACCACTGAATTTTTTGTCCGGAAATACGGTAGTTGTGATGCTTACCGGATCGCCAACTTTTAAGTTCACTACCTGTGATTCATTGGCATTAACAAGTAATTTGAGCCTCGAAACATCTACTATATCAAATAACGCTGTGCCGGGCGAAACATACGTGCCTACTTCGATATTCCGCTTGTTAACAATACCCGATATGGGCGCTTTGATATAAGCATCAGCTAATCGGCGTTTAGCTTGTTGTACTTTATTTTCGGCATTGCGTACGTTGAGATTGATTTCGTCAAGTTGCGCCTTGGTAACACCACCGGTTTTAAAGGAGCTTTCGTATCGTTGCTGATCAGTCTTTAATTTACTCAATGCGTCTTCTGCCGCTTCCAGATCTAAATTAAGATATTCATCATCTATTCGCGTTAATAGTTGCCCACGGCTAACACGAGACCCTTCATCTACCAGGATTTGTGTAACTCGTCCGCTATTTTCTGCTAACAGGCTCAAATCTTGCCAAGCAGCGAAGTTGCCATTGGAAGAAAAATCGAGATTGATAGCCGATTTGCTAGCAGTGGTTGTACGCACCACAACAGCACCTGTACCCTTTGCTACGATATCCGTTTTGGCTTGGTTCTCTTTTTTGTTGTTATTCAATACCCACGCGATTATCGCCAGGGCACCGAGGACAATAAGTAGAGTAAAAATGATTCTTTTCATCTGTATATATTTATGTTTTACTTGCCAAATGAAGTGTACCATATCTGTTTAAAACTTGCATGTTAAGGTACGGGTGCTTCATTTGAATCTATCTATGGAATGAGAATGATCGGTTTGTATTTTATTCTGTTAAGAGTGATTTGATATTGCCGTTTGACTTAATCAGTTCGATTTGCGCTACTTTATAATTGAGTAGTGCCTCGTTATAACTGTTCTGCGCCGATACGAGATCCGTTTCTGCCGTTAATAGATCGGTTAAGCTTGCTAAGCCATTGCGATAATTGTTTTGCGTGCTATAGAATACTTCTTCGGCCAGTTTCTTATTTTCTTCTTGTGTTCGGATCGTTGTCAAGCTGTTCTTAAGTTGATTGTTTGCATTTTCATAAGCCATTTTTAAAGAGTTAGAGGTGTTTTTTATGTCTTGATAATTTTTTTGGATCTCAACATCCGCTTGCCTAACTCTGGAACGTCTGGCAAAACCGTCAAATAGCGGCACCTTCAAGGTCAACGTGATGGCAGACATATCAAAATTCAGCGCTTTGGACGAATAGGGATTAAATCTATTACTCTGTGTATTATAAATATAGTTGGCGCCAAGTGATAAGCTAGGGTAATATTCCGCAATTCTCGCTTTTTTTTGGTAACTTAATAAGGACTCTTGGCTTTTTAGTACTTTGTATTGTGCCATTCGATCCAAATTGAAACCATTGCCATCCAAGGCAAAGGCTTCCTGTTTTAAGGTCTGTAATTCACTTTGTGGAATTTGAATGTTTTCGCTAATGGGCATACCCATATAGTATTTAAGCAAGTTATTCTGTTGGGTGATAGCCGTTGACAAATCCTGTTTTTGAGATTCGAGATTGCTTAAGTTCACTTTCACTCGATCCAGATCGATTTTCTTTGCCAGGCCGAGATCATATTGACTGGAGGTCATCGTGAGCAATTTCTGCGTACGATCTATATTGGCGTCAATCACCTTCATCTTTTCTTGATTGATGATTACCTGATAGTAGGCGGAAGCAACTTGTTGTATCACATTCTCTTCACTTACCTCTGCGGCCAATTTGTAATACTCTTCTGAACTTTTAGCCGCTTTTAATCCCGTAAAAACGGATTGGTTGAAGAGTTCCTGGTTCAATTGGACTTGTGTAAGGCCCGTCCAATATTGCCCCCCCGCAATGGCGACGAATTCACCGGGCTGGCCGCCCATGAATTCAGCCGGAACTACAAATTGTGGCAAAATCAAATTTCGTGTAAGGCTACTGGTGAGATCAACTTGCGGAAGCGCGCCGGCCCTTACTTCAGCTACTTTATGCCGACCGTTCAGGATGTCCAATCTGGCTTTTTCAAGGACCTCACTGTTTTTTATAGCATAGTTGAGCGCCTGCCTGAGCGTTAAGGAGTCTTGCGCCTTTAAACCTAAAGAGGAAATCAATATAAATGCGAAAACCAATAAGGGTTTTATAGATTTCATATGAGATGTTGTGTTATAATGTCAATTTGTTATCATTTTATGCCTTAGTCCATTTACAAATATCGCAGAGGCAATTTTCTGTTTTTCAAAGATTTCGCTGAAGATCGAAATTTCGGGAATGTCCTTGTTCGTAACTTTTGCTATGGAAACCATCGAGATACCTTTTAAGACGGTGAAATATATTTGAGACGTTTTTTCAACATCAAATGTTACAAGCTCGCCCGTTCCGATCGCTTTCGTAAATGCCAGACTGATCGCCGTTAATTCTTTGGTTTCAGCATAACGGCCTAATGCGTTTAACTCATCGATATTTAAGTTACTGTCGGCATAGCCCATGGTAACATGGAGTAAGTAATGCTTTTCAAAAAAGTTCTTCTTGATCCTTAAAAAGCCAGTCAAGGTATCCAGGATTTGATTCGACTCTTGAATAATACGGTGGTAGGCTTCCATCCCTTCTTCAATTAGATGTTTAATAACATCTACTACCAATGCGGATTTGTCCGGAAAATAATAATAGAGGTTAGCTTTTGATACGGAGATGTCCTCAGCAATTTCGTTCATGGTGGTTTTGTTAATACCGAAATGAGAAAATCTTCTTAAAGCCGCCTCAATGATGTGTTGCCTTTTTACTTCTATGTCCACGTTGACTTACTTACTTTTTAACTATTTTACTTTTTGACTTTTTATCTGTATTGGTCAAAAATAAAGCGCAAAAAGTTACGCATCAAAAAAAACAGATTAAATAATGCAATATGACTTTTCTATGACGTTTTTTGAAATCGCAAGCCGTTCAGAAAAATAACGGCTAACTTTTTTTGCATTTTTGATATTTCATCAAATTCCTCTTTGGTCGGAATAAACATGACTTTCTTGTCTTTCAGTACACAGAATCGCATGCCGATCATGGCATTCAAAAATATTTCTGCAGTTTGTACCGGATCATCAACACGGATTTCGTCTCGCTGATTGGCTTTTTTAAAAATTTCTGCCAAAATCTTGATCTCTAAATTGCTTACAAGTTGCATAACTCGCGCTAGCTCATCGGGCATTTCCATGAGCGAATTAAGACCCTGGTCAAATAAATTATAATACTTCATGGTGAAGGCCAGCCGCATGTCGATCAGGTGCAATACCGCATCCTCACTTTCATCGATGTCTTTTAAACCCTGTTGGATTTTAGAGAACATTTTTTTTGCAATGTTTTCTAATACAGCGGCATATAAACTTATTTTATCGGGAAAGTAATAGTAGAGGAGCGCTTTGGAGAGGGATAGGTCTTTAGCGATTTCGGTCATGGTGGTTTTGGCAATGCCGAAATGTGCAAAACGTTTGGTAGCTGCTTCTATAATAAGCGTCCGCTTTTTATCGTGGTTATCCATTCGTGTCTTGTGTTCTGGAATACTGATGAATTAATTAGCTTATATTTGAACGATGCAAATAATAGCGCCTACCGGGGGCTAAGCTATTAATTGTATTCAACAAGTATCATATAAATATACGCAAAAATTGAAAAATTGAAAGAAAAAGTCAATAAACTAAAATTCTCCTTTGGTTCTAAAAACAGTTAAGCATCATTTAGTGACAAGATTTAAGAATGAATATAGTAAAACAAGTCTCATTAAAGACGTATAATACCTTCGGTGTGGACGTAAAAGCCGAGCAATTGGTACATATTGAGCACGAAAAGGATCTAACGCAATTGTATGATACAGGCGCGCTGCATCGCGATAAGCTCTTATTCATCGGCGGAGGCAGCAATATGTTGTTCGTCCGGGATTACGATGGATTGATAGTCCATATGGCGATAAAAGGCATTAAGCATCGCGAACGGGCCGGGGCTGTCGAGGTTCAGGCCGCAGGCGGCGAGGTTTGGCATCATTTGGTGCGCTATTGTGTCGACAGAGGTTTTGGAGGAATTGAAAATCTCAGTCTTATTCCGGGAACGGTTGGGGCCGCACCTGTTCAAAATATAGGAGCCTACGGTGTCGAGCTGCAAGATGTGTTTCTAAGTTGTCGTGCTTTTGAATTGGCCACCGGTACTTTTAAAACCTTTTATAAGGAGGATTGCCAATTCGGTTATCGAGAAAGTATATTTAAAGGTGCGTTGAAAGGAAAATATATTATTACAGAAGTAAACCTTTTATTGTCGAAGCAGTCTAAACTCAATACAACATATGGGGCAATTAATGAAGAACTAAATAGACGGGGGATTGCGCAACCGACTATCAAAGAGATTTCGGCGGTAGTATCTTCCATTAGGCAGAGCAAGTTACCGGATCCAAGTACAATCGGAAATGCAGGATCCTTTTTTAAGAATCCTGTTGTATCTGAGGACACTTTTAGGACCTTAGTGTCTGATTTTGTAGACATTGTTTACTATCCTTTTGGATTGAATCAATATAAGCTTGCCGCGGGTTGGCTTATTGAACAATGTGGATGGAAAGGAAAGGTAGTGGGAAATGTTGGTACTTGGAAAAATCAAGCTTTAGTGCTTGTTAACCACGGAAACGCCACAGGTTTAGAGATTTATAAGCTGTCCGAAACCATTATCGAAAGTGTGAAAAAACGTTTCGGTGTTTGCCTAGAGCGAGAAGTAAACGTCATTGGGGTTTAAGTAAAAATTAACTATTCATTAAAAATTATTTTCTTTTGAAACTTTGTCATTGTTTTGGCGAGATAGTTGTATTGATATAGTCGTTAAGGTATTATAAATAATTAAGCTATTTAAAATGCGATTGTATTAAACTCGGTAACAAGGAAAGCCTTGTTTCCACAAACCCTAAACAGTATGACAAAGCTAGAATTTAACACCATGGTAACCCAGCAGTCGGACTCGTTGAAAATGTATGCATTACACTTTACCCATGATGACGAGGACGCAAATGATTTAGTTCAGGATACTGTGCTCAAGGCAATTACTTATTATGAGAAGTTCAAAGAAGGCACTAATTTGAAAGGTTGGCTGTACACTATTATGAAGAATACCTTCATTAATAATTACCGCCGATTTGTAAAAATCAGCACCTTTGTTACGAAGTCTGATGAAATTTCTTCAGCCAATTTAGCCTATAGTGCCACTGGTAATAATGGAGAAAATAAGTTCGTAATGGATGACATCAAACATGCCATGACCAATCTTTCCGATGATTATTATGTCCCCTTTACGATGTATTTTGAAGGGTATAAATATCATGAGATTGCAGACCACCTAGATATACCTATCGGTACGGTGAAAACCCGGATACACGTAGCTCGTAAAACATTGAAAAAGTCGTTAAAGCCTTATCAATCAAGAGATAAGTCGCACGCCTACGCTGCTGCGATTATTTAGAAAAACATTTTTTAGCCACATGCGCAAAGGGGAAGCCGAGTTCTTTTTAATGTGGTTTCCCCTTTGTTTTTGGAAGCGTGTTTCTTTCTAGTTAAAATTTCCCCCTTTATGCTACCGCTTAATTGTTTTAGCTTTTGCGGCGTGGTTGGTTATTAGTTGCCCGTTTAGTTATTGGTTACTCGTTATTTGTTATTGGTTGTGCCTGCTGGTAGGCAGGAGTTGTCCGGTTACCGGATGTGCGTAATGAAATCACACGGGGCTCTAGCGCGCAGGGAACAACGACCTCATGAAACTGAGCGTCAAAAAGATTTAGGATTATTTTTAGCTACTTTGAGACACCAAAGTAGCCAAAGTGCTCGGCTTGTCTATTCCGTTGCAACCCGTTGTCCGATGCCCATCCGTGAATCGGAGCCACCCTTTCGCACAAAGATCCCACCCTTCGTTCGTCGATTCACTTAATCCGATAAGCTTCGCTCGATATCCAGTGAAGGGGCATCCGGAGCTGCCGGTTGCTGCCTTCACAGACTAGGCCACAGACGCACTTCGGAACGGCCGTGCTTACACGGGGCTTTCGAGCGGAGAAACTGTGGCCTCATGAAATTGAGCATCAAAAAGATTTAGGATAGCCGCGGGTAAAAAATCATGTGAAGAAGCGAAGGGTGGCCTAGCGTGCGGGAGCGGCTCCGCAGGATTGAGCTTTGGGCCTAAATCTTTAGCGAAAGTACATGCAGCCTTGACTGTTTGGTTCTTTATGGTCAAGCATAAAGAACATAATCAAGCATAAAGAACATAATAAAATATCACGGGATGATACCAAAGTAATATTATGCGTATTTTTGAATTCGAAAATACCTTTATGCAAACATATAGCAAAGCGCAGCTTGCCAAACGAAATGGACAGGATAGGGATGAAATTTGGATAGCTTTCAAAGGCAAGATTTACGATGTGACAGACAGTCATCTGTGGCGAAACGGAACCCATTATGAACATTGGGCGGGTCAGGATTTGACGGAAGAGTTGACAGCTGCCCCACACACAGCCCTGGTCTTTGAGCGTTTTGAGGTAGTTGGAATGCTCGAGGATTGATAACCGTTGAGAATCCGAAAATTATCGCCTATACTGAAACCTTGAGCTAGCTACTCAGTAGGTAGTTTCTATCCTTATATTAAATAATAAATGACGTAAGGGTGCTGAATGTTTGAACCCGTTCGTGAATCTCCTGTGCACTGAGCGATTCGATCCGTTCGGTTCCGAACTTTTCTACGCAAAAGGAAGCTAATGCAGAACCGTAAATCACGGCAGCTTTCATGCTTTCAAAATTAATAAAACCCTTATTGGCTAAATAACCAATAAATCCACCTGCGAAGGTGTCGCCGGCACCGGTTGGATCAAAAACTTCTGCTAACGGGAGGGCAGGAGCAGCGAATATGCTGTTTTCGCCAAATAAAAGAGCGCCATGTTCACCTTTTTTAATAATCAAATATTTTGGTCCCATATTCAAAATGAGTTCAGCAGCTTTGACTAATGAATATTGACCGGATAGCTGACGGGCCTCTTCGTCGTTTATCGTTAACACATCCACTTGACCAAGTACTTTTTTCAGGTCGTCAAGCGCAATGTTCATCCAGAAGTTCATGGTGTCCATAACCACGAGCTTGGGCCGCCTTGTCAACCGTTCAAGCGCGGTGAGTTGAACCTGTGGACTTAAATTGCCTAATAGGATGTATTCGGCCATTTGGTAACTGCTCGGTATGATGGGGTCAAAGTCGCCTAAAACATTCAGCTCCGTAACAAGGGTATCACGTGTATTCATGTCGTTATGGTACTTTCCCGACCAGAAGAATGACTTTTCTCCCGCTTTGATCTGGATCCCTGAAATATCAATATGTTTATCAGTGAATTTTTCGAGGTTGCCCTGGCCAAAATCTTCACCAACTACACTGATTATCTTAACATCATCGTAAAGATAGGAAGCTGCAAGAGCTGCATAACTGGCAGCACCGCCGACAATTTTATCAGTTTTACCAAAAGGAGTTTCCAGGGCATCGAAAGCCACGGACCCGAGGATGATCAAGCTCATACTATTGTTTGTAACCTATGTAAACAAAAAAACCCCGTAAACTTACGGGGTTTGCTCCTGAAGCTGGGCTCGAACCAGCGACCCTCTGATTAACAGTCAGATGCTCTAACCAGCTGAGCTATTCAGGAGTGCTTTCTGGCTATTACGGTCCACAAATATTGTCCTTTTGTGAACTGCGATGCAAATATAGGGTAATGTTTTAAATTGTCAAACGATTTTTTTGTTTTTTGTGCTTCTCATAGCGAATTGATCAATTAGAAGGCTCATTTTCAGAAGGAAAAAAATAGCACTTTTCCAAATCATTATGTCGAGAAGAGTGCGCTGGATGAAGGGCAGGGGGCCAAGACATCGATATGTGGCCAGTCCGTATCAATCTTTCCATTACACTTCGTTGCGGTCGAGATCACGGACTGCCACGATAGTGGAATATGTGTCACTCGAAACAATACAAAAGGCCAATTGTTAGCTTAAAACAATGGATTTTGTCCATCAAGTATTTGCGCGGAATATCGTTTTATTTTCTTAGTGTTTGTTGTACACTATTGTTGAAATTTAATGCTATATTTGTCCGTGTATTTTTGACGATAAAAAAGGTAGATAATTTTGCGTAGCATCTTAAAAATTGTCACTTTTGCGCATCGTTTAAGAATCGGCATTTAAAATTAATATTATGAATATTGTAATCGTTGGCGGTGGTTTTGCTGGGATGAATTTGGCCAAGCAATTGTCAAAGGACGGCAGCCTGAACATTACATTGATAGATAAAAATAACTATCATTTCTTTCCTCCCCTAATTTATCAGGTAGCGACTGCTTTTATTGAAACATCGATTATTACTTATCCGTTTCGAAAAATGTTCAGTAGTGCGCGCAACTTTCGATTTCATTATGGAGGATTGGAATATATTGATACCCAAAACCAGGTGGTGACCACTACGTCAGGCAAAGTGTCTTATGACTACTTGGTGTTGGCAATGGGAACCGAAACTAACTATTTCGGTATGGCCAACGTAGAGAAGCATGCCGTACCGATGAAAACAATTGACGACGCGATCAATCTTCGTAATCACATTTTGCGCAATGGCGAGCGTGCTGCCCAAGAACATGATGATGAAGAACGTGAGAAGTTTTCAACAATCGTTATTTCAGGAGGCGGTCCAACCGGGGTTGAGTTGGCGGGTATGTTAGCTTATATGAATAAGAAAATTTTGGCGAAAGAGTACCCTGAATTTTCTCCGAATGGCAAAATGCGGATTGTATTAGTTGATATGGCGCCAACGTTATTAGGACCGATGAGTAAGAAGTCACAACAAGAAGCTTTAGATGTGCTGCGCGATATGGGTGTGGAAGTAAAGTTGAACACCGGTGTAAAAGACTACGTAGACGGAAAGGTGTTGTTCGCTGACGGAACAAGTATAGCTACCGATACATTGATCTGGTCATCAGGTGTCATTGCAAAAGAAGCACCTGGTTTACCGAAAGAGGCGATTGGCCGTGGTAGAAGAATTTTGGTGGACGAATATAACCGGGTAAAAGGCTTGGATAACGTGTTCGCTATCGGAGATATCTGTTTGCAAACAACGGATAGTGCGTTCCCTAATGGGCACCCGCAATTGGCACAAGTTGCTATTCAACAGGGAAAACTGCTCGCAGAAAACCTTGTTAATATGGTTGAAAAGCGGCCCTTGAAGGCATTTAAATACAATGATAAAGGCAGCATGGCGATTATCACCAAGAATAAAGCAGTAGTAGATTTGCCTAAATTTACATTCACCGGTTGGTTTGCCTGGTTAACTTGGTTGTTTATTCACATTATACCGATTGCCGGATTCCGCAATAAAATAAAGCTGGTAACCGGCTGGTTCTGGTCGTTCTTAACAAATAATCCAAGTTTACGTCTGATTATTCGGCCTATTGATCAGCACAAAAGCACCGAAGAAACCATGGTAGAAGAAGTTAAAAAATAAATTTTCTTCTTATAAAAAAAGCGTCCGTTTCAGCACTGAAACGGACGCTTTTTTTATGAACGCCTATTATATTATAGCAAACTTTGTAGCAAAGGTTTCCATCCAACAATACCGTCCAATAACTTTTCAAGGTCTTTGATGGCTACACGCTCTTGTTCCATGCTGTCGCGATGCCGAATAGTAACAGTATCATCTTGCAGACTTTGATGATCTACCGTAATACAGATTGGTGTACCAATCGCATCTTGCCGACGATAGCGTTTGCCGATCGCATCTTTCTCCTCGTAAATAATATTATAGTCGATTTTGAGTAAATCCATCACCTCCCTCGCTTTTTCAGGCAAGCCATCTTTTTTTGTCAAAGGAAATACCGCCGCTTTAATAGGGGCAAGCGCGGGATGAAGATGTAATACAGAGCGGGAATCCTGCTTTTCATCTGTGCTCAAATCTTCCTCTTCATAAGCGTTACAAAGGACGGTTAAGAACATACGATCCAAACCAATGGAAGTTTCAATAACATAAGGAACATAATTCTGGTTAATCTCCGGATCAAAATATTGCAGTTTCTTTCCCGAAAAAGTTTGATGTTGACTTAAATCAAAGTCGGTCCGGGAATGAATGCCTTCCACTTCTTTGAAACCGAACGGGAATTCATATTCAATATCAACTGCGGCATTGGCATAATGTGCTAATTTTACATGGTCATGATAACGGTATTTCGAAGGATTCGGCTTTAAAGCTAAATGCCACTTTAAACGTGTTTCCTTCCATTGGTTATACCACTCAAGCTCGGTGCCCGGGCGAACGAAAAATTGCATTTCCATTTGCTCAAATTCACGCATACGCATGATAAACTGGCGAGCAATTACTTCATTTCGGAAGGCTTTTCCGATTTGAGCGATACCAAAAGGAATCTTCATCCTACCGGTTTTCTGTACATTCAGAAAATTGACGAAAATACCTTGCGCGGTTTCCGGGCGAAGATACACCTCCTCCGACCCATCGGCCATAGCACCCATTTGCGTACTGAACATTAAATTAAACTGACGGACCTCGGTCCAGTTTTTCGTTCCCGAAACGGGGCAGGCAATCTCATGTTCTTCAATGATGGATTTTAGTCGACCTAAATCATCGCTGTTTAAGGCAGCATCTAGATCGGCTTGGAGCTTCGCCGCTTTATCGGTTTTACCATCCTTTTCATACCGTGCTATTTTATCTTCAATTAGCTGATCTGCCCGGTAACGTTTTTTTTGAATCTTTGTTATCAATCATCGGATCGTTAAAACCATCAACATGGCCGGAAGCTTTCCATATTTTAGGATGCATAAAAATAGCCGAATCTATCCCTACAATATTCTCATTTAACTGCACCATAGCCTTCCACCAATAGGTTTTAATATTGTTTTTCAACTCAGCCCCTAATTGGCCGTAATCGTACACGGCACTTAAACCATCGTAGATTTCACTGGAAGGGAATACAAAACCATATTCCTTTGCATGTGATATAACATTTTTAAAAAGTTCGTCGTTAGTCTTCATTCTTACCTTTTTATATAAGCGTCGAAACGAGCTGTTAAAGCGACAGCTCTTATTTCTTTTGAAATAAATTTAAACGGATTTTAACAGGTTGAGCTATCGTTCTCTTGTCGTTTTCCATAGCAGAGACAAACCTATACAAAATTCTTTTATTTTTCGCTATAAATTAAATTCCTATCCGGGAAATCGCTTTAATTCCTTTAAGCCCTTCAGATAGGAAACACTTTTTTGTTTTATAAGAATATGGCGTTCATATTATAAGAAAAGAAAGCGAAGTGTTGTTTTACAAGGTGTTTGTCAATAGCTTTGTAGGATCAAATCGAGCAGCATCACAAAATTTCATGAAGCGGTTATATTTAAGTTTATTATGGTTACTGAGCATCGGTATAAGCGCTTGCTCATTAACGGAGGCGACAGGCAACGGTTACAGTGAGGCTTCTAAAATAGCACTTTCTTCAGTTGAGGACTTGTATAGGTTTATGACCTATAGTGATCGACGTGTACCCCTTGTTAGTGCACACCGCGGTGGGCCCGAGCCGGGATATCCTGAAAATGCCATTGAAACATTTCAACATAGTGCTAATAAACAACCGCTAATCATCGAATGTGATATTGCGTTAACGAAAGACTCCGTTTTGGTGATGATGCACGATGATAAACTAGATCGTACAACGACGGGCAAGGGGTTGCTTAGCAATCATACCTTGGCCGAACTTAAGGCACTAAAATTAAAAGACAATGAAGGTAAGGTTACATCCTTTAAAATTCCTACACTGGATGATGTGTTGAAGTGGGGAAAGGGAAAAGTAATCTTTACGTTGGATATAAAAAGAGGCGTGCCGATGGATTTGGTAGTGGACGCTGTCAAGCGTCATCAGGCGGCCTCTTACTCCGTTATCATCACCTACAATGCCACCCAAGCGGCTCAGGTACATCAACTGGCTCCTGATTTGATGATATCGGCCAGTATCCGAAAGATGGATGATTTGTTGCGATTGAACGATTACGGTATTCCCGATAACAGATTGCTCGCCTTTGTAGGCGTCAGTGAGCCCGAGCCATCCTTATATAAGCGATTGCATGAGCACGGGATTATGTGTATATTAGGAACTATGGGCAACTTGGATAAACGGGCGGAAAGTCGGGGTGATGGCCTTTACTATCAACTTATAGAACGAGGTGCCGATATTTTATCCACCGATCGGCATAATGAAGCAGGCGTGCAACTGGCAAAATACCGTAAAGATCATCAGATTCGGGCTTATTGATAACTGAAAATTTAGTTGCTATGTTGCTAGCGGTCAAGAACCTCACCAAAACATTTGGAAATCAAGTAGCCGTCAATGATATCTCCTTCGGTATCGAGGAAGCAAAGGTCGTTGGATTTTTAGGTCCCAATGGGGCCGGGAAATCGACTACAATGAAAATGATTACCGGATTTATCAGGCCTTCTACAGGAAGTGTAAGCATTCACGGGATCGATGTGCAGGAAAAAGAATATGAAGCAAAACGTTTACTAGGCTATCTGCCGGAAAATAACCCTTTATATGGAAGTATGTATGTTCGCGAGAGCTTACAATATACCGGGAAGCTATATCGCTTACCTAACTTATCTAAACGTATAGAAGAAGTTATTGATATGGTAGGTTTAGGAGACGAGCAGCAGAAAAAAATCAAACAGTTGTCGAAGGGATATAAGCAGCGTTTGGGGATTGCGCAAACCTTATTGCATAATCCACCCGTGTTAATTTTGGATGAGCCGACGGCGGGGTTGGATCCAAACCAATTGCATGAAATCAGAAATTTGATCCGTTTATTGGGGCAGGAAAAGGTTGTAGTCTTATCCACACACATAATGCAGGAAGTAGAGGCCATTTGCCAAGAGGTAATTTTTATTAATAAAGGAAAGCTAGTAGGAAACTTTTCAATTGAAAAAAGGCCTGAGATGTTCGAAAACAAGAACTTAGAGCAAGTGTTTTACGATTTGACCAAATAATATTTTTAAAGCGAACGGTTTTCAAAAAAACATTATGGCATGTTTTATGTTAATTACCTAGTAACAATTAACAAATTAGATAATTAACAATTGAAAACTATGAAGCGTGTATTTTTATTCTCTGCATTAGTATTAGGAAGTTTCCTAGGGTTAAAAGCCCAAAACGTGGACGTAAACAAGCCACAGATGTCTGAAAGTGTAGGTATGGTTCCTATACAGAAAGGTAACTGGATGGTTGGCGGAAGCTTAGGATCCATGGGCTATAGTTTTGAAGGCGAATCTTTCAATGTCAATATTAACCCGCGAGCCGGTTATTTTGTTTCTGACGGTATAGCTATTGGTTTATCACTCAATGGTGGATTCCAGTCGGTAAAAGATGCTGATGATATTTGGACTTATGGAGTAGCTCCCTTTGTTCGCTACTTTTTCCCGGAAGGTTCGTCTGCTACCGGACGTTTCTTTGGTCAGGGAGAAGTAGGTATTGCAGGGGCTAATAACGGAAGTGATGTAACCTTTGCTGCCGGCGTTGGTTTAGGTTATGCGCACTTTATTACGAGAAGTGTTGCATTGGAAGCAGTTGTAGGGTATAATTATTCGAAGGCCAACAATGCGAGCGCTCAGGCACAAAATGGTTTAGGGTTTAATTTGGGTTTCCAAATTTATCTTCCCGGACAAGGTAACCGATAAAAAGCACTTAACATGAACAAGAAGAGGAGGCTCCGAACCACGGGCTTCCTCTTTTTTGTTTTTAATTTCGACCACATTCCCGTTTTTAGCGCTTTTTTGTAACTTCGAGACCTACAAATAAATCGTGAATCCGTGTTCAGCATTCTGATAAAAGACGTTTCTACTTTTTTTCATTCACTCGTTGGCTATTTAACCATTGCACTTTTTTTAGTGGTATCAGGTCTCTTTCTTTGGGTCTTTCCCGAAACGAGCGTTCCGGAATATGGATATGCCACCCTAACCGGTTTTTTTTCTATAGCTCCCTATATCTTTATGTTTCTGATCCCCGCCATTACCATGCGGGCTATTGCAGGAGAGCGGGAAGAGGGTACCTACGAATGGTTGATGACAAAGCCCATAAGTTATTGGCAGCTCATCCTCGCTAAATATGCAAGCTGTTTACTTATTGTCACTATGGCCATTTTACCAACCGGTGTATATTATATAAGCATTTATTATTTAGGTGCTCCGGTTGGCAATATCGATACCGGGGCCGTTATTGGTTCCTATATCGGACTCTTCTTGCTGGGAGCTGCATTTTGCGCGATTGGAATCTTGATCTCAGCCGTTTGCACCAACGCGGTAGTCGCCTTTTTGCTAAGCGCCTTTTTGTGTTTCACCCTCTTTATCGGGTTTGATTATTTATCCACTTTGTTTGTCGATAGCGCCCTCTCGGAAGCCTTTACCTATTTAGGCATACTCACTCATTACGATTCGGTTAGTCGTGGGGTACTCGATCTCCGCGATTTTTGCTTTTTTATAAGTTTCAGCGCCCTATTTCTCTTACTGACCTATCTCTTTATCGAAAGAGGCAGAAAAACAGTTTGGGGGCAGCTGAAGGGAATCATTTTACTACTTGTTGCTTTGTTGGGTGTCAATTTTCTTGCCAATTATAATTTTTTCAGGCTAGATTTTACCAGCGAAAAAAGGTATACGCTATCAGAGGTTTCCAAAGATGTGTTGCGGTCATTAACGGACGACCTTCGCGTAGTTGTCTTTTTAGAGGGCGAATTACCTGCCGGATTCCAACGGCTAAAAGGAGCTACTAAAGATATGTTGGCCGATCTAAAAGCCTATGCAGGAGGGCAAATCAAATATACTTTTATCAACCCGTTGAGCGAAAGCGGCGGACAAGAACAATCGTATGTAGAGGCTTTGGCTGCACGTGGTATAGAGCCTACCAATCTCAGTGTCAAAACAAGCGAGGGGTTGTCGCAGAAAACGATTTTCCCCGTAGCGGTATTGATGTATGGTGATGAGGAACTACCGGTGCAGCTTTTGCAGAATAATCGATTTATTAATCCCGAAGATGTATTGAATAATTCTGTTCAGAATCTGGAGTACACGTTCATCAACGGTATTAAGAAAATAACTTCCGGTGGAAAGCCGATAGTCGCTTTCACTGAAGGGCATGGTGAGCTGAACGATCTACAGGTTTATGATGCAATGCATAGTTTGGGAATCACCTATCAGGTGGGCCGGTTAAATTTAGATTCGATTTCTTTCGAAACGTTAAAACAGATCAAGGTGATGGTGGTAGCCAAGCCACAAAAGGCTTTTCCCGAGCTTCATAAATTTAAAATTGACTATTTTGTGCAACATGGTGGCAAGGTCTTGTGGGCCGTTAATCAGACGCAGGTCGAATTGGACAGTATGCGGAACTCAGGCAATCAAGTGGCAGTAGCCCGGTCGCTCAATTTAGATGACATGCTCTTTAAATACGGTGTGCGGTTGAACTATAATTTGATAGCTGATCTCAATTGCGCACAGATTCCGCTTCGGGTCGGTGAAGTAGGAGGGGCCGATCAATTTCAGCTTGTTCCCTGGTTGTTTTATCCTATTTTGGTGCCGAAGGCTACCCATCCAATTATAAAGAATATTGATGGCATACGTAGTGAATTTTCGGGAACGGTTGACACATTGCCGGCCACCAATATCAAGAAAGAGATTATCCTGCGTTCGTCTCCCTTTAGTAAGGCGCTTAATGTACCGACGCTAATTTCGCTCGATATGGTTTCACAAAATCCGAAGCCGGAAGATTTTAGGAGTACCGGCTATCCTGTGGGCGTGGTACTGGAAGGAGCGTTTCCTTCAGTGTTTAAAAACAGACCCGTTCCCGAACCGCTTGTTGATACATTCAGCTATCGGCAGCAAAGCCCGCAATTGTCCGGTAAGATGATTGTGTTGTCGGACGGTAACATACTTAAAAATGAGATCAATCAACAAGAACGTATGCCCTATAGCTTAGGTTGGGACCGCGCTACACAACAGCAGTATGGCAATAAGACCTTACTGCTGAATATGGTTGATTATTTAAATGATGAAAGCGGAATTATTGCCTTACGTGAAAAAGAAGTGAAACTTCGTTTGTTGGATAAGTTGCTCATCAAGAATGATAAACTTTTTTGGCAAATACTCAATGTAGGAGGACCGCTATTGCTGCTATTTCTTTTTGGCCTATTACAGCACTGGATACGGAAGCGGAAATACGCCGATTAAATGGAGCAGTGTTTCCGCTTTCTTGAATCAGAGCTGCTTCTGTGTATCGGGAAGACAGCTCCGCTGTAATTAACGAGCTTTCATGGAGCCGTTTTCCCTGAATCGTTTATGCCATAAGAAAGCTTCATCCAAGAGATGGGGTGTTTGACCACCAATTTCGGCGACGGCGCGATCAAAGTAAGATTGCAACTCTTCTTTATAATCCGGGTGCACGCAGTTTCCAATAATCTTAAGTGCTCGCTCTCGTGGCGCTAGGCCTCGTAGGTCGGCATAACCTATATCGGTTACCACAACATCTACATTATGTTCATTGTGGTCGACATGCGTTACCATCGGCAACACATGGGAGATTTTATTTTCTTTAGAGGCCGCTTGCGTGACAAATATGCTAATATGCGCATTGCGGGCAAAATCGCCCGAACCTCCGATGCCGTTCATCATCTGTGTTCCCGCAATATGCGAAGAATTTACATTGCCATAGATGTCGAATTCAATAGCCGTATTGATGCCGATGATGCCCAAGCGTCGGATAACTTCCGGGGCATTGCTAATGCTCTGTGGGCGCAATACCACCTTGTCTTTGTATTTTTCAAGATTGTCAAAAACCCGTTGGTAGCACGCTGCGGATACGGTAATGGAAGCTGCGGAAGCAAAGGTAAGTTTGCCTGCATCAATTAAATCAAAAGCACTGTCTTGCAATACTTCCGAGAACATGGTGAGCCCTTCAAAGTCGCTTTCCGCGAGTCCTGTAAGCACGGCATTAGCTACCTTACCAATGCCTGCCTGTAAAGGACGCAGCGATTTTGACAAACGACCGTTTTTTACTTCCTCGGTAAAGAAGTCGATTAAATGATGAGCAATAGCAGCAGTTTTATCATCAATTACTGCAATATCGGCAGGGCTATCTTGTTGATGACTCAATACAATGGCTGCAATTTTCTCGGGCTCGACGTTGATAACAGCGGATCCAATGCGATCGTTCGGTCGAAAAATCTCAATGGCTTTACGATTGGGATAGGCCTCAGGAAGGTAAATATCATGTAAGCCATGTACATTTGTTTGTACGGCTGTATTAATCTCAATGATCACCTTTTTTGCTTTATCGGCAAAAATGGGTGAGTTACCAACAGAAGTGGTGGGCACAATTCCGCCTTCAGCGGTAATATAGGCTGCTTCAATAATTGCGATGTCAATCTCCGGGAGATGATGATCTAACAGCATTTCGCTGGTTTCACTCAAGTTTTGATCCACAAATAATACGTCGCCCCGGTTGATGGCTTTCCGTAATACCTTATCTACCTGAAAAGGCATGCGCCGAGCCAAGACACCCGCTTCTGTGAGTTTAGCATCTGTTTCGTGACCCAAAGACGCACCGGTAATCAGTGTGATTTTTATAGGACGTGAGGTGTTGTTCGCTGCCAAAGCGGGAAGAATAACCTTACTGTCGCCTGCTTTGGTGAAGCCGCTGGAGGCTATCACCATCCCATCTTGAAATAAATCCAATACTTCGCTTACCTCTTTTACCCGATCCAACAAAGAGGTGTTTCTTATTCTATCGGTATGCATAGTTATTTGTTTATTTAGGAAATAATAATTTAGCCCCAAGCGTTTAAAATATTACAATTATACCATTTTTACGATCGTCCTGTTTATTTTTGGTAGACATAGATTTATCGAGGGTAGCCAAAAAAGATGTGTTTGTTATATTTGTTCTGTACCTTCGTGATCAATCAGTATGACAGGCGAAAAATATTACATCACAGACGTAGATAAAAAAGAAGACAGTATATATTGTTATCATAACCAGATGGGTGAGAAATTTATACCCAGCCATCATCACAAAAAGGGACAATTTTTGTATACCGAAGGGGGCGTTGTATTTGTGAAAACCCAAGAAAAATCGTATTTCCTTCCTGCCAGACACTATATGTGGATTGCCCCCGGCGTGGAACACAGCATTCATCCGAGCTCGCCTGAAGTGATTATGCGAAATCTCTATTTTCCGATTTACGCCACTGACGATGCTTTCTATTTTAATACCAGTATCCATCCGGTAAACGATTTGCTATTGGAACTTATGCTGTTCACGCATCGATGGACCGGACATATCGACCCACAAGATAGAACAGCCTATACAATTGTGGATGCTTTTAAGGTACTACTGCCACAGATCAGTAACTTTTCGCTGCCCTTATCGTTGCCTTTAGCCAAAAATAAGCGCCTGAAAGAAGTTACGGTGTATTTAGAGGAGAACTTGGGTAAGGATTTTTTATTCAACGATTTGGCCACCGGGTTTGGTTTCAGCCCGCGTTCGCTCTCGCGGCTCTTTCAAAAGGACTTAGGTATGTCCTTTATTCAGTATTTAACCGCTTTACGCATGTTGAAAGCCCTCCAACTCCTGTTGGAGAAGTCATTATCCATTAATGAGGTTGCATCTAAAGTAGGCTATAGTAGCTTACCCACCTTCAGCAATACATTTCAAAAAATAATTGGTGTTCGCCCAAGTGAGTACATCAAGATGAATATGATGAGCGGACGGGACAACTCATAACTTTTTTTAACTTTCTCCATTCTTTTTATTATCATTGCCGTTATATTTGACAGATATGAGATTCATCGTTTCAACTTCAACTTTACTTAAACAATTACAAGCCGTAAATGGTGCATCAAGTAGCAGCACTGTGTTGCCAATATTAGAGAATTTTCTGTTTGAGATAAAAGATAATTCGCTTACAATTTCGGCTACTGACCTGCAAACGAGCATGATAACCTCTTTACAGGTAGAGTCGAAAGAAGAAGGTAAGGTTGCCGTTCCCGCTAAGATCTTAATCGAAACCTTGAAAACACTGCCGGACCAACCGATTGCATTTTCAGTCGATACACAGACTTTTGCGATCGAAATCAGCGCCGGTGATGGAAAGTATAAATTGAGTGGCGAAAATGCCGATGATTTTCCGAAAATCCCCGTTGTCGAAAACCCGTCTACCGTCCGTATTCCGGCGTCTGTTTTATCGGAGGCAATCAGTAAAACGATTTTTGCTGTAAGCAACGATGAGCTACGGCCGGCGATGACCGGTGTGCTTTGCCAGCTAACACCCCAAAATACAACCTTTGTTTCTACTGACGCCCACAAGCTCGTACGTTACCGTCGAGCAGACGTTAAATCAGAGCAGATAACATCCATGATTCTTCCAAAGAAGGCACTGACTTTACTAAAAAGCTCTTTACCTTCAGAAGATGTTGATGTTGCTGTTGAATATAACAATACCAGTGCTTTCTTTAAATTCGGTAATATCCATTTAATTTGTCGCCTGATCGATGAACGTTATCCGGATTACGAAGCAGTCATTCCGCAGGTAAACCCCAATAAATTAACGATTGATCGCTTGTTGTTGCTGAACTCACTTCGACGGGTTGTCATTTTTGCTAATAAAACGACGCATCAGGTACGTTTAAGAATAACCGGTAGCGAGCTCAATATTTCTTCAGAGGACCTGGATTTTGCCAACGAAGCACATGAACGCTTAAGCTGTCAATATGAGGGAGAGGATACGGAGATCGGCTTCAACGCCAAGTTTTTAATCGAAATGCTTAGCAATCTGGAGTGTGAAGAAGTTGTCCTTGAGATGAGTACACCAAACCGTGCCGGTCTGTTATTGCCTGCGGTAGAGGAAGAAAATGAAAACATACTCATGCTGGTGATGCCGGTTATGCTGAACAGTCAAGGATAATTTAGTCATTTCGGAAAAAAGAAGAATACGTGGAAGTAATTAGCTCAATCATTGATTTCATCCTGCATATCGACAAGCACCTCGTAGAGATTGTCAATGAGTACCAGACGTGGACGTACCTAATACTCTTCTTAATTATTTTTGCAGAAACCGGTTTGGTGGTAACACCCTTTCTGCCCGGCGATTCCTTGCTTTTTGCAGCGGGGGCGATTGTTGCTAAACCGGATACGGACTTGAATATTTTCCTGATGTGTGTACTGCTGATCATTGCCGCTGTATTGGGCGACTTGGTTAATTACCATATAGGTAAATATGTAGGTCCGGTTGCCTTTAGTGGAAAGTATAAACTTTTAAAAAAGGAGTATTTGGAGAAAACGCAACGCTTCTATATTAAGCATGGCGGTAAAACCATTATTTATGCTCGTTTTATTCCTATTGTAAGAACCTTTGCACCCTTTGTTGCAGGCATCGGCACGATGAGTTATGGCAAGTTTGCTTCGTACAACGTAGTGGGCGGTTGCCTTTGGGTAGCGTCTTTTCTGTTTTTAGGATACTATTTTGGTGGATTGCCCGTTATAAAGAATAACTTCACCTATGTGATATTTGCGATTATTCTGCTGTCGCTATTGCCGCCTCTCATTGAGATGTTAAGGGGTAAAAGCAAGCAAAAAGAGGCAAGTGAAGGCCTTTGATGGCTAAGATCATTTCAATAAAAAAAATTTCTAGAGCGAATAAGGTGCTCCCCGCATCAAGAAAATTAAAAAAATAATTCGCTAAGTATTTGATAGTTAAAGGAAGTTTTCTATCTTTGCCGTCCCTTTGTGGGATTAGTATGTCTTGAACGAAGCCCTACTGCTTCGATGGACAAAAATAGAAATTAAATAAAATGTCAGGAATCATTGGTAAAAAAGTAGGAATGACCAGCATTTTCGATGCCGAAGGAAAAAATATTCCTTGTACGGTAATCGAAGCTGGCCCGTGCGTGGTAACGCAGATACGCACGGTAGAAAATGACGGTTATACAGCAATCCAGCTGGCTTTCGACGAAAAGAAAGAGAAGAACACGACCGCATCATTGAAAGGGCACTTTGCGAAAGCAAATACAACGCCTAAGCGTAAGTTGGTAGAATTTGAGGTTTTCCCTGAGGAGAAAAATCTTGGAGATGTTGTTACAGTTGATATATTCGCTGAAGGCGATTATATCGATGTAGTAGGTACTTCTAAAGGTAAAGGTTTCCAGGGCGTTGTGAAACGTCACGGCTTCGGTGGTGTAGGTGGCCAAACCCATGGTCAGCACAACCGTATGCGTGCACCGGGTTCATTAGGTGCTTCATCTTGGCCTTCTCGCGTATTCAAGGGTATGCGTATGGCCGGCCGCACAGGTGGCGACCGCGTTAAGGTTCAAAACTTACAAGTGTTGAAAGTGTACCCAGAGAAAAACTTGCTAGTTGTTAGCGGTTCGGTTCCGGGTGCAAAGGGTTCTTACGTAATCGTAGATAAATAAGAAGATGGAAGTACAAGTTTTAAACATTTCAGGTAAAGAAACAGGTGCCAAGGTGCAACTTCCTGAAGCGGTATTCGGTGTAACCCCCAACGATCACGCTATCTATTTAGATGTTAAGCAGTACTTGGCTAACCAACGTCAAGGTACACACAAATCTAAGCAACGTAACGAGATTGCCGGTTCTACCCGCAAATTACACAAACAAAAAGGTACTGGTGGAGCCCGTGCCGGTAGTATTAAGTCACCCTTGTTCAACGGTGGTGGCCGTATCTTTGGTCCTCAACCCCGTGATTACAGCTTCAAATTGAACAAAAAGTTAAAAGCTTTAGCTCGTAAATCTGCTTTAAGTTACAAAGCACAAGAGAACAACATTGTAGTTTTGGATGAAGTGAATTTCGATTCTATCAAAACTAAAAACTATGTGAAGCTTGTGAACGACTTAAACGTAGCGAACGAGAAAACCCTATTGGTTTTACCGGCTTTGAACAAGAATGTTTATTTATCTAGCAGAAACTTGAAAAAAACAAAAGTGATTACTGCAGCTGATATTAATACCTACGACGTATTAAATGCAGGTAAACTTTTGTTGACTACCGAGACTGTTAAAACATTGGAGGAGGCATTTGCCAAGTAACATGGAGATTATTAAGAAACCCGTATTAACAGAAAAAGCGGCACTTTTAACAGAAAAGTTGAATCGCTATACATTTAAGGTGGACCATAGAGCCAATAAGATACAGATCAAAGCTGCAGTTGAACAAATGTTCGGCGTTAATGTGGAGTCTGTAAACACCATGGTTGTTTGCGGAAAGACCAAGAGCCGTTACACAAAAGCAGGGAATATCTCGGGCCGTGCTCCTAAATATAAGAAAGCCATCATTACATTGAAAGATGGTGAAACTATTGACTTTTACAGTACTATATAATTAGAAATGGCAGTTAAAAGATTCAAACCGGTTACTCCAGGTACTCGTTTTCGGGTAGGAGCTGACTATAGCGATGTAACAACTAATGTACCTGAAAAATCATTAGTCGTTAAAATCAAAAAGTCAGGAGGTAGAAATAATACCGGTAAAATGACTATGCGTTATCTCGGTGGGGGACATAAGAAATCATACCGATTGATAGATTTTAAACGCGATAAAAAAGATATCCCCGCAAAAGTAGCCACTATAGAATACGATCCAAACCGTACAGCACGTATTGCTTTGTTGCATTATGTAGATGGCGAAAAACGTTACATTATTGCTCCGGAGGGCTTACAAGTTGGTCAGACAATTGTTGCCGGCGAACAAGTTGCCCCTGAAGTAGGAAATACATTACCATTAAAAAATATTCCGCTAGGTTCGATCATCCACAATATCGAGTTGAATCCGGGACAGGGTGGATCTATTGCGCGCAGTGCCGGAACTTATGCTCAGCTTTCTGCTCGTGATGGTAAATATGCGATCATTAAATTGCCTTCCGGCGAAACCAGGATGATTTTATCAACCTGTGTTGCTACAATCGGGGCGGTTTCGAATGCCGAAAAAGCTAACCAAGTGTTAGGTAAGGCAGGTAGAAAACGCTGGTTGGGCCGCCGTCCGCGTGTTCGTGGTGTAGCTATGAACCCGGTAGATCACCCTATGGGTGGTGGTGAAGGTAGAGCATCCGGAGGTCATCCACGCTCACGTAAGGGCTTGTTAGCAAAAGGCTTCAAGACTCGGTCAAAGAAAAAAACATCGAATCGTTACATCATTGAGAGAAGGAAAAAATAATGGCTCGTTCAATTAAAAAAGGTCCTTATATCGATCATAACTTAGAAAGAAAAGTTCTTTCTATGAATGAAACCAATAAAAAATCAGTTGTTAAAACTTGGTCACGTAGATCTATGATTTCACCTGATTTTGTTGGTCATACCTTCGCAGTTCACAACGGAAATAAATTTATTCCGGTGTATGTAACCGAGAACATGGTTGGCCATAAATTGGGGGAGTTTGCTCCAACTAGAACATTTAGAGGTCACGCTGAAAAGAAAAAATAATAGGCAATGGAAGCAACAAATAACGTAAAGAAGAAAAAATCTGTACTGATAAGAGAAAGAAAAGAGCAGGCACAGAAGGGTGGTGCTTCTACTGCCAAATTATTAAACTGCCCTACGTCTCCACGTAAGATGCGTTTGGTAGTGGATCTTATCAGAGGTGAAAAAGTTGAGAAAGCATTGTATATTCTGAAATATACAAATAAAGAAGCTGCCCTAAGGGTTGAGAAGCTGTTGTTATCAGCGATCAAGAATTGGGAAGCGAACAACGAAGATAAGCGCGTTGAAGATAGTGAACTTTATGTAAAAGAAGTATCTGTTGGAGGCGGCCGTCAATTAAAAAGATTAAGACCTGCACCGCAAGGTCGTGGCTATAGAATCCGCAAGCGTTCTAACCACGTAACCATTGTTGTTGACAGCAAAACTACTGAACCACAAAACTAATTAGGAGAAATGGGACAAAAAGCACATCCAATAGGTAACAGATTAGGAATCATCAAAGGTTGGGATTCTAACTGGTTCGGTGGCAACAACTACTCCGATAAATTAGTTGAAGATGAGAAGATCAGAAAATATCTTTCTGTTCGTATCGCTAAAGGTGGCGTAGCAAAAGTTGTTATCGAGCGTACATTGAAACGTCTTACCGTGACTATCCATACCGCTCGTCCGGGCATCGTTATCGGTAAAGGCGGTCAGGAAGTTGATAAGATAAAAGAAGAGCTTAAGAAGCTTACAAAGAAAGATGTTCAGATCAACATCTTTGAGATTAAACGTCCGGAATTAGATGCTCAATTGGTAGCTGATGGAGTAGCGAAGCAGTTAGAGGCTCGTATCTCTTTCCGTCGCGCCATGAAAACCACAATCGCTTCTACCATGCGTATGGGCGCAGAGGGTATCAAAATCATGTGCTCTGGTCGTTTAGGTGGTGCGGAAATGGCTCGTACCGAGCAATACAAAGAAGGAAGAATTCCTTTGCACACCTTCCGTGCCGACATTGATTATGCATTGGCAGAAGCCCATACTACTTATGGAAAAATAGGTGTTAAAGTATGGATCTGTAAAGGAGAAGTATACGGTAAGCGTGATTTATCTCCGAATGTAGGTCAAGGAAATGTTAAAGGTAGAGGTGAAGGTGCCAGCAACTTTAGCGGTGGAGATCGTAACAGAGGTGGCAACGACCGCAGAAGTGGTGGAAGAAACGATCGCCGTGGCGGACGTGGTGGCAACCGTGGTGGAGCTCCTAAGGGAAAAAACTAATTTAGGTATCATGAATGCTGTCATTAGACAGCTTGTTTAATCATATTAAAGACAATGTTACAGCCAAAAAGAACGAAGTTCAGAAAGATGCAGAAAGGCCGCATGAAGGGTAATGCCGGACGTGGTGCTGAGCTGGCTTTCGGATCTTTCGGTATAAAATCATTAGAACCGGCATGGATTACCAGCCGTCAGATTGAAGCGGCTCGTATTGCGGTAACCCGTTATATGAAACGTGAAGGTCAAGTTTGGATCCGTATCTTCCCCGATAAACCCGTTACAAAGAAGCCTGCTGAGGTTCGTATGGGTAAGGGTAAGGGTGCACCCGAGTATTGGGTAGCAGTTGTTCGCCCGGGCCGCATGTTATTTGAGGCAGAAGGGGTTCCTTTGGAAGTGGCGAAAGAAGCCTTGCGCTTAGCTGCTCAGAAGCTTCCGGTACAAACCAAGTTCGTTATACGTAGAGATTACGTAGAAGCATAAATCGTCTAGCCCGCCGTTTGTTGGCGGGCCTGCCGTTACCAGGCCCGTACTAACTGGCTTGAAAAAGCCATAAACAAATTGGTTAAATAGACACAACAACAAATAAGAAGGTGGATAATTCCTGTTAAAAGGTGGATCCATTACTTTAAAACGAATTATTCAAATGAAAAATTCAGAAATTTTAGAATTGTCAAAAGAGGAACTAGTAGCCCGTATCGCAGAAGAAAAGGCTGCCCTCAATAAGTTGAAATTTGCTCATGCTGTTTCTGCTATAGAGAATCCGCTTCGGATTAAAACAGCTAGAAAGTTAATTGCTCGTTTAAATACAGCACTTTCTGCGATTAAAAATGCAGAAGCTAAACAAGCACAGGAAACAGCCGCTGAAGCGCAATAATTTAAGTCGAAAATGGAAAGAAATTTAAGAAAAACAAGGATCGGCTTGGTAGTAAGCAACAAAATGGATAAATCCATTGTAGTGGCTGTTGAACGTAAAGTAAAACACCCTATCTATGGTAAGTTCGTAAAGAAAACTACCAAATTCAAGGCTCATGACGAACAAAACACCTGCGGTATCGGCGATACGGTGTTGATTATGGAAACTCGTCCGCTGAGTAAAACTAAAAATTGGAGATTAGTTGAAATTTTAGAAAGGGCTAAGTAACATGGTACAACAGGAATCAAGACTAACAGTGGCCGACAACAGCGGAGCTAAAGAAGTTTTAGTGATCCGTGTATTGGGCGGTACCGGTAAGCGTTATGCATCATTAGGCGACAAGATCGTTGTAACCGTTAAAAGTGCTATCCCTTCCGGAAACGTAAAGAAAGGAACAGTCTCTAAAGCAGTGGTTGTTAGAACGAAGAAGGAAGTTCGTCGTAAAGACGGTTCCTACATCCGTTTTGATGACAATGCGGCTGTATTGTTAAATAATCAGGATGAACCACGTGGTACACGTATCTTCGGCCCTGTTGCCAGAGAACTTCGTGAAAAACAGTTCATGAAAATTGTATCATTAGCACCGGAGGTTTTATAAAATGGGAAAGATTAAATTAAAAATCCGTAAAGGCGATTTGGTACAGGTTATTGCCGGTGATTCTAAAGGAACACAGGGTAAGGTTTTGGAAGTAATTATCGATAAGAATCGTGCAGTTGTTGAAGGTGCTAATTTAGTATCTAAACATACAAAACCTAATGCAGCCAACCCTAACGGTGGTATTATTAAAAAGGAAGCACCAATTCACATTTCTAACTTGGCATTGATCGACCCTAAGTCGGGTAAAATTACCCGTGTAGGCCGTCAGAAAAATAGCGAAGGAAAGTTAGTTCGTGTGGCTAAAAAATCAGGGGAGGAGATTAAGTAATGACTTACGTACCAAGATTAAAAGCAAAATATAAAGAAGAGATTCGCAGCGCACTGAAAGAGAAGTTTCAGTATAAAAGCGTTATGCAGGTTCCTAAGTTGGTGAAGATTTCAGTTAACCAAGGAGTAGGTGGCGCTACCACCGACAAGAAGTTAATTGAAACGGCTGTCAACGAAATGACCACCATCACAGGACAACAGGCTGTAGCAGCAAAATCGAAAAAGGATATTTCAAACTTTAAATTGCGTAAGGGTATGCCGGTTGGTGTGCATGTAACTTTACGCGATAGCAAAATGTATGAATTCCTGGATCGTCTAATCGCTGTCGCTTTACCACGTATCCGCGACTTTAAAGGTATTAACGATAAAGGGTTTGACGGCCGTGGTAACTATACCCTGGGTGTAACAGAGCAAATTATCTTCCCTGAAATCAATATTGACAAGATCAATAAAATTATGGGTATGGATATTACTTTTGTAACAACGGCAAACACAGACGTTGAAGCGCTGGAATTACTTAAACAGTTCGGTTTACCATTCAAAAATCAAAATACTACTAATGGCTAAAGAAGGAATTAAAGCACGTGAAGTTAAACGTGCCAGATTGGTTGCCAAATACGCTGAGAAGCGTGCTGCTTTAAAAGCAGAAGGTGATTATGCAGCATTAGATAAATTACCAAAAAATGCTTCTCCTGTCCGCTTGCACAACCGTTGCAAATTAACAGGACGTCCTAAGGGGTATATGCGTCAGTTTGGTATTTCACGGGTTACTTTCCGTGAAATGGCCCTAGCTGGTAAGATCCCGGGAGTGAAAAAAGCTTCTTGGTAGTTTTTTTAAGTTATAAGTTATACGTTAGCAAGGCCTTAAAACTTACTACGTACAACTTATAACTTATTACTTATAATACTATTAACCGATAGCAGGTCTGGGGCCATGGGGGCAATGGAAACCACTATCAAATTTTTAACAAATGAATACAGATTCAATAGCAGATTACCTTACACGAGTAAGGAATGCCATTAAGGCCAACCACAGGGTTGTTGAAATTCCTGCATCAAACCTAAAAAAGGAAATCACTAAAGTTCTTTTTGACAAAGGTTACATCGCGAACTACAAGTTTGAGGAGAAAAACGTTCAAGGGTCGATTAAGATTGCCTTGAAATATCATCCGATAACCAAAGTTCCTGCTATTCGCACTTTGACACGTGTGAGTAAACCAGGTTTAAGAAAGTATGCAGGTGTGGAAACTATGCCACGTGTATTAAATGGATTAGGGATTGCCATCTTATCGACTTCAAAAGGAGTCATGACCGATAAGGAAGCAAAGAACCTAAACATTGGTGGTGAAGTTTTATGTTACGTTTATTAATCAGGAGGAAAACACACGATGTCAAGAATTGGAAAAGCACCTATTGCGATCCCTGCTGGTGTTACCGTTACTGTTTCTGAAAAGAACCTGGTAACTGTCAAAGGGCCAAAAGGTGAATTAACACAGCAAGTTGATTCAGCGATCACTGTATCACAAGAGAACGGTAATATTGTAATCAAACGTCCTACAGATAGCAAAAATCACAAGTCATTGCACGGTTTATACAGAGCCTTGATCAATAACATGGTGATTGGTGTTACCGAAGGATACAAAACCACCCAGGAGCTAGTGGGTGTAGGTTACCGCGCAAGTCATCAAGGAAGTACCTTAGACCTAATTTTAGGTTATTCTCACCATATCGTTATGGTATTACCTAAAGAAGTAAAGGTAACTACTACGGCTGAAAAGGGAAAAAACCCGACAATCACGTTAGAATCTATCGATAAGCAATTGATTGGTCAAGTAGCAGCGAAAATCCGTTCGTTACGTGCACCTGAGCCATACAAAGGTAAGGGTATCAAGTTTGCTGGTGAAGTATTAAGAAGAAAAGCAGGTAAATCAGCTAAAAAATAATCATCATGGCAGGAAGTAAATTATCTCGCAGAGAGCGAATTAAAAAAGGGATCAGAAAACACTTATCCGGTTCTGCAGAGCGTCCTCGTCTTTCTGTATATAGAAGCAATAAAGGAATCTATGCACAGGTTATCGATGATGTTACTGGTAAAACCTTAGTTTCCGCATCCTCTTCATCAAAAGATTTCAGTGCAAGTGGCACGAAATCTGAGCAGTCTAAAGCTGTCGGTAAATTAATTGCCGAGAAAGCTAAAGCAGCAGGAATTAACCAAGTAGTTTTTGACCGTAACGGGTATTTATACCACGGCCGCGTTAAGTCGTTGGCCGAAGGTGCTCGTGAAGGCGGTTTAGACTTTTAATTAAAACAGAGAGATGTCAGTAAATAATATTAAACGAGTAAAATCAAGCGAAATCGAACTAAAAGACCGTTTGGTTAGTATTCAACGTGTTGCTAAAGTGACTAAAGGTGGTCGTACGTTTAGTTTCTCGGCTATTGTGGTAGTAGGGGATGAGAACGGTGTAGTAGGTTATGGTTTAGGTAAAGCGAAAGAGGTTACCGAAGCCATCGCCAAAGGTGTTGATGACGCTAAAAAGAACTTGGTCAAAGTTCCTGTAATCAAAGGAACAGTTCCTCATGCGCAATTGGGTAAATATTCCGGTGGTTCCGTTTTGATTAAGCCAGCGGTTCACGGTACAGGAGTACTAGCAGGCGGTGCGATGCGTGCCGTTTTGGAAAGTGCCGGTATCACCGACGTATTGGCAAAATCAACCGGTTCTTCAAACCCTCATAACGTGGTGAAAGCGACAATCGATGCGTTGACAAAAATGCGTGATGCTTATACAGTAGCTCAAAACCGCGGTGTTGATCTAAATAAAGTATTTAATGGATAAGCAAATGGCGAAGATAAAAATCACACAGATTAAAAGCGTAATCGACAGAAGCGAGCGCCAGAAAAGAACCATGCAGGCTCTTGGTTTAACCAAGATCAATAAGTCTGTAGAGGTTGAGGCTACCCCAGCGATTATTGGGATGGTTAGAAAAGTTAACCATTTAGTTGCCGTTGAGAGTTTATAATTTAAAATTATTTTTATAGATTGTCGTCCTTTTCCCTTTTGGTGGAAAGGATGACAATTTTTAGGTAATTTTATCGTTTTAACCGTTCTCCCTGATTAGTGAAAGCGAAGGGAAACATAGAAGTTTGTATTAATCATGAACTTATCAAATTTAAAACCTGCTGCAGGTTCAGTTAAGAGTAGAAAACGTATTGGTCGTGGTACAGGTTCAGGCCGTGGTGGAACATCAACACGTGGACATAAAGGTGCCGGGTCACGTTCCGGAACCAGTACAAAAATCGGGTTTGAAGGTGGGCAAATGCCGCTTCAACGTAGGCTTCCTAAAGTTGGTTTTAAGAATCCTAACCGTGTAGAATATATAGGTATCAACCTAGATGTATTGCAAGGTTTGGCAGAGAAGTATAATTTAACAAGTATTGATTTTGAGTCGCTGAGAGAACACGGCTTGGTATCGAAAAAAGACCTTGTTAAAATACTCGGCCGCGGGGAACTTAAAGCAAAATTAGAAGTTAAAGCACATGCATTCTCTGCTACTGCGCAAAAGCAAATTGAAGCTGCAGGCGGTTCGATCGTAAAACTTTAATTAAATGAAGAAGCTAATCACAACCTTAACCAATATATGGAAGATCGAAGACTTAAGAACGCGTATTTTAAATACGCTTCTATTTCTTTTGATTTACCGTGTAGGTTCTCATATCGTATTACCCGGTGTTAATCCGCAGTCGCTCCACCAGGAAGCGAAGGATGGTATATTGGGTTTACTTAATATGTTTGCCGGTGGGTCTTTCTCCCGTTCGGCAATATTTGCGTTAGGGGTAATGCCTTACATCTCTGCATCCATCGTGGTGCAGCTCTTAGGTATTGCCGTTCCGTATTTTCAGAAACTACAAAAAGAAGGCGAAAGTGGACGGAAGAAGATGACACAGATAACCCGTTACTTGACCCTTGCTATTACCCTTGTTCAAGCCGTAGCTTATTTAAGGTCGCAGATTAGCCCGGAAGCCAAAACGATGGATGAACCGTTCTTTACGCTTGTTGGTACCTTCATTTTAACCGCAGGAACCATGTTTGTGATGTGGTTAGGGGAGAAGATTACTGATAAAGGTATCGGGAACGGTATTTCTTTGATCATCATGGTGGGTATCATTGCACAATTGCCGAGCGGTATGTTGAGTGAATGGGCTTCACGCATGGATGGTCATGGTGGCTTAATTCCCTTCATTGTTGAGATAGCAGCTTTGTTCTTTGTGGTGGTGTTTACGATCCTTATCGTACAAGGTGTCCGTAAGATCCCGGTACAGTACGCCAAGAAAATTGTTGGTAACAAGCAATACGGGGGGGTACGGCAATACATACCATTAAAAGTGAACTCAGCCGGTGTAATGCCCATCATCTTTGCGCAAGCAATTATGTTTATACCCACTACGTTGGCCCAATTTTTTCCGAATCTTCAATCATCGTTTTTGACTTCATTGAGTAACTTTACTTCCGTAGCGTATAATGTAACGTTTGCGATTTTAATTATTGCCTTTACGTTTTTCTATACAGCTATTATGGTGAACCCTCAGCAGATGTCGGATGACATGAAGAAAAATGGAGGTTTCATTCCAGGGGTAAAACCCGGTTTGGCTACCAGTGGTTATATTGATAGTGTCATATCCAAAATCACATTGCCGGGATCGATTTTCTTAGCAATCATTGCAATATTGCCCGCGATTGCTAGTTTATTAGGCGTTAACAGTCAATTTGCACATTTTTACGGAGGTACCTCTTTACTGATTTTAGTAGGAGTAGTGCTTGATACACTTCAACAGATAGAAAGTCATTTGCTCATGCGCCACTATGACGGTTTGATGAAAACCGGTCGCGTTAAGGGTCGTACTGCTGTAGCAAGTGGTGTAGCAGATCCAACAATATAGAGGCGAGCATGTCGAAATTGATTTATAAGTCAGACGAAGATATCGAACAGATCCGCAAAAGTGCCGATGTACTTTCCAGAACACTGGCGGAAATAGCAAAAGAAATAGAACCGGGAGTAAAAACCATTGACTTGGATAAATTAGCATTTACATTTATTCAGGACCATGGCGGAACTCCCGCTTTTCTCAACTATAACGGATTCCCCTATTCGCTTTGCATTTCAGTAAACGACCAGATTGTTCATGGTTTCCCCGGGAGTTATGAATTGAAAGAGGGAGATATCATCAGTGTCGATGGCGGTGTGGTTTTGAATGGTTACATCAGTGATTCAGCTTATACGTTTTCCGTGGGAGCCGTATCTACAGAGGTAGAGCAACTCTTGCGTGTAACGAAGGAGAGTTTGGATAAAGGCGTAGAACAGGCAGTTGTGGGAAAGCGGGTAGGCGATATTTCCTTTGCTGTACAGGAGCATGTGCGTACTTACGGCTATGGAATCGTAAAGGAGTTGGTTGGCCATGGGGTGGGGATCCACCTTCATGAGAAACCGGAAGTGCCAAATTATGGACAGCGCGGCAAGGGAACGAAGTTGGAGCGGGGAATGGTCATCGCGATCGAGCCTATGATCAATTTAGGGAAAGCCGGCGTTCGTTTTTGGGAGGATGGTTGGACCGTCAGTACAATTGATGAAAAACCATCGGCTCATTTTGAGCATACCGTAGCAGTAAGTAAAGGCAAAGCCGATGTTTTAACCACCTTTTCATACATTGAAGAAGTTTTAAACAAAAAAGGTTGATAATCAGCATTTTTATTTTTAACTTTGCATCCCTGTTTGTGCAGGGTTTATAAATACATAATAATCAATAACATATGGCTAAACAAGCCTCTATTGAACAAGACGGCGTCATTAAAGAAGCATTATCGAATGCTATGTTTCGTGTAGAGTTGGAAAATGGACACGAGATTATCGCACATATATCCGGCAAGATGCGGATGCATTACATTAAGATATTGCCGGGGGATAGGGTAAAGTTAGAGATGTCTCCTTACGATTTAACAAAAGGTAGAATAACATATCGGTATAAATAAGGAGAACAGAACAGGCAATTGATGCGCCCTTTGTTCGCTTGTGATCTGTAGGTTTTAAACGATTGTTCTCGGTGAACATAATAAATACGGCATCGAAAGAAAGATTCCGTCAACAAAACGAATAATAACGAATAATTATAAGAGATGAAAGTTAGAGCATCTATCAAAAAACGTAGCGCTGATTGTAAAATCATCCGCCGTAAAGGAAAAGTATTTGTAATTAACAAAAAGAATCCTAAGTTTAAACAACGTCAGGGATAACATTTAGAGGTAAATAGGTGTGAGGAAAAAGGCAAAAGGTTTTCTTTATTGCTTAGACCTTAAACCTTAAGCCTTTTAACCGTAATAATAAATATGGCAAGGATAGCAGGTATAGATTTACCAAGAAACAAAAGAGGAGTAATCGGACTTACTTATATCTATGGTATCGGTCTTTCAACCGCAAAGAGCATTTTAGCTGAAGCGGGTATTGATGAGGATACAAAGGTACAGGAATGGACTGATGATCAGTTAACAGCAATTCGTACAATCATCAACGATCGTGTAAAAGTAGAAGGTGCTTTGCGTTCGGAGGTACAGCTAAACATTAAGCGTTTAATGGATATCGGCTGTTACCGTGGTTTACGTCATCGTAAGGGTTTACCACTTCGTGGGCAACGTACAAAGAACAACTCACGTACCCGTAAAGGAAAGCGTAAGACTGTTGCTAACAAGAAAAAAGCTACTAAATAATAATTGATACAATACAATGGCTAAAAGTAAAAAAGTAACCAAGAAGCGTATTGTGGTGATTGAACCTGTTGGTCAGGCTCATATCAATGCAACCTTTAACAATATCATTGTAACACTTACCAACAACCAAGGTCAAACAATTTCTTGGTCGTCTGCCGGTAAAATGGGCTTCAAAGGTTCGAAAAAGAACACCCCTTATGCTGCCTCACAGGCTGCTAGCGATTGTGGTAAAGTTGCGCATGATTTAGGCTTGCGTAAAGTTGAAGTTTTTGTAAAAGGACCAGGTGCCGGACGTGAGTCTGCCATTCGTACTTTACAAACTCAGGGTATTGAGGTGACTTCAATAAAAGATATTACCCCACTTCCGCACAATGGTTGTCGTCCACCAAAAAGGAGAAGAGTTTAATTAACGGATTTTTAAAGCTAAGATTCTCTAGCCTTGGGTTAGATGATACTTTAAAAGAGAAAAAAAATGGCAAGATATACCGGACCTAAGTCCAAAATAGCCCGTAAATTCAGAGAACCGATTTTTGGTCCTGATAAAGCATTAGAGCGTAAAAATTACCCTCCGGGTATGCACGGAGTTTCAAAACGCCGTGGTAAACAGTCTGAATACGCTATTCAGCTGCAAGAAAAACAAAAAGCAAAATATACCTATGGTGTATTAGAGCGTCAGTTCGCTAACCTTTTCGATAAAGCTGCTTCAAAAGAAGGCATTACAGGGGAGAACTTGCTCAAATTCTTAGAGGCTCGTTTAGATAATACGGTCTTTCGTTTAGGTATTGCACCTACACGTGCCGGAGCCCGTCAATTAGTAGGACACAAACATATCACCGTAAACGGTCAGGTAGTCAACATTCCTTCATACAGCGTACGCCCCGGCGATGTTATCGCTGTTAGAGAGCGTTCTAAAACGTTGGAAGCTGTTGCGAATTCCGTTGCCGGTAGAAAACAAAATAAATATAGCTGGTTAGAATGGGATGCTAACGGACTTACAGGTAAGTTCTTGAATTATCCTAACCGCGATGAGATTCCTGAAAATATCAAGGAACAGCTAATCGTTGAGTTGTATTCTAAATAGTTTATACAGCAAACCAGTATCCGGTTCATTTCGGGTACTTGTTTGCTTGCAATCATTTCAATCAAACAATTAATTAGAAATAAATGGCAATCTTAGCATTTCAGAAACCGGATAAAGTTATTATGCAAAAATCCACGGATTTTGACGGAACGTTTGAATTTCGACCGTTAGAGCCGGGTTTCGGTGTAACCATAGGTAATGCTCTACGCCGTATTTTGTTATCTTCATTAGAAGGTTATGCAATTACTTCTGTTCGTTTCTCCGGTGTCTCACATGAATTTTCTACCATCACTGGGGTAGTAGAGGATGTGACTGAGATTATCCTGAATCTTAAACAGGTACGTTTTAAGAAAACAGGAGAATCAGGAGATTCAGAAAAGATTTTTGTTGTAATCAACGGTCAAGATCAATTTAAAGCTGGAGATATTACCAGTCATTCTAACAACTTTACTGTACTCAATCCTGACTTGGTTATTTGTAATATGGAGAGCTCTGTAACTTTGGAAGTAGAGTTAACCGTAAACAAAGGCCGTGGTTATGTCAATGCTGAAGAGAATAAAGTTGCCGATGCAGCAGTAGGGGTTATCGCAATTGACTCTATCTATACACCGATCAAGAATGTGAAATATACGATCGAGAACTTCCGTGTAGAGCAGAAAACAGATTACGAGAAGCTTTTATTGGATATTTCTACTGATGGTTCAATCCATCCGGAAGATGCATTGAAAGAAGCTGCTAAAATCTTAATTCATCACTTTATGTTATTCTCGGATGAGAACATTCTATTGGAATCTCAAACGAAGGAGGAGACAAAAGAGGTGGATGAGGAAATCTTGCATATGCGTAAGATCTTGAAAACTGAATTGGTTGACTTAGATCTTTCTGTACGTGCATTAAATTGTTTAAAAGCTGCTGACATCCGTAGCTTAGCCGAGTTGGTTTCTTATGATGTAGCTGATATGCTTAAGTTTAGAAACTTCGGTAAAAAATCTCTTACAGAGATTCAAGAACTTGTAAAATCTAAAGGTTTGTCCTTCGGTATGAATTTGTCGAAATACAAACTGGATGAAGAATAAATAGGAATAATTAAGCGACCTGTTGCATAATTCCTCTTGTGAAGTAAAAAGTAAAAGCTTGCCTCCGGTAGGACGGTAAAAATTAAAAAGGTACGCTTTGTGCCGGATGAAAGATGAGCTGTAATGGTTTTTTAATTTTGGCTTTTGACTTTTGAATTAAGAACGGTATGCACAAAACAAAGAACAATGAGACACGGAAAAAAAATTAATCACTTAGGCCGCACAGCTAGCCATCGTAAGGCCCTATTGTCTAACATGGCCGTATCGCTTATCAAACATAAGCGCATCGTAACTACCTTAGCAAAAGCAAAGGCGCTTCGTACATATGTAGAGCCTTTGATCACTAAATCAAAGAGCGATACTACGCATTCTCGTCGTACTGTATTCAGCTACGTAAAAGACAAAGAAGCAGTAACCATCCTGTTCCGCGAGATTTCCGAGAAAGTGGCTAATCGTCCGGGTGGTTATACACGTATTATCAAGTTGGCAAACCGTCCAGGCGACAATGCAGAAGTAGCATTGATCGAATTGGTCGACTACAACGAAGTATACGCTACCGGTGGTGCGAAGGTTGAGAAGAAATCGACTCGTCGTCGTGGTGCAAAGAAAAAGGCATCGGCAAAGGCTGATGAGCAAGAAGTAGTAGCTACTGCTGAAGAAGCTGCTGCACCTGTTGAGGAAGCTCCTGCCGCAGAGGAAACTGCTGAAGAGGCTCCTAAACAGAAAAAAGCAAAGGCAAAAGCTGAACCGGAAGCTTCCGCTGAAGAAGCAAAGGATGCCGAGTAATTGCTTTATAGCATTGAATCATCGAAAATCCCCTTTTTAGGGGATTTTTTGTTTATCGCATATGCAAAATCAACCGGAAGCTTTTATAAAAAGGCAATTGTATGGAAAATCCCACATCGATCGAAACATTCATTTTTCAGTTGAAGTCGAGCCTACAGCAAGATAACTTTGTTAAATTGTCGCTCGGAAATTACCGGGGAGATGAGCATGAGTTAAAACAAATCCATGTAAGGCTCATCCTGGTGAAACGCGAACCCAAGTTAAACTTTACCCATCGCTTCCGTCGGCGCGACCTGGTTAAAAATTTGGATATTGAAACAGGTGTCGCCCAAGTTGAGGGCTACCTGAAGCATGGATTTTATGCTGCTACCTTATTTACTACAAATAATGACTTTTATTGGACGCGTAACCAAAGTGGGCAGGAGAGACTCCAGGTTAAAACGGCGTCTATTAAACAGCAGCCATCTTTGGCGCACGATAAAGAAAAGCATCGACTGATTAAGCCGGGGGCTAACAAAAGCTACTTGCACGAGCTAAGAATTACGGACGCCACCGGGCAAGTCTATAAAAATGCCCAAGATAAATTTAAACAAATTAATCACTATATAGAGCTATTGCGTCCTTTGATTCAGGATATAGGCAAGGAAAACCTGAAGAAAGTGGTGGATATGGGGTCGGGAAAAGGCTATTTGACCTTTGCACTCTATGACTACCTCCACAACGTGTTGGGATTGAAGGAAGTGGAAGTTACAGGTGTTGAATTTCGTGAAGATTTAGTAAGCCTGTGTAACCGCATTGCACAACAAGCTGCATTTCCTTTGTTAAAGTTTCAGCAAGGTGCCATTGTGGAGTATGATGAGCCAAACATGGATATGTTAGTGGCTTTACATGCCTGCGATACCGCGACGGATGATGCAATCTATCAAGGTATTAAGGCCGGCGCAAAGCTTATAGTCGTAGCGCCTTGCTGTCACAAACAAGTCAGACGGCAAATGGAAAGGGCTGTGATGACTGCCGAAATTCAACCTATTACGCGATTTGGCATCTTTTTAGAACGACAGGCTGAAATGTTGACAGATGCTTTAAGGACGTTATTCCTGGAGTATTACGGCTATAAAACCAAAGTGCTCGAATTTATATCCGATGCACACACACCAAAAAATGTGCTGATCGTGGCCAGTAAAACATCATCCATACCGGCAGAACGCCGAAAGCAGGTTCTATCGCAGATTAACCAAACAAAAGCTTTTTTTGGTTTGGAGAAACACTATTTGGAGTCTTTATTGCAATTGGAGAACTAATTGATACGCATTGTGATGCTGTTTACTAGGTTATCGAAAACTAAGTTGACCCTGCTTGCATCATTCAGTAGCTTTGTTGAAGAATAGCTTCACATAACGCTGCTATACTTTTTCGTATCATAAAAAGGAGCCTTCGCCTGAAAGGCAAGCGGGCTGACATTATGTCGTAAACGTGAACTTGGCACAGGCATTGATAATTTGTATTAGAAAACAGCAAATTGTAAATATAAACAAATAAGATATGTCTAAAATTATTGGAATTGACTTAGGTACTACCAACTCTTGCGTCGCTGTAATGGAAGGTAATGAGCCGGTAGTTATAGCAAACAATGAAGGTAAACGTACCACACCTTCTATCATAGGTTTTGTAGATAATGGTGAACGTAAGGTGGGAGATCCTGCTAAACGTCAGGCCATTACCAATCCTCAAAAGACTGTTTACTCCATTAAGCGTTTTATGGGTAGACGTTTTGATGAAGTGACCGAAGAAGCCGCCCGAGTACCTTATAAAGTAGTAAAAGGCGACAATAATACACCTCGCGTTGAAATTGGTGATCGGAAATACACACCACAAGAGCTTTCTGCCATGATTTTGCAGAAGATGAAAAAGACGGCAGAAGATTTTTTGGGTCAGGAGGTAACAGAAGCCGTTATTACCGTTCCAGCCTACTTTAACGATGCCGAACGCCAGGCTACTAAAGAAGCAGGCGAAATCGCCGGGTTAAATGTTAAACGTATCATTAATGAGCCTACAGCCGCTGCCTTAGCTTATGGTTTGGATAAGGCGCACAAGGACATGAAGATTGTTGTGTTCGACTGTGGTGGTGGTACGCATGACGTTTCCGTTCTTGAGTTAGGTGATGGTGTATTTGAAGTGAAATCTACAGACGGTGATACCCATCTAGGGGGGGACGACTTCGATCAAGTAATTATTGATTGGTTAGTCGAAGAATTTAAGAGCGATAATGGTGGATTGGATTTAAGTAAAGATGCCATGGCTTTGCAACGCTTGAAAGAAGCTGCAGAGAAAGCAAAGATCGAACTTTCCAGCACATCTTCTACCGAAATCAATTTACCATATATCACGGCTGATGCAACCGGGCCAAAGCACTTGGTGCGTAACTTAAGCCGTGCTAAATTCGAGTCTTTGGCTTCAGACTTAATCAAACGTACCATCGATCCTTGTAGATCAGCCTTGAAAAATGCCGGTCTTTCAACCAGTGAAATCGATGAAATTATTCTGGTAGGTGGTTCTACTCGTATTCCGGCTATACAAGAAGCAGTGAAGAGCTTCTTCGGTAAGGAGCCTTCTAAAGGGGTTAACCCGGATGAGGTGGTTGCTTTAGGGGCAGCTATTCAAGGCGGTGTATTAACTGGTGAAGTGAAAGATGTATTGCTATTAGACGTAACGCCTTTGTCATTGGGTATTGAAACCATGGGAGGTGTAATGACTAAGCTGATTGAAGCAAATACAACGATCCCAACTAAAAAATCGGAAGTGTTCTCCACGGCTTCGGATAACCAGCCCTCGGTAGAGATTCATATTTTGCAAGGTGAACGTCCTATGGCGGCACAGAACCGTACGATTGGTCGTTTCCACTTAGATGGAATTCCGGCAGCACCTCGTGGTGTGCCACAAATTGAAGTAACATTCGATATTGATGCAAACGGTATTTTACACGTATCCGCGAAAGATAAAGCAACCGGGAAAGAACAAAAAATCCGTATCGAAGCTTCTTCAGGCTTAAGTGATGAGGAAATCAAGAAAATGAAGGCCGATGCAGAAGCGAATGCTGACGCAGATAGAAAAGCCAAAGAAGAAGTGGATAAGCTAAATGCAGCAGATGCGCTTATTTTCTCCACAGAGAAACAGTTGAAAGAGTATGGCGATAAAATCAGTGCCGACAAGAAAGCACCGATCGAAAGCGGTTTGGCCAAATTAAAAGAGGCTTACGCTGCTAAAGATTTCGCGGCCTTGGAAACTGCGCAAACAGAATTGCAAGCATCTTGGAATGCAGCTTCTGAAGAAATGTACAAAGCTTCTCAGGAAGCCGGTGCTCAGGGTGCCCCTCAGGGAGAAGCACAACAGCCTGGCAATACCGGAGATGAAGTAACTGATGTAGATTTTGAGGAAGTAAAAGATGATGATAAAAAATAAGTTTTTTTTCAATTCTTAATAAAGAAGCCGCAATATTCATTGCGGCTTTTTTTATGTTCGATAATTGTGTTTCGCATGTTTTTATTAGTTCCTTTTTGGGAACAAACAAGTGTAGCGCTTTTTTGCATATTCAGACAAATTAGCTAAGTTTAGCCAATAAACTTTAGCTATGTTCAAGAATATTATCTTCGATTTCGGAGGCGTTTTAGTCGACTGGAACCCCAAGTATCTTTATAAAAAACTTTTTGCTGAGGAGGCAGCGATGGAGGAATTCCTGGGGAATATTTGTACATCCGACTGGAATGAGCAGCAAGATGAAGGCCGAACCCTCAAGGAAGGAACTGAGGCCCTTGTTCAATGTTTTCCGGAAAAAAAGGAGCTAATTGAAGCCTATTATGGCCGTTGGGAAGAGATGTTGGCAGGACCGATAGCAGGAACCGTTGCGATCTTGGAACAGTTGAAAAAATCCGGAAAACACAAATTGTTCGGACTCACGAATTGGTCGGCAGAAACATTCCCCATTGCTCTACGGCGATTTGACTTCTTTAGCCTTTTTGACGGCATCCTAGTTTCAGGTACCGAACGTTTAAGAAAGCCACATCCCGCCTTCTATCAGTTATTGCTGGATCGATATCATTTAATGGCGAATGAATGCCTTTTTATCGATGACAATATAAGAAACACAGATGCGGCCCGTCAATTCGGTATACAAAGTATTACTTTTGAAAACCCCGATCAGTTGAAAGAAGAACTGATTCGTTTACAGGTTTTATAACTAACGCCTTGCTTTACTGATCAGCCATACGATAATGGCAATGACGATGATAACTAAAAAGACGCCAACATACACGCCGCCTTTAAATACTCCGGCAATAAAGTCACAACTGCTAATGCTTGTGAGCAGGATAATTGCTGCCGGCCAAATGATATAATTGCTTCGACTCATAAAATCTTTTTTTATACAACCATCCGACAGGCAAAAAGTTTTGAGTAGGAAAATGCTTAAGTTTGTTGGATGGAGCAATATAAGAGAAAAATAGCACTAACAAATGCTCGTTTTTATGCTTACCATGGCTATTATCACGAAGAGCAGATGCTTGGAAACGAGTTTTTTTTAGATATCATTTGCTTTGTAAGCAACCCTACATTGAATACGGATGATAATTTGGTGAAAACGATCAATTACGAAGAGCTTTATCGCATTGCTAAAGAGGAGATGGCTCAACCGAAAAAACTGTTGGAAACGGTTGTGGATAACATACTCAATAGTATTAAGGTAAATTTCCATGAGGTAAATGAAATAGAGGTATCCCTAAGAAAAAGTAATCCGCCTTTCGGTGGAGATGCTGCAACTGCTGAAGTAAGTTTATACTGGCAATCGGGCACTTAAGGTTATAGCTTCGTAATATAAACCGAAATCGGGCTGACTTTTGACAGCCGAAAGCTGAACGCTAAAACATGTTGAATAAAATTACACCGGATATTCTGCAATTATTCAAGCAGGCGATAAACGAAGATCGTTTAGTGAGCGATCCCGCTGTATTGCAAGACTACGCGCATGACGAGACAGAAGATTTACACTATTCACCAGACCTTATTGCCCTACCGGAAACGGCAGAAGAGGTAGCTGCTCTGCTAAAAATCTGCCATGAGCACAGCATCCCTGTTACACCTCGGGGCGCCGGTACCGGGCTATCGGGCGGCTCCCTGGCTATTTATGGAGGCTTGATGATCGCGATGCAACGTATGAACAAGATTATAGCCATCGATGAAAGAAATTTGCAGGCGACTGTTGAACCCGGCGTTGTTACAGAAGAGTTAATCAATTTAGCTGCTACGAAGGACCTTCTGTACCCCGTTGATCCGGCCAGCAAAGGGTCTTGCTTCATCGGCGGGAACATTTCTCATGGCAGCGGCGGCCCGCGTGTTGTGAAATACGGAACAATCCGCGAATATGTACTCAATTTACAGGTGGCCCTCCCTACGGGAGAACTGATTTGGACAGGTGCAAACACCTTGAAATATGCGTCGGGCTATAACCTTACTCAACTATTTATCGGTTCAGAAGGCACCTTGGGTATTATTTGTAAAGCAGTGCTTAAATTAATTCCGAAACCTAAGCAAGACTTATTACTTTTCGCTTCCTTTGCATCCAATGAGGAAGCCTGCGAAGCAGTTGGTGCCATTTTTAGAAAAGGTATTATTCCATCCGCTGTAGAGTTTATGGAGCGAAGGGGCGTTGAATGGGTCATCTCTTACGATCAGGTTCAATTTAATCTTCTTCCGGAAATGGAAGCTTTCTTATTAATTGAGTTGGATGGAAATAGCCTCGACGAGCTGATGCTGCAATGTGAAGAGGTGAACGAAGTACTGGAAGAAAAAAACTGCTTGGATGTTTTGTTGGCAGACACGGCTAACCAGAAAGAAACCTTGTGGCGCCTACGTCGTACCATGCCTGTATCGGTGAAAGCCAATTCCATTTATAAAGAAGAAGATACGGTAGTTCCACGTGCAACGCTGCCCACCTTGATTAGAGGTATCAAAGCAATCGGCACACGCTATGGCTTTGAATCGATCTGTTACGGTCATGCGGGCGATGGCAATCTGCATGTTAATATCATCAAGGGAGAAATGACTGAGCACGACTGGCACCATAAGCTGAAGGAAGGAATCAAAGAAATATTCGACTTAACCATCGAGCTGGGCGGAACTATTTCCGGCGAACATGGTATCGGTTTGGTTCAAAAAGAATATATGCCCTTAAAGTATTCCGCCCTCCATTTAGACCTCATGCGCGGTATTAAAAAGGTGTTTGACCCGAAAGGCATCCTGAATCCGGGAAAGATATTTTAATGGTGTCCGGCAAGCGGAGCTCGGGCACACCCGTAAAGTACGGTGTTTATAGCTTAGATATAGTGAAAGCCAGCCAATGAGCAGATGCGATCGGTAGCTTTTTTCCTTTTGAATTTTTAATTTTGACTTTTGAACTTTTCGCACACATGAACAAAACCTTAATTTTAGCGACTATTTTGGCAGCAGGATCTGTAAAAGCACAGCAACCGCTCACGCCCGAACTATTATGGAAATTGGGACGGGTTAGCGCAGAGGCGGTAACGCCCGATAAGAAATATGCCATTTATGGCGTTACACACTACAATCTGGCGGAAAATAATAGTGAACGTAATCTTTATAAAATTCCGTTAAATGGTGGCAAGGCCTTGCAACTGACTAAAAGCCAAGGAGGTGAAACACTCGTCCATTTGGAACAAAACGGCAATATACTTTACTTAAGTAAGGGCCAATTGTGGCTTCTGGAATCGGGTAAAGAAGAACCTAAACAGCTGACGAAATTTGATGGGGAATTGAGTAATGTTAAAATTTCACCCAATGGACAGTATATCTTATTCTCTCAGGAAGTAGCCTTGCAAAAAGTGCAAAGCGCCGATAAGTATGAGGATCTTAAGAAATCCGATGCCTACATTTTCAATTCCTTGAATAATCGCCATTGGGACACTTGGTTTAATGGGAAGTTTTCCCACGTTTTTTATGCAAGCTATCAAAACGGCATAATTGGCGAGCCGGTTGACATCATGGCTGATGAGCCTTACTTCACCCCGCAACAACCATTCGGAGGTGCGGAAGATATGGTTTGGAGCCCCGACAGTAAGCAAATCATCTATGTTTGCAAAAAGAAATTCGGAACAGACTATGCACAAAGTACCAATACCGATCTCTATGCTTACGATATCGAGCGCAAACAAACCAAAAATCTAAGCGACGGAATGATGGGTTACGATGTAGCGCCGGCTTTTAGTAAGGATGCTAACTACCTGGCTTGGTTGAGCATGAAAGAAGATGGTTATGAATCGGATAAAAATGATCTAATTGTCCGCGATCTGAATACGTCAACAACCTATAACTTAACCAAGGATTGGGATGAGACGGTAGGTGGTTTCCTTTGGAGTGCAGACGGCTCCAAAATTTGGTTTACAGCGCCCACCGCAGGAACGATTCAACTTTTTGAAATCGCACTTTCAAAAGATTTAAGCAAAGTTGGCGCTAAACAGGTGAAACAATTAACCAAGGGCGATTATGATATCACTTCGGTAAATGGTGAAAGCGGTGACCTATTGCTTGTAAGTCGGACCGATATGAACCATGCAGCCGAACTCTACACATTTAACCGTAAATCTAAAGAACTGAAGCAATTGAGCCATGTAAACGATGAATTGAATGCTTCGATCGCCCAGAGCAGGGTGGCAGGTCGTACCACCAAAGCAACAGACGGAAAAGATCTCTTTTCGTGGGTCATTTACCCACCTGATTTTGACGCCAATAAGAAATATCCGACTTTGTTGTATTGTCAAGGCGGGCCACAGGCAGCTTTATCGCAATTCTACTCTTTCCGATGGAATATGCAGTTAATCGCCGCACAAGGCTATATTGTGGTAGCACCCAACAGGAGAGGAATGCCCGGACACGGTGTGGAATGGAATCGCTCTATTAGCGGCGATTGGGGAGGACAGCCTATTCGCGATTATTTAAGTGCCATTGATGATGTAGCCAAAGAGCCTTATGTCGACAAAAATCGATTGGGTGCAGTAGGTGCAAGCTACGGAGGCTATTCGGTATTTATGCTTGCAGGAGTACACCAAAATAGATTCAAAACCTTTATTGCACATGATGGCCTCTTCGATACACGCAGTTGGTATGGCACTACGGAAGAACTTTTCTTTGCCAACAAGGAACTGGGAGGCAACTATTGGCAGCAACCCATACCGAAAGCTTATACACAATTTAATCCGATAAGCTACGCAGATAAATGGGACACGCCTATATTAATTGTACAGGGCGGGAAGGATTTTCGTGTGGGCATCGAACAAGGTTTAGGAGCTTTCCAGTTGGCGCAGCTTAAAGGAATAAAAAGCAGATTACTTTATTTCCCCGAAGAGAACCATTGGGTATTGCAACCTCAGAATGCCATTGTATGGCAACGTGAATTCTTCACTTGGTTGAAGGAAACGCTTTAAGAGGTTGAAGGAACGAAAGGCCAAAGGTATAGGGTTATAAAGGTATAATTAAGCTTATGCCTTATGCCCTATACCTTACACCTCTACTAAAATAACTTAGCAGGATAAACTCCTTTTTCAACGAGCGTAGAAATACACTTTTGAACAATCGGTTTATCTTCTTTATAAGTAACACCGAACCACTCTTCAGCCGTTGGAATTACTTTAAAAGCCGCTTTGCCGGATTGGATTAGACTATCAGCTACTAAAGGAATAAAAAATTCTGCTTTCGGATTGTGCTGATTGGCTTCTACAAAATCGATAAAAAGCTTTTTCGTTTCTTCAAATACAGCCGGTGTAAAGCCCCAAAAGTTCATAGATACACGTGTATCGTTGGGGATTTCAGTCTCTACACCATTTTCCTCATAAAAAACTTTCTTTTCGCCGTTAACCTCTTTGAAGTACACTTGCGTGCGTTCATTAATGGCCGTCATATTTCCTTGACTGTTCACCGCACATACACCCCGTGAAACAGTACCATGGTCTGATAAGGTTTTATCAACCTGATAGCCCATCAACGAGAATGTTTCGTCCGACACCTCCGTAGTCAAAAATTTCGCCATTTTTTCGAAAGCATCATAACCGTAAAAATCATCCGCATTAATCACACAAAAAGGTTCGTTTATCTGATTGTGGGCCTCTAAAACAGCATGTGCCGTTCCCCAAGGTTTTGCTCTTTCAATATCTTTATCAATGCCATATTTTCGAAGATCCGTGCCTTGATAAACATAGTCAGTTTCTATTTTTCCCTTTAGTTTAGGTTCAAAAATAGCTTTAAATGGTTCGGCAAACTCTTCACGGATAATAAAGCTTACCTTTCCAAATCCCGCCTTGATCGCATCATAAATCGAATAATCAATGATCGTTTCCCCATTGGGACCAAAGGCATCGATTTGTTTCATACTTCCGTAACGGCTAGCCATACCTGCTGCTAAAATCAATAAGGTGGGTTTCATTCTTTTCTTTAATTTATTATTAGTTAACGTTGTTGTTTTTCTTTAGTTTTTTCTTTTTTTTCCGCCAATAAGCGACGCTATAATTGCAGTTCCGAGTTTGGTTAAAAACTTGATGCCCTCACGTCCGAGTGTCCGTGATGCGCTCTTAGCCATGGCCTCCATAGGTGTTTCTCTCGAGCTACTACCTGCCCCTTTTTTTTGTATCGGTTTTTCCTCTTCCGCTACGATTGTTTCCTTTTCATTTTCCTCCAATATATCAGCTGCACTTCGTGTGTTAACAGCCTCCTTGTATTTGCCATAAATGGCCGACTCATTTACCAGAGCATCGTAGCTAGCTTTATCCAAAGGCCCCATGACCGCTCTCGGCGGAATAAGGTGAGTCGCTACCACTTCCGTGGGGATTCCTTTGTCATTTAAGACCGTAATGATGGCCTGTCCGGTACCTAAACCGGTTAGGGTTTTGTCTATTTCGTAAAAGTCGGAATGCGGATAGGTTTTTGCTGTTTTGCGCAATGCTTCCGCATCATTCGGTGTGAACGCTCGTAAGGCATGCTGAACGCGATTTCCCAGTTGGCCCAATACGGTGTCAGGCACATCAGTAGCTGCTTGCGTGCAAAAAAATACACCTATTCCTTTTGATCGTATGAGGCGGATAATTTGCTCTATTTTACCCAAAAACGCTTTCGAAGCTCCATTGAAGAGAAGGTGTGCCTCATCAAAAAAGAAGATAAGCTTAGGTTTATCTAAGTCGCCTACTTCCGGCATCTGTTCAAACAATTGGGATAGTAAGCTTAACAGAAAAGTAGAAAATAAAAGCGGTTGACTTTGAATATCCGAAATATTCAGCAGACTGACGACCCCCTTCCCATCTACGCGTTCAAACAAATCGTTTAGGTCCAATGCAGGCTCTCCAAAAATGTGGCCAAGCCCTTGTTGCTCTATAGCCACGATTTTGCGTAAAATGGTAGTAGAGGTAGCACTGCTGATTTTTCCGTAGCTCTCCTTTATTTCGAGCGCACCATCTTCTGACGTTAAGTAATTTAATAATTTCTTTAGATCTTCCAGATCTATTACAGGGTAGGATTTGTCCGCCGCATACTTAAATAAAACGGAAAGAACGCCTGTCTGTGTATCATTCAACTCGAGAATCCGTCCCAATAAGATCGGTCCAAAATCACTGATCTTGACGCGCATCGGTGCACCAAGATCTCCCGAAAGCGAATAAAGCGCAATAGGAAAACCCGACGGCACAAAAGGCCTCCCGAGCGCTTGTCCCCGCTCTTCCAATGCCGCATTCGTTTTTCCGGGTTCATGTAAACCCGATAAATCGCCTTTTACATCGAGCATAAAAACAGGCACATTGGCATCCGATAATTGCTCAGCAATGAGCTGAAGTGTACGTGTCTTTCCGGTACCGGTCGCGCCCGCAATCAGGCCATGCCGATTCATCATCTTTAAAGCAAGATTTACCTCTGCTTGTGCTACAATGTTTCCATCCAGTATCCCGGCCCCAAGATAGATAAATTCGCCCTTCGGTTGATAGGAAGCGGTTATTTTTGCAATAAACTGGTTGATATCAGCCATATTTAATAATTTAAGCCGATGCAAATTACACAATTTTTATTGCTTACAAAATTGGCAATTTCGCCTTTGCAATTATTATTCCGTTTGTTTATCGGTTACTTTTCTATTCTTGACATATTTTTCAAGCCAACAATCCATTTCCCAGAATGTATGCATAATGGATTCCTTTGCTCGATAACCATGGAACTCCTTCGGGAGCAGTACTAAACGGACCGTTCCTCCATGGCCTTTAATGGCGTTGTAAAGTCTTTCACTTTGTATAGGGAAAGTTCCGGAATTTTCATCATCCAAGCCATGGGTCATCAATAAAGGTGTTTTTATTTTATTTGCATAGCTGAAAGGCGACATTTGGTAATACACCTCGGGAGCCTCCCAATAGGTCCTCGATTCATACTGAAAGCCGAAAGGTGTAAGGGTTCTATTATACGCACCACTTCGAGCTATTCCCGCAGCAAAAAGATTGGTATGGGCTAACAGATTTGCCGTCATAAAAGCTCCATAAGAGTGCCCTCCAACAGCAATTCTGTTTCGATCGGCAATACCCATATCCACAACATAATCAATTACGGCTTGCGCATTATCTTGAATTTGCTGGATAAAGGTATCATTGGGCTCTTCTTTGCCTTCACCCACAATAGGCATGTCGGTTTGATCCAAAATCGCATAGCCACGGGTTACCCAATAGACGGGCGATCGAAAAGCAAGCCGTGTAAAACGGTATGGAGAGCCTTTTACCTGTCCTGCTGCCTTTAAACTTTTAAACTCTTTAGGGTAAGCCCATATCAAAACCGGTAGCGGGCCTTGTTCCTTGGTATAACCCTTGGGTAAATACAAGGTTGCTGTTAGTTTAATGCCATCCTTACGCGGATAAGATAACTGCTGTTTACTAACTCCTTTGAGACTTGGATAAGGATCGGGAAAGGTAGTCAACGACATACCATTGCCATTTTTCAAATCTATCCGGTAAATGTTCGGTGCTTGTTCTACGGACTCGCGGGAAACATATACAACGCCTTTATTATTAAAAAATAAGGGCTCTTCATAATAGGGGGCCTTAGACTTAAAGAGGGTGTCCTTTCGATCGCTTAACAAACCCCACTTCATCAAAAAGGGACGATCGCCCTCCGGAGAAGATCCGACTCCTATACTGAAAGCCATAGGCTCTGCTTCTTTTTCGAATAACAGGACAGGTCTGTCGTAAGGCCCGTCAGCATGTACGAACTGGCCTGGATCGGTATAACTGTCCTCAGACGAGCGGTCGGCAATGACTTTAACGATCTTTCCCGTTTCCGGGTGGATCAGCGTCATCTTTTCTTTTCTATCTTTCCGCCACTCTTCTTTTAAAACAGCATACTGCTTATTGCCCCATTCAATCCCTTGATATCGCAAAGTGGTTGACGTCAATGCAACGGCCTCTCGATTAAAAGGTGCTTTCAAGGTAAAGACTACATCGCGGATGGCTTGTTCTTTGTTTGGGTCACCTCCATCCTGTGCTTCTACCCAGTATAAAGTGGCAGGTGCATCGGTCCGCCATCCAAACTCCCTAGCGCCACTAATGACAGCATCAAAGCCGGTTGGAAGATTTTCAGCTAAAGGAGATGTCGCCAATTTTTTCACTTCCTTTCCCCAAGCGGTATAAATAATATTTTCAAATGGGAAGGAATAAATAGGCACTAAATAAGAATACGGACGTATCACCTTTTGAGCAAGTATATATTTACCGTTGGGAGCATAAGCTAGGTCACGGTAAATTCCTGGAGCTAAGATCTTTTCCACTTCACCGTTTAGACTTACCAAGGCGGGTTGAGAAGTTAAGAAGTAATCCATAAGCGTCTCGTCGTAAGGATTCTTTAGCAGATTCTGATAAGTTCTGGATGGAGCCGTCAAGCCAATGTTCTCCTGAATAATCGGTCCATTGGGGACCAGGCTCTCCCGGGGTTGCGTACCTCTTGCATCTACAAGTAGTTGTACCAATAATTGATTACCCTCAGGAGCCCATTGTAAGGTCCGCCCATAGGCGTCATTTACATATCTTTCGGATATTCTTTTGGCCTGTAACTTTTCGATATCGACGAGCCACAGCTCTACTCCTTCTTTTGTTGCATTTGTGAAAGCAAGATACTGTTCATTCGGACTCCAAGTAATATTGCCAATCTTTGCCGACTTTGGTAAACCTTCCACCAGTTTTTCATTGGTTGAATTTACTTCTTGGATCGCCATCGATGTATAAGTAGTAGATACGGCTGAAGAATTATTCAATGGATTAATACGTAAACCTGCGAGGCCAAGAATGGGCTGGGAAACATCTTCAATGGATGGATAATCAGGCACGCGTAAAAGCAATAACTTGGTACCACTTTTATTAAACCGGACAACCGGTGTATTCGGTGCGTTCAAGAGCTCTTGAATACTGGCGGGTGGGCTTTGATAACCCTTTTGCTCCTGCGCTCGGGTGGATATAGTAGCAGCAAAAATTAAGAGGCTAAGTAGTGTTTTCTTCATGTATATTATTTTAATTAAAATACTGTTAAAATGGTCGATCGTGAGCCAATTATATTAGGTGATTAAAAATAGCTGCAATATGCCAATAATTGCCCGAAATACCTAACATGAGATATAAAAAACTGAGTATTCGCCGTTAAGAACGAAGTGCCATATGTGTAAATACGTTCTTTTAATTGCAAGGACCAATGTAAGTTGAACGGGAAATCCGGGCTTGTTTATCCATCGTTCTTTGATATGGCAAAAAATCAATACTTTTACGATAAAATAATTGGAAAAAAGAATAGAACAATCATCTAAATAAGAAAAAATATAATTCATGAAAGGTATTATTTTAGCAGGAGGATCAGGTACCCGTTTACATCCCTTAACACTGGCGGTAAGCAAGCAACTGATGCCTGTGTATGACAAACCGATGATTTACTACCCCTTATCAACACTGATGCTAGCGGGTATAAATGAGATTTTGATTATATCCACGCCACACGATTTGCCCAACTTTGAAAAATTGTTAGGCGATGGCTCGCAGATTGGTTGCAAGTTTTCTTATGCCGTTCAGGCGGAACCCAATGGCTTAGCGCAAGCCTTTGTTATAGGAGAAGAATTTATCGGTGAGGATAAGGTGGCGCTGATTTTGGGAGATAATATTTTTTATGGTGATGGCTTGTCTAAGTTGTTGCAACAGAGTGTTAATCCGGAAGGCGGCGTCGTTTTCGCTTATCCCGTGTCCGATCCCGAACGTTATGGTGTTGTTGAGTTCGATGAGGACAAGAATGTGCTATCGATCGAAGAAAAGCCAAAAGAACCCAAATCAAATTATGCCGTTCCGGGTATTTATTTCTACGATAACTCGGTCGTATCGATTGCCAAGAATATCGAGCCGTCTGCAAGGGGTGAGTATGAGATCACTGACGTGAATAAAAAATATTTAGAAGCGGGTCGTTTAAAAGTAGGGGTTTTCAGTCGTGGCACGGCCTGGTTGGACACGGGTACCATTCCTTCTTTAATGCAGGCAGGTCAATTCGTGCAAGTTATTGAGGAGCGCCAGGGCTTGAAAATAGGGTGCATCGAAGAAGTAGCCTATCGTATGAAATATATTAACGCCGATCAATTACGGACCATCGCTGAACCTTTGGTAAAGAGTGGTTATGGGGAATACCTATTGCGACTGGTGGGAGGGAAGTAGGTGAATCGATAAATAGCCAATTAGCCAATTTGATGATTAGCTAATGTGATGATTTACGTTAAGAGGTGTTTTACGTTTTCCGGTACGGCTAGCCAGTGAGCGGTTGGATCGCAAATTCAATTATTTCTATCACGTGAAAACAGCTGGAGGGAAGGATTCAAAAGACTAACAAAAAAAGGCTGGCGGTCGATAGCTGACAGCTGATTGCTATAAAAATGAAAACAGCATTAATAACAGGAATTACCGGACAGGACGGTGCATATTTAGCCGAATTTCTGCTAAAAAAGGGTTACCGTGTCCACGGTGTGAAGCGGAGAAGCTCGCTTTTTAACACAGATCGGATCGACCATCTTTATCAGGATCCCCATGAAGCGAATCCGAAATTTACTTTGCACTACGGCGACTTGACCGATTCAACGAATCTGATTCGTTTAGTGCAGGAAACCCAACCGGATGAAATTTACAACCTTGCAGCCCAAAGCCATGTAAAGGTCAGTTTTGATACCCCCGAATATACAGCCAATGCCGATGGTTTAGGTATGCTCCGCTTATTGGAAGCAGTCAGATTGTTAGGAATGACAGCGAAATGCCGTATCTACCAAGCTTCCACTTCTGAACTCTATGGGCTCGTACAAGCGGTACCTCAAAGTGAAACAACTCCGTTCTATCCCCGATCTCCTTACGCGGTAGCAAAATTGTATGCCTATTGGATAACGGTCAATTACCGTGAAGCCTATAAAATGTACGCATGTAATGGTATTCTATTTAATCATGAAAGCCCAATAAGGGGCGAAACTTTTGTGACGAGAAAGATTACCCGCGCTGTATCCAAGATTGCGTTAGGATTGCAAGACCGGTTATATTTAGGGAATCTCTCTGCGCAACGCGATTGGGGGCATGCTAAAGATTATATTGAAGCCATGTGGCTGATTCTCCAGCAGGAGCAGGCGGAGGATTATGTAATTGCGACAGGTGTTACGACTACCGTACGTGATTTTGTGCGAATGAGTTTTGCCCATGTAGGTATCGAAATTGAATTCAGTGGAAAGGATGAGCAGGAGAAGGGTGTTGTTATAGATGCAGATGAGCAAAGATTGACGGCGCTCGGAATAGACCCGGCTAACATCAAATTCGGTCAAACGGTTGTTAAAGTAGACCCTACTTATTTTAGACCAACGGAAGTCGATTTACTTATCGGCGATGCCACAAAAGCGCAGACTAAACTTGGATGGAAACCAAAATACAATCTCGAAAGCTTGGTAGCTGACATGATGGAGTCTGATCTACACCTCATGCGTAAAGAGGAATACCTTAAAAAGGGCGGCTTTAAAACGATGAATTACTTTGAGTAGCAGGGTATTTAAGGTATAAGGTTTAAGGTGTACGACCTGCACAACCTTCTAAACCTTATGCCTTAACCCCCTACGTCTCTAGTTTCTTCTAACATAGTCTGCTGCATCCCCGTCCATCATACTATAAGGGAGCAAGCTAAAGCTGAAGTTGATGGGTTCTTTGGCAATTTGGTATTGCGGCAGCGTAATCGGTCCACAACTACCATTACCTACCCCTCGTTGCGCATAATCAATATGTAATATAACTTCCGGCCTTGCCTTTAACTCATAAGGATGCTTGGCCTTATGCAAATCCCTTTCGGTATAATGAGAAGCACTAAAGCCGAGTTTATTGTCTGCAACAACGATCATTCCCTGGTTATTCGTATTCGTAAGCTTTACCCACTTCGTATCTTCTCGGTTCGCCATACTTTGGGGGCGCATATAATTGCTTCCTAACTGTTCCACGGTACTTTGGTAACGACCAAAAAAGGCAGCCTGCTTACGGTCGATATAATTCTCATGCGGCCCTCGCCCCAGCCATTCAACAGTATTATGTCGCCCATTGACGGTTGCGCTAAAACCAATCCTTGCCAGGGGTAGTCCATCTTTGTTGGGGTTGATAAAGGCCGAGACATGTATAATGCCGTTTCCGTACACGGTGTATACAAGATTGAGCGGAATTTCATACCCGGACTTGGTACTTGCGATTACCGATGCGGTAACCTGAACCGACTTACGGTTGCTTTGATTGATGTTGAAATCATTTACCTTAAACGACAGGGAGTCATATCCCTCCTTTTCCCACGGAATCGCCTGTCCCCAATCTTTATCGCGGTCGTTATCAAGCGTAGCCCGATAGATGTTCAATTTCAAGCCATTTCCGAGACCTTCGATCAGTTGGTTATTTCGATAAGCCAAGGATGAAATCATGCCATTATTGCGATTGAATCCTACATGGAACTCTTTGCCGATTAAGGTAACCTCATCTTCTTTTTGGAGTACAATAATATCAGGCAGTGTGGTCACCGTATCCAAGTAGGCAACTTGTACCGGCGCTCGGTAGGGCATTTCAAACTGTTCCGTTGCTACCACGGTCCCTTTCGGAGCCCATCGCTCATCCTTAGTTGATTTAACAGAAAGTTGCAAATGATAAGATGCCCCCGGAGCTAAGAGCGGTTGCTTGATGGGCACACGTAAGATGCTGCTATCGCCCGGTGCCAGATTCAGCGGCGAGAGTACGCCTTGCTGAACCTCCTTGCCATCCTCTGTTAGTACCCAATCCAATGTAAAATTGTTCAAGTCCAGAAAAGCATATTTATTCTTTACACGGACATTTCCTTCCGCAAGATTTGCTGCCGTGAAGCTTACATATTGATACACTTTTTTCACTTCTTCCAACTTGGCCGTCGGTTTTCTATCCGGTGTCAATATACCATCCATGCAAAAGTTTCCGTCATTCGGCTTATCACCAAAGTCGCCGCCATAAGCAAAAAAGGTTTGCCCCTTCGCGGCCCCCGGTATCTGTTTGCTCAAGCCATGGTCCACCCATTCCCAAATACAGCCACCGATAAGGCGCGGATGACTTTCGATGACATCCCAATATTCTTTCAGATTACCGATGGCATTTCCCATAGCATGGCCATACTCACACATCAAAAAAGGTTTGGTGCTAGCCGTTTGTCCGCTCTTCAATAGACTGGCGACTGAAGGGTACATGGTTGATTCAATGTCAGCCACTTCGTTGTAACTTTCAAAATGAAGCGGTCTGGTCGTATCAATCGCCAGTACCGCTTCACGAGCGGCCTTGAAGTTCTCATGGCCCCAAGACTCATTGCCTAAAGACCAAATAATGATCGAAGGATGGTTTTTATCGCGCTGTACCATCCGCCTGTGCCGATCGATGTAGGCCGGTTTCCAACTGATGCTATTTCCTAAATCTGCCTTCGCTCCATGGGTTTCCAAATCCGCTTCATCAATTACATAGAGGCCATATTCATCGCATAACTTGTACCAACGTGGGTCGTTGGGATAATGAGAAGTACGTACCGTATTGATGTTATTTTGCTTCATCAATTGGATGTCTTCCAACATACTTTCATAAGGTACGGCCTTGCCGAAAACGGGATGTGTTTCATGTCGATTCACGCCCTTTAATAAGATCGGCTTATTGTTTACATACAAGCGGCTATTCTTAATTTCAATTTTTCTAAAACCGAACTTGCTCGATAAAACTTCAGTGACCTGATCCTGTTTGTCTTTCAGGGTAAGGATTACCGTATAAAGGTAAGGCGTTTCTGCCGTCCATAACTTGGGATTTTGGATGGTGCTTTTCAATTGATAGGCAGCATCCTCTTCCTTTTTCCCAAAGAGGCTTCCAAATCCAATCTTTCGATTGATCCGTTCTTCCATTTTGGAAGAGAGTACCGCTTCCTTTCCTTCCGCGTCCAAGATCTTCACGCTTAAGCTTCCGACCGCGTCGCCGCCTTTTCCGGAATTTCTTAACCAAGTGTCGGCTATAAAAGTTGCTGAAGAAAGATCATCCGATAGTATTGATTTCAGAAAAAAATCGCGTATATGTAATTTCGGGGCGGCGCTCAAGTATACATTTCGATGAATCCCGCCCAGTCGGAACATATCTTGATCCTCCAGGTAACTGCCGTCGCTCCATTTATACACTTCAACGGCAATTAAATTGCTCTGACCCGTTTGAACATATTCCGTAATATCAAAAGAAGCGCCTGTCATGCTCCCTTCACTATAGCCAATTTTTTCGCCATTAACCCATACATAGAAGGCGCTTTGCACGCCATCAAAATTCAGGAAGATCTGTTTATCAGCCCAATTAGAAGGGATTTCCACCTTACGTCTGTACGATCCCACGGGGTTAGGTTCCTTGTGTTTAGTCCATGACGTATCAACAGGTTTCATGATTTTGGGCGGTTCCACTTTAAATGGATAAGTGATGTTGGTATAGATAGGTGTGCCATATCCGTTAACCTCCCATGTGGACGGTACCCTAAGCTCCTTCCATTGACGATCATTAAAACCCTTTTTATAGAAATCTTTGGGACGCTCATTCGGGCTTTTTACCCAGTTAAATTTCCACAAGCCGTTTAAACTTTTATAGAGTGAAGAATTGGAATCGATATTGGCGATAGCCTGTTGCTCATTATCAAAGGGAATAGCCGTTGCATGACTGGGTAGTTTATTGGTTTCAAACACCTTTTCATTTTCCCAATCCCGCTGTTGTGCAGCAAGAGGCAAAGCGGTGCTTATAAGAAAGATAAGACTATATAGATAGCGATCTATTGCATTCATGTATGTTTGTTTTAGTAGCCTATTGCCCGCCTAATTGAGGAGCCTGAACCAGCGGAATCCATCAACTAACGAAAGCTAGCGAGCATCGTGATTGGCAAAGATATCATTTTACTCTACTAGAACGTAATAGTTGCCCTGAACGTATGGCTATTGTTACGCATGCGTAATTTTTGTGATCTGCACTTTTTCCGGGCAGATTTAAGTGCCTTCGTCAGCAACGGCGATATTCAGCTGCTGGAAGTCGGTAGGGCGTTGCCCCATGATGCTATAGAACGTATTACTGAAAGCCGAGATGCTATTGTAGCCTACACGATAAGCAATTTCGCTAATCGAGAGATCGTCTTTAATCAGGTGTTCCATCGCCTTAATAATTCGGGTTAATTTGAGATATTGAAAAAAAGGCATATTCAAAATCGTCTTGAATAGTCGTGATAAGGTTCTTTCGCTAAACCCGAATGCCTTTCCTAAAACTTCCAAGGTCAGATCATCCGCGATATGTTGATGGATATAGATCAATACAGGTCGCAAACGGATGTTATCGGTGGTAGGCAATGCAATGGGCAATGGATGCAAACTGATTAACGGCAGGATATTTTTCATTGTATTCAGAAAATCATAGGCTTTGGAACCCGGAAAAATATCACCATGCCATCTTTCAGAAAACAGAAGCATTTCAAGCAGCAGGTTGTTCACAGGATAGATACCCATTTTCTTAAAAAAAGCATCATCGGTTCGCTTAGGGTCAAAGTGGATGGTACGTACTTTAACCGAAGGATATCGATGGTAAAAGCGATGTCGTACTCCTGCCGGAATCCAGGCATAATGTCTTGCCGGTAAAAAATAAGACCGATCTTCCGTATGTAAAAAGATCACACCTCCTTCCACGTAAGTGAGTTGCCCTTTATGATGACTGTGCAATTCCAGCTGATCACCATATTGGCTGTACCACAGATAGGTGCTGTCCGGGTGCTGGTCCAGCGCCGATAAATATTCGCTGATCGTTACTCTTTTCATTTGGCGTGTTTAAGCAAAAGTATGTCATTTTAGAGAAAAATAAGAAAACCAAATATCCCGACCTTTGTGGTGTCATTAAATAAATCATGAACTTTCTAAAGTATAACATACAACTGGGCCTGTGCTTGGTGATAACACTATTGTCTCCCGTATGTGGAAGAACACAGCAAATGAGGGCTGAGCCCTTGAGCCTGGAAAAGGCCTGGCAATTGGCTGACCTTAACAGCAAAAAAATCCAAATAAGTGAAATGGATGTGCAGGTAAGCGCTGCTCGTTTACAGATCGCAAAGGATGGGCGCTTACCCGAAGTGTCAATTCATGGACAATATGCATACGTGTTTAATATGCCGATTTATGAAGATGGTCTTTTCCATACCCCCAAGCAATTTCCGGTCGATCGAAAGTACTATAAGGCGGGTGCTGAAGCCTATCTCAATCTTTACAATGGCGGTAAAACCGGTCGGGAAATTATGTACGCAAAAAAAGAACAGGAGATCGTTGAGGTGGAACATCACCGGACAGCGGCAGATATTCATTTCAGCGTAGCTGTGCATTATTATGATGTTTATAGAAATCAGGCCTATCGAACACTTTTATTACACGACATTAAAGAGCGCGAAAAGCAGTTGGAGGAAATTAAACAGCTTTACGCCAATGGAACAGTCCTTAAAAGCGATGTTTTACGGGCAGAGCTACGTTTGTCCAAACAGCGTATGTTATTGGTAGAAATCAATAACAGTATTAAAATCGCGGGGCAGCGACTTAATGTTTTGATAGGTAAACCTGACGACACGCCGGTGCAACTGGATGTTGACACCGGTGGCCATGCGGCATTTCAATTACAGTCTTTGCAAACGTATTTAGACGAAGCCCATGCACACGCTTTCAACGGATTATTGTCCGGAAAAGCCAAGGAGCTGCGTGCCCTCAACCTGCAACAAGTGAAATCGAATACCTCCCCTAAGGTAGGTTTCTTTGCTGAATATGGTTATGGCTATCCCCAGATACAATTTTATCCTTACAGTTTAGCGCTGTACGGCTCCGGAATGGCCGGCATAAAACTTAGTATTCCCATCTCTGGCTTATACACTAACAAACACAAGGTACAAGAAGCATCTTTGGCGCTTAAACAGCAGGAAATAGCCTATGAAAATGCCCATGACGAAATAAGACAAGCGGTAGAGGAGGCCTACTTACGATGTACGGAGGCTATGAAAAAAATTGAAGTTGCTAAAGAAAATATCAAGCAGGCGGCAGAAAGTTACCGCATTATGCGTAACACCTATTTCAATCAGCTTTCGCTACTAACAGATTTTCTTGATGCAGAAACGCAATTACTGCAATCACGGTTCGAATTATCAACCGCCCACGCAAATGCACAGGTACAATTTTACAAATTACAAAGAACGATTGGCAATTTATAATACAATGACAATACAAAAGCAATCATCATCTGATAAAATAATTACACGGATCACCACGGCAGTCGCCCTGATCCTCGTGATTGCCCTGCTCATTTGGGGTTTTCGTACGCTCGTTTCCTATTATCGTTTTGAGGAAACGAATGACGCACAAGTAGATGAATATATTAATCCCATAACCTCTCGGGTGAATGGTTATATAAAGGAAGTTCGCTTCGAGGAAAATCAAAATGTCCACAAAGGAGATACCCTGGTTATCATCGATAATAGCGAATACGCCGCGCAGCAAGAGGAGGCCGCAGCTTCCTTAATGAACGCCCGGGCACAGGTTGCCGTTTTACAAAGTAACATTCAAACGGCTAATAAAGGCGCCGCCGTAGACGAATCACATATTCGTGCCGCTAAGGCGAGATTGGTAAAACAAGAACAAGAGTATAACCGGTATCAGAAGCTTTACGAGGTCGAATCGGCCACTAAACAGCAGTTAGAAGCTGTGCAAAGCGCTTTGGAGGTTGCAAAGGCCGATTATCTTGCTGCAACCGATGCCTATGCAGCTTCTTTATCAAAAGCGAACGACATCCGGGTACAGGCCGATGTATTGCATGCCGAAATTAAGCGACGGGAAGCCGTGTTGCAACGGAGCGCTTTGAATACGGGCTATACCGTTATTCGTGCCCCTTACGATGGCAAAATGGGAAGACGAAGCATCCAACCCGGACAGCTGGTGCAACCTGGCCAAACCTTAGCTTTCATTATCGATCGAAGCTCAGGCAAATGGGTTGTGGCTAATTTTAAAGAAACGCAAATCCAGCATATGCGAGTAGGCAAAGAAGTGTCTATCTCGGTAGATGCCTATCCCGATAAAATCTTTCATGGGAAAATAGAATCACTTTCCGGAGCCACGGGCTCGCGTTATTCGCTGTTACCACCGGATAACTCGACCGGTAATTTTGTGAAGATTGCACAAAGGATACCAGTCCGTATCCGTCTCGAAGGAAAAGATATTGAGCTTTTGAATGCTGGCATGAACGCCACCGTGCGCGTTGGAAAAGGAGGATGATATGGCCGATAAACAATTATTTAAAGCATGGGTGCCACGTTGGTTAATCTTCCTGACTACACTGCTGCTCTTATTGCCTACTTTATTGCTTTTTGCCATGTCAACCGCTAATGTATCCGCGGCGGTTGGCTACTATGGTATTGAGCCAGCTGACGTTCAATTCTCTTTGTTAGTTTTCTATGCCGCCATTGCGGCTTTCACACCCCTGGAAACCCGTTTCTTCAATCGGATCGCCACGAAAGAGTACTTGTTAATCTGCTTGAGTTTGCAGCTTGTTTTTGCCTATGGCGTATACCATAGTCATCACCTAGGCGTAATCCTACCCATACGGTTCTTACAGGGGATTGTGAATTGCGGTACCACCAGTATCTGCTTAAACTTACTTTTCCGACAACTCAAATCAGACCATGCCCGAGAAATTGGCTACTCCATTTTTTATGGTTTGATCTTATGTGTGGCTCCCTTAACTTCCTTAATGGCCGCTCCGCTCATTGATCAATATGATTATAAAGTGATCTATAAAGCAATTACCTTTTGTATTATACCCGGTGCGATTATGTTATTAAGCATTATGCACAATGTGCGTCTCAGTCGTAAGACACCGCTTTACCAGCTGGACTGGGTCAGCTTTGTATTATACGCAGGAGCCTTAGTACTTCTTGCTTATGTGCTTGTATACGGACAGCAGCTGAACTGGTTTGATGACCCGATGGTTCGATATGGTGCTTTTTTAGTGCCATTGCTGCTATTGATGAATTATTGGCGACAGAAATCACTTAAACGACCCTATGTGTATGTTGAGATATTTCGTTATAAAAATATTTGGATCGGCCTTCTCTTGTTAGTGATTCTCTATCTTGTGCGTGGTAGCTTTAATCTAACTAGCCAATACTTTGCACAGGTTCTGGGCATGGATCCCATTCATACCTATCGCTTTCTATTGTGGAACATGCTGGGAGTTGTCATCGGTTGTACAATATCGACCCGATTGGTTATTTTAAAGAAATCACTTCAGGCACTTTGGTGTACCGGTTTTGCGCTGTTGGCTATTTATCATGCAGTGATGGTTCATTTTTTTTCTACCGAAGCTAATCCAAGCCACTATATCTTATTGCTAATATTGCAGGGAGTTGGTGCGGGTTTATTAATGGGGCCCATTGTGCTATTTATCATTTCCTCGGTCCCAACGGCATTAAGCAAATCGGCCTCTGCGATTGGAGTCTTTGTCCGTTTCAGTACCTTCTCATTGAGTTTGGCTTCGCTCAATTTTTACCAGTTATACTTTGAAAAGATACATAGTAACCAGCTTGCTGAAGGGCTGAACCAAAGCAATTCCTTGCTAGCACAACGACTTTCTTTATATCAGCAGGCACTGTCAGCCAGCGGGATGCCGCATGATCAGGCTGGGCGCGCAGCACATGCTTTATTGGCGAAAAGTATGCACAAGCAAGATTTTCTACGTTTCTGCATGGATTATTATCAGTTGATGGCGATTATATGTGTTATTACCATAGTACTGATACTGCTCATGCCCATTATCAATAAAACGATTATTAATGTTAAGAACAAGCAACCGGCTGCAGCGGGGTTTTAGGTGATTGTTGAGTGGTTGAGTAGGGGAGTAGTTAAGTAGAAAGAGTAAAAATAGCAGGACTTTATGTCTTATGTCCTGCTACTTGTGTCCTTAAACTACAATGGTCTTACCCAGATATTTTTGAAGCTGATCGGTTTACTTGGATCGCCGTGAGCTTGCAACATGATCGGTGCAGGGCCATGTTGCTTGTAACTTGGCCGTCCGATATATTGAGTACCGCCTATGAGCTCTACATTATTTTGTACCAGCACCCCATTAACAAATGCCGTTACTCGAGCAGGCGTTTCCACCGAGCCATCGGATTTAAAGGTAGGCGCTGTCCAAACCACATCGTAGGTTTGCCATTCACCTGGTTTTCTTGCCGGATTTGCTAGGGGAATACGTTGCTTATAAACGGAACCTAACTGTCCGTTTACATATGTTTTGTTGTTATAAGAGTCCAGGATCTGCAACTCGTAGCCTTCATCACCATTTCCTATAGCTGCTAAAAACAAACCACTATTTCCTCTCCCTTGTCCTTCTCCATCAATATCCTGTGGGATATAGTACTCAAGGTGGAGCTGATAACTTCCGAATTTTTGCTTTGTCCAAATATTACCGGCTTTTTTATTAACCGTAAATACACCGCCTGCCACGGGCCAATCGGCCGGTTGACCCGGATTCTTTTGTGATTCCCAGGCACTTAGATCCTTGCCATCAAACAATACAATGGCGTCCGAAGGAGCCTGCCCAACAGGCGTTGCTACAACATGTGGTACGGGTTCCCATACTTCGGTGTCTTCAGGTTTCATTTTTTCTTGAGCTAAGGATGACGCTGCGGTTCCCAATAATAGGGCTGCTATAAGTAATTGATTTTTAAGCATCGCTGTAAATAAGTTGTTAATTTAATTAGCTATATGTACTTAGTGTTTAAAGTACGTTTATCAAAGGTAGTTATTCGGATAGTAAGTAGCAAGGGTTAGAGGAGAATTAGTTGAGTAGCAAATTTGTTAATTAGCCAATTAGCCAATCAGACAATTAGCCAATTAGTAAATTAGCCAATCAAGATAATGTATGATGAAGGGGTTGCGTAATTGAGAAAACATCGACAGTCTATTGCCTAAAGCCTAATGCCTAAAGCCTTAATGATAAAATCACAAATATCAGTGGCTACTTCTTTCTTGGTTTTGAGGGGGAAAGTTACTTGTTGGTGGTTGCGGTCTATAATGGTAATCTTGTTCCGGTCGCCCGCAAAGCCGGCTTCTTTGTCTTGCATGGAATTGAGGACAATAAAATCCAGGTTCTTTTTCTCCAATTTGCCGACGGCGTTAGCGAGCTCATTGTCGGTTTCCAGTGCAAAACCTACTAGGAGCTGATGGGCTTGCTTTCTGGCTCCCAAAGTAGCTAAAATATCAGTTGTCTTTTTTAGGGCGATCGTAAAATGCGTGTCTTTTTTCTTGATTTTCCGATCTGCGACAGTTTCGGGGGTATAGTCTGCTACGGCGGCGCTCATCACGGTAATGTCAGCTTCCGCAAATGCCAATGAACAGGCATCTAGCATATCTTTCGCTGAGACCACATCAATACGTTTGACACCATTCGGAGTAGGAAGGCTGGTAGGGCCGCTTACTAAGGTCACGTCTGCTCCCAATTGATGTAACGCTTCAGCAATGGCATAACCCATTTTACCGCTGCTGTGGTTCCCAATAAAGCGTACGGGATCAATTGCCTCGTGTGTAGGTCCGGCGCTCACTAAGGCCTTTTTCCCATTTAAAGGGCCTTTCCGTTCAGAAGCTGCGTCTGCAAGTGTTTTTTCTAAGAAACGAAGGATCTCTTCAGGCTCGGCTAAACGGCCTTCCCCCACTAATCCGCTGGCAAGCTCGCCCGTTCCGGGAGGTATTAACGTATTCCCGTATTCCTGTAATTTCTTAATATTGCTTTGGGTACTTGGATGGGCCCACATATCCAGGTCCATCGCAGGGGCAAGGTAGACGGGGCATTTTGCAGATAAGTAAACTGCGCAAAGCAAATTGTCACACAAGCCATTGGCCAATTTCGCTAAGGTGTTTGCGCTTGCCGGAGCAATTAACACTAAATCGGCCCATAGGCCCAACTGCACATGGTGATTCCAGGTTCCGGTCTTCTTCTCAAAATAAGCCGTTAACACCGGCTTGTTTGATAAGGTAGAAAGGGTAAGCGGGGTAATAAACTCAACAGCATCAGGTGTCATGACTACTTGTACTTCAGCGCCGGCTTTAACCAGTAGTCTGGTTAAAGCCGCGGCTTTGTAGGCGGCAATGCTTCCACATATGCCCAGTATAATCTTTTTTCCCTTTAGCATGTTAAGCTAAATGATCAGTTGCGCTTACTTTTGTTGCTCTTTAGAAGGATTTCTAAAGTAAACCTTATCGTTTAAAAATTCGTCTACAGCTACTAAAGTAGGTTTAGGAAGACGCTCGTAATGCTTCGAAATTTCGATTTGCTCGCGGTTTTCGAATACCTCTTCCAAATTGTCATTGGATGTGGCAAATTCTGCTAATTTGCTATGAAGCTCTTCCTTCATGTTGGTGGCAATCTGATTGGCACGACGACCCATAATAACGATCGATTCGTAAATATTGCCGGTTTTTTCATCTAACTCCCGTAAATCGCGGGTTACAGTGGTGTTAGGAATGGTATGCTTCTGTATATTACTCATATCTTCTTATTGTAATGTCTGTTGAGGTAACGATCCTCTTGGTTGATTATTCAGTTCTTCTTCCTTCTCTTTTTCTTTTTTCTTTTGGCTCGGTGTTAAAGACGCAATGAGTTTTTTAACCGATTCCATATCGCGCTGCGAATTTTTCTTCAAGCTTTCTGCGTCCTTTTTGTATTTACTCTCAGGATAATTGTCGATGAATCGATTTGAGAATTCAACGGCCTCTTGATAACGTGCTTCCTGACTAGGCAGTTGGCTGTTCTTCGCATAAAGATATTGCGCTTCGATGGCTAGGTACTCCATTTCTTCAGCGTACTTAGTGTCCGGATAATCCCGTAGGGAATTTTGAAACGCAATAACCGCGGCTTTATAATCACCAACATCCAGGTAAAGCTTGGCATTGGCATATGATTTATGCTCTAATTTATCTCGCAGATCCTGAATGAATTTAGCAGCCTCTTCCGCGCGGTCGCTCTTTGGATATAAGTTGATGAATAATTGAAGTGATTCGATCGCCTTCAACGTGTTTTCCTGATCCAACGTATATACCGGCGATTCTAAATAATAGCAGTAAGCCCCCATGAAACGGCATTCTTCCGCTCGTTGGCTCTGAGGGTATTGGTCGGTGAAATTTTTAAAGTGGAATCGAGCCGATGTATAATCTCGTAAACGATAGTTGGTGTAAGCAAAATAATACATCAACTCCTCATTTTCCGGCCTTCCCCGGTATTTATTGGATAAGTCTTCAAATAGAATAAGCGCTTTTGAGTACTTTTTGTTGTTGTACAAATTGATAGCCTCCCGGTACTTCGCTACATTATCATTACCGGTGCGTAGCTTTTCAAACTTGCTCTTACATCCGATCATCCCAATTGAAAAGAGCAGCGCCGAAGCCCAAATCATTAAACGCTTGTTTATAAACATTCTGCAAAGATAAGTTAATTAAAAATATGTAGCAAATGTTTTGCTTGACGCAAAGTAATAGCATCGTAAGGCATTTGCAAAAATTTTAACAAACATTAACCTTTTAGCTGTAAGTCCTAAGCTTTAAGCTATTAAGTTATAAGCTTTACGCTGTAAGGTTTAAGATGTTAGTTTCAAGTTCAACCGTTATCGCGCTAAGCTTTATGCCTTACGCCTTCAACCCTAGACCTTAATCACTTTCCGTCCTAAAATGACGAGACTCCGTTGTATGCCATCCAATACAGCGATGTCCGGAAAATTACCCCATTCCCGGAAATCTTCTTTCTCGAAAAGCCGGATGCTGGGAATATTGTGGGCGAAGATAAAGGCTAAAATGGTACTCACCTGCAAGTCGGGCGCTCGTTTGATAGCCTCCCGAAGGATCATTTTTCCATATCCTTTTTTTCGTTGGCTTTCATCTATATAAATGCTGATTTCGACGGTGCCATCATAAGCCGGGCGGCCATAGAAGGATTGAAAGCTAAGCCAACCAATCGTTTCGCCGCCCGTCGTCTCTACCATCCAAAGCGGGCGCGTGAGCGGATTGTGTTGATTAAACCAAGGTAGTCGGCTCTCTACGGTCACCGCCTCCGTATCCGCCGTGACCATCCTGCTGGCCACCGTACTGTTGTATATAGATACAATGGTTGGAAGATCAACGAGTTGTGCGTCGCGGTAGACTAGTATGTCTTTTTGGATATTCATTGCCTAAAGTGAATTTATGGCAAAAGAAGATAAAATTAGCCAATTTTGGGAGTTTTTAGTTGAATTGTTGGGTAGTAGAGTAGTTGAGTAGGAAAATAGTTAAGTAGTTTAGTTATTGGTTACTAGTTATTTGTTATTGGTTGTGCCTGCTGGTAGGCAAGGGTTGCCGGTTACCGGATGTGCGTGATGAAATCACACGGGACTCTAGCGCGCAGGGAACAACGGCCTCATGAAATTGAGCGTCAAAAAGATTTAGGATAGCTCTGGGTAAAAATCATGTGAAGAAGCGAAGGGTGGCCTAGCGTGCGGGAGCGGCTCCGCAGGATTGAGCTTTGGGCCTAAATCTTTAGCGAAAGTACATGCAGCCTTGACTGTTTGGTTCTTTATGGTCAAGCATAAAGAACATGAAATATGGCTTAGCGCCTATAGCTTACGGCCTTATTAGTAGCAGTACGCTCGCTTAAGCCTTATACCCTAAAGCTTATTGCTTATTACCTAAAGCCCTAAATAAAAATCCCCGAGGTAATCGCCCTCGGGGAAGTTTTTACATAGGTAGATGAATGTATTTGTGATAGGTAGATGGTTTTTTTATGCTATTCTTACATTTGCTGAACCTGAACCGCTATTACTGCGGAAATTTTCCAATTCTTTCACCAATAAATCCATTAATTGTCTGTCAATTTTCTTTGCTAAATCAGATAACTTTTGAACTTTAGCCGTACTTTTCATCGATGTTTTCATAGTATATGTGACTTATCAGTTAAACATTAAAAATTGTGAACATCCTAGATCGAATATCGTGCCAAATTTTACTTTTCTTTTGCCGCAAAAGAAAAGTAACAAAAGAAAGCTCTCGGCTGAAAAACTTCTTTGAGTGGTTCAAGTATTACTTAGCCTTTTCTACCGAAGTTTTTGAGGCCGAAATGAGCGTATGATTGGTCCTTCCTCAGATTTTAATCTGTCGTCTTGTATGAGGCTGATTTTAGCATATTTAGGGTTGTTCCCTTCGGATTTTTTTAACGGGAATGGTTTTTTGAGGGGAAAAGAGTGTAATGATAGATCCCTTCTCTGAGCTAATCATCTATGACCTTACTGCGGCTGGTTTTTAACCGATGTGATTTACTTCCTTTGAAGAAACGGCTGAAGAAACGGCGTGCTACAATTTCACCTGTCGAATCACATTCTTGATATTCAGCTCAATAATGTCAGTCATACTTTTACATAAGTGGTAATCCTGATTTTTGTAATGGGCTGCCAGTTGATTTTTCAGCATGGCGATATTTTCGGGCGGAGAGAGCTGTTCGTTTTGTGATACATCTCGAAGTGCCGCCAAACGATGGCGCTCAATGCGTACCCGATGTACAATGGAAGAGCGTTCTTCCTGTTGGTATTGCAACACTGTTTTTTCGGTGAGGTGTTCCATGGATAGTTTTACATAAGGTAAATTCTCTTTGAAGAACTGGGGCATATATACTTTCATATTCCCCTCGTAAAACTCCTGGTCGAAATCAATTGCACGGATCCTAAACTGAAAATCGTCAAAGTCGGGCGTAATCTGCATCACATAATTATAGGAGCGCATATCACCTAACAACATAATAAGGCAACGCTCGTTGAACTTCACGAACTCTTTTGCAATCCGAATGGGATTATAATCCGGATTCTCCATCAAACGCTTCGCGAAGACATCTCCGGGTAAACCTACAATATGTTCTTCCACCAGCGTGTCACCGTCAACCGTAAAGTTTACGCGATTAGGCGACATGATCTCTTCCAGTTCTAGTCCATAAATGCGGGACGCGTCTGCTTGTTTAATATAAAAATAATCATATACATCATTTAAACGATTCACAATACGGATACGAAACGGATGTGTATTGCCGAATGTACAGTAATCTATACGATCAATAAATTTATGCTCCACTATGCGATTATTTCCGGAAGCTTTTAGAAGGGCATAAATCTGCTTCAGCCCTTCGTGGATATGCGCTACCTCGTGGGGCGGATAGAGCGGTGTTTCCCAAAGGGTGTCCTTTCCTTCTTTATCGTAAACGGGTACACTATCTGTAAAATTACGTAATTCGCTGTAGCTAAGCGGTAGTTTTGACTCTCGTTGATATTCTCTTAGATATTTACGTAAGGCAGGTTTCACTGGAAAAATAGGTTTTTTCCGTGATATTTTAACATCTCCTGTAGGGACCGGTCCTTCTACTTTTAAACTCATCTTCCTAGCAATTTATCTACAAAGCCCTTAGGCCGTCAGGCTTCTCAAAGATAGCTTTTATTCGTTAAATATTGGCTATAGGCGATAAGCTATAAGCGATAGGCTTTAGGGTATAAGGTGTAAGGTATAATAAGGCCATAAGCTATGGGCGCTAAGCCATATTTCATGTTCTTTATGCTTGACCATAAAGAACCAAACAGTCAAGGCTGCATGTACTTTCGCTAAAGATTTAGGCCCGAAGCTCAATCCTGCGGAGCCGCTCCCGCACGCTAGGCCACCCTTCGCTTCTTCACATGATTTTTTACCCAGAGCTATCCTAAATCTTTTTGACGCTCAATTTCATGAGGCCGTTGTTCCCTGCACGCTAGAGCCACGTGTGATTTCATCACGCACATCCAGTAACCCTTGCCTATCAGCAGGCCCAACCAATAACAAATAACTAGTAACCAATAACTAAACTACTTAACTATTTTCCTACTCTACTACTCAACTAATCCTAATTTCAGCTCAATTTACCTTGAAACAAATATTTCGTTCTTTATGCTTGACCATAAAGAACCAAACAGTCAAGGTGCATGTACTTTCGCTAAAGATTTAGGCCCGAAGCTCAATCCTGCGGAGCCGCTCCCGCACGCTAGGCCACCCTTCGCTTCTTCACATGATTTTTACCCAGAGCTATTCTAAATCTTTTTGACGCTCAATTTCATGAGGCCGTTGTTCCCTGCGCGCTAGAGCCACGTGTGATTTCATCACGCACATCCAGTAACCCTTGCCTATCAGCAGGCCCAACCAATAACAAATAACTAGTAACCAATAACTAAACTACTTAACTATTTTCCTACTCAACTATTTAACTACTTAACAAATAGACAAAGAACGCCCAAAATTTGTAATTTAGTTGAATAAGTATAAAAACCAATAAGCTAATCCATGAAAAAAATCGTTAAATACCTGCTTTTATGTATGTTTCTGTTCAGTCAATCCCTACGAGCCCAAAACTATCAAGCCAATTGGCAATCCATTGATCAACGGGAAATTCCACAGTGGTGGCAAGATGCCAAATTTGGGATTTTCATTCATTGGGGTCCTTATTCCGTTCCTGCTTATGCGCCTATAAAAGAAGTGGAAGGGGTGTATGAAAAATATGCCGAACATTATGAAAATCGATTGAAAACTAAGAACAAACTGTTTCTCGATTTCCATAACAAGACGTATGGACCCAATTTTACCTATCAGGATTTTGCGCCGTTATTCAAAGCAGAACATTTTAAACCCGAACAATGGGCTGAACTGTTTAAAAAAGCAGGAGCCAAATATGTCGTATTGACATCGAAACACCACGATGGTTTTTGCTTATGGCCCAGTAAGTATAGTCCCAATTGGAATAGCGTCGATATCGGTGCCCATCGCGACTTGGCCGGTGATTTAACGAAGGCTGTAAGGACCTCCGGTTTACGGATGGGCTTTTACTATTCGCTGCTCGAGTGGAGCCATCCACTTTATAAAAAGGAAAGTATCGAACAATGGGTGGATCGTCACATGATCCCCCAAATGCAAGAACTCGTGAATGCTTACCAACCCGAAGTGATTTTTGCTGATGGTGAGTGGGACTACCCGAGTGAAACACTTAAGAGCACGACTTTTTTATCCTGGCTTTATAATGAGTCGCCCGTCAGGCAACAGGTGGTAGTAAACGACCGATGGGGCAAAGAAACACGGAGCAAGCACGGTGGTTATTACACGACAGAGTATGATTTGGTACACGATCAAAAAGGTATAGGTGATCAGGCCTCCCATCCCTGGGAGGAGAGCCGCGGTATCGGTACTTCCTATGGTTACAATCGATTTGAAACAACCGAAGACTACTTTACGTCAAAGCAGCTTATTGATCTCTTGATTGATAAGGTGAGCAACGGCGGAAATTTATTGCTCAACGTCGGCCCAACGGCCGATGGTAGGATCCCGGTTATCATGCAAGAACGTTTGTTGGACATGGGCAAATGGTTAGCGGTTAATGGTGAAGCAATTTACGGCACTCGGGCTTGGGCGTCAAGACCGAATAATAGCAAGGATACACACCGCTATTTTACCGCCAAAGGGAAAGATCTTTACCTCATCTGTACCGAATGGCAAAATGGGACCTTTCATATTCCTTTGCCACGGAAGCCGGTACGAGTCAGTTTATTAGGACATTCAGGTGCGATATCATCCGATTTTCAAAAGCAGCGGCTCACCATCGAAGCACCTCCCTTTAATCCCAATACAGCGCCCTGTAATTATGCATGGGTATACAAATTAGAAGGCGTATTGGAATAAAGCGTTTTTTCGACCTGCGGATTCCCTATTTGGGGATCCGTATAACCCGCTTTGCCTGTTTCAACTTTACCGGCGTAAGCCCAGCGAAAACCCGGATAGCCCTCAATGGAAATCTCCATATCGTACCATTGATGGCTGTCGCTTAAGTTGATGAGTTGCGACAGCTGCTGATTGGCCCTTACCTCCAGGTGAACGGGGGTCGTTCCATAAGCCATATCCCGGATCGCTACGCGCAACGACCGGTTTCCCTTGTTTTCGAATAAGAGAATTGCATTGCCGGTAAATCCTTCGCCGACCTGCTCGTTCGTTAATCTGATGGTACAGGCAGGCATTTTTCCTTGATTTTTGAAACCTCTATAAAACCCATTCGGTCCGTGTACCTGTAAGTCAAAAGCTTCTTCCTCCATTTCAAAGCGATCGCTAAGCTGATCACCGGCTTTCACCGCATAAGAGCGAATGGCATGAGGAGTGTAGACGGTAAACGGTGCACCTGCACTTTTTTTTCCGAAAATCTCATCACCAACTCTTAAATTCAATTGAAAAGAATCCTGAACCCTTTCACCTTCGGCATAAAGCTCATAAGGCAGCGCACACGCTGCCTTGATACCAGGCTCTTGGCGTGGCATTCGGACCAGTTGATGCGGTTTATCCATCCCTTTTTGCAGTTCATCCGGTTTCAGGGCCTCAAAACCTGACGGAATTTCTTTATACTGCGCTTGATGAATCCCTTCAACATACGGATTATGCTGGATAAAGGGAAGCTTGTCATTCGCGGGCATCGCTTTTGCTACAGTAAATACTGACGTCAAATCACCACATATGGTTCGCCGCCAACTACTGATATTTTCTTCGCGCAATTCTTTCTTGAACTTATGATAAACCCATTTTTCCAGAAATTGCAGGGTAGACGTATGATCAAACACTTGCGAGCAAACCTTACCGCCTCGCGTCCAGGGCGATGCCACAATTAGAGGCACCCGAAAGCCAAGGCCGATAGCCGCTCCGCGTGCTTCCTTTGTGGATTTACCATCTGCCAGCTCTTCCTCCAGGGTAATGTATTCTATTTTTGTGTCAATGCCCTCCGAGCATTTGCCACTGTTACTCTTATAAGGGTTCGGCGGCACAAAGGGAGGGATGTGATCAAAATAACCGTCATTTTCGTCATAGGTAAGGATAAGGATCGTTTTTTGCCATACCTCCGGGTTTTTGGTGAGAATATCCATAATTTCCGATACATACCAAGAGCCGTACCAAGGCGAGGTCGGATGATCAGAATATTTTTCAGCCGGTATCATCCAGGAAACTGCGGGCAGCTGACCACTTTCTACATCCCTTCTGAATTGATAAAGCACATCACCTTTAGGTACCGATAATTCACGTTCAACACCTTGGTTATCCCGATAAGACAAGCGCTCAAGATCATGGTAATGAGGATCTGCTGCATTGGTGGTAAAAGCCTTCTTGAATAGATTTTTCTCTCGAGATGACAATTGTTCAAAATGCCGTTGGCTCCACCGCTCTATTGCCTGTTTGGCCTCTTGCCATACTGCTTCCTTTTTTTTCAGCGCTTCCTTTGTTTTTTGATAAGTTTTATCATCCGGTTTTAATGAGCGTAGCTTTTCCCCTAGGGCCTGTATCTCCTTAGGCAGTTCTTCGACTTGTTTTTTTAAACTCTTTGTATAGCGCGACGCGAAGTGAATATGATACTGCTCAAAAAACTCCAGGGGATTACAGGAAAAACTACTCAGCCACGAGCGTTCCTCCCCTTCAAACCCACCGCCAAAGCTCACGTCGTTCTGATAGGCGCGCCAAGATACCCCGGCTTCTTCCAGTCGTTCCGGAAAAGTTTTCCACTTCGCTTCACCGCGTTGCAGTTCATTCCTTATCCAAGCTTTACTTTTCGGATCGGCCGATTCACGAATGGTCCCGGTCCAGAAAAATAAACGATTGGGCCAAGTGCTGGTCATGCCCGAACAGAAATTTTGATCACATACCGTAAAGGCATCTGCGAGTGCATAATTGAATGGAAGGTCGAGGCGGTTATAGTATCCCATTGTTAAAGGGATGTGTTCATAGGGTTTCTTTTTCTTCGCCTCAATCCATTGGTCGTGCCGCCCCTCATGGTAAGCGTCTACCTGCGATTGGCGTGAATGCGGTACAGCTCCCATCCAGGTGGCCTTGCTACCCAGAAGATCAAAATGAAACGGCGCATAGGTATTGCCCTTAGCGTCCGACTGGAACCAGATGGGACAATGGTTGGCTTGGCGGATAAAACGTGGGTCATTAAAACCACGTACCCCCGCAAGCGTACCTAAAGCATGATCAAAAGAACGGTTTTCTTGCATTAATATCACCACATGCTCCGCATCCATAAAGGTCGTTCCCGGTGCCGGAGCAATTGCTAAAGCCCGTTGAATTGAAGGAGGGATCGTACTTGCCAAACCGGTGCTTCCCGCATATAATAGCAGTTTTTTTAGAAAATCCCGACGGTTATCCATTTTGTATGATTTATAATCGTATCTACAGGCTTAAAGTACAATAAATACTATTCATTACATTATTATCTCATTTTTTTTACAACAAAGCGTGATGAATACCCATGTTTTTGCTACGCCTTTCGTGCATGCACACTGTGCAGATTCCTCTTAAGTTTGTCTAGCAATTCAAAAGAGATTGCTAGATATACTAAACTTATTTTTTTATACTTAAATCGAGCTTATGAAGTTTAAATTTCTACTTGCTTTAGTAGCTGTTGTTTGCTTTAGTTGTACCAAAGAATCTGCTCCTTTGGTGCCCGTCGAGATTACCATCGTTAGTAAAAGTGGTATATTGGAGATCCATTATACACCCGATAGAATTGATACACTGACCAAAAAACAAGGTTCAATGACCCTGCAAATGCTAGATGGCGACTTAATTACAATTAAACGAATTTGTCCGGAAGCCGGCGCTTTGGAATATAACATCAAGACCCCATCCTCCAGTTATCTATCCATACTGATGAAAAATGGGGATGAAAATCGACATCTTATTCCAAAGTACTAAAACGATTGATACTAAAGGCGCGATTGCTATTTCAAAAAAATAATGCGTTCTTTCTTTTAAATGACTGATAATTTGTAACTTAGCAATAAGTCGTTGTTTAACTCGAAATACCTGCATTATGATGAAAGCTTTACGTTTTAAACTGATACCCACTGCCCGTAATCATTTGGCCGATTCCATTACCATCGCCTGGGGCTTACTTTTTATGTTCGGTCTCTATAGTATCGTCCGTAGAGGGCTCTCTTTTCCCATGATCGCGCTAATGAGCGGAGCCCTTTTGAATATCCTCTTTCAGTTCCGTAGCCGACGCGGCCGCTATGGTTTCCAAAACCCCTATAGAAATGCGGAAGGCAAATATGTGCCGCCACCCGCAAAAGAAGGCTGGGAAGACTAAAACAGCAATTTTTATCTGAACGGTCTTCTTTTTGTAATAAAAATCTAGTAACTCTATATACTTTAAGTAATATCTGATATATTTGCCGCATCAAAACGCTAACGATGCATACTTATCCAGAAAGACGGAGGGAAAGGCCCGAAGAAGTCTTAGCAACCTGTAAACTCTGTTACAAGGTGCTCATTCCTTTCTGCTATATGCAGAGCTGATAAGTCGAACAATCATATCCATTCCGGAACGATATGGTTCATTCGCACCACCGCCTGAAAAGGCATAGGTAGGTATTGCGATGCGTAGAACAAAACGTTACATATGAACGAAAAAAAACTACTAAACAATTGTTATGCACCACTTAGTTTCTTGTTTATGCTGCTGTTTTTTGCAGGCAGTGTTTGGGGGCAAGAAACAACCACCGTACAAGGTACCGTGACTGATGCATTTAATCAAGAACCCCTACCGGGCGTGAATATCAGCGTGGTAGGAGGAACCCAATCAACCCATACTGATGCCAACGGAGCTTACCGCCTGCAAGTACAGGCAGGGAAAACAACCTTGCGCTTTAGCTATGTGGGCTATGAACCACAGGATTTACCGGTGAGCGGCAATCAACTTTCTGTAGCCCTCAAGCCGGCCAGTAATGATTTAAACGAAGTAGTAGTGGTAGCCTATGGTACCGCCAAGCGATCCAGTTTCACCGGTTCAGTAGCGGCTATTTCGCAGGATAAAATCGCCAATCGTCAGGTTTCGAGCGTCAGCAAAGCCCTGCAGGGACAGGTTCCCGGTTTACAATCAGTATCTTCTTCCGGACAACCAGGTACCGATGCCGAAATACGCATTCGCGGTATCGGATCGATCAACGCGTCAAGTGCACCGCTCTACGTAGTAGATGGAAACCCCTACAGTGGAGATATTAACGCTATTAATCCCAATGACATAAAATCCGTTAGTGTCCTCAAAGATGCGGCGGCCAGCGCGCTTTATGGGTCACGCGGTGCAAATGGTGTGATCATCATTACGACGAAGGAAGGCTTAAAGGACGGAAAAACCACGATTAATTTCAATTTTACCCAAGGAATATCCGACAGGGCAGTAAAGGATTATGAGCAAGTTTCCACCAACCAGTATTTCGAGTTATATTGGGAAGCCCTGCGTAATAAGAACTTATCCAACGGACTTGCTGCTGAACAAGCAGCACAGAATGCCAGCAATCAGCTCTTAACCGACCTCAATATTAACCCTTATGGGAGCAATTATCCGCAGCCCGTGGGTTTAGATGGTAAAATCGTTCCAGGCGCTACACCGCTATGGAATGACAATTGGGCAGATGTACTGCAGCGTACCGGCCGTCGCACACAGGCCGATTTAAGCTTTAGCGGCGGTAACGAAAAATCGAGCTACTACTTCTCCGGTGGCTACCTCAATGATCAAGGTATAGCCATTGAATCAGGCTTTAAACGCTATAATGCTCGCATCAACGTCAACACACAGGCCAAGAAATGGCTCAATGCCGGTTTAAACGTAGCTGTTAGCAGTAGCTTACAAAAGTACCCGCAATCAGAAGATAGCAATACCGCCAACATCATTAATTTTACCCGCTTAGTACCTTCGTTCTACCCATATTACGAACGCAATGCAGACGGTTCCTATCGTTTGGACGAAAATGGCAACAAGATCTATGACTTCGGCGAATACCGTCCAAGCGCAGCTATTCCGCGTAATAACCTCGCAGCTTCTCTCCCTTTGGATAAAAATGAAATCCGCAGCGAAAATCTGTCCGGTAGAGCATTCCTCGAAGCGGTTATCACGCCTGAATTGAAATTCCGCACGACTTACAGTATTGATTATATAAATCGTAATACGCACGATTATGTGAACCCCGTACTTGGCGACGGCGCGGAATACCAAGGATCCGTGGCTAAATCCAATCGCCGGAGAACTTCTTATACCTGGAATAATATCGTAACCTACGAAAAAACCTTTAACGAGCATCATCTGAATGTATTGGCCGGACAGGAATTCTATAAGTTTCAAAATACCGATATGGATGGCAGTCGGGAGCGCTTTGTATTGCCCGGTTTCTATGAGCCCGATGCGGCGTCTCAGCTCAATTCCTTCAATGGTTTTTCGGTAGATTACAGCATGTTGAGCTTTTTAGGTAGGGTAGAGTATGATTACAAAAACCGCTACTTCCTTTCGGGGTCCTTGCGTACCGATGGATCTTCCCGTTTCTCACCGGATAACCGTTGGGGAACCTTCTGGTCGGTAGGCGCTTCCTGGAAAATTGCCGAAGAAGAGTTCCTGCGCAATAACAGCTTAATTAATCAGTTAACAGTTCGTGCAAGTTACGGAGCTCAGGGAAATGATAATTTATTATCGAACGGCAATCCCATCTATTATGCTTACCAAGGATTATATAGCATTTCCAATAACCTTGGCCAAGGCGGAACGGTTACGCAGCGTCTGCCCACGCCAACTTTGAAATGGGAAAGCAACCTGAACTTCAATGCAGGCCTCGATATCGCCATCTTAGATCAACGTGTAGCCGCCAGTTTCGAGTATTTTAACCGTAAAAGTAAAGATTTGCTGTATACCATGCCAAAGGCACCTTCTACCGGTTTTCCGGGTTATGATGCCAACATCGGTGCACTTCAAAATACCGGATTCGAACTTACCCTGCAAACCGTACCGGTTCGGAACGATAATTTTCGGTGGAATCTGGATCTTAATTTGGGACACTACAAAAACAAGATTACCGAATTGCCCAATGGCGGCAAACCTATCCCTAATGGTAACAAGCTCTTAGCGGTGGGAGGTTCTATCTACGACTTTTATCTGCCAACCTGGGCCGGTGTAGACCCGGCTACCGGCAGCCCGCTATGGTACAAAGCCGATGCAAATGGCAACCAAACAGCTGAAACGACTTCCGAGTATGGCCAGGCTGGACTGTTTGTTCAAGACAATTCCCTTCCTGATCTAGTAGGCGGATTCTCGAACACTGTTAGCTATAAGAACTTTGATTTATCCGCGCTGCTTAGTTTTAGCTTAGGGGGTAAAATATTGGATAACGACTATATTCAGCTCATGCACAATGGTAGTAGCCCGGGACGCGCTTGGAGTACCGAAATCCTGAACCGCTGGACGCCCGAAAACACACAAACCGATGTCCCCCGCTTAACAACGGATAATTTAACTTGGACATCTGCATCAACACGCTTTCTTTATTCCGCTACTTATGCGCGCTTAAAGAATGTAAGCTTAGGGTATAACTTTTCCAAACACTTAATCGAACGGTTGGGTATTGCCAACTTACGTGTGTTTTTACAAGGGGAGAACTTATTGACCTTCTATGGCCATAAAGGGATGGATCCGGAACAAACCGTTAACGGAGCAACTTATTTCAGATACCCGGCAATGCGTACCGTATCCGCTGGATTACAGCTTACTTTGTAGTTGTGGGGGTTAGGTGCTCGTTGTTAGTTATTGGTTGTTAGTTATTGGTTGTTAGTTATTGGTTACCGGTTATTAGTTACCGGTTATTAGTTATTGGTTACTTGTTGTTAGTTTTTGGTTTTGTGTTGATTCAGTACCAAAACTAATAGCTTAAAATCATAAGAAAAAAATATGATACGAAAAACAATATATATCCTTAGCGTGCTCAGCTTACTACTGGCCGCCTGCAGCAAGGATTTGGAAACGGCACCTACCGATGCGGTTGCCGATTCGGAGATTTATAAAAATGTCGATAATATCGAAACCGTTATCAACGGCACCTGGAGTTATTTAAATGATACCTATTTTACCTATGCCAATCCAGGTTACACCGCTTTTATGCGTACCGGTGATGCGATGGGAAGTGATGTGGCTGTCACCACCAAATACGGTTATCGAGATGCTTACGCCTTTACCGAACTGTATAATGCCACTACGAATCGAGTTAAATCGTTCTGGACCCTGCTTTATAAAGTGATTGACAATTGCAATAACGTCATCGCTAAAGTAGATGCGGCAGCGGGGGACGAAGTGAAAAAGGCGCAATTAAAAGGGCAAGCCAAGGCCTTGAGGGCTTTCTGTTACCTCAATTTGGCTACCTACTACCAGTTTTCTTATCTCAAAGATCAAACCGCATTGACGGTGCCTATTTATACCGAGCCAACAACTGTCGAAACCGAAGGGAAACCAAAGGCTACGTTGGAGGAAATCTACACCCTTATCAAAGGTGATTTACAGGACGCACTGAGCTTATTAGCCGAATATACAAGACCAAGCACAGAAAAATATCGCATTGATCGTGCCGTTGTCAATGGCTTGTTGGCGCGAACTTATTTAAACACAGGCGACTGGCTACAGGCGGCGCAGGCCGCAGCAGCAGCACGTGCAGATTACAGTTTGATGCCGGCAGCAAATTATAGCGATGGGTTTAATGATATGCAGAACGTTGAGTGGATATGGGGACACGGGCAAACCAATGAGCAGAATACGGCTAGTTACACATTCCATTTTCTGGATGTATCCTCATCCGGTTCGTATTACTACAGCTTTATGGCTGATCCATACTTCAAGAACTTTTTTGACGAACAAGATATCCGTAACGGCTTGTTTGAATGGGATGGTTTACCCGGTAGAGAAGGCTTTCTCCGTTATAAGAAATTCAAATTCAAATCGAATCTGATTGGCGACATCGTGTATATGCGTGCAGCGGAAATGTACTTGATTGAAGCCGAAGGTTATGCAAGAGCCGGTCAAACAGAACAAGCGATTACCGCCCTGAACACCTTACGAGCAGCCAGGCAAGCCGTTTTATTCACGGGCGGTTCGGCTGACGACTTGCTTCAAGCCATTCTAATTGAACGTCGAAAAGAGCTGTGGGGAGAAGGCTTCTCGTTGTCCGATATCTTACGTACACAAGGTAAAGTAGAGCGAAAAGCCTATGTTGATGCGCAAGGGAATCCCATTAAAGTTAATGTAACGACCCCCGATGGAACTAGTAAGACCGTCAATGCCCAAGGGCATCGTATTTTACGTTTTCCCGATGGCAGTGATTTCGTTGCCAATAGTAGGTACTATCTCTTTGCCATACCATTGGAAGAGACCCAGCAGAATCCGAATTTATAAGTGTTCTTGGAAAAGCGCCGGAAACTTCCGGCGCCTTCTTCCTTATTTAGACCTTCTCAATTTCGCGAAAACGTATTTCAGTTCTTCCATCTCTTTTATTTTAAGGAGATAGGCCATTCCGAAGAAACTGATGATCGCAGTCAGTACCCCTAGAATCAACTGCATAAAGGGGCGGTCCACCAACAGCATGCTTCCGTAGCTGCAGCATGCCATGCCTATTGTCGCAATAATAACCTTATAGCAGTCCTTCAACTGTTTCAAAGGGCCATAACCGAACAAAATGCCGGAAGGATAGGCATTGATAAAATAGCTAAGGGTATTTACTATAAAACTTCCAATCACCACAGCTTTTGTACCGAGCGGTAAGGTGATGAACATGGCAGCGATGATAATCGGTAGTTTAGATAAATCCGTCTTTAAAAAAAGATCCGAACGTCCCACGGCATTCAGAAGATTCAAATTCAAGGAACTAATAGGGGTAAACATGCGCGCCAGACATAACCACTGCAATAAAGGCGCTGCAGGTAACCATCTTTCTGTCAGGAAAAGCAAAATAAAAGGCTTCGATATCACGGCGAAGAGTGTCATGCTCGGAAAAATAATAAAAGCCGTCATGGCTACCGTTCTGCTATAGATGCTAATAAGCTTCTCCCGATCTTGCTGAATAGCAGAAAAAAGAGGAAAAGTAACATTCGTGATAATGAGGTTGATTGTTCCCGAAGAAAGCTCGGCCAATGAGTTGGCCCGTGCATAAAAACCTAAGGCCTTGGAGTGATACCATTTACCGATCACGATGGTGTATACGTTCGTCAAAACCGTAGAATACAGGCCCGCAGCGAGAATTTTGGAACCATAACCGAACATTTCGCGAAAAGCTTGCCATGAGAAAGCCCAACTTGGCCGCCACTTGGCTTGCAACCACATGAGCATAGAGGTGGCTAAGGTGAGCGATAGGTTTTGTCCTACCAGCGCCCAAACACCGAAATCATCATATGCCATATATAAACCCACCGCGCCGCTTATAATGACGGCCATCACGTTGATTTTTGCCTGTGTTTTAAAATCGATATCAATAAGCAGCTTGGCGCGCTGTACTACAATAAAAGACGCAATAATGAATTGCAAGCCCATAACTCTTGTTAAGGCTATCAGCACCGGCTGATGGTAAAACCGGGCAATAAAAGGTGCGGAGAAATAAAGAATAACATAGATCAGCAGACTAATCACGATGTTAAAATAAAAAACCGTGCTAAAATCCAGCTGTGAACAATCCTTTCGTTGTACAAGGGCTTTGCTAAAACCACCTTCTATAAAAAGCGTTGATAAGGCTAAAAATATGCTTAGCATACCTACCAGACCGTAAGCTTCCGGACTGACCACCCGCGCGATCAGTATGCTGATGATAAAGCTTACTCCCCTTACCAGCATATTTTCCAAAGAATTCCAGGCGAAACCTTTAAATGCTTTTGTTTTAAGCGACATGTGTGATGGATAACAGCCAAAGCTCCCTCAAAAGATTCGTTATTGCAAGAGGTGGTTTGTTATTGTGTATTTTTGTATACATTTCAGGACATTAAATAATGTTTAAAAAAAAATGAACTTACTGTTGCAAATATCGAAGCAAACAATTAGGTTTGTTTATACCTAACAAGATGTGATATAAACCATTAGAGGGGCTAGCAAGCACAAATCGTTTTTTACGTGTTGTGAGGAACTGGATGCACGGGTTGTGTTCCAGGTGTTTATGGAGTAGCTAACAGATTATTAAACTTTTTTCAAATCAACAAACCAAACACATGATGTCTTTTATTGTTTTTACGGTAGTCCTTTTTATAGCGCTTTGGGGTTGGATCGCTTATGAATACCAACATGCAGCGACTATTTCGTTGGAGGAAGAAATAGAATTGGATGAACAATTGCGAAGATCGTCTTACACGGAAGTGTATGATACGGAATCGAAAGTATGAGTGTGCTTAAAAATAAAACACGCCAAAACTCCTGCCGAATACGACAGGAGTTTTTTATTTATTCGTATTGGTGGTTTAAAATTATGACATATATAAATAAAACTGTTTATTTGCATAGGTTTTATTGAACGATTTTTTCTGTAGGCGTTCATTGAAGAGTACTACCTTTATGTATAAACGAATAATCTTATATTGCTTCCTTTCTTTTTGCTTTTTTTTGTTGATTCCTAGTTATGGTTATGCGCAAAACTTGAGCGCTACTGACCTAAGCATGATCAAGGTGGATGACCTTACTGATGATCAGCTTCGCGCGTATTTGCAGCAAGCCAATGCTTCTGGTATGACACAGGAGGAATTGATGCAAATGGCTGTTTCTTCTGGGATGCCAAGCGAGGAAATTGAGAAATTAACACAACGCTTACAGACAATCCAAGAACAGGATCAAGCACTACAGGCCCCTGCCACAATTCCTTCTACTGGCGATAAGCGTAAAGTAGGAAGGCAGGTACAAGGAGCGACTAACGAAGCTGATACCCTATTGAAGCTTCATCAAGATAATCTAAAATCACCAAGAGAAGAACTGAGAATTTTCGGAGCAGACATTTTTCAGGGATCGAATACCAAATTCGAACCGAATTTACGGATGGCGACACCTAAAAATTATGTAATCGGGGCAGATGATGAATTGTTGTTGGAGCTATATGGCAATTCGGAGGCAAGTTATTCATTAACAGTTAGCCCTGAAGGAGCTATCAACATTCCTTATGTGGGAGTAGTGCCTATTGCTGGAATAACTATTGAACAGGCTATTATTCGCATTAAGGACAAAATGGGAGCAATTTATAGTGGGTTACGAAATGGCAGCACTCGATTAAACGTGAGTGTAGGTAATATTCGCAGTATTCGTGTTATTGTAACTGGAGAAGTTGTAAAACCAGGAACCTATACTTTACCTTCTGTAGCCACAGCCTTTAACGCACTGTATGCGGCAGGCGGCCCCAATGATAAGGGTACCATGCGACAAATTAAAATCATTCGCAACGACAGAGAAGAATCAATAATTGATGTTTATGACTTTTTGCTAAATGGAAGTCTTCGCAATAATATTGTCCTACAAGATCAGGATATTATCCAGGTTGCGCCTTATTTTAGTCGCGTCGAAATAAGAGGGCGGGTGAAACGACCCGCTATTTTCGAATTAAAGGAAGGCGAAACATTTGATCAGTTACTGACGTATGCCGGAGGTTTTGATGAAGAAGCTTATAGGACGCGTATTACTGTCTTTAAAAATACCGCAACTGAACGTAGGGTAGAGGATGTTCTGGCATCTCAGTTCGGGGTCTATTTGCCTCAGAGTGGTGATAAATATCGTGTAGGCAAGATATTGGATCGGTATACGAACAGAGTGCGTATATCAGGTGCCGTCTTTCGTCCTGGCGTTTACGAATTGAGTCAGGGCTTAACCTTAAGTATGCTTATTAAGAAAGCTGATGGAGTAAAAGAAGATGCGTTTATGAATCGCGGTTACATAACGCGGCTCAAAGAAAATCTTGAAAAAGAGCAAGTGGCGTTCTCTGTTGCTGACATTTTAGCGGGGACCCAAAACGATATACCTTTAAAACGAGAGGACGAGGTGGTAATATCATCCATTTTTGATCTAAAAACTGCCTATAAGATTCAAATCGATGGTGAAGTACGCAATGCCGGAACTTACGACTTTGCTGAAGGGATGACTTTAAAAGAGCTCATTGTCCAGGCAGGAGGATTTACGGAAGCCGCCTCGGCCAAGCGAATCGAAATTGCCAGACGCATTAAAGAAAGCAATGTAATGTCACAATCGGCTCATACCTCCGAAATTTATCATGTTAATATTGAACGAGATCTCTCAGGAGCAGAAGATTTTGTATTACAGCCATTCGACGTTATCAATGTTCGACTAGCTAAAGGATATCAAAGACAACGGTCCGTGCGTATTGAGGGCGAAGTACTTTATCCCGGTCAATATATACTTACCCGTAAAGACGAGCGTGTATCTGATTTGATTAAGAGAGCGGGAGGATTTACGGCTTATGCTTACACTGATGGAGCTTCTCTAAAACGCAAAAGTATCTTGGAAGACGAGCTGGATTCAACGGGAAATCAGTTTGAACGTAAATCAAAATTGGAGCAGGAACGTTTTCAAGAACGAGTTGAGCGTTTAAATGCATTGCAAAAGAGCACAATTAATCCGAACGAATTGGGAGCCGTACAACGGTCTGCGGTCAATAACAGCTATGTTGGCATCAATATGGATGAGATTCTTCGGCATCCCGAAGGAAGTAATGATCTAATTCTTGAAGAAGGTGACGTTTTGCATATTCCTAAACAATTGCAAACCGTTAGAGTAAGCGGTGAGGTGCTTTCACCCGTAACAGTGATATATTCATCAAATAAAGGGTTTAAGGAATATATCTCACAGGCAGGGGGATTTTCGGAGCGTGCATTAAAGAAGAGGGCATACGTTGTTTATGCTAATGGTTCAGCCCGCAGTACGTCTAAGTTTCTTTTTTTTAATAATTATCCAAAGATTAAGCCAGGAGCAGAAATTTTTGTTCCTCAGCGAGAAGCAAGGGGTCGAATAAGTGCCGCTCAATGGATAGGCCTTGGGGGTAGTCTAGCTACTACGGTTGGCGTTATTGTTGCGCTATTCCGTTAAAATAAAGAAGCAGGAGGCGCAATACTTTGACGTAAAAATCAATCACATCATCCTAGTGAATATATAGTCGCAAAATTTTGAGAAGTTTATTCGGATACGAGATATAATGGCGCTTTGAAGAGCTAATTTTTACTTCTTTCCAGATTATCCAACACTTCCTGAGTAAAACGTTTTGCGGCTTCCGATTCACGGTGGCCATTTAAGTATTCCTTTGCTGCAAGCATGCGTACTTCCGCTAAACTTGAATCTATAGCCGTATTGTTTACCTTTTCTAAGTTAGATGCCAAATTTTTATTTGCTTTAGACGCAATGGATCGTGCTCTTTGAATAACATGGATTCTGTTTACGTTTCTCACCTCGTAAATCCATAGCATCATGTTGAAAAATATGGTGGCCAATACGATTAACATCATTAATTCAGCAGTTTGCATTTGATTTTGAATAGAGAGTGCTAAAGAAACAATGAGTACATTCGTGGTCACAATAATGCCGGAAGCCTGTAAATGTGTTAAACCCAAATCTAATAATCGATGATGTAAATGGTTCCGATCGGCCATAAAAGGAGATTTTCCTCGTAATATCCGAAGGGTAAAGACACGAAAGGTATCAAAAATAGGCATAATCAATAAAGCTATGGCCACCGCAGGGGCGGCGTGCACCCAGGGATAAGGATTTGTTATAGCATCAAATTTATAGATTTCTACAAACCGAATGCTTAAGATCGCTATAATGAAGCCAATGGAATAAGCTCCGGCATCGCCCATAAATATTTGGGCACGTTTTCTCATATTGTATTTTAAGAAACCCAAAACCGCACCTGCCATACTAAAGCTAAGAATACTTAAACCCTTTTCGTCTACAAAATAGAACAGTGCTCCATAAACTAAACTGACAAAAACAGAGATCGATCCCAACAAGCCGTTGATTCCATCAATCAAGTTGAAGGCGTTAATAATAAATACCACAACGAAACTTGTAAAGGTATAACTCAAAATAGGACCAATCTCATGAATCCCCATTACGCCATAGAAATTAGTAAAACGGATATCGGCAAAATAAACTACGATAAAGGCGGTAATAAACTGGGCAATAAATTTTTTATAGGGATCCAATGCAATTAGATCGTCCTTAAGGCCAATGGTAAAGATGATGATGCCTGAGGCAAAAATGAAGTTCGCTTTTGGCAACATGTTGTCATTAATAAAAAGACAACTAACCAAAGCAAAAGCACTAAATACCGCTACACCACCCAAATTAGGTACTGAATGTTTATGTATCTTCCTAGACTCAAGCGAGGGGTCATCCACCAGCCTTTTCGAATAAGCGATCTTAATAATTGCAGGAATCGCAACTAAGGCAGTTAGGAATGCAAGTATAAAAGGAAGTAATGATGTTAGCATACGAATCGTTTTAGTTAAACATTCAATACCAAAGGTAAGTGAATTTATATATTTCACCAAAGACGGTGATCAATCAATGGATTTTTTTGTTAAATAAATTACTTAATATGCAATATGCTTTTGCGAACGGTCAACCCGCTAGGCAAAGCTATCCCAACTCACAACCTATCTACGTCGATTCTCTTACTTGCACTATACACAAATTCGCCTTGGTATTAAAATCATCTGTCAAAAATATTTGTAAATAAAAGGTTTTCTAATAACGGCCTTTTAGGATATTTTGCTACAACAATGCTGCCAAATTAAACTGATTAATTTATTTTTCCTGCAATTTCAACAAAAAAAAGATCATTCGGTTTGGCCAATTAGCAGATCGCGCTAAAAATCCTGATACCAGTTCCTAAATGAAGCTCTTAAGCCAATATTCAAAACAGCCGTTTTGTTCGTCCAGCTGTCATTTTTTTCCTGTCTAAAGACGCCACCAACTTCGAAGCGTAAATTATATTTAGGATTAATTAAATAGGCTGCCCGAAGATCTAAATAAGTAAGATCTGTTGTCAGCCCTTGGCCGATGTGGTTACCATACAACTGAACGTAATTTTCATATGATTTAAAAATATTTCCCCCGTAGTTTATACTATTACTCGGATCCAAACCATATCTGGCAAAATTTCCATGAAAAGAAAAATCAAATTTCTGAAAGGAGTAATGAAGGCGTCCCACAAACTCCCTGAAATTAGCGCCTAATATATGGGCTAATGGCTGGTTGTAATTCGTATAAGCTGTTATCGGCGTAAAGTGCTGATAGGTGTAAGGTCTTGCACTATTGTACTCGCCCAAAAAGTTCAAGTTCTTAATGCCAAATGCGTCAAAGCCTCGGAAGCCCAATTGGAGAGCATTTTTGTTATTGATGTAACCGCTGCCACTGAATAGCTCTTTGGTATAGAGCTCACCCAGCAATAGTTGCCCGTAAACCGACATATTGTCTAGCACTTTATATTTCGCGGTAGCGCCGATATGTACTTTATCCGGCGAATTGGTATTTGCCGTTTCTATAGGGCGCAAGAAGATGATCGGATTCAGGTAGTTGACATCGAAACCACGCCTGCCTCCGGCATTCTTTGGTGCCCATAAAATGGATTGAAATAAGCCAATCGAAAGTCGGTTATTTACATTCCAGATTAGGTATTGGAAAGCACCCCATTTCCCGAGGTCACCCATATTCTCTCGGTTGTAGATATCAGTCACCGTACTGCTATCTCTTGAGGCAAAGGGGTCAAGCATATAAGTCCACATACTCATATACTTAACATTTCCTAACGTGCCGGTTAATTTCAAAAACGTATACGGAGAGGAAACGTCTGACAGTAGCATGGAGCGATAGCCATCCCCAATAAAATTTTTATCATACCCTAAGGTAATATTTAAATACTTGATCGGTGTATAAGATACGTTGGCTGTTACATAGGCCCAATCTTGGCTACGGCCGGTTCTTTGGTCATAAAGCTTGCCAAACTGCCCGGGAATCACTTTATTTCTTTCTATATAATCGGTTACATAATCAGGAAACAAAGCCTGATTCTCATAAAAACTAGTATAGAATGAAAAATTATTACCGATGGTGACACCTGCTTGAAATCCACGTGTGTTAGTCCATGGATTTCGTTTTTCATTAAATGACCGCGCAATCTGAAAATCTGGAAGAAAGTCGGCATAAAAGGTATAATCCGCTTTTTTTATATCAATCAAGTGCTCATTAAACAGCTTCCGTCCAAGCCAGGTATGTCGATCGCGAACGCCTAAAGCCATGATCGAGTCATAGGCTGGCTGTAAGACTGAATCCAGCACAAGTGGCCTGATACTCGTATGCAACCGGGTATCTTTACTATAAAGTGTCCGATCAAGTTTTTGATAGAGTTGATGAGAAAACGGTATGTATTGAGCCTGCGCATGTACATAAGACGAAAAGATGTGCAGGGAAATGAAGGCGATTAAAAAAACAAATACGTATTTTCTCATATTAGAATAATAAGTGCTCCCAGCAAGATGCATGCCGAGATGGCAAAGGTAGTTTTTTTAAGACATTTATCTTAAGCCCTTTTGTCAAAGCTTATTCAACAAAAGGCTATATTTCCATTTATTTACTTTACCCCTTTCCCTTCATACGTTATATAGTTGCCTGCTGTCTAGCAATTGCTAAACTATTTTGTTGTATATAAAAGCAATTTATCTAAGTTTGTCCTTACCATGGGCACCATTAAAAAGAATGCATTTTATAATATTCTTTTATCTATCAGTCAGATTTTATTTCCCCTGATCACTTTTCCCTATATTTCGAGGGTCTTAGGGCCTGTCGGTATTGGAAACGTAAGTTTTGTAGACAGTGTTACACAATATTTTATTTTAGCAGCAGCTTTAGGCATTCCCATATACGGTGTAAGAGAAATTGCTAAAAGTAAAGGCAACCCGGAAAAGCGATCACAAGTCTTTAGCGAACTACTGATTATCCATCTATCAACCACCGCACTTGCTGTTTCGCTGTATGTGGGCATCTTTTTCACCTCGTCGCATTTTGAAGTGTATCGCCCCTTATTTTACCTCGGCGCAGGTGCATTGTTTTTTCAGAGCTTGGCGATTGAGTGGCTATTTCAAGGCTTGGAGGAGTTTCCTTATATTACGAAAAGAACCTTGGTGGTACGTGCCTTCTCCATATTGGCTATCTTTTTATTGGTAAATAAACCGGGTGATGAAGTATGGTACTATGGGATATCCTGTATATCTGTATTGATTAATGTGCTTTTTAATATTACTTATGCAAAACGCTTTGTTCACCTTCGTCGAAGTCGAAATATCTTTAAAAAGCACGGAAAGGCTTTGTTATATATTTTTTCACTAGGTTTGGTGACCAGTGTTTATACCGTGTTGGATACCGCTTTGCTGGGTTTTTTGTCAACACCTGCGCAGGTCGGTTATTATGCAACCTCTGCTCGTCTTATTAAATTGGTCGTTATGATTTTCGTTGCATTTTCCACCGTCTTGATTCCCCCGCTTTCCAAGGCATTCCACGAAGCAAATGAACAAAGCGCGAACTTATTACTGGAAAAATCATTTGGATACACCATATTGTTGAGTGTACCGGCCAGCATCGGTTTATACATAGTGGCTCCTATGGTCATCGAGTTGTATGCTGGTTCGCAATTCACAGAAGCGGTTAGGTCGCTGCAAATCTTGGCCCCTTCTATCCTGTTTATCAGCTTAAGTAACGTCTTCGGCATGCAGATCCTAAATCCAACTAATAATGAACGGCTGTTTTTCAAAGCCGCTATCATAGGAATGCTTATCAGTTTGCTCATCAACTTTAGCCTCATTCCTTTTTTAGGCCAGGTAGGTGCAGCCCTTTCGTCTGTCATTACCGAGTTTTCCGTTTTAGCCTTACTGATTTTTTATGCCTTGAGGAAAGTAAATTTTCGGCCCGCATGGAAATTGCTCTGGCAAGCATTATTAGCATCGCTACCTGTTGTTGTAGTTTGTCGGTTAATTGTGGTTAATATCTCCTCAGTCCCGTTGCAATTGGTCCTAATTATATCTGCCACCATATTGATTTATGCAGGTATTCAACGCTTTGCCTTTCATAATCCTCACTTATCAGCACTCGTGGAAATGCTTCAGGCAAAACTAGGTAAAGCAAAGAATTCATTAAAACGTTAATAATTGTATTTTTGGGCACGCAATGGCAGCAAAACTATTATATATAGCTCTACGTATCGATATTACGGTCGATGGTGCATCTATGTATGCGATGAACAATGTATTAGCTTTTGCTTCGCAAGTACCCACGGATGTCCTTACTCTTCAGGGGCCGCGCACCGCTTACGGCCAAGAGTTGCTTAGTAAGCTGCCGTGCAGTATCGAGGAGGTGCAGGTAGAGCCTATTCATCCTACTCGCGAACGGATTAGACTCTTACAACGAGGGCACAATATTTTTCGTGAATCTCCGGCATTGCGTCGCGCTGTTATTAAAAAATTGCAGCAAAATGATTATGCGATCGTTATATTAGAACTTTACTCGGCTTATCTTCTTCCGGCTATCCGCCGGCTCCGTCCAGCAACTAACATTGTGCTCAATCAACATAATTATGAATATGAGAATCATCTCGAGTATATACAATTCCGTATCGCCCATCCGCTCAAAAGAAAGCTATATCGTTTGGCCAATTTCCGCTATCGGGCAGTAGAGCACCGTGTAGTACGGGAAGCCGATGGGCTTATTGCAATTTCCGAACATGATCAGCAATTATTTAATAAGATTCGAAATAATGATCAGCAGAGTTATCTATTATCCCCCGCGCTACCGTTGAAGCCTGTAAAAGATCACTATAAACAACAGTGTCGCCATCTCCTTTTTATCGGTATGATGGATTGGTACCCCAATATCCAAGGTGTTTTGCACTTTGTAAAAGATGTATTCCATCCATTAATCGAGCAAGACCCAAGCTATCATTTTTATATCGTCGGGAAAAATCCCGTAATAGAGATCCAACAGCTGCAATCGGCCAATATTCATATAACGGGAGCTGTTGAAGATATAGACGTTTATATTAAACAATGCGATCTGATGGTAGTACCGGTTTCATTAGGAGGTGGCGTTAAGATTAAAGTGATGGAGGCCATTCAAAAGGGCATACCTCTGCTTGTACATCAATCAAGTGCACAGGGGTATAAGGGTGTGGCCGACTATTTTGTTGTAAACGATATGGCCGAATTTAAACGAAGAATCATTGCCTATCCACAGGAAATCGCGAACCATATAAGTGCACTTGCGGCGGCACGGAGCGCACTTAACGATCAAATGAGAAACAATAAGGTGACAGCTGCTCGTGTTTTAGCGGATTTTGTTCCTGTTAAACAAACCATCAACACCACCAGGCTTTGATTTACATTATCCTATATATGGTTCTCGGTACCTTTGCACTTTTAGATCTTATTAAAAATGCAGAGAAAATCAAGCATATCCTGTTCTGGTTTTTCGTGTTGGTTCTTATTTTTATCAGTTCGATACGTTGGAATGTCGGTACCGACTGGTATTCATATACCGATTATTTCAGTAAAGTAGAAAGCTATGTTGAAAAGCCTGAAACCAATATGATGGAGAGAGGCTTTACCTATTTAAACTATATAGTAAAGGTATTTACGGATAATTACTCCATACTGCTAACACTCATTGCAATCTTAACGATTGGTTTAAAGGCGCGATTCATTTATAAGCATGAAAACATCATGCTGCTGAGTCTTTTTTTGTATTTCTGTTATTATATGGCCGATATCTTCGCTGTAAGGCAATATCTAGCCATTTCCATTACGCTTTGGTCTATTCCTTCCATTATCAAGCGGCGTGTCATCCCGTTTATCTTCATCATTACCATCGCTTCCCTCATACATGTCACCGCGGTATTTTTTATCTTTGCCTATTGGATTTATCCAATGCGTTTTTCGCCAAAATTGATTTATATTTCGTTATTAGTATCGCTTATTTTAGGTTTTGTGGATATTGGCGGGCTATTGGCGCGTTTAGCCATGCACTTAGCCGGGGTCGATTCCCGAGTAGGTGAGAAATTATTGTTTTACAACGAAGAGACACTTGATATGTCTGGCAATCTCTATGTAGCCTTTGCCATTGGTGTCGCCAAACGGGCCATTTTTTTACCCCTATTTATCGCTTTTCAACCGCATGTTGCGCAAATAGATCGGGCAAAATACACCGGATATCTTAACCTGCTTGTATTTGGTAATATAATTTACTTTCTGTTTATGGTAAGCTTACCCGTTATGGCACGCTTATCGACCGGCTTTTTATTATTCGAAATTTTTGTATTAGCCTATTTGGTCTTTTATTTAAAAGATAAAGGTTTACGTTTGGTTGCATTTTTAGTGTTATTGTTGTTTGGAGCTTTCCGACTCTATAACTTGATTTCTGTGTACTATGATTTGTACGTACCTTTTGAAACGATTTTTGCACCAACAGATATTATTCGTGAGTAAGCAATTATTCTATATCGAGCCTTTTATGCGGGGTAATCAACATGCGCCTTTCAATGCGGCCATGCTTCAGGTGCTTCAATGCGTCTATCCAGAGGCTGCTGTTACACTATGGTGCTCTCCGGATCATTTGCTAGCGTTAAAAGAACAGAGCCCATTGAGTGCTCAAGTTACCCATAAACCCTTAAACGTGCCGGCCCTATCGGCAGCTAATAAAATTCGATGGTTTTACAAGCATGCGGCAGAGTGTTGGATTTTAACAAAACTTTTAATACAGGCGCACAGAGATGCTGTAGATTTGGTTTATTTTGCTTTTTTATCGCCACCAGCTCAGTGGTTACTGAGTTGCTACCGTGTCTTTTTCTTTAAAAAATGCAATATTATTGTACAACTACATGGATTGGAATTGCTAAAAAGTTCAGCGCAAAATAAAGCCGTTGACCGTTTATACGCATGGCTGCTTCGAAATGCTTTTCGCAGGAAGCGGAGCGGTTTATATTATATCGTATTGGAGAGGCGGGCACAAAGCTATCTTCAAGAAAAGCGGTTGATACCTCCTGCACATTTACTTTATATACCGCATCCTTATCTTTTTCCACCGCCGTTAGCTAGGCAAAAATCAGCAAATGTAGTCACCTTTGTTCACTTGGGTGTCGCGCGTTTATCCAAAGGGTCTCAACACTTTTTTGAGCTGGCTAAGCAGTTTAAAGAAGAAATAAAGCAGCGTAAGCTCATTTTTCAAGTAGTCGGGCACCTTTTGCCCGAAATGGCACCCTATGTTAATTCTTACGTTGTTTATCCCAAGAAAGGCGCAATGTTGCCACTTGCCGAATACCAAGAGGCGTTAGCTTCTGCTGATTATGCCCTGTTTTGTTATGGGACGGATAGTTACGAATTAACCGGCAGCGGTGCACTTATGGACGCCATTGCCGCTCGTAAACCCATTTTAGGATTACGCAATCCATCCTTTTCCGAAATCTTTGCCATTGTTGCGCAACCTCCCGGAGTGTTATTTGATACCTTAGAAGAGATGGAACAATACATTCGCTCCATTATACATTTAAAGACACCATCCCAAACAGACAGGGAAGTAGCATTTAAAATGCTACAGGAACATTTCGGCGTGGCAAATGTGGCAGAAGAGCTAAGAATACAACTAAAACGAGTTCTATGTTAACAAATCAGGGAGAAACGCATCTAAATGCGACAGTAACAATGCCATTGGTTAGCGTGGTTATTCCGATGTATCAGGCAGAGCAGAGTATTCAAAAAACGCTAACGTCCGTTGTCAATCAGCAGTACCGACCGCTGGAGGTAATCATCGTGAACGATGGAAGCCGTGACCGATCAGTAGATGAAGTTCAGCGTTTTATCGCAGCACAAAATACAGATCATATTACCTTTAAGTTGATTAATCAACCGAACCGTGGTGTTTCTTGTGCACGAAACGTAGGTATGCGTCAAGCAAAGGGCCTCTTCATCGCGTTATTAGATGCCGATGATGAATGGTTGCCGACTAAATTAGAAAGACAAATAGGTATTCTACGTGCCAACCCGGCGATCGACTTTTTAGGTACCAATCGGAATGGCGAGTATTGGAAAAGATGGTTGTTTAAAAAGTTTCAACATCTGACACCTATTTCAGCACATTTATTATTATACAAAACCTTTTTCGTTACCCCTACCGTGATTTTTAAGCGTGAGGTACTGGACAAAACCGGTTACTTTGACGAACAACAGCGCTATGCAGAAGAAGGGAATTTTTGGATTCGTGTATGTAACGAGCATCATTGTGTTTTATTAAACGAAAGTTTAGTGATTACCGGAGATGGAAAACCCAATTTTGGTTTTTCCGGTTTATCCTCCAATTTAAAGGAAATGGAAAAGGGCGAGCTTAAGAACATGCGATTAGGTTATCAGCTCGGTGTTGTCGGCTTTTTAGAATATGTATTTTTGGTATTTTATTCCTTAATCAAGTATATTCGTCGATTGGCCATTGTCAAGTTAAGAAGATAATATGCTGAAAAAATATGGTTTTGGAGGCAGCATCAAGCTGCTAATACACTTGATTCGTACAAAGCTATTTTATCCGAAAGCTCGTATCATACGGTTTCCGTTTGAGATTCGTAACGCTCGTCACATCCGTCTAGGTGAAGGTCTTACCACAGGCGTTGGGTGCAGGTTAGAGGCTTTACCTATTCAAAAAATAGATACCTGTATTCAGTTTGGTAAGCGGGTTCAATTAAATGATTATGTTCATATTGGTGCCGTGGAGCAGGTTTCAATTGGTGACGAGGTACTCATTGCCAGTAAAGTATTTATTACTGATCATAATCACGGCTCGTTCGATAATCAATGCGATAGCCACGAAATGATGGCTGCGCCGATCGACCGGCCCTTACGGTCCAGACCTGTGCATATAGGTAATCGTTGTTGGCTAGGCGAAAATGTGGTTATTTTGCCGGGGGTAACTTTAGGCGAGGGTTGCGTTGTTGGGGCAGGCTCGGTGGTCACAAAATCCTTTCCTTCCTATTCGCTGCTGATGGGCAACCCGGCTCGATTATATAAAAAATTCAATTTAGAATCCGGTCGGTGGGAGCTGGCCTAAAGTGCATCTGATAATACAACATGACAATTACGGCATCCATCGTTCTCTATCATAATGATCCTTTAGAGGTTCAAGAAGCTGTGCGGAGCTGCCTTTCCTCCCCCTCGATCAATAAGGTATATCTAGTGGATAATTCAACGGAAGATAATTTTCGAAGCTTAGCTAATAACGAACGGATCGAGTATATCTCCAACGCCGAAAACATCGGTTTCGGCGCCGCACATAATTTGGCCATACAACGTTGTGTGGCGTCGGACTATCATATAATTGTAAATCCGGATATCGCTTTTCATGAAAGTGTGATAGAACACTTGACGGCATTTATGGATCAACATCCGGATATAGGCCTCGTGATGCCAAAAGTTCTATACAAGAATGGACAATTGCAGCGACTGTGTAAGTTATTGCCTACACCCTTTAACTTATTTGGTCGTCGTTTCGCACCAAACCGACGCTGGGCAAGGGAGTTGAACGAACAATACGAATTATCATTTTTTCAGTACGATCAAATCGCCGATATACCATGTCTATCCGGCTGCTTTATGTTTGTTCGTAATAACGTGTTGCAAACCTTAGGCGGTTTTGATACTCGTTTCTTTCTCTACCTGGAAGATGTAGATCTGGTACGGCGTATTGGGCATATTGCTCGTACCGTCTTTTATCCCCATGTATCCATCAGCCATGGCTATCAAAAAGAATCGTATCATAATAGCAAGGTTCTTCGCATGCATATGAAGTCGGCTATTCAATATTTCAACAAATGGGGTTGGCTATTTGATCGAGAACGGAAGCAGATCAATCAAGAGACCTTGAAGAAATTAACAGGAAAAAAGTAAAAAGCGTTATCTTCGCAGGGAATAATTGACTAGTCGATGATTACTAATAGTATAATATATCATCATAGAAAATAGCGAATGAACCAAACAAACCAAGATAATCAGCTAACCTTGCATGAGCTGGTACATAAAGGTAAAGAGGTAGCTGCCTATGTAAAGAATAAATGGCTTCTATTAGTTGGTGCTTTAATAATCGGAAGCGTCATCGGCATTTGCTATGCTCTTTTTAAAAAAAACCAATATAAAGCATCCCTCAGTTTCGTCCTGGCCGAGCAAGGAGGAGGAGGCGGCCTCAGCGCTTACGCTGGCATCGCATCACAATTTGGGATTGATTTAGGAGGTGTTGGGGAAAGTAGCAGTCTATTTCAAGGCGATAATATTTTAGAATTTATTCGTTCTCAACGAATGATCACCCAGACGCTATTAAGCAAAGTCGACTTAGAAGGAGAACAAGTAGTTTTGGCCAATCGATACGCTATGGCAAGTGGCTTTCGTGCTGACTGGGACGAAGAATACGAGCTAAAAGATTTCTCTTTTGCTGCTACGGCTTTGCCGTCAGGAAATTCACTTCAAGATAGCTTAATCCAAGTATTGTACAGGCATATCGTTAAGAAAAGCTTGACGGTGGTAAAGCCCGATAAAAAATTGAATATTATTCAAGTGAGCACCAAAAGCACAGATGAGCTTTTTGCGAAAACATTTACTGAACAGCTCATTCATCGGGTCATGAACTTTTATGTAGAAACTAAAACAAAAAAAGAACAGGATAACCTTAATATTCTCACGCATCAAGTAGATTCTGTGCGGAAAGAACTATATGCGGCTATTGGAGGGGTAGCAGCTGCTACAGATGCCAATCCTAATCCAAACAGAGCTTTACAGCAATTAGGTGTTTCCTCCCAACGACGGCGGGTAGATGTGCAAGCGAATTCAGCGATTTTAGAAGAGCTAGTTAAAAACCAGGAGCTCGCCAAAATTAGTTTGCGAAAAGAGATGCCCATATTACAAATTATTGATCGGCCTATTTTACCCCTTGAGAGCGATGTCATGGGGCCTATAAAAGGAGCCCTTATCGGCGCTTTTCTTCTGGTATTTTTAACGGCTAGTGCGCTTATTGCGCGCGTTTTGCTAAAATCAATCCATTAAAAGCTATGGAGATTGCGCTTGTAACTGTCTTGTATAAGAGTGATGCCGTATTAACAGGTTTTTTTAAGACGCTTTCGCTGCAAAGTTTTAAACAATATCATCTCTATTTAATCGACAATTCTCCCAGTGCTACAAGTGACCAATTATTGCAAACATTACTAGCTGCTTATCCCGTTCCTGCTTATACCCATATAAAAAATCCCGCCAATTACGGGGCTGCCAAAGGTAATAACCAGGGTATCGAACTTGCTTTACAAAAGCATTATAGCCATATACTCCTATTAAACAATGATATTGAGCTTGTATCACCTAACTTACTGCAGCATTTGGTTCAAAAAGCAAGGGCTGATCAAGAGTCGATTATAATCCCCAAAATGCTCTTTTATGACAGCCGGAAAATCTGCATGGCAGGGGCCCATTTAAATACTGCTACGGCCGTAACGGTGCATATCGGTGCCGGCGAAGAAGACCGAGGGCAATATGATCAAGCTCATTATGTAAACTATGGGCCCACCACTTTTATGTTATTGGCAAGAGAAGTCTTGGAAAAAGTGGGGCCTATGGACGAACGTTATTTTGCTTATTACGAAGATACCGATCTAATATTTAGAGCGACACAATTAGGTTATAAAATCTATTATATGCCTAGTTTAGTGATTTTACATAAAGAGAGCTCGCTGACGGGTGGACAGCGTTCACCTTTTTTTGTCTACTATATAAACAGAAATCGTATTTTTTTCATCCGTAAACACATGGAGGGCCTACGTAAACTAAAAGCAATAATGAAAGCTGGTATTGACTTTTTGCGCTTATTTAAACATTATCAAAATAAACAACGGAAAATGTTGTGGAAAGCAATTTGGGATGGATTTTTGCTGCCACTAACCGAAGTAAAAGGCCCGCACTTTAGTTAACAGGCTGTAGCGGATCTGCTTATTTCCTTCGTTAGAAAGATAAAAAAGAATTAGCATAATTTTTGCTGCAAGAGAGAGCAGCTTCACAAGCATAACAAAAATGCACTAAATGAGAACATTTCTATACAACATAACCTTCTCGCTTCTTTTTTTAAGTAGTTTTTATCAACAAGCACAAGCACAAGGACTTCCTTTGGGCACTCCGGCATTAGACGATTATTATCGACGTTTGCAATTGCTGGGGCAAGTAGATTCAACCATCTCGTTCAACATACGCCCTCTAAGCGCTGGTGCTTTAGGTGTACGAGATATTTATTGGCCTGATAGCTTAAATGGGAGTTCTCATAGCATTGTTTGGAAAAAAGAAGGACAAGGAATCGTTGAGATCCTACCGATTATCTGGCAAAATCAATATACCAGTGGATTTCCGACAGGTTATAACGATGGCCCCATGATTCCCAATGTGGGCTATCAAACTCTTTTTAGTACCGGATTTTATGCACAGTATAAGTTTTTAAGCATTCAATTCAGGCCAGAGATAGTATATGCGCAAAATAAATCTTACCCTATTTTTACGGGCGGTAGCGAAAATGCGATGCGCGTTTGGTATGATTTCTACAATAATATCGATATGCCTACCCGTTTTGGTGACGGTAGCTATTTCCGTTTTCTTCCTGGGCAGAGTAGCATCAGGGCTACTTTTGATCCCGTATCGGTTGGTTTCAGTACAGAAAATCTATGGTGGGGCCCCGGGATTCATAATTCGCTCTTGATGAGTAATACAGCTCCCGGTTTTCCACATATTACCGTTAATAGTAGTAAACCCATACGGAGCAATATCGGTTCTTTCGAAGGACAGGTGATTGCCGGTGGCCTCACCGCTTCCGGTTTTGCGCCAAGGCAAGCCGATCAGCCGACGGATTTTGACTATCTATACGAGCCAAAACCTGACAGTTGGCGATATATAGGTGGTGCTATTTTCTCCTATCAGCCTAAGTGGGTGCCGGGCTTATCCCTGGGCGTGTCGCAGAGCTTTGTTGTGTACCGCGACTCCATGGGAAGTGGTCTCAATGACTATTTGCCTTTTTTAGGGCCATCCTCAAAAAACAGCACAGCGAATGGGCCAACGAGCCGAGAAGAAAGACGTAACCGCGACCGCTATTCTTCCTTTTTCGTTCGTTGGGCCTTACCGAAAGGTAAAGCCGAGTTTTATGCCGAATACGGACGCAATGAACCCGCTTGGAATGGCCGCGATAAGATGGTAGAGATGGATCATTCAAGAGCCTATGTGCTTGGTTTCCGAAAATTAATGCCTATGAAAGGAGGAATAGAGCACCTTCAAGTTGGTTTTGAATTTACGCAGTTAGATAAAACCAGAACTTATAAAGTGCGCGAATACGAGACCTGGTATAGTAATTCCATGGTGCGCCATGGTTATACCCATTTAGGTCAAATTTTAGGTGCAGGTATTGGCCCCGGCAGCAATGTACAGTCATTAACGATTAGTTGGTTAAAGGGGTTGAAGCAGTTAGGGCTATTGTTAGAACGGCAAGAGCAGCAAACTGACCTATTTTATGGCTTACTTTCCTATAGTGGTGATTATCGTCGTAATTGGGTAAATCTATCGGCCACCTTAAATGGCGAATGGGATTATAAAAATTTTCTTTTTATTGCGCGGATGAAATTCATGAACGGATTGAATTTCAATTACGATATTAAGTTAAAACCCGGTGGAACTTTTTGGGATTTTATTCCACAAGATAAGTTCAATTTCCAGGGGCAGCTGGGCATGATGTACCGATTTTAGCCAATGGTCAGTAATATTTTTTTGAAGCAGTAAAGAATGCACATGAAGAAACAAAATATACTTTTAGTCTTTTTTTTAATAGCGACTTTGAGTTTAAAAGCGCAGGTACTTCCCGTTGGAACACCGGTATTAGAAGATTATTACCGTCGCCTGCAATTATTAGGCAAGCTCGACTCTACCATTTCTTTCAACGTAAGGCCTTTAAGCAATGAGGCCTTAAAGCAATCGAATATCTATGATCCTGAGGGGTCACAGGAGCATAGCAATAGCATTTATCGATCACGGAATGGAAAGGGGATGGTGCAGCTAATGCCCCTAGTGTGGCAAAACCAAGTTAACAGTAACTTCCCTTATGGCTGGAACGATGCTGGGATGATCCCGGCAGCAGGTTATCAAACCATGGCCTCCGCCGGGGTGTATGCGCAATATAAATTTTTGAGCATTCAGTTTAGACCGGAGTTTGTTTTCGCACAGAATAGTGATTTCGAAGGTTTTGAAGGGGCGGACGAAAATGCATGGACAAAATGGTACGTTTATATGAATGATATAGATGCTCCGGAGCGCTTTGGAATGGGCTCATACACCCGTTTTTTTCCAGGACAAAGTAGTATTCGACTCAATTTTCACCCTGTTTCGATTGGTATATCTACAGAAAATTTATGGTGGGGACCGGGAATGAAGAATAGTTTATTAATGAGTAATAATGCTCCCGGTTTTTTACATGCTACCGTTAATACAACAAGGCCCATCCGTACTCCCATAGGATCCTTTGAAGGACAGTTAGTAGGTGGTAAATTGGAGGCTTCAGGATTTACGCCTACACCACTAGGAAATCCCAATCATTATGATGAATTGTATAGACCAAAACCGGATGACTGGCGTTATTTCTCTGGCTTAGTACTCTCTTATCAACCGAAATGGCTTTCGGGATTAAGTGTGGGGTTTATTCGAACTTTTATAGTGAATCGCGAAGATATGGGAAATAAACTTGGAGATTATTTACCGTTTTTAGAGAAAACAAACAAATCAAGCTTCCAGAATCCGGCTGATGAAACCGAGCAACAGGGAGTGGAAGGGCAAAACCAGTTGGCGTCTTTATTTTTTCGTTGGGCAATACCTGAAGCAGGCTTTGAAATTTATGGAGAATACGGTAGAGATGATCATCCATGGAATACACGTGATTTGCTGGTAGATCCAAATCATTCAAGGGCATATGTATTTGGCGTAAACAAAATTCTGCCTGTAAATAATAGGTTTGATGATATGATCCAGATTGGATTTGAAATGACACAGCTCGAACCATCAAAAAATGCTGATATTCGACCATCAGGGAATTGGTATGTCCATGGAAGGGCTCGAGGAGGTTATACCCATCTAGGACAAATTTTTGGCTCTGGGATAGGATTGGGAAATAATATTCAAACGCTAGATTTGACTTGGCTTAGGGGAATAAAGAGAGCTGGTTTTAAACTAGAACGTGTAGTGCATAACAATGCTTTTTTTTACGATTTGGTAGCCGATCGGCGTCGAAATTGGGTAGACTTTAATTTTGGACTTTACGGCGAGTATGATTATAAAAGATTTATATTTATCAGTCGGTTTGTTGCTACAAAAGCTTACAATTATCAATATCAAATTGGAGAAAGCACTAATCTATGGAATTTTAGAAAAAGAGATAGCGGAAATGTACAGTTCCAATTTAGCATGATGTATCGCTTTTAGTACAATGTTGTATTAATGAATAGGCCGAAATAAAAAATTAATTTGCATATTTGCGAAAAAAAATCCAGAGAATCATAAGCGTCCGATCTTGGTGATAACGATTGATAATCTACATTTTTACACATATGAGAAAATTTTTAGGCTTTCTTGCCTTAGTGTTGCTAGTTTTTCCTTCTTGTCAACAGAAGCGAAATTTGGTATATTTTAGTGATCTGGAGGATTCCGCAGCAATTAGAGATATGATTCCAAGGGTGGCTGAACCGAAAATACAGACAGGCGATATTTTGGCAATTACTGTAAATACACTAAATCCAGAATCAAATTTATTATTTAATAATGGTACACTGCAGAATTTAAGCGAACGAAATGTGGAAACAACACCAAATCAAGGATATTTAGTAAACCCGGATGGTGCAATTAATTTCCCTGTTATTGGAAAAATAAGCTTGGTAGGAAGAACCAAAGAAGAGGCGTCAGAGTTGCTAGTAAGTAAGCTGAGTGAATATGTAAAAGATCCTATTGTAAATATACGTTTTTCTAATTTTCGTATTACTGTAGTTGGAGAAGTTAATAAGCCATCAACTTTTGTTATTCCTAACGATCGGATTAATCTGATAGAAGCCTTGGGATTAGCCGGTGATATGACACCTTACGGTAAGCGAGAAAATATTCTTTTAATTCGCGAAGAAAATGGAAAGCGCACAATGGTGCGTCTAAATTTGAACAAAAAGGAAACTATGCAGTCAGATTTTTTTTATTTGAAGCAAAATGATATGCTCTATGTCGAACCGGATAAAATGAAGGAAAAACAAACTCGAACAGATATTAGAACAATCACATTAATTTCAAGTTTAGCATCTTTAGCCATTGTAGCTATCTCCCGATTATAAACAATAGAATGAATACTACTGAAACAACGATTAAACAAGAACAGGATTTTGATTTAAAAGCACTATTGTTTAAATATGTTAGGAACTGGCGATGGTTCGTGATTTCATTCATAGCGTGCGTATTAATTGCTTTTATTTATTTGCGTTATAGTACACCAGAATATCAAGTTAGCAGTACTGTCCTAATAAAAGACGATAAGAAGTCTCCCGAAATTAGTGGACCAGACGCGTTTGCAGATCTAAACTTGTTTTCATCAAATCAAAATATCAATAATGAAATAGAAGTGCTGAAAGGAAAAACCTTGATGCGCAGAGTCCTTTCTGAGCTGGGACTTGCCATCAGCTATTACGCTGATGGCATTATCAAAGATGATGAATTGTATGGACAAAATTTGCCAATTCGGCTTATTGCCAAGCAGATAGACTCATCTCTGTATGATTCAGATGATGGAATTCTACTTAAGAATGTGAACGCGTCGGAATATGAAATTAATAGAGAAGGGTTCCCTGCAATACGTTGTACTTTTGGAAAGGAAGTTAACCTTGAAAAGGTCGGTACTTTTACAGTCGTACGGCTGAAAAATAATGAAATTAACAGCCCGGTACGAATTACGTTTGCCAGCTTGGATAGGGTGACAGATTATTATAGCGAAGGAGTAAATATCAGTCCAGTCAATAGAGATGCGAGCGTATTAACAATATCGTTAGTTACACCTATAGTAGAAAAAGGGAAAGATATAATAAATAAACTTGTTGAAGTTTATAATCTTGAAACGGTTGAGGATAGAAACCAACTTGCTGCTAAAACCGTTCAATTTATTGACGAACGATTGTCGTATCTTGTTAACGAATTATCAGATGTTGAAAAAAGCGTGGAACATTATAAAAAGGAACATGAGATAACCAATGTTAGTGCAGAAGCAGAACGTTATTTGCAGGAAGCGGGAGAGTACGGTAAGAAATTAGCAGAAGCCCAGACTCAAATGAGTATTCTCGAGTCGATTGACAACTACCTTCGTAAAGAAGAAACACGTAGTGAGTTAGTACCGAGTACCCTAGGGATCCAAGATCCAACATTAAATGGCTTAATATCGAAGTTCAATGAACTACAGCTGGAAAAGCAACGTTTATCCCGTACCACAAAGGAGAGTAATCCAATAGTATTAGGCCTTGAGGAACAACTAGCTAACTTAAGAAATAACATCTTAGAAAACTTGAGCAATATTAAAAATGGCTTACAAATCAATTTGAAAACTCTAGAGAGTAAAGCTGGTCGTTTTCAATCGCGTATCCAGAATGTTCCTTCCATTGAACGTAATTTGCTTGAAATTCAACGCGACCAAGGTATAAAAGAAGCGTTGTATTCTTATTTGCTACAAAAGCGAGAGGAATCTGCCATAGCTTTAGCCTCGACGGTGTCGAATACTCGTATTATTGATAAGGCAATGGCGAAAGATGAACCTGTCAAGCCAAAAAAAATGCTAATTCTATTATTCGGAATTATTGTTGGATTTGCATTACCTATAGCGTTATTATATGTAAAAGACTTGTTAAACGATCGAGTCACCTTACTAAGTGATGTTGAAAAGACTGTAAAAGTGCCTGTATTAGGTGAGTTAATTCATAGTAATGATGAAGAACATACACTTGTTGTACAAAAATCGGCACGAACGCCATTGGCAGAACTGTTTCGGTTAATTCGTAGTAATCTACAATTTACCACGATGGGTAAAGAAAATAAAGTTCTTTTGGTTACCTCAAGTATGACGAGAGAAGGGAAAACTTTCTTTAGTATCAATCTTGGAGCAAGTATCGCTTTAACGGGTAAAAAAGTTGTGTTGTTGGAATTTGATATAAGAAAGCCGAAATTAGTAAAAGATCTAAAGATTCCTACACCCAAAAAAGGGATAACCAATTATTTAGTTGATTCTGCTGTTCAAATTGATGATTTAATTACTGATACGAAACTTGTTGATAATTTATTTGTAATTTCTGCGGGTCCAATTCCACCAAATCCTGCAGAACTGTTGCTAAGTTCAAAAATTGATTTGCTGTTTAATGAACTGCGAAGGACATTTGATTATGTTATAGTTGATACATCTCCGGTGGGTCAAGTTGCCGATGCTTTTACTCTAGCTAAAAAAGCTGATATGGGCGTTTATATGGTAAGGTACAATTATACTTGGAAGCAACAATTAAATATTGTGAAAGACGTTCAAGAGAATAAAAAGATTCCAAATCTGTACATTGTTCTTAATGATGCTAAAGAAGAAAATGCCTATGGATATGGATATGGGTATGGATATGGGTATGGATATGGGGCAGAACTTGATGAGAAAGGAAATTGGTTAGACCGTGTGAAAAAATATTTAAAAAGAGGGTGAATTTAAGAGTAAATAATTGCGTATGAGCAAGCAAAAGGAAAATGGAATAGTCCGAAATGCAACAATTGCCGTTATTGGCTTAGGCTATGTAGGCCTTCCTTTGGCGGTTGAATTTAGTAAGAAGTATAAGGTATTGGGATTCGACATAGATGAAGACCGCGTAAATGAACTGAGCAAGGGTAAAGATAGAACTCAAGAGGCGAATTTAGAGGATCTCAAAAGAGCCGTTGCATCCCAAAATGACAAATCAAATATTGGATTGAAATTTTCGTCTAATAAGGAGGATTTAAAAAGCTATAATACATTTATTGTAACAGTTCCGACACCAATTGATCAGTTTAAAGCTCCGGATTTGGTTCCTCTTTTAAAGGCGTCTGAAATGTTAGGATCTATTTTGAAAGCGGGGGATATAGTGATTTATGAGTCCACCGTTTATCCTGGATGTACTGAAGAGGAGTGCGTGCCTGTCTTGGAGAAAGTATCGGGTTTGAAATTTAACAAGGATTTCTACGCAGGGTATTCACCTGAACGAATTAACCCGGGCGATAAAATTAATACGCTCACAAAAATTATGAAAGTAACATCGGGGTCAACACCAGCAATCGCGTCACGCGTGGATGATTTATATCGATCTATTATTGAGGCGGGAACGCATAAGGCCCCGAGTATTAAAGTTGCAGAAGCGTCCAAAGCTATTGAAAACGCGCAGCGTGATGTAAACATTTCCTTCGTCAACGAGCTATCTCTGATTTTTGATCGCATAGGAATTGATACGAACGATGTGATAGAGGCAGCAGGCACAAAATGGAATTTTTTAAAGTATAAGCCGGGCCTCGTCGGAGGACATTGTATTGGTGTAGATCCGTATTATCTCGCTCATAAAGCCGAGTCCCTGGGATATCATCCACAGGTAATTTTGTCTGGTCGTCGTGTGAACGATAATATGGGACCTTTTGTAGCTAACAAGGTAGTGAAATTGATGATCAATAAAGATCATAAAATTAAGGGATCAAAAGCACTCATCATGGGCATTACGTTTAAGGAGAATTGTCCAGATGTAAGAAATACTAGAGTGGTAGATATTTATCACGAACTCGTTCAGTTTGGCTTAAACGTTGATATTTACGACCCTTGGGCCGACGCGATTGAAGTAAAGCATGAATATGGGCTTGATATTCTAGTGAAACTCGATGGATCAATTGTTTATGATGCGATTGTTGTAGCTGTTGCGCATAATGAATTTTTGAATTTTGACTATCAAAAGGTTAAGCGGAATAATGGTGTTATATTTGATACCAAAGCTTGTTTGGATAGAAAATTGGTGGATGGTAGATTATAAAAGTTAAGATGCCCAAAGGATATGACTTTGTAATTATTGGCGGCGGATTGGTTGGGCTATCCACCGCCTATCATTTGAAGAAACGTTTTCCGAAAAAATCGTTACTACTGTTGGAAAAAGAATCGGTTGTTGCTAAGCATCAATCCGGGCATAACAGTGGCGTCATTCATAGTGGAATTTATTATAAACCGGGGAGTCTTAAAGCAATAAATTGTATACAAGGGTATCAATCACTTTTAGAATTTGCACAAAAGTATGGAATACCATTTGATATTTGTGGAAAAATCATTGTTGCTACAAGTGAAGAAGAGATCCCAGTACTTCAAACTATTTTTGATCGGGGAATACAAAATGAACTTGCTGGGATTAAGTTGTTGTCGAAAGAAGAAATCTCGGAATATGAACCACATGTTAGCGGGCTTCGTGGCATCCATGTACCGCAAACAGGAATTATAGATTACCCAGCATTTGCTAAACAGTTGGCGGTTCTATTAACCGACGAATTAGGAGCGGAAATTAGATTGAATGAACAAGTAATCGATATTCAAAAAGGAGTAGATCATTTGACAATTATCACAGATAAATCAGACTATTCAGCAGTAAAAGCTGTTAGTTGTGCTGGTTTACAATCTGATCGAATTGCTTCGTTAAGCGAATCTGACAATGATTTGAGAATCATACCTTTTCGAGGAGAGTATTATAAAATCAAACCAGAGAGGCATTATTTAGTCAAAAATTTAGTATACCCGGTACCTGATCCAAAGTTTCCATTTTTGGGCGTCCATTTTACAAGAATGATTCATGGTGGCATTGAAGCTGGGCCTAATGCTGTATTAGCATTTAAACGGGAGGGATATAATTTTATCGATGTGAATTTGAAAGATAGTGTTGCTACCCTAATGTGGCCGGGATTTTGGAAAATAGCGGCTCGTTATGGAAAAATAGGTCTTGGAGAGATGTATCGGTCTTTATCCAAGAAGGCTTTCACTAAAGCTTTACAAAAATTAATTCCAGAAATTACCGAAGATGATTTAATTGAAGGCGGAGCAGGTGTTAGAGCTCAAGCTTGTGATCGAAAAGGCAACCTTATTGATGACTTCAACATTCTACAAAAAGACAACCTTGTTCATGTTCGGAATGCCCCATCACCTGCGGCTACATCATGCTTGTCAATCGGCCAATACATTAGTAATAGACTTTAAACAATCAATGTCATGGAACGTAAGATCCAAATGGTCGATTTAAAAGGCCAGTATAGAAAAATAAAACCCGAGATCGATGAAGTACTTCTTAAGGCTGTAGAAGAATCTGCTTATATCAACGGACCGCAGGTTAAAGATTTTGCACAGAGCTTGGAGAAATTCAATAATGTTAAGCGTGCGGTTACCTGTGCGAACGGCACCGATGCCTTGCAGATTGCTATGATGGCACTAGGGTTCAAAGCAGGGGATGAAGTTATTGTACCTGCGTTTACGTACATAGCTACCGTGGAAGTAATTGCTTTATTAGGATTGGTTCCAAAATTTATTGATGTCAAGATTGATACGTTCGAGCTTGATTATGAGAAATTGGCTTCAGTTGTAACAGAAAAAACTGTGGGCATTATTCCGGTTCATTTGTTCGGGCAGTGCTCAAACATGGAAGCAATTTGTGACTTTGCAAAGAAATACAAATTGGCAGTGATCGAAGATACAGCACAGGCCATGGGGGCAGAATACCTTTACAAAGACGGAAGCAGAGCATTTGCGGGAACAATTGGTGATATTGGAACAACTTCATTCTTTCCTTCTAAGAACTTAGGTTGTTTTGGTGACGGAGGAGCTTTACTAACGCAAAATATAGAACTTGGAGAACGTGCTCACATTATTGCAAATCATGGTCAACGCAAAAAGTATTATCATGAAGAAGTAGGGCTCAATTCAAGGTTAGACACCATTCAGGCAGCAATTTTAAATGTCAAAATTAAGCACCTTAAGAATTATAGTGAAGCCAGACAGATTGTTGCGAAAAGATATGACGAGGGATTGAATGGATTGGCGGAACTTACATTACCGTCGCGAGCATCCTATTCAACACATGTTTTTAATCAATATACCTGTATCGTTTCGAATGATAAAAGAGATACACTTAAGCAATTTCTGTACGACCATGGGATCCCGACAATGATTTATTATCCGGTACCTGTCCATTTGCAGACCGCTTATTTGAAATATGGTCATCAAGAAGGCGATTTCCCAGTAGCGGAATTTCTGTGTAAATCGGTTATTTCTCTTCCCATTCACACCGAAATGGAAGATGAAGTGCAAGATTACATTATTGAGAAAATTCTAGAATTCTTTAAAAAATAACCATGGAATATTTTGTACATGAAACGGCTATTATAGATGAAGGTGCCGTGATCGGGAATGGGACTAAGATATGGCATTTCTCTCATATTATGTCGAACTGCAGCATAGGAGAGGCTTGTAATATTGGGCAAAACGTCGTCGTTTCGCCAGGGGTAAAATTGGGAAAAAATGTTAAAGTTCAAAACAACGTCTCCATTTATGAGGGTGTCATTTGTGACGATGATGTTTTTTTAGGTCCATCAATGGTTTTTACTAACGTTTTGAATCCGCGGAGTGCTGTAAATAGGAGGGGCCAATACCTCAAAACCCATGTTGGAAAGGGTGCTTCTATAGGTGCCAATGCTACCATTGTCTGCGGGCACGATATTGGCGCTTATGCTTTCATAGGAGCAGGTGCAGTTGTAACAAAGACTGTAGCCCCTTATGCCTTGGTAATAGGAAATCCTGCGAAGCAAGTTGGTTGGGTAAGCGAGTATGGACATCGCTTAACCTTTGACGAAAACAATCAAGCTATTTGTAGAGAAAGTGGACAAATGTATATTTTATCGGAAAACAAAATAGAAAGAATCAAGTAATGACGTCGTTAAATAAAAACGTAAAATTTGCAGTGGTAGGCTGCGGGCATATTGGAAAGAGACACGCCGAAATGATTACCAGAAATGCAGAAAGTGAGCTAGTTGCACTAATAGATGTCAAGGAGAAGGAATATCTGAACATTGAGACATATCCTGTTCCCTTGTTTAAGTCATTAGACGAGTTTTTGAGTTCGGGAATTGAAGTAGATGTTATAAATATAGCAACGCCGAACGGATTTCATGCAAATCAAGCAATGAAAAGCTTAGAGGCAAGAAAGCATATTGTGGTTGAAAAGCCGATGGCACTTACTAAGCAAGATGCCGAAAAGGTTATCTTTAAAGCTTTACATGTACATCGACATGTCTTTGCTGTGATGCAGAACCGCTATTCGCCACCTTCTGTTTGGATTAAGGAATTGGTCGAAAGCGGTCAGCTCGGAGAAATTTATATGGTGCAGCTAAACTGTTATTGGAATAGAGACAATCGATACTATAAGCCAGAAAGCTGGCATGGTAAAAAAGATCTTGATGGGGGAACTTTATTTACTCAATTTTCCCATTTTATAGATATTATGTATTGGTTGTTTGGAGATATCACAAACATACAAGGCAAATTTAATGACTTTTGCCATCAAGACTTAACAGATTTCGAAGACAGTGGACTTATTAATTTTGACTTCGTAAATGGCGGAATGGGATGCCTGAATTATTCAACAGCTGTTTGGAATCAGAATTTGGAGAGTTCGATGACGATCATCGCGGAAAATGGTTCAGTAAAAATTGGTGGTCAATATATGGACAAGGTGGAAATATGTAATGTGAAAGATTACCAGATGCCGGAATTGGCTCCTACTAATCCGGGAAACGATTACGGTGCCTATAAAGGATCAGCGGCGAATCACCATTATGTAATTGAGAACGTAGTTGATGTATTAAAGGGGCGTAACGCTATTACTACAAATGCCCTTGAAGGATTAAAAGTCGTAGATATAATTGAGCGAATATATCAATTAAAATAATTTTAGTGTGAAGCTATACAGATGGATTCTCGCAAAGCTAAATACCGATTTTAATCGCAATTTTGCGGTTTTGCTGTCTGGAACGCTTGTCTCTCAGGTAATACCACTGATAGCAAGCATATTTTTGGCGAGAATTTATAGCCCAAAAGACTTTGGCGTCCTTGCAATTTTTAACGCTCTTTATTCAACAATAACACCGATTATATGTCTTCGGTATGAGTTTGCTATAACATTACCGAAGAAAGATAAAGACGCAATTAATATTGCTTTGCTGTCTTTTATTTTGGCTTTACTGATATCACTAGTTCTAGTTATAGTGATTTTTCTTTTTAAGCATAAAATTTTAAGCCTAGTTGGAGGAGAGTATCTTGGGGATAATATCTATTTCGTTCCGATAATGACTCTACTTGGTGGAATTTATAGCATTCTTAATTATTTTTCGGTAAGATATAAGCGCTTCCGAGTCATCGCCTCTTCCAATATTATAAGATCTTTATCTCAATCTTTTATCCAATTACTATTGGGAATCTTTAGAGTAGGTAAACTAGGGCTGATTTTGGGTGTTGTTTTATCTAATCTTTCAGGGAATGCAAAAATGTTTAAGCACTTTTTATCTTTTAGTCACCTATTTGGTACTATTACTAAAAGGAGAATATTTTTAAATGCGGTGAGGTACAAAAAGTTTCCAATAGTTTCGTCATGGGGTGTGATTCTAAATTCGATATCACTAAATATAAATAACTTTTTTATTTCAAATTTGTATGGTGTAAATACACTTGGTTTTTATTCATATGGGTATAGGTATCTTAATTTGCCACTCAGTTTAGTGTCAAATAACGTTAGTCAGGTTTTCTACCAAGTATGTTCTGAATGCCAGAAAAATAGCTCAAATGCTAAAAGTGAATATATATCAACTCTGAAGAAAATAATAGTCATATCTGCACCCTTTTTTCTCGTGTTATTTTTTATAGTGGAGGATCTGTTTGCGTTTTGTTTTGGCGAAACTTGGAGACAAGCAGGGCTATACGCTAAAATACTGTTGCCTTTATTTTTCGTTCGGTCAATTTTCTCTCCTTTAAGCTTGATCACGATAGCTTTTGAGAGGCAATTTTTGATGTTGGTAATGCAGATTCTAATTTTTACTTTTAACTTAGGGGCGTTTCTCGGAGCTCGGATATTCCATTTAGATATTAGAAGCTTTTTGTCATTTTATTCATATTCGAGCTCGGCTCTCTATTTGGTGTTAACCTATCTTCTTTATCTTGTTTCTATCCGCAAACTCTAAAAATAGGTGGATTAGGAATCAGATATTATTTTGTGTTACAAAAATAAAAACTCATCTGTAAAGTGTAAAGTTTGGTTATGTATTATTTAGTCCTAGCTCTAGTTGTATTAATTATATCAGCGAAGATATTCAAAAAGGCTGCTGGGACTCTTTCTTTGCAAAAATTGAATATGATATCGTGGATTTTTTACTACAATATCTTTTTGCAGAGTTTTATTGCCGCAATTCTAGTGGTTTATAAGGTAGATTATCACTACTTTATCGGAAAGATGTATTCTGATCAAAGCAGAATATACGGTTATTATGCCATTCTATATACTATGATAGCTTTACCTGCTGGTATGTTGTTGTTTAATCGATTGTTATCATTACCGTTCACTAAAGTTCTCTTTGAAAACTACCAAGCGAAGGAGCTCTCCTTTCAATTTCCAGTTGGCGATAAGTCGCTTAGATTTTGTTTGTTACTTCTGTCTATCATATGTATCGCTTCAATTGTATATGTTTTTATTTCTCTTGGTGGGATGCCATTATTAAAGGCATTAACAGGAGGTGCAAGTGCAACCGATTTAGCCAAGGTAAGAAGCGACGCATCTCGTGGATTTGAAGGAATTGTATATATTCGAAACATATTCGGTATTATACTCACACCTATTATTTCTTATATCTATTATGGCTATTATAAGCTTACCGGCAGTAGGTATTTGCGAACTTGCTTTATTGTAATGTCTCTGTTTTCAGTGGTAATTTTGACTTACAATTTAGAAAAGAGTCCTTTAATCGAATACATAGTAGGATTTTTAATCCTTAAAATTTTGCTAAATGATAGAATAGAATTTAGAACTATTTTAAGGTACTTTGTGATTATTATTGTACTTATTACTCTAATCTATGTTTTCGTTTTGCAGGAAAATATTGAGGCGCTCGTTAGCTATAACTCTGGATTTATAGGTAGAATTATTTTAGGGCAAAGTGCTGGAACATATCTGTCCTTTGATTTATTTCCAAAATATCGGGATTTCATCGGATTCTCTTCAATATCTAAACAATTAAGCAGTCTGTTGGGAATCGAGTATTCTGAGAGAGCAGCACGACTTATAATGGAATTTTATAATCCAAAAGGAATCGATGAAGGGTCAGCAGGTGTAGTTAACAGCTTGTTTATCGCGGAGGCGTGGGCGAATTTTGGTCTTATAGGTGTGATATTATCCCCCATTTATGTTGGATTTGTAATACAACTTATATACACTTTTTTTCTTAAAAAATCGAAAACTCCGATATTGGTCGGAGTTTTTGGATATCTAAGTTACAATTTGCCAGTAACAGGTGGTATAAATGACTTCTTCTACAGTGTCCCCATAATCGCAATTTTCGTAGTTTTCAGTTTAATGATCTCGTGGGCGAAAACTTTAAATAATGTATAGTTATGAAAAGAATGATCTTTCATATCCCTTTTGAACCGAATGTCGAACAAGCGTCAGCAAGCCAGCTAAGACCAATCAAAATGATCGAGGCCTTTAGAAATGTTGGCTATGATGTGACAGTCGTATCTGGTTATGGCGATAAAAGAGCCCATATCATTATGGAAATTAAAAATCAAATAAAACAGGGAACTCAATATGACTTTGTTTATTCAGAAAGTTCTACAATGCCGACATTGCTTACGGAAAAACACCATATTCCCACCTATCCTTTTTTGGATTTTTCATTCTTTAGATTCTGCAAAAAAAATAATATTCCAATAGGGCTATTCTATCGAGATATTCATTGGAAATTTGAGCAATACAGAATTCCATTTTGGAAAAAGATATACGCCTCTTTTTTTTATCAAGTTGATCTTTTTCTGTATAACAAGATCATTGATGTATTATTTTTGCCTTCACTGATTATGAAATCTTATATCCCCGAAATTACTATCCATAATATCGTTGAATTACCTCCTGGCTGTGATATAGTCAGTGATAGTTTAAAAAGTATCAAAAAAACCAATAATAAAATAAAACTATTGTATGTTGGTGGTATTGGTAGGCTTTACGATCTCAAACTTTTTCTAGAGGTTGTTGCAAAAGAGGAATTCAATAATATCTATTTTACTATATGTTGCAGGAAACAGGATTTTGATAACATAAGACATGAATATGAGCATTTTCTGGAACATAAGCGAATTAGTATAGTTCACTTGAAAGGCCATGATTTGCAAAAGCTATATTCTACACATGACGTCTGTTGCTTATATGTTAAACCAATCGAATATTGGAAATTTGCGATGCCTGTGAAATTGTTCGAATATATCTCTCATAAAAAGCCAATTATTGGAGTAAAAGGAACTTCGTCAGGAGATTTTGTCGAGAATAACCGAATCGGTTGGTCAATACCTTTTGAATATAATGCGTTGTTTCAATTGTGTATGAATTTACAGAAGAGTGATGGTTTGCAGATATCTAACTTTCCAAATATTGACAATTGCTTTGCCGAGAATACTTGGAACAGCAGAGCAATATTAGTTGAAAACTCATTAATGCGGACGCGGTTTAAGGATATATTTCTATAACTCCTTTGAAGTCGCTGTTCTTGTAAAATATGGTTTTCATTATTTGAGAGAGTATAGAAAGACCGGGACTTTTAATCACGCTAATTTAAGTAATCCAACCCCTTTCCGCAGAAGATAGATTTTCTCAAAATAGAATTCTGGTAATCTCATTACAACTACACATAAGAACAGTTGCGTTACTCTTTTTTGATGGCGGTTCCGTTTGCTTTGTTTAGCTCTTGTTTAAGATTGGTAGTTCCTTGAACGGCTAATGCACGGCCCTTTCCTTTAAGATTGATATTGTTGTTTATAATACTTATTTTATTCGTGTTTTTAGTAAATACCCCGATATTTATATCCTTATCGAATGTTATTGTATTATTAGTTACATTACCCTCCTCGACGTTAGAAAGTTGAATACCGCGTTCTATTAATGGACCACTTTCTTGTATCGAATTGTCGATGATATCGATGTTTTTAGCAAGGTCTTTTTCGTTTTTTCCTACTACAAGTATACTGCTCAAATTAGGTAATACCCCTTTTTTAGCACTATATATTTTGTTTCCGATTATTTGTGCGTAATTCCCATACCTAACACGAATAGCAGAGCATGAATAATTCTTAATTATATTTCCTTTGATTAGGGAATTTACAGTCCTTTGGTCGATGTTAGAATTGTTGTCTGCACCAACATATATAGCTCCTAAACTTGCAGGGCCATAACCTGTATTATCAATGATATTGCTGAGAATACGTATTCCGATTACTTTTTGGGACTCGCTAGTCCATGCTGCATATATCCCACAAACAGGACTATTTTTTACTGTGTTGTTTATAAATGAAAGATTTTCACCAGCATGAGCATCTATTCCTTTTCTTTTATTATCCGAAAAAAGCACACCTTCGATCGTTGCTTTAACAGTGTATGTGTCAGAACCTCTTGAAGTGTAACCATATCCTGGATCACAATTTTGATCATTTATTGAAGCGTCCGGATGCCCCGAACCTGAACTCTGGCCTCCTACTATCTTGAAATTGTCTACCGCCATAGAGTGAAAGCCAGCTGAATAGTTTCGATATACATGACAATTCTTGAAAGTGATGTTTCTAGACCTGGGATAATTCAGCTTTTTTGGGAAGTAGTCTCCATTGTGACCAACTCCAATGCCTACATAATTAAATTCCGTAGCTTCACATGACTCAATAACTATATTGTTACAGCCGTTATGAATTAACAAACCGTAAGCAACGTTTCCAATAAAGCCGTTATTCCATTTTCCCCAGCTTCTATTTTTAGTTCCACTCTTTTGTGGGAACTCTTTATTATACCCACCGGTCTGGTTACTACTTGTATTATGGCAATTGTTTTTGTAGTAACCCCAAAAGCCACTAGTGTTATAACCTGCGGTTGCAATCCCTTTCTCTCCCCGGCCTGTTTCCCCATCCAACGGCGGAAAGTTTCCTGGGCCTCGCAATTTTAAGTTCTGCACGACAATGTTTTCGGATGCTTGAAGTTCTAAGATTCCTTGCGCATGTTGCATAACTACCAAAGTTGCATCATTTCCAATTACTTTATAGTTATTTTTATTTCTAATCAACAGGCAAGGTTGATCCATATTGGGGAATCCAGCTAAATCGCTGTTTTTAGATACTAAGTATGTCCCCTTTTGGAACACAACTACTTTGGAATTTTTGTCCAGTGCAGCTTGAATCGCTTTTGTATCATCTGTTTTTCCGTCGGCTTTTGCCCCAAAGTCTTTTACGAAAATTGTATCGGACAAATCTCGTCTGTCGGTAATCTCTTCTTTCGGGCTTTGAACTGGTAATTTCTTGATATCTTCACTGTTTGCAATTTCTTTCTTCTCTCGATTTTGAGTTGGCGTAGGTCCATCGTTCTTTCTAAGAAGAAACAATACGTACATAAAGGTAGTTAATATAAAAACTAAAAATACGATTTTTTTGACCATTTGTTTTGTGTGAGTATCTGTTGGAAGAAATGTGTCCTTATCTGTTAGTCCTTGAATCATTAAACAAATATATTGATTTTATGTTTGCTTCTTTAAATAAATAAAAAAGACCAGGCTGACGACTTAGTTCTCTTTTTCTTGTAATTTGATATATTTGCACAAGTATGTCAACAGAATATTTGTTTATCCGGGCGTTGACTTATCATTAAAAATGAAATAATGAAAGTTTTGATTTTGAGTGATGGTAACTCCGTCCATACTATAAAATGGGTGAAGGCTCTGGCGGAGAAAGGGGTAAAGGTAGGGTTATGGAGCATCTCATCGCCAAAGAAGGACGTTTATAAAAATGTACCTAATTTGGTAATCGGAAGCGCTAATGTCGAAAGTAGTAGAAAGAATTTTTTTAAAAAGATAAAGTACTTATCCGCTTATTTCTCTCTTCGTAAATTTGTAGCAGAATTTCAACCTAATATTGTACACGCCCATTACGCAAGCAGCTACGGATTGCTTGGGACAATTTTAGATTTTCATCCATTTGTTATTTCAGTCTGGGGTGCTGATGTTTACGAATTTCCATATAAAAATGTAATTTTCGATAAAATAATAAGGAGAAATCTTAGATGTGCTGACATAGTTTTATCCACTAGCAAAGTAATGGCTGAGCAAACTAAGAAATTTACGGATAAACATATAATGGTAACTCCTTTTGGGGTTGATACCAATTTCTTCAAAAAATACGATCAAGTAATAAATCGATCGGATTTTTGTATAGGAACTGTTAAAACTCTGGAGAAAAAGTATGGTATAGAATACTTAATAAAAGCTTTTCACTTACTCAAAACTAAATATCCTGATCGAAATCTAAAATTGCTTGTGGTAGGAGGAGGAAGTCTGCTGAATAGTCTTAAACAACTCACTGTAGATTTAAAAATAAAAGAAGATTGTGAGTTTGTTGGACCTGTACCCTTTGAGGAAGTTCCATACTATCATAATTTGATGGATATCTCTGCCTGTTTGTCAATAAGTGACAGCGAAAGCTTTGGAGTATCTGCGGTTGAAGCTGCAGCTTGTGAAAGGCCTGTCGTTGTAAGTGATGTGGCAGGGCTTGCTGAAGTTGTTGTAAATGAAGAAACGGGGTTAATAGTGCCTAGAAAAAATTTTAAGGCGGCAGCTAAAGCATTTGAAAGGCTCTTAATAGACCAACAGTTAAGAGAGGAATTAGGGAAAGGTGGTAGAATTCGTGTTCAAAAACACTACAGTTGGTTGAAAAATGTTCAACAAATGATTAATATTTATGAAAGTATTTTACTGGATAGAGTCGAATAAAAACTTTTCGCGATGAAAAGAAGAACAATTTGGATTGTAAATCAGTTTGCGAGTATGCCGCAAAATTCCTTTGGAGCTGGTGAGCGCTTTTTTCATTTGCTTGAGTATTTTTCAAAAAAGTTTAATTGCAGAGTGTTTTCCGGTTCTTTTAGTCACCTTTTAACCAATCCGCCTCAAATTACTGGAACTTTCACTGATGAACGTATAAATGATGGTTCTGTTTTCACTTGGATAAAACTGAAACATTACAAAGACAGAAGCTACATCGGACGTGTTTGGTCGTGGTTCGAGTTTACAGTTAAACTATTTCGGTATCCTTGTAAATACGAGAGGCCAGACATAATTTTAGTTTCTTCCATGTCTTTAATTCCGTTACTTTATGGTATTTGGCTAAAGTGGCGATTTAACTCAAAATTTATCTTGGAAATTAGGGATATTTGGCCTCTTACACCAATTGAAATAGGCGGATTCTCTAGGAAACATCCATTGATGCTCATTTTAGGAGTAATTGAACGACTTGGATATAAACATGCTGATTGCGTAACTTCTGTTTTGCCTGAATTTGAAAGCTATCTAAGAGAGCATAGGTTTAAATATAAAAGATTTGTATGGATTCCAAACGCTATAAAGGCTGTACACGAAGTGGAGATCGAAAAAGATAAAAAAAGTGTTGCTTTAAGTGAAAATGTTAAGGTAGAATTTTCAGTTCTCTATACCGGTACCCTTGGTAATGCAAATGCAATGGAGTATTTCATACAAGCTGCAAAATATCTTGTAGCATATCCGATACAATTTTTAATAATTGGCGATGGACCTTTAAAGTGTGACTTACTGAATATGGCAAAAGGCATTAACAATGTTCAGTTTCTTCCAAAAGTTTTGAAAGCTGACCTGAAACAATGGCTAGTTAGCGCCGATCTGTGTTTTATTGGATGGCACAACAAGCCACTTTATCGATACGGAGTTGCAGCGAATAAATACAACGATTATATGCTTGCAAAGAAACCGATTCTTTCATCATCAAATATTTCTAGCGATCCGGTCCGCATTTCAAAATGTGGAATAAATGTCGCAGCAGAAAAACCGAAGGAAATAGCCAAAGGAGTTCTTAAATTATATAATATGTCGGCGTACGAAAGGGAAGAGTTGGGAAGAAAAGGCTATGATTATCTTATGAAACACAAAACATATACTGTGATCGGTAAAAAATATCTAGAACTATTTGATCAATTACTTTTGGTTTAATAGAAATGGTTTCCAGTGAACGTGTTAGATTTTATGAAAATAGCTTAGTCTATGTATGCAGTATTAATAAAACGGTCATTTGATCTTATTCTTTCGTCAATTGTTTTTGTTTTGGTTTCGCCTATATTCTTTTTAGTCGTTATCTTTCTTTTTATTTCTAACAGAGGATACCCCTTTTTTTTTCAATTACGCCCGGGTAAAAATGGTCGAATTTTTAAGGTCATTAAGTTCAAAACTATGAATGATCGAAAAGATAAAGACGGAAATCTCTTATCTGACGCTGAACGTTTAACAGCCATTGGTAGTTTCGTTCGTAAAACATCTTTGGATGAAATTCCGCAATTGCTAAATGTAATTAAGGGGGATATGAGCTTAGTGGGGCCGCGCCCACTATTGGTTGAATATCTACCACTCTATAATGCGGAGCAAAAAAGAAGACATGAAGTGCGACCTGGTATTACGGGCTGGGCACAGGTAAATGGACGAAATGCGATTTCCTGGCAGCAGAAATTTGCCTATGACGTTTGGTATGTCGATAACTTGTCTTTTTCACTGGACGTAAAGATTATTTGGATCACAATCATGAAGGTATTTAAGCGCGAAGGGATTAGCGCGGAGGGACATGTCACGGTAGAGCGTTTCCAAGGAAACGGGAATTGATTATTTTTACAGTATGCAAGAGGTTTATCTAATCGGGGCAAGTGGCCATGCTAAAGTAGTTGCGGAAATTTTATTAGAAGAGGGCAAGTATATTAAAGGAATCTTCGAGAAAAATGAAGCCATTCTACGACTTTGGGACTATCGAGTCTTGCCTCAACCGGAAGCAGGCGCCTGGTCAAGGGATGCTCCTTACGTCATCGCCGTTGGGAGTAATCGTATCAGAAAATATGTTGCCGAAACCTTTCAGAATGAACTGACTTTCAGTAAAGCGATCCATCCGGCCTCAATTATATCCAATCGGGTTTCGATTGGTGAAGGGACGGTTGTCATGGCGGGTGTTATAATCAATACAGAGACTCGGATAGATAAACATGTCATCCTGAATACGAATTGCTCTGTAGATCACGAATGTGTATTAGCTGATTATGTGCACATTTCCCCTGGCGTTTCCTTGGCAGGGGATGTGCAGATTGGTGAAGGAACGCATATTGGTATCGGTGCATCGGTTATTCAAGGGGTTCGAATCGGCAAGTGGTGTACCATTGGCGCTGGGGCAGTCGTAATACGCGATGTTCCGGATTATGCGATAGTGGTGGGCAACCCTGGCCGGATTATAAAATATAACCAAGCTTGATTAGACTAGCCTTACGAACAATGGCCGAAGTAAGTACGCAAAGAAAAACAATACAAAGTATATAAAGAGAATGAACGAAAAAATATGGCTCTCTTCTCCTCATATGGGAGAAATGGAGCAACAATATGTCAAACAAGCTTTTGATACCAACTGGATTGCGCCACTAGGGCCACATGTAGATGGCTTTGAGGGAGATTTGGTAGCTTTTACCAAAACAGGACACGCAGCAGCCTTAAGTGCTGGCACAGCAGCCCTACATTTGGCGCTAATTTTATTAAATGTGAGCGCGGGGGATGAAGTGATTTGCCAGTCGATGACCTTCTCCGCTTCCGCTAATCCAATTGTATACCAAGGGGCGGTTCCTATCTTTATAGATAGCGAAAGGGATACTTGGAATATGGATCCCGAGCTGCTACGAGAAGCAATCGAAGATCGTTTATCCAAAGGTAAAAAGCCAAAAGCCATCATCCCTGTACATTTATACGGTATGCCGGCTAAGATGAAGGAAATTATGGCTATAGCAGAAGAGTTTGCTATACCTGTAATCGAGGATGCCGCAGAAGCGCTAGGATCTACCTTAGACGGAAAGGCAATGGGTACTTTTGGGACACTTGGCGTGCTGTCATTCAATGGGAATAAAATTATTACAACTTCAGGAGGCGGCGCATTAATTTCGGATAACGAAGGCTATATTAAGAAAGCACGCTTTTTAGCTACACAGGCTAGAGACGTAGCACCTCATTACGAACATAGCCATATCGGCTATAATTACCGTATGAGTAATGTATGTGCGGCCATCGGAAGAGGGCAAATGGGAGTGTTGTCTACGCGCGTGACACAGAGAAGAAGGAATTTCGATTACTATCGAGAACATTTAGGAAACATAGCGGGTCTTTCCTTCTTAGAAGAACCGGAAGGAATGATTTCCAATCGATGGCTCTCTACCATTCTTATTGATCCAAAAGTGGCTGGTATAACAAGAGAGGACGTTAGAGTTCACTTAGAAAAGGACAATATCGAGTCTCGGCCGTTATGGAAACCCATGCATATGCAACCGGTCTTTAAACATGCTGCCTATTACGGACAAGAAGTGTCTAGAGGATTGTTTTCCAATGGATTATGTTTGCCTTCGGGATCCAATCTGACAGAAAAAGATCTATCCCGAGTTGTGTCTCGAATGAAAGATTTATTACCAACGGGATAATATGTATAATTTTGTATACATTTTTTGCCTACTTGCTAACAAAAAATGTATATTTATGAAGACAACGTTAAATGTTATAGATATCCACTTTGTTCACTATTTTTTAATCGCTCCGATCTTTTTTCATTAAATTAACCTAATTTACGGCATTACTTTTGCTGCTACTAACGTATTTTTCACAAGATACGGCTGACTGTGTATTTTTGTGCAAAAATCCGAAAATTGGGAATTAACAAGAGGGGAGAACGACTAATAATTTTGTGATCGATTATTTTTATGCTATGTAAACCATTTCATTACTTGGCTTACCATAATTTTTGCGTACTTTTGAAAACTAATTAATTGATTGAATGTTAGTTGATGTGTAGCTGTTGTTAGTTGTATGACGGTGAATAGGGTTGCTTATTTAGTAGCAAATATAAAAACTTAGCTAATGAGGAAAATTTTACTGGATAATAAGGTACTTCCAAGATGGATTATCTTTTTAATCGATTTGGTGTTGGCCAGTTGGTCTTTTGTGTTAGCTTATTTTATTTCAGAAGAGTTTAAGTTCCCAGAGATTTTACGAGGTCATTTTTTTATCTATACCAATCTCTACGTAGTTATTTGCATTCCTATCTTTTTCCTCTTTAAAGTTCATGTAGGCCTAATTCGTTATTCAAATATGCGTGATATGCTGCGAATATTTACGGCGATGCTCGCCGCGAGTACGCTGTACACCGTCGTAATACTCTCACTTGTTGAGCCTTATTTCAACATACATAGCCTTCGAGTGAGGGAGGTTTTACTGATTAACTTTTTTATTGGCTCTACTTTATTGATTTTTTTACGGATCGCTGCGAAAGGCACTTTTCAATATTTTCATGATAAACTATCAAAAAGAGATAAGATTCATGTATTGATCTACGGATCAGATGACAAGGCGGTGTTGGTAAAGCAGGCCTTAGAACGAAGTGCAACCTCGAAGTTCATAGTGGTGGGCTTTATAGATAAAGATCGGTCTAAACTGAACAGTCTAGTAGAACAAAAGCGCGTATTTCACATCAAGGACCTGCCACGTTTGAAAGCTACCAAGAATGTGGATAAACTTTTGCTATTAAATGACCGATTGGATGAACGGGATAAACAGGTGGTGATCGAACGGTGTTTACGTCTCGAAATTCAGGTGGTTACTGCGCCTACTCCGGATAAATGGTTGTCGGGTACTATAGGCGAATTGCAAATCAAGAATTTGCGAATTGAAGATTTGCTGCAGCGTCCGCCCATTGAAATTGATAATGCAAAAGTAAAGGCCGACTTATTTGACCGGAGGGTATTGGTAACGGGAGCAGCAGGCTCCATCGGTTCAGAGATCGTTCGGCAAGTAATGAACTACCATCCTCGCGTCTTGATTTTATGCGATCAGGCGGAATCTCCTTTACATGAAATACAATTAGAAGTGGAGGAATCTTTTCCCGATGTTCGTTGTGAGATTGTGATTGCCGATGTGCGTAACCGACACCGCATGGAAAAAATGTTTCGGCAATTGCGCCCGCAGGTTGTTTATCATGCCGCGGCTTATAAGCATGTACCTCTGATGGAAAACAATCCGTGCGAGGCCGTACATACTAATGTGAAGGGTACGCGTATAGTGGCGGACTTATCCGTGCAATATGGTGTGGAAAAGTTTGTAATGATTTCCACCGATAAGGCGGTGAACCCGACAAATGTAATGGGAAGCTCTAAACGGATCGCGGAGATTTATACGCAAAGTTTAAATAGTGCGCCTTTTAATAAAAATACCCGCTTTATCACGACGCGCTTTGGTAATGTGTTAGGATCTAACGGCTCCGTTATACCGAGATTTAGAGCTCAAATCGAGAAAGGAGGGCCTATTACGGTTACGCATCCGGAGATTACCCGTTATTTTATGACCATTCCGGAGGCGGTTCAGTTAGTGCTAGAGGCCGGTACTATGGGAAAGGGTGGTGAGATTTTTGTTTTTGATATGGGCAAGCCGGTTAAGATCGTCAACCTGGCAAGGAAAATGATTAAGCTAGCAGGATTGCAACCCGGTGTTGATATTGATATTGTATTCACGGGTTTGAGACCTGGCGAAAAGCTCTACGAGGAGTTGTTGAATTCTGAAGAGTCTACTTTACCTACCCATCATGAAAAGATTAGTATTGCACGCGTGATTAACCATGATTACGTAGACGCATGTCTAGCTATTGACAGCCTGTTGAGCTTGTCAAAAGAGGGAGATAACATGGCAGTAGTAAAGCAAATGAAAGCCATTGTGCCGGAATTTTTAAGTAAAAATTCACCTTACGAGGAGTTGGACGAGGAGCAAGAAGTTTTATAGAGTACTTGCTTTTATAGAGAGATCAGCAAAGCAAACGCGTGAAAAGAACTTTACATTTTTGTTGAGAGAAATTGCAAAAGTATAAAATTTTTGTATTATTTTTATTGCAATCAGCCCGGTTCGTAATAAGTATTAATTGACTTTTAAGAAAACTCATATGAAGCTTGAAAGTAGAATTCGAAGTGATAGGAGAGCTTTCTATTAGAAGACCGCCAACTGATATGCTGTTTTAATATCAATGTACTATTAAAAAGAGATACAATGCTTTCTATATTTAAATCAGCGACTGTTCGATTTCCCATTGCGGAAATATTACATACTGATATGCATGCACATATCTTACCAGGTATTGACGACGGAGCCGATAATGTAGAAACATCTATTGCATTGATTCGGGGCTTAAGAACCTTAGGGTATAAGCGATTTATTGCAACACCTCATATTATCAGCGATTTACATCCAAATACCAAAGAAACTATTGAATCCGCTTTCCATCAATTAAAACAAGCCTTACTCGCCGAACAGATGGATGTCGATATTGATTACGCAGCCGAATATATGATGGATGAGATGTTCGAAGGTTTGATGGAAAAAGGACCGTTGTTAAAGTTAGCAGACGACTACGTGTTGGTGGAAACGATGTTTATGGCCGAACCACCCAACTTAAGTACGGTGTTATTCGATATGCAAACGGCTGGTTATAAGCCGGTGGTAGCCCATCCCGAACGTTATCATTTTGTCTTTAATAAACCGGCAAAAGCGGAACGGATGAAAGATCGGGGCGCCTTACTGCAAATCAATGCCTTATCCTTGACCGGTTATTATGGTAAGCACGAGAAGCATACCGCTATTCAGTTACTGGAAGCGGGGCTGGTGGATTTTATTGGAACTGATATACATCATGAAAGGCACTTAAAGGTACTGACTAATTTTGTCATTGATCGGAAGGTGGCCGATTTATTGGAAAAAACCGCTTTTAAAAATAAAAACTTAAAAACGGTGTTGAATGAATAAGGGGTATCACAATCCCTTTGTTGTTAAAAGGTGGACGCTCAGCAACCAAGCTGAGCGTTTCGTTTTGTACTCCTTTTGATGCATTTGTACACGGGAGGGCTCTTTTCATACGTAAAAAGTAGATAGTCTCGGGACAAATCCAGCCATGAACTTTCAATAAGTATATGGATTTCCGCCGCGTCTATAACGAATTGTAAATAATTTTTACCTTTACCATTATGTACAAAATAAAATATTTATTAACGATCCTATTTATTGGACTGACCTCGTTGTCTGTAGTATATGGACAGTCCGCTAGCAATGATACCCTACGGATGTTAGCCATCGGCAATAGTTTTTCGGAAGATGCAGTAGAGCAGTACCTATATGAATTGGCTGATGCGGCGGGGAAAAAGATCGTTATTGGTAATTTATATATTGGCGGTGCTCCGCTATCACTCCATTGGGAGAATATACAAGGCAACAAAGAAGCCTATCGCTATCGGAAAATTACGGCCGATGGCCTTAAATCGACTAACAACGATGTAAGTATCCTTACGGCATTGCAAAGCGAACCCTGGGATTATGTTTCCCTCCAACAGGCCAGCCCCTTATCGGGTAAGTTCGACACTTATGTGGAGCCGCTTACCGGCATAAAACATTTCTTAGATAGCGTAGAAGGCGCTAACGTCAAATATATATGGCATCAAACCTGGGCTTATGCTCCTCATTCGACGCATGCGGGCTTTGCCAACTATGGGAAAAATCAGGAAGTAATGTATCGGGCAATAATGAAAGCGTCCGCAGAAGCCAAGAAGAAGTTCGGTTTTGATCTGCTGGTACCGTCCGGAACGGCCATTCAAAATGCCCGTACCACTTTTCTGGGCGACGACCTCACACGAGACGGCTATCATTTGAACCTGCATATCGGGCGGTTTATTGCTGCTTGTACCTGGTTTGAATCGCTTTTTGGCGAAGAGGCCCCAACTGATCGCTATCGTCCCGAAGGCGTCACGCCTGAGGAAGCGGAAGTGGCTAAGGAAGCCGCTCATGCAGCGGTAAAAAAGCCATTTAAAATTACAAAGCTTAAGGTCAGAGCAAGCATTAATACCCCCGTTCCCATGTAGGAATCAAAGGGGGTATTAAAGAATTTCGATACGCTAAAAAATCTGAAAAAATAACGGACGGATTTTACTGATAAAGTTCTCCGATCTCACTGTCATTTATCCAGCGATTGTAACGCCTAATTTCGTCAAGATTTCCATGGAAATACTTTGGAATGAGCGTTCCGTGGTTACCGGGGTTGATCCACGTTAAACCAAGTGTGGTAACATAAAATTCGCCGCTGTTGCTTGATGTTTGCCAGTTGGGGACATAAGGTGCGGTAAGTTGTTTTTGATTGTTTACAAATATTTCGATTTGTTCTTTTACGTTCGACCATCGGATAACGAGATGATACCAGTTTCCGGTTGTGATGATGGGTGCTGTTTTAAGTGGTAAAAAGTCTATATCACCATCACTATTTTCTCCGAATCCCCATTTATAATCGCACCAAGTAGTAATTTCGCCAGCAGGCGTAAGGGCAAGTTGGTATTCCCCTGCTGATAGGTAGGGGTCTGTATTATTGAAGAGCATGCCGGTTTCGTCAAAATCTCGCACATTTACCCAGAACGATAGGGTTCCTGCAGAATCGCTAAACCCGGCGTTGATATTCATATAGTTTTGGATTAAGCTGAGTGATGAATTGGGATTGCCAAGACGGTCGTTTTCAAAACTTGCACCATGGGTGTCGAAGGACTGCTGACTAACTTCGTCAATACTGTTACCTGAGAAAGGGAAATAGTATACCAAGCCGGCTTCAATATCATTGACGGGGATTGCTACGTCAATTTTACCACAAGAAGAAATTAAGGAGAGCGCCACAAAGGCAACAAAAGTTGAATAAGTAAAATTTTTCATAACTTATGATTTAGTGATCTGACTGAATAATTGTTTTACTAAATTATGCAAAATTATCGAATCGATTTTCTGATTTCGACTTATGTTACCCGTAATGCGTTTTTCGTGATGCTGCTTCCTGCATTTTCATAACTTTTCCGACATCTATGTGTAATAATGGTAGTTATAAGCCTCTTTGACTTCTTTTCGGATGGCTGAACCAACGATGCCATTATATATAAACCCGATTTGGAATAGTGAAGCTGAAATCTATAAATTGAATCAATATAATGAAATTAGGATGTGGCATCCGGATGTACACTCGGTATATCCGGATAGCTATTAAATCAAATGTACCGTCTACCTAATGCAATCCGTATAGCTTCTTCTACAGGACTACATGTGCCGGTGCTGCTGATACTAAAGTCGCTCTTCAGTAACAGCGGGGGTTGTGCCATAAACTTCGGTACCAAACCACGATGCCGTTGAGCAGCATGAACCAGAAACGGATGACAGAGATATACCGTGCCGGCCTTTCCGATGGCGAGTGCTTCCTCTCTTGCCGGTAATTCCGATAACTTTCCTGCCAATTCCATAAACGAGAAGCCCTTTTCACCTTCCGGTTCCAGTAATCTGGCAACATCCGAATGCGAACCTTTTAGGATTCGAGTAGGTGCATCCCGCTCGCTAACGTCCGAAAACAGAAATAGCATGAGTAGTCCACGGCCTTTTGAATATACGTTGACACGAGCGGAGAAAAAGTCATGGGGATCATCACCGGGGAAACTCGCATCGACATGCCAGCCGGTGTCTCCCGAATCAACTTCCGATGGGAAGCGGATCGGAAAGGCGCCCATGCTCATGCAAGGGAGCCATTTCCCTTTACCAACCAATTGGTCGAACGCTTGGTGAAGAATAGCGGTATTGGCTGCTTTGATAAATGGCTCCTGTGTATACATACCTAGCCAAACCACCGGCTGTGTCCAGGTACTACGGTCATTGGGATCGGCCGGAATATCTTTCCACAAGATACTTCTCGCTTCACGGGCAAGATCAGTAGAAAAGACGTTATCAATACGGACAAAGCCGTTGGTAATAAATGACTGTATTTGTTGAGAATTTAAGACGTTGTGCATATGTTACTATAAAAATTCAAACAATAAAGAATTTGTGCCGATGTGAGGCATTACACTTCAAGGATTGAAAATTTATATTATAACATTACAGTCATTCTCATAGGGCAAATTTAGACAAATTCATCTTTTTTCACAAGCGCTAGGTCTCTATCATAAAAGCAAGAAGGTGTAGCTATATTAATCTCTTTTTCTAACGTTATTTACCAGCTTTCAATCTGTACATCTTGGATCTCTTTAAAATGTTTGTCTTTGGTTATTAGTGTAAGGTTGTGTTGTTTGGCAATACTAGCTATCCAGATATCATTTTCGGGAATAGGTTTTCCTTTTTTCAGGAGCGCCGCCTTAATAACAGCGTAAGCATCTGCGGTATCAATATCACCGCGTATAACATTACATTTACTTAGGAAGCTTCTAATTTGGGATAAATGTTTCTTCGGATTGGATGATCTGTAGGCTCCTAGGAGTAACTCTGCCAAAACCACGTGCGGAATATCGACTTTTTCCCTGTCGCTTAGTTTCTTAATAACTATCGGATTTCCTTTGAACAGTTCAATGACTATATTTGTATCTAGTAATAAATTATTTCCAGTCATCGGGATTTATAGTTTCACAAGACTCCTCTATAGCCTTTTCAATTTCCTCAGCCTCTTCTTTGGTCCATATGCCGGAAAACTCACTGAATGCAGATTCAGTTCGATTTTGTTTTTTTGCTTTTACTTTGTTCTTCTTCAGAAAGTCCTCGAGCGCCGATAGCGTAGCCTCGTTTTTTATTTTAAGCACTTCTTCAATAACATGTAACTTCCTAGCCTCGGATAGCATAAATAACCTCCTTCTGCCACCATTTATTTGTAGCTTAATTACAAAAATACAAAAACCATCTTAAATTGAAGAACGTAGCAGAAAGGACATGATATAAAGTTATATAATATTACAAAAGGGTACCCTTGTCTAAACCAAGCTACTTACACGTATGATGAAACGAAGAATTAAGACAGCATAACGATAAAAAAATAAAAATAATTTTGTACTAATTGGTAAAGTATTTATATTTGCAGAGTCAAAAGGAAAATAAGATGGCAGGAAGACCAAAAATATACGATGAAGAAGCGGTGCTGGATAAGGCGATTGGGGTCTTTTGGGAAAAAGGCTATGAGAACGCTTCGGCGGACGATTTGCTGAAAGCGATGGGTATTGGAAAAGGGAGTTTTTACTTCGCCTTTAAAGGGGGAAAACAGGAACTCTTTGAAAAATCGATGAAGCGCGTAGCCGATCAATATTTCCGAGATTTCCGTAAGGCAGTGATGAGCTGTGAAAATCCCGTTCAATTGATCAGGGAGTTTTTCTTCTCGTTGGCGGGTGCCGAGTCGCCTGTTGGCGAACGCGGCTGTTATTTTGGTAACGCCCTGGTGCAGATCAGTGAGAGCGATGCCGGATTGAAAACAGTTGCGGCTGAAAGCCTTGATTTGTTAGAATCTATTTTTCAGGAAGCTATGGTGAGAGGAAAAGAACTGGGATTATTAAAAAGCAGCTATGAGCCAGCCTTGCTTGCAACTTACCTGATCAATTTATGGAATGGCTTTAATGTTACCAAACGCATGGTCACTGATCCGGAAAAACGGCTCGCATTGATGAAAATGAATTTGGAGCCGATCCGATAAAAAAATTTAATTAAAACTGTACTATATAGTACAAAATAACTAGGTTAAAATTAATATTCACCTCAAAAATCAAACAAAAATGAAACGCAAAGCAACAGCCGTATGGAACGGCGACATCAAATCAGGAGCAGGTCATTTAACTACCCAAAGTACGACCTTAAACAAAACACAGTACTCGTTTAATAGCCGGTTCGCCGAGGGCGTAGGTACCAATCCGGAAGAATTGTTAGCAGCAGCACATGCCGGATGTTTTACCATGAAGCTCGACCTGGATCTTACCCAAGCAGGTTATACCGTGGACGAACTGGAAACTACTTCTACCATTACACTCGACAACGGCAAGATTACGCTGTCGGAACTAAACCTGCAGGCAAAAGTACCGGGAATCACAGAGGAAGAATTCCAAAAAATAGCCAAAAACGCAGAACAGACCTGCCCGGTAAGTGGAGCTTTTAGTTTCGAAATTAAACTGAATGCAACGCTGGTAGCTTAAAATTAGGGAAAAGCCTCCTGTAGATAAAAATAAGGAGGCTTTTTTGTATCTTAAACCTACATCTTTTCATAGGTAACTGTGTAGCCGTCTGAAGCGGTCGGTCCGTGACATACTAGAAGTTTATTGCCCAATACCTTAATGAATATCTTCTGGTCTGAATCGTCAAAAACAATCTTGCTTTCATATTTAGTACCGTCGATTTCAGCGGATTCTTCTACAATCACATAGGTTCCTTTCGAAATCACGACCCCATCCTCAATTCTCTGGTATTCATTTGCAGAAAATTCGATAATATTTCCGTTCCCTTTTTCAAAATCGGACGGGGCGTCTTGGATCTGCCCTCCAAGAATATGTCGCATCTCCCATTTTCCTTCAAGAGATTCTGGTTGGATTTTATCCTTTCCGCAACCAAAAATAAGCGTGGTGAAAATAAGAATTAAAAAATGTAGATTTTTCATAACATAATAGGGGTTTAAATTTTAATTGACAAAACGGCACAGGTCGGTTGAACGCTACATCTGCTAAATCACTCTTTTTTGCTGTCGACAAAGTTTTCATGCGTGAAATAATAATAATAGTGATCTTACTTCATCAAATTCGCGGCATCATACATTTTATGTACATAGACAGGGTAGCTATTTTTTTTTGCACGCAATTGCAAACGTAGTTCATCAATTAGTCCACCTTCTTCCATTTGCTCTCGGGATTCAAAACCTACAAAAGCGGAGTCTAGCGCGAAGTGAAAGGAATCCCGTGTTTCGTCATCTACGTGCCGGACAATCGTACTATCTAATAACTCATAGCGCACCGTATTCGACGGCCACAGGCAGACTAAAAACCCTTCTTGTCGAACGATGCGATCTGCCGCTTCAAAGTCTTGTTGTAAAGCATATTGAAGCAAACGGTGCTCATTATCGATTCCAAAACGTTGTTGCAGGCCTCCCAATTGCTTGCCGGTTAGTGTGAGTGCCGCATAAGCAACTGCCACTACAATGGTCATCAGGAGTAAAGCCACCACCAACTCAATGATAGTAAAAGCGGCTAACTTAAGGTTTTTCATGGTTTTTCTTTTGAATGATTTTTCGATAGATGGCTAATGACTTCTCTTGCTTATTGAAGGCTTCCAATTCGATCAGCAATAATTGATCACTTCCTTCATAATCGGTTACTCTTTGTTGTATTTCTATATCGTTTTCGAGCTGGTAGGTGTGATCTTGCGGGTCATCTAACCCGCTACTTGCCTCGCCTGCTAAGACCATTAATTGCTGCTGCAAACGTAACTTCGGACTGCTGGAACTGTTAATGATGCGTACATAGGTCATGGTAGCGATACCAAACACCACCATAATAATTACCAAGGCAACAATAACCTCCACTACTGTGGAGCCCGGTAATTTCTTCCCAACTTGTTTTGCGTTTAGTGTAACCATTTAACAATTCCTCCTTTCCCCGCTGTTTGTAAGAGTGCGCTTTCCAGATAATGGCGCGAACGTTTCGTATAATCGATGACGGCATCCAGCAAAAAATTGTCATACAGGGACGATGATGTTTGCAACACGAAACGTTGGCAAGTGACACTTCCAAAAACGGAACCTTTTAGCTCCAACATACCATCTGCATACACTTCACCGTTAATTTCGCTTCCCGGTTCCACTCGAATGCGATTCATAAAGTCAGTGGTCGATGCGGCAGCCACGCTAAACACCACGCCGTGGATTTTGGCATCTTTGTGAATGACTATTTCGGGAGTGAATTCCTGTACGCTGTTTTCGGTGCGCCTTTCAATAAGTCCAAGTGCCGACGGATAAGGAAGTTCGACATTTTCTTCAACCAGAATGGAGTCTTGAGCAAAGGCCTGTAACGTGCCTTTAAAATCCTTTGCAATCTTAATTTTAGGTGCGATAAAGATGGCGTGTTCTATTTGGGCCGAGCTAGGCAGATATATAGCTCGCTTGGATACCACCACCACTGCCCCTTTCAAATTCAGGTTCTCCATCGAAATCGAATCTTCGCTCGAGAGAATAAGCGGTTTTTGGTAAAAGCTCCTGTTTACAGAATCTTTTAGGGCATAAAAGGAAAGGACCGAATCGCTTCGGTTTTTCAAGCTGTCGTAGTTCAACAGTTTAATCTGTTCAACCAATGCAGTATTGAGTGCGGGCAATTTCTTCTCACTGTTTTTGATATCGCCGTAAACGGTGGTGTCGCCTTCATACGCTTTATCTTCGATATAGGCTTTTCGTATACCGGCTGGTGGCAAATAGGCTGTGCCGCGAACGACTGATTTGCCGGAGATAGATAAGGGGCGATCGTCGTCCTTTAAATAAAGGGCATAAGCTTTGTCGTTTTGAATGGCATTGCCCTTTAAAAATACTTTTTTCAGGGTATCTATTCCTTCAAAAGATTTAATTATAGCAATTTCATACAGTCCCCACGGATAATGTTGTAAACTTATGCTATCTGTTTCTTCTTTAAATAAGTCTATTAATTCTTCTTCGCTTGCTTTTTCCGCATAAACTTGACTGAGAAGCAGTGCTGTGCCAGACTCCAGATTCCGTTCCAACTTTAATCTGCGGAGGAGTAGTGAAGTTTCGTTACGGTTATAGCGTAACAAAAGGAGCATCAAACCCAATAGAAGTGCCATAATAGTCGCTATACCTACTACGCTCAATAAGGCTCCGGCTTTTAGTTTACGAGGTTGATGCATGTGCAAATATAATCCTTTTTGCCTATACAATTTAGTTGCAAAAAAGTGATTAAAACGATCTTGAATAAATTTGCTATTTTAAAATAGATCGCTTAATTTTATTCGGTTACCATTCAATAGTTAGTTGATTTTTAAGCGACAATAGTGCCATATAGCACCTGCTCTTTGATAAGTTATAGATTTTTATCAAGTGTTGGTTTATTTCAGAGTTGAAATATCTATACGTGGCTAACAGATTGATTATGGCTATTTATATTAATTACAATCTTATTAGCCATATCAAGTAGCGTTCTGAGAGTTGTGATAAGGTATTGAAGCCAGTTTAAAAAAGTCAACATGTATTCGTTTTGTTTAGTTGTAAATAAGAAAATACACCATTCCAACGAAATATTGAAACATCAATATTATCGTTTTAAACTATATCAATTTTATGGAGATAAAAGCAAGTTCTTTCGGAATCACCGGTAATGGTGCTGACGAAACAACGAAAGTTATTGACTTATTTAACAATATGCCCAATAATGCGATTGTTGACTTTGAAGGTATGATTGTGACCGTTTATGTCGGTGTCTCCGGTTCTTCAACGGGAGATGCACTGCCCCTGCAGAACATTATTCGCATCTTTGATAAACATCATCTAATAATAAAAAATGGCACTTTAAAAGCCGCGAATCCTGGAGTTTCTCCTCAAAAGTTGAGATACCCCTCTACTCTATCGATAGATTATTGCCATAATCTGTCATTCGAAAATTTTAATTTTTATGGGCGAGGAGAATCTTTTGGTGATTCAGATGCAAGTGCAGCTCTTTCATTTGAACAACGACGTTACTTTATACAACAAAACGGTGGCGCCGCTGTGACCGTTGTAAAGAGTAAAGAAATCAATTTTTATAATTGCAATGCTTATTTATGTGGGAGTGTTGGCACTTTTTATATATCTTCTTCAGATAAGATCAAGTTGACAAATTGCTATGCAAATCCAGCTTCATTGGGGTATGCAGCTTATTGTCATGATGCGTGGGCTGGACCGAATTATGATAATAAAAATGTGTTTGAGAGTTTCTTTTACAATTGTGCGGCCTATTTAACTTCTGTTACGGGAGGTAGTAGTACCTACTGTGCAAAATGCGGCGTTTTGGGTGAAGACGGAGGCGTAAACATACAGGTTATTGGGGGGACATGGCGAGATTTTTATGCAAATGGAAGCGATAGATATCTTGGTTTTGCCTTTGGAGCAACCTCTTGTAAAATCACAGTATCAAATGCGACGGTTGACTTATGTGACGCTGTATTGTTTTCAGGGAATACCTCAAACAATCCGTCCATCGTAAACGCAAGCGGTCTCGTTTGTACGAGAATAGGTAGAACGGTCGTCGAAATTGACAACAGTAGCTTTTCGTCTAGTGAGGTAAATGTAACGGACTCTGTCATCAGTATAGTAGGGGGACGAACTTGGCCAGATGGCCCACTTGAGCAGCGTGTAACTTCTGTTGTTGCGAATAGAAAGGTGGCAAGTCTTGTTAATGTTACGATTAGCTCATGCCGCATTATCGGGGCTAGTTTGCTTGCTATTAATTCAATGGCTGTTTACGGGATGCTGAAAACAACGAATTCTTTTTTCTCCCTGTCGAATAAAATTCTTGACAGTAAAGGATGGGGAAGCTCGTCAGCAACAGTTCCATCCAATAGGAACCAAGGTATTATCATCGATTCGGACTTTAATGTTACTTCAACTTCTGATACCGCACCGCTAATAAGTTGGACTGTGCCTTCACCTCAAAATGTCTATGTAAGAACTCAGATCGATCTAACGGGCTCTTCAATTTCTTCAATTTCTTCAATCAACAGAAATCTGTTAGACTCGACGGCTTTAACATTGGTCGACACGCTAACTCCTCCGCGGCTTTTGATTGGTGCCTATTATAGATGCACTAATTTCTTTCAGCAAGGAATGGTAACGATGCAATATGTTGCTTTTATGGGGTTAGCTAATGATTTAACAATTGCAAGATTTAAATTACCTTCCAATATTATTCCAATGCGACTTGTAGGAGTGCTTCAAAAAATAGTGGGAGGTAGTGTAACTTCCTGGAGTGTTGTAGCATTAAAGGAACTAGTTGTCAATGATAGGAGTACGGAAGTAGATATTTATATTAAAGGAACTAATATACCACAGCTTACCCAAGGCGATACCTATAAATTTTTGGAATTGACATAAACATGCTAAATTGATCTGCTTAAAAAGATAGAAGAGTTGACGTTACATATAATTAGCCAACAAGAAGAGCTTAACAAGTTGAAAAATGAACTGACAGTCATTAAAAAGGGGGGTAATCCATAATCAACAAATTAATTTATTAACATTTTTTGCGAGAGTTATTTTTCTACTCTATATTTAGCACGGAATAAAGGATGCCGCGTCTGAAAAATAACCTTTACTTAGCGAATATTTGGAAGCGGCTGTGTTAAAATCAACGGAAAAACCTATGCGGAAGCGATCAACCTTTAAGTTTAAGCGTAAACTAAAAGCTTTTTCTTTGACAGAAGTGCTGGTGGTATTGGTCATCATCGGTATTCTGGTGTTATTGGCTTTGCCCAATCTGATGCCGCTGATCACCCGTGCAAAAAGCACGGAAGCGAAAGTGCAGCTGGAACATGTGTATACCTTAGAAAAAAATCATTTCTTCGAACGTTCAAAATACAGTACCGACTTAACGGATATTGGTTTTGAACAAGAGAAACTGACAACCGATGGCGGACAGGCCAACTATCGGATCGAAATTGTAGATGCCGGTACAACTACCTTCCTGGCCCGGGCCACTGCCGTCGTAGATTTCAACGGCAATGGTACCTTCAACGTTTGGGAGATTGATCAGGATAAAAACCTAAAGGAAACGGTTAAAGACTAGCTTTGAACTTGAGTTATGCAACCCCTCTTTGTGATATTGATTCTATTGGCCTTATCTTATATGGCTTGGCAGGATTTTGCCGATCGGGCGATCGATTGGTTTTTGTTTCCTGTTGTGGCAGCGTTACTGGTAGTCAATAGTATTCTCCTGCGCGCTTTTGCCTGGAATCATTTGCTGGTCAATATCGGACTGCTAAGCGTACAGCTTGCATTGGTAGCCCTTTATTTTAAGCTTAGCCGCGGGCAGCGTTTACTTGCCGGGCAACAGCTATTGGGCTGGGGCGATATTCTTTTTTTTCTTGTCCTTACCCTTGCCTTCTCGCCGCTTAATTTTATTCTATTCTACATTGCTAGTCTACTACTTACATTACTGTTCTTTTTGATTTTAGCGCTGGGAGGTCGAAAAGTACACAGTATTCCGTTAGCCGGTTCACAAGCCGTCATCCTGATTGCCGTCTTTCTGATCGATATAAAGCAATGGGGGCTTTATTTATATAATGATAATCTTTTATTCAACTTCCTAAATCATGCCAACGTCCACCTCCCTTGATACCTTCGTATTTCTTCCAAAGGATATCCAGCTGTTAAGCGTGGAGCAGGCTTGGTATTACCGGGCAATTCCCAAAGGGCAGGACGGTTATGTGCTTTATTATTCAGATCAATTAGAAAACAAACCAGCCTTGTTGGAAGAGCTGGAGATGGTGTTGGGACTACCTGCTAAAGTTGAGGTAATAGATACTGCCAGATTGAATCACTACCTCCATAAATACTATTTCCGGGAGGAGCAATCCGCCCAGGGAGCACAAAAGGAAGAAGCTTATGCAGGGAGCTCCGACGATTTTTTGGTTGATCTCATCGCAGAGGCGAGGAAGCTGAAAAGCAGCGATATCCATTTGGAAATTTATGAAGAGCGCTGCCGGGTGCGGATTCGTATCGACGGTCAGATGATCGAGCGCTATAGCTTGGATAAAACCGAATATCCCGCCGTAGTTAATAAAATAAAGATTCTTTCGGGGCTCGATATTGCGGAAAAGCGCTTACCGCAGGACGGGCGGATCAATTTTGTGCATGGCGACCTCAAGTTTGATATCCGGGTATCCATTTTGCCGACCTTGCACGGCGAAAAAGTAGTCATGCGTTTGCTAAGCAATGATGCTACGAATATCGACTTACACAGCTTGGGGTTTTCTGAACCGGATTTACGCAATTATTTAGAAGGTGTAAAGCGTCCCAATGGTATTGTGCTGATCAGTGGGCCTACGGGCTCGGGTAAAACGACAACGCTTTATGCAACCTTAAAACTACTGAATCTGGATACGCGGAATATTCTCACCATTGAAGATCCGATTGAATATACATTGGAAGGAATCAACCAGGTACAGTTGAAAGAAAGTATCGGTCTTACATTCGGTGCGGCACTGCGAACATTTTTGCGACAAGATCCGGATATTATTATGGTAGGCGAGATACGGGATACCGACACCGCCACCATGGCCATCCGCTTGGCTTTAACAGGGCACTTGGTCCTTTCTACGATCCACACCAATTCAGCATGGGGTACGATCTCCCGTTTGATCGACATGGGGGTGCCACCGTTTCTATTGGCAAATACCTTGAATACTTCCGTGGCACAACGCCTCTTACGGATCCTTTGTCCGCATTGTAAAACGGAGGAAACTTTCGATACTGCTCTCTACCCGCAACAATTCAAAGCTTTTTATGAGGTGAAGAAGCATTGTGTGGCGAAAGGTTGTAACCATTGTTTTCATACCGGCTACAAAGGTAGAAAGGCAGTGTACGAGATTATTCCGATTGATCGAAATCTATCGGAAAAGATTAAAAACAATGTCTATGATGTCAGCGAAGAGTTGCACGAAAGAAAGCTTAAAACATTGGCAGAAAATGCCTTCGAATTATTTGCCGCGGGCGAAACGACTATAGAAGAGATTTATCCTTTACTTTTTAATTTTTGAGCATTTGGGAAAGAAATATTTACACGAAAAAAGAAAAAGCTGGGTTGCATATGTGCTGGGGATGGGGCTTTTGTTCCTATTGCTCCAGGCATGGCCTTCCAACCTATGGGCGCAGCAAGCAGATCGTTTGACGCGTTACGAGCAGCGTCTGCATGAACTGGCCGTACTATCGCCCGGTCTGGCTGAGAAGGTCACACTATCGGTTGCAGGCGCCAGCTTACAGGAATTCCTGCGAGCCTTGGCCGAAACTTCTAACACCAATATCAATGTGGATCCGAACTTGCAACTACGGGTTTACAATAATTTTCAGGGAGAAACACCTATCAATATTCTCCTGTTCATCGCCAAAGAATATAACCTTGATTTAGGTTTCACCGGAAGCATCATCTCCGTGACGGCCCTTGACCCCTCCAAGGTACGTCAGCCTGCACGCCCCGTGCAAGCTACTTATGATGCTGCCAATAAGCTGATCAGCTTGTCGCTTGAGAACGATAGCCTGGTGGTGGTTGCTCGCACGATTACGCAATTAACCGGTACGAATGTGATTGTGACGAATGATCTACAGGGCAAACAGGTGAGCTTATTTGTGCAGGGTATGGAGTTAGGCGCCGCTTTACGCCAGTTAGCATTTAGCAATCAGGTGAAGCTGGCAGAAACAGCCGGTGGTTCCTTTGTATACTTACCGCTAGGGCCTAACGAGGAGAACTTTATTAACGGCCAGTCAGAACTGAGCACGCGTCGCCTGCCGATACAGCAAACGCCTTCTGATGGTAATCCGCAGTTTTTTCTTGATGCCACCGATAATGGCTCCGGGGCTAAATTACTGAGCATTGAGGCGCAAAATACCCCCATCGATCAGATTATAAAGAATGCAGCCGCACAGGTGGAGGCCAACTACTTTCTTTTCAGTGGTTTGCAGGGGAATGCGACCGCTAAGTTGACAAACGTAGGTTTTGATCAGCTGTTAACCTCACTTCTGAGGGGCACTGTCTATACCTTTAAAAACGATAATGGGATTTATCTGATCGGAGAAAGGCGCTTAGAAGGTCTTCGCGAAATTAAAGCCGTACATTTACAACACCGTTCGATCGATACCGTGCAGGCTATGATTCCGGCCGAGTGGAAACAAGGCGTGGAGATAAAGGAGTTTCGCGAGCAGAATACACTCCTCTTAGCCGGATCTGCTCCACAGGTCAATGAAATCGCTTCCTTGGTAAAACAACTGGATGTGTTGGTACCTATGATTTTAATTGAGGTCAATATGCTGGATGTACGGAAAGGGCATACAATTAGTACAGGCATTACCATGGGCGTCTCCGACTCCGTTCGAACAGGAGGTGAATTGCTCTCATCCAATGGTACCGATTTTACCTTTGGTGCCCGTTCCATTAACGATTTCTTGTCGCGGATCGGTACCGGATCTTTTAATCTCGGGCGGGTTTCACCCAATTTTTATGTACGCTTAAGGGCTTTGGAAAATAACAATAATGTGGAGATGCGTTCCGTGCCTAAACTCTCAACGCTCAATGGCCATGCGGCAACGTTGAGTATCGGAAGTTCGCGTTTTTATAGTGTGTCAACCCAGAATCAGATAGGTTCTTTGACGCCACAGAATATTGTTACCCAGCAATTTAACGAGATTAAAGCAGCTACCACCATCAAAATCAAGCCGATAGTATCGGGGGATGAACAGGTGACATTAAATATTACGGTGGACATTTCTGATTTTACGCAGGATACACCGATCAACCAGCCACCACCCACCTCTACCAGTAAGTTCGAATCGATTATCCGGATACGGAACGAAGAGACGGTGGTATTAGGTGGTATCGAGCGCTATGAAAATGCCGAAACAGGTGGCGGCGTGCCGCTCCTGTCCCGTATACCGGTGTTGAAATGGATTTTTAGTAATAAAACAAAATCAAAAAATAAAGTGGTGTCGGTGGTGTTTATTAAGCCGACGATTATTTATCAGTAATTAAAAAACTTGCCTCCGGTAGGGATCGTAAAAATTACTAAAAGCTGATAACTGACAGCTAACAACTCTAAAATGTTTAAAGAACAGCTCCTTTCATATGCCCGCCATATCCCGCTGCTAGCAGCGGTGGAAGCTACTTTTGCCGAGAAAGGACTGCTCATGCAATTGGTGCTGTTGAAGCGAAAAGGGAATGCCATTGAAGTTTTACGGAGAGAAGGCGATATTCCGACGGTGGAGAAACTACTAAGCATCCTGCCCAAAGGAGTGCCTATTGCGCTTTCGCTAAATGGTAAGGGGATTATCCATCGCTTTGTTCGAAGCGCAGATCTCAAAGATGATATGGATCTACTTCGTTTGGTTTTGCCAAACGCTAAAAAGCAGGATTTTTATCTACAAAGGAATTCACAGAGCGTGATGGAAGTACTCTCGGTTATCCGCCGAGATCGTTTGGATGAGCTATTACAACACGTTGCAAAAATACAGGAGCAGCTACTTTCCGTAAGTTTAGGCCCTTTTCACATAGCAAGTCTATTGCCTGCCGTTGTTAAAGAGGGGAGCGAATCGCTGCAAGTGGCCCGGCACCATTTTGAATTAAAAGAAAATGAAATAATTGCCTATCAATGGGAAGAGGCGGAAGAACCGGGGCGCATTATACGGATTGGCGATGAGGAAATGAATGAGCGCTTTTTGGTTGCCTTTGCACTCGGTTTTCTCGTGCTCAGCGAGATGCCTATGGCAACCTTAGCCGTAGATAGCCTAGCCGGTAGAATAGAAGATAAACGGCAAGAATGGTTTTTTAAACGATCAGCGCTTCTATTGGGTGTCTTTTTCTTATTGATCTTATTGTTAAACACCTTCTACTTCTTACACTATAATGGAAAAATGGCGGATACCAGCTTGAGTGATATCTCTTTGCTGGATAAGGAGATTAAGCAGCTGAAGGATGTGCTGAAGGGTCAAGAGCAATTGGTTGAAGTGATTAACTACACGGAAAGGGGCGATAAAGAACCGCTGAGCTATATTGCCGATCAGCTGGGCGCTTCGGTGCCCAAATATATCAGCTTAGATGAATTGAACTTTTTTCCGCAGGACGAAATTGCGAGTAGAAAAGAACGAAGACCAAAATATCAATCCGGATTGATACGCATTACAGGTACAACGGAAACTATAGGTGCCCTCAACCATTGGGTAAAAGTGATAAGCATGATGAGTTTTAGCAAAGAGGTTGCCTTAGTGGATTATAAATACGATGAAAAGCAGGAGCGGGGGATATTTAACCTTAAATTGATTTTGCGATGAAAGGATTTTGGACAACATATACCTGGCAGCAAAAAAACAAATGGCTATGGTGGGGTGCCCTGCTGTTCTTATTCATCGTCTATCAGATGAGCATCAAGAAAACATTGGAGTTACGATCGGCCTATCACACAGCCCGTGCGGCCCAGGCGAATACAAAACAGAAGGAAACCGAGCTATCGCAGCTTAGGGCACGGATGCAAAAGGTTGGCAGCGCGGGTTTCGTGAACGCTTCGGATAAAGGCAATGCGAAAGTGAACATGTTAAATATTGTGGCCTCTGCAGCAGAGAGCAACGGGTTGGTGATTAAAGACGTACCACCTACCAAGGCCGTCACTGCAGAGGGGCTGACCGTGAACTATGATGAATATTGTTTGGTGGGGAGTTATAATGACCTCCTGCAATGTTGGTATGAGATCGAAAAAGGCAAGGAATTGAATTTAGTGAATGTCGCTTTTCGGAAGGAATTGAATACGCTTACAAGAGCAGCCGAGTTGAAGATGTATTTAACAACGGCTTATGTGGCGGGGGATTAGTTGCCAGTTATTCGGTTAACGCAAAAAAATTAAGATAATGAACTGTAAAATTAACGTTTTCATCCTGTTCATAGGATTGCTTTTCACAGCCTTTGGTTGTAAAGAGTTTTTGGAAGAAGATATTAAAGATAGGCAGGTAACGCTCCTGTCGCCGGGTAACCAGGCACAGATCCCTACCTATACCGTTACCTTCTTATGGGAGCAGCTAGACGATGCCTTGGAATACCGCTTGCAGGTGGTATCGCCCGATTTTGATTCGGTATCGCTATACTATGCCGATACAGTGGTAACCGCGCCGAAGTTTACGTTGAGTTTAGAGCCGGGTATCTACCAGTGGCGGGTACAGGCCCGTAATGGTAGCAGCGAAACGGTGTATACCACGCGCGCTTTTGTGATATATGAGTCGAACCTAAGTAAGCAGGTAGTGGTGCAAACCGATCCTGCAGACCAGCTCCTAACCGCGAATACCGCTTTGCGCTTTGGATGGCAAACCCTATTTGGTGCTACAGGTTATCGATTGCAGATCGATACGAATAACTTTACCGATCCCGAAAATCTTTTATACGACAGTGTATTGGAAAGTACGGGGCATAATTTCACTATACCAAAAGAACAGGTATACCAATGGCGGGTAAGAGCGGAGTCGGACACCTCGCAGTCGCTGTGGTCAACCGTTCGCCAATTTACATACGACAGAACACCTCCTGCGGTGCCTACAATGACCGCGCCGGGGAACAATGCCTCCGTGCCAAGTCCCGTTACCTTACGATGGGAGGCCGTAAGCGATGCAGTGAAGTATCAACTGTATGTATATAAAAGCGATTCAACCACGCTGTATAGCTCCACATATCCCCTAAGCTTGGAAGGCACGAGTCATAATTTTACAAGCAGTAGTATCGGCGAACGGGTGATATGGCGCTTACGCGCGACAGATAAAGCAGGGAATACCAGTGGCTATTCAAGCTACCGAAGTTTTTTGATCAATCAGTAATGAAGGTGAAGAAGAAACTAACCATACCACTTTTACTATTAGTACTCCTGATATGGGGCTGGATCTTCTATAAAATCATCCAAGCCACAGAAGATCCTATTTTACCGACACCGGTAATGGCAGCAGAAAAAAAATCGATGCCCAAGACGAATTTAACGGATACGATCACGAGCTTTAAGCCAAAAGGAGGCTACCGCGATCCGTTTTTGTCTGCCGGGGCAGAAGCCGAACCGGAAGTAATAGAAACAGGCGAGGTGGTCGAAAATTATAATCCACCACCTCAAGAACCTTATATCGATTGGGGCATGATTAAGTATCTCGGAGAAGTGACGAACGCAAAAGCAAAAAAGAGCGTCATTTTAATGGGACTGAATGAAAAGGATTTTATGATAAAAGTAGGTGAAACAAGGGAGGGAGTTACCTTGTTGCAAAATACACCTACTTATATTAAGATAAAATATCAAGGACAGGAGAATGTAATGACAAAGTAAAGTAATGAGCCAATTAGCTAATGAGCCGATGGGATATGAAGGTGTTGGCTTAAAGCTTAGAGCCTATAGCTTACGTCCTGATACTAAACAAAAAACAATGAAATTAAATTTTACACTGATTATCGGAATCTACCTGCTATGCTTCTCCCTCCCTTCTTATGGGCAAAAGGAATTATTGGAGGCGCTCCCCTATAAAAATAAAGCGACCATTCGTCATGCAGATGGTTCTTTTCAAGTCGCGGAGCTCAATGTAAAAGAAAAAGTAGAACAAGCAGACCCAAAGAAGATCTATGCTTGGTATCTGCGGGATAGTATACGCTATACACAGGGCGCTTTTATAGGCCGCGTTTTGCACGGCACCTATCAGGAGCTATATCCGGACAAAAGTTTAAAGGTATTGGGTGCTTATTATAAAGGCTTGAAAACGGGCGAATGGCGTTACATGGATCCGAATGGTACACTTCGACTGTTATCGACCTGGTACTTGGGAGAAGAAAACGGGAAATATGCACTCTATGATGAGCAGGGGCAGTTAAAGGAAAAAGGGCGACTGTTCAAAGGGCGTAAGGAGGGAGTCGTCACCACCTATCATCCGCAAGACAGTGTACAGAGGCAATATACCAAGTTCAAGCATAACACCGCCCAGGAGAAAGCAGTAAGTTGGTTTGATAAAGCTAAATTGTTTTTGGGCTTTTGAGGACGCCTAAAGCCCAAAAACAACCAAAATAAGCTCTTTATTTCTTTTCTTCTAACTTCTCAATACGCTGTAGCGCCTGCTCCAGTGCTTTCTCTAAACGAATCTGATGGAGCGTCATTTCCTCTATCTTTTGTAATAATTTAGTGTTAAGAAGCCCCAGTTCCACACCATCTTGTTGCATTTTCGCAGCTGGTTGAATTTCCGGTAAATGCCCATGCCGTGCAATGAATTTTTCCACCTCTTTTAAAGGCATCAGGCTATAGTCTTTATCAAACACAAAATCGGCACCGGTCGTATTAACGACCACCTCGTTTGCCCGTATAGGCCCGTTCACATCCAGTTTATAACCGTTAAACTGTTGATAGAGCTTACCGATCAGTACATTACCAAATTGATTAATCACCATACGGTCAACCAATCCGGAGCTAGTACCGGTTGCAAAACGTAAGTCAGATTCGTGGAATGATGTTTTACCCCATTCTGAAAATGCATAAATCTTAGCAGTAGCGTTGAGGTCATAATGTTTGGAAAATACGATACTCCCGGTTTCACCGACATAATCTTCTGCTTTGCCGTTATAAGCGATACGAATCACAGGATTGGTGCTAGGGGATGCATTGCTCCCGAGAACATGCAGTAAAAAGCCCGGAGTGGTAGTGCCGATACCTATTTTAGCGGCTGTAACAGTGTTGGTTTGGCTGAAGCCTTTTATGCTTAGCAGCAGTAATAAGGCACTGATGAAAAGTTTAGGTGTGTTCATAATATGTTTTGTTGAGAATTAATTATCAATCGTTAATCTTAATAATGAAACCTTAGGAAATAGTGATTAGCTAAAGGATTTATCTAAAACTTACCCAAGTAAAATTTATGCATAGAATAGTTTAAGCAGTAGCGAATTTATAAAAAAAGATGATATTCGCAAATGGGTAATTTAACTTAAATTTATAAGGCGTAGAAACAAATTGGCTATCCAAAACTTCCGCCCATTTGGAAGAGAGGGAGATACATGGCGATTAGAATAATCCCTACTACGAAACCTAAAAAGATAATAATAAACGGCTCCAGCATGGAAGAAATCAAAGCGGACTGGTGTTCAATATCGTCACTGTATTGCGTCGCAATTTTGCCGAAGAAGTCGGTCAACTGATTAACTTCCTCACCTACTTTAATCAGCGAGACGAGCTTGATGTCGTAGATTGGAAAATTACGCAGGCTTTCATGTAAGCTTTTGCCTTGTAGAATGTCTTTTTCTATCGTTTCCAGCGAAATCTCGATGGGGTAAAAGCCAACCATTTGCCGACTTAACTGAATAGCGCGAATAAGCGGAACTTTCGAGCCTGTTAATAAAGACATCGAATTGCAGAAACGGGCTAAATAAATCTTACGGATCATCACGCCAAAAATAGGTAACTTCAAAAGCACCGAGGCGCTAGCTTTTCGTAGCCACTCTTTCTTCCGCTGTAAATATAGCCAGGTAATCACACCGATGGTGATCAGTAAAAACAAAAAGGCATATTTTCGCGTAAAGTTAGAGACGTCAACGATTACCTGCGTAATAGCTGGTAGATCGCTTCCTGATCGTTTGAAAATATCACCGAACATGGGCACAATGAAATTCATCATGAAAAAAATAGCACCGATGGAAGTGGCTGTAACGATCGCCGGATACATTAGCGCTCCGGTAATTTGACGTTTCTGCTTTAACCGCTTACGGTAGAACAGTGCCAACTCTTCCAATACCTCACTGAGCTTCCCCGTTTCTTCCCCAATTTGGATGCTGTAATACTCATAAGGCGTAAAATCTTTATGTTGTTGTAATGCTCCCGAAAGCGAGCCGCCTTCAACAATGTTCTTCTTGATCTGCTCCAGTAGGTGCGCTTCCTTGGGCTTTTGTAGTTGCAAAATAAGTAACTCCAAGGCTGATTTGAGATCAACACCGGCTTTAAGCAAGATAGATAACTCGTGGTAGAGCGATTCCTTTTGTTTATCGCCCATGATGGCGAAAAGGCTGATGTCCTTGTTCAGGAATTCAAATACATTGGCTGCGGGCTCCTTCGAAACCGTCGTTCTGTTAGGAACTTGTTTAAACTGGTTGATGTTGATTCCGGCCATAGTTTTCTGTATACAAACATATTCATTATCGACAGGAAAACAAAGAGCATCTTGTCTGTTCCATAAGCTTAAAATTAATTCGCAGTTTATTTTAAATTTAGATTTTATTCTTACTTTTATTGTATGAATTATTCCTAAACCGGATAATCTATTTAGCTAGACTTTTTTCAATAGAATCGATTTTATTAAAGCAATGTATAGTATGAGAATCATGTTGTTAGCGATGTCCTTTTCGCTATTATTACCAAAACTATATGCGCAAACCGAGATTAAAAGCCTTGGAGGCTATATATGGAATATCGGTGACGAGCCAAAAACCTTTGCAGGAAAATTGCAATTGTCATTTGTAAGCGCTGATCAAGGTTTTCCAAACTATGGCACCGTAATAGCAGGCGGGGGATATAACAATACGCAGGATGGATCTGCCTTTCAACTCTATATTCCTTATTCAAGCACCTATGGCGGGAGTTCGCCTCGTATTAGGATGGGATTATACAACAATCAAGGATGGAGCGATTGGTCTACTTTTTATACTTCCACGAACGCGAATTCGGCGACCAGCGACTGGAAAGCAAAAACGTTATTGGTATACGATAAAATTGGTATCGGAACAACTGATCCGATGTCCAAGTTAGCTATTGTCAGTAATACGAATGGTTGGATGATTACAAGTAAAGCGACGGTGACAACAGCTGGGGAAACAAACGGTATAAAACTACTTACAGGCTACCCAAATGACACCAATAAATGGGCTGCGATTGCAGCAATCGCAGAAGATTTGCATAGCAATAATACAGGTTTGGCGCTCTATTCCAGTGCTAACGAACGGATACGGATTGCGGGTAATGGTAACGTAGGTATTGGTACCAGTACACCGAAAGCGAAGCTAGCCGTGGAGGGTAATATCGTAGCTCGAGAAATAAAAGTGGTTGCCAACATTGAAGCACCCGACTACGTCTTTGAACCGGATTATAAAATGCTTCCATTGACTGAAGTTGAAAAATATGTAAAAGAAAATAGGCACCTGCCCGAAATTCCATCGGCTAAACAGATAAAGAGAGACGGATTGGATTTAGCGGAAATGAACCTGTTACTATTGAAAAAAGTAGAAGAACTCACTCTACATCAGATTGACCTCTTGAAAGAGCTACAGCAATTGAAAAGTGAACTGAGTAATCACCTGAATGAAAATCATAATAAATAGCATAAAGGGATACTGATCTAATTAAAGCCTTATCCTCATCGTCTTATACAAGTTTATTATAATTTTATCAACATTTTTTTGATATCTCATTTTTCTTACATATTTTTATCTTGATTAACAATAACTTAAATCTATTTGATATGGTAAAATAACCGAACCTGTTTTTGTATGCCTAAAGGTGTTTTTTAAACCTCAGAATAAATTTTATCGCTTATGCGCTAACAAGGGCATATTTTGCCTAATGGCGATCAGTTTATGTATGGTACTTTTGAGTACCAAAGGACTCTTATTGACTATAACCTAGATGTTATGATTAATTGGGAATCAATTTATAACTAATGACCTGAAATTTTTAACTATTGTTGCGCATAACTCAGTATTATCTAACCAAGCAGCAAAAGGCCTACCCATGTTCCGTTGCGTTTGATACTATATAAAACTAAAATAAAACGAATTTATAAATAAAACAGTACTAAAATGAGACATCTACTCCTATTTGCCCTATTATTATTCGGTATGGGCGCCTATGCACAAAACACCTTTCCATCCAGCGGTAATGCCGCTATTGGCATTGCGCCGGCGGCTGATGTTCCGCTATTGGTGAATGGCCTAATCCGGGGCATCAGCGGCGGACTTCAGATCCAGAATCCCGGGAGTGCTCCTAATGGATCCTGGATTACTTTAACGAGTCCTCGTTCGGCACCTGGTCTGGCATTGGCCGAAGGCGATGGCAATGGCAATATCGCCCGTAGGTGGGATACCTATGTAAAAGGCGGAGCTTATCATATAGCTGATAATAATTTTAGTACAACCCAATCACGACTTACCATCACCACAGCCGGGAACGTCGGCATCGGAACGGCAACACCCTCCAATCTTTTGGAAGTAAATGGAACAATACGCTCAAAGGAAATTTTGGTGGAAAGTGCCAACTGGCCAGACTATGTTTTCGAAGATAATTACAAAATGCAATCGCTTGCTGAAATCGAAGCTTTTATCAAAGAAAATAAACACTTACCCGGCGTGCCCAACAAGATGGAAGTAGAGGAGAACGGAGTCAACCTTGGAGAGATGAATCGGAAATTATTGGAGAAGGTGGAAGAGTTGACTTTGCATTTGATTGAGGAAAGGAAAGCTCGGATAGCAATAGAGCGAGCACTTACTAGCTTACAAAAGAGAGTTTATCGACAACCGAACCAATAATGCCCATGATTTGCAAGGGTTTTTATTCTAAATCTAACGGTACATTTATTCAACTATTATGAAGATTAGAACCAATTATAAACTCGTGATTTTATGTAGTCTTGTTATGCTTGCTGGTTTTAGTTCCCGAGCGCAGGGATTAGACTATACACGAGTGAGTATTTCGTCACCGAACGCCGCGTCGCTGGGTAAGTTTGCCGACGTACCCGTCAACAAACACACCGGAATACCCTCAATTAACATTCCTATTTACACAATTTCTGATGGAGCACTTGAGCTTCCTGTTTCGCTAAGCTACCATGCCGGAGGGATCAAAGTAATCGAATCGGCCAGTTGGGTAGGGACTGGCTGGGCATTGGGCGCCGGCGGTATGATTACAAGAACGGTAAGAGGTCTTCCGGACGAAGCAGCTAATACGCAAAAGGGTCAATACGGGCATTATGCCAATTACGGATACAGCAATTATTTTATCGGTGAAGGTTGGAGAACTTTAGATTACAACTTTTCAACGGGAGAAAGAGATGGTGAACCGGATCTGTTTACTTTCAATTTTAATGGCTATTCAGGCAAATTTTTCTTTAATGACGACCGGACGGCAGTTATTATAGAAAACAATGATGACTTAAAGATTGAGGCTGCTTTCAGATTACCAAATGACGGTGGTGTACTGGGGATGCAGCAAAATATTCAGGGGTTTACAGTAACTACAAAAGATGGGGCTAAATATTATTTTGGCAAATATGCTGCCGATCTACCTAAAACGGGTTACGTATATCCAATTGAAGTAACGAGACGATATACTTATAATAACGGGTTGTCAAGTGATGTGGTTTTTTCCAGCTGGTATTTAACAAAAATCGAGTCATTTGATAAACTTAATAAAATCGAACTGAATTATGTGGCTGAAAAATACAGTGTTTATAATATTGGGCTTTTTCCTATTTTTAATATCGACCAGATTGCCCAGCAAAGGGGGCACGAATTAGTCCGTGATTATTTTGACGGTGTACGCTTAGCTAATATTACATTTAATAATGGTGAATTGATCTTTAAACCAAGTAGCGTTGCTCGCTTGGATTTATCGGGAAATTGGAGTGCTGGCGGCTATGGTTTTGATGAATCGGCTAATACGGAATCAAAAGCCTTAGATGAAATTGAGATCAGAGCGGGTACTTCCACTTTTAAGAAGTTTAAACTTTATACAAGCTATTTTGATAATCCTTTTGGTCAGTTAGGTTCCGGACTGGACCGGTATACCAGTTCAACTATTGTATCGGATAAAAAGAGATTGAAATTGGATAGCCTGGTTGAATACGGGGCTGGGGGAGAGCGCTCGGCTCCTCATAAATTTTACTACGAAAGTAATTTCCTTACACGTAGACTATCGTTAGGCCAAGATCATTGGGGGTTTTATAATGCTGAAACTGCAAATTCAACTTTAATACCAACGATTACAAAAGATATTTATACAGAATTTTATCGGGGTGCTAAACGGGACCCAAAATGGCCTGAGATGAAAGGAGGTGCACTTAAAGAGATTGTATACCCCACGGGAGGTTCTGTCCTATTTGAGTTTGAGCCAAACAAGGCATATCTCAATACAGTGAAGCACGATCTGCAATATTTTAATGCCTTCCATGTAGGGAAGGATGCCAGTTATTCTAAAGTATGGGATAATATCGAATTTACGGGAAATTCAAAATACCAATTGGTTTTTACAAATGATCCCAGTGAAGGTTCCGGCTCAGAGATCGCCAGCTTCAACCTAAAAAATAAGGCAACAGGGCAAATTGTCAGCAGTGCCTCGCTCCAGGCTGGTCAAACCGCTACCTATACGAATACCATACCAGCAGGAATCTATGTACTGAATATGTTCAGAGATGGCAGAAATGCCAGTACAGGAGCCTATCTCTCTTTTTCGAAATATGTTTCAACCGATGTTCAAGATCCTATAATAGGTGGTTTACGCATAAAAACGATAACGAAAAGAGCAGGAAATGGTACACCGGATATGGTTGAGTCTTATGTTTATGAGACCAATGGTAGATCCACGGGTTATTTATATGAGAGACCACGCTATATACAGAGCATCAGAAACGATGTGGTTAAAATATATGGTCTCCGGTCGGGTGAAGGAGTCGACAACACACCAAATCTTCATCCAAACGGTTGCATTAGTGTAGAGGGAGCTAATCTTAGCGTGCCGCATCTGGTTGCTCCGTATAGCATTACTCCGATGTCAAATTATCAAGGTAATCATATTGGGTACGATGAAGTAACTTTGACATATAATAATAATGCTCAAGGGAAATCGATCTACAGATTCTATAACATAAACCCCTGGGAGCGTGAAACAACCAAATATGTCTATACGGACTTCTTGGGTCAGTGCGATCCATCGGCTCCTAACTTTCCCGCTGCTCCTATTCCATTCGAATTTCAACGTGGTGAGTTGAAAGATGAAATCCATTTTGATAGCAGCGGTAAACCGAGGAAATCAATAACCTACCTTTATTCTTATGATAGTACGAAAGTGTTTACTCCTGCTTTAAAAGTAGAACGTAGCTTGTTTACCGAGTATACATTGCGGGGATACTTTAAAAAAAGAATAGAAACTATTACTACCATCGAAGGCTCGGGGAGCGGGGAAAGTGTAATGACAATTGATACGGTTCTTTTCGACAGCCCTTACCACCGACAGATGACGAAAAGCAGCAGTGAGAATAGCGAAGGGCGAACCGTAACTAATTATAAATATGCCTTTGATTTCCGGATGCCTCAAGCAGATGCCATATCGGATGGATGGGCAACTTATGTATCCGAATGCCAAACCTGCGATCTTCAACATCAACAGCGAAGCACAGCGTGTGGAAGTGATTGGAATTGTAGGTTTAGGTCTTTTCATGAAATGCGCGCATGCAAAGCAGCAGCGAGGCAAAGGTATATTACACACCGAAGGAATAATTTCACAGAACCTAATAGTTTGTACCGAACGACCTTTGCAAGCAACAAGCAAAATTCCGACAATATGCTTAAGCCGATATGGGACTTGCATGATCGATTTATTAATACTCCGCTCGAAATTACAACCCGGAAAAACGGGAAGGTGATTAATTCAGTTTTCAATCGATATGGATTATTTAGTATAGGAAGCAATAGCTATCCTTATCCTTCGGGATTATTGATATTGGACTTTCCGCAGGCGAATGGGGCCTTCTCCCCGTCATCGAATACAAATGTTGGTTTAACGCTTGATAATAAGTATGACGAACGGGAGGTCTTTAGCTACAGTAATGGTAAGCTGGCAAGCTCCCAGAAAAAGGCTGGTACCATTACTACTTATCTATGGAGTTATAAAGGACAGTATCCGGTTGCTGAAATCCGTAATGCGACATTCGCGCAGGTTCAGACAGCATTTGGTGGCTCCGATGCATTAAACTCTTTTACCACCTCGGAGCCCACAGATGCCGTGGTCAGAAGCAAGCTGGACCCACTCAGGACGGCGCTGCCTAGCGCATCTGTTAGTTGGTATACTTATAAACCATTGACAGGGATGACCAGTGCAACGGATCCATCGGGAAGGACTACCTATTACAGTTATGACGGTTTTGGGCGACTGAGGGAAACGAAGAACACCCAGAGCAAAACCACGGATACCTATGAATACCATTACCGTAACCAATAAGGAGATAGGCAACATGAAAAGAACGATCAAAGCAAACATCGCTATACTTGCCACCCTTATATCGGCAATGAGTACAACATATGGCCAGATACAGCAAGATTTAGTATTGAGCACTTACAGCAACCAGTCGACTATCGAGGCTACCCGTAGTGTGACGTTGAAACCGGGCTTTTATATTCCATCCGGTAAAACCGTGCTCATCCGCGTGACAGGAGAACAAATGATTCTGCAACCGGATGTCGTACAGAATTATATATTGCGTACGTCTTATCTATCAGAATCAGGCGGAACTGCTACGATAGATAGAATGCAGGATGTGCAATATTTTGACGGCCTCGGACGCTTGGTTCAAACGGTGCAAGGTAAAGCAAGTCCAGGCTATCGCGACATTATCACCCATCAAAGCTATGACAACTTTGGACGTGAAGACAGGAGTTATTTGCCTTATGCAGCTGCAGTGGGCAGCAATGGGAAATATCGTTCTGCAGCGGTGACGGAGCAAGCCACATTCTACAACAGCGGAGCAGCCAACGGTGTAGTGTCGATCCCCGCTGTTAGCAATACCACGCCTTCCTTTGCTAGACCAGTATACGAAGCCAGTCCATTAAACCGGGTGCTGGAACAAGGTTTTTCGGGTGCTGTCTGGCAACCTTCGGCATCTCGTACTAACGCAGCTGGAAGAACCGTAGTAACAGAGTATACAGCTAACAATGCGATAGCTTTTGGTACAGTAGCTACCACGAGGAGGGTAGCGAGGTATTCGGTGGGTTACGACCAGTATAACGATCCCACTTTAGTAATCAACGCCCCTTACGCGGCGAAAGAATTGTTTGTTACGGTAACGAAGGATGAGAACTGGGTGCCCGACAGTGGTAGAGTGGGCACCACCGAGGAATATACTAATAAACAAGGGAAAGTGGTGCTGAAACGTACATTCAATAAAAAGGGAAGCGCCACCGAGATGCTGAGTACCTATTATGTTTACGATGATTTCGGTAACCTCTGCTATGTGCTGCCTCCGGCTCTTGCCCCCGATCGGGAGGCTTCCAGTCCGATACCGCCAGCAGATCTGGCAAAGTATGCTTATCAGTACCGTTACGATATGCGTCAGCGGCTTTCTCAGAAAAAGATGCCCGGAAGCAACTACTGGCAGAAAATGATCTATAATGCTATGGATCAGCTTGTAATCCATCAGGACGGCAATAAAGCCGCTGATGGAGCGATATACCACATCTTTTACAAGTATGATGCACTGGGTAGACTGGTGATGAAAGGGACACAGAAAAACGGTGATCTCCCTTGGTGGGATACACAGCACGCTGCTAATGGGCAGAGCTATCCCAATCATTGGGAAGCACCGTCAACAGCCAGCGGCAGTGTGGAGGGCTATACCAACCGGAGTATGCCGATACTTCCCACAACCACGCCTGCACAGTACGAGGTGATGGAGGTGAATTATTATGACCGTTACACGGGCATCCCGGGGCTGCCAAACAACGAGTCGGGCAGCTTCAGTGCACAGGTGCAGGGATTGCTCACGGCCAAGAAAACCAAGGTGATCGGCGCAGGCAATGTTTTCCTTTGGACGGTATACTATTACGATGCACTGGGCAGGGTAGCTAAAGAGTGGAGCCAGCACTACAAAGGAGGAACGGTAACAGGTAATACCAATACCATGGTGTACACCTATAATTTTAGCGGACAGCCGACACAGACAGTGCAGACGCTGGTTACGGCTGGGGCACCGACGCTCACAGTTACGACATGGTATGATTACGACCACCGAGGACGACTGACCGATACCCGGAAGCAAGTGAGAAACGGGACGGTAACGGATGCGGAGGTGTTGGTTGCACGGAACAGCTACAATGAAATAGGGCAGCTGCGCAGTAAGGCACTGCATAGTACAGACAAGGGAGGTAGTTTCAAAGAAACGGCAAACTATGCTTACAATGCTCGTGGCTGGATGACTTCTGGAGGTTCCTCGCTGTTTAACCAAACATTGCGCTATAACGATGCGCCAGCCGGGGCTTCAGCCCAGTACAACGGAAATATTAGTCGACAAGAATGGAGCCGTAACAATGTTACAGCGGGAAGCTTCAATTATATCTATGATAAGTTGAACTGCCTTACCAACGGAGTGGCTGCCGATGGCAAACGAGAGCTGATCGAGTATGATGCCATGGGCAATATCAAAGGGTTGACGCGTGATGCGGGGGCAAAGTGGATATATGAATATGACGGCAATAAACTTTCCACCATCAAATTCGGTACCACGACCTATACCTATACACACGATGCGGCGAGTGGAAATATGACAAGAGATGGAAGGAACAGTAATACCATCACTTATAATTATCTGAATCTTCCACAGACGGTAGCAGGCACGCGGGCAGTCACCTACACTTATGACGGCAGCGGTACAAAACTGCGCATGGTGAATGCAGGTATCACCAGGGAATATGTGATGGGCACCGAATGGAAGGGAGGTACGCTAGAGCTGATCCATATGGAAGAGGGACGCATACTGTGGAATACGAACAGGTTCAATTATGAATATTTCCTGAAGGATCATTTGGGTAATGCCCGTGCCGGATTCCTGGTAAAGAGTGACGGTACATTGGATAAGCAGTTTAAAGCGGATTACTATCCTTTCGGAAAAGATTACGGAGGTGTTTATCCTTCTCCGGCAAATAACTATCTTTACAATGGGAAGGAATTACAGGATGGGCTGGGGCAGTATGACTACGGGGCAAGGTTCTATGATCCGGTGATTGGCAGGTGGGGAAGTGTGGATCCGTTGGCGGAACAGGGAAGAAGATGGTCGCCTTATGCGTATGCGTTTGATAATCCGATAAGGTTTGTTGATCCAGATGGGATGTGGCCGGATGGGCCGGGTGATGACGATTACTATGGCGTGGACAGAGCGGATGCCGGTAATATCCTTGCCACTTCGTTAATGGACGCCAAGCATTCTGTTTACAACTTTTTCCTTGGAGTTTTTGGTTCGGACAAGAGGGCGGGTTACGTGTTAAGTAGTGACGGAAAGTCCTATGAGACAGGTTTTGTAGATGTAGAGCAAACAACAGGTGAAAGGCTCAAGAATATAGCAGCTGATGGTCTTTCCGTAGCTCTTTTAGGTAAAGGTGGAGTACAGGGAGTTTTACTTGAAAACGCTCCTGTAAAAGGTCAATTAGCAGAAGCTGTGAAGGATGTTGCTAAGGTGGAGAAAGCGGCGGCGAAAGGGGCGGCCAATCCCGTTGTTTCGAAGGCTATCAATAGGGGTAAAGCTGCTCATTCCGAGTTTACAGAAAAGGCGAAGGCAAAGGGATGGGACACAAATGTTAGAATGACGGATCCTAAAACAGGTAAAACGGTGATCGCAGATGCTGTGACTAAGAGCGGACATCCTGTTGAATTGAAACCAAATACCCCATCAGGTCAAGCTAAAGGGGCAAAACAGTTGCCTAAATATGAACGAGCAACGGGAGAGAACGGAAGGGTTATATATTATTAATTTTTTATGAGCAGACTATTTTATTTTGGCGATGATATTGGTGTAATGATACCGGAAGAATGGGAGGTGTATCAAGAAGAAGGGGTTGTGACTATTTACGATCCAGTGAAGGGTGTTGGGGCATTACAACTTTCTTTATACGGAACCGGAAAAGAGGTAGATGTGTTAGGCGAGCTTAAAGATTATTTGTCTGATAAATATGAAGATATTACTGTTAGCTTGTTAAATGGAAGGGCCTATTTTGAGACGGTTGATGAAGATGAGGTGTATTGGCGTTATTGGCTTTTTTTGAAGAAAGGTGAGATAATATTCGTGTCTTATAATTGCGATGAGGAAGAAAAAGGGAAAGAGACTACTGTTGTAGATGAAATAATAAGATCGATAGATTAGATCGACGCTTGTTTAAACTGATTGTCCCCCAGTAAGTGAACAACTTTCTGGGGGCTTTTTTTATTGCGCATATGCCTGCTGTGCCTTTGTATCCCGTATGACGGTATCAATGAGAAAGAACAGCTTTTCCTTAACCGTGGGATTGAGGTTCTCGATCTCCTGCAATCGCTGTACGGTCTTTTTGTCAAATGATACATTGATCCCTTCGCCGGCGAGATAATCCAGTGATACATCCAAAGCCTTTGCAATCTTTTTTGCCGCCTCAATGGAAGGCACAGCTTCGCCACGCTCGTACTTGCCGATCATGACCCTTGAGATGCCGCTTTTCTCGGCCAGGCCCTTCTGTGCCCAGCCTTTCCGTTCCCTTAAATCCGATATGATCTTACCTGTGTTCAACCTAAGCACAAACCGGAACGAAGAACGAAATAACCCCTTGCAAATGCACTTTAAACCGCTATCTTTGGGGAAAGAAGCGTTCTTTGATAAGAGCCTGGACCACCGGTAGGAAACTTTGCCGGAAACGTAAAAACTTGCAAAAGGACGTACGATTACGGGTTCCGTTTTTGCGATCCGGTAATAGGCCGGTGGGGAAGTGTGGATCCGTTGGCGGAGCAGATGAGGGGGTATTCTCCTTATGTTTACGCCTTCAACAACCCAATACGTTTTATTGATCCTGACGGGATGGCACCAAAGCCGGCGTTTTGGCCGGTAGTTATAAGGCTTATCATAGGTGCCTTTACTGTTGAGACAGCGGCAGTGGTGACAACTGGGGTAGTTGGAGCGGCAGTTATTAAGCATGTTATAGATGGTTATCCGGGAAGAGGTGGTTCAGATGCTATATCTGTTCAGGATAATACTAGGATGAATGTCGATCCGAATAAGACCATTGTTAAGAGCTCGGAGACAAGTAGTCCAACTGCGGAAAAGCTTAAAATCAAAATCGATGGGTGGGCATGAAGTTGGATCGTGGCTGAATAACCTAATCGATTATTGGAAAAACCAAGGAATTCAAGTTAATGTGATTGAATGATGAAAAAGTTAATGTCAGTATTACTGATAGCAGAATTGTTCGTTTCGTGTCAACGGGATGTATACTTTAGCGATTTTGAAAAATCTTTTCTAGCGGTTTATAAAGAAGGGGATACCTTAATATTTGAATCGAATAAAGGTGAAAGAGATACTTCCTATATTTTAAGGAAGGATGTCGGCTATACCGAATGGAATCCTTTGACCCATAGCGGAAAGTATAGAATTTTATATGGCGAGATAGAAGAGGCCAATGGAACTTTACCAAATGGCGAACTTGACGGAAGAAAATTTGTTTCATTAATAAAAAAAAATCCAGATTCCGTTTCTCTATTCATAGCTTATAATAACATTATTATGATGCAGCGTTTTAAAAATTTTAATATTGAATCTCTGGATAAATATAAGCTTGCTAATGGTATTTATCGGTTTAGAATATTACATACAAAGGATAATGTCAATACGGAGGAACATCTGTATTGGCATTTAAAATACGGACTGGTAAAATTTGTTACAAAAGAAGGAGTAATATGGCGTCGCATTAATCTAAATGGATGAGATCTATAGATATCTTAGGTAAGGTCTTTAAAAGGAGTAATATTCCCAATACTGTTTTTTATTTACTGGGTTGTTTTTTGTTGATCTATTTTTATGGTTTCGGGGTTTTTTGGAAAATAGTTCTGTTTGTTTTAGGAATATTTGCTCTATCTGGTTTGTTGACAGATGTTTACCTGCTGATTAAAAGAGAAATATCTGTTTCGGACAGATCTTTATATATAGATGTTGGATTGTCATTGGTGTTACTCCCCCTGGTTGTTTTTTTTTACCAACTCAGGTCTTGATATATGTTGCTTGTCTGAGTTTAATCGTAAATCTTACAGTCTGGTTTTGGCGGGGAAAGTGATATCGATTTGAGTTAACTTCGATACTATGAATCATCTAGGTGACAATGTGCCAAAGCCTGATCGCAAGATCAGCTTTGGTATTTATTGCATATAATCTATTATTGAAGGTTCAACCTTTAGAGCTGGTAAAACGACGGAATACATAATTGAAGAAGATAAGCCGTGGATATTTATCCGAATCTTCTTTTTTATATATATCGAAAAACTTCAACGCTGTATCTTCCAGAGAATCTTGAGCGTGAAGCGTATTAGACATAAAATAAAGATAGAATAAAGGCATTAAAAGTAAACGTTTCATAAAATGTTTGTTGAGCTAGTAAAAAATCTGTTATTGCGCATAAGCCTTACCTGTCTTGGCATCCTGATAACGGCATTTGGAAGAAAAAGCAGTTTATCCTTTACGGATGGTTCCAGGTCTTCGATATCATCGATCAGTTTAAGAGTCTGTTTATCTATGTTGGCCTTATTGGTTGCGCCTGCTAGGTAATCGAGCGGGCCACCGCTATGTAAGCTCAACAGAGACAGTCTTTATCTTCTCTTTTTTATCCTAAAACAATTGTCTTAAACTCTTCGAGTCTTACGATATTCAATTTGGGGAATTCTAGCTTTTTAAGGTCATTAAAATGTTTGTCATTGGTTACCAGATAATCGACATTTCCAGCAATGGCGAGATCAGCAAATTTATTATCATCTGGATCTTTTTCCACTAGATTCCACTTGAAATAAGGTTCTGAAAAAATAACATTGGGAGCGACACTTAAAATCTTTAGCACAATGTTCGCGGTGTTTTCCGAATAAATTTCTGCAAGCTTCTCTTCATACTCTGAGAGTATTTCGTTGCTGACCAACCAGTTAAAACGCTCCTCCCTAAAGGCCAGATATAACCAATAATGGCTACTTTGAGGTGGAATGGATGCTAAAAGACAATTAGTATCAATAACTGCTCGCATTAATTACTTCCATTAAGCATATCATCGAAATCCTTTTGATCATACTTCTTTTCGGAGACAACTCTGGAGACCTCTTTATCAAGTTGATGTGAATAATGCTCTACTAACAACCTTTTCAATTCTATGGTTTCTTTTTTGGACATAGGTCTACTAAATAACCTAAGCAAGGTCATTTGAATATCGGTGAGTTCCGTATGTTGGTTTCGTGTAGTTGCCATAGTCATTATCTTAGTAGTACAAAATTACTGAATTTATATGATGTATCAAACTTGCTCCTTTTGTGTTATTAGGGAGGGTTTATTCTATCTAAAGAATGAAAATACCATTAGAAATGGCAACAAACAATTATCTTTGGGTAAAGAAGAGTTCTTTGATAAAGGCCTGAACTGTCGGTAGGAAAATCCAACAGACACTGAAAAATCTGCAAAAGGGTATACGATTATTCGCTTTTTAAGGTTATCATGGTGCTCATGAACTCGCTTTGCTCGGTTACGGAACAAGGTTCTATGATCCGATAATAGGCAGGTGGGGCAGTGTGGATCCCATGGCGGAAAACCACTATGAGCATACACCTTACAACTATGTACTGAGCAATCCGATAAGGTTTGTTGATCCAGATGGTATGTGGCCGGATGATCCTCCGGGTAACGGAATGACTATCGTCGAAAACGTTTACTCGGATATGCGGGACAGGGCTTCGTCTGCTGTACTTACTCTAGGTACCTATGTTGCCAATCTTCAGAACGGTGTAACCCCGATACTGGGCATAGATTATACTTATACTGATGCTGGAAGACAGGGGAGCGTTGTTGTCCGTGATGGTAACAAACACGTAGAGGCGGGTGTAGCGGCATTAGATGTTGTGGCGTCATTGCCTGGAGGAGGGCCTGCAGGTTTACTTTCAAAGGCCGCTGGCAGTAAATCTGCTGTTAGTGACGTTGTTCAAGAGGCGTTGAAAGTCAACAAGAACTCTAATGCGGCAGAGGGCGTGTTTGTGTTGTATGGAGTAAAATCGGATAATAAACTGTTGAAAGTAGGAAAGGCAGATGCTGAAAGGACAACTGCTTTAGGAGACCCGGTAAGAATGAAGGCGAGTGAAAGAGCTGCTCAAAAAGCTGGTTATCCCGATGCTAAAGCCGAAGTTATAGAATCTTTGGGGAAAACCACCACAGGAGCGGCCAAAGAGGCCGAAGCAACTCGTGTAAGAGCGGAGAGAGCCAACGGAAATGATCTGCCTTTAAATAGAGAAAGAGATAAGCGTTATCATAATCAATAAAAGTATGCAAATGAAAGTTCGACATGTTTCTTATGTCCTTGATTTTATGGATAAGGACTTTGATACAGATAGCATAAGTGACGCCTTAACAAAGGAATTTAGTGGAGTCTTTGAAAGCATAAAGAACAGCAAATCGCAAATGTGGGAAATCCAGTTTAGAGCGACGTATACAAATGGAAAAATGCTATTGATCTCTAAAAACAAATTTGGAAACTATACTTCTGATAAAATAAAAGAGATTACCATTCCTATACCAATTCCAGTAGATGAAACGGTGTCTTGGGGAGTTAAACCCCAGCAGCATACCTTGAAAGTAGATCATTATGATAAGTTTTTGAATAACTTTTGGGAGTTGGATGTTGATTATACTAAGTTCTTTAATCGTACCGACTATATAATGGATTGTATGCGGAGGGCAATAAACCTCTGCTTTGAAAAAAGTTATACCGTAAACGGTGTTAAGCTGAATAAGAAGGAATGAAAAAGAGTCCGGTCATTGCGCCGGACTTTTTACTTTAATATAGCCTGTAGTTTCCTCTTGGCGAGGAACCAGATAAGATAAAAATAGGGCCTAAGGAAGTAATAAATCTAACAAAAGGTCGGGAAAGAGATTTCTTTTTGAAGAATGTTGTCAGTCAAAGTGGCTTTAAAAAAATAATGTTTGCTTCTTATAGAGATACGATTGACAATGACTTTTTTTCATATTTTAAGGATTTTGTTAGGAAAAATGAGAGTGAATATTCTTTAACTATTAGGTATGCATTACCTAAAGAAAAATATGCAATAAAAGAGAAGAGACAATAGAAACCGAAGCGATATGATTATAGAGCTGCGGATATAGCCAATGTTTCTATTGACTTTGTCCAAAAAGTCAGTGCTGATCTAGCTAAAAAGAAAAAATAAAGATTTAATACAGACATTTAAAGCCGTTTCTTTTTAGGAACGGTTTTTTATAATGTGATTGCTCTCTCCGGACTGAAACGACTTATTTGTCTTTTTTCTTAGTTTTTCAAGTTCCTCTTTAAGGATGTTATTCTCCTGGTATTGTTTTGCGTATTCTTCTTTCCAAAAGCCTCTATCCTTTTTCATCCCTTCAAAAGTATTTATTAGGGCGTTGCCGAAAGGAGCCGCTTAATCTTTTCCGGAAAGCCAGCACTAAACCGCAAGGGAAATTAGCCCTTTGTTACAATCCAGCATTTGCCGGAACGATGTAATTGGGCTTTGTTTAACTTTTCTTGTCACTTTTAAACAATCAAACTGGCAATAATTAAAATAAATTTTCTAATATCAAAACTGTTGAATACTTTTACATCGAACAACTAAACCTGTTTGATATGCGGAATACAACTTGAACCGATATTCTCTCTTTTTTATAGTAATTTTCGTTTAAGCGGGATAAAAGCGCTTTTATGCACTTTTTTCAAAAGAGCTGATACCGAATGTATTTTTACTTATCAATAAGGCTATTCAGTAATCAAAGATTAATTAGCGGATTTGCTTATTAGTAAATAATAGTAATAAATAATTGAAACTATGAGAATGAAACTTCTTGTACTCATTTTATTAATGGGTGCTTCGGGGATATCCTATGCCCAAAATACTTTTCCTACAAATGGAAATGCAGGTATTGGTACGACTGCTCCTACGGATTTATTGGAAATTAAACATGGAACGGAACGTAAAGGAATAACGCTTAGCGGCGAGGGAAATGCCAGTGCCCTCACGGATATTGCCTTTAAAAATAGTAATACTGCCGCGTTAGCGGACGGGGCCATTTGGGCCTGGTATATTAGTCATAGAAAAGATGGGTACTTCTCGGGCAGTGCATCGCCTGGAACTTCACTTGAATTTTATGGCATCAGAAAAAATACCGGATATTATGCTCCGCTGAGCCTGAAATCAAACGGGGACGTCATCTTGGCTTCACCACAGAATGCGCCAAGCGGCAATGTGGGTATCGGAACCACAAATCCTACATCAAAGCTAACAATTGATGGAAACATCAACGGTTGGTTAATCAGTAGCAAGGCGACGGTCACGAGTGCCGGTGAGTACAATGGTATTAAACTGCTTACCGGATATCCCAATGATACCAATAAATGGGCGGCGGTAGTGGCAACGGCCGAAGATCTCCATAGCAATTCAACGGGACTGGCGCTTTATTCAAGTGCTTTAGAAAGAGTGCGCATAGCTGGAAATGGTAATGTTGGCATCGGTACGACAACACCGAAAGAGAAACTTTCTGTCAATGGAAACATTCGAGCACGGGAAATCAAAGTCGAAACTGCCAACTGGCCCGACTATGTCTTCGATGAAAACTATGAAATAAAATCCCTCGCCGAGATCGAAGCATTTGTAAACGAGCATAAACATCTGCCCGGTATACCGAGCAAAAAAGAAGCGGAAGAAGCAGGTGTTAATCTGGGTGAGATGAATCGAAAACTATTGGAAAAGGTAGAGGAGTTGACTTTGCACTTGATAGAGAAAGATAAGGAGCTTACCGATGTAAAGGATCGGCTGCTTCTCTTAGAGCAAGCCTTTTCAAAACAGTAATGAATACGATCAAATTTAATTTTTAGACATGATAAGGAATTTTTACACACTATTGGCGGTGATGCTCCTATCGACATTCACGGCGTACACGCAGGTAAATATACCGATGGTATCAAACGGAGGGCCTGCGGGGGCAGGTTCATGGATCCTCTTTCAATCGGGGAATCAGAACACCTCAATCCAGGAGAATTTCGGCATAAACATCTATGGTGATGCCGGACGACCGGTTAGGGTTCGGAATACAAACCTGATGGTTGGATATGGCCCCAGCAATGCACCGATTGGAAATAACCTTTTTGTCAGTGGAAAAATTGGCTTGGGCACCCTTGCTCCGGAAGCAAAACTGCATATCGATGGTAATATTTATGCCCTAGGCAGTGAATCCAGATTTTCTTACCAAAGCTTTGTGGACCCGCATTCGGGCGCTGCCTATGGTATTAAAGTGGGTGGCGCCGGTATAGCCGTAAGGGGAAAATCAGTGTTTCTAGATAATGTCGGTATAGGCACGACTAACCCACAGGCAAAATTAGCCGTCGAAGGCAATATTCTGGCTAAAGAGATCAAAGTGAAGACAGATATCTCCGTACCCGACTATGTTTTTGAACCGGATTATAAAATGCTCTCATTATCTGAAGTTGAAGATTATGTAAAAACACATAAACATCTTCCTGAGATACCGTCTGCCAAAGAAATAAGTAAAGAAGGATTGAATCTGGGCGCGATGAATCTATTACTACTTAAGAAGGTAGAGGAACTCACGTTACATTTAATCGAGAAAGATAAAGCTTTAGAAAATCAGCAAAGTCTATTGGATGACGTGTTGAAGCGATTGCAAAAAATAGAACAGCAATGAAATAGTTTTAATAGCCTGTTGTGATCGAACCATAATAATGAAAACAAAAGTACTCCAAATATGAAGCAATTTATAAAATTTATACTCCTCAGCTTGCTATTTATTCTTGTCCAGAGAATCAGTTACGGGCAAACGCTTGGAGCAGTAAAAGGAAATTATCTGCAGATCAATGCTTTCACGGGGAATGCCGGTGGTAATACATTTTATAATAAACAATGGCTCGTAAGGAATGCGCCAGGCCCGGATTGGCTTACAGCAAGCTTGCATGATGGTATAGCCATAGACGGATCTTTTCATGTTCCAATGTCCACGTCAAAAACTTGGTGGGAACGTAATCCTTACCTCGGTATACAATCATGGGGATCAGGCGCAGAAACGTATATGACATTGAAAGAAGGGCATTTAAGCTTAAATACTCCTACAAATGGATGGGTATTGTCAAGTAAGGCGACGGTCACGAACGCAGGTGAATATAACGGTATTAAACTACTTACGGGGTATCCAAATGATACCAACAAGTGGGCTGCTGTAGTGGCGACGGCCGAAGACCTCCATAGTAATTCAACAGGACTGGCGCTTTATTCAAGCGCTTTGGAAAGGATACGCATAGCAGGGAATGGTAACGTGGGAATCGGTACCACTACGCCTAAAGCAAAATTGGCTGTCGAAGGAGACATCTTAGCCAAACAAATTAAAGTGACTAATGATATAACAGTTCCGGATTATGTATTTGAACCGGATTACAAGCTGCTTGCTCTATCGGAAGTAGAGAATTATATAAAAACACATAAACATCTTCCTGAGATACCGTCCGCCAAAGATATAAGTGAAGAAGGATTGGATTTAGGGGCGATGAACCTATTACTGCTGAAAAAAGTAGAAGAGTTGACTTTGCATCTCATCGAAAAGGACAAAGAAATAGGGGAACTCAAAATTGAACTAAAAGAAATAAAGACTAGTATAAAAAAGAAGTAATATGAGGTATCTGGTTACAATTTTATTTTTAATCTGCATCGGGAGCAAAGCGTTCTCCCAAAACACCTTTCCCAGCAACGGAAATGTCGGTATTGGCACTTCCGTAATACCGGAAAAGTTGACGGTAAACGGAAATGTGTCAATCGTAGATGGTTTCAGTTATAACGTACATCCGCCCAGCGGCACCTGGTCCAATAATCGGCTCATATTTCACGGATGGAACGGAGCTGCTGATTTTACGGAAATTCAAGTACCGGGTGGCAACGCTAACGGTGCGCAAATTCGGCTAATGTCAAATGGAAATGTTGGTATTGGTACCTTGAATCCGCAAGCCAAACTAGCGGTTGAGGGAAATATTCTAGCCAAAGAAATCAAAGTAAAAACGGATATATCCGTGCCTGATTATGTCTTTGAATCCGATTATAAAATGCGATCGCTCTCCGAAATTGAAAATTATGTAAAGGAACATAAACATTTACCAGAAGTTCCCTCAGCGAAGGAAATTGGAGAGGAAGGGTTGGATTTGGCAGCGATGAACTTGGCTCTTCTTAAAAAGGTAGAAGAACAGACTTTACACCTTATCGAACAACAAAAGAAGATTGATGTGCTGCTTAGCAGGCAGGAAACGCTGCGGCGGGAAGTGAACACATTGAAAAGCATTTTGATCAAATAGCGAGCGAAATGGGCAGATTCGCAATTAAAAATGATCGAATGCAATACCAAATAACATCAAAACATAATATATTAAATATGTTAACTAGCTTAATAGATACCAATTTACCGCCGAAAGGTAGAAAAAGGAAAAAGAGAGCATTAAGCCGATGGTCTTTAACGGTTATTCTAACTTGGTTTACGCTGTTACACGCTGTAGCCCAAAGTGTAGTTGATCCGTATAAATCCTTGTTTCCCAATGTTATCGAGCCTGCGCCCACCTCCAAGGCGTTGCAAAAGTTTTTAGGATATCCTGTTTCCCATGCAACTGGTCTGGTCGATATAACCATACCGCTCTATGAATTGAAGTTGAGAAATCTATCAATCCCTATTTCGTTGCGATACCATTCGTCAGGTATAAAAATACAGGATCATCCGGGTATAGTTGGCTATGGCTGGTCATTATTTCCCGGATTCAAAATTTCCAGAACCATTATGGGAAAGCCAGATGATAAATATCCGGTAAAGGGTGGGTTTGATCCTGGTAATTTAACATTTGATCAGCTTCAACAAAGATTGGTAAATCTAGCCCTTCCGGCGTCTTATCTGGATGTGAATACTACCGAAGACGGGCAATATGATATTTTTTCGATCCATTTGCCAAATCTGGATGGCTCTTTCATCGTTCAATACATTAATGGCGTTTTCCAAGCTAAAAGTATACCGGACAATCCGCTAGCTATCAAGCCTATAGTCGTCAATGTGAATTCAGGGACAAGTGCTCTTTTCTCGGGTTTTGAGGTAATGGATGATAAAGGTGTGAAGTATATTTTTGGAAATGAAGCAAACTTTCAAGAATTCTCGGATGCCCGTACTACAAATGTAATAACAGGTTGGATGCTAAAGGAGATCCTTCTACCGAATGGGGAGAAGATATCCATAGAGTATACGACTATACTGGAGTACCCGACAATTACTCCGTCCTATTGTAGTGTTTTGGATAATGGAAAGGTCTATTTCGGAGACCTTACTCAAATACGTACCAAAGTCAATCAAAAAACAGGAGGGGCAGGCTATAATGTTGCATATAACATTTCGCCTTCCGCTGACCCGGCCAGGGAACTGAAAGTGCCATCGGTTATTCGATCAAAAGATCAAACCATAACATTCAACTATACAGATATTGGAAGCAGAAAGCGGCTGTCTTCTATTGCGATACCGGCAACAAACCGAACTGTAACGCTCTCGAACGATGCGTCTAATTTTCTCACACAGGTTGCTATCAGTGGAGAAGGAGCCTATAATCTAGACTATTATAACCAACCCTCTCAGTTTTCACAAACGTCCATTGATTGGTGGGGATTCTTTAATAATGCCGGGAACGAGAATAATATACCACGCTTTCAATTGCAAATGCGAACGCTTGGAAGTACGAGTTTTACAACGATGGTGGGTGGAGCTTTTCGCGAACCAAGTGCGACAAGTATGGAGGCCAAATCGCTTAAATCTATCACCTATCCCACGGGCGGTATTTTCACCTTAAAATACGAACCTCATAAGTTTATCATAAACGGAACTGAAAAAATCGGCGCCGGTTTACGGGTTACGTCAACAGAATCCTTTGACCCTGTCTCCGGACAAACGATTGTAAAGAGCTACCAATACGAAGACGCACATTATACAGCAGGTAACTATCCAATTGGGAACGATTTTATTAAGGAAACGGAATTATGTTATCGCGAGCCGGACCCGTTTGTTGATCGACTGGATTTTTCGATACGTTCGCGTACGATTAGTACGTTTTCCCCCAATGCGAATATATCGAACAACAGTACACCCGTCTGGTATGGGAAAGTAATAGAGTTCAGCAATGAAGGTAAAACCGAATACCATTACGAGTATTTTCCCGATGCAAACAACAATCGGTTAAGTCTTGTACCAATATCGGAATTTCACGTACTGCGTGTAAATAGACTTGTATATTCAGCTCCACGACTCCTTCGGCAACAGATTTTCAAGCGAGTTGGAAGCGGTTATGAACCTGTAAAATCAATCAATAATATTTATTCTCCCGCACAACCATACGTATCTAATATCCAGGGATACATTGCAGTGCCATTTAAACGTTTTAAGACGATCGATAACGAGCGGAATTCTGATTTTACAGCATCGGGACCTTCCACTACAACGGGTACACTATTAAATGTTTTTGGTTCTCCAATAGCATATAGTGCGTATTATATCACTACTGACAATACCTCGTTGACCGAGACGCTCACCGCAACTTATAGTGCAGCTGATAGTACAGTTGAAAAAATAGTTTATACATACGATGCTGCAAGACCTTACAATCTGGCAGAGAAAACAACATTGACTAGCGATGAGGGAACTTATAAGGAAAGCTATTATTATACCAACAATACGATTCCTAATAGGTCTGCTCTTACTACGGCCCAAAACCAGGTTATAGCACAAATGGATCAAGCGAACTATAAAACGACGGTTATCCAGCAGACTCTCGAAAAGGGAGGAAAACGTGTGTTCAGTAATCTTGTTGGTTACAAAAAATTGTCAGACTTCTTTTTTCTGCCCGAAACACAATACTCTCAGCTGGGTAGCAGCACTATAATGGAAGCTAAATTAAACTATTTGCGATACGACAATCTGGGTAATGTTTTAAGTGTTTCAAAGCCGGGAGCACCACATATATCGTATGTGTATGGCTATAACGGGCTGTATCCGATAGCAAAGATCGAGAACCTGGAATACAGTGCGGTAGAAGCGGCTCTAAACGGTAACTCTGCCATAGAAACTTTCCGGAATAAAGTTAATCCAACGGATGCAGAAGTCACGAATTTCTTATTGCCTTTGCGGTCGACTATATCAACCGGAGGAAGACTTATGAATTCCTACACCTATAGACCACTTTTCGGCATAAGCAGTAACATCGACCCTTCGGGCAGGACCACCTATTACAACTACGATGGCTTTGGAAGGTTGAAGGAAACAAAGGATACCCAGAGCAAAACGACCGGAACCTATGAATACCATTACAGGCAATAGAGTCATGAAAACAGGAAATAAACATACGCTATTTATTGACCTTAAACGTATCAATATGAAAGCAATCAAAAAGCTTTTCATCGGAGCGATGGCCGCGCTGACCCTGCCGTTGGCTGCATCGGCACAGTTGGTGCTGAGCACGCCCACAACAGGTGTAAAGACGGACCCGGTGAGCATTACACTGAAACCGGGTTTCAGCACGACGAGCTTCCATGCCTATATCACGAGCATATTACCGCCCATGGCGCTGGGCAGCAGCCCCAGTGCAGACCGGAACTACATCCGAACGCGGACGTATCTGAGCCCCACGGTCTCGGCCACACCGCAGACCAGTGAGATCATGGAAGATATCAGCTACTATGACGGGCTGGGGCGGCCTGTTCTGACAATCGGCACCAAGGCAAGCCCGAGCTATAAGGATATCATCAGTGCCCAGAGTTACGATGCCTTCGGGCGGGAAGACCGGAGCTACCTGCCCTACGCCACGACGGCAACGGGGAACGGTGCCTATCGATCGGCCGCGGTAACCGAACAGGCTACTTTCTATAATACGCCGCCGACAGGGGTGGTAACCATCGCCAAACCGGCAAGCGGCGCCACCCCTTCATTCAGCAGGCCTGTATACGAGGCCAGTCCGCTGAACCGGGTGCTGGAGGAGGGTTTTGCGGGTGCTGTCTGGCAACCGGGCACAAGAGGCACCAATACTGGCCGTACCATTGTGACGGAATATACCACCAATAATACAACGGGCATTACCGACTTAGCTAATACACGGCTGGCCAAACTGTATACTGTCACTTATGCAGCTGGCGTTCCCAAGCTGTCACTGACCGGTAATTACGGAGCGAACCAGCTCTACGTAACGGTGAGGAAGGACGAAAACTGGGCCGGTGGCAGCGGCACCTTTGCCTCCCGGCTGAACACCACGGAGGAATATACGGATAAACAGGGCAAGGTGGTACTGAAACGGACCTTCAATACCTATAAGAGCGGAACGACGGATGTAAACGAGATCCTGAGCACCTATTACGTGTACGATGACTTCGGTAACCTTTGCTTCGTGCTGACGCCGATCTCGAATGCGGATGCGGCACTTCCCGCACAGGCAACGCTGGATGCCTACTGTTACCAGTACCGTTACGACCGGCGGAACCGGATGACACATAAAAAAGTCCCTGCCAAGGGGATGGAATACTTCAACTATAACCCGCTGGACCAGCTGGTATTCCACATGTCGGCCCGTGATTCGACGGAGGCTTACAGTGTATTCCCCAACGAGAGCGGAAAAAAATACCACCGCTTCTACAAATACGACGGGCTGGGGCGGATGATCATCACGGGCTGGGAGAAGGGCCGTGTAGGGACGCAGGCGGAGATCGACCGGTGGATATCGGCGCACCCGACCCATTGGGAGCAGCGCAGCAGTGCCACGGGCAATCTGCATGGTTATACCAATAACGCCATGCCGCAGGATGCCTCACTTTTCGATATATTGGAGGTAAACTACTACGACCGCTATGACGGCATCGGCCTGCCCGACAATCTCAATAAGACTACGGCGGCAGGTGTCTCGGCAAAGATCCAGGGATTGCTGGTCGCCAAAAAGACAAAGGTGATCGGCTCGAATAATGTTTACCTATGGACGGTGTACTACTATGACGAGCGGGGCGACAATATACGGACGCTGAGCCAGCATTATAAAGGCGGGGCCTATAACCTGAACAATTATGACGATATCATCAACGAATATACCTTTACGCACAAGCTGAAGAAGAGCACCCGCAACCATTATGCGGGTGCTGCCACGGCAGCGTTGACGGTGACCACGGAATATACCTATGATCACCGTGACCGGTTGCTCGATACCTGGAAGACGGTAACGGGCGGGGCCAAAACGCTGGTTGCACGCAATGAGTACAATGAAGTGGGACAGCTGCGGGCAAAACAGCTGCACAGCGAAGACCAGGGCGGTACCTTCGGGCAGCGGATAGGCTATGCCTACAACGAACGGGGCTGGCTACGCTATGCCAATTCGGAGCTGATGCAGCTGCAGTTGCAGTACAATACCGGTACAGCGAAATACTATAACGGCAACATTGCCTACCAGACTTTCTCGCGGAAGCATACGGACGGAACCACCGCCGCCGGTACCTACAGTTATACCTATGATGCAATAAACCGGCTGCGTGAAGGGATCATGGCAGGCGGAAAGGGCCGTGAGGAGATCGCCTATGACAAACTGGGCAACATCACGGCGCTGAACCGCAGGGCGAGTGACGGACTGACTGCCGATAGTCTTGCCTACAGTTACAGTGGTGGACGGCTGGCCTCGGTGAATGACCGGAGTACCAATACCGGGGCTGCCTATATGCTGGCGGGGACAACGGCCTATACCTACGATGCCAACGGCAACATGAAGACACGGGTAAACTCGGCCAATACAGCGAACAACATTACGGCAACCGTTTACAATTACCTGGATCTGCCGCAGACGGTTACGGCAAACGGTACCACGGTAAGCTTCATTTACGATGGCAGCGGGCGGAAGCTGCGGAGCATCAACGGCATCAACGGGCAGACGCGGGATTATATTGACGGGATCGAGTACAGTGGCACGGCACTGGAACTGATCCATATGGAAGAGGGCCGGATACTGAAGGGTACAGGTGGCTACAGCTATGAATATATACTGAAGGACCACCTGGGCAATAGCCGCTCGGGCTTCAAGGGAACGGATGCCGTAGCGACCACGGCCAATTTCGGTTCGGATTATTATCCTTTCGGGTTGCAATACCAATTGAAAATCGGCCAACCAAGTCCAAAAAATAACTATCTTTACAACGGTCAAGAATTTCAGGACAAGCTGAAGGCTTATGATTTTGGATTCCGTTTCTACGATCCTGTTATAGGAAGGTGGGCAGGGGTAGATCCACTTGCAGAGAACCATCACGAATTTACGCCATATAACTATGTGTTGGGGAACCCGATAACCTATGGGGACTTTATGGGATTAGATACCATAAGAAGGGACGACAATAGAACGACACCAAAAGCTGGAGACGATATTCAAGGGGATGATGGCAGTTTGAATAGCACACCCATTGATGCTGCGGTTGTTACAGCGAGTGCAGGTCCTTTGGCGATTAGTATCACTGGTCCTGATATTGGACCAGTGAGCGGTTTTTGGAATCGAGCAGGAGTGTATACATTTGGGCGAAGCCAGAACGGTTTCAGTTACGATGTAAATGGTAGATCTTTAGGAAGGACTCCATTAATGGGACTGCCTCCTGATTTCGGAATAGGTAAGCCTACGGCGCTGATAAACTTGCTAAAGAGAATAAGGGGTTTATTTGTTGCAAAGGGTGGAGGACAGCTTTTATTAACAGCTGGTAAATTACATCGACATCATGTTTTACCTCAACAATTTAGAAAATGGTTTGCTCAACGCGGTATTTCAAATATAGATGATTATGCTATTCAAATAAGTCAGTCTACCCATTTAAAAGGGGTTCATGGTAAAGGGTTAGGAGCACAACTTCCAGGTGAATGGAATAAACAATGGATTGATTTCATAAAAGCAAATCCTAATGCTTCACCTTCTGAAATATTTCATCACGCAGAGGGGTTATTGAAAAGATATGGATTGGAACATTTGCAATATGTCCCCTATAAGTAATTTCCTTAAAAAAGATTATGAAAAATATTTCGTTAGATAAAGAACCTATAGAATTATTACCTAACATTAAATATATTGTTATAGACGCGATGTATATCAATGAGATAAGATTAGAAATTTCTAATCTTATAAATGAAGATATACTTAACGCAATCAGAAGTAACGTTTTTCCTTATACCGACACTCCTTTTGCAGAATATACACCCGAGGAAAGGGTGTTTACTCTTGATAAAATTAAAAAGGTTGATTATGATCAAATAGATCCCAAAGAGAGGAACGCGTTTTCTACAGATTCAGGTGCAATAGTTTTTGTTAATGAAAGAGTATTTGTCGATTTTACCTCAAAATTCGATTACAATGAGTTGGTGGATTCTTCAACCGAATTATTAAATGTGGCTTATTGGGGTTCTATCGTGAATAACTTCGACTTATCTGACATTGCCATTATTATTTCACCAGGGATAAATTCCGGGGTAGAGTTCGACGGCAGTGGTACTTATAAAATAGAATAAAGTGCTTTATTGCGGAAGCTGCTATGGGATTAGCTTCTGGTAAAACCAATAGATTTTTTGATGGTATTGTTCTGCTCACCGATGGGTAGGCAACGAGTAAAAAATGAGTTTAGGACAAATAGATTTAAGAGCGGAGTTTAATAACGGAAATATTAGGCAGTTTAATGTCGAATCCTGGTGCGTTTCAGAGCTTTATTGGTCTCAATTAAAAGATTTTGAACAGGACGTGTTAGAAAATGTAGTATAAATGTTTCTAATGATTGGGGCGATAAGGAGTTTAGCTATGGCGATTGGAATGAACTTAAATCAATTAATCTCACTTTGAATGTTGATGAATATTTCCGTGCGAATAAGTTTAATAAGAAAAAGATACAACTTGAGCTAATTCACAAAGGGATGATAATGATTGCCGAGCGTGAAGGCTGGGCTATAGATCCTTTATTAGATGCTTATAATAACTGCTTTGCAGTAGGCTTGGAATATAAGTTTTTTATAGGAGAAAAATTTAAGGCTTCACCTGACCGTAAGTATAAGATCGGATTATGGTGCGAGTGGGATATTGACTCTTTCAGGCTCTTCTGGGTGCTGTTCGATAAGCAGGGAAAAGAGATAGGCCGAGATGTTGTTGTATCGCTTGAACCGAATTGGGGAGAATTGGCGTATTACGTTAAGTGGAAATGGGCAGACAGTGTTACTCTCTTGGTAGAAAGTAAAAATGGTGCCCAAAAATGGCAAGTCAAACTTCCATTAGGTGATTAAAGAGGAAACTATAGGTTAAGTATATTGAGCCTAGCTACCCTGTCAGGTTTGCTTGAGTATTACTTGGAGGGTAACCACAGTCTGGAAACTATAAAGTGGTATTGATTACATTAAAAAAGGCTGCCATTGAAGTCAAACAAAACGCGGCGGTGCCGGAATATATATATATAATACTGCGAGTACTCTTATTACGAGTATGATGGATTTAATCAATCTGAACGAAATAACATATCCTAACGTATTTAAAGAATAGAACAAATGATTATGACTCAAGAACAATTTGTTGATGCGTTAAAGATTGCAGTAACAGAATCGTCTGTCGAAGGAGTTGTTTCTGCTCTGGAGAGTCCTCCGGGAAGAAAGCCGAAAGACCTATATAAAAAGTTGTCAGAATGGTATAACGGATTGGATGCTGCAGGCAAGAATATGGTTGTTGATATCGTAAAGCTGTCGGTAGATCATGGTGTTTTTGGCTTTTTATGTGTGATAGATGGCGTTAGGGCTATAGCAGATGGTGATAAAAACCGAGAGTTTGCTTTGATCTACAAGAATGGTGGCGGTGAATCTATATTGAATGACCCAAATGAGGACTATTTGCATGATCTGTATAACGCTGAATAAAGCTTAGGCCTAAAAAATATAGAGAAAACGCCTCGGCAAACTGCCGGGGCCTTTTTATTGCGCATGTTTCTGCTGCTTCTTTAAGATAATAGTTGCGGGTGTTTCTGTTGTAAGTAACTGATAATGAGATAGTATAGCTTTAACAGATAGTGTCTACTGAATTTGGAGAGATAGCGGGAAAGGTGAGGTAAAACAGTGGGCTCCATGCTGTTCTTCTTCAAGAATCCGTTTGCTTACTGACCAATAGGTTTCGACCATTGCAGTGTTGGTTGCTTTATAGGTTTTTTCCCTCGCTTGGTTTAGTAATTGTTTAATTTCTTAGACAAATTTTTTCATAGAGATTTATTTAGGTTTTCAACGGTTTATCGCTCACTCACTTTTTCAGCATATTTTTTGGGAGTTTTTTATTCCTTTTTGTTCTTTAAAGCTTTTTCCATTTGCTTTTTACTGTCTGGAGAGATAAACTTATAAATATGTCGCTTTCCGTCTTTCTTATTTGCATACTCCACATATTTTTTTAAACTACCAGTCTTGAACAATACCGTAATACGGTTGGCTCCAACTTGAGATCTTATCTCTTCGGGAAGTTCTTCGTGAATTGCATTAGGCGTAAATTCACCCGTTACGTCAATTTTTTTAAGAACCTCCATTGTGTAAAAGGGAAGTTCGAGATCAGTGTTTATTTCGACAGTTGAAGGCCCCTTTTCTAGACGTTCATTTATCGCATCAATAGTTCTTATCGGCAACTGTTCTTTTGGGAGAAACTTAATTCCTGGATTGCCAAATTGAAAATATCTCATACCAAAAACACCGGAAATTTTATTAGCCCTTTTTAGTCCGAGAGTTCTTTTCAAGTTTAAGATATTTTTTATATCGGTAGCATTAGTGCCGATCAATTTTCCTAAATCAGCCTCTTCCAACCCATAAAGTGATAATGCTTTCTCAATTCGATTTGCAAATTCTTTATCGGCATCATATTCTATTTTTTTCAAAATATATAATAATTTTGTTTTCTATATTTTATTGTTTATCTTTGTTTTGTATTGATAGCGACACACATTGAGTAGAGGATAAAGCTCTACTTGTAACGATGTCTTTCGTCTGCGAAAACGACCAAAAATGCCAGCGAAAAGACCGTGAAGTGCGCCCAATTTTTTGGATTTATTATCTTTGTTAAGATATTATCCAAAGGGCTGCCTTCATGTAAGTCTTGTATTGGCAATTTTCTTAACACTTGTGGTTATGAAAAAGGGTTACTTGGTCGTTTCCCGCAGATACAAGCTTTGAAGGTAGCCTTTTGTGTTTTTCAAAATGATCTTCAATTGCTTTCTTGGGACATCGTTTACATAAACTCTAAATATTATGAGAACGATACAAACCAAACCGACCACTTACCCAAACCGCAAATCATTTGCGAGGCTTACCATTAAGAATGGCGGGCTATGGGTGTATTCCAAACCGTTTAAAAATCACTTAAAGAACATAATTTCGTCACCCGAATAAGGTAGCCAAAAGATAAACAGGCTGTGGATAGCATAGGGGAGAAGCACAAAAAGCTCAACCCGAAGTAGGCTATAAAAAGCCATATCCTAGTCTGTCACCGATCCTATTCCAATAAGAAAACGATTGTTCGCTTAGGCTTGGAGTAGGTCAGATCTTTTGGTTATTGCAATTACCTCTAAAGATAGTGGCTTTCTTTCAAACCCGCAAATAATTGTGCCTTGTTAGTGACATGGGGTCGGTTTTTTTAAGATTTTAGCACCTAAATCGAATTAAATCGACCAAAATGAAAGCATTTTTACGCTTAATGGGAGGGGTGTGTGCTGTTGGGAAAGTATCAGTTCAAGCCCTCTCTGGAATATATAGAATAGGTACGGCGCGCAAGCGTTCGCTAATGATGCCTGCCTGCCGTAGGCAGGAGTGTGAGCGATTAGTGATAAATACTGTTTTTTTCTCAACGAGCAGTTTTTCGCTACGACCATTGCGTATACAAAAAAGTACTGAAAAAACTACCTGTAACTCGCGAGTTACAGGAAAATGGGGCTTAAGAAGGGTCAAAGGCATTTTTTGGTGCTTTTTTACCGCTAAAATTTGCATAAAAAAGTGCTGGAAAAGCACGTCTAGATACCTTTTTTCGTCGCAAAATCGGGCTTACGAAATCATGAAAATAGGAAGGCCATTGCACACCCTTAAACCTTACAGCTTACACCTTATACCTCTTAACTACCTTAAGCCCTATACCATATACCTTACAGCCTTAAACGTCTTGTTCTGTGTTTGTTTGGCACACGCCGGGCAGCGGGGTGTAGGCAACTCTGCTGCCACAGGCGTGGCTTTATCCACGGATTCCATTAAACCGCTACAAATAGGAAATACCATTCCGGAAGCTTTATGGCACATGCCTCTGCAAATGGTAAAAGCAGGGCAGGAGGGAAGTACCACGGTAAAGCTGAATGATTATAAAGGAAAGCTCATTATCCTCGATTTTTGGGCTACGTGGTGTACGGCCTGTATTGCCGCTATGCCAAAGGTGGATAGTGTAAGAGAGCGTTTTAAAGAGGAAATGGTGGTATTGCCCGTTACTTATGAGCGGGAAGATAAGTTGCTGCCTTTCCTACAAAGTAACCGAATAGTTAACGAACTAAAGTTGACCACTGTTTATGGGGACAGTATACTCAGCACGTATTTCGCGCATAAACTGATCCCGCATTACGTCTGGATTTATAAAAATAACTTTTATACAGCAACGAGGGCGAATGATATAAGTGAAACAAATATCAGGCAATTGCTTTCAAGTGACGAGATACATGCACAACAGAAAGTGGATATACTTGATTTTAATGCGCAAATTCCTCTGCTGTGTAATGTGGCAAACAAAGAGTTTGCAGTAAAAGGATTTAACAATGTAAGCTTTTGCAATGAAATAGACGGGCTGGGAAGTAAAGAGGGTGTGTCAAAATTAAACAACCTGACACGTAGATACTTTATTAACCGTCCGCTTAAAGAACTTTATCGCAGGGCATTGAACAGCCCGCATGAACGGCTCGTATTTGAATTGCCCGGCCAACCGTTTACGGGCGAAAGCCTTTTCTGTTATGAGCAGGTCACAGCGGGGGATGTTGTGGCACAAAATGAAGCAATGCTTGTCGACCTGAATAACCGTTTAGGTCTTTGCCAACGAAAAAAAAGGCTCTATAACAGCATGCTGCGAAAAACTGAACCGGTAATTATTATCTCAGCCAAACCTAAACGAAATTAGTATGTACAATAACCTTACGAAAGCCTATAGATCGGTCGGTTTTTGCATTACACTCTTCTTTGCGAGTTTCACCGTCAAATTATACGCACAAAATAGTGCACCCCCTAACGAGACAATTGTTGGAACTGTCCTTGATTCAATCTCCGGTAAATCGCTGGAAGGCGTTAATATTAAAGAGGAAACTTCGGGTAATTCGGCTGTATCGGCCAACAACGGTAGCTTTTCGATACGTCCCGCAGGTACAGCTCATATTGCACTTAGTTTTACATTTTTAGGTTACGAACCCAAAACGATCATTATTCGGGATTTGACAAATGCCGACACCTTGTTGGTCGTCTTAACTCCACGAATGGTAGGCCTTCAGGAAGTAGAGATTGTTAATACGGGCTACCAGAAAATACCAAGGGAGCGGGCTACGGGGGCCTTTACCTTTATCGATCGGAAAAACTTAAACCTGCAGATCGGGGCAGACGCTTTGCAACGGCTGAAAGGGATCAGCAACAGCGTGCTGTTTGATGAAAACAGCAATAGGACGCCAGTTACCGTACGTGGGCTAAGTACCATTAACGGCCCCAAGAACCCATTGATTATAGTGGATGATTTTCCTTACGAAGGTGATCTGGCGAACCTGAACCCCAACGATATCGAAAATATCAGTATTCTCAAAGATGCTGCCGCCGCCTCTATCTGGGGCACTCGCGCAGGCAACGGAGTTATTGTAATTACTACAAAAAAAGGAGCAATTGCAAAGCCTACCTCGGTCTTTTATAATAGCAACGTTAATGTAATAAGTAAACCGGATCTGTACTACTACGACCAAATGTCAACAGCTGATTTTATTGAAGTGGAGACGGTACTGTTCAACCAGGGTTTTTATGACCAACGTGAAATTGATATAAACAGGTTAGCGCTTTCGCCGGTTGTAGAATTATTGATCCTTAACCGGGATGGAAAACTAACAGGCGACATGCTCAAAGAGCGTTTGGCGCATTTGAGTGGACGAGACGTGCGACGTGATTTTGATCAGTACATTTATCGGACGGGAGTGAACCAGCAACACGCTTTAAGTCTCAGTGGTGGTTCGCAAAAAGTTAGTTACTACCTCTCCGGAGGTTATGATCGCAACGTGGGTACCTTGGGCGAAAAATTTACAAGGACTAACCTGAAAGCCAATCATACTATTAAGCTGATCGATAAACTGAATGTCAATACGACGTTGAGTTATACGCGCAATTCGGGAAGTTCCGGAAGACATGGCTATAGTGGGGTATCCAACGTGGTCAATGGAAGGACGATTTACCCCTATACAGACCTAACAAAGCCCTTGGACATCTATCGGAAGCCGTTTACCGACACCGTTGGACAGGGGCTTTTACTTGATTGGAAATATTATCCCTTAACGGAGAGTTCCAATGCATACCAATCAAGCAAATTAGAGCACCTGCTCGCGACTGCTTCAATGGAGTATGCCATCGCAAAGGGCTTACGTGGCAGTATCAGGTATCAATATGAGAAGCAATTAGGTGAAACCGCTGACCTGCAGAATGAAAATAGCTTTATTGCACGCGATATGATCAACCGGTTCAGTGTACTTAACTATAATAACCATAGTGTGAAATATATTGTTCCCAAGGGAGGGATTCTGTCCAATACGTATGAAACCGTTCGTGCTTCGAATGCCCGCGCGCAATTGAACTATGATATTACCACCGGAAGGCATGACTTCCATGTACTGGGCGGGGCCGAAATCCGTGAAATTGTTACGACTTCCAACAGTTATAGGAATTATGGATACGATGAGGATTTGTTGACCTACGGAAAAACGGACTACCTGAACGGCTATACGAACTTGGTTACCGGCTCGCGGGAGTTCATTCCCGATGGCGTGAGTGCATCGGAAAGGACACTGCGTTATACCTCGCTGTTTGTCAACGCTTCTTATACTTATCAAAATAAATATACCTTATCAGCAAGTGCACGTAAAGATGCTTCCAACCTTTTCGGCGTAAAAAGCAATGAAAAAGGGGTTCCTTTATGGTCGTTGGGAGCGAAGTGGGATGTAGCCAAAGAATCTTTCTTTCGCTCGGAATGGCTTGATTACTTTAGCCTGAGATCCAGTTTTGGCTATAGCGGTAATGTGGATAACAGCCGTTCTGCCGTTACAACTATTAGCTATCTGGGTGCAGGTGCTACTTTTACAAACTTCCCGCAATCGAATATCAGTCAATTTCCCAACCCTGAGTTGAGATGGGAAAAGATCGCAACGTGGAATATCGGAGTCGATTACTCCATCGGAAGCGGATTTTTAACGGGAAGTATCGAATATTATGGTAAAAAGGGAACGGATCTATTCGGTGTAGCACCTAATGATTATACAAACGGGCTGGGCACCGTGGTGAAGAATGTGGCTAATATGGTGGGTAGGGGTGTGGACTTGCAGATGAATGGGCGGTGGATAAAGGGAGCGGTTAATTGGAATACGGGTATTAACTTCAATTATAATACCGACCGTGTCACGCGTTATTATCTGAACTCGAGATTGGGTAGTTTTTATCTAAGTGACGGTCAGTTAATAAGCGCAATAGAAGGGAGACCGGTGTACGCTATACTTTCGTATGCATTTGCAGGTGTAAGTAATGTGGATGGCTCGCCTTTGGGACTCCTAGATGGTGAACCTTCTTCAGATTATCTGGCTATTTCTGCACAGACATCAGTGGATGAGCTCGCTTTCGGAGGAAATGCCCTGCCTAAGTATTTCGGCAATATTCTTAACACTTTTACGTACAAAAATTGGTCGCTCGCAATCAACATCAGTTATAAATTAGGTTATTTCTTCAGAAGAACCGGTATCGATTACTACGGGCTATATAACTTTGGTCGCGGGCACAGAGATTTTGCGAAGCGATGGTTAAAACCGGGAGACGAACTTATTACTGATGTCCCTTCAATGATTCCGAATGCATCGAATGAAAGATCGTCTTTCTACAATAATAGTACGGCCTTGGTAACCGATGGCAGTCATGTCCGCCTGCAATTTGTGAATCTTTCCTATAGATTCACGGCACCATGGCAGTCTGAAGCTTCCAAAGGCAATGTCGAGTTATTTGCGAACTTTTCCAACATTGGCTTATTATGGAAGGCTAATAAGCAAGGCATTGATCCGGACTTTCCTTTAATGCCAAACCCTAAAACCTACGCGCTCGGTATACGTGCACAATTTTAATGCTATGAAGAAAACTATACTTTATTGTTTATTACTGCTGTTATCTGGCTTATCTGCATGTAAAAAATACCTTGATGAAAAGCCTGATAAAAAGCTGCAGGTACCCAGTACCTTGCAGGATCTATGGTCGCTGCTTGACAGGAACGAGATTATGAATAGGAGTGCTCCATGGTTAGGTGAAGCAAGTGCCGACGATTATTATTTGTTGCCTGCAGATTTCGATAGACTATCGGCCCATCAACGGAATCTTTATACCTGGCAATCGCCTTCTATTCAAGATGCCACGCCCAATAACTGGAGTGATGTGTACAAAGTAATTTATTACGCCAATGTTGTGTTAGACGAATTGCCCAAAATTAAATCAACGGATCAGACTGATTATAATGCATTAAGGGGAAGTGCGCTTTTGTTTAGGGCTAAAGCATTTTTGGATGCCCTTTGGATCTGGGCAGGGGCTTACGACGCAACGAATGCGAATCATGCGCTTGGTATACCGCTACGATTGAGCTCGAGCGTTAATGAACCTACCGTTAGAGCAAGTGTGAAGGAGGGATATGAACAGGTGCTTAAAGACCTAACGGAAGCGGCTGATCTATTGCCGGAAATTGCTGATCATCCAATGAGAGCATCGAAAGCTGCGGCCTTTGGCCTGTTGGCCAGAACGGCACTTAGTATGCGTGAATATGAAATGGCCGGCACGTATGCCGACCGTGCGCTTCAATTGACTGATAAGTTGCTTGATTTCGAAGATTTAGATATCGGCGCCAATTATCCAATTGAACGATTTAATGAGGAAGTTGTTATGCATTTTAGGTGTTCAGCTTCATTTTCATCGAGTATGAAGGTAGATACATCGCTGTATAGTCTATATGAAGACGGGGATTTAAGAAAGGATATTTATTTTCGTAAAAATTCCGATAACAGCCATAGTTTTAAGGGGAGCTACGATAATACATTTTATCTATTTTCGGGTGTAACTACCAGCGAACTTTTGCTTACACGGGCTGAGTGTTATGCCAGAACCGGAAGACCTGAAGAGGCGCTTAATGATGTGAACAATTTAAGACGGATGCGGTTCAGAAAATCTCAGTATCAACCGTTAGTGAATGATGAAAATCTGTTGGTCAATATTTTAACAGAAAGACGAAAAGATTTGCTAATGCGCGGCTTACGGTTCATCGATATTAAAAGATTGAATAGAGAAGGCCAAAATATTATTCTGAAACGAGTAGTGAAGGGAGAAGAATATTTACTGGAACCTAACAGCGGCCGATATGCATTGTCAATACCGCAGATTATTGTTGATATAACAGGTATACCTCAGAACTGAGACGAGAATGAGATCCTAGGGCATACCAGCCCTAGGATGTAACCGGCCTTTGGAAATTCGGCAGCGCTTAGTTCTTGAATTCCTTATCCAGGATTTGGTCGGAATCTCTTACATTGCCGGTAATCTCAGAAAAGTCCGGGCGACCATTAGCACCTTCCGGAGCGGAGATAGTGCAAAGAACATTTGTTCCATCGCAGGCTTGTGGAGAAGGACCTTCCTGCCAGTTGTTCGGGTTGTTTTCTCCTGAAGGATCATTCAACATATAGTGATAAGTTTTATATGCTCTTGTTTCCTTCTTAGGTTCTGGAACACGCGCATCGTTACTATCCTTATCGGATGCATGTAATGTCAAGCTCATAAATAAAGCCATTGCCGCAATTGCTGAGGTACGTAGCCCCATTTTTTGTGAAATTAACATGGTTTTTCTGCATTTAAGGGAAATGCTACCTTTAAGTTTATACAATATTTGTTTTAGAATCGAGGCATCTTCAGGTCAGCCAAACCTTTCGGCCTGTTTACTGCAAACGAGGGTCGAAATTATATGAAGTACCGGCCTACCCGGAAATACTGCAAATTTTCTGTTGTGGATGGTTAAGTAGTTTTTCATAATGAATAGTTTTCATTTTTAGGGATAAAATTAGCTTATATCGATACCGGCTGTTTGCGGAAAGCGGCTTTATGAGTTGCGGAAAGTGGCTTTGCGGCTGTCTATCCTTTCTGTATACGGTATGCGCTCGGACTAAGACCGTAAAAGGATTTGAAGGCATTTGTGAAGCTTGCTATACCGGAATAACCTAATAGATGCGCTACTTCCGAAATGGTGTAACGGCTATCGTCAAGAAGTTCCGTCGCGCGCTTCAGCTTTGTTTGCTGAATGTACTGCCCCAATGAGTTGCCGTAAATTTCGCAGTGGATTTTTCGCAACCATCTTTCTGATATCTTGTAATGATGTGCCAACTGGTTTATGGTTTGCACCTGTCCATGCTGTATCTGTAGTTCAATAGCGCTGCGAATAGCTTCTACTTTTTGATTTCTGTATGTTGAGTCGGTCACTACGGACTGCATATCTTCTTGGTTTAGAATGAGTAAATTGAAACAGAGTTCGTATACTTTTAAATCCATAGCCAACCGTTTTAGGGGCGGTAAAGCAAAGAAGTTGAGTAACCGCAGCATAATATGTTCGCTTATGGGGAACTGTTTGTTGTGCCTAACATTTGCAGCCTTTTCTTTCCAGTTTCCCAACAGTTTTTCGAAACCGCGCCACTCTTTTTTCCCATGCCGTAGAAGCCAATTTGGCTTAATCACAAAATAGAACAGCTGGTGTTTCCCCTTATCAAAATGGGTAAGGTACCGGCCTTGAGGTACGTATACCTGTGTATAGTGCACTTCTTGGCTTTGCAGTACTTTTTGTGCCTTATTGGATGTGTGGATGCTGTACGTGCCTTTTAATTGGTAAAGCCAATACAAATCGGATAGCTTGCAATGTATGGGTACTTCTACCGGTGCCTCTGCATGCACATCAGCTAGGCAGATAAGCGCGTCGGGTGCGTCGTAATATTGCTCAAGTACGGAAAATTGATCGCTTTGCCAGTAGTTTACATCGGCTAATGTTAAACGGTACGGGGTGGTGGCGGGCACGCGCTCGCTGTAGAGTAAATATCCTTGGTTGTTGGTTGGTAAATCAATATGTACGGTTTTGAGCATAGGCCTAACGGGTTCTTTTTGATAGGCTTAAGTTCTGAATTATGAATGCTTTTTGGAGAATTAGATATTACTATGCAGAATTTGGGGATTAGATGGCAACTTTTTTGGGATGGAAGTGTGTTTTTTAGTGATGCCCGCCTGCCGGTAGGCCGGAATGATGAATTATGAGCGATGAATTTTCTTAGTTGTGAGTTGCCGGTTGTGAGTTTTGAGAAAGGTTCTTGCGACTGAAAGCTGAAAAGGAGTGATGGATAATGAATAGCTTAAAGCCTAAAGCTGACAGTCTTATTAGTAACAGTGGCCTATGTTTGTAAATGAATGAGCCAATGTGATAATGGGTTTCCAGCTCACAGGTTCCCTTGTTCACTGTTTAGGGAGTAGTTAGTAGGGAATAGTTAAATTGTCGAATGCGGAATTTTGAGTTTTGAAGAGTATTTGCAGATGCTAAATTAGGGGTGTATTGCCGTTATACCGCTCTTTGCCAGCTCATCAACCCATTCGGGAGATAAGTTCATGTCAATTAGCACTTTCATGCTATAGCTAAAGGTACTTCAATTTCTTCTGAGCGCCAAGCTGCATAGGCTAACGCTTCCTTTAAATCTTCAATTTGGAGGTAGGGGTACATTTTCAAGATATCCTCATTAGAATATCCTGAGGCTAATAAGCCAATTATAGTACCAACTGTTACCCTTACACCTTTTATGCAAGGTTTTCCTCCCATTACAGCCGGATCTAGGACTATGCGTTCTAAATTTTTCATCCGTTTAATTTTTTATTGGCGATGAAGCTGTCATGATCTAATCATTCCATTGTGTGATTTTTGCGGATCATGACGGTTTCTAATGCAAATATACTCAATTCTTTTTATTAGGTAATAGTTATTCGGGAGTAGTTAATAGTGTCTTGTTCCCAGCTCCCAGGCTCCTATGTTCACTGAGGAGTTGTGAGTAGGGAATAGGGAGTCGTGAGTATGACAGGTTCCCATGCTCACAATTTCCCTTGTTCACTATTTAGGGAGTGGTTTTTTAGTGATGCCCGCCTGCCGGTAGGCCGGAATCAGGAATTATGAGCGATGAATTTTCTTAGCTGTGAGTTGCCGGTTGTGAGTTGTGAGAAAGGTTCTTGCGACTGAAAGCTGAAAAGGAGTGATGGATAATGAATAGCTTAAAGCTTATAGCTTACGGCCTATTCGTAGCAGTGGCCTATGTTTGTAAATGAATGAGCCGATTCCCAACCCACCTGTTCCCCTTTCACTAATTAGTTGACGGTTTTTGCCGGTTAGATGGGAGAATTTTGGCCTTTTATGTCAATTGGCTTGCAACAACGGTAAGGTAAAAAAATTCTTTTCGTTTCTTTCTCCGAAGCCTCACTTTTGGATTGTGATCACCAGAAAAACCTTCTGCTTGGCCAGACAAGAGGTCGGAAGTACCCTCATCCGTAAATAGGGTTATGTTTAAAATTTAATGGTAGTTAACATGTCACAGTTGCAAATTGAACTGATCAGTCGGGTATTGCCTATTCTAGGAGCACCACTTTCATTAAACCAGCTCATCGAGCGGAATGAGTTGAACGATGATGAAAATAAATGCCCGTTTGAAATTTTTTAACTAAACCGGAGGATGCCCACGCATCCTCCTCTGTTTCAATTTTTAAGAACTAAAAGTATGAATACTTATCTGGAAAAAATTCAACCTCTTGTTGCTAAATATGCAAATGAAGAACTATTCAATAATGACGTCATCATTCGTTCTTTTGCTTTCTTCGGTGCGCAATTGCAGGCTTTTGAAACGGGTGTGGAACCGAAAAAATTGCTTCAACTGTTCCGTTGTGCACGCCTCCATCAGGCCCTGAATTTGTTTGATCAGGATAAACGGGAAGCCTTAGCGCTATTTGATCAGCCTGCTTGGTATAAACTGCGTAAGTACCTAGCCAAACCGGGTATTGTAGCAACGTATCATGTTGGTTCTTATCGTTTAATAGGCCGGTGGTTGATGCAACAAAAGCTTCCCTTTGTTTTGCTTGTAGCAACGCGCGTGACTAAGCAAACGGCTTTTTCAACTTACCTGCAAAGGAACAAACGACAGGGTTTTCAATTGCCGCCTATTTTACTGGCGGAAGATCCTCACGTAATCCGTAAAATGTGTAACTATATTAAGCAGGGTTTTTACATACTGACTTATGTGGACGGTGGGCGTGGATGTTTTACGGATATTGACTTGGATAGGCTGGCCCCCGTTCCCTTTTTCAGCGGAAAACTTTATATTCATCGCGGCATCCCCTTGCTGGCCAGACTGGCCGAATGCCCTATTTATCCCATCGTTGTCCCTAGGACGGCGGCACATGTACCAAAACTGATCGCGCATGATCCGATATATGTGGCATGGGATGAGAATACATTGGATCATTTGGATGCCGTTTTATGTAAACTTTTCGGCATATTGCAAGATACGTTAACACAAAGTGTTTATTTACACCAATGGGAGCATTGGCTCTCGGGGCAACCGACGGGAAGATATCGGAGAAATAAGAAATTGAGGATCGAGGAAGGTAACGCACATCGGTATTTCCCTTATCGCAGTACAAAACAATGTTATATGTTATGCGCCGACACCTTGATGAGCTACCGAATTAGTGAAGATCTGTACCACGATTTTGTAAATCTCCTCAAATACTTATATATTTAAAGTCCATACTACCTAAATAATTATAGAAGGTTACTGACCTGGGAGCTTAAATCTAACAAACACAGCTTATGATGAAATGGTTACCCAAAGTAAGCGCTAAGACTGTTTATGCTCATATAGCAGCATGGCTCGTTTACGTTCCGATTATGTACCGATATAACCTGAAGGCATATCCTGATCCGTCTATCGGCCGTATCATTGCATTGGTGATTTTGTTGGCGTTCACGTTTTACCTGATCTTGGCGCTGCTCTTTTGGTTGTTTCAACGAACGCGCAAGCGTCTCTTGATTATGCCGTTGCTGGGTGCTGTTGGCCTGTTTGTCTTATTTGCATGGGGCTATATTTATGTATTGGCCCCTGCTTTCGGCTGGAAAATTTATCGTGAGGATATTCCCTACTCACACAAACAGTTTGTGGCTAATGCTGGGCGCGTATTGAAAGAAATGGGTAAGTATGCGGCCATCTACTTTCTGTTTTATCATAATGTGCTAAAGAAAAGAAGATTGACTGCTTTGATGCTGCGGTTACGCAACTTACGTCGTGGTCTGCATCGTTATCGGTTAAAGGGAGAGGTTTCTAGGCTTTCGCCTCATTTTTTAATGAATACTTTTAACCACTGCTACTCGCTCGTTTGTGATTTGAGTGAGGCCTTGGGCCGTCGGATTTTCTACTTGGCAGAGATTCTTAAATATGGCATGAGCGAACAAAATAGCCGAGTGCTGCAAACGGTTACCTTAGAACGGGAAGTATCGGAGACTGCGAAATTATTGAAGGCTTATTACGGTGATGATAGCAGGAATGCACCAATCCGTTTGCTCTGCGCGGGCAATTATCGTGCTTTTCGCTTGCCTGCTTTTACGTTGATAAACTGTGTGGAGAATTTGCTGAAATATGCCGTACTTGATCACAGCCGACAGCAAGCGGTTCTTCGGGTGGTAACAGCAGGCGATACCTTACTGGTGACGGCAGTCAACGCAGTTAAGCAGGTCGAATCAAAAACGGTATCCAGCGGTTCGGGGCTAATTGACTTGAGAAATCGGTTACGGTACTTGTTGGGGGTGCATTTTACGCTAAGCTATTGGCGCGAAGGTGATCTTTTTATTTTATTTCTTGTTATTGAACGTCATTGATACTAAAGCAAATACAGAACAAACATGGACATCTTAACATGCGGTATTGTGGACGATGATCCCCAAGCGGTACACCTGCTAAATACATACCTCAGCAAAATGCAGAACGTTCGGCTGCTTTTTAAAACGAATGATGCTACGGAAGCTCTTGCTAAACTACGGAAATACCAACCGGATATCTTATTTCTGGATGTGGAAATGCCTGAGTTAACTGCTTTTGATCTGATTAAATGGGTAAATCCGGGTACAAAAGTGGTGCTTTGCACGGCTCATCGACAGTATGCTTACGATGGCTTCGAGCATCGGGTAGCGGACTTTCTGCTTAAGCCGGTCGATTTTGCGCGATTCTTCGACGTTGTTACCCGCCTACGTGAGTCGCAATTTCATGCCATTCTAAACGGTACACGGATTGCACAGGATTATTTTCTCGTGAATGCGAAAGATAAGCTAAAAAACTATAAAATCCTTTTTGAAGATATCCTTTATATGGAAGCCGTTGAGGGTGGGGTAAAACTTGTACTGCGGGAAGAGGAGATTATGGTGAGCGAATCCTTGACGCGGGTTTATCGCGCTTTGCCCAAGAACCTTTTTGTCCGTATTTCCAATGCTTTTGTTATTGGTACGGAATATTATAAAAACTATGCAAATGCTAAGGTTTATTTATATCACGTAGCTGAACCTTTTCCGATTTCTCGGATGAAACATCTTGCAAAAGATTTTTTTGACTGGCTAAATGAGCATAAGCTCTAGCTCCTGGGTTTTGCCTTTCTAATTTTAACCTTAAAACCATATGAATAAGATAGACCTATTGATTCAAAGCGTTGTGCAAATTCATAAGTTTCTGGAAAGCCTCACCGAGCAGTGTTTACCGCCTCGTCAACATTTACCCGAACGTTTGTTAAGTGCACAGGATGTAATGAATAAATTGAATATCAGTGAAGCTACTTATTATCGCTTTGTGAAGAAGGGGGCGCTTAAACCAAGGATGAAGGGGAGCCGACATTACTTCTATGAAGCCGATTTGGTGGAAGCGCTGGAAGAAAGCAAAAGACGCGGTAGAATTTAGTTCACGGTTCTTCGAGTTGCCGTCGACAGATGGTCGGGACTGCCTCGACACTGGCTTGAGACTGCTTCGGCAATCCGTTGCTTAGGCTTCGGCTACACTTCGCTTTTCCGTTGCATTTGCTCCTTGTGCTGTTCGGCAATTTATTGAGTTTTCTTCGAGCGGCTTCGACAAGGCTTCGAGAGCCTTCGAAGACCTTCGATTTTTTGCCGAACTTGCTTGGTTCCCGTCTGCTCCAAGACCGCCGTTTCTTTGCTTAAAATAAAAAATAAATCCCATTATTAAATGATTGTATGCTGTCATCTACGATCACCTGCTATCAATTCCTGTCATCTCCAATCATTAATTGCCGAGGCTGTTCTGTCGACCTATGTTTGCGTCAAGGATACAGAAATACCGGTATATACATGTGTCTGAATGAGTTGAAAATTTGTAAAACGTTTAAAAAGAAAACAAATGGGAAAATTTTTAAAGGGAATCAATGGTGCTTTTTCAGGTAAGGTAGGTAACAATATCGGTGCAAGATGGCGTTCAGTCGATTACATGCGAAGTTTGCCAAGGCCCTCAAATAAACCGGCAAGTGATGCCCAATTATCGCAACGGGCGAAATTTGGGATGGCGGTGGCTTTCTTAAGTCCGATTAAGGACCTCCTGAACATTGGCTTCAGCGATTTGCAGCAGACGAAGGCGACCGGTTACAACGTTGCCCTTAGGCAAATGTTGCAACACGGGGTAGTAGGAGATTATCCGAATTTGGAAATTGCCTATGAGCAAGTGAATTTGAGTCGTGGACGTCTGGCACCTCTTTTTGGTCTGGAACTCGCGGAAACAAGCCCTGGCGAAGCTACCTTAACCTGGCAACCTAAAATGAACAGATTCACGGCCTTTGCCGATGATGAGGTGATTGTACTGGTATACAACAAAAACAAAGCTTTTTTTGATATCATGGAGCAGTCCACACGGGCCGATGGCAACCTAAGCATCGAACTGCCAACGGTCTTTTCCGGCGATGAACTCGCTGTGTGGGTAATTATGGCACACCGTGAAGGTATTGTAACGTCCAACAGTCAATACGCAGGATCGATCACTGTGTCCTAAACTGCGCATAAGCGAACCGACCTCGGTCGGTTTGCTTTCGCTGACGAGTTTAGTTGTGCTTTGCGAGCGCCTACCGCTTATAGCCTATAGCATAAGGCTGATAGCTGACATCCGAAAGCCTGAAATAATTAGCCAATGTGATGATGAGCCAATGTGATGGCTGGATAGTAGCAGTGGCAGTAGCAGCAGTGCTTAATAGCGTCTAACGCTTATAGCTTATAGCCTACAGCATAAAGCCGAAAGCTGATGGCTGATAGCTAACACCTAATTCCTAACCCCTAAAAGCTAAATAACATGATTAAATTATTAAGAATCGCCGAAGGCACGAATACAACCCTCGGCCAGTTATACATCAATAATCTCTTCCAGTGCTATATCCTGGAAGATAAAATACGGGATGAAAAAATTCCCGGCGAAACGGCTATTCCGACCGGAACTTATCAATTGGGTTTGAATAAGTTGGCAGGTATGAATGCCAAATACCAAAGTCGATATAGTTCCATGCATAAGGGAATGGTAGAAATCAGGGGTATCCCGAATTTTACTTTGGTGTTCTTCCATATTGGCAATTACCATACGGATACGAGAGGTTGCCTATTAACGGGAAGCTATTATCAGCTCATTGACGGCGATTATCGGGTACTGCATTCGGCGGATGCGTATAAACGGGTGTATCCTTTATTAGCTGAATATGCTGCCGCTGGACGGAGTTTAGTTGTTGAGTAATTTCGTTTACTTTTTTTCCTTCAGCTGAAAAAAAGTAACAAAAAAAAGCCGCGGCTGAAATCTTCCTTCGAATGTTTCTGCTATTACTTAGCCTGTGGTTGCCGGAATATTTGAGGCCGATTTATCGAATATGATTAGATCTCCCTTCGAAATTACATACTTCGGAACGGCTATGCAACGGGGCTCTTGCGCGTAGGACAAAACGGCCTTCTAGGGTGAGCGTAAAGAAAATTCAATTGGAAGGGTAGGAAAAAACGTTATGCGAAGAAGCGAAGGAAAGGAAAAGAGAATTGGGGCGGCTCCGCAGAACGGTGTAAGGGAATTGAATTTTTAGCGAGACCTAGACAGCCTTGACTTTTGGTTCTTTTTGTCAAGAAAAAGAACATAAAATATGTTAGGAAAAGAAATTAAAAAAAAACAACCATGAAACCGAGATGTAAATAACATTGACACACGGGGGCAATGATAATTGACAAGTGTTTACATTTTCAGGTGTCAATGAGCTTCGCTGCCGCTTCGGTTATTTACTCGAGCTCTCATCAACCATTAAAAAGAAAATAAACGGATGAAATCATTAGAATTAATAACCTTGTTAGGTACGATCATCAGTATTTTATTATCAATCATAGCCTATTTCTTGAAGCAATTACACGGAAATTTCCGAAAAATGGAACAGGATGTAGCTTTAATGAAAGCAAGCATACAACTCTTGAAAGCGGATTTAAAAGCAAACTATAATTTACTGCGACAGCGGATGGAGTTTCTTGAAGAGAGGAGGAGTGATTGAGTAGCTTTTTATAAGTGATGAATTATGAGTGAAGTTTTTAGTTGCGCGTTGTGAGTTGCCAGTTGCGAGAGCCTAACGCTTATAGCCTACAGCGTAAAGCTGACAGCTGACATCCGAAAGCCAACAACCAATAACTAACAACTAATAACTAATAACGAACAACGAATAACCAATAACTAGTAACTAATAACCAAAAACGAAAATGAACGAAATAACAGAAAGAATCAAATCCCCAACACCGAAGTTCTTTAAAAAAATTAGAACGATCGGATTAACTTTAGGAGCGATAGGAGGGGCACTATTGGCTGCTCCGATCGCTTTACCGGCAACGGTAACTACCATTGCGGGTTACCTCGCTACGGCCGGTATTGTGGCTTCGGCGGTATCAAGCGTTACAAAAGAGGATAAGCCTTAGAAGTGAACACCTGGTTGCACAACCGGGTGTTTATTTTCTGTCTGGTGGTTATGGTTATATGCCCGCTTTTTAGTTATAAGTTCTAAGTGATACGTTTTAAGAAGAACCCTTTGCTACTGCGACTTCCGGTGCAACTATAATGACTTATTCTGATGGCTGAAAGCTGACTGCTGATAGCTTTTTAGTTATAAGTTTTAAGTGATAGGTTTTAAGTAGGAGCTTGTGCTAGTGCAACTGTCCATGCCACTGTAATTATGGAATCTTTTGTTTTCAAAAATTATTACTATTTTGGACGCCAGATTTAGCCGGAACCAATAATGCCTAAAGTGCCCAATGTGACAGGAGAAACCATTGCACAGCTTCGAAATGGAGATGAGCGAGCTTTTGAAGCGATTTATGAATCTTATCATCGCTTGATTTATCATTTTGCTTACAGCTTTCTGAAAAATGTGGAACTCAGCAAAGAAGTGACGCAGGAAACCTTTTTAAGTTTGTGGGTTAACCGGGAGAAATTAGATGAGTCTTTACCTTTATACCCCTATTTGTTTACGAAGGCTAGAAGGTTGACCATTGACGCCTTCCGGCGCTTGGCAAAACATCAACGGTTACAAGCTGAATGGACTGCGGCATTGGGCGAATCCAATAATGACACGGAGCAGCGGATGTTTCATCGAGAACTCGAAGTTATGACCGAAGCGGCTTTACAACAAATGCCTAAACAGCAACAACTGGTTTTCAGAATGAGTCGATCTGAAGGACTCTCTTATGAGGAAATTGCCGAAGAGTTACAGATTTCTAAAAATACCGTGAAGTATCACTTGGTGCAGTCTTTAAAGTTTCTGAAAGGTTTCTTTGCTAAGCATGGAATACTTTATTTTTTTGTTTTGACTTTGTTTATTTGATAAAAGGTTTTAGGTTCTTTTTATGTTCTTTATGCTTGACCATAAAGAACCAAACAGTCAAGGCTTATGTAGGCTTCCTTGCACCTGATGGCAAAGCATCACCGGCGCGTATTGGAGCCGTTTCATTTCTTCAATCCGCTTGGGCGGTGCAAGATGAACAGATGTGCAAATGCTTTGCTGCTCGTTGCGGCGGCATCCTCCAAGGCCGTTGTTCCCAGCGCGCTAAAGCCCCGTGTGATTTCGTTACACACAACCAATAACTAGTAACCAAATGACTAAACTACTTAACTGCCTCTCAATCCTGATTTCATCTCACTTTACAATATTTATGTTCTTTATGCTTGACCATAAAGAACCAAACAGTCAAGGCTTATGTAGGCTCCCTTGCACCTGATGGCAAAGCATCACCGGCGCGTATTGGAGCCGTTTCACTTCTTCAATCCGCTTGGGCGGTGCAAGATGAACAGATGTGCAAATGCTTTGCTGCTCGTTGCGGCGGCATCTTCCAAGGCCGTTGTTCCCAGCACGCTAAAGCCCCGTGTGATTTCGTTACACACAACCAATAACTAGTAACCAATAACTAATAACTAGTAACCAAATGACTTAACTACTTAACAACTTAACTATTCCCTATTAACTACTCACAACTCACAATCAATAACTACAACCCGACCGCTAATAACTGATTTTTTTAAAAACGAACCTACCCTTCTTTCTCTTTGCTGCGTTTTCTCTATTAACAGCGGCTGATTATATAATAAGCTTAACCACTATGACCAAAGAGCGTTTGTTCTACTTACTGCATAGGTATATGCAATACCAACTTTCTACTGACGAAGAGAGGGAACTGATGGCCTATATGGATAATGAAGAATCGCAACAGCTGTTGGACGACGTGATGGCCGAGCTGGGAGAAACTTTTGAAGTACCGCCGGATTATCCCATACCCACGAAGGAGATGTTTGAAGAGATTAAACACGATCATCGCTTCCGTATCAATAAGCAACGCGGTATCAGAAAACTTAACACTTGGCAAAGCTTCGCACTTGTAATCAGCGGTATTGCCGCGATATGGCTTTTTCTTTTTATCAAAACAGGCTCCAGACCGGACCATCCGGTAATTTTACCGGGAAAGAAAACGGCTGTACTGACCTTGGCAAATGGTGAAAAAGTCAGCTTGGAGGCCGAAGGACATAAACTTATTTCTGTTGGCGGAGGTAGGCAGATTCAGGTTTCGGATGGGAAAGTAGTGTATCAGCAAGGCGAGAAAACGTTGTCCTTAGATGCCGAAATGGAAAATACCGTAGCAACACCTTTAGGAGGGGAATATCAGCTGATTTTACCGGATGGAACAAAGGTTTGGCTGAATGCTGCATCGTCCATTCGTTATCCGGTGGATTTCGGACATGGCGCCCGGAAAGTCACTATCTCAGGTGAAGTGTATTTGGAAGTAACGCAGCAAAAAAATCAACCTTTTTATGTGAGAACCGGAAATACCCAGATAGAGGTGCTGGGAACCAAGTTTAATGTTAGCGCCTACCAAGAGGATCAGGAGGTGCGCACTACCTTGGTTGAAGGACGGGTGAACGTGCTGGCATACGGGCGAGAGCAATTGCTGAAACCAGGGCAACAGGCAACTGTGAATCAAAAAAACGAGCCTATTCGAGTGGCTGAAGTAGACGTAGAAGATGCGCTGGCTTGGAGAAACGGATATTTCTCCTTCAGTAACGAGCCTTTAGAGCAGGTGATGAAAAAGATTAGCCGATGGTATAATGTGGAGGTAGAATATGCGATGGACCCCGCAAATAAACGATTGGAAGGCACTGTTTCGCGTATGGAGGATATCCATGATTTGCTTAAAGTATTGGAATTAACAAAAACTGCGCATTTTAAAATTAAGGAAGGGAGGATTATTGTAATGAATTGACCTAGCTGTTTAAGTCTAATAAAGCTATAAAGCGTCAGGGGTGCTCCACCACTCCTGACGCAAGGCAGTAATGCCTTATAGCTTATCAATATTGTGAAATCCGATTAATAAACTATGATCCAAATGTATAAAAAATACACGGCAATTTTTTGCCCTGAAGTGAGGCATAAACTACTTAGCTATTTACGAATCATGAAAATGATTTTTGTTTTGCTGTTGATTACCTTACATGTGCAAGCCAACCTGCTTGGGCAAACGGTTAATTTAACAAAGAAAAAGGTAAGCCTACGGGAGGTCTTGAAAGAGATCAGAAAGCAAAGTGGTGTCAATATCCTGATGGATGCCACAGCGATAGACCTAGCTAAACCTATAACGGTGCAATTGAATGATGTTACGGTGGAGGAAGCCTTGCAGCAAGTGCTTACGCCACAGGGGCTGACCTATCAACGCATGGATAAAAATATCATCGTTTCTGTAGACGAACGGGCCTTGGAGAAAGTGGATGAATCCGCGGCACAAGCGCGGTTTGTCCAGGCCGGACAAGTACAAGGTACCGTTCGGGATAATAAGGGGAATCCGCTCCCGGGCGCTTCTGTACTGATAAAGGGTACGAATTTGGGCGTGCAAACCGATAGGAATGGAAATTATAGGATACCGGTGGAAAAGGAAGAAGTACTGATCGTTAGCTTGATGGGCTATGCGACTATCGAAGTGCCTACAAAAGGGAGACACCGCATTGACATGGTTCTGCAAGAGGAAAGCAAGCAAATGGAGGAAGTGGTTGTGACGGGCTATAGTGCCATTGAAAAAAGGCATGTGGCTTCGTCGGTAGTTTCCATGGATATGGACCGCGCAACCAATCGTCCGATCTTCAAAATGCAGGAAGCGTTTAGTGGTACCTTACCCGGGGTAACGGTGATGCAGGGCGGGAATAAACCGGGAAGCGTTCCGGGTGCAATCGCTATACGGGGGGTCGGTACCTTGCAAGGTGCAGAGCCTTTGGTAATTGTGGACGGGATGCAGCAGAGTTTGACGGATCTAGACCCCAATCAGATCAAAAGTATCCAGGTGTTGAAAGATGCAGCATCGGCTTCTTTGTACGGTTCGCGTGGGGCTAATGGCGTTATTATCATTGAAACGAAGCGTGGATCTACCGGGCAATTTAAAGTAGACCTACATGCTTGGTCGGCCTTTAATGAACCGATTAAGTTGCCGAATTGGGTTAGCTCGGCCGACTACATGCGACTGAACAACGAAGCACACCGTATGCAGGGGCAATCGGAGAGTTTTACGGACGAAGATATTGCCCTGGCGGATCAAGGTAATTATACACAGACAGATTGGATTGACGAAGTCATGCAAAGAAGGGCGAAATCGCAGAATTTTACTTCCAGCATTTCGGGTGGTGGTGGTGTTGGGACTTTTAATCTCATGTTGGGTTATATGAATGAGGGGGGATTGAATGTGAATGAAGGACAGGAAAAGTTTAGTGCACGATTTAATACGAACATCAATGTGGCGGATAAGTTTGTGCTGTTAGCTGATTTTTATGCGCATCGCTTGCAAGTGAATCGCATGCAGCTGGGCGATATTAATAGTGACCCGGATGATAACTGGCTCTATCAGGACGCTTGGAAAATGAATCCGACACAGGCAATCTATTATGATTCGGATTTGCCGGAGCATTATATTCTGCATAATAACCTGAACCCTTTAGCGTCGATAGCCCATGGCGCAAAAAGAAATGATATGTACGATGTGAGTACCATTAATTTAAGGCCGAAGTATTTCATTAAAAGCAATCTTTTCTTGGAAGGGAACGTGTCGTACACCATTGATAAGTCGGCCAGCAAGATTAAGCGGTCTACTTTTATGTTCTACGATGCGGACGGAAAACCGGCTGCAACCTGGGCGAACAATGTGGGGGCTAAGCAGGGCGTAAGTGTAAGTCAATTGACGGCTCGTGCCAATGTTAATTATGAGCAGGAGTTACGGCAGAAGAAGGATAAATTATATCTTATTGCCGGATCGGAAATTATGAATTACAATTATACCGATTATCGCGAAGTGAGCAAGGCTTCTTTTTTTGGTAAAGCGAATTATTCTTTTGATAACCGGTATCTCTTAGAAGTTACAGCCCGGGCGGACGGAAGTAGCAAGTTTGCCCCAGGGCATCGTTGGGGTTTCTTCCCTTCGGCTGCGGTAGCCTGGAATGTGGATAATGAAACCTTTTTTGAGAACATCCGCAATGCGGGGACCATTACAGCAATGAAGCTCCGCATTTCTTATGGTTTAGTGGGAAATGAAAATGTAGACCCTTATCTCTGGCAAGAGAATGTGGACGACTGGGGCTGGTCGCAACGCGTTCCAAACCCCGAGTTTTCGTGGGAAAAGCAGAAGCAATGGAATGTGGGTTTGGATATAGGGGCTTTGCAGAATCGCCTGACTTTTACCGGAGAACTGTATCGAAAACATTCGTATGATTTGATCTATGGCCGCTTTCCGGTTCCGCCACTTACGGGTTCTAACGGATTGGAATCAGCCGTGAATATTGGGGAAGTAGAGAACAAGGGCTGGGAGCTGAGTGCGCGGTGGGCAGATAAGATCGGTGAATTCAATTATGCTATAGGAGGGATGTTGTTCGATAACCGCAATAAAGTGTTGAAAGCGGGCTATGGTGCCAATGATACTTTGATTTTTAAAGATAATGAAAACAAGATCTGGTATCCGGGGATTGCGTTGGATAATTATTATGGATATCAAAGTAATGGCTATTTCCAAACGCAGGAGGAAGTGGATCAGACCAGCGCCAAGCTGCCAAATACCCTGCCGGGGGATATACGTTATGTCGACCAAAACGGCGACGGCGTAATCAATGAACAGGATCGGGTAGATCTCGGAGACCCTTTTCCGCATATGAATTATGCCATTAATATCGACCTCAAGTATAAACGCTGGGATTTTACAGTTATGGGCCAGGGGGTTGGTAAACGAACGGGTTGGATTAACGGCTTGGAAGGCTATCCGGTACTGATGGATGGATCAAACAATAGCCTGGGAACTCCCCGGCAGGAATACATGGATAACCGGTGGACGCCGGAAAATCCGAATAGCCGTTTCCCGAGGGTTTGGACGGGTGCCAGCTCCAATGCGGTATTGAGCGATGTTTGGCTGAGTAGGGCAGCATTTTTCCGGATTAAGATGATCCAGTTGGGCTATACCATCCCGAAAATAGGAAATAGTATCCAGCAGGTACGGGTCTATTTAAATGCGCAGGACGCTTTTACCTTCACTAAATGGGAAGGTCTGGAACCTGAACGGGATGGCGGTAATGGTAGCTATCCGCGGATGGCAATTTTTAGTGTGGGACTTCGGGCAACGATTTTATAAGATGAGGACATTTGTTATGAAGAAAAGATTAATATGGATGGTCATGCTGACCTATACATTACTGGGTTGCGAAAAGTTTTTGGATAAAACGGATCCTACGGCAACTACCTTTGAAGAGTTTTTTGTGGATGAAGACGATCTTCGTCGAGTGGTTTACAGTGTTTATACCGATTTATTTACGAACCGAGATGATCGGCGCCTGCTATTCTATATGCAGGATGCGAAGTCGGACAATGCGTATTCGCGTAATGAAGATGATCATCATCAGCGCATTGCGAATGGTACAATGAACAGCAATACGCGCGCCTTTGAATATTATTGGACTATCTATATGAAACATATTGGTCGGATTAATATGTATTTAGCAAATATCAATGTGCCTTATGTTGAGGACGAAGCAGTGAGGGAGCGTTATAAGGCTATTTTGGAAGGCTTGCGGGTTTGGCTTTATTTTAAGGTAACCACCAGCTGGGGAGATATTCCTTTTATGCTGGAGCCAGCTAGTATTGAAGAAGCGAAAGTACCTCCGATGCCACAGGCGGAGCTACTGGATAATTTGTTTAATATGGCCGCAGACATTGCCAATCGTTTGCCGGAAAATGAATACACAACGAATCGCTATATGTTCAACAGGTATTCTTTTAAGGCGGTGATAATGCGCTATGCACTTTATCATGGACGCTATGAATTGGCGGCGAGCTTGGCTAAGGAGATTATGGATAGCGGAAAATATCAGTTGCATCCCAATTATGGTGATTTGTTCCAGTATACTGCTGATCAAAATAATAATGAGTTTATTATCCGCATGGACCGCGAGAGCGTGGGCAATAACAGCACTACCTCCTTTCGCGATTTGGGGCCGCATTTTCGCACCGGTAATGGCCAGTCTTATGCTGTACCACTAAAGTCTTTAGTGGATGCCTATTGGACCTTGCAGGGGCGTCCTATTGATAACTGTCCTTTGCATACGAAGGAGGAATATGAACTGACCCCGGGATTAAACCGCGATCCACGATATAAAGCCAGTATTATGGGCCCGGGTGACACCTTCTATGGCGAGGAAATCGATGTCTACACATCGGGTAATCCGATGTATTACGAAAATCAACGGGCGAGTCGGTCTGGCTATTGGTTCCGCAAGTTTGTGTCTGAAGATGATGCGTTTAGAGATGGAACGATGACCTATGGACTACTTCGTTATGCGGAGGTATTACTGACTTATGCCGAGGCGAAGGTTATGCTTGGGGAAGTGGATGAACTGGCTAAAAGCTGTATTAATCAGGTAAGAGCCCGCGCCGGGTTGGACATGTCAGTGGCAGATGTTACACTTCCCGCTTATAGTGCCTATACGCAGGACCAGTGGATGGCCCTATTGCAAAATGAGCGACGCATTGAATTTGCTTGCGAAGGATTGCGTTATGATGATATTATACGTTGGCACATGGCCGAAAAGGTATTGAATGAACCAGCTTTAGGTCACACACGGATGGTGAATGGAAATAAGGTTTCGCTGAGAATTGAAAATCGGACGTTCGCCCCTTACAATTACCTTTGGCCTTTTCACCAGACGGTATTGCGGGTAGAGCCGGATTTAAAGCAAAACCCGGGGTATTAGGGTTTGTTCCTACTTACAGATTCCCATGTTCACTGTTTAGTTAATAGGGAACAAGGAGTAGTGCCTTGTTCCCAGCTCACATGTTCCCCTTTTTACTCTACAGCTATACTGCCCCTGTAATCATTTGCGGTGATATCTGAAAGCTGACTGCTGATAGCTTTTTAGTTATAAGTTTTTTAAGTAGGAGCTTGTGCTAGTGCAACTGTCCATGCCACTGTAATAATACATTATTAAAGCTGATATCTGATATCTGATATCTGAAAGCTGATAGCTAATAGCTAATAGCTAACGGTAATATGCTATCTTTGCTTTACGTAGTCGCTACGTTTGCTAAAATAAACCTAATTGTTTCATTTATGAGGTTGTTGATCTTCCTATTCTTCTTCTTACTGCCGTGGACCGGTTTTGCCATTTCTCTTTCGGATTATCGATTTCATGCCATGCCGGAGACTTCTTATTATGGGGGTATCCATAGCATTACCAAAGACAGTATAGGTAGAATATGGTTTAGCGGATATGACGCCTTGTTTGTATATAATGGTCATTCTTTTATACAGATGAATGACCTCGTTACAAGCTATTCGCCTGGCGAATACTGGAACTACGGGCAAGTAATTACCGATCAGGCTAAAAGATTATACGTGGCTACAAACCACGGACTGCTACGTTTCAATTACCGAAGCCAACGGTTTGACCGCATACTGGAAGGTAATATCGGTACCTTGCTGGTTGCTGAAGATGGGATGATCTGGTTGGTCAGAAATAATAAAATCGAATCGTTCCATCCGGATCGTTTAGCTGAAATAACCGAATATCCGCTCGTATCAAAGCTCGCCATATCGGCTCTAATAAACACCGAAAATAACACCTATGTTGCTTCAAAAGGAAAAGTGTACCGGATAAATAAAGAGACTAAACGATACCATTTATTTGCTGATCTGGGAAACACAGAGTATGTAATAAGGGATTTAATCGTGCATCAGGAGCAGACGTATATATTAACGCATAGCCACGGATTATTTGAGTGCGACCGGGAAGGGAAGGTAAAAAAACAGTACACACTCGCTCTAGGTGACGGAAAGTCGGCCACAACTAAGAGCCTTTACCTGGATGCATCAAATATTGTATGGGTCGCCACGCAATCCGGTCTCTTCTTGGTAGACCCGCTTAAAAAAGAGACACGTTTGCTTCGATCCAACTTGCATTATCCGTACTCGCTTCCAAATAATTCGGTTTGGTCTATTTATCCGGATCCGGATGGGGGTATATGGATCGGTATGTATGGAGGGAAATTGGCTTACATGACTTTTTTCGATAATGATCTCAATTATTTCAAACCGACTTTAGGAGGTTTAAATCATCCGATCGTCAGCTGCTTTGAAGAAGATACGCAGGGTAATTTATGGATCGGTACAGAAGGTGGGGGCGTAAATTACTGGAATAGAAAAACAGATCATTTTTCATATTACACGCAGGAAAATAAAAGTGGTATACGATCGAATATGATTAAAAGCCTGCACTACGACAAAAATAGTATGAGCTTGCAAAGCTCAGCATTTAACGGGGGAGTGGCCCATTTTGATGACCACCGACATCGTTTTGTGGAATTGCCGATTAATCATCCGATAAGCTCACAACCTCTTAATGTCTACGATTTCGCCATGGAAGCTGATTCGGGTATTTGGATGACGGATCCGGATGCGGAATTGATATACAAAAATACAAAAAATGGAAAGATAGAAGTCGTCTCGCTCGTTGATGCCAAGGGGAAGGCGATGCGATTGCGGATTGAAACTCTTTTTCGGGATAAAGGTGATCAGCTATGGCTCATAACACATACCGGATTGTATATTGTGCACGCTCGCACCAGACGCATTTTAAAACACCACTATATAGCTAACGCACCTTATGCTGTAAATAATCTTTGTTCTTATGCCGTTACATCAGATTCGGTTATTTGGCTTGGAACACGTGGGGGAGGGGTTAACCGGTTGGACAGCAACGGAAGCTATGTCAATTTTGGCGAAAAGGAAGGCTTATCGGCAAAAACCGTTTTTGGCATACTGGAAGATAGCGATTCAAAGGATGTCTGGTTCGGTACCAATGACGGATTATACTGTTATGAAGACGGGAACAAACGGATTAGCAAATTTCCGGTTGATATTACAAATCTTTGCGGTACATTTTATGCACGTTCGTGTTTTAAAACCTCGACAGGCGAAATGTTATTTGGTGGAACCAATGGGTTCATTATGTTTACACCCCGTAAGATCACACGAAATAACCAAAAACCGAAAGTCTTTTTTACCGATCTATTGATTAATAACAAAAAGGCAGTTCCGGGAGACAAAAATGCACTGCTAAAGCAAGACATTGCTACCCTTTCTTATGCAGATGATAGGGACAACAAAATCGTGCTTTCTCATAAACAGTCGAATATAGAAATACGGGTTTCCACTAATAGTTACCTGCAAGCCGAAAAAAACCGATATGCTTATCGGATGTTGGGTCTTTCGGATAAATGGTTCACGCTCGCCCGAGGTCAGAAGTCGGTTCAATTTTTTAATTTACCTTCGGGAAGCTATATCTTCCAAATAAAAGCTGCCAATAACGACGGTTTATGGGGCGATGATGTGGCTGCTTTGTATTTCCAGATAAAGCCGTCTCCATTTTTGTCTGTCTGGGCGTACATCGCCTATATGTTACTCGTACTATTCATTATCTATTTTATCTGGAGGTATTTCACCAATAAAAAGATATTCGAGCATCGGCTTGAAATGGAGCAACTCAAAGAACAAAATATGAAAGAACTGACGCAGGCGCGGATTAATTTCTTTACCCATATTTCGCATGATCTGAAAACACCGCTCACCTTAGTAGTCGACCCCTTGAAACAATTGAAAGAAACCTTACAAGAAAATCGATCTGCGGCGACCTACGTACAGCTTATCGAAAAGAACGTAAATCGCATTCAACGAATGATCAGCCAATTGCTCCAGTTCAGAGAAATAGAAAGTCAAAAAATTACGGTTAATCAGCAACTGGGCGATATTATCCGGTACATTGGCGATATTTTCTCGTTGTTCGAACTTTATGCCAATAAAAAGGGAATCGAAACAGATTTGAAATCCGAAATGGAGAGTTTCTATACGAAATTTGACTACGATGTAATCGAAAAGATATTCACTAATTTATTCTCTAACGCTATAAAATACACAACCGAAAATGGCTTTGTTGGTGTAAAAATAAAGAGAGCGGGACGGGAAGAACTTGCAGCGTACGGACTAACTCCGCCATTGCACGGCGATTATATTTCAGTTGCTATTACCAATACCGGCGCGACGATTCCGGACGATAAGAAAGACGTGATATTTGAATCTTTCAACCGGTTGTCTATCGGAAAGCCGGCTTTTGAAAAAAGTACTGGATTAGGTCTGTCCATTGTGAAAGAATTGGTTAGCTATTTAGCGGGGAAAGTCAGCTTATACTCGACCGATTCTACCGTTACTTTTACGGTGATTTTGCCATTTACTGCTAATACTGAGGAAACGGGCGATAAGCCGGGATCATATGAATATACGATAGCAGAAATAGACAATATGTTGGTTGAATCGGCAGAGACACAAGAGGTTGATAAATCAAGGCGTAAAGCGAATAGTATCGTTGTCATTGAAGATGACCCCAGCCTACGCTCTTATATGGAGCAACGATTATCGGAGCATTATAATGTATATGCTACCTGCAATGGTTATGAGGGCATCGCAAAAACCGAACGGATATTTCCGCAAATGGTGATTACCGATTTGATGATGCCCGAAGCCGATGGCTTTGCTGTCTGCCGAAAACTCCGTTCCAACATCAAAACGAGTCATATCCCGATCATTGTACTATCGGCGTTGGGCAAGCATGCGGAAAACAAAATTAAAGCACTGGAAAGTGGAGCGAATGTATTTATAGATAAACCCTTTGATATGGATTATCTGCTTAAGCAGGTAGATAACCTGATAAAAAACCAAAATGAACTGAAGGCGTCCTATAGTAAAAAATATATTGCCGAACCTGCAAACATTACCATTTCTTCAGCCGACGAAGACTTGCTTCGACGGGCGATGGAACACATCGAAAAAAATATGAGTAACATGGATTATCATGTCGAATCCTTTGTGTCTGATATGGGAATCGGACGCACGCTCTTATACCAAAAAATAAATGACATACTCGGCATGTCGATTAAGGAGTTTATTTTGGATATACGACTTAAACGCAGCGCGCAATTATTAGAACAATCCGATCTTACCATATCCGAAATTTCTTATTTGACAGGTTTTAATAGTCCCAAGTATTTCAGCATTTGCTTTAAAAAGCAATTTGAAGTGACCCCAACGGAGTTTAGGAAGAAAGTTGAGTTGTGAGATTAGTTGATTAGTTGAATCGTTGAGTAGGGGAATAGTGATGATGATGGGTGATGAGTGATGAGTGATGAATGATGAATTTTGTGGAGAATGTAGCACAAGCCCTTAACTTATTACGTATAACTTAGAACTTATAACTAAAAAAGCCATCAGCAGTCGGCTATCAGCTATCAGAAATATACCTTATACCTTACTACCTTAATCCCTACGCTTTATACCGTAGGCCTTACAGCTGGCCATCAGCAGTCAGCTATCAGAAATATACCTTACACCTCATACCTTGAACCTTACACCCTACACCTCATACCTTATCCCTCAAAACCTCTCTTCGTACAAAATAGAACCATTTCTGTACAAATCAATACCATCCCTATTAAGGGCTTCGCTTAGTTTTGCAGCGTAAGCCAATTATCGTAGTGCCTAAAACAGGTGCCGATAGTAAATTAAGTTTAACCATAAAATCTATTTGCCTATAGAAAATAATATCCAACAAAATAAACGGTCATCACGTACCTAAATATATAGGATGACATAAGAAGTAACTGCTTTTTTAACGTTAACCTTTTCTAAATCTAAATTTACATGATTAAAAAAAATCGCATCAAGCTGAAAGGCTTCTGGGCGATACTTGCTCTCTTTTTGCTGTCAGGTACGCCTCTCTATTCGCAACAACAACTGATTAAAATTACAGGACAAGTGGTTGATGAAAGTGGTGAAGCCCTTGTAGGTGTTTCCGTTCGGGTTAAAGACCAGCGTACAGGCACCGTAACGGATACAGATGGAAACTATAGTCTTCAAGCTTCGCCATCCTCCACGCTGATTTTCTCTTATATCGGCTATATCAACCAAGAAGTGGCAGTAAATCCGTCCGGCATAATGAATATAACGATGGCGGGCGAGCAGCAACTTAATGAAGTGGTGGTGGTGGGCTATGGCAGCATGAAGAAGAAAGACGTGACGGGCGGTCTTTCAGTGGTTGGCAAGGAACAATTGGAAATGGTTTCTACCAACAATTTAATGGACCGATTGGTGGGGCAGGTAGCCGGGTTTAGCATTACCACTACCAATGCTGCACCAGGGCAAGACCAAACGCTGCTCATCCGCGGAGAGAATTCACTATCAGCAAGTAATTCGCCTTTAATTGTACTGGATGGAATTCCCTATAGCGGCTCCTTAACGGATCTCGATCCCAATAACATTGAAAACCTGACGGTACTAAAGGATGCCTCGGCGGTGACAATTTATGGGTCGAGGGGCTCTAATGGAGTTATACTGATTCAGACTAAAAGAGGTATGGAAGGAAAGCCGCAAGTGGCTTACCGAGCGCAGCTTGGAATGGCCGAACCGATGCAACGGATTGACGTGATGGGGCCGGAGGAATACATCAAACTGCAACAGGATATCGGTCGTTTAAGAGAGGGTTACACCGGCGAGCTGCTCGATCCGGTGAGCGGAAATATCATCAGTCTTACGGAGCGGGAGAACTACATCAAAGGCATTACTCACGATTGGCAGGATTACATTTTCCGGAAGGCACTGACCACCGATCACCAGCTCAGCATATCCGGTGGAACAGAAAAAACGAAGTACATGGCCGCGGCAGCTTACCTGAGTCAGGAAGGTGTGGTTTATAATTCAAAACTTACGCGCTATAACCTCTCTACAAATATCGACCAAACGTTCAACGATTGGTTGACAACCGGCATAGGTGTTCAGTTTGTACAAAGAGAGGATGGTGGTGTTACGCCGAATATCGAACATGCTATCAAGCAGAGCCCTTACGGAAAATACAAAGATGACGCGGGTAATTATGTGTACGAGCCGATGGAGTATTCACTGATCACCAACCCCATGCTCAACGTAAATGCGGATCAAGACCGAACGAATCGGAATTTTTTCCTCAGTGCCTATGCGAATATTCGTTTACCGATAGAGGGTTTGTCATTCCGTTCCAATTACGGATACAATTATCGAAGCAATTTTACAGGCACCTATTATGGACGTAATACCTTTATCGGGAGGGAGCAAGCGGGACAAGTGGGTGGAAGCGCCCGTATTAGCAATGGGCATACAACCAATTATACTTGGGAGAATCTGCTCAAATATGAACGCGAAATCAATAATCATCGTTTTGACGCAACCGCGCTGTTTAGTATACAGGAGAATAAAAGCATCAGCGCTGCCCAGAGCGGGGATGGCTTCGTAACGGACAATACGAGCTATTATATGATGAATACCGCCGAACGCAATATAACCATGTCGTCCGGGTTGTCTGAAACAGCAATGTTGTCGTATATGTTCCGACTGAATTATGCTTATAAGGGTAAATATATGGCCACCTTAACGGGCCGCTCCGATGGTGCCTCGGTCTTCGGCGTGAATAATAAATATGCCTTTTTTCCTTCTGCTGCCCTTGCATGGCATATGGGTGAAGAGCATTTCATAAAGGACAATCTTGATTGGGTGAGCATGTTAAAATTGCGGGCTTCTTATGGAGCTAATGGGAATCAGGCAATCACGGCTTATCGAACGCTGGATCGCCTTTATTCGAACGTGAAATACATCTGGGGCGATGGTGGTACGGCGGTCAATACGGCATATCTGGCGGGTGATGGGGTTGGTAACCCGAACTTGAAATGGGAAACGACTTATACGGCTAATATCGGTCTGGATTTTCAGTTATTTAACAATCGCCTGGGGGGCGCTATTAACCTCTATCGATCTAAAACCAAAGACTTGCTGATGATGCGGACGGTGCCAATTATGAATGGTTATAACCGAATCTGGGACAATGTAGGGGAAACCCGCAATAAAGGAATTGAAATAGCTTTGAACTCGGTGAATATTGAAAAAAAAGATTTTCAATGGAGTTCTAATGTTAATTTTTCGCTAAACCGCGATAAAATCGTTGAACTACGGGGCGACCATTTAGATGATATTGCCAATAACTGGTTTATAGATAAACCTTTACGGGTTTTTTATGATTACAACATGGTGGGAATCTGGCAAGCAGGTGATACGTATTCTTTCACCGACGCGAACGGAAAGGAGCGCGAAATCCAGACGGGTGCGGAGCCGGGATCTGCCAGGTTGGAGGACGTAGATGGTAATGGATACATTGACGCGAATGATCGGAAAATTATCGGATCCAAAATGCCAAGCTTCACTGGTTCAATAGGTAATCGGATAAACTACAAGAATTTTTACTTTTCATGTCTGATAAACGGTGTGTTTGGTGTTTGGCGCGATGATAACCTGGCTAATTTTGGCTCGTGGACTTTTGGAATAACCAATTATGTACATGGTGCCAATTATTGGACACCTGAAAACCCAACAGCCGGCATCGTTTCTCCGGGCTATACCAATAGCTTTGGGCATGGCTATTATAAAAAGGTTTCCTATGTAGAGATTAAGAACATGACGTTCGGTTACCGGATCGGGCAAAAAACCGCTCGTAAGGTGGGCTTAAACGCCATTGATGTGAATGTGAGTGTCAATAACCTACATACCTTCTCGAATATCAGACAGGTGCTCAATTACGATAACAGTTGGATGGCCTCTTTTCCGACGGCTCGGTCGTATATGCTCGGACTGAATTTAACTTTCTAATCAATAGGAATACGGAATTAAACATATGCAAATGAAGACTTTTATAAAAATAAGCTTAGCTTTTATAACACTCATTTCCCTGAATGGGTGTAAAGATTTTCTTGAAGAAGACTTGAAGACAGAGCTGGCACCTACTAACACCTTTACCGGTACGTATGGCTTTGAGGTGGGCAGTGCGGGACTATATGCATTGACCCGTTCGGAGTATAATACCTATGGAGAAGGGGGCGCTTATATCCACAATGGTGCTTGTCCGTATGAAGCCTTGCAGGCGGCAACGGATATTGTGGATGTCATCAACAGCGACGCTTCGTTGATGCCTTTTGCTAACCTGACCTTGACGCCCTCCCAGCAGTTTGTAACAACCTATTGGAATTGGGCTTATCACCTGATCTCTTCGGCAAATGAAATACTGGTATATGCGGATCAAAACACCAACTGGGATGCGCCGACGGACAAAGCACGTTTTCAGGCAGAGGCCCGATTCTTTCGCGCTTACGCTTACCGTACGCTGGTGTACCTCTATGGAGATGTACCGTATGTAGAAACTATTTTATATGATTTTCAGCTGAATTTTACCCGGACACCCAAAGTTGAAGTGCTGGAGCATATTGTGGCTGACCTGCAATTTGCAGCGGAACATCTTCCGGAAAATCCGGATCAGGTTAAAGATGGTAAATTGACGAAATGGGCGGCTTATCACTTATTGAGTGAAATGTACCTATTACAGGGCGAATACCAACTGGCTGAACAAGCTGCCTTAGCCGTTATTAATAGCGGACGCTATGAGTTGATGAAAAATCGTTTCGGAGCCAAACAAAATACGGCCGGGGATGTATTTAGCGACCTGTTTATCGAAAATAATCAAAATAGGCAATCAAGTGGCAACCGGGAAAGCATCTGGGTATTGCAGTTTGAATTTAACACGGTAGGTGGGGGCACCAACTCGGATGATTGGACACGCAGGGCGTGGAATCCTAAGTATCAGGATGTGTTAGGTTTTGTGCTGGCCGACACCTTAGGTGGACGTGGCCTGGCGCAAATCGTTCCGATGAAATGGTGGGTAGGCACTCAAGGAACCAATGCTACAGGTAATGTTGCCGGTATTTTTGATGCAACAGACATACGCAACTCAAACTATAATATTAAACGCAATTGGTATTATAACAACGTAAATGAGGCCTCCTTGTACGGTAAAAAAGCGACTATCACGGAACAAACCTGGTTCACAACCAAGTCCTTATTCCCTGCGGTAACGAAGTTTTTCTATGGCCGGGCTGAGAACCTAAGCCTCACCGGCAGTTATAAAGACCGCATGAAATTTCGTTTAGCGGAAACCTACTTGTTGCTTGCAGAAGCTTACCTCGGGCAAAATAACCCGGCCAAAGCAGCCGAGGCGGTCAATGTAATACGGGCACGTGCGGGGGCGTCTTTAATCGACGCCGGTGCGATGACGATGGACTTTCTGTTGGATGAGCGTATCCGGGAATTAGTAGGAGAGGAAAGTAGGCGATTTACCTTGGTGCGTACCAAGAAGCTGGTTGATCGCGTAAGAATGTACAACAATGCCATCAAAGGTAAAATACAGGATTATCATGCGCTGTGGCCGATACCACAGGTGATTATCGATGCGAACCGTGATGCTGAATTCCCACAGAATCCCGGATATGGCCAATAGACGCGGATAGCGAATGATACACACTTATGACGATTCGTAAATATGCTATTTCCATAAATCAATTTAATATAAATCTTTAAGTAAAAATTATGACAAAATTAGATGGTAAGACGGTCATCAAATCTGCGTTGATGCTGATTCTCGGTTTTCAGTCATTTGGCTGCTCGAAAGAAATTACTAATTATGCAACAAGCGATCATGGAGACAATACGCTAGTACAACCTAGCTATAACGACAGTTCGGTGTTGCGCAATCCCTTAAATGGTTGGGTGATGTACGCGGCGCGTACCGCCGATGAATCGTATTGGGACACGGAATTTTATGTACCGGACTTAGGTAAAAAAGTAAAGGCCATCGACTACGCCTCGGCCTGTTATGTCCGTACCAGCTGGGCGTCCCTAAACCCGAGCGACGGAGTTTATGCATGGAATGATTCTACTTCCCGAATTGCAAAATTAATCAAAGGAGCGGAAAAGCGGGGTGTGCCCATCGCTTTCCGTATTGTAGTAGATGGACGTGATCAGGGTGCTAATACACCACAGTTTGTCTTCGACGCCGGTGCGAAATATTATTTAGAGAACGCACGATTTCCTGACCGGAAAACCCCCATACCACAGGATCCTGTTTTCCAACGATATTATGCTAAGTTCATCGAAGCTTTAGCCGCCGAATTTAACGATCCAGATCGTACGGCATTTATTGATGCTTATGGTTTAGGCAAATGGGGAGAGGCGCATAATGTGATCTATGAAGATCCTGCGACTTCTACGGGTGAAAATACAGAAAGACTTAAAGAGGAGGTTTTTAATTGGGTGACCGACTTGTACGCGCGAACCTTTACCAAGGTTCCCTTGGTGATTAATTACCACCGATTGGTTGGGCATCCGGCGAGTTGGGGAGCCCCCAATGCGAACAGCGACAAATTATTAGTGAGTGCGATTAACAAAGGATACAGCTTGCGGCACGATGCTTTCGGTATGACTGATTATTATCAAAGCTGGGAAAAGCAGTTTGCTAAAACATGGAATTATAAACGCCCGATTATTATGGAGGGCGGTTGGATTACCACGGGCACACACCGCTATTGGATTGACCCAAGTGGTAAATACCGCGAGGGGCATCCCGAAGATGTAAGACAGGGAGAGTTTGACGCATCGGCCGAAGCACATGTCAATATGATGGATTTTCGTGTTGGTGGGGAAACCGCTTCTTGGTTTGAGAAAGCCTTTTCGCTGGTGCAACGTTTTGTGTCTGAAGGTGGTTACCGATTATATCCCGATGAGCTATACCTACCTGAAAATGTCAATCGTGGAGCGGAGGTAACTATTAGCCATCGTTGGAAAAATATGGGCTGGGGTTATTTTCCCAATAATATCCCGCAATGGAACTACAAGTATAAGGTTGCTTTTGCACTTTTGGACGGGAATAACCAGGTGAAAAAGGTGTTTGTAGATTCCAACAGCGAACCTTCCAATTGGTTAATCGGAAATCCGGTGTCTTATGATTTCAAACCAACGGTAGATTTGCCCGCCGGCACTTATGCTTGGGCTGTAGCGATAGTGGATACGTCCAAAGGGAATAAACCGGCCATAGAGCTTCCGGTTGACGATGAGGTGACAACGGAGGGATGGTTGAAGTTACTGGATGTACGGGTGAATTAGTCAATTAGCCAATTAACCAATTAACCAATTAGCCAATTGGCTAATTGGTTAACGGCTACCGTTAATCCGTCAAGTTGTTAAATCGTTGAGACGTTGAGTTGTTAAGTAGTTGAAACGTTAAGTAGGTTTTTTTCTATGAGCGTTTCTTCTCAAAACCCACAACCGGCAACTCATAACCAATAACCAACAACTAACAACCGGTAACTAAAAACCAACAACTAATTTCCGGTAGGCACAATAGCCCATCCATTGGCAACTGCCCGCGGCGTTCCGTCCGATGGGCGGTTTCTGATCTCGTATGATGTACTTGATGGATTGTTTATGAGAAAGGTGGACGAACCGCCACCATCGAGGTTGATCGACTCCTTGACACCTAAGGCATGCATGAGCTTGCCTAGATCGGTGAAATTGATGCCGTAAGAATAGTCGTATTTCCTTCCGTCTACCACCATAAAGTACAACTTATTGTCTGCCGTAAATCCGACAGCGGTACGAGGTTCTACGGAAGCGTCTGTGTGGCTTACCGGTTCACCGTCTTTTACTAAGCGTTGATGACCACCAAGTGCATGGAAGATCTCGGCTTTTTGTGCCTTATAATCGCTGTCATCCCCCAGCATTAATTGACCTGATTTGCTGATACCGAAAAAGGTCCAGCCCGCCGGGATGGTGCTACGAATGGCTTGCCCCGATAAGTATACAATACCACGCGGCTCGCCTGTTGTGGCGTTGAAGAAGTCGGCATTGGAAGCAAAAAGCACCTTGGATGTCGAATCTACATGTTTTACCATTTCCGGAACGGATTGACGGCCATAGGCGGTTGCGCCGTTGGGTGTTAAGGGATGTAATTGAATAGTGGACTGATTCATGTCGGCCTCTACTATAAATATCCGCATGGTATGGCCGTTTATATCCTGGTAGTGAATGTCCGTCTCCTGCACGCCTGGGTGTAATTCTAAGGTCGTATCGCTATATACGCGATGAATCAGCGTGCTGTTTTCTTGCAGGCGAAGGGTCAGTTCGCTTCGTGTGTGATCCAGTACCCGGATTATGCCCTTTTCGTCTTTTTCGCAACTTGCGAGGGAGCTAAGGGCTAGCATAAACCATAACGCCTGTTGCTTTATTTTTAATTTCATGTTTGATGCTGTTAATGGGTTAGTAACCTTCGTTCTGTGTGAGATTCGGATTCACCTCACGCTCGTAATCGGGTATCGGAAATTTGGTTCGATAGTCTTCAATACCCAACGCCTCCACGGCTTTACCCGTGCGGACCAAATCGAACCAACGAAAACCTTCTGCGAGTAGCTCCCGTCGCCGCTCGAGGGCTACGGCTGCTTGGTATTCGGCCTCGTTGGAAGGATTGATGGCCGAGAGGTTTCTTGCGGCTCTCAATGCGTTCAACTGCGGCAGTCCTGCCAAACCTTTCCCCTCGGCTGCAATTAAATACATTTCGCCCAGGCGGATAACCGGAATGGGGTCGGTTCCTGTTTGGCCGCTGGGGTATTTATTGATTACATTCAGTGAACTCACCGTTGCGATGCTCATATCTTTGCGGTTGTCGCCCTCCTCAAATAGGTTCATCACTTCATCGGTTGGTTTATAAACGTATGAGCCGCTTACGTCATGCGCATAAGTATAAAATAAAGTGCTTAGGGTAATGCTCGATTCTTCCGTTAGGTTTTTAAAGGAAAAAATTTCTTCGGTGTTCTCCGTATGCCTGAATATTTTGTCGAACCGATCCAATGAAAAGCTGCCGGAGGCAATCAGCTCTTCTGCCACTTGGGCCGCTTCTGCCAGTTTGTTTTGTCCGAGCAGGACGCGAGCTAGCAAAGCCTTTGCTGCTTGCTGCGATACGTAGTAATAGTCACCTTCGAATGCCGGTGCTTTTTCCAGGGCTATCGCTAAGTCGGCCTCGATCTGGCTCCACACAGCACTCGAAGGATCACGCGATACGCGCTCAGTGGTGTTTTCCAAGATTAAGGGCACGTCGCCCCATCGGCTTACCAAATTATAATAGATATAAGCACGGAAGAAGTGGGCGGTACCTTCAATCCTCGTGCGTTTGTCAGATTGTGGCAAACCGGCCATGATATGGAGGACGTTGTTGACCTGGTACAGCGATTGGTATAGGCCACTCCAGTTGTTGTTGACCAAATTGTAGTCGGTACGCAGGATGTTACGGATAAAAGCGAGTTCACTTCCGCCCGACGCGTTGATTAGGTTGCCGCCTACTAAGTCGAACATAATGTAGGATTCTCTTCCTTGATTGTTTTGCACGGCATTATACATACCGTTTAACAAGGCATCCATGTCGCGCTCGCTTACCGTTTCAGGTGCTACTGAAGTTTGCGGATAGAAGTCGAGTTTGGTACAAGAAGAGAAGGACACCAGCATCAGGACTGCCAAGATGCCGGTAATTGCTGTTGTTTTATACATGCTTAATTTTTTCTTCATTAAAATCCAATATTAACGCCGATATTGAAGCTTCGCAGTTGTGGCAAGATCAAGTTGTCCTGTCCGATAAATTGCGGATCGAAATCATTGGTTACTTCCGGATCGAAGCCGCGGTATTTGGTCCACAGGTGCAGGTTATCACCCTGTACATATACCCGTAGCCGTTTCATGCCGATTTTATTTGCAACCTGTGTTGGCAAAGTGTAACCAAAATTTAATGCCCGTAAGCGGATGTATGAACCATCCTCTAAGAAGCGGGAAGAATTTTGGGTATTCCAACTATTGCCGTAAATGGCACGCGGGGTTGTATTGCTGGTTCCAGGTCCGGTCCAACGCTCATTAGCTACTCGCTCGGTCATGTTCATGAAACCGCTACCCAAGCGGTCGGTGTTGACCCGATAACTTGCATACACCTTGTTACCGTAAGAATAGGTGAAAAAGATGTTGAAGTCGAAGTTCTTATAGCGAAAACTGTTGTTCCATCCACCGTAGAAATCCGGGTTGGCAGTGCCCACAATTTGTCGGTCGGACACATTGATGGCTCCGTTGCCATCCAAATCTTCATACATCACATCGCCCGCACGTACCCCATTTTTATAGAGTGATTCCGGCACTTCCTGGTCCGACTGGTAAATTCCGAGCTGTTTATACATATAGAAGCTACCTACTTCCTGCCCGACCTGCAGGGTCATGTTAGCGCCGATTAACAGCGCTTCGTCACCAATCAGGGAGGTCAGCTTGTTTTTGATAAAGGAGATGTTGAAGTCGGATGACCATTGTACGGGTCCTAGCGGTACCTGTGCGTTCAGCAAAAACTCCCAACCCTTGTTTTCCATTGAGCCGATATTGCTGATGATCGAAGTAAACCCGGAAGTGGAAGGCTCGGGTTTGCTGTATAATAAGTTATCTGTTTTCTTGATAAAATAATCGGCCGTCAGATTCAGTTTGCCACCGAGCAAACCAAGGTCTAAGCCGGCTCCATATTGTCGGGCCGTTTCCCAGGTCAGATCGCGGTTACCATTAGTGCTGACACCGATACCGCTTTGATTATTATAATTGCGTCCTCCGCTCATTTGGGCATGGTAAGCGTAGCTGCTGATACCATCTTGATTACCCGTTTCACCATAACTGCCGCGAATTTTGGCTGTTGTACCGGCAAGCGACCAGAACGGTTCGCTGGAGATATTCCAGCCGGCGGATACCGATGGGAAGTAGCCCCAACGCTTATCCGGATGGAACTTGGACGAACCGTCCGCACGTAAGGATAGGCTCAGTAAGTATTTATCATCCCAAGATAGATTGGAACGACCAAAAATCGACATCAAAGCACTTTCCGTCAAGTTAGTCCCTGCCGAAAGAATGGAGGCAGCTACTGAAAGCTGTTGGAAGGAAGGAGAAGGAAAACCGCTACCTTCTATGTTGGAGCTGGACAGGTTGAGACGCTGATAGGAGTAACCCAATAATCCTTCCACACTAAGTTTATCGAAGGTTTTATTGTAATTCAAGGTGTTCTCCCATAAGATATTGGGTGTAAAGCGACGATTGTCGTATTTTACGCCGATGCCCGTTCCATAAGGATGGTCTTCGGCATAGTAAATATTGTCGAGGGTATAAGTTAGATCGGTACCCAGCATGGTCTTGAATTTCAGTCCATCCGTAATGGTGGCCGTACCGAAGAAAGATCCCAAAAATCGGTAATTATCCAGCGATACGTTTTGCTCATTGATAATCTGGAAAGGATTGTGATAGATCAATTCGTCGGTACCGCCTAAATAATATTCGCCATTTGGCTTAAAAGGACGATCGAAGGGACGTTGGAGCAAAGAACGCCCCATCATGGTGGTTCCTAGGTTCGATCCCGGCACGCGTTTATTCTTGGAATAACTATAGCTGGTGTTTGCCCCGAATTCGAGCCAGTTATAAAGCTTATGCGTTAAATTGAGTTTACCGGTATAACGCGTAAACTTTTGGTCGATAAAGGCTCCTTCCTGACTGAGGTAATTGCCGGATAAGTATACGCTGGTTTTATCGGTACCACCGGTAAAGGATAAGGACAAACTGGTGGTATGGGCCGGACGTGTAATCAGATCAAACCAATCGGTGCCCGGTTCGCCCGGAAAGGGGTTTTCCTTGCGCTCCATGTAATTTTTAGCACCGGGGGTGTAATCGTACTGTGTATTAAAATTGTCGATCGCCTCATTGATGACCGACAGGTACAGATCCGGATCGGCCATTTTCATTTTATCCGTATTGGGCACTACCGATACACCGGTAAAAGCGTCAACGCCAAACTTGGTTTGATTGGCCTTGCCTGATTTGGTGGTAATGAGGATGACGCCGTTGGTGGCGCGACTTCCGTAGATGGCTGCCGAGGCTGCATCCTTCAGCACTTCCACCGATTCGATGTCGCTCGGATTCAACAGCGCGAGCGGATTCATGTTTTCACCAAAATTCAGTAAAGCAGCATTTTGGTTCACGACGGGTATTCCGTCGATTACATAGAGCGGCTCGTTCGTTGCACTCAAAGAGCCGATACCACGGATGGATACCCGATTTACCGTACCCGGGCTACCGGAACCGGCGCTCACCTGGACGCCGGGCATGCGCCCTTGTATCAGTTGGTCCGGACTTAATGCAGGTCTCGCATTTTCTTCGGTCGGTTTGAAAGATGATACTGCCGCTGTGAGGTCGCGCTTTTTCTGCTGACCATAACCAATAACAACCACTTCCTCTAAATCCGACAAATCGATTTTCAAGACTACCTGCAGCTGGTTTTGGCCTGTCATCTTAAGCTCCTGCTTTTGATAGCCGATCAAACTAAAAACCAGCACATCGCCCGTGCTTACCGGTAACTGAAAACGTCCTTGTGTATCACTTGTTACGCCACGTGTGCTTCCTTTTACGATAATGCTGACCCCCGTCAGTGGATTGCCTGTCGTATCCCTTACCTGTCCGCTAACTGGCTGCGGTTGGAGGCTTGGCTTCCTGGGTTCGACTTGCCTTTCATCTCGTTTAAAGAGAATATTGCGATCGACAATTTTATAAGAGATGGGTAAGTTCTTTAAGCAGGCTTCCAATACTTCTTCTATGGGTCTTTGCTGCAGGTTTAAGCTCACCTTCTCGGTAGTGAAACTCGGATCATCGTAAAGGAATACATATTCCGTTTGATTTTCGACCAATTTGAATACTTGGTCTAAGGGCATGTTCGTTACTTTCAACGACACATTTTGTGCATAAGTCGATGCACTCACTTGGATAAATACCGAAAGCAGTAAACCGACAATTAGTTGAAATCTCATGATGAATTTCAGTTGATTAAATGTTCGTGGAGGCGGCCACCGTAATGACGTAGCCGTTGCATGAAATACTAATTTCATTAACTTTGTAAGGTTTGAGTTTAATTTAATTTGTTTTAAACCTGAGTCGAATATTATTTTCTGCTCAGAACGCTTTGAAATAGTCAGGTTCAACTGAAAAGGACGAAGGAATAGCGGGCTATTTCTAGGAGTTTTCAGGAAGAAAATGGCTGTTTCAAAGTGAAAATCAGCAAAGCTAATCCAATAGCTGCCCTATGCTGCGTTGCCTTCGCTTGACTTATCCCAATAAGCCTTCACAAAGGCGCCTTGCTTAGGATGGCAATTGAATTTCTGAGCGTATCAAGAATAGTCGAACTCAGGTTTTAGTTCTTCGAATCATTGGCTCAAGCATGTGCGTCTTCTGACTGCCATCAGAAGACGCTTTTTTATGAAGCCTTTCTAGGTAATCTTTACGGTTTCATCGTGTTCATTTTTTTGTTTAACATCGGTTTCTTTGTTTTATTGAATGATAATTTGTTTGACACCGTTAACAGTCTCGATCCGGCAATTGAGCTTATAGAAGGATAGAATCTCCAAAACCTTGGACGCATGTGTATTGCGGTATACCTCGCCTGATAAGGTAATTTCCGGCTTTTTGCCTTTAAAGACGACTTCTACATCATACCAACGGGATAGCTGCCGCATCACCATGCCGATATCTGCCCGGTTAAAGCTGAATTTGCCGTTCTTCCAAGCTACCGCATCCGAAACATCTGCTTGTTTTACGGATAAGTGGCTTTGGCGGTCGAGCGCTGCCTGTTGCCCGGGCCGGAGCATGACAGTCTTGTGCTCGGCGGTTTCGGCTACGCGAACAGAACCTTCTATTAATGTGGTTTTCACCACCGGTTCATCCAGGTAGCTGTTGATATTAAATTGCGTACCTAAGACTTCGACGATTTGCCCTTTGGATTCGACGCGAAAGGGACGTGTCGCATCTTTCGCCACCTCAAAATAGGCTTCGCCTTCTAACTTTACCAGTCGCTCTACCAAGTTGCCGTTAATGGCGTAGGTTATGCTGGAAGCCGCATTTAGCCACACCTTGGTACCATCAGGCAGCACTAAATGATATTGCCCGCCCCGTGGGGTACGCATGGTATTGAACCGGGGTATGGTTGCGTCGCTTGTATTGGCTCCGCCGAGTTGATAAACCAATTCCCCATCCACATTTTTGAAGATGGCATGCGTACCCTCTTGCGCAATTTCCCCATTCGGACTGCCGTCTAATATGATTTCTTTGCCATTGGCTAGCTTAAGGATGGCCCGGTTTCTGCCCGGTGCGATATCGGGTTGACTTGCTATGGTAGCGGTTTTGCTACTACTTTTAAATCGGCCAGATGGCTTAAATTGATAATACACACCCACTGTTAGTAGCAGCACAGCGGCAACGGCTGCGGCATAGCGATACCAAGGGGCTATTCGCCGAATCGGGGATCTCCTCAAGCGATTTCTTATGTCGATTATATCTTCTTCTACCTGCTCTTTAGCAGGTTCTTCTGCTTGGATATCCAATTGCCCATACCATTGTTCCACCCGCATACGCTCCTCCGGCGTGCATTCGCCGGCGAGGTAGCGTTTCAACAGTTTCTTAATGTCTTCGTGTTCCTCCATGTGTACTGCGGGGTTGCTTTTAGGGGATAGTACCTTAAGTCTTCCCTTGGGCGTAAGAGAAAATTAATTTTATTCTTTCAAGTAAATAATGTTGGCTACGGGGCGTTGCCCCTCATGGTCGAACTGCTTGTTATCACTGGGATGATTGACGACACCATTTGCCGTTGCTCCTTTCACATAGAGCGTGCTGCTTCCTCCGCCATCTACGTTCATCGCATGTTTTGCGCCTAACCAGCGTAGCGTTTGGGTTAATTCGCTCAAATTCATGCCCGCGGCTTGGTTGTTTCGACCGTCTACTACCAGAAAGATTAGTTTGTTCTTGCGGGTAATGGCTACCGCGCTACGGGGATGACGGTTGGTGTTAAAGGGATTGTTGGCAAGTGCCGCATCCTGTCCGCGGTGGATTAATAGAGGTCCGGATAGGAGGATATTCGGTTTACTGCTCTGTTCATAGTTTACGGCTGAATCTGGTTGTATTTCAATGGCTTTTTTATCGATCAATAGGATCGCATTGGCACGGTCCGTTTTCTTTTTGGTGGTATTTACCACGTGGTTATCCACCTTTACATAATCCCAGGAACCGCCATTTTTCATATCAAAAAAACCACCATTGATAGCCACCAAAGCGCCCGCTTCCGTGGCAAATTCGGAGGTTTTTTTCAGCTCTTTTGGATCAGCCGCGAGGTGGATGTTCTTTCGGTGTTTTTTCAGGTCGATCTCCACGAGGTTGATTTCCTGCTGGCTTCCAAAGAGTTTTTCAAAATGGCCCTGTTTCCAGGTGACGCCTTTTTTGATGGGAATAATTTTCCATTCTTTATTAAGTACGGCAACGGAATCTGCGGATTGTCCGAAGACGAGAAGTTGGCTAAGGAGCAGGAAGCTGAGTAGGATAGGTGCTATTTTTTTGTTCATATCGCGTTTTTATAGAGATAGTACTGCAACAGCGCCTTAGGGCGTAAAAGAAAATAAAAAATTTAAGAGCCTGTTTAAATTTGTATTGTAAAATTTGCTATAGGCTATTTTTGAGTGAACCAAGGCAAATTTAGCAGGGATAGCAGGAAGCCTATCTCGATAAATTAACGCAGGTGCAGCCAAAAAGAGGCATAAGAAAATGATTAGATAAAATTCTAAACGGGCTCTACGGAAGGAGGAAGTAGGCGAGGGAGAGCAGGGTTCCAAATTTGGGTCGGAGTACCTTTAGCGCATTGTTCACATGTTTTTTTACGGTGGTTTCTGAAAGGCCGAGTTCCTGGGCAATTTCCTTGTGGGAGAGATGGGATTGACGGCTCATACGAAAGACTTCCTGCATTTTTTCGGGTAAGCGTACGATTTCGTTTTCGATCAACTGGCCGAGTTCTTTCTCCCGTACCAGGTAGTCTGCCGTGGTATTGTCGTGTGTATTCACCGCTGCGAGGGATTCAAAATAAACCGATTCCACTTTTTTATGAGCGATTAATTTAATAACGCGGTATCGCAGAGTGGCATAGAGATAGCCGGCTAAGGGGCTCTGGGGGCTTAGTGAGCTGCGGTTTTGCCAGAGTGCCGCGAAGACCTCTTGCAGCAGATCCTTGACTTCGTCCCGATTGTTCAATTTTTTACAGGCATGTGCATAAAGTGGCCGGGAGTAGCGTTCATAGATTTCTAAATAAGCCGCGTAGTCGTCTCGCAGCATGAGCCGTATCAATTCATGTTCATCATACGATTTATAAGACAGCTTCGCCATAGCAAGACTATAGATAACGGAGCCAAAATTATCAAAAGGCTATCAAGTTTATAGTTATGGCAATATTAATAAAACTTTAAAGTTTTTTTAAATTTCTTTTTTGGGAAATTAACGGATATGACTTGACGTAATAAGCTATAGGTGCTACGAAATGAATCGGCTTGTCTGCTTGATAAGCTTTGGATGAGGCACGTGAGCCGCTATTAGTAATGAAAAGAGGGTGTCTAAAGATATTTTCTACGCCTTGGGCACAGTAACACCTTTTAGACACCCTTCTTTAAAAAGGTTGGAAATTATATGCGCATATTGAATTAGTGCGTAATATAATACAAGAACTCGCCGCAGCTTTTGCCAAATCTATAGATGAAATAAATCGAAAGACCTACTAAGGCTATTTTGACGAACTTGTTTTCTAATAAATAGGCATACTTTTCCATAACAAATTTATTAATGAGTTAAATAATAGATGAACTCGCCGGTAGCTTTCCCTGCTTCATAAATAGCGACGCCTGCAGCAGCAGCACCGCCAATAACGAGGAAAGGATGTAACCCGCCTAAAACCTCTTCCCGTTCTTCGGCTGAAAGTTCTGTTAACCCCATTTTTTTTAAATCTAATGCTAACGCTTCCATAGTTTAAATTTAATATTTTGTTAACGATTAAACAAGAATAATGTTTACTGTGCAGCTGATCTGTAACCGGAATAAACGCCCGCACCGAAGATACCGGCAGCAGCTACACCCGCGCCAATCCAACCGGCAGCTTTAGCAGTGATTACTACGCCACCAATAACGATTGGGAATAAACCGCCTGTGTTTTCTTCCATTTCCTGTAAACTTAGCTCTTGTAGGCCAAGATTTTCCATTTCTGTTGTTTTCATAATGTCACGTTTAAATTTCAACCATCCCGCTTATAGCCCGGGGTTTGACTTTCTTTTAATAAAACCAAGATAAAAGGTTCCACTCTAATAAAATTGTAGCGAACCAAGGATTGCCAATTTTTTTTTGTAACAATAGTTTAAGGCAAAGTGAAGATGCGATTTATAAAGTACTTTTTCGGAGAGGCTTCCTCCCGAGGTGTGGTAGTATTCTTTTTCCTCTAATGGACGTAATTGTACATCGATGGAAACTTCATAATCGTTGGTATAATAATAAGTCTGCAACGTACGCGAATAGGCGATGGGAACTTGCATAAGCTTCAGTTCTTCGATAATTTGGTATACTCTGGACACGGAAAGGTTTAATTTTTTGGCCAAGACTTCCGGTTTTCCGGTACTTTTCCTTTTGATGAGCTCGTGTAGTCGGTTAACACGATCGATGTACATAAATAGTTTCATGATTGTGTAATCTTTACGGTTTGTATCTTTGCTATTATATTACGTTATCTTCTAAAAATGGTGTTTGTGGCTTCCACATGGCATAATAGGCTGCTCTTTTCTCCATAAGCTCGCGATGCCCACCCTCTTCAATTACCTGTCCGTTCTGCATGACAATGATTTTATCGGCATTTATAACGGTACTTAGTCGATGTGCAATTAATATGATGGTTTTTCCCTGGCTGCGTAGTTGGTTGACTGCCTCTTGTATATGTTGCTCGGAAGAAGAATCCAGGGAAGAAGTGGCTTCATCGAGGATCAGGATTTCAGGGTTTCTGTATAATGCCCTAGCGATGGCTAAGCGTTGCCTTTGTCCTCCTGATAAAGCCGTACCATTTTCTCCTAAATAGGTGTTAAAGCCACCAGGTAGTTTCTCAATAAAAGGCATCATTCCTAATACCGTGCATATCTCAATGATGCGATTAATGTTTGGTGAGAGATCACCGACGGCAATGTTATCGATGACATTTCCCGCAAAAAGGTCTATCTGTTGCGGGACGACGGCTATGGATTGCCTGAGGCTTTCTATTGTGATGTATTTAATGTCTAACTGCCCGATAAATATACCGCCTTCTTCTATGGGATATATTCGTTGGAGGAGCGATAGTATGGTTGTTTTTCCGGAACCGCTTTCGCCTACGATGGCGGTAATATGCCCTTTTTTAATCTGCAGATGGAGGTGTTCAAACACCGGGGCGCGCGAACCGTATCGGAACGTAACGTCTTTGAAGGTAATATCGCCGATATCTTCGGGATATAGAATCGCCTTGTTCTCTTCCTCTTCGCGTTCCAGATCCATGATTTCAAAAAGTCGGTCGGCAGCGATTACTGCGTCCTGTATACTGCGGTTCATGCCGATAAGACTGCTTACAGGGGACGTGAAATAGCCGATGATCGCGTAGAATGATAAAAGTTCTCCCGGTGTTATATGCCCTTCAATGACAAAGTTGGCACCGGCCCACAGTAGAATAACCGTAAACAATCCGGAAAAGAAACTGCTCGAATTGGTAATCCAAAGGGCATTGACAGAAGAGCGATAAACCGTTTGTAAAAGTTTGATAAACCTATTTTCGGTTTTAATATTCGCAAAGTCTTCTAGTCCAAAACGCTTGATGGTACCTGCGGCGTTTACAGATTCGACCAGTTGAGTTTCCAGATCGGCTGAATGCTCCATTAAGGCGCGCTGCGTCTTTTTGTTCAGTCGGTCCGAAATGTAATAGATGATGCCATAAATAGGAATTAGGACAACCATAATCAAGGCGAGTTTCCAGTAATAGGTAAACATCAAGAGAAAGGAAAAGATGACAATGAATACGTTCACCGCAAAATTTACCAGTACGTCGTTGATAAAGGTTCGGATTTTAACTGCATCATTGATGCGTGATATGATTTCGCCTACGCGCATGGTATCAAAGAACTGTTGAGGCAAACGCAGTAGGTGTTTATAATAACCGAGTATGAGGCGTGCATCAATTTGCTGGCCGCTTTTCAACGTAAAAATAGTTTTGGAATGATTGATGAAAAACTGCAGCAGGAGAAGCACAACCATAATAAGCCCCATCAAATTGAGGAGATTGAGATTCTCATTGGGCAGTACTTGGTCTACAACTTTTTGTACGAAGATGGCTGTTGATAAGCCAAGGATTGTGTAAATTACAGCACCAAATAGCACCTGAAACAAGGTGGAACGGTGAGGTTTTAGCAGAAAGAGAAACCTGCTGGTAACGGAGACGGTTTCGGTACGTGCTGTAAATTCTTCCCCGGGAGCTAACAAGATGAGTATGCCACTCCATTGGGTTTGAAATTCCTGATGGGTTAAACGGTGAAGTCGGCCATCAGCAGGGTCCATTATTTCGATATACTTATCGGCGGCCTTATAGAGTACCACGTAGTGATGCAGGCCGTTTTTTAGCACCATGTGGGCGATGGCCGGAAGTGGTATTTTGAAGAGGCTATCGAACGGTCCCTTAACACCTTTTGCGGTAAAACCGATCTTGTTTGCGGCCTGGATCATGCCCATCACATTGGTGCCTTTTTTATCGGTATTGGCCAGTTGCCGGATGCGCGCTATGGGAAGTTTCAATCGGTGATGGGCTGCGATAGAAACCAGGCAGGCGGCGCCGCAATCAGTGATGTCGTGCTGCTTAACTTTTATTTTTTTCATCAGGAGCGCTATTATGTTTATACGGAAGAAGTGCTTCTTTTTGCCGGGTTTAACCAATCATCCGCTTTATCGTAAAGCAGCTGGAAAAGCGTCCGTTTCGTTACCTGAAATCGGGCTTGGAAGCTCATGCCTTTCTTCAAACGACCTTCATAGCCATTCATTAAATAAAGTGAATGATTTTTTAGTTTACATTTGACCTGAAACATCGGCATGCGATCCTGACTTAGATAAACATCTTTTGAAATGTCGATCACACTGGCTTTGGCCATACCCCATTCGTTGTAATTGAAAGCATCAATTTGTAAATTGACCGGCATATGCAGTTGTAATAAACCGATGTCTTTCGGTGCGACATTTACGGTCGCGATGAGGCCCGAGCTGGGCGATAGTTCTACTACCGACTCGCCCGCGGAGACAAAATTACCCGGAGAAATGCCGTTTAATTGTTGCAATGACCCGTCAATAGGTGCTTTTACGGTGTATAGATCTCGCTCTTGCTCAAACTTTTCGTTTTGAGAAGATAGCTCCATTAACTCAGTTCGAAGGTGATTCAAATCGGTATGCCATTGGCTAATTTGTTGTTCTTCCAATAGCTTTTGTTTGCTAAGCGCTGTTTTATAGTCAAAATTAAACTTATCGAATTCGGCATCTGATAACACCTTTTTTTCATGCAAGGTTTTATTACGCTGGTAGATCGTCCGCGCATTATCCAGCTGTAAATGTGCCTCTAGGTATTGCTGTCTGTAAAGATTGAATTGTTGCCGATATAGAGGTGATGATAGCGGCAGGCTTTTTATTGTACTGACGCTGTTGCCTAATTGCGTGAGTTTCTCCAGATCGCTAATGCGCTGATGTAGTTCTGCACTTCTTTTACTTAAATAGCCCGATTGCTCTTCTAAGATATTGGTTTGTATACGAAATAAGGTGTCGCCTGCTTTGACCTCTTGATTGAGTTTGACGAATACTTGGTCGATTCGACCGGAAACAGGTGCTTTAATGGTATTTCTCTCGATGGCTGAGGTAAGGATGCCTCCGCCATTGACACTAACGCTGACGCGGATAAAAAACAAGGATATAAAAGCAGCGAGAATGGCAAAGAGTACCGTGAGATAAATAATTCTACTTCTATTATTATGCGCAAAGAAATGCTGTTCTGCAGTATATTCAACTATATCTGCAGGAAATATCAATTTTTGGCTCATAGTAAGTAAGTTGTTGCCTACCCAAGACTAAGATATGCGCTGGGTAGGCATCCAATAATTATTGTCTTTATTATAAGACAATACATTTAATAAACGGAAATTGTTTGCTTACAGCAGTGCTTTGATGCCGCGCCTAACAAAGTCTACAATCGAGTCATAAATTTCGGGCGCTGATGGAAGAATAGACCCTCCGTAGGTGTTGTACAGGGTCTCGGTGTCTAATGGAAGGAGCTGTTCTGCTGACTCCGAGTGGACTGAAATCGGTTGTTTTGCTGGTTTTGTTTCCATGATTTAACAATTTAATTTAACAGTTTATAAAAAGCGTTATTTTGTGAATAGCCAAATTAGTTACTCTACCAACTAATCGCAATACCGGAATTCTGCTATTTTTTTATGTTACGATTATAATTAGTAATATAAAGAGTTGAAGATTTGGCTCGCACTTCCCATCAGTGTTGAGCGGACATCGTACCCATCCTTCCTTGAGCTTGCATTCATATGACGATGGCGGTGGAGGTTGTTCAAAAATAAATGAGAACGCCCAGCTTTTGGGGTGCCGGGCGTTCGCCATTTTTTATAATCAACCTAAACCTACATATACGCTTGCAAAGTCCGTGCCATTTGCGGTGTAATGTTATTCTTCCTGTAATATACCTAATGGCTCTCCGTGGAAAATACCTTTTAAATGCTTCAGCGACAAGGATTCCCATTCGTATACTTGTAAATTGTTGACTTCAAGTTCCTTTGTGATGGGATTTTCGGAAATAATATGATCGTTTTCTAATGCAATATATCTAAAAGTTCCTGTACAGTCAGTCTGCACATCGGTTTCCAGTAGGAAACCTAATGATTCTAACGTTAAACACATAAGGGTTGGTATTGATAGCTAGTTAGTTACAAAAGCTATACCAAGCTTCGCTCTTTCCTATCGATTTAACAATTTTTATGTTTTTAAAAGAACGTTTTTGGTTTGTTCGAAAGAAAAAAGCTCCAGTTTTCACTAGAGCTCTGAACAATTAGACTAATATGAAGTATGTACATTAAAGTGAACACTTGTACACGATGAATGTTTGGAAAAATAATTGTTTTTTTTACGTTTTTATCGGTCTGCTGATAACGAGAAAAAACCTTGAAGAAAGGCTATGTAGCCTCTTCAAGGTTTTCGAAATCTGAAATATTAATATCCCGGATTTTGGGTTAAATTATTGTTTCCGGAAATAGCCTGTGTAGGTACCGGGAACCGTTTCAGGTGATCAGATTGCGAGGCTTGATGATCCCACCAGTTTTCGGTGGTGAACATATTCCAACGGATCAGATCCGTACGTCTGCGGCCTTCGCCCAAAAACTCGATACTCCACTCATCTAAAAAGCGGTATTTATCGAAATTATCGACACGTACCGGATTGGGATCTACCCCATTCTCGAAATTGCGCCTCCGTACGGTATTGATGAGTTCGGCAGCACCGGCCAGATCTCCGCTGCGCCATTTGCATTCGGCCAGTATATAATACACTTCGGTCAGTCGCAAAACCGGATTATCCGCTCCCCAACGCAAGGTGTTTTCGGCTAAAGTGGGAATGGGCACTTTTACTAATCGAATACCGGTATTCTCTTCGCCCTCCGACATTTTAGAAGGAAGCTGAGAAATACCGCTGTACTTTTTACCTGGACCAACCTCGCTGAAACGCCCCACTTGGTCGCGTAGCACAAGTGCCCTGTCTTTATATTCCTGGGTGCCCACAATTACACCGCCATCAGGTTTCAGTTGCGGCCCGTTCAAAAACATACCTTCGTAATTGCCGCTTCCTAAATAGTGGTATGACCTTTTGCGAAGATCAGCTGCATCAAACTTCTCAAATGGTGAACCCAGTTTCCACTCATTTTTATATAAGCTGGAATCGGGGCGCCGGGACGGGCTTAAATGCGTGCCGTTGTCGGCCCCCATATCCTGATCAAAATATTGTCGGCTGTTATAATGATAGAAATTGCCGTAAAACCAATCGTACTGCAGCTTGTTGAACTCGGAAGGGATGGACCAGATGATTTCAGGCGATTCATTGTTTTTAAAGCTGTGCGGGCCATACCAGGTCGGATCGAGCTGGTAAGAGCCGTATTGACCATCGATAATAGCCTGTGCTAGTTGCTGGGCTTCGGCGTACATAGGTTTACCAATGTAGGCCTCGGCGTTAAAATAGAGTTGGGTTAGCATCATGGCTGCGGCCGCTTGCTTCAACTCACCTGCTTCCTTCTGTCCGGCTTCCTTCTTGGGCAAAGTCGCCATAGCCGTTTTTAATAATTGTTCAATGTGATTGAAGACCTCCTGATCGGTATTGCGCGGTAAACTCTCTCCTTCCAGGTTATTGAAGATAGGCATTCCTCCAAAATAGTCTAGGCCGCGTAAATAGAAATAGGCAATCAGCGTATTAAGCTGGTTTACGTGGGATGTCTGATCTTCCGGTGTCAAAGCAAATTTGGTATAGTCCAACTTCTCCAAATCACTGCGTGCGTCCAATGCCAGGGCGATGCCCATCAATGTACCACGCCAGGTTCCCCAGATCCATCCTTCATCAGGCGTCCACGTGTGGTAATGAAAACGTTCATTCGTACCGCCATTGTACCAGTGGGGTCCTTTCGTTGTAATGGCAAAATTGTCAGCTGTTTGTTCCTGTAACTGCCAGCGGTCTTCACCCATATACCAGCGGGCGTGGGTAAACGGACGGTTGAGGGCGGCCAGAATGTCCTTTTCACTCTTGAAAAAGGTTTCAGGAGTGACCTGGCTATAAAATTCCTGATCGAGCTTGGTGCAACTGCCTAGCAGTACCAAAAGCGATAATAAGGTATATGTGAAAAGTTTGTTCATCATTGCATTTGTTAAAGGTTAAAAACTCGCCTGTAAACCGAACATAAAGGTGCGCGTGCGTGGGTACACATCGAGCTCCTCAAAGCCGGGTGTTAAGCCATTGATATTGATTTCGGGATCAAGACCGCTGTATTTGGTGAAAACGAAGAGATCTCGTCCGGTTGCATACACACGGATATTTTTAAAGGGGCCGATCCATTTTTTATTAAAAGTATAACCCAAACTAATGGCATCTACCTTTAGGAAGTTTCCGTTTTCGAGCCAGTAATCGCTCAATTGTTTTTCACCTTTTACATTGCCAAGTTCATCATAAGCGCTTTTCAATACATTCCTACCGGTCACGTTAGCTATGCCATAGTACATTTTGGTCATGTTAAACACATCATAGCCTAACCAACTGCGGAGATAGATGCTGGCGTCCCAATTTTTATAGGATATGGCATGATTCCAAGATAACTGTAATTTCGGGATACCATTGCCGATGAAGCGTTTATCATCGAGTTTTTTATCACTTGCCGGAATGACTTCGTTGTTTTTGTTATATAACAGCCATTGACCATCGTCGGTGAAGCCTGCAAATTGCCAGATATAGAATTGGCCAATCGCTTCACCGGGATAAAGGCGTACTGCAGTACCCGGAGATCCAGGTGCGGGGAAGTTTTTATCGTCCATAAAGGTCTGGCTGCCCCAGAGTGTGCGCAAGTTACTTTTATTATGAGAGGCCACAAGGGAAGTAGTGTAAGTCCAATCGTTCTTGTTTACTACATTGTAATTTAATTCAAACTCGAAACCTTGGTTTTCCATGCTGCCCACGTTCATGGTTGTTTTATCATGGATGGCGGGCGGTTGTGATACACTGATTTCATAAATCAGATTGTCTATAACCCGCTTATAGTAGTCGAACCGACCACTTAATTTATTATTCAGAATGGTGAAATCCATTCCGACATTATATTCTTTTTTGATTTCCCAACGGATATTCGGGTTTTGGTTGTGTTTAACACCAAAAGTACGGTTCCAGTTTCCGGCGAACGGCCACCAGGTGTCGGCCGAATACATCCGGGTTGATACCTCGGCACCGAAACCTTCGTTGCCGGTTTCACCGTAACCAGCGCGGATCTTGATGTCGTCAATAAAAGAAAGCTTACGCATGAAAGGTTCCTCGCTGAGCCGCCAACCTGCCGATACACCGGGGAAGGTGCCCCAGCGATTTCCAGGAGCGAATTTGGAAGAGCCCTCGTGACGGAGATTGGCTGTGATGATATAACGATCTTTGAACGAATAATTAACGCGTCCGAAGAAAGCGGCCAGTTTAACCCATGGGTCCTTCCAAGAGCCCAAACCCGCACGGCCATCAGCCAGCCAGGTACCTGAACCCATATCGTGTTCTTCCAGCCCATCAACCGGAAAGTTGGAGTTTTCCGCCCAGAACCCCTGTCCGTTGAAGTCCTGATAACTGTAACCGGCTACCGCGGTGATCTGATGGTTTTCGAAACGCTTGCTATAGTTTACTGTCCACTCGACTATACGGTCTTGCCAACGTTTGTATTCTTGTTTGGCATAGCCATCCACATTTTGCTCGCGTGACACCCGGTGCTGGGCCGAACGGAAGAAACTGGGATGTTCGCTGTTGTTTTTGATACCCACCATAGCGGTTGTATAAAGGTCTTCCGTCAGGTTTACTTTTAAGGTGGCATTGGCCAGTAGGTAGCGATATTGATTTTGTTTTTTACGTAACATCACTTCTGCCAAGGGATTCCAGGTATTATAGCCTCCGGTTAAGACATTATAGCCGGAGGGATCCGATGGGTCGTATGGTGAGATAGTGGGGTCTAAGCCAATGGCGATATTATAGAGGCTGTTGTTTTCATCACGGAAGTTGCCTGGCGCACTGTTCCCGGGGAAATCGGCATCTACTTGATTATAACTGGCATTGGTGCTCAATTCCGCACGTCCATCGAAGAATTTGAAATTGGTGTTTACCCTTCCACCAATTTCCCCGCGTTGCGAACCAATTGATATACCTTTGGCGTCGCGTTTGAAAAAGGTGGTGTACACATTGGCGTTTTCGGAACCACCACTTACATTTACCACTTGGCGGTGACTGAAGGGATTTTTATTTGTGATGACGTCATACCAGTCGGTACGAGCGCCATTGTCTTCTCCAAGGCCATGGGCAAGGTATTCTTCTGCTGAAAGGACATCGGGTCGTTTACGAACACTTTCAATAAAATACTCCGATGTAAAGTTAACGGTTGCCTTACCGGGTTGTGGTCGCTTGGTAGTAACCAAAATCACACCACCGGAGGCTCGTGTACCGTAGATTGCAGCAGCCGATGCATCTCGAAGTACGTTAATGGATTCAATATCTTCTTTGGCAACGGAATTGATATCGCCTCCGGGAACGCCGTCAATAACGACTAAAGGTCCTTGTGAGGCCTTGACCGAATTGACACCACGGAGCTGAATGGAAACGCTGGCGTTCGGATCAGAGCCATTATTGGAAGCGATGTTTAGACCTGGAACCTTTCCCTGAATGGCCAGTAGTGGCGATACCGTACCGGCAACTAAATCACGCTGCTTTAAGTTGGATACTGCGCTGGTAAGCTCACGTTTATCCAACGAGCCATAACCAACCACCACCACTTCTTCCAAGTTGTTTGCATCTTCTTGTAATTGAATGTTTAGATTTTGCTGATCGGTAACAGCAACTTCTTTGGTAATGTAACCAAGCGATGAAATAACGAGGGTTACCGGTACCTGGGGTAAGGCGAGCTCAAAGAGCCCATCTTGATTGGTTGAGGTACCTCCCTGCATGCCTTTAATTTTAATACTGGCGCCGATCAGCGGCATTGTTCCGTTTACATTCGTGATCTTTCCACGGATCGTCCGCTGCTGAAGCGATGTTTCATAAGCTGACCGAATAACCGGTCGGGCAGCTGCATAAAGGCTTTCCCTAGCCACTGCGCAGCTGAGAATGGGAATGCTGCATAGCGCAATCCATTTGCTGTGTTTTGTCATAAATTTAAGATTTGTTTTGTGTTTATAATGATGTTTAACTAATGGGCATCAAGTTGTTATTCTTCGTAATATGCAATAGAAAATGTTTGAAATCGGTTAAAGGGTCGGTTACAAATGAGGTAATTCGTCGGTTTTTCATTTCGTTCTAAAAAGCTTGGTTAGCTAGCTTACATATGTTGATTCGCTACGAATAGTTTCTTTTTGTTCCTAATTCGATTTAGCAAATGTTTTGCAATATTACGAATTATTTCTTTTTGCTGAGGATAAGGTGTGCTTCTAATCAAATTCCCATATCATTTTTACATTAGCGATCAGTATGAGAAGAGGTTAGGGCCTTATGTATATCGATTGGTTAATGCCTCCGGATCCGCTGCCTTAAAATGAAAAACGCCCAGCTTTTGGGGATGCTTGGACGTTTTTCTATTTTTAATCAACCTAAACCTTACTAATAACTAATCAAAGCTTGTGCCAAAAGAAGAATCGCTTTTGTAACAGGTTTGTAGCAATCTGCTATCGGCGATCAGCCATCGGCAGTCAGCCTTGGTTTATGTTAGTCTACTTGCCAGTAGGCAGGTGTCACTGTCACTGCTACTACTTCACTACTTCCAGATACCGTCCGAACCAGTACGGGAGTAACCAAATATCACCCGCACTAAACTCTTCCGTTCCGTTGCTATCTTCATCCAAAATAAACGTCGTTCGATTATGTCGGTGTACGGGACGCTCTTTGGGCGAAAGAACGGCATCCGTGCTTTGATTCATGAAATTCTCCTCCAAGTGCCTGATATCTTTTCGGACACTGTTCGTCACTTGCCAGTTGATCAGATCTAAGGGGAATTCGCGCAAAAACCATAGGGATGCATCCCTGTCAAAGTTCTTTTCGCCAACCATAGCAGCGAAGAAATTCCACAGCGCATCTTTTTCCGGTCGTTCGAATTCCCAGTGATCCAGAATTGCTTTTCGAAAATTATTCTTTAATGTATCATTTAAGGCATAGCGATACAAGCCCCAATAGCCTAAAAAATACATCTCATCGTCGGAGTGATTCCACCTTTCAGAAAGCATCTTGCTATAATCATCAGCTTTTTCATCGGCTTGTCCAATACCTTTCATCGGCCGCATCAGGTTTTCATAGTATCCGTGCCTATCCATTAATTCCCACGCCTTATCTCGGTATTTTTCTTTTTTAGTGAAGTAATAGGCTGATTGTAACATGGATATGATGTTGGACGAGTTTAATTTTCGATCGCCTATGTTTGTCGGAAATTGATTGACATAAGCGGGGTTCCACTTCCCCCACAACGTCGGCTTTCCGTCATGGTCAACAAGATAAAGATCGTTAGCCACAATATGCGACATCAGGGAATCCATCAGTGTAATGGCTTTTTCTTTCACCCAAGGGTCGTTTACCACCTCGGCCAGTACCGAAAAAACAAAAAGATGACCAATTGCCTCATCACTACTGGTAGTGGATTTCCAGCTCCACCAACCATCAGGCGCATCCAACCAAACCTTGCTATCGGCAAGATCTGTCTTGTGACCGATTCGTTCGAATGATCGTGATGGAAAGCCTTTTAAAGGATTCACGCTATAAAGGCGCTCCATGGCCAATAAAGATTCGCGGCAATTAAGCAAGGCATCGGAATCTTTGGTCGTAGCGTAACGGAAGGCCTCCGCTGCCAGATACATGGACGTCCATAAACCGTCATTATCAGAATCGGACAAAATGCCTGTTCGTAAATTTCCTTCCTTCAAGCCTTTCAGTGTCGCATTCAAACCGTATCGAATATGCCGCTCGCGCACTTGTTTGTCATAATAGGCGGCTTTCTCTTCCAAGCTCATTGCTTTATGGTGCAAGCGGGCCAAACCTTTGTTCGTAGCTATTAACACCGTTGATTCAGGCCCTTTGGCAAGCGAATATACCGTGTCGCCCGGCAACCAGCGGCCACTTTGATAATAATCAAAAGTCCCATTCTCCTGTTGCCTAAAAGCCCCATGCATCGATCCAAACCAAAGCGTTCCATCGACATACTGAACTGTGTTCACCGGTTGCGCCGGCAGCCGATCATCCCAGTCGCCTTGCTGTATCATCCTTACTTGTCCATCCGTTGACTTTTCTATACTGAATAGGCTATACCGATCTGATTTGGCAAGGACCAGTAGCTTTCCGGTTTCATTAAGCGTAAAGCAGCTAAAATCACTCCCCCGATAAACGGTGTGTACCTGCTTGTTTTGTAAACTATAATTATATAGGGCCTGATTACTGAGCAACCAGAAAAGTTGATGTTGAGGATCGTAATACACGGCTTTAAGTTCGTCATTGACACGGGTACTTGCTAGCGGTTTCCCATCCATCGCATAACATCTGATCTGTTGCCCATCAGTGAGAAGAATATTCCCTGCCTCGTCCATTGACATGAATTTTGCTTTCGGTAAATGATGTTTAAATAAACAGGTGCCTGCCCAGGCATTGCTGTAAACATGCTGGTCAGTCAGGTACACAAAATTGTTTTGATATAGGATGATATCTCTAAAAGTTTCCAAGGAGTCATAACGATAAGTGATGTCGGCCGATAGCCTGCCCGGAAAGAGCAATTTGCCATCAAAAGGCTTTAATAAACGACCTGTCTGCAAAAATTGAATCCGCCCATTTCGATCACTCAAAACTTTCGCACTATTCATTTTTCGATCATGGGTGTAATATTTTATGACATATTCCTGTTTGAACCGATCCTGGGCAATAGCCGTTCGCCATCCAAAAGGTTGAAGAGCCAAACATAGAAGCAACACTTGGTAAATCTTCTTTTTATTTAATATCATCTGGAGAAATTTTTAAATACTTTATTGATTTTTTATCGCTTGTCACATGGTAAGAATAGCTGAGGTGGATAAAGCCATCGGTCGATTGGACGATTGACGGGTAAGAACAGGAAAGTTTTTTCTTGTCGTCTGCTTCAAGCAGGGTGCTGAGTTTCCAGGAAGTGCCTTCGTCCTCGGATAAATACAAACTGAGTTGATAGCGTCCATCATCCACATCGTTACCTACCAATAGCCACCGCCCATCGAGCAAGCGAATGACCTCCACACTCGCGGTATTGGGAATCTCCGTTTTTCTTGCTACCGTCCATGTTTCACCGCCATCCATTGAGATGCTTTGTTGAATTCGTGCGGGCGCATCCCCGCTGTCGCGCATATAGGCTACAATATCGCCCTGTTTCCGTCTTATTAATGCGGGTTGAATGTTTCCCCGGCCCGCGATGGGTTTACTTGGTCGCCAACTTTTTCCATCGTCTTCGGATACGGCGATGAGGGAGCAGTTAAAGCCATCGGAATATAAAGGCAACAATATTTTATTGTCGGCCAATAGCAGGGGTTTAATGCGTGTCATCCAACCGAAGCTACGTTTGGCGGGATCTTGTGCATTGGTTACGATCATTTCATCATAAGGTGGTGCGTAGGCTGCCCAGCCATGTTGTTGATCGGGCAACATCGATAACTTCTCCTTAAGTTCCTGCACAAAACTACTATCGGGTTTTAAGAGTATATTGTCCTGCCAGCCCCAGTTGGGGGCCGCACTACCTTCATATTCATCAGCTACGCGATAACGCAAGATCGACTGCTCCCAACGGTTCGCCTGTACGGCAATCCACGCGAGATACAACTGCTTTTTGTGATTCAAGAACAATACAGGATTGCAATCCGGGATACCTTTCGTATCGGCCATTAGAAAAGGCGTGGACCAAGTTTTGCTCCCTGCGCGCTTTCTGGATCCCATAATGCAAACATCATCGGCCCCTCGTTCTCCACTGCCATAAAACCAGGCCGCTAATACATCTCCGTTCGGTAAAACGGCCAAACTGCTACCGTGGACATGTTTTGCCTGCAAAGGAAAAATCAGGGTCGCTTCCGCCACTTTAGGTTGTGCTCGAAGCGTTATACTGAATAATAAAAAGATCGCATAAAAAATGAAATGATGTCGCATCATATGCAGGTTTGTCTTAAGTTAGCACCTTCACCAATCGGATGCTCATTATATCATACGTGGCAATATTCAAATCGGGCTACTTGAAATCAAAATTTTAGGATTGACGCAGATTGAGGTTTATTAAGCGCAAAATGCGTCACCAAGGAGGAGCTTTCACCGATAATTTCGTTGAATAATCAAATTAAACAGCTTATGTCAACGGACCTACATGCAACGCTCCTGCAGCAAGTGAAGCAGGGCGACAATAATGCCTTCAATCAATTGTACAAAGCCTACAAACTGGATGCTTTTAAATTTGCCATGCATATGCTTCGCGATACGGAAGAAGCAGAAAATATGGTGCATGATCTCTTTACCAAGATCTGGCATAACAAAAACAGGATAAAGCCCGAACAGAACTTCCGTTCCTTTTTATTTACTTGCCTGCGTAATCTCGTGCTCGACCACATCAAGCGCGAAAAACGAAATCGCATTGCTTTTCAATCCTATATCAACGAAAGTTGCCAAAAAGAGGACCCCATTGGTGTAAGGGAGCGGCGTTATCGTATGATCCAAACCGCGATGAATGCCTTAAGCGATAAACGACGGGAAATTATTTATATGTGTTTTGTAGATGGTAAATCCTATCAGGAAATAGCGGACAGTTATTCCATCTCCAAGAATACGGTCAAAAATCAGCTGGTAAAAGCAAAGCAGTTATTACGCGATCAGCTAAAACCTAAAATGCTCATTGCTTAACGTTAATATTATATTAACAAAACAACAACGTATTGTTAAACAAGTAATTATTTCAAAATTACCATTGTATTTGATAGCCTTTTTTTACTTATCCGTAGTAGTATAATTGATCAGCTAACAAAATCATCTGCTGTAAAAAGGGAAAAAATCAAAATAAGGAATTTATGAAATTCAATTTACCAAGCACGCCCAAACTGCTCATTTGTTCGCTAGCGGTGCTGTACCAGCTCGGACTACCGATAAGCGCGTCGGCTTCGGTTGGGAACGGGGTCCTGACTACCGCTGCGCACGCAGATGCCGTTTCCGTCAACCGGCAGGCTATCTCTATTCAGGGCGTGGTAACTTCGGCCACCGATGGCCGGCCGTTCCCTGGTGTTAGTATTAAAGTTAAAGAAAACGGAAGAACCACTACGACCTCCATGAACGGTACCTTCCGTATTGAAGTACCCGATGAACAAGCAATTCTCGTATTCACGTTTGTCGGTTATAAAGAAGAGGAAGTACGCGTAGGTAGCCAACGTATGTTGCGCGTGGCCTTGGAAGAACGGACGGAAGGGCTGGATGAGGTGGTGGTTACCGCCTTAGGCATCAAGCGTTCGACACGCTCATTGGGCTACTCGGTAGGGGAGTTGAGCAGCAAGGATATTAACAAAGTGGCACAGGATAATGTACTCAATAGCATTACCGGTAAGGTGCCAGGCGTTAGTATCAGCTCTACGGGCTCAACCGGTTCTTCCGTTAGCATGGTCATTCGGGGAGCAAAATCCTTGAGTTCGGATAACCAACCGCTCTTCGTAGTGGATGGTGTACCGATTGCCAACACGATTAATAATGTCAGTCAGGTAGGTACCGACAACAACGTAGATTATGGAAATGCCTTGGCCAGCCTGAATCCGGATGACATTGAAAGCATTTCGATCCTGAAAGGGCCGAGTGCCGCGGCGCTCTATGGTTCACGGGCGGGCAATGGCGTGGTATTGATCACCACCAAAAGTGGTAGCGGTTTAGATAAGGTGCAAATTAATGTGACCAGCAATACGGTATTCGATGTGCCGTACAAATACCTGGATATGCATCATCGCTTCGCCGCAGGGGTTATTCCTTTTACGCCGGAAAGTACTCCTAATGGGACGCTCACCATTGAAGAAGGATCGGCAGGCGCTTTAGGCCCCGAACTTGACCGTGGCTATCAAGCCATTCAATGGAACAGTCCGCTAGACGCGGAGGGTAACCCTGTCGCCATGCCGTTGGTCTCTCATCCGAACAATATTAAAGAATTTGTACAAACGGGTATTACCTCTATTAATGGGGTGTCCATCGCTAACAATACGGAGAAGATTACTTATCGGATTTCTTATTCTAATATGATGAATCGAGGCCTTATTCCGAATAGCGATCTGAGTCGGAATTCATTGAACCTCAACAGCAGCTTGAAATTGACCGATAAACTTAAGCTCAGCTCGCAGATTGATTTCAGTCGTAATGGCTCTGATAATCGGCCCGCAGGCAATCGAGGTACCAATCCCCTTCAATGGGCTTATGCCGTAGCACCTCATATTAATATTTTGGTTTTAAAAGACTATTGGCTGCCCGGACAAGAGGGGGTGGTGCAGCGTTCGCAAAGTTTGGGCGACTATGATAACCCGTATTTTCTGGCCTATGAAGTGAACAATGCCTTTAAGCGCGATCGCGTTTTCGGTAATATACGTGCCGATTGGCAAATTACGCCCGAAATAAGTTTAATGGGACGCTATGCACTCGATCTTTATCACGAAAAGAGAGAAACCAAAGTTCCGTATAGCTATTCCAATGATCCGAAAGGAGCCTACGGTATCACTAACTTAAATAACCTGGAACAGAATATTGATTTCCTCGCTAGTTATCAGAAACGCTTTAACGATGTGAGCTTTAATACGTCAATAGGCGGAAACACCCGCTATCAGCGCAATGAAAATGTCATCAATGCCTCGATTAATGGAAGCGGTTTAACAATACCCAACTTATATACCTTATCCAATATCGCTCCGACAAGTTTACGTTACAACAGTTACATCGGTGAAAAAGCCATTCACAGTATATATGGATTAATTAACGTAGGTTACAAAGATTTCATTTATCTGGATTTAACTGCGCGAAACGATTGGTCGAGCACCTTGCCAAAAAACAATCGTTCCTATTTTTACCCTTCCGCCTCCTTAAGTGTATTATTGAATGATGCTTTTAAATTACCCGATCAGATCGATCTGTTGAAATTGCGCGGTGGCTGGGCGAGAGCCGGTAATGACACGAGTCCCTATAACTTGATCAACGTTTTACAAAATATGGACCCCTGGGGTAATGTGGTTCGCCTTGGCTCTTCGAGCGCTTTACTCATCCCCGACCTGAAGCCGGAGCAAAGTACATCCTACGAAGGTGGTTTGGATTTTGCCTTATTTAATAATCGATTACGTTTTGCCGGCACCTATTATAAAGTGGATAATCGGAACCAGATTATTCCCATTCAATTGCCCAGCTCCAGTGGTTATACCTCTAAAAACATCAATGCCGGCTTATTGGTAAGCAAAGGGTGGGAACTCAGTTTAGGCGGCACACCGATCAAGTCGACCAACTGGAATTGGGATATCAATGTCAACTGGTCGAGAAACAGAACACGCATTATGGAATTATCAGATGGCTTGGAATACTATGAGTTATGGTCGGACGCCAAGGGCGGTGCCCGTACCTATATAGGAGATGAAATTGGTGATCTCTACGATGCGGAACTCGTTACAGTGAAAGACGTTAATTCGCCTTATTATGGTTATCCGATCCTCGACGAAAATGGCTCCTGGCAGAGTATATCGATGACCAATACACGCACCAAAATCGGTAATTTCAATCCCGATTTTAGCATCGGCTTACAGTCGGGCCTTAGCTATAAACGCTTTAGCCTGAATTTCTCACTCGAATGGCGTAAAGGAGGCAAATTCGTTTCCCAAACCTATCGCTATTATGAATCGGACATGAAAACGCAGCGCTTCCTTGACCAGCTGATCAATCCAAATGGTATGAGCGGGCAAGCGCTACGTGATTACCTGGTGAACAATGACCTGGTGGTTGTGCGTGGCAACCAGTTCCGCATTGTGGGCGGACCAACCCCCGAAAGCGGTGGGCTTCCTTTTACAATGGAAGGGCAGACCTATAACTTTGGCGCTTTTAACCCCGGTGTTATCGCACAATATGATGACGATGGCAATATTGTTGGCTATACCGAAAATTTGGGGGGCGAAGGTACTAAAATCATACCCTTGAGCGATAATTACCCCTGGGACTTTATGAGCGCTGCTACCTTTGATGCCGACTTTATAAAGCTCCGGGAAATCTCGCTTGGTTATGAGCTGCCTGGCGACTTCGTTAAAAAGCTGGGTATGCAATCGGCCAACGTTTCCATCTACAGTCGTAATATTATCTTATGGACGAAATCGAAAATCGGGATCGACCCCGAAACGGCTTTTCAACCCGGAGCCGGAACACAGGCAGGTACCCAGTTCAAACAAGGGATTGAACGCTATAATGTAAACCCGTGGGTCATGCCGATCGGTTTCAAAATAGCAGTGGTTTTTTAACCTAATTAGTTATCCAACAAGAAATAAAGCCATGAACAACGTAATAAAAACGCCGGTCGCTTACTTACTCTTGATAGCAATACTCTTGTTTTCCTGTAAGAAGCTGGACGATCTGAATGTGAATCCCAATGGGGTAGATGAAACGGCGGTGAATCCTAACCTTATTTTGCCAACGATATTGAGTGAAACAGGGAAGCTGTATACCAATTTAGGCTATCAGGATATCGCCGGTGTTGTGCAACATACGCAGAAAGATGCTTGGTTTGAAAGCCACAACGATTATGATTGGGCGGGCAGCCAAAGCTGGACAGACTACTACAATATTTTACGTAACACCCAACTTCTCATGAACCGTGCCGAAGAAAGTGGACAGGCCTTTCATCAGGGCGTTGGCTTGGTGATGAAAGCCTATGTCTTTGGGCTTATTGCCGATTTATGGGGTGATGCGCCTTACACCGATGCGTTAAAAGGGAATTTAAATGACCCACAGTATCTTACGCCCAAATATGATACCCAGGCCGATATTTATCATGGCATTTTAGCCGAATTGGAAACCGCTAACAATTTACTCTCGCAACCGGCTTCTTCTTATACGGGTATCGAAGCGGCGGCGGATCTGTTCTATAATGGTGATCCAGCGGCTTGGCGGCGTTTTGCCAATTCACTGGCCTTGCGTTATTATATGCGTCTTTCGGCTAAGGAGGCCTCTTTTGCGCAGGCAGGCATAGAGAAAATCGCAACGAATCCGGATCAATACCCGCTGATCTTAGCGGCGGATGAAGATGCTGCGATGAGCTACCCCGGTACCACAAGCGCCAATGCCTGGCCTAGTAATACCGAGATTGACGATACGGGTGGGTCGAATTTTCGTCGATTGAAGATGTGTGCCACTTTGGTAAACACCTTGCAGCAACTGGATGATCCCCGCCTGACGATATGGGCCCAAAAAGTGGAGATTCCTTTGGTTGTTGATGCCACTTTACCCCCGCGCACCGATCGCATTAGCAATGGGAAGCGATACTTGTCGCCCGATATGATAGCCAATACCTCCGTTGATACCGATCCGGATTATGTAGGTATTCCGCCTTCTTACTCCAATTTGCCATCCAGTTATAATTTAAACCCAACACCTGGGCAGACCTCATTTAATCCCCATGTTTCTTACTTAAACGAGCGCTATCGGAAAGCTTCCGGACCTTTACTAAAGGCACGGCTCCTTTCAGCAGCCGAGGTGCATTTTATACTGGCTGAGGCTTCACTGAAGGGATGGAATACGGGTAATGCCGCCGAACATTATAATGCGGCCATTGAGGCTTCTTTAGATGCCTGGCAGCTAGCCGCCAATTATAATGCGTATATTGAAACAGAAGGGGTTCGTTTTGATGGGTCGCTTGAACAGCTGATTACCCAAAAGTGGATTGCTAGTTGGACGGCCGCAACGGAGGCTTGGTTCGATTATCGAAGAACCGGTTACCCTCGGTTGCAAGCGGGGCCGGTAGCGCTTAGGCGGGCCCTTCCCTTGCGCTTTTATTACATGCAGGATGAAATCAATATGAACGGGCAACATGTACAAGAGGCTTTAGATCGATTATCGACCACCGCTTTTTCACAGGCTGATGGTAAAAACAGTGCTTGGTCGAAATGCTGGTTGTTACAAGATACCAATAATCCTTACTAATTAAATTGCGAGAATGAAACAGCGCTTACTGACGGGAATTTTTCATGTGTTTTTTTATATAGGGCTCAGTTTTGCCCAAACTGCTGTGACGCCCCAAAATGCGTTGCAGCAGTATCTAAAGAAAGAAGATGATACGTATAGATGGATCATACGCGATACCTTGAGCCTTGGCAACGAGACGAAGGTATATCGCTTGCTACTCACTTCTCAAACCTGGCGAAACATCGTTTGGACGCATCAGCTCAGTGTAATTGTACCGAAAAATTTAAAGCAAAGTGCTGCCTTATTATTTATCAGTGGCGGTTCGCTGGATAAGGGACAGCCAAGATGGACCAATAAGCAGGATGCGTTAACAGTGAACCTAAGCTCCCTTGCAGAAAAAAATGGAGCCTGTGTAGCGCTATTGAAACAAACACCCAACCAACCGCTATTCAATGGGCTGACAGAAGATGCGCTCATTTCTTATACCTTTCATCAGTTTCAGAAAGAGGGCGACTACACATGGCCTTTACTTTTTCCCATGGTAAAAAGTGCTGTTAAAGCCATGGATGCGGTTACGGAATTCACTGAAAAACATACGATGGTGCCTGCTGATCGTTTTGTGGTGTCAGGCCTTTCCAAACGGGGATGGACAACTTGGCTGACAGGGGCCAGTGATCAACGCGTCATAGCAATTGCTCCAATGGTGATTGATGTGCTGAATATGCCCGTAAGTCTGGATTATCAAATTGAAACCTGGAAAGAATACAGTGTTGAAATTCAGGATTATGTAAACTTAGGTATTCCGCAGCAGGCAAAAAGTGAAGCCGGCGCTACACTCCTGCAAATGGTTGATCCCTATAGTTACCGACAGGCGTTGAAAATGCCTAAAATGATTTTTATGGGTACCAACGATCCTTATTGGGTGGTTGATAATATAAAACACTATTACGATAGTATCCCGGGAACCAATTTGCTGCATTATGTACCTAACGTAGGGCATAATTTGGGAGACGGACAAGATGCCTTTAATGCGTTGAATGCCTTTTTTGCCTTAACGCTCCGGGATGAAGGATACCCGCCTGCCGAATGGCAAATCAATACTGAAGGGAAGAAAGTAAATTTGGCGTTGAAAATTCTTCCCGATAAGCTACAGGGTGTAAAAGTTTGGGAAGCCTCCTCTAAAGATGCTGACTTACGCAATAATGTATGGTTATTCAGCCAAAAGAACTACGTGGGAAACGAGGCTCAGCTTCATTATTCCTTTGACTTTCCCAGCGCGGGCTATAAGGCATTTTTTGTGGAGCTGCTCTATCCCGATCCTACGGGAAGCACCTATGGGCAGTCGAGCCGGATCTTTGTAATGGATAGCCTTGGATTGGTAGAAAGTCATCAACACGGTCATCTGGAAGCGACGCTGAAGGCTTTGGCGGAACCACATCGGAATAAAATCTTAGTGGCCGCGCATCGCGGAGTACATCACGAAGTACCGGAAAACTCGCTTGCAGCCATTGAAGCCGCCATTAAACAGGGTGTAGATATTGTTGAAATAGACGTAAAGGTAAGCAGCGATGGTATTCCTTTCTTGATGCATGATCAAACCATCGACCGCACAACGAATGGAAAGGGGGATGCGGAAGGCTTTACTTTTCAGGCGCTAAGCCGATTACAGTTGAAGCACCGGGGCAAACAAACCAGCTACCATATTCCCACCTTGGAAGAAGCTTTACAGCTAGCAAAGGGGAAAATTTTACTGGATCTGGATCTTAAAACAGACAAGTTGGATCCCATCCTGCATACCGTTGCTAAAGCAAAAGCGCAGCGGGAAGTGATCTTTTTCGACAGTGATTACAAGCAGTTGGCAAAAGTAACGGCTGCCGACTCCTCACTTAAACTAATGCCAAGGGCACACGATCTAAAAGAAGCTGACAAGGCGCTTGCGCTGTTTGAGCCAAGCATTGTGCACCTGGACGAAAGTTTTTACACCAATACCGTAACAGCTCATATCAAAAACAAGGGTGCCAACGTTTGGATGAATACCTTGGGTGATCTGGATAAAATGATCGCACAACAAGCGGACCTAAGCGAGTTGGACAAGTTTCTTGCAAAAGGCGCCAATATTATACAAACAGACGAGCCCGAAAAACTATTACGCTATCTCAACGGTAAAGGGAAGCGATAAAAAAACAAGAAAATGAATAAAAGATTTCTATTTTTCTTCCTTTGCGGCTTTTATTGCTACAGCTGCTTTGCACAGACGGAGGCGCTTAAACGACCAAAACTAGTAGTGGGCTTGGTTGTCGACCAAATGCGCTGGGATTACCTTTATCGTTTTTATGATCGCTATGGAGAAGGCGGCTTCAAACGCATATTACGAACCGGTTTTAGCCACGAGAATACCTATATTGATCACCTTCCAACCGTTACCGCTATCGGGCACACGGCTGTGTATACCGGTAGCGTTCCTTCGATTCATGGGATCACGGGTAATGATTTCATTATTGAACACACCGGGCAAGGCATGTATTGCACAGAAGATGCTACGGTTCAAGGGCTTGGCGTAGAAGGCCGAAAGGGGCATATGTCGCCGCGTAATTTACTGGTCTCAACGATTACCGATGAACTGAAATTAGCTACCAATTTTCGCAGCAAAGTGATCGGAATTGCCATAAAAGACCGGGGCAGTATTTTGCCCGCGGGCCATTTTGCCGATGCAGCTTACTGGTTTGGCCCTAACGCTTCTTGGGTCAGCAGCACCTATTACCTAAAAGCCTTACCCCAATGGGTGCAACAATTCAATGGCCGGCAACATGCTCGGAAATACTTGGAAAAAGGATGGAACACACTTTATCCGATTGAGAGCTATAAGCAAAGCAGCCCGGACAATAACCGCTACGAAGGCCACTTGGAAGGCACGGCATCACCTACGCTCCCCATACCGGCGGAGACCTTACTAAAGAATGGTTTGGAAGTCATTCGGGACACGCCTTTTGGAAATAGCTATACCCTTGATTTTGCAAAAGAAGCGGTGAGGGCGGAACGTCTTGGGAATAACCCGGAACACGTGCCCGATTTCTTAGCCGTCAGTCTTTCCTCTACCGATGGCATTGGTCACAAGTTTGGTGTCAATGCCCTGGAAGTGGAAGATATGTATTTGCGGTTGGATCAGGACTTGGCTGAATTTTTTGATTTCCTCGACGGGGAAGTAGGAAAAGGTGAATACACATTCTTTCTAACCGCAGACCATGGTGCCTCGCATAATAATCCCTTTTTCATTGATCACAAAGGTGCGGGCGGTTATATGCCGCAAGAGGCGAGTGCGGATTATCTCAATCAGGCACTTAAACAGCAATTTGGCTATGACTCGCTGGTTATCAGCACCGCTAACTACCAAATACATCTCAACCATGCGACAATAGCGGCAAAGGAACTGAATGAAGCCGCCATACGATCGTTTTTGGTAAACGCTTTGCGCAGAGTAGAAGGCGTGGCTTATGCTGTGGATATGGATAGTTTATCCACTGCCACCATTGCTCAGCCAATCCGCGAACGCCTTATTAATAGTTATCATTACGAACGTAGTGGCGTCATTACCATCATCCCTTATCCGCAATGGAAAGGTGGTAATTCATCGCAGACCGGTACCGGTCATGGAACCTGGAACCCTTATGATGCGCATATTCCGTTGCTATGGATGGGCTGGGGCATTAAGCAGGGAGCCAGTAATCGCGTTACTTTAATGACAGACATTGCGCCTACGTTGGCAGCACTATTACATATACAAGAACCCAACGGGAATGTTGGTCGCCCGTTGACTGATTTATTAAACCTACCCTAATGATGTCATTTTCGACTGCATTGAGATTACAGCTTGGCTTCCTCTTTTGCCTGCTAACGGCTAGCTGCAGACAAGCTTCAACCGCATTGCCTATTGCCGAAAATGTGCTCGATTCAGGCTGGGTGATGGCTTCGAGCCAAGTGGTGGGCAGCGAAGTGAAGGAGGTACTGGCACATGTTGTAGAAAGAGACTGGTATCCGGCCTTGGTGCCTGGCACCGTGCTTGGGGCATTGGTAGAAGCAGGTGTTTACCCCGATCCTTTTATAGGCACGCGCATGGATAGCATTCCTGCGCAAGTCTTTCAATCACCTTGGTGGTTCAAAAAGTCGTTGTATATCCATAACTTAAATTCGGAAGAACAGGTCATCCTTTATTTAGACGGCATCAACTATCGCGCGGATATTTGGCTTAACCAGCAGTTAATTGCCGATAAGGACAGCATCTACGGTGCCTTCCGACAATTTGCGTTGCCGGTGAGCCGCGCCATTAAAGAAGGCGAAAACCAACTGCTCATTAAGATTTATCCACCACAGGTGCGCGATTTTTATATGGGCTTCGTAGACTGGGCGCCCACACCGGCCGATCACTTTATGGGCATCTTTCGCGATATCCGGCTGAAGCGCAGCGGATCCGTTTTTATAGAAGACGTTTTTGTTGAGAGCGACTTTGATGTTTGCGATACCAGCAATGCGGAACTCAAGGCGCAAGTTGCATTAAGAAATGCAAGCGACAGGCCCGAGCAAATCACCTTGGCCCTTCGTATTGCCGGCCAGCAGCTAAAAAAACAGATCGTTCTCGAACCCTTCGCCCATCGGATAGTTTCGTTTGACCATCGTGACTTCCCACAGCTTCAAATAAAAAATCCAAAGCTCTGGTGGCCTAATGGCTTAGGAGCACCATCTCTTTATAAAGCAGCTGTAAAACTCTACAATAAAAACCAAGAGCTTTCTGATAGCAACTACCTCACGTTCGGGATCCGCAAAATCGAAACTTATCGAAACAGCAACCAGGGGCGACATTATAAAATAAACGGTCGTGATATACTCATCAAAGCTGCGGGTTGGGTAGATGATCTTTTTTTGCGTTATCTTCCTGATAAAGATCATGCACAAATTCAATATGTGCACGATATGGGGCTTAACGCCCTGCGATTGGAAGGCGTATGGGCTAATAATCAGCATCTATACGATCTTTGTGACCAGTACGGCATTCTAGTGATGCCCGGATGGAGCTGCCAATGGGAGTGGCCGGATTATTTGGGTCTGCCACTCGAGATGAAAGCAGGGGACGAAAACCTGCCCATCAATGAAGGGGTTGAGCGCTACGCCATCAAGTTGATGCCGAAAGAAAAAGATTTATTAGCGACTTATTTCCGCGATCAGGTCAAATGGTTGCGCAACCATCCAAGTATTCTCACCTGGCTTGGTGGAAGTGATGCCATGCCCCCGCCGGATTTGGAACAACGTTATCTGGACACCTTGGCGCAATATGCGCCGACTACGCCATTTCTGATCTCTGCGGGCGAGTTTACTAGTACGATATCGGGAAAATCGGGCATGAAAATGAATGGACCCTATCAATACGTGCCTCCCGTATACTGGTACGAGGACAAAAAATTAGGAGGTGCCTACGGTTTCAACTCGGAGGTCGGTCCAGGCCCACAAATCCCGCCCATTAAAAGCATCGAAAAAATGATTCCGCCGGCATACCGTTGGCCGGCCGACAATGCGGTATGGAACTACCACTCCGGACGCAAGGATTTTGCTAGCCTGTCTATCTACCTAGAAGCCTTGCAAAAGCGATATGGCCCTAGTCCTAATCTGGCAACGCTGGCTTTTAAAGCACAACTGTTAAATTATGAGGCGATTCGCCCAATGTTTGAAGCACATGTTATGAATAGAAAACAGGCAGGAGGTGTGGTTCAGTGGATGTTAAACTCGCCTTGGCCCGAATTTTACTGGCAGCTATATGATTATTACCTGATGCCAAATGCTGCTTACTTTGGTACGAAGAAGGCCTTGCAACCCATCCTCCCCTTATATAACTATCATGATAGATCGATTTACCTCAGTAATGATACGCGGCAAGATTTACGGAAACACCAATTGCTTGTACAAGTATACAATCTGCAGTCACAGTTGATCAGCCGGCAGGTAATACCAATTGATCAAATGAAAGCAAATCATGTTGTTAAGCTTATAAAGGTTCCATCAGGCAAGCAAGAGCCGGTCGTTTTCCTGCATTTAGCCGTTTTGAATGAGCATGGACAAACCGTAGCCGACAATTTTTATTGGCTGAGTGCGCAGATGGACAGACTGGATTGGAACACCTATTCTTGGTTTTATACACCGAGCAAGGAATTTGCAAATTTTCGTCCCTTATCTGAATTACCGCCTGTTAAGCTCGAAATGGCTAAGAAATTTTTACGGAATGAAGGAGCCTATCAAGTATGGCAAATAACACTAAAGAACACAAGTGACAAGCTTTCCTTTTTCAACGAATTACAGTTAATGAATGAGTCATTGACGGATAATGTATTGCCTGTTTTATGGTCTGATAATTACCTTTCTCTTCTCCCATATGAGGTTAAAATGATCACGGTCCGTTATCCAGAGGATCAGAACGCCCGGATTCAATTGCAATCGGTCAATGGGGAAGTAAAGATATTTTAGTTTACCTCCTTAGCTGTTGTCTCTTACGAAAGACGAAAGGGCTGCAACCATAGATCTGTTTAAACTGGCGTGCTACATTTTTGCTGTCCTCGTAACCCAAATCGAGCGCAATCTCATAAATTGCATGATCTGTTTGTAGGATTTTTTCGGCAAATTTTTCCATCCTTAAGGTCGAAATATACTTGTAGATAGGCATTCCCGTACATTCCAAAAATCGCTTCTCCAATACACGCCTGGATAAAGGAATCACCTTTAATACATCTTGTACACACAGGTTTTTCTCAATATTATGATGGATATACTTTAAAGAAGCCGCCACTTGGATGTCGTTAGTTGCATAAATATCGGTGGATTGGCGAGTAATAATCTGCAGTGGTCCGACATAAATATCTTCACCATTATAGGTGTCTGTCAGGATCATTTGTTCCATCCTATGTGCCGCTTGATACCCGCCCTTCTCTGCATTTAATGAAATACTTGATAAGGGCGGATCGGAGAGTTCACAGATCATTTCGTCGTTGTCAACCCCTAATACGGCAATATCTTCGGGAATACGGATATGGGATAACCGACATGCTTCCGTAATATGTTGTCCCTGATTATCATCGCAGGCCATCAAAGCAATCGGTTTCGGTAGCGATTTGAGCCACCGACTCAACGCGCTGGGGCGGTAGTACCATAATTCATCGGCAGTAGGCCCGGTATGTTCAAAATAGTGTACCGAAAATCCCGCATATGCCAATCGCTGTTCAAATCCTGTAGCCCGTTCTCGCGACCAGACAATATCTTTGAACCCATAAAAAGCAAAGTGGGTAAAGCCCTTTTTTAAGAAATATTCTGCGGCCATGGCACCTGCTTCAAAATAGCCTCCGGTGATATTGGGAATGTTATGAAAACGCTCCTTAAAATCCTGCGCGATAACTTTAATATTGGCATCCAGTAACCGGTCGATTTCCGGATCATTGTATAGCTGACCAATGATTCCATGCGCTCCCCACTCTTTTGCCCACCGCAAAATCCCTGACATGCCCAAAGTTTCCCGATGAAACAAAGGCATGGAGCAAAACAGCCATTTTCCGGACTCTTTGGCGTAGGCTTTTATACCTTTCAACAGGCTCTTGCTGTACTCTTCGGCAAAATCGAGGAGCAGAATCACTTTGTAAACCATCGCTATTTAAAAATTAGTTCTTTGCCATCTATGCATCACCTCTTATGTTATTTATTGAATCAGGTTTATATCGGTAGGATTCATTTGCATGTATTTCGATTAAAAGCTTGTCTTAAATCCTGATAAGCAATACGTACAATAAAGTTAAACATAAATAGCCAACACCGATCTTTTTCCCGCAAATTGTTATATTACATTTATGTATCTCCCATTAAATCCTAGTTCCCTTTGCAAATACATTCATATCAAATTGGATTAAGGAGGCTGCGCCCAAAAGTGCGATATGCGAATGCTCGGAAGCCAACACGCGCACCTTTTGTAAGGTGTTGGAATAAGCAAAAGACCTCATTGACTCTTCCATGCTTTTCTTAAAAAGAGGGTAGGCCTTGGAGATGGACCCGCCTAATACGACCACTTCAGGATCGTAGGCGTAAAGCATTATTTTCAGTGCCTCGCCAACGTGAAGGCCAAACTCTTCCCAAAGCCTCATTGCCTGATGATCACCTCCAATAGCTTCTTTTGCGATCTCTTCTGCACTTTTTTGCATACGATCCATAAAAAACTGACTGCCTACATATTCTTCCAGTGTTTTATTCAGGTAAGGTAAGAGCCCGATTTCGCCGGCCCCGCAATTATGGCCCATATAAAGCTGATGATTGAGTATTAGCCCTGCCCCCATACCCGTTCCGATTGTAACGCCAATAAGCGATCCTATCCCCTTTGCGACACCATAGTGATATTCGCCTAAGGTAAAGCAATTCACGTCGTTATTTATCTTCACGGGCAGATGAAGCCGTTCCTGTACAATTCGTTTCAATTCAAGCCTTTTCCAAGCAGGAATATTCGCTACATCATATACCACGCCCTGTTCAATATCCACGACTGATGGAACGCCAATACCGATTCCTTCAACGGCTTGGGTGGTTAGTGGTTTAATTGTTTCTATAAGTTGGTAGAGCGTAGCCTCCATTGAATCCTTGTTTTGCAGTGCGCATTGATTTTGATGAATAACAACACCATTTTCTATCAATCCGGCACGAATATTAGTGCCTCCTATATCTACACCTATTACCATTTTTTCGCTGAGTTACAAAGGTTTTTGTTCATACCTTTATAATACGGGCGCATCTTCAAAATGTACTATTCAATACCTATAAATTTATCCCTTAGCGTGGTTATGCCGTTGGCAATTTCGCTTGATCATTGGATCGATTAGATTGTTCGAACAAAGAAAGCCCGTTGACATGATGTTAACTTTACGGATAGGTTAAGAAATAGTTGTACGTACCGGAAATGGCATGTTTAAGCCTGCTTGCTGTTAGCGGTTGAGGCCGCCGTAATCTCGCGTATTTTACTTATGTTTGTGTATCACGTTATTGTAAACCCAAATATGACCAATCGATGGAATCGCTAAACGGTATTAATGCACTCACCCTCGTTTTTACGTCTATTCTCCTATTTGCCATAGCCTATCGTTTTTATGGCATTTACCTGGCAAACAAAACCTTGAAACTCAATAATCAGCATGTTACACCGGCGATTGAATTTGCGGACGGCAAAGATTATGTGGCAACCAATAAGAATGTTCTCTTTGGGCATCACTTTGCGGCGATTGCTGCAGCGGGGCCGTTGGTTGGACCGGTTTTGGCTGCGCAGTTCGGCTATTTGCCCGGGACGCTTTGGATACTTATTGGTTGTGTGCTGGGGGGTGGTGTGCATGATATGGTGGTGCTTTTTGCATCGGTGCGCCATAAAGGGCAGAGCCTGGCCACCATTGCGTCCAAAGAAATCGGTAAGATCACGGGGACAGTAGCGGGCTTTGCCATCTTGTTTATTCTTATTTTAACATTGGCAGGACTGTCTTTGGCCTGTATTAACGCGATGCACGAAGCCTCGTGGTCGCTCTTTACGGTGTTGATTACGATGCCCATTGCGATCATCATGGGTTTGATCATGCGCTATAAAGCAAACAGTGTTTTATTTGCGAGCATGCTGGGGGGCGTGCTATTGATTGCCGGAATTATTGGCGGTCATAGCTTGATGCAGCATGAAGCGATCAATAAGCTATTCAGCTGGGACATTGGCACCATTTCCATTGCCATACCTGCTTATGGTTTTATCGCATCGGTATTACCGGTATGGCTGCTTTTAGTGCCGAGAGATTATCTCTCGACTTATCTCAAGATAGGTACCATTGTGATGTTAGCCATTGGGGTTATTTTCATCCATCCCACTTTAGAAATGCCGGCACTTACTTCTTTCATCCATGGAGGTGGGCCGGTTATTGGAGGACCGGTACTTCCTTTTATTTTCATTGTGATTGCCTGCGGGGCTATATCGGGTTTTCATGCGGTAATCGCAACGGGGACAACCCCCAAAATGATTGCCCATGAACGCGAAATTCTTTTTGTAGGATACGGTGCCATGTTGGTGGAAGGTTTCGTAGCGCTGATGGCGCTGATTGCCGCCTGTACGTTGATGCCCGGGGATTATTTTGCTATCAATACGCCGAAAGAAGGATACGACGCCTTTTTAGCCGCCCATCCTGCCTTACATGGGGTCGATATCGATTACTTTTCGGAAAAGATTGGGGTAGATCTTCACGGTAGAACAGGAGGTGCCGTTTCTCTTGCCGTGGGTATGGCGCATATCTTTAATAAGATCCCGGGGATGGACACCCTTATGGCCTACTGGTATAATTTTGCTATTATGTTTGAGGCGGTTTTTATTTTAACCGCTATTGATGCCGGTACGCGTGTGGGGCGCTTCTTCTTGCAAGAGATGCTGGGCACTGTATGGCCGAAGTTCAATGATAAGAACTGGATACCGGGAATTGTGATCAGTAGTTTGCTTTTTACTTTCGCTTGGGGTTATCTCGTTTATACCGGCAATGTAAGCAGTATTTGGCCTTTGTTCGGTATCAGCAACCAACTTTTGGCTGCTTGTGGTTTGATTGTGTGTACGACGATGCTGATCCGTTTAAATCGTGGAAAACATGCAGTCTGTGCGGCCGTACCCGGTGTTTTTATGGCTTTTATCACTTTTTGGGCAGGCTATCTGCAAATCGTTGATATCTATCTTCCTCATGGAGAATACTTGCTGGCCGGATTGGCGACGCTGGCGATGCTGCTTATGCTTGTGGTATTTATAGGAGCCTTCCGGAAATGGTATCAATTGCTGCAATTGAATAGCCATCAGACAGACTATTACGGCGAGCAGGTAAAGGAGCTTGTGGAGCGATGAGTGCGGTAGCTTTTAGGGATTAGCAATTAGATATAAGCAATTAGGTGTTAGGGATTAGGATTTAGCTTTTAGGTATTAGCGATTAGGAATTAGCTTTCGGCTGTCAGAGGTCAGCTTTCAGTTGCACTAGCCCTTCTCATTATCACATTGGCATATTGTCCCATTGGCTAATTAACAAGCTGTCAGAAGTCAGCCGTCAGCTTTCAGTCGCGCTAGCCCTTCTCATTATCATATTGGCTATTAAGCTATAAGCCATAAGCCGTAGGCGTTACCGAATACAGCTGCTACTGCAACCATTTAACGACTCAACTATTCAACTACTTCTTAACGACTCGACAACTCGACGATTTAACTTCTTCGGTATTAACTGATAGCGAAAACTTAACCCTTATATACCGGAAATCCATGAGTTAAAACAAGGGTTTTCTGTGATTTACATGGCTATTTAATCTTGTTAATTTAGTACTGTTTATAAGGTGGGTACGGACGAGGCCCTGCTCATCGTTGCTATGTCACAATTAACAATCGATATGAAAACAACCCCTTCTTTTCTAAAACTCTTTTTGGTAACGGTACTAGTTGCAATCAATCTTTCTTGTTCCAAAGAAGACGACGAACAATTGAAAGTAAGCGATCCTGCTATCGGGACATGGAATTTACGCGCGGTCTATGACGGTCAGCAAGCGGTGGATGTAACCGAACATGCCTGTTTCCGTGATTCGCGTTTGACGATCAACGAAGGCACGATGAATCTCACTTTATCCGTTCCGAATGAAAATTCGGGTGATTGTCAAACAGAGACGCTTCAATCTAATTGGATCAATGACAACGGCACGTATTACTTAGTAGATGGAGACGAACGGCAGCGAGCAAATATTGTACTAAATGACAACAACGAAACGCTACAAATGACGATTATAGCCAACGGAGAGCAAGTAGCACTGCTGTTTAGGAAATAGTATATTAATTTTATCTTGTCAATTCTCTATTTGTCGTTTGACTATGCTATGAATATCGGTATCCGTAGGTGTTTTTTTCATACATGTATTAGATAACGCTTTCGTCTTGCGGATTACTTTCCTATAAGCCTGATAAATGACCTAAACGTTTCCTATTAGTTCCTTCGCTTGAAACAGGGCAAGGTAATCAAATTACAGACGATTGTATCAATAGATTACATGGATATCAGTTAATATTTCAATCGAAAATATTCTTGATGTAATTCGAGATGAACTAACTTGCTTACGTTGCTTGATCAAGCTTCATTGACTCGTTTACATAAAATCAAAGGAGATGTCCAATTTTGAATATACGCAACTGTCGTCTGTACGCGACTATCCGAATGCGCATAAATCCTCTTTTCTCAGTACTTATGTTTTTAGTACAGATCATAAGATGATTGCGAAACAATTTTTGATAACCGCCATTATGATGGCATTTTTTTCACTCTTTCTATCAGTACTATTCCGCTTGCAACTTGGCTGGCCGGAAAAATCATTTCCAATATTAAAGGCCTTTTTAGGTCGCTGGGCGGAAGGTGGGCGTATACGTCCTGATTTTTATTTGGCTCTTATTACTATACACGGGACGATTATGGTGTTTTTTGTGTTAACAGCAGGCTTAAGCGGCACCTTCAGTAATCTCCTTATTCCACTTCAGATCGGCGCACGTGATATGGCTTCCCCTTTCTTGAATATGTTGTCTTACTGGTTTTTCTTTGTCTCCTGTTTCGTGCTCTTAAGCTCTTTCTTTGTACAGACTGGCCCGGCTAGCGCAGGATGGACGGTTTATCCACCGCTTTCCGCCTTACCAAAGGCAATATCAGGTTCGGGAACAGGAATGACTTTGTGGCTCATTAGCATTTTCCTTTTTGTTGCATCCTCTCTCATGGGGTCTATAAATTATATCAGTACGGTTCTTAATATGCGTACGAAGGGTATGGATTTGTGGAAAATGCCACTTCCGATTTGGGGACTTTTATTAACTGCGGTATTGGGCTTATTATCATTTCCGGTACTAGTAGCAGGGTTGGTTCTTCTTATATTTGACCGTAGTTTCGGTACTAGCTTTTATCTGTCTGATATTATACTTCAAGGAGACTTATTGCCCAATCAAGGTGGTAACACCATTTTATGGGAGCACTTATTTTGGTTTCTTGGGCACCCGGAGGTTTATATTGCCATATTGCCTGCTTTTGGTATCGTGTCGGAAGTTATTTCTACACATGCACGTAAACCAATCTTCGGGTACCATGCCATGGTGTATTCATTATTGGGAATTGTTGTATTATCCTTTCTCGTGTGGGGACACCATATGTTTGTTTCGGGCATGAATCCCTTTTTAGGAAGCGTTTTCATGATTACTACCCTGATCATTGCTGTACCCTCGGCGGTTAAGACGTTTAATTATCTGGCAACGCTGTGGCGAGGCGATCTCCATTTTACGCCAGCCATGTTGTTCGCTGTTGGCTTTGTCTCTTTTTTGGTCTCTGGTGGGTTAACGGGTATATTTCTTGGCAATGCGTCCCTGGATATTAATCTGCATGACACTTATTTCGTTGTGGCCCACTTTCATTTAGTGATGGGGTGTGCTGCAATTTTTGGTATGTTGGCCGGTGTATACCATTGGTTTCCCAAGTTTTTTGGAAGGCTTATGGAATCCAAACTAGGCTATCTCCACTTTTGGCTTACTTTTATCAGTGCTTATTTAGTCTTTTTCCCCATGCATTTTATGGGGGTTGATGGTGTTCCTCGCCGGTATTATGTCTTTACTGAATTTGAATTTATGCACGAATGGCTCAGTGTTAACCGCTTCATCTCGTGGGCAGCTGTAATGGGGGCGTTCGCGCAAATTACCTTCTTATTTAATTTTTTCTATTCTATTTTTTATGGTAAGAAATCAAGTCGAAATCCCTGGAAATCGAATACCTTGGAATGGACGACCTCGGTGAAACATATACATGGAAACTGGGAAGGAGAAATCCCAATGGTTTATCGATGGCCTTACGATTATAGTAAACCTGGACATAAAGATGATTTTATCCCGCAAACGACGCCCTTATCGGAGACAATGGATTCTAATTTGCCATTCGATTTCGGTGGAGATATAGCAAAAGAAAAAATGTTAAAAAAATATGTACAAGAACGAAGTGGCTCAGAGCGTTCACAATCAACTTAAACCATTAGAAAAGGAATGTTATCTTTATTGTAAAACCATTTATGTAAATCATCCCGATTAGTGGAAAGTAAACAAAATTCAACAAGTAAAGATGGAAATACGGCATCTCAGACTGATTAAGGCCATTGTGGAAGAGGGTAGTATTACGCGGGCAATGGGTGTATTGCACTTATCGCAAAGTGCATTAAGTTATCAACTAAAAGAAGCCGAACTACAAATTGGAACACAGGTTTTTTATAGAAGGAATAAAAAACTTATTCTGACACCTGTTGGAAGGAAATTGTATGCAACTGCGGAGAAGGTACTCAGGGAATTGGATGTAGCTGATGCTGAAATTAAAAAGATGGTAAACGGGGAGGTAGGCGTTATTAAGATTAGTACGGAGTGCTATACCAGCTATCATTGGTTACCGGCAGTATTGAAAAAGTTTAAAGGCGAATTTCCCAACGTCGACATTGAGATTGTTTTTGAGGCAACACATCGGCCAATCGAAAAATTGAATGATGGCGTGCTCGATATTGCGATAACGAGTAATCCTGAACAAGTGGAAATGATTGAGTTTGTTCCGCTATTTATGGATGAGATGTTGGTGGTTGTATCCAACAAGCATCCTTGGTGTGATAGAGACTTTGTAACGGCCGAGGATTTTCAAGACGTCTCACTGATTATCCATTCGCTTCCTTTAGATACGGTTTCTATTTTCCGAACGCAACTAAGTCCAAAAGGAATCAGTCCGAAGAAGCTGATCGTGTTACCGCTAACCGAAGCTTCCATTGAACTGGTTAAGGCCGATATGGGCGTGATTGTATTGGCAAATTGGGCCCTGCAACCTTATCTAAATGATGAAATCAAAGCCATTAAGATTAATCCGGAGGGATTCTTTAGGCAGCAGTATATTGCGAGAGTAAGGGCTCGGGAATATCCGGTTTATTTTGACTACTTTATTAAATTTTTGAGAGAAGAAATCAATTTAGTGAACTTACATGAAAAACGTTAAAACACTATGTGTACATCCGGTGGATGAGGAAAGGGAAAAAGGAGCTGTAACGGCGTCCATTTCGACGTCAACGGCTTATAGTTATCTAGAGGAAGATCAATTACGATATCCAGGCTTTTATTCTACATATAATCAGGAACGGCTCGGAGAGATTATTTCGAAGTTGGAGGGAGGTTGCTGGGGAATGGTCTTCAGTTCTGGAATGGCCGCCATCAGCACGACAATTCTTTCATTGGTTAAGCAGAAGGAACATATTATTTTTTCAAGCGACCTGTATGGTGGGACGTGGAAGTTTGCCGAACAAGAGTTGCCAAAAAGGAACATTACCTTCAGTTACGCAAGCAGCGCGTTAGAAGACTTTGAAGCGCAGATATTGCCGGAAACGAAGCTAATCTATCTGGAAACCCCCTCGAATCCACTGTTACGTATAGCTCCTTTGCGGGAAATTGCTGCCTTGGCTCGTAAGCATGGCATCCTCACAGTGGTCGACAATACCTTTGCTTCGCCGATTAATCAACGCCCTCTCTCGTTGGGAGTTGATTTGGTCCTGCACAGCGGCACGAAGTATCTAGGCGGACATAATGATCTTCCTTATGGAGCCTTAACTTCTATAAGAAGTGATTTGAAAGAAACTATTCTTTCCGTTGCCCGCATGTATGGGGGATCTTTATCTCCCTATGAATGTTACCAAGCAGAACGGAGTATTAAAACACTTGCCATCAGGGTCCAAAGACAAAATTCCAATGCCTTTAAACTGGCAGAATACCTAAGTAGAAGCCCTTATATCGAGCAGGTATATTATCCTGGGCTACCATCTCATCAAGGTCATCAACTTGCGCTCATACAAATGACCGGCTTCGGCGGTATGTTGTCTTTTGAGCTTAATCTTGACAAGCAACGCATCCATAAATTTCTACGAAGTTTAGCCCTCATCCGTCCGGCACTTAGTTTAGGAGGTGTTGAAAGCTTAATCTGCTCGCCCGCCGAAACTTCGCATCGAGCAATGTCGACGGAGGAGCGATTGAAACTCGGGATAAAGGATAATCTGTTGCGATTATCTGTTGGTATTGAAGATCAGAACGATTTGATCGCCGATTTAAAGTCGGCTATCAAGCAGGCAGCGGGGGATTAATCACTCACCCATTTACCTGCTTTCATTATCCGATTTATTTGTTGCGTATTTCTGATATCCGTTAATGGGTTTGCCTCTAAAATAAGTAAATCGGCCACTTTGCCTTTTTCGATGGTGCCATATTGCTTGTCGATGCGGAGGATTTTAGCGGCATTTTGCGTGGCAATGGAAATGGCTTCTAAGGGTGTTAGGCCCGCGCGTACAAGCAGTTCCAGTTCGCGATGTTCAGCATAACCTTGTACACGGATCGCCGAAGCACCGGAATCGGTGCCTAATCCCACCAGTATGCCTGCTTTTGCCATGCGCAATACGTTCGCCAGCGCATTTTTGAGGGCTAAGACTTTTCTTTCGTATTGTGGATCTTTTTTTACCCGGCTTTGGTAATCGGGGGCACTGAGCATTTCGTAGACACCCGGTTCCAATGCCTGTTTAAAGAATGGATCGTTCATCCATTCGGGATCCGAGGCATAGGCGATAGCAAACTCATCGAGTGTGAGTGTTGGAATATAGGCCACTCGATTGGTTTTCATTTGGGTTAATAAATCGTCATCCACTAATTGATCGCGAATGCTATGGCCAAGCACGTCGACACCATCGGCAACGAGTTGACGGGCGTCCTCCAGGTTGTACACATGCGCTACCACGGGAATATCGTGCTTATGAGCTTCTTGGATGATAGCTTGGTATATAGAGCGGTCCATTTTTTTTGCGGTACCACCGAAATCGTCTACCCATATTTTGACAGCTTGGGGTTTATATTGCATTAATTGGTTCATCAAGGCAGGTACTTCTGAAGCGTTTGTTGGCCGATAGAGTAGATCCATGGGCGAACCGGTGGGTACCGCTCCCGGAACATTGAAACCAATGCCCGCTGAAAACAGTCGCGCGCCGTCCAATTGCCCATTTTTGAGCGAATCGTATAGTTGATTTTCAAATAACAACGGTCGGTCGGTGCCCATAGAAAGGACCTGTAAGATGCCATATTGTTGATATTTTCGCAACTGGCGCAGTATGTTTCCCCGTGTAAAATTTTCCGCGCTGGCTGATGTTCCTTTCAAGGTGCCGATGTGTACATGTGCACTGATAAAAGCAGGAAGAACTGTTTTTCCAGCGAGATTGATCACTTTTGCATCGCTTGTATCTAATTGGGAATCAATCGCAGCAATGAGACCATTGAAAATGGCTATATCGGCTTGACGGGGGGCCGCACCGGTTCCATCAATTACCAAGGCATCTTTTAATATTATTTTTGTGTCGTCAGCGGTGTCAGCTTCTTGGCGAGAGGAAGAGCAGGCAAGGAAGAATAAAAGCAAAGGGAATAGCAATAATTTGTCCATAGCTGTCTATATTGGGCGTTTAAAGTTAGCAATTTGTTTTTAACGTGCGGGCAAATCACACATCGTACCACTTGCATAACGTGCGAGGATTGCCTATGTTTGCCTCATCCGTGTCTATGCATAAATTTATGCAAAGCCGAGTATAAACCCAAAAGCATTTTTAATATTAATTTAATATAAAAGACATCTTTTTTGGCTCATTTTGCCTGTTGATATGGATATCGAAAAGCTAAGCGAAAATCAGCATGCTGAAGGCGTTGGTTGCAAAGCTGGCCCTTCTGACACGGCCTTAGCGGATGCTATTCGGCAGGGAGATACGCGTGCTTTTCAGTTGTTCTATGATCGCTTTTACCTGAGGCTACTGGTTCAGCTTAAATTGCTTTCGACTGATTTTCAGTTGGCGGAGGACATTTGTCAGGATGCATTTGTAAGGCTTTGGGAAAAGCGCGAGTCGATCGATCCATCCAAATCACTACAGGCTTACCTGCGCAAGATAGCTCACCACCTTTTTGTCGACCTAAAACGAAAACAACAACTTCAACAGGTTTGGAATCAGGAAAGGGCTACGGAACCATGCTTGGAGGAAACGGTGCTTGAAAACCTTTATCATAAGGAACTGAACGATAAATTGCAAGAAGCCTTACAGTTATTGCCGGAGGAAAAGCAGCAAATTTTCCGGCTCAGCCGCGAACAACAGTTGAGCTATAAAGAAATCGCTCAGCTCGAAAATACTACACCTAAAGCCATCGAACGTCATATGGCAAGAACAAATGCATTCTTAAAGCGCTACCTACGCGAGTATACTGACTTAGCTTACCTTTTCGTGGTCGGTCTTTTTCTAGGGAAATAAAAAAAATTTAAAGGGAGAGGGGGATGTGGGCTCCTTGTTCGTATACACTTTATCATAAAGACATGAAGTATACGACACACCGATATATCCATAAACTCTTAGCCGGCACCTTGCTGGAGGAAGAGCGGTTGGAATTGATTAATTGGTTTGATAACCTTTCAGCGGAAGAATCTCAGGCTTTTTTCGAAGAGCTGGGGCAATATATGGATCGTTTGGACGACGAGCAAGTAGCTCGTTTAGAGGATGTGTTGCAGCACCTGCGAGAACAATCCATCAGTACCGTGGCGGCAAGCAAATCGAGGAGCTTGCCCTTCTGGAAGGCTGCAGCTATCATCACTTTATTGCTTGTTGGAAGTGTGGTCTTGCTAAATTATTTGAAAAAGAGAGAAGCCTTGTCTTCGGAATCCGCAAAGACATTGGTATGGAAGACAATAACGAATCCCGCCCGTACCCGCGCCAAGCTGCGTTTGCCCGATAGTTCGTGGGTGTGGTTAAACGCAGGCAGTAAATTGGTATATCCCGAGCGATTTGATGATTCCGTTCGTTTAGTCAAGTTAATAGGAGAGGCTTTTTTTGAGATACAAGAAGATAACCAAAGACCCTTTTACGTGGAATCCTCAAGGCTAGTTACGCAAGTATTGGGAACCGCTTTTAATATGAAAGTTTTTGAGCATGAGCCTTTGGTGGTTACTGTACAGTCGGGCAAAGTGAAAGTAACCGGTGAAAAGGAGGAGCGGGTATTGGCACCGAATCAACAAGTTGAGTACTTGGAAGGAATGGGTTTATCGGCGGTGAAAGCCGTAGACGCCTCGGTAAGCGCGAGCTGGCGAAATGGGGTGCTCAACTTAAATAATAAAACCCTTTGGCAGGCGACACGCGAAATGGAGCGCTGGTATGGTGTAACGATCCGTATTGATAAAGAAAAATTAAAGAATTGCGTGATAGCCGGGGAGCATACCAATACCGGTTTATATAATGTGTTAAACTCGTTGGCTTTTGTCTTGAAGCTGCGGTATACAACTAACGGAAATGAAATCGTCATTACAGACGGAAAGTGTCCTTAATTGATCAACCTCAAAAATAATAAAAATGAAACCGACATAGCATAAAATACATAAAGAAGCGGGAACATCGGATAATGTTCCCGCCGACGGCAGCTTAACAATACTTTGGCCGGTAAGAAAAGCTGCTACGGATTAACGAACTCAATATTCATTAAACACTCAAAATTATGAAATTAATACTACAACAAGTAGTAATTAGGATAGTTATGCGTATCGCAACCATTATTGCGTTTCTTATAATAAGCTTATCCTGTTCTTTTGCCACTACAGGAAAAGCACAGGGACTCGCAACGCTGACCGTTCACTTGGATATGAAACAGGCAACCGTTAAGCAAGTGCTCGAAGTGTTGGAGTCGAAAATAAACTATAAATTCTTATATCCAAAAGCCTTGGATAGTTATAAAAGTCCGGTTTCAATCTCCGGAACTTATGCGGTATCGGATATTTTGGTGGAGCTTGCGACCCAAACCGGATTGTCTTTCCGACAAATTAACCATACCATCGCCGTGTCGCTCAACAATGTGAAGGCTAAGAGTGATGCTATAAAACAACTGCTGGTAAGCGGTCGTGTAACCGACACCTTGGGAAACCCCTTACCGGGAGCCAGTGTGCTGGTGAAAGGTGGTGGTAAGGGTGCGAATACCGATAGTCAAGGGCATTATCGTATTCAGGCCGCTAAGGGTGATGTACTCTTGTTCTCTTATGTGGGCTATCGACAATTGGAAGTGCCGGTAGAAGGAAAGCAAACGATCGATGTGCAATTGCATGAAGAAGGTGCCGCTTTGAGTGAGGTAGTAGTGGTTGGCTATGGTGTACAAAAGAAAGCCACAGTAACGGGAGCGGTTGCAACGGTTTCGGGGAAAGAGATCAATAAGGCGCCTACGACCCATGTAGCCAATACGCTGGCAGGACGTGTAGCGGGGATTACCGGACTGGAAAAGACTGGCGAACCGGGTTCTGGCGGAGCGCAACTGTTTATACGCGGACAAAGTACGCTGGGCGATAATAGCCCGCTATTAGTTGTCGACGGAGTACCGAGTTTATTGGGAGGACTTGACAAATTGGACCCGAATGACATTGAAACGGTATCGGTATTAAAAGATGCCTCCGCTTCGATTTATGGTGCCAGAGCAGCGAACGGTGTTATCCTAGTAAAAACGAAACGTGGAATTGACGGAAAGCCGACGCTCGATTATAGCTTTAACCAGGGTTTTGTGACTCCAACGAGAATGCCCAAAATGGCTGATGCTCCGTTATACGCGCAACTGACCAATGAGATTCTTGAATATGCGGGGCAGCCTATTAAATTTTCGGCAGAAGATATCCAGAAATTTGCCGATGGTTCTTCGCCTTATACCCATCCGAACACGGATTGGATCGATGCGGTTATTAAACCGCTTTCCTTACAGAATCGACATAATTTAGGGTTGCGCGGGGGATCGGAGAATATCAAGTACTTTGTTTCATTGGGCTCCCAATATGAAGATGCCGTGTACAGGAATAGTGCAACCAATTATAAGCAACAAAACTTACGGGTTAATTTGGATGCGAAGGTAAACGAATATATACAATTGAGCTTTGATTTGCAGGGGCGGCATACCAACCGAAATTATGCGCCGCGCGGAGCGGGCGATATTTTCCGGTTTATTCAACGTGGTCGACCAACGGAAACAGCCATTTGGCCAAACGGCCTCCCCGGGCCGGATATTGAAGGGGGTAATAACCCCGTAGTGACATCCACAGAGGAAGCTGGGTATAACCACCATGTGATTAACCTCGGGAATGCGATTATTGGTTATAAAATCAAGATTCCGGGAGTTGAAGGCTTATTTGTGGATGGAACCTATGCAGCGAGTGTAGAGGTGCTGCACCGCAAAAATTTTGTAAAGCCTTGGACCTTGTATTCCTTTGGCGGTTTTGACGAAAATAACGAGCCGAAGTTGGTCGCCGCCCAACGGGGTGTTAATTCGCCGGAACTGACCGAACGTTATGATCAGAATCAGCAGGTTCTTTTTAATACAAAGATCAACTATGTACGCTCTTTCGGCAAGCATAGTCTGAATAGCTTTGTGGCATATGAGCAAAATGTGGATAAGGGAACCAACATTCTGGGCTATCGTCGGGACTTTATATCCCCGGTGGTTGACCAACTTTTTGCGGGAGGTCAGGACATGCGCAGGGTGGAAGGGTATGGCTATGAATTTGCCCGAAGAAATTATTTTGGTAGAGTATCCTATCAATACAATGATACCTATTTACTCGACCTTAATTTTCGGGTAGATGGTTCGCAGAACTTTCCCGCGGGGAAACGTTATGGTTTCTTTCCCGGGGTGTCAGCCGGTTGGGTCTTATCCAATGAATCTTTTTGGACCAAATATGCGAAAACCGTCAATTTCATGAAATTAAGGGCCTCTTATGGGCAAATGGGAAATGATAAAATCGATAATTTCCAGTTCTTAAGTAATTATGGTTTTGAGAAAAATAGTGTTCTCCAGGGAGCAATTTTCGGAGATAACCTAACCTTCAATCCCGCAATTTATCCAGTGAGAGTGGCTAATCCCAATATTACCTGGGAGGTAGCCAATACCTTAAACGTCGGTTTGGAAGCTCAATTATGGAATGGTCGTTTCGGACTGGAATTCGATTATTTCCGTGCAGATCGTGATAAAATTCTTATTCCGCGTGCGCAGTCAATACCACAGTATGCAGGGTTTTCCTTACCTGACGAGAATTTAGGAAAAGTTCGTAACCAAGGTTTTGACGCGGTTTTAAGCCATCGGAATACCTTCGGGAATTTACGAATGGACATCAGTGGCACCGTTTCCTTTGCGCGCAACAAGATTCTGTTTTGGGATGAATCCCAAAATATCCCGGCATACCAACAATATACCGGTTCTCGCATTGGATCCGGGCTCTATTACCATGCCATCGGGGTATTCAAAAACGAAGAGGAGCTGGAAAATTATCCTCATTGGTCGGGTGCCCGCCCGGGAGATGTGATCTTTGAGGACTTTAACCGAGATGGCAAAATAGATGCGTTGGATCGTATCCGTTTTGAACCTTCTTTCCCCGAATGGAATTTCGGATTGAATATTAATTTGCAATACAAAAACTTTGATCTTTCGGCGCTTTTTCAGGGCGCTATGGGAGGCTCGCAATACGTGCGAACTGAGTCGGGCCTGATCGGGAATTTTCCCCTTGCTTTTGTAGAAAATCGCTGGACACCGGATAATCCGAACACGAATGTTCCTCGTGTATACGATACGCGTGAGTATTGGATTACGCAGGGCAATTCCCATTGGTTATGGGATACCGATTATGTTCGTCTGAAGACCTTACAGGTTGGTTATTCCCTTCCGGCACACGTGATCGAAAAAATCAAGCTGAAAGGTTTACGCTTTTATCTCAGTGGACAAAACCTGTTTACTTGGGATAAAATGAAGATTTTTGATCCTGAAATCCATGACAGAGAGGATAATGGAAATCAAGCTCATTATTATCCCCAAATCAAGATCTATAATATAGGTGCTAATCTCACTTTCTAAAAGCTAAATCATGAATAAAAGATATAATATTGCGGTACTTTTTTTCCTTTTGGTATTCGGTGCCTGTAAGGACGATTTTTTGGATCGGAAACCCATGGATTCCATTTCCGATGCGGACGTATGGAAGGATCCTGCCTTGGTACAATCGTATGTAAATGAATTGTATGTGGACGTGTGGGACCCCTTTATCGATAGTTGGAAGGTGATGCATACCGCCATTACAGATGAAGGGATGTACTTACGTGATAAGGGCACGGACGTCGTTTTAAAAGGGACTTTTACACCGGAAAATATGGGAACCTTAACCCAGTTCGGACGATGGGAACCGTACTATAAGGCGATCCGGAATTGTAACCTCCTTTTTGAGAATATGGATCGTGTGCCGTTTACCGACGAAGCGATGAAAAATCGTTTGTTAGGAGAAACTTATTTTTTGCGCGCCTATTTTTACCTGAATTTGGTAAGTCATTTTGGCGGGGTACCGTTGATTACTAAATCATTCGGCTTGGACAGTGGTGAGGAAATGTTTGTAGAGCGTAGTTCTTTTGAAGACTGCGTTGAGCAAATTGTGGCTGATTGCGATCAAGCGATTGCGTTATTGCCGGAAAGTTACGGGGCGGATCATAAGGGACGGGCTACCAAGTTTTCCGCCATGGCGGCTAAATCGCGCATCCTTTTATATGCAGCGAGTGATCTATATAATAAAGCTGCAAACAGCAATGCTTTGGTAGGCTATGTAGGTGGTAACCGGCAGGAACGGTGGCAGCGAGCTTATGAGGCGGCCAAAGATCTGTTGGATAACCCAGGGCCGCATCGTTTATACCAACCTACAGATTCTGCTACCGAAAATTACGGACGAGTATTTTTAGACAATCATAATCCGGAGATCATTTTTGCCATTCTGCATAACAAAGAATTGAAAGGTACATCCGTGGATTTATGGAACGGACCAAATGGTTATCATAACTGGGGTGGCAACCTGCCGATAGAGAACTTTGTTTCGGGTTATCAAAAACGGGATGGCTCTCCTTTTGATTGGAATAATCCGGAGGATGCAGCAAATCCATATGTAGGTCGTGATCCGCGATTTTATGCGTCTATTTTATATAATGGTGCCAAATGGCGACAGCGGCCCACAGACGCGGCGGCGCTGGATCCCGACAATGTGATTCAAACGGGGCGTAAGGAAGTATATAATGCCTCCACCAATAAAATTGAGGAAGTATGGGGCGTGGACACCCGTTATAGTCCGATTGAGAATTGGAATGCTTCCATCACGGGCTACTATACCCGAAAATTTCTGGATATCAATGTAGATGGTCAGTTTTTTCGCGGAGAGCAGCCTTGGATCATTTTTCGCTATGCCGAAATCTTGTTGAATTATGCCGAAGCCGCCCTCGCTTTAGGTAGGGAATCAGAGGCCCGGGAAGCAATCAATACGGTAAGAACACGTGCCGGCATGCCGACCTCAACGGTCAGTGGACAGGCTTTGGTCGATCTGTATCGTTATGAGCGTAAGTATGAACTGGCTTTCGAAGGGCATCGTTACTTAGATATGCGACGCTGGTTGATTGCTGAAAGTTTAATGAACGTACCGGCAAAAGGAATAGATATCTTGGCGAAGCTCAATGCAGACCGGAAGACTTACACCTATCAATACAAAATAATTGATGTGGCACCGCGCCAATTTAATGTAAAGGGCTATTTTGCGCCTATTCCCATTGGGGAAATACAAAAGAATCCTAAATTACAGCAAAATCCTAATTTTTAATCCTAAAGAATGACTGGCATGACAACAAAATTAAATAGAAGGGCTTTTGTATCGGTGATTTCTAAAAGTAGTGCGATAGGGTTTATTGCTCCGGCCTGGATCGGTGCAGAATCTCAGGCAAGCCATGTGTTTCTTACGAAGCCGTACCTGCAAAACCCAATGGCGAATGCGATGACCATCTGCTGGATAACAGCTAAACCGAGCCATAGTTGGGTAGAATTTCAGGAAGTAAAAGGTGGCGAGCAGCGAAAAGCGCAGGCTGTCGTATTGGGTTTGGTGGTTGCGAACAATACCATGCATCGAATTATGCTCCGGAATTTAAAACCTGGCGTTACTTATCGTTATCGCGTGTGTTCGCGCGAGATACAGATGTTTAAACCTTATGAGAAAACATTCGGGGAAACGATCTTTAGCGACTTTTATCAGTTTACTACACCCGATCCTTCCAATAGGGAAGTCTCCATGCTGATCTTTAACGATATTCACGATCGGCCTCTTTCTTTTGGTCAGCTCATGAAGTTAAATGGCACGGATCCTTTTGATTTTGTTTTTTTGAATGGAGACATGTTTGACTATCAGGAAAGTGAACAACAACTGATTGATCACCTGATTCAGCCGTGTACGGAAATATTTGCGTCAGAAAAGCCTTTTTTATTTGTTCGTGGAAACCATGAGACGCGTGGAAAGTTTGCTTACCATCTGACTGATTACTTTGAAAATATAAATAATCAGCCTTATTTTTCTTTTACCCGTGGACCAGTGCATTTTATTGCTTTGGATACGGGGGAAGACAAGGTAGACGACGATGTGGAATACGACGGGTTGGCCGCTTTTGATGTCTTTAGGGAAGAGGAAGCACGCTGGCTGGAAGCCGAGTTACAAAGCAAAAGTGCAAAGGAAGCTGCCTTTCGCGTGGTACTAATGCATATTCCTCCTTTCCATTCAGGCGACTGGCATGGAACTATGCATTGTCGGAAGCTCTTCTCGCCGCTGTTTGAAAAGTACGGAGTTGATATGGTTATTTCAGGACATACCCATCGCTACGGTGTACACAAACCGCAGGAAGGTCACAGTTATCCCATTATCATTGGTGGGGGCCCAAAAGAAGGAAATCGTACATTGATAAAACTAAAGGCCAACGAAAGAGAATTGAATCTTTCCATGCTAGCTGACACGGGAACTGAAGTAGGAACCTACCGCTTGGTGGCACGTAAGAGAAAATAATCACATAGGGGATAAGCTCGAGTAAATTAAAAAGCCTTGGCTCTTAAGCCAAGGCTTTTTCGTGGGAATTGGTCCGATAACTTAATACTTGCTTAACATGTTGAAGAATGTTCCGAACTATCCGGGATATACGTAAAAGGTTCATAAATGCTAAAATTGCTGATAGATTAGGTTATATCTTGTAATTTTTTCTCTCCCGGTATAATTAGTTTTGTAACATCTTCGATGGAAAACTAACGAATCGGAATCAAATAACCAATTATGAGAGAGCAATCGGCATGGGATGATCGGTCTATGTGGGATGGACTGGTTGATGGGCAACAAGGGGCTTTCACTGCCCTAGTGAGGCGTTATACAGACACTCTTTACGATTATGGCATGCGCTTGTGCACAGATGAGGAATTAGTAAAGGACTGCGTACAAGAGGTGTTTCTTTTTATATGGAGGCGAAGGCAATACTTGCAGCAGCCGGTTTCTTTGAAATTTTACCTGATGAAGGCTGTTCGAAATAAAATAGGCCGTGAACTTCCGAAGTGGCAAATGAAAGAGCAGCTTCAGGAGTCTGAGTATCAATTTCCCGACTTCTTTATCGAACTGGATGAACAGACTGCAACGCCCCCCGCTGTTCGAAAGCGTTTGAAGTCCTATATCGATCAGCTTTCACCTCGTCAGCGGGAAATTCTTTATTTACGGTTTTATGAAGGCCTCCGACAACAAAAAATTGCTGAAATGATGAATCTAAATCATCAATCGGTTTACAATCTTTTGCGCGGGGCACTGGTTGCGCTCAAGAAAAAAGTGGACTATGAAACACTGATTGCTTACTGGTGTTTCTTTTTCGTATTGTTGTTTTTTAGCTAAAGGAACAAGCCTGTATTGACAAATAACTAAGGTTGCAAGATCTTGACAATTTCTTTAAATCCTTTGGTTTGTGCATGCTGAAGCGGTGTTACACCTTGATGATCGGGAATATCTAGCTTGGCACCTGCGTCTTTCAGGATCTGTACGATCCGTTGGTATTTTTCGCTTCCGTCACCTAGCAGTACGGCTTCCATCAGGGCGGTCCATCCCAAGCGATTGACATGATCTATCGGGAATCCTTTGGTGTTAGCTAATAGTTGAACGGTTTCGATATGCCCGCGCTCACAAGCGGGAATAAGCGCCGTTCCTTGATAACGATTGAAGATATCGAAACGCGCTCCGTGATTCAGAAATAACTGTACCAGCTCGGTTTGTCCACTAGCACCGGCATAAAGAAAAGGGCTGTCTTGGTTATCTGCTTGTAGATTGACGTCCGCTCCCTGCGTTACCAGCAGTTTAGCCAGCTCAGTTTGATGGTTGATTGTCGCGATCAAGAGCAGTGATCGTTTGCTCTTATCTCTTGTGTTTACATCCGCTCCGTTTTGCAGTGCTTTAGAAACGCCTTGTATATCGTTTTTTTCTACTAGGTTTAGAATGTCCTGATTGTTCAAGATCTTTTTTGTACTTTCCGGCATCGTTAAATTACATGAGGTAACAGTCGTTATGAGCATCATTACAAAAAATATTGTTTTCATAATTCAATTAGTTTTGAATGATCAGTCTCCTCAGCACTTTTGTCAAGTGCTGAAAATTTTCAATTTAAAAGACAATATTGCCTTGATAGATGAGTGATTTAACAGGTGAAACCCGCGAAACAGCTTCAGCAGAACAGCTGGCCTCGATGAAAACTATATTAGCATCATCACCCACTTTAGGCCATTGTTGTACCCCTTGATCGTTCAAGGGAAGCGGACCGGCGGTTGCCAGCTTTAAAATTCTCGATAAGTCAAATTCGGTGGTGTATCCGTACAATTGTGCAGCTAGATTCGCTTTTTGCAGTACGCTTCCCGTTCCGAAAGTGTTCCAGTGATCGATAATGCTATCATTCCCGGTCATGATTTTCACCTTGTGCTTTAGTAAGATGGGAATCGGCATGATCAGTCCTCCGAAAGGTATCGTAGAAACAATGCCTATTCCAGCGGCACCAAGCCTTTCAGCGATTTCTTCCTGTTTGCTAGCATCTAGCTTCCCAAGAACGAAACAATGACTCAGGTAAGTTTTTTCTTTTAGCCTCGGATTTTCGATTACCTTATCGATGAGGTATTCTACTGTTCTCAATCCAGATTCTCCGGATTCGTGTAGGTGTATATCGATGCCTTTGTTGTGGTCGAGCGCAAGTTGTACGGTAAAATCTATTGTCTTTTCGATTGCGCCATCGATTGAATAAGGATCCAGTCCGCCAATAAAATCTATATCGGTTTTAGCTGCTTCTTTCAAGTAGGGAACGGTATCGGTATAAAAAACGCCGTGTTGGGGAAATGCGACCAGCTCGGCTCCGAAACCATTTTTTTTGTTTTCTAAAGCGTTTTGAAGATGTCTTAAGGAATCTAGCTTCGACGTTGGTTCGATATTGACATGGCTTCTTGCAAAGGACGTTCCCTTCGATTGAAGAAGTTCAATAAGTTTTTCTGCTTTGTAAGTCGAATTTTTCAACATATCGGGTAGTATTTTCTGCTCGAGGGCAATCATTCCTTTTACGCCACCGGTCCTTTTTCTTACTGCCTGCCAGTTTTCTCCGTAGAAAGTTTTATCAAGATGAATGTGCATGTCCCTAAAGGAAGGGAGCATGAGTAGGCCTTTGGCATCAATTGCCTCCGCAGTGGACTGATTAGGACTAATTTTTCTGATTTTTTTATTTGCTACTTCAATGGAAAAAAGCGCTGTTTTGGTGGCAACCACTTCGCCGTCTTCGTACTCGAAACCAGTTTCTAAGCGAACATTCTTCAGCGTGTAATTACCGGCCTCTATTAATTTTTCCTCTTTTCTCTCCGCTGCTCCTTTGCTAACCTGTGCATTGACCACACCTGGCGTGAGTGATAAGCCTGCAAATCCTATGGTTGCGTTTTTAAGGAATTCTTTACGTGATAGCATTGAATGATTCATCTTTTTATTGTTTGTTCACGTTCAAATTATACGATACCTAATGACAAAGGTACGATGCCTACTTTTTATAAGGTGTGAAGGATTTCTGCTATTACTTGTGAAATTTATCTGTTTCGCGAAAAGCCGAAGGTGTTATTCCTGTTTGGGTTTTAAAAAAGTTGGAGAAATAAGCGTGATCTACGAAACCCAGTTCGAAAGCAATTTCTTTAATGGAAAGGCTTGTGCTTTGTAGCATTCTTTTTGCTTCGATACATACTCGTTGCTGTATGAGCTGTGTTGCTGAAACTTTTAGATTTTTTTTACAAAGGATATTCAGATAATTGGGTGAAATATGTAGCTGTTCCGCATAGAAAGTCACTAGCTTCTGCTCCTTGAAAAATTCATCTATTAAGGTGTTGAATTTAGCTAGCCGGGGATTGGATTGATAAACCTTGAACTCGGTGAACGTGCCTTCTGCTTCTTTACTAACAATTGCGGCAATGACTGCAGCGCGAGCGCTGATCAGATGTACGAGTGAACGATCATTCTTTAATTCATGCTTGATAGCATCAAACTCATATAATAACAATTGGAAGGCTTCATCAGTCAATTGAATAACAGGGTGATTTTGGTAGTTGGTAAAGGAAAACCTGAAATAGGGAGCAAATTGCTCGAAAAATGAACGTTCGATCATCAGTTGATATCCGGTGGTTCCTGTTTCGATATCCCATTTATGCATCTGGCCCGGAAATAAAACGTGTATTTGATGGTTGCCAATTTGATAATCTATCGAATCAATATTGTGTGTTCCCTGTGCTTGATCAAAGAGGATGATAATAAAAAAGTCGTGTTTATGAGGCTTCTCGATTAGCCGTTTACCATGAAGTTCATTGAATATGATTTCCTCACGACCGGCAATCTGTCCTTTTCGAAACCCATGGATTCCGATAATGGGTATTGTATGATCCTCTTTATATGTGGGCATAAGGTAAATATAGTGAATTAGCTGTCAGCTTTCGGTAGTCGGCGATCAGCTTTCTATCGACAACATATTGCCACCTGCTCATATTATAACCATGGTACAGACAGTTGCACTAGTACAAGCTCCTGCTTAAAACGTATAACTTAGCACTTATAACTAAAAAGCTATCAGCAGTCAGCTTTCAGCCATCAGCTTTAATAATGTATTATTACAGTGGAACGAGTAGTTACAATAGCACAGGCCCTTACTTAATTACGTATAACTTAGCACTCTTAAGCCTTAAACGGACACTGGTAGCAGGACATAGGTAGCAGGACAAGTCATTACAGTTGCACAAGCAATAGCACAAGCTCCTGCTTAAAACGTATAACTAGCACTTATAACCGGCATAGGCTATGTGCGACCCATCGCTGACCGAAAGCTATTTCCTAATAACTAACAACCAATAACCAATAACTAACAACTAATAACCAATACCTAATAATTAACATCCCAAAACTATTTTTATTCAAAAAAAAGCAAAAGCATGAGTAGATTTTACTTTTTGATGTCTATATAGTTTTAGAGACAGAGCTTGAACGCCACATGCAACATTATAGACATTATAAAACGGTCGATTTTTTAACTGATGACAATTTTGCTGACTGGGTGAGGTTTCCGCGGCCGGATAGCGACCGGCACTGGCAAGAAGTTTTTGTTCTTTTTCCGGCACTTGTTCCCTTTGCAGAAGAAGCGCGACAGATGTTGTTGCATATGCAGATAAAGCCAATAAACGGGGGAACGGACGACTTACAAAAAAATATTCTAGATAAAGCCTTTGATGCGGGCAATGTTACAACAAAAAAAATAGGCGCCCTGCAAGGAAAGCTCTATAAATGGAGTGCTGCGGCACTGATCGTCCTTGTGTCCGGACTTATATTGTGGAAGGGATTAGTTACTCGTTCGACCAAATTGGAAGTGGTTATTGCAAAAGATGGAGGCGTAAAGCAAGTGAAGAATTCGGCAGATATGGCCTTACTGGTTCAACTTCCGGATCAGTCTACCGTTATCTTGCAACCAAAGTCGCAACTAAGCTATCAGGTCGACTCCTTTGCTGTTAAAAGAGCGGTGTACCTAACGGGAGAGGCATTCTTTGATATTACTAAAAATGAACAGCAACCTTTTGTCGTTAATACGGATCAATTGAGCACAGTGGTTTTGGGAACGAGTTTTTTCATAGATGCTAAACCAGGCGTAGCAGACCATCATGTGGTAGTAACGAGCGGCTCTGTCCGTGTCAAGGAACGAATACACCGGGCTAAACCGAGACCCGATGAATCCGATGGATTGCTATTAAAAGCGGGCGAAGAAACGCGAACGCAAGGGGATCATTCACTCGTTGCTATACCTTCACGAGAAGCTTTACACATGCAGGATGATTTTGAAAAAGCCTTTGATTTTCAAAATATATCAATGGATAGAGTGGCTAAAATCATACAGGAATATTATGGTGTACCTGTGCGGATTGAAAGCCAAGTTTTGACGAATCGAACGATTACGGCTTTTTTAGGAAAGGTTTCTTTGCAGGAGAAGCTCGACTTAATTGCCAAAGCTGTTGAAGCGCGGTATCAATTGGAAGACGGTATGGTCATATTTACTTTAAAAAACCAACAATAAAACCGATATGAACAGAATAAACAGGAGAACGTAACCAAGCATGCTAAAAACCCGCTAAAGCTGCTGGAACATCATTAGCGGGTAAGTTTCAGCCCATCAATTTATTACCGCTCGTCAAAGTGGTTTGGGGGCTATTTGTTAAATTTTCAGTAAACCTAACAACCAAATGTATGGAAAAAAAATCAACATTTATTGTTGTCATGAGGACAGGCACATTACAATTATTAATGGCAGTATTCCTTCTGGGGAGCACTTGGGCGGCTAATACCCATGGGCAGGGAATACTCAATGAGCGCATTACATTTTCAAAAAAAGAGGCCTCTTTACAAGTTTTGTTAAAAGACATTGAACAGGCTTTCAACATTCACTTCATTTATAGTCCGGCACTCATTAATGTCGATCAGACTGTAACGATTATTGCTAAGGATCGGCCCTTGGGCGGATTATTGGACGAATTGTTGGATCCTTTACGTATTAGCTATGAGGCGTCAGGCAATAATGTGGTATTAAGGCGTGCACGTGGACAAAAGCAGCTTGCCATAAAGGGAATCGTACGGGATAAGGCGGGGTTGCCCTTGGGAGGCGTTTCCGTGTTGCTGAAAAACGCTGCGGGTAAGGGTACTTCAACGAATGAAACCGGCACTTTTTCCATCTCCGTACCGAGCAATGCGACGCTGGTGTTTCGTTATATCGGCTACCAAGAGCAGGAAGTATCGCTGAATAATCGTAGCTTTTTGGAAGTGGTCATGATAGAGGATCCTGCTAACCTTGATGAAGTAGTTGTAGTGGGATATGGTACCCAAAAGAAAGCGAACTTAACAGGTGCCGTAGCGACCGTGAGTGGAGAAGAGTTGGTGAAACGACCGGTAACCAATGCCGCATCCATGTTGCAAGGACAGGTGCCGGGTCTACGTGTTGTACAGAATTCGGGTGAACCCGGAAACGAGGGGCTGTCTGTCCGAATTCGTGGGCAGGGTACTTTCAGTGGCGCAGGTTCTAACCCATTGGTGTTGATTGATGGGGTAGAAGGAAGCTTAAACGACGTTAACCCCAATGATATCGAGAACGTGTCGGTATTGAAAGATGCTGCCTCGGCGTCGATCTACGGATCTAGAGCAGCAAACGGGGTTATTTTAGTGACCACCAAAGCAGGTCAGTCCGGCGGTTTTGTGGTCGACTATACCTTTAATGGTGCCGTGCACACCCCTACAAGATTGTTCGATCTCATTACCAACTCGGCCGAATATATGGAACTTTGGAATGAGGCAAGATTGAATAATGGCAATACCGCCGGCTTATATCCTCAGGAAGCGATCGATTTATATCGGAATGCAACCGATAGGGTGCAGTATCCAAATGCTGATTGGTTGGATATTATGTTCAATCCTGCTTTTGTACAAACACATAATCTCGGAATCAGCGGTGGTACCGGTGGTACGCACTACAATTTATCATTGGGTTATATTGATCAACCCGGCGTGATGAAGGGTTTTGAATACAAAAGGTACAATGCCCGTTTTAATATTGGTTCTTCTATCAACGACCATATTAAAATAGGGGCTAACATAAGTGTAAAACAAGGCGATGTTTCCCGCCCTCGTCAAGGAGCACAAGATGCTTTTATTGCTACCATATCACAGGCTCCTACGTATTTGCCAAAGCTTCCGGATGGACGTTATGCATTTAAAGCCTATGATTTTGAATACAACAATAAAAATATGTTGGCCATTGTGGAGAACGAGGTATTCTGGAAGAATCGTGACTACTCGGTTAATTTGCAAGGCTGGTTGGATGTGCAGTTGAGTAAAAAATTGAACTGGTATTCTAAAGCGGCTATTGTTGCGGACTTTGACAAATCGAAAGACTGGCGTCCGGTAGTGCCGCTGTATAATTACCAAACAGGTGATTTCGCGACAGATTTAGATGTAGGTGGCAAGGGACTTGGGGTTAACAACAGCGAAAATCGATATACCAACTTATTTACTTATTTAAAGTATGACGATGTTTTTGCAGGCAGTCATCAATTATCGGCGCAGCTTGGTTTCAGCCAGGAAGCAAATAAGCATGAATACTTATATGGCTATCGCCGCGACTTTTTCAGTACGGACTTGAAGGAGTTGGATGCCGGGGGGTTAGCAGTGCAGAACTCAAGCGGTTCTACCTACGAGTGGGCGATGCGTTCATTCTTCGGTCGGCTTACCTATAATTATAAGGAACGCTATTTATTGGAAGTAAACATGCGTTATGATGGAACCTCCCGATTGCACAACGACCATCGCTGGGGGGCTTTCCCATCTGTGTCCGGAGCATGGCGGGTTTCCGAAGAATCTTTTGTGAAGCAAGCAGATTTGAGCTGGTTGAATAACCTGAAAATCCGTGGCTCCTATGGGGAATTGGGAAATCAGAATATCAATATTGATATCCGGAGTAGCTCGCCTTATCAATATGCTTATCAGGAAACATACCCATACCCTTACCAGGATATTTTAAATTATACCGGCAATTATCCATTTGACAATGCCAATTTAAGCACCGGTGCGGCGCAGACGGCCTTGGCGAACCAGCTACTTACTTGGGAGACGACCAAAATTGCCGATATTGGTTTGGACTTGGCTGTTTTAAACGGTTTGGACCTTACCCTAGACTGGTATCGGAAAACAACTTCCGATATTCTTCGGCCATCCCAATTAACCGGCGTAGTAGGGCTTACAGCGCCAAATATCAATAGTGGTACCATGCAGAATGAGGGTATTGAGCTTGCGCTGCGTTATAGTAGACGCGTACAATCAGGCGCTTTAGAAGGCTTATCATATAGTTTTGGTGGGAACATTGATCGTTTCCGAAATAAGTTGGTGAAGTTCGGGCAGCGCGAAATTGGCAGTAATACGATTAAGGAGGAAGGTCGTCCTTGGGATACTTTTTATATGTTGGAGTGGATCGGCATTTTTCAAAGCGAAGAACAAATACAGGCATCTCCCCGTCAATATAATGACGATACACAGCCAGGTGATTTGATCTTTAAGGATCAAAATGGTGACGGTATTATCGATGATGATGACCGGACCTATCTCGGGGGGCAATATCCCTCGTTTGAATATGCCTTTACGGGCAACGCTAGCTGGAAGAACTTCGATCTTTCCTTTATGTTCCAAGGAGTAGAGGGGAGAAAAATTTATGTCGCCGATTGGGGCACGGTACCTTTTATTCAGGGATCGCCACCTACAACCGATTGGCGCAATCGGTGGACACCGGAGAACCCGTCGACAACGATGCCGCGAATATATTGGGGTTTTGATGCACCGGCAAAAGTGCGGCGGACATCTAGCTATTATTTACAGGATGCTTCTTATTTACGGTTAAAGAATATCACGATCGGTTATACCTTCCCGGCTAATTTAGTAGAGCGGATAGGTTTGAGAAAGCTGCGTCTGTTTTTCTCGGGCGACAACTTGTTTACCCTTACGGATTATCCGGGTTTGGATCCGGAGCGGGGCGGAAATGGTGTTTTCGTAGGCTATCCTCAAAACAAAATCTATTCGTTTGGTCTAAATGTGCAATTTTAAGTTGAACACGATGAAAAAGTATATATTATGGATGTGTACCACCCTTTTTCTGTTAAGCATGGGTGGTTGTAGTAAAGATTTTCTTGATAAAGATCCCTTGGATCGTTTAACGGGTGATCAGTACTGGAAATCGAAAGCCGATTTTGATATGGCACTAACCGCTATTTATGGGCAGTTGCAAAATAGCATCTTTTCCTATGGTAGTCCTAATTGGGATGTGTTGACGGATAATGGCTACGGTCAACATAATTATAACGGCAGCCAAGGCATTGTGCGCGGTGAAATTTTTCCTTCCTCGGGAGGATATATTGTTGATATTTACAATGCATGTTATAGTGGCATAGCCCGGGCCAATATCTTTCTTTCTAAATTAAGTGCTTACGAGGGGGCGGAATTGGATGCAGCTGCCCGTTCGCGCTATGAGGGGGAGGTTCGCTTTATGCGTGGCTTCTACTACTATATGCTCTATGCCTGTTATGGTGCAGTGCCTGTGGTAACGGAGCCGCTCACTTTGGAAAATCAAGTTCAGCCAAAGGCTGCTGAAGCGGATGTATTGGCGCAGACACTTGCTGACTTGGACGTAGCCATTGCCAATTTAGGATCAACTCTTTACGCTAGTGGAGATGGCCATATAGTTAAAACATCCGCACAAGCGTTAAAACTACGGGTGTTACTTTATGCAGCCTATGATGAAAATGGAACGCCTGATCCCGCTTTGTTAAGTGAGGCGAGTACCTTGGCAAAAGAAATCATGGCGGCCGGTTATACATTGACTCCCTCCTTTGAGAGCACCTTTAGGGACGGTACACAAGAGGGTAATCCGGAAATTATTTTTTCCATCAAGTTTCTAGCACCCAATAATGCAACGCCAATGGATCAATGGTATGGTGATTGGGCGGTGGTTAGTCCCTTACCTAACCTTTTTAATGCATTTGAACCAGGTGACATTCGTCGAGACCTGACGATTTTTGATAAGGTGGTGAATTTTGACGGTGTTGTCCATCGGCCTTCCAATAATGTGCCTACCGGCTACGGGTTAAAGAAATTTCTGACGCCGGGCCTGATACCTTATGGTTATTCGACACAAAGTCAGCAAGACTGGGTTATGCTGCGTTACGCGGAGGTATTGCTTTCTTTTGCAGAAGCTGAGAATGAGCTTTCAGGGCCTACACAGGAGGTGTTAGATGCTTTAAATGCGATACGTTTACGTGCCAAGTTGGATCCGCTAGCTGCGGGTTTGACCAAGGAAGCAATGCGAGCGGCTATTCGCAAGGAACGCCGTTTAGAGTTGGCTTTTGAAGGCTTGCGCTATTTTGATCTGAAGCGTTGGCGGATAGCAGAAGAGGTGCTCAATAATGTGAAAGATGGTATCCTTACGTATCGATTTGAAGAGCGCTTTTATCATTGGCCTTTGCCGCAAACGGAAATCGATAAAAGTGAAGGTGTATTGGAGCAAAACCCGAATTATTAAAATTATTTATAAGTTAATTTAAAAAAGGAACTTTTTTCTTAATCAACTTTGCTTGATCAAAGTTGAGCAAAATCAAGGCTTTGTAGGCTATCTTGCACCTGATGGCAAAACATTCATGGCACGTATTGGAGCCGTTTCACTTCTTCAATACGCTTGGATAGTGCAATATGAACAATACTGCAAATGCTTTGCTGCTCGTTGCGTCGGTATCCTCCAAGGCCGTTTTACCCACGCGCAGGGCTATATTAGGGCTGAAGATAATGATACGTCCGGTTAAAAGTAAAAGCCGATCGTTCTACAAGATGCCGCCTCCAAAATTTACAGCGAGCACTGGGAGGCACTACCACTCCTGTAAATTTTGCCTGCCTGCGGTAGGCAGGAAGCGGCGAGCTTTCTTTGCTTCCTTTCTTTCGCGGAGAAAGAAAGAAGTTAAAATAAAAGTAATCACGATGTAGCGTGAGTGCCATAAAAAACAAATGATATACATATGAAATATTTAATTTACACGGTTTATACCTTATTGACACTGAGTAAGCTGGTATATGGTCAGGTTACTGAGCGTCCCCGTCCTACAAAGTGGGACAGTTTAGTGATGGGCGGACGTTTCATCGACCGTTTTTCGCCAATGGTTAAAGGCCATAGGCAAACTGGATTGTGGGGCGCTGTGGGGGTACAGAAACGCTATATTGATAATGGGATAGAAGATAAGGAACGCTCTTATTGGGGCGGTAACATTGTTTATGACAGTGTTGGGCAGCTTTATAACCTGTATGTTTGCGGCTGGGATGAAAAATGGCCGAAGGGCCATCACCAATGGCCACGGTCGACCGTATACCACGCCGTGAGTAAACAGATGCACGGACCCTATAGCATTAAGGACACCATAGGCCCTGGGCATAATCCCGAAGTCTTCCGGTTGAAAAACGGTACTTATGTGTTATATGTTATTGATAAACGGTATACGGCTTCTTCACTTAACGGCCCTTGGAAGCAGGATACCTTTCACTTTGATAAACGGGATCGAAAAATTATCGAAGGTTTGTCTAATCTAACCTTTGCTAAACGGGGGGATGGTTCTTATCTCATGGTCTGCAGGGGAGGGGGTGTCTGGTTTAGCAATGACGGCCTTTCTCCTTTCTATCAGGTAAGCGATCGACGTGTATATCCAGACGTGGAAGGCGAATTTGAAGACCCGGTGGTTTGGCGTGATCACATTCAGTATCATTTAATAGTGAACGATTGGCTGGGTAGAATTGCCTTTTATTTACGATCAAAAGATGGCGTTAACTGGATAACGGATCCCGGAGAGGCCTATACGAATCAAATCGCTTTACATCAAGATGGCACTAAGGAAGCATGGTATAAATTTGAGCGGATGAAAGTATTGCAAGACCACCACGGTAGGGCCATACAGGCAAACTTTGCGGTGATCGATGTAGAGAAAGACTTTGATAAAGGTAATGATATGCATAGCTCTAAAAATATTGCCATTCCGCTAAATCCGGGCTTGTTAATCAGTATGCTTGACAAAAAAATGCCAACGGATAAAACCAAAGAAATACGAGTGAAGATTATGGCAGAGCCTGGCTTCAATCCCTTGGAAGAGGTGGATGTGAAAAGCTTACGTTTCGGTGCTTCCGACCAAGTTAACTATGGCGGCGGGTGTAGTGCATTGGATGCAGAAGCAGATGGTAAGGATTTAATCGTCCGGTTTGACGCGAAAGGGCATGGCATTACAGAAACGGAGTTCGCTCCTAAGCTGATTGGCAGATCAAAGAAGGGAAAGCTGCTTTATGGATATACACGAGCACCTTGGCTAGTTTATCGTGAGTCCATCTTATCAGCAAGAAAACCGATTTTAAAAGACAATAAGAGGCTTGTTGTGGAGGTGACTAATTTTGGCGAAGTACGCTCGAATAAGGCAAAGGTTTCGCTTTATCGTATTCGGAATGGAAGAAAGGAGCTAGTAGCCAGCAGTCAAGTAGTACCGTTAAATCCTTTTGATCAGGTCATGCTTGATTTAGTGCCTAAAGGTCCGCCCAGGCTTGTGATAAATGACAATTATAGCATTGAAATCGAAGCCAATAATAATGTTAAATCGACTTTTGACTTTCGGTGGTAGGCTGGAGGTACACTTTGTCGGTGCTATGAAATGAGAACGTCCGGCTTTTGGGGATGCCGGACGTTCGTCTTTTTTTAATCAACCTAAACCTATCTTATTATTTTCAAATCCTGTGCCAAATGTTTTCGTCGTTTTTCAGTTAGATTAGCGCGGAATTAGAAATGAAATCCTCGGCAGGTATAGTGCCTTTGTCCTAAAAAATGGACAATTGAGGTTTATCTACGTAATAAAATACCAAACAATTGTAATGAGTATACCGGACAATTGTAACGAGTCCGTGTAACTTTTACGCATAATAGTAAGTTAACCTACACTTAACATAATAGGGCTATTCTTGCGCCAAATTGAAAAGGTAGTATGAAACATTTTAAACCCTATTTTTTTACAAGCTTATTGGTGGCAGGCCTCAGTGTTACGAATCAGGTAAGTTTGGCAAAACTAAACAACCACATTCACTTAACAGAAGCACCGCAGGAAGAAATTGCACTTGCAGGCCTGGTAAAGTCGGCCGAAACCGGCGAAACGATTCCCTCCGTTTCCATTATAGCTGATGGTAAGGCCGTCGGGGTGACCGATGTCAATGGAAAATTTCAGGTAAAAGTACCACGAGGAGCGGAAGTACGCTTTCAGTACATGGGTTATCAGCCGTATTCCACCAGATTTACGGAGGATAATCAAAGCTTATTGATTTCACTTGGCAGTGCAAGTACCGACTTAAGCGAAGTGGTGGTAACGGCATTGGGTATCAAAAGGGATGAAAAAGCGCTGGGCTATTCGGTATCTAAGCTCGATAATAAAGACTTGACCGAAGCGATGCCAAACAATTGGTCAGAAGCCCTTAAAGGAAAAGTAGCTGGTTTAAATATTACACAGGCCAGCTCGGGTCCGCTGAATACCTCGCGGATTAACTTGCGTGGCAATTTATCACTCGACCCAGCCAAAAATCAGGCCTTGATTGTGGTGGATGGTATCCCCATGATCAATGGAAATATCAGCTCGGGAGTTGATCAGGCTTATGGTGCGGGTGCAAGTGGTGCGGATAAAGATATTCCAATCGATTTCGGAAACGGTTTAGGCGATATTAATCCGGACGATATTGAGTCGATCACCGTCTTAAAAGGAGCCGCGGCAACCGCTCTCTACGGTAGCAGAGCTGGTAACGGAGCTTTGATCATTACCACTAAATCAGGCGCTAAACATGAAGGGGGGATTGGCATTACAATCAATTCCAATACCAGTATCAGTGATGTTTTACGTTGGCCGGATTATCAATACGAGTATGGGCAGGGTGTACAAAACCGCAACGCCGCAGGTGAGCTTTACTATTCGTATGATTTATCGGAAGATGGGGCGAATACGGGTTCTACCTCCAGTGCGTTTGGACCTAAGTTTGACGGTCAGTCATATTTCCAATACGATCCCGCAACGGGTGCACAATCGGCCACGCGTGTGCCATGGGTACCTTACAAGGATAATATCAAAAGCTTTTGGCGCACGGGAACAAACTTTACTAATAGCGTAGCCTTGGATGGAGCAACCGATCGATTTTCGGCGAGAGCTTCCATTACGCATACCAAAAATAAGTGGATTATGCCGAACACGGGTTTCGACCGTTTAGTGGCGAGTTTGAATACCAGCGCGCAACTGACCGAGAAATTGAAATTGAACGCGAAGTTGTCTTTTACTAATAAGAACAGCGATAACCTCCCGGGTACAGGTTATAACAATCAGTCGATCGGCTATTTTATGATCTTCCAAAATCCGAATGTTGATCTGGATTGGTATCGTCCCATTTGGAAGCCCGGCATGGAAAACATAGAACAAATTCACCCTTTTAGCTCCTTTATTGAGAACCCTTTCTTAATTGCCTATGAGATGACCAATAGTCTGCGCAGTACCAACTTGGAAGGGAACTTGCAGGGTATCTATAGCTTTAACAGTAAATGGGAATTGATGCTCCGTTCCGGCTTAAATATGAGGCAGGATCAGCGCGAGCAACGGCGGCCCTATAATACGGCAAATTTCCCCCAAGGGTATTATAAACAACAAGACGTGTTTTTCAAAGAGACCAATACGGACGGATTGTTGACCTATCGTGATAAATTGAGCGAGGACTTCTCTTTTACAGGGTCGGTAGGGGCAAACTTTATGCATAATCAAATCAGAACCAGTAATGGAGTTGCACGGGGTTTGATGGTTCCGGGTATCTATAAACTGTCTAATGCCCTAACACAGGCTGTGGCCGAAAACCAAACTGTTGAACGTAAAACCCATAGTGTTTATGGTTTGATCAATATCGGTTGGAAAGATAAAATCTTTTTAGATGTAACCGGAAGAAACGATTGGTCGTCTACCTTACCCGATGGCAACAATTCCTATTTCTATCCTTCGGTGAGTTCAAGTTATGTTTTGAGTGATCTATTCGAATTGCCTGAATTGATCTCTTTTGCCAAAGCACGTTTGTCGTGGGCTCAAGTGGGCACCGATACCGATCCGTATCGTACTCGCAGCTATTTTGAAACTTCGCCTTTTCCTGGTTCGGCCGGTGCACCTGCTATCTTGTTCAATGACGATCTTAAGCCTGAAATTTCAACCTCGTGGGAGGGTGGTGTTAATTTCATGCTGTTTAATAACCGCATCAATGCAGATGTAAACCTGTATACGAATAATACGGTAAATCAAGTGTTGCGAGTTCCATTAGATGTGACAACGGGTTATCAAGAGCGCTTCATCAACGCAGGGAAAATCCAGAATCAGGGTGTTGAAATCTTACTGAGCGGCAAACCTATAGTCAGTAAAGATTTCAATTGGAACACCACCATTACGTGGGCAAAGAATGTAAACAAGATTTTGACCTTGAGCGAAGATATGGGAGTAGACCAACAGCTTTATGCCGAAAGTGGTACGGTATATTTCTACGCCACGAAGGGCGGATCGATTGGAGACCTTTATGGCTACGGTTTAGTACGTAATGAGGCCGGGCAAGTGGTATTTGATGCAAAAACGGGCTTGGCGTTACGACCTACTGATATAGAGAAAATCGGTAACGCTTACCCTTTATGGCGTGGTGGTTTTCAGAATGAGTTCTCTTACAAGAATTGGCGTTTAAGCATATCGATTGACGGACAATATGGTGGGATTGTCTATTCGCAAAGTCACCATAAAATGACTGAACAGGGTAAGTTAGGTCATACTTTATTGGGGCGGGAAACCGGTACCGTCGTTGGCGATGGTGTGGTGCAAAACGCAGATGGCAGTTATTCACCTAATACAACACCGGTGGCCATTAATACCTGGTATGCTGATTATTATAGAAGAGCCAATGTAGAAACCAATAGCTTTGATGCCTCGTATGTTAAATTAAGGGAAGCACGTATTGAATACGCTTTACCCAAGGAGTTATGTAAAAAACTTCGAGTGGGCGGTGCGAGTATTGCGGTCTTTGGTCGCGACTTAGCGATGATTTCCAAGTTCCCGATTTTCGATCCGGAGACGGCAGCTTTAAATGGAGCCACCATTATTCCAGGCGTCGAGATGGGACAAATGCCTACACCGCGGACATGGGGAATGAATCTAAATGTAAAATTCTAATTGTTGACTGATGAAACTAAAACCGTATATCAAAACATTGGCTATTGTATCCTTTTTAGGGATGAGCGCCTGCACAAAGGACTTTGAAGAAATTAATACCGATCCCAATAAGTTGGAGGTGGTATCACCAGGTAGTATGCTTACACCCGTTATCTATAACATGAGCACTTATTTTACCGAGCAGAGCTACAACTTTGATTGGCAGATGATGCAGGTATGCATTCCTCATCCAAGCGTTTCTAATGGGATTCACCGTTATGACTTGAATGAAAATTCAGGAAATGGAACTTGGAATACGTGTTATAAGTGGATGGCCAATATTAGGGAGATGGAAACTGCAGCCGACAATTACAATTTACCTGTCTACAGGGCTGTAGCGGCTACCTTAAAGGCCTATATAATGGGGATTCTCACCGACAGTTTCGGAGATGTCCCTTTTTCTGAGGCAATGAAGGCCGCTGAAGGTATCAGTCAACCACGCTTTGATACACAACAGGAAATTTATGAAAACCTTATTGCACAATTAGAAGAGGCGAATACCATTTATGCGACAGATGACTCCAAGATGTTTGGAGAGGATCTGCTTTATAGTAACGATAAGACGAAGTGGCAGCGCTTTAATAACTCCTTGTTGATGCGTTTATTGCTGCGCATGTCTAAAAGAACGGAAATGAATAGCTATGAACGGTTGCAAACAATAATCGATAATCCGGATCAATATCCGGTGTTCACAAGTAATGCTGAAGCTGCCTTTGTAACCATTACAGGAAATTCCCCTTATGATTATGCCTGGGGCAGAAGGCAGGATTATGCCAATGCTAAGGCTATGGCATCCTTCTTTGTCGATTTACTAAATGCACAAGAAGATCCGAGGCGTAGCTTGTTTATGACAGGAGCGAGCCGTTTAGAAGGGGGTAAGCCCGTCGATATCGGTTATAAAGGCGTACCGGCGGCGCATTCAGGGGATGCCTCACAATTCAATTTCAATCCAAGTCAGCCGAATGCCGACCTCATGGTTTATACCACTTTGGGGACGGAGATTGTTGAAGTGATGATGAGTTATGCCGAGGTGGAGCTTATTAAAGCGGAAGTAGCTTTGGAACGAGGAGATTTAAATGCGGCAAAAGCAGCTTACGAAAAAGGTGTTGCTGCAGGGATCACCCAGTGGAAAAATGGTGTTATGCCCCAAGGCTATCTAAACCATCCCGTGGTAGCATTCAATGGAACGATGAAGCAGTTGATGGAACAAAAGTATATTGCTCTATTTTATAATGATTATCAGCAGTGGTTTGAGTATAGGCGAACCGGTTACCCGGAACTTCCGAAAACAGAGTATATGCTACATGATGGTGTCATGCCAACCCGTTTCATGTATCCAACAGAAATCCGCAGATCAAATCCAACGAATTACCAGGAAGCGGCTAATCGGATCGGTGGTGATGATATCATGACGAAAGTTTGGTGGGATAGATAAAAAAATAACTGATCGTATCAAAACAAAGGCGAGGCCCTAATCACTACGTTAGCGCCTCGCCTTTGTTTTATAGCTCTTTTATTGTCTTTCCTGTGAACGCCGATTATCGACGGGTACTTTATAGTATACCTCGCCGTCATCGTTCAATGCATTCAGTGATTTCACGAGACTATCGACTTCGGTAGCCAATACGTTTTCCATCACCAGCGTCACGACCCCATGATGACGCATGAAAATGTTAAATAACATCATGTTAACTTATTTATACACACAACGCACAGTGGGGATTCTTGTTACTTGGTAAGATTCTGTATCACAAAGCTTTTATATCATTGAAAGAACCCCTCCCTATAGGTTTTAGAATCAAAGGTAGCGGATAATTTCGAAATACGAAATACCTACAAATTAGGAAATAGAAAGTTGTGCCGATTATGTTCGGCAATATGAAGGTTAGTGAATTTTCAAAGCGATGATCATAGGGCCATGATCACCGCCGTTGTTCAGGTATTCTTGGTTAAATAATTTCTTTGTTTTTTATGCAAGCTGACTGCAACTGTTTCATTAATTTCTTTGAATGAAAAAGCTCGTTGATCATTTGTTGATCATCGGTATTCCGTGCACCTGATCCTACAAAACTTACACGTTCTTCTTTAAATAATTTCTGTGCTACACGCTTTGCGTCGACCCCATTAGATCCAGCTAAGGAAAGTAAATCACTTTCATACAGGCATCCTTGCAAGTGAAGGCGTGTTATATTCCGATAGTTATCTTGCAAGCAAGCGTATTGCTCTGTTTTAGCCAGTACCGGTTGCAGGCCTTTACCGGTGAGATAAGCGACGACATCTTCCAGATCGCGGCTTAAAATATCTGCCGGTGCCTCTAACAGCACATAATTTTTTCCAAAAGTCTCTAATTTTTCTTGTTGAAGAAGGGCTCCGTCCGTATCCAAATGATAAAGCCTAATTGAATGTATTGGCAAGGCGCTGTTAAACGTTTTAGCATCTACAGCATCCTGACTCACAGCTCCGAAGATGCAAGCATAGCCGGCGTTTTTCAGTTCTTCGGTTACATCAGTGCTATTGAAATAGCCGAAACTTGGTTTCAGTAAATCAATATGTATATCGGCAGCGAGTATGCTTCCAACCCTATTGCCTGTATACGTTGCTGATTGAGTTGGTAAAATTGAAAACATTCTTATATAATTTATACAATACTTGTGATATGATGTATAAATATAATCGTATTTGCTCAACTCGTTTCGCAAGTGTTTTCGTTTTGTGTCTAAATGACGTATTTCTGTGTGTAAACTGATGGCTATTTGTTCGGTTTGTTAGGAATATGCTAAACAATCAATAAATTTGATTTGATATCCGCAAAGTAAGTCCGACCTATCGGTATACCGGTGCCATCTTTCAGCTTTAGTTCCAATTGGTTAAAAGAATGAATATGGGAACGATTGACAAGGTATGACTTATGTACACGTAAAAAAGGGTGTCCTGCAGGTAATTTAGCTTCGAATTCCTTTAAATTTTTTCGAAGGGCTACTCTTCTGGTGCCAATCTGCAATTCCACATAATTACCATTTGCCTTAATAAAAACTAAGTCCTTTAACGATACGTGATGTTTATTCCGACCCATAGGCAGAAACAAGCTTGGCTCGTCTGTTTTTTGAAAATGACTCATGGCAATCTCGATGGCAGCATATAAGTCAATCTTGGTAAAAGGTTTGATAAGGTAACCGTAGGGCCGTGTATCTTTTGCGTTTTCGATCGTGGCGGGTTCCGCGTGCGAGGTCGTAAAAATGAAGGGTATACCCTTAATGCGTAACACGCGAGCCACATCGATACCGCTTCGTGCACTGCGTATGCCAATGTCTAAAAGCACGAGATCCGGCGTTTTTTCTTTTACGAGGCTTAATGCTTCCTCGTAATCAGCCGCTATACCGCACACGGAGTAACCAACTTCTTCGAGCATTTCCTGCATGTCCAATGCAATGATCATCTCGTCTTCAACTATAAGAATTCGTAAATTTTGCATCTATGTACTTCTGAAATTAATTTTAAAAATGGAGGCTTCGTTAAATTCGTAATGGATCGTTCCCTGTAGTTGTTTTGTAAGGTTGGTTAGCAGGCGTAGGCCCATGGTACCTGTTTGTTCCCAATTGATGCCCGAAGAAATGCCCGGGCCGTTGTCACTGTAATACAAACGATAGTACCCTGCTTCTGTGGGCGTAACCTGGATGGTTACTTGTAGGTGTTCATCTTCTTGTCTCGCATATTTAATTGAATTGGTAATCAGTTCGGTAATCAGTAAACCATACGGTATGATAACATCAGTTTTTACTTTAGCCGCACAGATATTGATTTTTTTTTGTATTTGTTCTTGTCCGCTATAACTCTTTACGATGTAATGGACTAAATCTTTCGTATAGTTTGCTAAATCAATGGTGTCATGTAAATTATCAGTGTATAGCTTTTGGTGCACTAAAAGCATCGATTGAAGTCGCACAGCGCTATCGTGAAGGGCTTTTTTTACTTCGGGGTGCTTACTTGTACGTATGTGCATGTTCAATAAAGAGGACGCAAACTGTAGATTATTCTTGACGCGATGATGTGTTTCGTTTATGAACAGCTCGTGCGATTCTGTTTTGTTGCGTAAAGCCTGATAACGTTCGTCTAACTCAGCATATTCTCGCTTTAGCCTGTGAATACGTTGTCTATTTTTGTGCCGGCTAATAAAAAAGATACTCACAACGGTGAGAACAAAGCCAAGGATACCGAAAAAGCCGGCGTCCAAAAGTGCAAACATACCCTTCATTCGCATGGGAATAGGCTTTTTAGGAATATCACTGATTAAAAATGGTATCACAATATCTCTTTCTTTTAGACGTGAAAAAAGCAAAATTCTCTTAGTGGTAAAGAACGTATTGCCTGTTTGCTGAGTATCTTATTTGCAAATTCGCTATTAAATATTAAAAATCATGCCAATATTTTTAATTTTCCACTCGATTTCTTTTTAAAAAATGTAAAAATGTCTTGTTGCGTTTAAAATCGCTTTTTCTTGCTGATATTAAATTTATATTAATTGTGTTAACTCTATGTTTTTGTGCATTTAAGTTGGTTTTTTTCACGATTTTATGAAAAATATGTATGCAATATGGCCTTTTCTTGAATTTTATTTACCGGTATGATGTTTGTTGAGCGCATTTCACAGGAATAAACATTTTTGTTAAATTTTTCTCGTAATTTCCCTTTTATGGATTTAAGCAGCCGTTACCTCTTTCATTTTACACACGTAGTTACCGATTTTTTCTTTATTATCCTTTCCTTTTTACTTGCTGTTCGATTTAGTAACTACGAGTATTTTTATCAGCTGAGCCTTTATGATGCGGGATTTCTACTTTTTTTGCTTTGTGGGTGGTACTTTACCGCTCGTTCCAATCGATTATATGAAGATAAGATCCAAGAAAACCAGATGCGTGAACTGTTTAAAACAGCTAATACGATTTTATGGCAGGTGATGTTGGTGGTTTTGTTCATTTTTGCTGTAAAGGAAAATGACTATTCGCGAACTTTTGTTGTGATCTATGGCTGTCTGGTTGCTTTCTTCATACCTTTCAGTAAGATTCTGCTTAAGAAAATCTATTTGATGGTATTTCGCCATGGCTACTTACGCCGTCGTGCACTCGTGATTGGAGGGGGAGCGCATGGCCAGCAATTTTGTAGGTATATCAAAGAAAATAAGTATTACGGCTATGAAGTGGTGCGCCACATTCAGGGCGCCTTGACTTTTTCCCAGCCGGCCCAAAGCTTTGGGGAGCGTATATTGATGGTGGGAGGGCAACCCCTAGGCGATATCAACGACATTGATGAGGTGTTTATTGCGGATGGTCCGGAAACATCTTATAATACGAAAGAAATCGCTTCTGCCTTAAGTGCCCACGCGGTAAGACTTCGCATTATTCCGGATGTCTTTCAAATGAGTAATTCCGGGATGTATACCTTTAGCATGATTGGTGGTTTTCCGTTGTTGAGCGTACGGAATGAGCCGCTAGAAGATATTTATAATCGGGCAGCAAAAAGGGCCTTTGATATTTTCTTTAGTTTATTTGTGCTGGTCTTCGTATGCTCCTGGCTGTTTCCTCTTATTGCTATTCTCATTAAGTTGGGATCGGAAGGCCCCGTGTTTTACAAACAAGAACGTTGGGGTAAACGCAACCGACCTTTTCTCTGTTATAAATTCAGATCAATGTATGTGAAGGCTCCTGATATCAATCAGGCTGGTAAATTTCAACAGGCGCAAAAGAACGATCCCCGGATTACGCCGATCGGGCGTTTCCTTCGCAAAACAAGCTTAGATGAATTTCCTCAATTCCTAAATGTGCTTTGGGGCGAAATGTCGGTGGTAGGGCCTCGTCCGCACGCTTCGCTGATGAATGTCGAATCTACCTATATTGTAAAAAACTACCTTGTACGCCATCAAGCCAAACCCGGTATTACGGGATGGGCTCAAGTGAACGGACTACGCGGAGAATCCGGAAATCCGAATCTATTAAAAGCGCGAATCGAACATGATATCTGGTATATTGAACACTGGACTTTTTTGCTCGATTTGAAAATTATTTTCTTAACCTTCTGGCGAATGATTATCGGCGATAAGCAGGCTTATTGATTAGTGAACAAGGGAGTTTGTTAGTAGGCGATAGGCTTTAAGCAATAAGCTATAGGCGATGAGTGGTGAGTTATGAATGATGAATGATGAGTTATGAATGATGAGTAATAAGCTATAAGGCTTGTATTGCTGCTGCTATTCATCACTTACAACTCGCAATTACACTAACTACTGAACGACTTAACTATTTAACGACTCAACTACTGAACGACTTAACTACTCGACTACTCCCTAACTAGTGAACAAGGGAGTTTGTTAGTAAGCGATAGGCTTTAAGCAATAAGCTATAGGCGATGAGTGGTGAGTGATGAGTGGTGAATTATGAATGATGAGTGATAAGCAATTACCCTAACTACTGAACGACTTAACTATATTAACGACTCAACTACTCAACTACTGAACGACTCAACTACTGAACTACTCAACTACTCCCTATTACGTAAAACATAGGACTTAAAACTTACAACTCACAAAACGTGATTCCTCATACTCATAATTGAACCATTGGTACACATTTGTATGATTATATTTCGTTGATTGTGTTGCTTTTATCCATATTTGCCTTTGGAAAATAAAGATTTTTTATTTTAGGATCAAGGTATTCGCCAATTACACCTGATATCATCTGTACGTTAAAAAATGTTAAAACTCATTGTTTTATACAAAAATATCTAGTGTTAGGTATATATATGAAAAAGATTATTATGTACATTTGTGCCGTAAAAAACAACTGTAAGTACCTAATTGTAAAATTGTTAAATGAATAGTAAAAGTAATGCACCGGCCTTATTGAGGCAAGGACCGAGGCTTCCGTTGAGCGAGAGAGGGCGCTCTGGAAGCAATAGTAAGAAACGAGAAATAATTATTGAAGTGTCGCGGCAATCTCCTTTCATGCCCGTATATGATGATTTTGAAATCAACGATGGTTATCTGACTTTATTTGCGAAATAATTATAGATTAGATTTTTACTTAAACCGATCTTTGGGCGCGACAGGGCCTACTAGGCTCACAGACATAAATTTGAGGCTTGTTTCCAATTTAGTTATCAGAAATTGCGAAGCAGGCTTTTTTATTTTTAGCGTGTTCCGGCTATAAACCTCCCCATTTTCTTCTGTACATATTTACACAATATTGTGTAGTTCGTACACAAGTGCCTTGTGGCTTTTTGTTTACTGTCATTTTGCGTAGTATTTTCGAAATAAATCAATCAGTTGATCATTTGCTTAACTTTTATTTAACAAGCGATCTTGTTTTTTGATAAATATTCATTTTAGCTTGTGCTTAATCTGTGCTCATTTGAGCAAGTTGGCGCATATTAAGGACAGAATTGAAAAATATAGCCCGTTTCTATCATGCGCATCTCATACAAAGCTGATTTTTTCGAGGAAGTTAAAAGAAAAATAACATCCCAGGGTTTCCGGATTGTTGGTCTTGATCATTCGCAGCCGTGGGGTGGTTCATTAGTGATCGACGAAAGCCAAGCACAACGCTTCGCTGACCTATTTTTTCAAGAGGTTATACAGTCTCAAGAGAAAAAGGCCGCTCATCCCTCTAAACCCAAAGTCTTGGTTATTGAACCAAAGCAAGCTATTGCTTGGCAATATCATCAACGTAGGGCCGAATGGTGGCAAGTGATTGTAGGCGAAGTAGGCGTGATTACCAGTGATGACGATGAAGAAAGAAGGCTATTGGTTAAGCAGTCAAAAGATATCATTGAACTGAGGCCCGGAAAGAGACACCGCTTGGTAGGATTAGAGGATTGGGCTGTTATCGCACAGCTTTGGAACCATGTGGATGTTCAGTATCCTTCGGATGATGCCGACGTAATACGATTGAAATTATAGCTCATAGGAGTGAAATAATATAAAAACAATGTAACATATGAAGACAGCATTAATTACTGGTGTAAATGGGCAAGATGGAGCCTATCTTGCAGAACTTTTATTAGAGAAAGGCTACATGGTGCATGGTGTTAAACGCCGTTCGTCATTGATCAACACCGATCGTATAGACCATCTATATCAAGACCCACACAGCGAAAATGTGCGCTTTAAGTTGCATTATGGCGACATGACAGATAGCACCAACCTGATTCGTATTATCCAGGAAACGCAACCCGATGAAATTTACAATTTAGCGGCGATGAGCCACGTAAAGGTAAGTTTTGATACGCCGGAATATACTGCTAATGCCGACGGGATAGGAACTTTACGTATTCTAGAGGCCATCCGTATTCTTGGTTTGGAAAAGAAAACGCGCATTTACCAAGCTTCGACCTCTGAACTATATGGTTTAGTGCAAGCAGTACCGCAAAGCGAAACCACACCCTTTTATCCACGGAGTCCTTACGCCGTAGCTAAGTTATATGCTTATTGGATTACGGTGAATTATCGTGAAGCGTACAATATGTATGCCTGCAACGGAATCCTGTTTAACCACGAGAGCCCCTTACGTGGTGAGACGTTTGTGACGCGGAAAATCACACGAGCGGTGGCGGCTATTTCTCTAGGCCTGCAGGACAAGATGTTCTTAGGCAATTTGGATGCGCGCCGCGATTGGGGACATGCCAAGGACTATGTAAAAGCAATGTGGCTTATCCTACAACAAGAAAAAGCGGAAGATTATGTTATTGCAACCGGAATTACCACACCGGTGCGTGATTTCGTAAAAATGGCTTTTGCGGAAGTGGGCGCCGAAATAGAGTTTAAAGGTGAAGGTGTAAATGAAAAAGGATTTGTCAAGTCACTAAGCAATCCGGAATATGATGCTTTACAGATAGGACAAGAGGTAGTATCTGTAGATCCGGCTTATTTCCGTCCGACGGAGGTTGAGTTATTGATCGGTGATCCGACTAAGTCGAAAACAAAATTGGGCTGGGAGCCGGAATATGATTTATCTGCTTTGTGCCGCGAAATGGTGGCTTCGGATATCGAGGTGTTTAAAAAGGACAATAAAACGCAGTGGGAGCATTTGGCGGGGTAGGTACACATCATAAGTAAGAGATCATCATAAAAGAATGAATGAGTAATTCAAAAAAGCAAATTCTTAGCGGGGTAGTATGGAAGAGTGTGCAAATGATTGTCAATCAGTCGTTTTCATTTGTGGTTCGATTGCTGCTTGCGAAGCTCTTATTTCCTGAGGAATTTGGGGTAGTAGGAATGGCGACTGTTTTTACCGGTTTTGTGCAAGTTTTGACAGAGCTCGGAATAGGATCTTCTATCATTCAGAAAAAAGATGGAGAGCTTGATGAAAAGCACTTTAGTACGGCTTTTTGGACGGGCGTTCTATGGTCTGTTGCTCTATTTCTTGTGATGTCCTTTATGGTTGCTCCACTAGCGGCAAAATTTTATAATGAGCCAATTTTGATTACACTGATTCCGGTTATTAGCACAGGCATACTAGTAAGCCCTATCAATTTAGTTAATAGAGCTCAACTCGCTAAAAAGATGGACTTTAAAACAATTGCAAGGATTGACAACATGGCGACGATATTTGCTGGTGTGCTGTCTTTGGTACTTGCTTATTTCGGAGCCGGTGTCTGGTCGCTTGCCTTCAATTCTACCGCTACGATTGTTTTTGCTATCCCCTTGTATTTTAAAGCTACTGGTTGGTACCCGAAATTAATTTGGGATAATATAGCATTTAAAGAACTTTTTGGGTTTGGTATGTTTATAACTGCTACCAATATCGTGAACTACTTAACGAATAATCTCGACTACTTGATTATTGGTCGCTTATTAAACGCAGAATTACTAGGAGCTTACACATTGGCCTTTATTCTCACAGACACTTTCAAGAATCGAATTATGCAAGTGATGAATAGTGTTATGTATCCGTTCTACGGAGGAATACAGGATAATGTGGAACAGGTACGGAAATATTACCTTAAAGTAGTAGAATATAACAGTATAGTGGTTTTTCCGATCATGGTTTTTCTTGTAGTATATGGTCAAGAGCTCGTATATAGCTTTTGGGGTGCTAAATGGAGTGAAACCATCGATCCGCTCAAAATATTAGCAGTTTCAGTTATGTTCCATATGATGGTAAATAGCAATACTGTTCTAATAAGGGGCTTAGGATATCCGAAATTGGAAATGAATTTACAAATTTTTAAAGCGGTCATTTTTGTACCATTTTTATATTTTTTTATTCATTTCTGGGGAATTAGAGGAGCCGCTTGGGCTGTATTGGTAAACAAGGTCATTGCAGTGGGGTTAGCACAGTACACATTTAATCGACTGATTAATGTAAAAATTTCCACCAGTCAATTCCTTCGCGCTTTGCAAGTGCCGTGTTTAGCGTCGGCAGCGGCTTTTGGGCTTGGTTATCTAGTCAAATACTACAGCATTCATTACATTGTAGGAGGTGGTATTATGTTACTTGCCTATGTATTGGTCGTTTGGCTGTTTATGAAAGGCGAGCTTGCAACGATTGTCAGCGCCTTTCGTAAAAAGAAGCAAAGTTTAATATAAACGTATTTGTATAAATTAATATGTTCTCATTTGCAAAGAAATCAGTTAAACGTTCCCTGTCTCTAATGGCTTCCAAATCGGCAGAGCTATGGAAGATTCAAACGTTAAATCAACTCCGCTATAAGTTTAATGCACTTCGGGAGGGCATTGAAATCAATAAGTCTGAGAAGACTGTATTATTTAATCTTCGACGGAATATCCACCGATTGGAAAAAGGACTTTCTTATCCGACAGCGAAAAGTGTCTTTGCGGAAGACTACGTTACAGCAACGGTTAAATTGTTGAGTGTTGGCTTAAGGACAGATGAATTAGACGAACACACAATTTGTTGGGCAACGTCGGTACTCTCCCTTTATTTTCAGGTTGTTCAGGAAACACCGATTATAAAAGAGGCCAAAAGTACTTTTGACGAGTTGCTTTTAAAGCTAGGAGACAGCTACAAAAAAGACCATGTTCCATATTTAAGTTCAAAACGTCCCGACTTAAATATTTCTTATAGCGAGCTAATGAATTTGTCAATCAGACGACGTAGCGTTCGTTATTTTGAAGATAAGAAGGTTGATCTTAATGTTGTCAAGCAGGCATACGATATCGCTAAATATGCGCCAAGCGCTTGCAATAGACAATCTTTTCAATTTCTTTTTTATAATGAAAAGGAGTTGGTAGATAAACTCGCTAACGTTCCAGGGGGAGTTGCTGGATATACATTGCCTGCAGTTATTGTGGTGGTAGGCAGATATGACGGTTATTTTGATGTTCGCGACATCAATGCTCCGGTTATCGATGCAAGTCTCAGCATTATGAGTTTCTTATACGCCGCTGAAACGTTGGGGTTAGGGACTGTCTGCATTAACTGGCCTAATTTACCCGATCGGGAGAAAAAAATCAGAAAGTTGCTGGATATAAAGTCTTACGAGTTTGTGATTATGCTGATTGGCCTCGGATATCCACTTGACGCCGGTAAAATACCTTATTCAGCCAAACGACCCAATGAAAACGTTCTCCTCTTTAATGAGCGAGTCAAAGATAATAGCATTTAAATAATTAATTCAGTTAATTCTCACGGTCATACTTTAGACATGGAAAAGATTCAAATAGATGGAACGAATACCTTAAATAAAGGTGCTGAATTAATGCTCTATGCAATTTTAGAGCAGATAGAAGCCCGCCATCCGCGTGCGGTAGTTTACTATAATTTTAACGAACGGGGTGAAACAGGAGCGATAGATACCAAGTTGAATTTAAAAAAGAGGCCAGGATTAAAATATGGTCGATATCCTGCTGCGTTGCTAAAAAAGCTAAAGTTACCCCATAGTTATTTTACGCCTCAGTATGCTATAAGCGGCTTAGAGCTCATTTTAGACGGCGCAGGTTTTCAGTTTTCCGATCAATGGAAATATTCGCAAGAGCGACTTAATAAGTTGGAGACTTATTATGCCGGTTTAAAGAGAAAAGGTGCCAAGATTGTATTGCTTCCTCAGGCTTTCGGACCATTTGAAACACCGGCAGGTAAACGTATTGTTCAAATTATTGACAAATATGTTGATATAGCCATTGCCCGCGAAAAGATCTCCTATGATTACCTAATAAAAGCGGGAGCGGACGCGCAAAAGGTATGGTTGTATCCAGATTTTACTTTATTGGTTAAGGGTGAGTTTCCAGCACGGTATGATCATCTGAAGGGAAAAGTTTGTATAATACCGAACAGAAAGATGGTAACACACGCTTCAAGCAATACTGAAGAATACATAGCATTTCTCAAAAAGATTATTCAAGAGGTAGAAAACAACGGTAAAGATGTTTTTTTACTGAATCATGAAGGTAGTGGCGATTTAGCTTTTTGTCATAAAATTAATCAAAGCTTTAACAATAAGTATGAAGTCGCCACAGGTTTAAGCTCAAAACAAGTAAAAGGACTAATAGGAGCATCCTATTTGGTGGTTTCTTCTCGATTTCATGGCGTAGCTAGCGCTCTTAACCAAGGTGTACCCTGTTTAGCGACTAGTTGGAATCATAAGTATGAAATGTTGTTTGAAGATTTTGGACAAAGTGGAAGTGTTTTAAATGTGGGCGATGACTGGACAAAAACGCAACAAAAGTTGGTTACAACTATATTGGCCCACGATGAGATCAGTGCTTTGCTTCTTAAAAAGAAGGAGGAGTTGGCTGTTAAAACAAATGAAATGTGGACCCAGATATGGAGCGAAGCGCTTTCTAATTAATAACTATGGTGAAAGTGGCATTTATAACGCATTATAATAGCATGAATGGGGCCAACCAATCGTTGTTGGCGCTTATTAAATACGTGCGTCCATTTGTGCATATAGAAGTTGTGATGATCTACGGAACCACAGTTAAGGAGGACGGATTATATAAAGAATTGACGAATTTGGGTGTTAATGCAGAATTCGTGAATCTTAAGTATTTTCTATATTATTCAAATAGGTACGTTGGCATCTTTACGATCCCCTTAAAGATTTTCCATAATTTAAAGCACTGGAGAGATATTACCCACCGTTTAAGAAACGCGAAGGTCAATATCATTTATAGTAATTCCTCTCTTGAAAATTCGGGACTCTTGCTAGCGCGGATACTAAAAGTTAAACACGTTTGGCATATAAGAGAATTCGGGTTTAAGGATTATGGATACAGGCATATTGGGTCTGATTGGGGAAAGCGGAAAGTATTAAAGCAGAGTGATCAACTCATCGCGATATCGAAGTCTATCCACGATTATGTTGGCTTACCTCATAAAACGAAACTTATCTACAATGGTGTATTTTCTGCGGAAAACTTAAAAACTTTGAGCGTTTCTTATGAAGCCGACGGGACTGTTAACTTAGGTGTGGTAGGACTTATCAGCCGAACTAAAAATCAAAAGGAAGCGGTAGAGTTGATGAAACTACTTAAGGATGAACGCGTGAACCTGCATATCTACGGAGGAATCGGTGATCAGGATTATTATAAAGAACTACAGGATTATATCATTAAAAATCAGTTGGAAAGTAGGGTCTTTTTTAAAGGCTTTGTAAAAGATCGTGAAAAGCTATATGCCGAAATAGATATATTGTTAATGTGCTCCAGGAATGAGGCATTCGGACGAGTCACAGTGGAAGCAATGGCCTTTGGAATACCCGTAGTAGGATATGACAGTGCAGGAACTTCGGAACTTATAGCTGATGGAGTGAACGGGCTGCTTTATGACGGAGTAAACAAAAGTATTTATCAAGCTGTAAACAGCTTAATAGAAGATAATATACAATATCGCAAACTGGCGGAGGCTGCACGGGAAACAGCTTATTTATATAGCATCGAAAATTATGGTGAGAATGTGCTAAAACTGATAGCGGTATGAAAGAAGAGAAAGTTTTAATCGTTGATTTCATGATCACGGGACATCACTCGGAATATATTGATCATCTTTTAACTTACCTTCAACAACAGGGTGATGCGCGTCAGTATATCTTTTTGACCCATCCTGACTTCGCATCGACTTTCCCTGCTATAGCAAACAAAACAGCTTATCCGGACGGCGCCAAACTAGAGACAATAACTTTAGAAGAATGGAATAACTTCCAGAAAAAAAAATTACTGGGCAAGTCGTTTTACGGATTGCAACTGGTTTCTAAATATGCTGAAGAATTTAATTCGCGGCGAGTATTATTGCTATACTTCAACTTTTTTCAATTTGCGTTACTCTTTGTTCGTCCAAAATTTACAATCAGCGGAATTTTATTCCTTCAGTTCTATAGGATGTCGAAGAAGGGCTTAAAAAATCGCTTAAAATACCATAGGAAATACTGGACAACCAAATTGCTAATGCTTAATAAAAAAATAAAAAGGATATATGTTTTAAATGATGAGGGAACCGTAGCTTATCTTAATCAGACTTTTAAGGTTTCCACTTTCAAAATGTTACCCGATCCAATTCCTCAGCTTAGCCCTTTAGTAGATTTTAATGTTTATCAGCATTATCATATTGCGACGAACAAGCAAATTCTATTGCATATCGGTGCCTTAGATGAACGTAAGGGTACTTTTGAATTCTTAAGAGCTGCTGCATACATTTCCAAAGGAATACAGCAGAATTTAGTGTTTTTGTTGGTTGGGAAAGGTAATAAAGAACGATTGTCTGAAGAAATTGAAAAGGTGGAGAAGTTAACTAATGTGCAGATTATCTGGGATAATCAATTTATAAGTAACGAAATGATGAAAGCTTTATTTGATCAATGTCACGCAGTGGTTATTCCTTACAAAAATCCGGAAGCTTCTAGCGGGATTTTGGGACATGCGGCAGCGGCGAATAAAATGGTTATTACTACAGGAAAGGGATTGTTAAAGGAGATAGTCAGTAAATATGGCCTAGGTTTACTTATCGAGGAGGTTTCCCCTGAGTTAATTGCCAGAAAAATTGACGAATCGATTAAAGGACATGTGGAAGTTAAGCGGGCTAGAGAATTTGTTTTAAATCGTACACCCAGAGTCTTTGCCGAAGACTTACTTAGATTATCATAAAAGAGCTGTTCAATAAAAGACTTAACAAATTACTTACTATCAGATTTATGTTAAAGAAAATTCTTTTGAACAAATGGACTAAAAGATTAGCAGGACGGATTACAATATTTGGCCAATATAATAGGTTAGTAAAACCCTACCAAGTTAATCTTATGTATTTTGACGAAAAAATAGGCCCAGAGAAGAAACCTAATGTTGGGGATCTGTTATCAAAAGTAACCTTTGACTATTTGATGAAATATAAAGGCGTTCAATCGTTACGAGCGAAACGTACAACAAGAATAACGTTTATAGGATCTGTCATTCAATTTTTAACAGCAGACGCAGTTGTTTATGGGAGTGGTTTTTTATTTGAGTATGTAGCAGAACAGTTTGCGAAGAAGCAGTTAAAACTTGATATTCGAGCGGTAAGAGGGCCATTGACTCGGGCGAAGTTGAAGGAAATTGGTTATTCGGTGCCGGAAGTATATGGCGATCCAGCTATATTATTACCCATTTTTTATAGTCCAACAATTGCCAGCCAAAAAAAGGACTTTTTGGTTATTCCCCATTGGAAAACGGTTGATAAATACGTTCAAATGGGGTACCCTGTATTATCTCCATTGACTGATGATTGGAAAAATTTTATCAATGAAATTGCATCTGCTAAATTGATCATCAGCTCTTCTTTGCACGGTGTGATCATAGCAGAGGCTTATGGTGTCCCTGCTATCCTCTTAGATGAAGTGGAAAAAGGTAATCTGTTCAAATATGAGGATTACTTTCTAAGCACTGGACGAAAAGAATTCGTAAAAGTAAAAACGGTTGAAGAAGGACTGGTTATTCCAACTCCTTCATTACCTAATCTAGAAACAATGAAAGATGAACTACTCAATGCGTTTCCAAGCGACATTTTTAGATAGCACTGATACTCGAATAGTATGGAAGAAAGGAAAAAGATTGCATATCTCATAGCCGCTCATAGCGATCCTGAGCATCTTGAGCGCTTAGTTAATGTGTTAGACTACAGCGCCGATTTTTTTATACATATCGATAAAAAGCAACAAATCGAACCTTTTTTGGAACGGATTGATAAAGCCAACGTGTTCTTTTTGAAAGGTAATGATCGTATAAAGGTATACTGGGGTGGTTTTTCGCAAGTACAAGCTACGCTTAATCTGTTGAAAAAATGCTTGGAAATAAATGACAGTAATCCCATGGAATACAAAAAGGTTGTCTTCATGTCCGGTGCCGACTATCCCATAAAAAATAATGAGTATATCCACCGTTTCTTTGAACAACATAAAGCCACCAATTTTATAAGGGGAATGAATATTACGAAGGCCAATACCGCTAAATACAACTTTTGTGTACGTAATTATTTATTCTTCGATTTCTTTGCCTATAACGGAACTGTAACGCGGGTGGTAAGGAAAATGTTGAACCTTGTGGTGAGTTCATTCAGAAGAAAACCCAATTATATCCGTACTACCAAAGGAAATAAAATAGACATCTTTCATGGTTCTTCTTGGTGGGCCTTAAATGTCGATGTAATTCGATATATTGATTGTTATGTTACCCAGCATAAAGAAATCAGTAGCTATTTTAAATATTCTTTAGCTTCTGATGAAAAGTTTTTCCATACGTTGTTCTTTAATTCAGATTTTGCCAATAGCAATTTATATAAAGGAGAAGAGCCTTATGTGCCTTTTACATCGGCGTTTGCCAACATTCACGTTATCGATCCTTCGTTAAAAAAATGGTTTAATTTGTCAGATTTTGATATTGTAAAGAATGCTGATCAACTATTTGTGCGCAAAGTTTCTTCTTCAGATTCTAAAGGCTTACTCGACCAAATTGACCGTGACTTATTGAAGAACGATCCGGCAAATTATAAGAGTGTTATTAGTTTTAATCATCAGTCAAATTAACGAATAGGAGATGAAACCGAGATGTAAATAATATTGACGCGCAGGGCAATTATTATTGACAAGTGTTTACATTTTCAGGTGTCAATGAGCTTCGCTGCCGCGTCGGTTATTTACTCGAGCTCTCATCAGCAATTAACGGCCGAAGTCAGTATGAGTGCTTATAAAAAATAAGCAAAAGATGAATAAAAGAAAATAATAAGATGAATATCTGTTAACAATAGTTGAATATAGGGTTTAATGCATCAGAAAATAGATCAAAATAAGGAGCGTATATTATTGGTAATATGCTCGCTAATTTTCCTGCTGGCTTCGTTTAGGACAGGGACATCAGGAGATGATGCCGTGGATTATTTTGTTCCTGGTTATATTGCATTTGTTCAAAAGCTCTCGTTACTTTTAGTAGGAGGCCTTATGCTTATTTCTTTGCTTATAAACCTTGGTAGGATGGATAAAAATCAAAGCATAGGCACACCTACCGGGCTCGTTTGCTATTTTATTTTTCAACTCATTATTGTTCTGACAGACTTCTTATATAAAAGTGATTTTCAAGATTTCTTTGTAAGAATCGGATTTATTATTCTCACATTTTTGTATTTTTTCTATGTGCTTCGATCGCTTCCTTTATATGGGTCTATCGGCAAAGGCGTATTAGTTTATTTTTTTTACGGTGCCTTAATTTTTGTGGCTATTAATGTGTTTTTAGCCTTATATCCTGGAGCAAATGTGGTATGGAAAGGCCGCTTGTTTGGTGTAACCGCACATCCAAACTTTTTAGGAATGTGCACTGCGATTGCTTGGATTGTTTCTTTTGCACTATTTATGCAGGCGGAGAATTTCAAAATCAAGATTTTCTTTCTTCTTGCGATGTGCCTAAGCATATATGGTTCTATTTTAACAGGTTCGAGAACCTCCCTGCTTTCGGGAACTTTGGGGATTGCTTTTATTTCCTCATATACTATGAAAAACAGCTCATTTAAGCCGGTTTTTGTATTGTTCATGTTAATTTTTGGATTATTTCTATATGCAAACTTGACGTTGAAATCATTAGATTTTGCTGGTCGAGGGAACACAAGGGAAGGTACTTGGGCGTCTATGTTAGAAAGGGCCTCTGAATTGCCTCTATTTGGATATGGGCGAGTGGGTGCAACAACAAACGCTTTCTTATTCGCAATTGTGGCAACAGGACTTTTTGGAAGCTTTTTTTTCTTTCGAAGTCTCATCGAACTAGTCAGATTGTTTTTTGAAGGTTTACCTCAGTATAATAAAACGATTGTAAACTTATTTAGAGGACTAGCTGTGTTTTTTCTGATCAGTTCAACTTTTGAGGGTTATTTATTAGATAGTGTAAGTATGCCGGTATTTACATATTGGTTGCTATTGACATATGTTAAATTTTAGTTATGACATTAAAGAACGTAGCGTTACTGAATCCTTTAGTTCCTCATTATCGTGAGGAGTTTTTTAAGCAGTTAGCAACTCACATCGACCTAGACATCTACATATATGAAGGAGGGAGCGAATACGCCAACTTTAATGTCAGCGATTTGCAGGTGAAGAAAATAAAGAGTTTCGGTTTCTTTGGGAATCGCTTCATTTTTTACAATATAATTCCATTAATGGCAAAAAAGTACGATACCCTTGTTCTTATGCTTCATTTTGGGCATATAAGCTCTTGGTTCCTTTTGCTTACACAAATTTTCCACCGAAAAAAGGTCATACTTTGGGGACAAGGAATTTCGATAAAGCGATATTTACAGGAACAGAAAAAGCCGAATCTTCTATTTCGGTGGATGATTCGCTTATCACATGGTGTGTGGTTGTATACGGAGGAAGAACAAAAGCAATGGAAGAAGATTTTTCCAACCAAATCGATCGTAGCATTAAACAATACCATATCTGGTGTAGAGGAAGTGCTAGCTACAAACTATACCGAAGATGAGCGAAGTGCCTTAAAAGAAAAGCATGGTATTCAGCAAGATATTTGTTTAATCTATTGTGCACGCTTTGATAACCCTTATCGAAGATTTGATCTTCTAACGCAAGCTATCGAATTACTGGACGCTAAAAAATACGGTTTTATTATTGTAGGAGAAGGAACTCATAAACCTAATTTTCAGTCTTACCCTAATGTATACGACTACGGTAAGGTTTATGAAAAGCATCTGAAGGATGAACTTTTCTCGATGGCCGATTTATATTACCAACCCGGTTGGATCGGTCTTTCGGTAGTGGAAGCGATGGCCTATGGTAAACCGATACTCACATTTAGAAGAAGTGATCAGGTATTGCAATGTGTTGAATACAGTTATATTAAAGACAGGCAAAATGGTATTCTACTAGATAATCTGGATGAGCTTAGGCAGACCCTATCAAATATGGTGCAAGAAGATATACAAGAAATGGGCGAAGCTTCGAAACAGTTCGTAAAGAATAAATTATTGATGAGAAACATGACAGAAAATGCTTTATCGATATTATGAGAGCCCGTATTTTACATATCATATCAACGATGGACCCCAAGGCTGGAGGGGTTAGTCAAGCTGTAAAAACAATGGTTAAGGGCTTAACCTTCCACAATATTTCTAGTGCCATCGTATCCTTGGATGATGTCGAAATTAGGAAGGATTATGTGGGGTTCGACCTGATTCCAATTGGTAAGGGTCTGACTTCTTGGAATTATCATAGCAAATTAACTCATTGGCTTAGGAGTAACATCGCTGCCTATGAAAACGTCATAGTGCATGGTCTTTGGCAATTCCAATGTTACGCTATTCTCAAAAGCATGTCGGCCGCGGCAAACACCAAAATTTATGTGATGCCACATGGTATGTTAGATCCTTATTTCCAAAAGTCAGCAGGGCGAAAATTAAAAGCTGTTAGAAATCAGTTGATTTGGTCTCTCATTGAAAATCGACTTATCAATAAGGTAGATGGGCTTTTGTTTACCTGCGAAACAGAAAAAATGTTGGCACATGAAACATTTAGAGGATATAGACCACGGCGGGAACTTGTTGTAGGCTTGGGAGTGGAGAAAGATTCGGAAGACGACTCGTCTATGGCGAATGAGTTTAGAGCGGCGTTTCCTCAAATACAATCAAATGGCTATCTATTGTTTATTAGTAGAATACATCCAAAAAAAGGCTTGGACTTGCTAATAAACGCTTATTTGAAACTAAAAAAGACAATAGGCAACCTCCCGCAGCTCGTTATCGCAGGGCCGGGACTGGAAACCGCCTTTGGGGAAGAAATTCAAGAGATAGCCGCTCAAAGTCCTGATATCATTTTTACCGGTATGCTGACAGGAAGATTTAAGTGGGGAGCTTTTTACGGTTGTGGCGCTTTTGTTTTACCAAGTCATCAAGAGAATTTTGGTATAGCGGTGGTAGAGGCACTTTCCTGCCAAAAGCCGGTATTAATTAGTAATCAAGTAAATATTTGGCGAGAAATTGAGGCAGAAGGAGGCGGAATCGTTGTGGAAGACACTTTGGAGGGAGTAGTCGAGTTGTTAAGCAAGTGGAGGGCATTGGCCGCAAGCGAAAAGATGGAAATGGGACGCAATGCGGAGAAAACATTTCATAAATATTTTACTGTAGGTATGGCAGCCAAGCGTTTAAAAGAAGCGTTGAATTATGACTAAAGTATATAATAAAGACACATATGTGGGAGCGTCCTTTTCCTTAAGTAACCGTTTGATGCGGATGCTTTGGGGCTTTGTCTATATTTTATTATTTAAATATTCGCCCCGCCCGTTTCATGCCTATCGTGCAGCTATTTTGAGATGCTTTGGTGCTAAAGTAGGTAAAGGAGTGCATGTTTATCCCGGGGTAAAGATTTGGGCCCCATGGAATCTGGATTTGAAGGATGAGTGTGGTGTTGCTAGTGGAGCCGAATTATACTCACAAGGGATGATTACAATTGGTTATCGCGCCATTGTGTCGCAGGGTTCTTATGTCTGTACGGGTACACATGATTATACCAAGATAGGGCATCCGTTATATACCCTGCCTATTGTTATTTCTGCGCGCGCTTGGGTCGCCGCGGATTGTTTTATACACCCAGGGGTTACTATTGGTGAAGGTGCCGTCATTGGAGCACGTTCAGTAGTTACGAAGGATATGCCCGCATGGATGGTTTGCGCCGGACATCCGTGTAAGCCCTTGAAGGAGCGGGTAATGGTCAATGAGCCAATGGAGCAATTAGCTAATTAGCTTGTTGTAAATCGTTGAGTCGAGAAATTGTTGAGTAGGGCAAGGAATAATGAGCCGATGTGATGATGAGCCAATGTGATAATGAGTTGAAGATTAGTGATTAATAGAGTGTATGAATGATAAACTTGCCTGGTAGGAGGTGTGACTGACAGCTGATGGCTGATAGCCGAAAGCTGATAAATAAACAAGAAATAATGAATAAGCCTACGCTTAAGGCCTAAAGCATACTGCCAAAAGCTATGTGACTAGTGGCCGATAGCCGAAAGCTGAAAGCTGTTAAATATGATTTCTGTACTGATTTTAACTAAGAATGAAGAACAAGATTTGCCAGGATGCTTAGCTTCGGTAGCCTGGTGTGATGATGTCCATGTTTTCGACTCTTTTAGCGAAGATCGTACCGTGGAAATCGCCCGGCAGGCCGGTGCTAAGATTACGCAACGTAAATTTGATAATTGGTCGGCACACCAAAATTGGGGTCTAGCCAATATTCCCTTTAAGTACGCTTGGGTTCTTTATATAGATGCTGATGAGCGGGTATCAACGGGTTTGCGGGAAGCACTCATGGCTTTCGATCAGCAAGGAGATGCAGTGGCTTATGAAATTCAACGACGTGATTTTGCCTGGAACGGCCGTTGGTTAAAACATGCTCAGATATCTCCTTTTTATCTGCGATTTTTTAGACCGGATAAAATGCGCTACGAACGTTTGGTCAACCCGGTGTCTTTGCCCGATGGACCAGTTGGCCGATTGAAGGGATACCTTGATCATTATCCCTTTAGCAAAGGTTTTCGCTACTGGTTGCAACGTCACTTGAGTTACGCCGATATGGAGGCAGCAATGCGCTTGGAAGACATGGGAAAAGGTACCAACTTCTCGTTACAAAAAGCGCTGTTCAGTAAGGATTTTACAGAAAAGCGCTATCACCAAAAGGGCTTATTCTATAAAATGCCAGGACGCCCATTTATTAAGTGGCTGTATATGGTGCTGTGGAGGAGAGCCTTTCTAGATGGCATAGCGGGAACTACTTATGCTACACTACAGTCGATCTATGAATATTTCATTGTCTTGAAGACAAAGGAGTTAGTGAGTAAACAAAATTCCAAATAGAAATGCTATGAAGATATTAATATTTGGTATCAATTATTACCCTGAGCTTACCGGTATTGGAAAATATACCGGTGAAATGGGTGCTTGGTTAGCTGCTCAGGGGCATGAGGTTGCTGTAGTAACGGCACCTCCCTATTATCCGGAATGGGATATCCATCCAGCCTACAAAGGAAAAAAATGGTTCAAAGAGATTATTGATGGTGTAACCGTTTACCGAGTACCTTTATATGTGCCAAAAGAGGTTACCTCAAAGAAACGCATTCTGCATGAATTTTCCTTTTTAGGTGCAGTTTTGCCAAAATGGTTTGGTTTACTGTTAAAGAAAAAGTATGATGTGGTTATCAATATTAACCCACCATTTCATTTGGGCTTCTTTGCGTTATTGTATGCGAAAATAAAGAAAGCACGCTTATTGACACATATTCAGGATCTGCAAATCGATGCTGCAAAAGATCTTGGTATGATCCGTAATAAGCGCTTATTGGATTGGATGTTTAAATCTGAACGTTATCTTCTTAATAGCAGTCATGCGGTATCCTCCATTAGCTTAGGCATGCAGCGAAAGATCCTTGCTAAAGGCGTCCCCAAAGAAAAATTTATTATGTTTCCCAATTGGGTAGACGAAACGGCCATCAAACCGTTGTCGATATACGAGTCGTTGCGTAAGGAATGGAATATTCCAATGGATGATAAGGTCATTCTTTACGCCGGAAATTTAGGAGAAAAGCAGGGGCTGGAGGCTATTATTGAGGCCGCGGAAGCATTTAAACAAAACCGTTTTATTCGCTTCTTGATCGTCGGATCAGGTGGTAATAAGGAAAATTTGCAAAAGGCGGTAAGCGAAAAGGGTTTGAACAATGTGTTCTTTTATCCGCTGCAACCGTACGAAAAATTAAGCGCTTTATTGGCTACAGCTGACATTCACTTAGTATTACAGAAAAAATCGGCCGCCGATTTGGTTATGCCGAGCAAGTTAACAGGTATATTTTCTGCAGGTGGTTGCGCTTTGGTAACCGCCATGCCTAACACCTCCCTGTATGACATCGTGAACCAAGGTAGGTTGGGCGTGTTGGTAGAACCCGAATCGACCCAAGCACTCGTAGACGGTTTGAATAGGATGTTGAGTGAAGATTTAGCAAGTTATCGTAACGCTGCTCGAGAGTATGCGATGCAACATCTTTCGAAGGAAAGGATTATGCGAAACTTTGAGGATAGTTTATTGGAAATGATCGGTGTAAAAGAAAGGACTAAAAAATGGCATTACGCTTAATTTTTCTATTGATTGTTTGTGTGGGATGTATTGGGTTGGTGGCTGCACAAGATTCCGTAAGGCGCTGGCAAGATTCATTAAAGTTTTCAGTAGGTACGGTCGGTACAGCCGCCTCAGAGGACTTTTTACCATTTTGGTTAGTAGCTAATCGATATGGAACTATGAAGGATCGGAAGAATGATGTTTCGACTAATATATATATATATAATGAGCACGCGATAGGAAAGAGTGATTTACAGCTCAGTTATACTATAGACTTGTTTAATAATAATCACTTCAATGATTTTACTTTGGTGGAGGCGAATGTAAAGGTCAATTATAAAGGTTGGCAATTGCGAGGAGGGCGGTATCGGGAGGTAATCGGCGAAGTAGATCCAACACTTTCCTCAGGTTCTTTGGGCTTGAGTGCGAATGCACTGCCTATTCCTAAAATCGGTATTGCAGTAACTGATTACAAAAATATTCCTTTTACGAATGGCTGGCTGCAGTTTAAAGGACTGTTTAGTCATGGTTGGATGGGAAAAGACCGATATTATGAATCCTACTTACACGAAAAAGCCTTTTTTCTAAGAGCTGGGAAAGGGAAATTGAAATTGTTTGGTGGAGCGGTTCATTTTGGTGAATGGGGAGGAAAAAGAGGCAATTTCTCTTTAGATAGAAGTTGGACAGGCTTTTGGGATGTACTAATGGTAAAGGAGGCAAATGATGGTTCTACACCGTCTTGGAGCAATCGGCGTCCCAATCGAGCTGGAGACCAAAGGGGAACACTAGAGTTTGGTGCGGATCTCGAGACAAATTATGGTGATTGGCATTTTTATAACCAGATGTTCTTTGAAAGTGGGACCGGTATCGATATACGGAATATCGATCGTTTAGCAGGATTAAGTCTAACCTTCAAAGATCAACAAAAGAAGATAAAAAAGGTGCTGGCTGAATTTATTTATACCAAACAAATGGAAAATTATGGAAAGGAATGGCAGAGCTATTATAATAATGGCATTTACAAAACTGGTTGGGAATACCGGGGAATGATAATAGGAACGCCGATCTTTCTTAACCGAGTACGCGGAAGTCGTTTCCTTCCAATCCAGCCCTATAATTGGCAACAAAATGAAGGTGTTGAAGGTAAGATCAACGGTAACTCCAATATTGTTAGCAACCGTATAGTAGGCCTGCATATTGGGGCGGAATACCAACCATTTGACCGCTTTTATTTTAAAACACTCCTTACTTACAATGTGCACTTTATGGATCGTTCGGCAATAAAAAAAATGGTGAATAATCGGTATAGGCAATTCTATTCATTACAAAGTGTTCGTTATCTTTTGAATAATAAGTGGCAATTAACGGGTGAAGTGGCTTGGGATACTGGTCAGTTTTATCGCAACTTCGGTGTGGGCTTGGGAATTAAATATACTATTTTTTAACAGCATGTATCAAACATAATATGATAGAAAAGAATAAAAACATCTTTATGAAAAGAATTTTAACGTGGATTGTTTTGATTTCAATGGCGATTTCATTTTTAGCTTGCAGAAGTAATAAAACGATACCTTATTTTAAGAATATCCCAAAAACTGAGTATAATAAAATCGAACAGGCTGCGTACAGTGAGCTTAAAATAAAAGAAGATGACATTTTGGACATTACGATTCAAACAGTCGACGTTAATGCCGCATCTCAGGTAAATGAAGCCGCAACTAACAATAGTGTGGCTGCGGGTAGCGGGCAGCAACGCGTTACCGGCTTTGTAGTGGATAAGGAAGGCGAAGTAGAGTTGCCTGTAATTGGTAGAGTGAAGTTAGCGGGCTTAACGAGTTATGAAGCACGTAACGTTATTCGAAAAAAAGCGAACGAGTATTTTGTAGATCCAACTGTGCAGGTTCGCTTCGTGAATTTCAAAGTAACAGTTATTGGTGAAGTTAATCGGCCGTCGAGTTACACTATGCCTTCCGAACGAGTTAATATTTTAGATGCTATTGGTATGGCTGGTGATTTAACTATTTACGGTAGGCGGGAAAATGTGTTATTGATACGTGAAACAGACAGCGGAAAAGAGCTGGTACAATTTAACTTGAACGATTCTCAATTATTTAAATCTCCTTATTACTATTTAAAGCAGAATGACATTATATACGTCGAACCAAGTAAAGGTAAAATTGCTTCCGCTGAGTCGTCGCGATTCAGTGTAGTGGCTATTATCGCCTCCTTATTATCTACTGCTGCACTAATTATTACACGTCTTTAATTTGAACATGAACATGAGTACTATTGACGATTCTACTCCCGCTATTAAACGCAAACATTTCAGTTATCAGGAATATCTATTACGTCTGATTCGTTTGTGGCCTATTTTTCTGTTCAGTTTTATTCTTTGCGTAGCGGGTGCCTATGTTTATATTCGTTATCGTACGACCCCTATGTATCATGTGGGAGCCAAAATTCTGATAGAAGATGGACCACAGGCGACAACTTCTGCCGCTGGTCTTGATCTCCAAAGTATGCTGGGTACTACTAGCGGCGTGGACAATCAAGCAGAGATATTAAAAATCCGTTCGTTAATGGAGGCATTAGTACGCGATTTTAAATTAAATATTCTTTGGTATAAAGAGGAGCCGTTACGTGAAATTGAAGTGTTCGATGGCCCTTATAAACTCATTTTTAATGGCGTTACTGATACAATAAACCGAAGCTTGGTATTGAACATGCGCATGCAGGACACAAGTAACTTTAGTCTATCTTATGAAAACAACGGCGAAGAAATTATTTTACAAAAAATTCCCTTCAACAGTCCCTTTGAGTTACCTGGCTATGGTTCCTTTACTATGGAGAAAAATATTCAGACCAAGACATTCTCAAGAGATGAATATAAAGTTAAAGTTTTAGCTTTTGATGACGCGGTATCTTCTTTACGTTCAACGATTACAACTAATATAAGCAACAAACTTACTACTATTATTGACTTGCAAATGGATTGTGGACTGAGGTCAAAAGGTGAATACATCTTAAATAAATATATCGATCAGTACATTAAGCAAAGTATTCAGAATAAAAGTAGAATTGCTGATAGCACCATCGCGTTTATCGATCAGCGCATTCTTCTGGTGAGTGCTGAGCTAAATGGTATTGAACAAAAAATACAGCAATTTATGCAGGGAAATGGCTTAGCTAATATATCTGCTCAGTCGCAACTTATGCTGGAAAGTAATAAAGAGTACACAACTCAAATTCAAGATCTGGAGATTCGGATGGAAATGATGGATGCCGTTGACTCCATGTTAAACATTCCGGGAGGTAAGAGCTTAATTTCAGGCGCCGTATTGAACAATGGCATTACGGACCAGGCTTTTAATACATTAATCTCTACTTACAATGGCCTTATTTTGGAAAGGGAACGTCTATTAATGGGATACCGTCCGAATAATCCGATTATTAAGAATGCAGACCAACGTATTGTTTCTATTAAAGAGAATATTTTTGACTATATCAAAAACACCCGTAGGTCCCTCGAAGTAAATAAGCAAGAGATTGCACGAAATTTTGGCTTACTAAGGGGCAACATAAGACAAGTTCCAGTGCAGGAACGCGCGTTTTTAGATCTTTCAAGGCAGCAGCAATTAAAGCAAGAATTATATCTCTTTTTGCTGCAAAAAAGAGAGGAAACAGCCTTAGCAAATACTTCAAGTATTGGTGGAATTACCATATTAGATAAACCAAAGGCAAATAAGCAGCCATTTAGCCCTAAACCTTCTGTTATCTATTTAGGAAGTATTATTATCGCTTTACTTATTCCAACCGGTAAGATCTTCTTGGAGGATAGTTTGAATACAAAAATTCGTAGTCGTAAGGATGTAGAAGAACGTTCCTCGGCTCCGGTTATCGCCGAACTTAGCCATAATGCGTCAGGGATTGACTTGCTGCAATTCGGTTCCTCACGATCGATATTGGCAGAGCAATTTCGTGGTTTGCGTACTAATATTCAATTCTTATTAGGCGAGGAAGAAAACAAAGTGGTCTTGTTGTCTTCTGGAATGCCTGGAGAAGGAAAGTCATTTATCTCATTAAACATTGCCAATGTTTTTGCACATTCGGAAAAGAAAGTTCTTTTATTAGAGTTTGATTTGCGTAAACCTAAACTTTCGAAGACTTATCAAGCACAACCTGGCCAACAGGGTATATCTAATTTTATTGTGAATAAAGATTTGACGATTGCTGAGATTATCAGACCGGTGGATGAAAATGGAATGATTTATTTTGCGCCTTGCGGCCCGATTCCGCCTAATCCATCTGAATTGATCATGAAAGCACGTACGAGAGATCTTTTTAAAGTGGCAAGAGAACAGTTCGATATTATTATTATTGACGCACCCCCAGTTGGAGCAGTGACCGATGCACAGTTATTAAATAATTACGCAGATCTGTTCTTGTATGTAACTAGAGCCAATTATACACCGTACAATTTGTTATCTCTGCCGGAAGATATGAAGCGAGAAAGAAAGCTAGGATCATATGCCATTATCTTAAACGATGTACGTAAAAAGGGACATGGTTATAGTTATTATGGTTATGCTTATGGACATTACGGGCAAGAGGAACAAAAAAAATGGTGGAATAAGAACCGATAACAAAGGAAGCTAATATATAATCAATGAACATTTCAAAAATCTGCTGCATAGGTGCTGGTTACGTTGGCGGCCCTACCATGGCGGTAATCGCTAAGCAATGTCCGGATATTCAGGTTACAGTAGTGGATCTGAATGAATCACGTATTAATAAATGGAACGATCCTAATGTGGAAAATATACCGGTATATGAACCGGGATTAAGCGGAATAGTAGCGGAAGCTCGTGGTCGGAATCTTTTTTTTACAACGGAGGTTGATCGTGCTATTGAAGAGGCCGAGATGATTTTTATTTCGGTAAACACACCAACTAAAACCTATGGAGCAGGTAAGGGGCAGGCCGCAGATTTAAAATGGATCGAGCTTTGTGCCCGACAAATTGCTCGCGTAAGTACAAGTGATAAGATCGTGGTGGAGAAATCAACGTTACCCGTTCGCACGGCCAGTACTTTGAAAGATATCCTAAAACACACCGGGAATAACGTCAAATTTCGGATACTCTCTAATCCGGAATTTTTAGCAGAGGGCACTGCTGTTGAGGACTTATTAGCACCTGATCGCGTGCTGATTGGTGGTGATCAAGATGAAGAAGGGAAACAAGCTATAGAAGCACTTGTGAACATATATGCGCGATGGGTACCTAAAGAGCGCATTCTAACGACAAATGTATGGTCTTCTGAACTGTCGAAGCTTACTGCCAATGCTTTTTTGGCTCAACGTGTATCATCTATTAATGCTTTATCTGAACTGTGCGAGTTTACGGAAGCCAATGTTGGGGAGGTTGCACGCGCTATTGGAACGGATAGTAGAATTGGTTCAAAATTTTTAAAAGCCTCCGTAGGGTTTGGAGGCTCCTGCTTTCAAAAAGATATTCTCAATTTGGTATATATAGCCAGAAGCTATGGTTTAAAGGAAGTTGCCGATTATTGGGAGCAGGTGATTATTATGAATGACCACCAAAAGAGACGTTTTGCTAATAAGATTATCAAGACGCTCTATAATACAGTGAACGGAAAAAAGATCGCTTTTTTAGGTTGGGCCTTCAAGAAAGACACAAACGATACACGCGAGTCGGCCGCTATCTACGTCGCAGATCATTTACTTTATGAGCAAGCAAAGATTGCCGTGTATGATCCGAAGGTTTCTGCCGATCAAATGTATGCCGATTTAGATTATCTAAATACCAGAACTTTAGAAGAAAACCAGTTGCTTGTCGATGTAGTACAAGATCCTTATGAAGCCTGTCGAAATGCACATGCAGTAGCTATACTGACAGAATGGGATGAATTCAAGGATTATGATTGGCAAAAAATTTATGATGCAATGCTTAAGCCTGCGCATATATTCGATGGACGAAATATCTTGAATAAAGAACAACTAGAAAGTATTGGGTTTAAAGTGAGTGCTATTGGGCGTTAATATCTTTTGTTCATTGTCAGCCATTTAGTATAAAGTAGAAAGATGAATAATAAGCTCGGTTTTAGGTATGATATCAACGCTTTGCGTGCGATAGCAGTATTGGCGGTTTTGTTATTCCATTTTAAGGTGCCTAATTTTGATGGTGGCTTTATTGGAGTAGACGTTTTTTTTGTTATTTCCGGTTACTTAATGACGGGAATTATCTTAAAGGGGCTTGAACGCTCGAACTTTTCACTTGTGGATTTCTATAATCGAAGGGCTAAACGCATTATCCCGGAGCTTTTGTTGATGGTTTTGGTAATCGTATTTCTAACGTTCTTTTTTTATCTGCCCGTCGATTATTATCTTGTTGCCAGAAATGCGAGCGCAAGCTTATTGTTTTTTTCGAATGTTTTATATGCAAAGGGAAGTTACTTTGACGCTTCTTCTGATACAAATGTCTTTCTTCATACGTGGTCGTTATCAGTAGAATGGCAGTTCTATTTACTATTACCACTCCTTTTGCTGAGTCTAAACCGTTTCTTTAGAAATGATCGAAAGAGATTTTTGATCCTATTTCTAATAGCTATTCTTGTATTTTGGCTATTTACTCTCTGGTGTACTAAAAATTACCCCACTTATTCCTTTTATCTACTCCCTAGTAGGGCTTGGGAAATGCTTGTAGGAGGCGTTGCTTTTTTGTCAGAAGGGCGTTTGAAAATCAGAGGAAGTAAAGCGGTAGCGATATCGGGTTATCTGATCATTTGTGCCAGTGTAATTTTTTTCAATGATCGTATACCTTGGCCAGGGATGTTAACGTTCATTCCTGTTTTAGCTACCTTTTTGGTCATCATAGCTGACGTAAACGTTTTTTCGGTGCTACACAATCGTTTCGTACAGTTGACCGGTAAATTGTCTTATTCTCTATATCTTTGGCATTGGCCAGTACTTGTGGTTGCCAATTATCTAGGGATTCAAGCTGGCCTGACATCTTCGCTGATGTTTTTGGGATTATCCACCGTCTTATCCTTTCTTTCCTTTAATTTCGTTGAGCGCTTACGCATTCAGAAGTCAACGAGAGTCTATTTGTTAGCAGGACTCGTCGCGATGGTTACGACCAGTTTTACGAAGATTGACGTAAATCGCATACGTTTTAAAGAGGGTGCGCTGCGTATCTCTCGCTATAAGGAAAATCATAAAGAAGAAGCTATTCAACAGTTTAATAAAAAAGCGTGTTTTATCAGTTCCGAAAACGAAGTAAACGTTAATTTCGATAAAATAAGTTGCCTGACGCTAGATCCAAAAAAAAGGAATATTTTGCTAATAGGGGATAGCCACGCAGCCCATCTTTCTCAATCATTAAGGGAAGGTCTCGCTTCGAAGAACATTCACTTATTACAGGCAAGTGTTAGTGGATGTTTACCTATGCTTAATCCGGAGGGAGAAAGCCGTTGCGAGTCAATCATTCACTATGTATATGACGATTTCATACCTAAGCATGCGGAAGATATTGATGGTGTTGTTATTAGTGCCAATTGGTGTAGTGAACCAGTTAGGGATGTCATTCAAGACCTCACAGTTACAATGAATCGTTTAAACGCAGCCGATATCCCAACTCTTGTTATAGGACAAAACGAAATTTATACCATTCCTTATACCTCGATTGCTGCACGTGAATTTGAGTACGGTGTTTCTTTAAGCGATCAGTACGTAGACGAAAAGGCGGCGGTAATGAACGATAGTCTAAAATTGGTATTTAAAGAGGATTATGTGGATATTTACCAACTTAACTCATTTTCTAAATTATCGGATCTTGAAGAGCCTTACATGATGGACCAAAATCATTTTACTAAGTATGGCGCCGATTGCGTTTCTAAAAACATCTTGAAAGATAAAGAATTTGAAGAATTTTTGGACGAAGCCTTAGAAATGGATAAAGATTCAACTTCTAATCAAGAAGATGTCTTTACCTTGGTGAAATGATTCACTTTAGTCATTAAACGCAAAAGGACAATCAAGTGATAAAAAGCGAACTATAGATACCGTTTATCTAAATGTCTTGGTAGTGTATTATGTTTAAGAAATAGACGTTACGGGGTACATTACAGTGTTTTTTTCTCAAAATTTCTCAAAATTTCTCAAAATCTTGCGATTTTGCGATATAATGTTTAGTTTAACAGTGAATTTGTTTACTCGCTTTCTAGCGTCAGACGACTTTTAAACGTGTTATGTGGCTTAATTTAAACGTGTTTGGCCTCGAATATAGCGTTGATAATCGGCCTGTACAGGGCCAGTAAACATTTCAGGAGGATAGTATCCTTCGCTCCCTAACTTAATCTTTTATTTTAAATTCATCAACCATGCAACAGGTTGCAACCTTCGCAAGCGAAGCAAAATGTCCTAGGTGTGGCGCGGTTACAGATTACCGTATATCTCGCAACAGATTTGTGAAGATATTTCTGCCTTTTTACAAGAGAAAATTTTGGTGCCCTAAATGTTCTAATCACTTTTATACACTAAAATAATCGAGCACAAAGGTCGATTTGACAATACCTACATGCACCGGACTGTGCATATTTTTTCATTTATTTCTTAAAAGGCGTGTATTAATCAACGCTTCTGCACAATTATCGCCAACAGACAAGATCTGCTGAGGTTGTGGTTGGTTTTTTGTGCGAATTAAACGCTCTCCCCCGTTAAAGGCTATCCTATTAAACAGGGTGTAGCGACAATTATAGATATAAATAATTTTTATGAAAAGCTATCGCTATTTTGTATGGTTGCTGAACATATTGTTCGTAGCCTTACTGATCAACAGTTGCGACAAGGGAAATGGTGACATGGACCCTGTCGTTGATCTTGACAGCGGCTTGGTTTATTATTTTCCGTTTAGCGGAAACAGTATAGATCAAGTCAGTAATGAAACTTATGACATCAAAGAGGCTACTTTTGGTGCCGATCGTTTTAACGTACCCAATAAGGCGCTTAAAATGGTAAATAATGGTTTGTATGGACAAGGCATGAATATAGGAGCAGGATTGGGTGAAGCTGAAGGAAGTTTAGCCTTTTGGATCAATCTGGATGATCTTGAAAAGCTTCATCCGCTCTTTATAAAAGCTTATTTCCATAACTTCAGTGCTCGGGAATATAATATGTACATAAACCCCGATAGTACGATGACGCTCTATTGGACAAACGAAGACATTTGGCCGACGACGCCGAAGGTTATCAAGTGCCAACAATGGCAGCATATCGTTGTCCGTTGGTCGAAGAACAAGTCAGTACTTGAAGTGCTAGTTGATGGCAATGTTGTTTTAACAAATAACTACCAGAGCGATCGGATTCTCGACCCTCAGGAACCACCTCAAAAAATGGGTTATAGTTATAATTATGAGGGGTCGCACACAGGTTCATCTAACTATTTTCGTGGAAGAATTGACGAAATAAGAAGATATAACCGTTGGCTTAGGGATGCAGAAGTGGATGCATTGATTGATCACAATCAAACATAAAAAGCGTATTATGTAGGGATAGTCTTGAAAGGTTCTGCTTCAAAAGTAGAACCTTTTTTACTATATATATCTAGCCAAGTATGTGAATAAGTTATCGCCGGTGCGACTTTCCAAGCGAGCGATCTATTATAATCGCCGGATGCGATTCATAATATTCTCCCGATGTTCCAGCATATCTTTCTCGTCTTTTTGAAGATATCGGAGCTGCTGTGCGCGATCTGTTTTGTCAGCACTATCTTCTTCCTCTTTTTGTGGAAGATTTCCTATACTACGTACTTGATCGAGGTGTTGAAACAGATTGCTAAGTGCTCGATGAACGTTGCGAAGATATTTCTCGTTAATTGAATCGAGGTGTGAATTGGTTAATTCCCCTACGTCCTGAAAGGAAAGTTTCGTGATTTTATTGTTTGTAATTTGAGCAGAAAAATCTTGCGAACTTGGAAAATCCCAATGTAAATCGTGAACAGTAGTTGTTGTAATTTCCATAGTAAATGCGTTTAAAATCAATACTATCCATAATAGTACAATAGCCGTACCAAAGTACCTTTAGCGGGTATCAAATTAGGAACATATTGACGAGGGATTAATTATGCTAGTGTAATTTACAAAAGTTTTATTTAATAAGGTAAAACCCAGCTTTTCTTCGCATTTTGCATCAGCTATAGTGAAGAAATAAGTAAATGTAAAAATATGATGCTAAAAAAACCAAAAGCAGTGTTATTCGATTTAGACGGAACTTTAATAGATTCAGAGTGGTTTTACTATAAAGCTTGGAAAGCGGTGTTAGCCACTTACGGCTTTATACTGGAAAGTGAATTATGGCTTACATCGCTTGCCGGTAAAACAGATGTTCAGGCAATTGATGTACTACAAAAACAATATAATTTCCAACCGGATGTTAATGAGTTCTTGTCAAAAGTAAAATCGAAAGTAGCACAGCAGTATGATGAAGAATTAGTACCATTGATGCCTGGGGCAAAAGAGCTGATTAGTTATCTGCATAAAGAAGAAATCGTGATCGCTCTTGTTACTTCCAGCAAGCGGGAAGTTGCTATTTACTATTTGGAAGCCCATGATTTGATGAAATATTTTAGGTGCTTAGTGACGCGTACGGAAGTTAAGAATACCAAGCCACATCCCGAGCCGTACCTTATGTGTGTAGAGCAATTAGGGGTAGACAAGCAGGATTGTCTGGTACTGGAGGATTCTGTAACGGGAACAACCGCGGCAAAGGCCGCCGGGTTGATGTGCTGGGGTATACAGACACATGAGTCGATTCGCCAATCTTTACTAGTTGATCGTATGTTTGATAATCTTCACCAGGTATTGGAAGAGTTTTTAGCAGTTAGTTAGTAGTTAGCGGTTAGTTAATAGTTGTTAGTTATTGGTTTTCGGTTGTTAGCTTGGGAACTAAAGCCGAATTGCTACTATCTTTTTCTGATTCCTATTTTATTTTATATTTTTACAGAAAGGGGCTTCTCAGTATACTCCTTTATTATCTAACCAATTATAAACATCGAAATGCATATCGGAGGTGGTCAATGCAATCTAGGTGACAATGCCGTTTTCGAACGGACGTATAAGACCTACTATGCCGCACTTCGCTTCTTTGCAACAAAATATGTGGGGGATGACGAAAGTGAAGATATTATCGAATCGGGATGAAGCCGTGAGTACTTATAGGCTCTCAGCAGGATTATTTGGATTGGAAATGCATTCCCCAATTATGTGTATCGGAAACGGTATACCCGCTTTGGTTGGTAGGTTTGAAGAACAAACCTCTAAAGGAATCATGTGGAAGGATATTGGCTTGGATGAATGGTATTTCGATGTAGATAAACCGGAGGATGTGAAGCGGATTTTACCGGCAGTTTTAGCACTTGCCAAAAATCCGGAGGAAGCCAAGCAAAAGGCTTTAGACGCGAAAGTAAGAGTGGATACACTCTTTGCAGCGAGTATGGCAAGACTGGCTAATGAACTAGAACAGCGGTAGTATAAAGTCCCTCGGGAAAACAGGAGACTAATTAATAAATGCACAAATTGAGCTCGGTCAGAACATTTGTGCATTTATTATTGTTCAATACGTAACAGCCAATTTGTTTATCAAATCGTTTTATGAGAAAATCAATACTATTAGCATTCATACTTTTTGTTTGTTCGGTTAAAACGGATGTAAAAAGTTGCACACGCGTGGTCTACAAGGGTACGAATGGCACTTTGTTAACAGCTCGTTCTATGGATTGGAAAGATGATATTCTTACAAACCTCTGGATTTTTCCACGCGGGATGGAACGAAGCGGGGAGGTGGGACCAAAATCCATCCAATGGAAATCAAAATATGGAAGTGTAATTGCTTCTGGCTATGATATTTCCACAACGGATGGCATGAATGAGAAGGGGCTGGTAGCTAATGTCTTGTGGTTAGCCGAGTCTGAATATCCTATTTGGAATCAACAAACACCTGGTTTATCGATTGCACTATGGGCACAGTATGTACTTGATAATTTCGCAACCGTATCAGAAGCTGTAGACGCTCTTCAAGATGAGAAAATCACGATTATAACGGCAAATGTACCTGGACAGGAGCGCTTGACTACCTTGCATCTATCACTTTCGGATGGAACAGGAGACAACGCTATTTTTGAATATATTAAAGGCAAACTGGTGATCCATCACGATACGTCCTATAACGTGATGACAAACTCACCTATTTTTGAAAAGCAGTTAGCATTAAATGAATATTGGTCAGAAATCGGAGGAACTGTCATGCTGCCGGGAACGAATAGAGCAGCGGATCGTTTTGTACGTGCTGCGTTCTATGCGAATTCAGTTCCCAAAACGGCCGATCGCAGAATTGCAGTAGCAAGTGCTTTCAGTGTTATTCGGAACTGCTCTGTTCCATTTGGAATTTCTACACCTGATCAACCTAATATATCCTCTACGCGTTGGCGTTCGGTTTCAGACCATAAGAATTTAGTTTATTATTTTGAAACCGCCCTTACTCCTAACACATTTTGGGTCGATTTCAAAGACGTAGATTTTTCGGAGAATGCAGCGGTGAAAGTGCTTAAAATTAGTAATGGCGAAACTTACGCTGGAAATGCTGCCAAAAAATTTATAATAAGTAAACCTTTTAAATTTCAGGGCTTGTAAACGTATAAGGGACAGCATAGATCTTTTTTGGCCAACGAACACTGCTTGCTATTTCCAGTGCTTAACATATCGTTAACGATTAGAAAATCCTGCTTGCTGTATATTTTATCTTTTCTATTTAAAGACATACTAATTGTTGGAAAAGAACGAAGGCTGTGAATGTTGGCTAAATTAATCCTTGAATAAAGAAAATCGATATTTAAAGACTAATTTATCGCCGATAACGTTTATGTTATCATAGCCATAAATTATATCATCATGATCTTTATATATAATCGTCAAATTTTTTACTGTATAACTCTTGGTATATTTTTTTCAATGCCTTATCTAGCTTTTTGCCAATTTGGAGGAGGTCTGAGCGTGGAATTGGGAGCCGGTGCCACTCAGCTTTACGGTGAAATGATGCATAAGCCACTGAAATTTGGTTATCATATAGGCGCTGATTATATTGTGATTCCTTTTATGACAGTTGGTGTGCAAGGAATGATGGGTCGACTTGCTGCTAACGATCCGATGGGCCGAATGGCCAAAAATAATTACATGGGCGCTAACATCAATGCAAAAGCGCGCTTAGGGTTATTGTGGATCGATGACAAGGAAAATTTCGAGTTGACTTATATCCGTGAACATTTTTTCAGATCCTTGATCCGTAATATTTATGTAGGCACAGGGATTGGTTTATTGCGAAATGAAATTGATGCAAACCGAGGAACGCCAAATGATGCACATTTGGTAGGTGAAGATGAAAGCAGCGCGGTATTTGTGCCATTAAATTTAGGTATTGACATTCCTTTTGGCTATTCGATAAGCGGACCAACTTGGGCTATCAACGCAAATGCTCAACTGGGACTTTACTTTGGGGATGAATTAGACGGTTACGCCAATATGTATAGTCGACATGATGACCGCTTACTCTATTTTTCGCTTAGTATTAAAAAATCTTTCTTAAATCGTGCGACGCGATAATCTCATGTATTCAGCTTCAAAGTTGTTTTAATTCCGTTAGGATTACTGCCAACGATGGCATTTTTCTACACTTTGTGGAGATTTTTGTGGTTGGCAGGTGTGGGCAAGGATCATCCCCTGTTATTTGTCAAAAAAGAATCAATCGACAATCAATATATCTGTATATATTTTATAACTGGTTAAGTGTTTGAATGACAATTGATAATTTGGAGGCCAGTTAAATGAATCACCTGAATATATAAGCCCTTTTCACCTGCGTAAATTTTTTTATCTGTTTAAACGCATAGTCAGTGCAAGTACGGCAAAATAATTGTTGCTAAAACGTTTAATTCTATTGGGATTAGGTTATAGCTTGACCGGTTTGCGCTATCGGTCCCTCTACAAGTCAAATATTGTAATTTTTAAACTATGTTTCAGTACTACAAAATGCTCCTTGGAGCTGTATTTTTCTTTTTGCTGAGTACAGCTCAATTGTATGCACAGCAAACGATTAAAGGAACGGTGAAAGATGAATCAGGCCCATTACCCGGCGTTACCGTCATGGTTAAGGGACAGCAACAATCCGTTCAGACTTCACCCAACGGAGTCTACGAAATCAAAGCGAAAAAAGGAGAAATCCTTGTTTTCACCTATATCGGTTATACTCGAAAGGAGGTGGCTGTTGGTGATAATCCAATAATGAACGTTACCCTTGCTCCGGAAACCAATGCGCTGAATGAGGTCGTCGTAAGCGCGTTGGGGATTAAACGCGAATCGAAAGCTTTGGGTTATTCGACCACCCGGGTAGAGGGGGATAAGTTTACCCAATCGCGTGATGTAAACTTGGGCAATGCCCTTACCGGTAAAGTTGCCGGGGTTAGTGTCTCGAATAATGCCACGGGAGCTTCCGGTAGCAGTCGGGTTGTGATCCGAGGTAATGCTTCGATGACGGGCAATAACCAACCGCTGTATGTTATTGATGGTGTGCCGTTCGACAATACCAATCAAGGCAGTGCGGGACAATACGGCGGACTCGACCTCGGTGATGGTTTATCGAATATCAACCCCGATGACATTGCCGACATTCAAGTATTGAAAGGTGCGGCAGCTTCAGCTCTATATGGTTACCGTGGCGGTAATGGTGCTATCTTAATCACCACAAAAAGTGGGAAGGCGGGTGAGGCCTTATCTGTTGAGCTGAATAACAACTTCACCCTGAACAATATTATCGACTTCAGAGATTTTCAAAACGAATACGGACAAGGTACGCAAGGGGTGAAACCTACTTCGGCAACTTCCGCGCTTAACTCAGCTGTTTCCAGCTGGGGGCCCCGATTTGATGGTTCCGAAGCAGTGAATTTATTAGGTAATACTTATACCTATTCTCCCGGGCCGGATAATTGGAAGAATTTCTATAGAAACGGTATCAATAACCAAACCTCAGTTGCTATTGCCGGAAGTAGTGAGAAGGTGCGCTACCGCGTTGGCTTATCGAACTTATATAACAATCCCAACATTCCCAATTCGAACATGAAGCAACAGGGAATTAACACGAATACCAGCTATAAGATTACTGATAAGCTAGAGTTGACCATTACTGCGAATTATATCTTTGAACAGGTAAAAAATCGGGCTTTGTTAGCTAATAACTCTACGAATATTAATGCTTCAACCTTGTATTTAGGAAATGGTTACGACATTCGATGGCTAAATCCGTACCGTAACGCTGACGGGAATGAATTGCTTCCTGGAACAAACCTCTACTTTAACAATCCATATTTTTTAGCCTACGAACATCAGAACAATACGGATCGTAACCGTTTAACCGGGGCGGCGACATTGAAGTATGATATCTTAGACTGGTTATCTATTCAGGGACAAGTGAGTAGGGATGGTTATGTTTTTCAATTTAGAAAGGTAACGCCTACCGGAACGGCTTATGCAAATGGAGGCGAGCTGACAGAATATGAGCGTAACTTCCGCGAACTGAACGCCAACTTTTTGATTACCGCGAATAAGAAAATCGGTGAGAATTTTAGTATCAACGCGTCGTTAGGCGGTAATCATCAGGATAACATTAACCGTGCCTACGGCCTGTTAGGCGGTGCCGCGGGACCTTTTATTGTGCCTTATGTGTATAATATTAATAATATCAATGCACCGAATACTAAATATGTGCCCGAGTACGAGCGTTTTCGAGTAAACTCTTTTTATGGTACGGCAGACTTTGGTTATAAGGATTTTCTATTCTTGAACTTCACAGGAAGAAACGACTGGTTCTCCACTTTAAACCCTAGTAACAACAGCTATTTTTATCCGTCAGTGAGCACCAGTTTCGTATTCAGTGAGGCCTTCGATTTACCGGAAGCAATCAGCTTTGCCAAATTCAGAGCCTCTTATGCTGAATCGTCCAATGGAACAACTCCTTATCAGAATTTACTGAATTTTTCTTTACGAACTTATGATAAGGACGGAGTGCCATTGGGTTACGTAAAAAATGAGAACGTGCCGAACACGAATCTGAGGCCCGTTCAAATTCGTGAATATGAGGCTGGGTTAAATATGCAGTTTTTCAATAATCGTTTAAGCTTTGATGCTGCAGTTTATCAAAAAGATACAAAGGACGATATTGCCATCATCAGTACGAGTACAGCGTCTGGCTTTAATGCAGCTATTCAGAATATTGGTGAGGTGCGTAATCGGGGTATCGAGGGATTGATTTCAGGAACACCTGTCCAAAACGACAACTTTACCTGGAATACAAGCTTAAACTTGGCCTTTAATGATAGTGAAATTAAGTATTTAGGTGAAGGTGTAAATGCCTTGACCATCCAGGGGTCAGAGGCGGCTTACGGAAGTGGCGTGGTCGTGAGTAATGTGGTTGGCATGCGTTATGGCCAGATTATGGGTTTTGCCTATAGACGGGATGATCAGGGGAATATTATTTATGGTTCGGACGGTAATCCGTTACGTACGGATGGTGTCGTACCATTAGGTTCGGGCGTTTACAAAACAACCGGTGGCTTCTCCAATCAATTCAAATACAAAAACTTCTCTTTGTCTGCATTATTCGACTTTAAGTTTGGCGCCAAATTGTATTCAGCGACCAACCTACTTTTATATAATGCGGGTTTGCATAAAGAAACACTAAATGGACGCGAAGGTGGAGTTATTGGAGCCGGGGTTACCGAAGATGGCAGTCCGAATACCGTGGCGGTACCGGCACAAAATTATTATCAAAATTTAGCCATCAATAATAACATTGCGGAAGAGTTTGTATACGATGCAAGTTTTATTAAGTTGCGTGAGTTATCGTTGGGTTATACCTTGCCGAGTAGCTTTTTGCAAAAAATGCCTTTTAAGGCTGCTACTATCTCACTGGTTACCCGCAACCTGGCGACCCTGTTGAAGCACACGCCGAACATCGATCCGGAGTCTGCTTACAACAATTCAAATGCACAGGGGCTAGAGGCTACATCCAATCCCCCTGTAAGAAGTTTTGGCTTTAATCTTAATGTTAAGTTCTAAAAATATTATCCAATGAGATATTCTAAGTTCATATTGACCTTGGCTTTGGCAGCGACTACCTTTTGGAGCTGTACCAAGGATTTTGAAGCAATCAATACCGATCCGAATGCAATCCCGGAGAATGGGATGGATTATAATTTATTATTCTCTTCAGCTCAAGTGTACCATGCAGGCACTGATTATAATGTTTGGCGAAATGGCTTAATCTATTGTGCTACCATGGTGCAGCACCTCGCTTCTACACAAAGTTATTGGAACGGTGATAAATATACCTATGATGCGGCTTATAATGCTGCACACTGGGATCGTGATTATCCAAATGCTGTGAAAGACATTACCATGGTGCTCAGCAAATTCAAAGACGATCCTGCAAAAGCTAATGCTTATCACATCGCCCGTATTATGCGTGTTGCAATCTTTCAAAAGATGACGGACTTATACGGTGATATTCCGTATAGCGAAGCAGGGCTGGGCTACTTGGATGGTGTTGGCTATCCGAAGTATGATACCCAGGAGGCAATCTATCATGATTTATATAAAGAGTTGAACGAGGCAGCAAGTGCGCTAGACGCGAATGCCGCCAATACTTTATCGACGGCTGATTTAATTTACGGCGGTAACGTTGATAAATGGAAGAAGTTTGCCTACTCTTTCATGGTGCGTTTGGGGCTGCGTTTGTCAAAGGTAGACCCTCAAACCGGTAGTCAATGGGTAAACCGAGCATTAGAAGGTGGTGTATTTACCGGTAATGATGACAATGCCATGATGCAGCATCAATTAAATACGACAGATGCGGCCAATGCATACGGAAAGGTATTGGTTTATCAAGATGCTAACGCATCGCGGGTGAGCGAGGCTTTTATCAATCAATTAAAAGGCACCAATGACCCTCGACTTATTTATATCGCTACGGTAGCTGAAGCACCTGAATTGGCTTACGGGAATGCAAACTATGATTTGGGAGATACTACAGCTTCCAAGCAATTAGGTATGCCAAACGGTTATGATGAATTGGGCGCTGAAACGGATATTTCAAAAGCGCCGAACTGGCCGGGAAATCTTAACAACTATTCGATTGTGAATCGTTATACCTACGCGCGTTTGGATGCACCAAGCTTTCTATTGACTCATGCAGAAACGCAACTGTTATTGGCTGAGGCAGCAAATCGTGGTTGGATAGGGGGTGACGCCAAGACCTACTACGACGAAGGGGTAAAAGCGGCCATCTTGCAGATGAACCAGTTGGGGGCGTCACCGGCCATCACAGAGTCACAGGCCACAGCTTACTTAACTGCTAACCCATTTGATGCCAATCAGGCGTTGGAACAAATTAATACGCAATATTGGATTGCAACGTTTATGGATGAGTACGAGGCTTGGACAAATTATCGGCGTTCAGGCTATCCAATATTAAAAGAAGTAAACTATTTTAATAATGTGACGAATGGCAAGGTGCCCCGTCGTTTTACGTATCCAACCAGCGAAGCATCGATCAATACCGCGAACTATAATGAAGCGGTTTCCCGTTATCGTAACGGGGATCGAATGACTTCGCGTATGTGGTGGGACGTGGAATAATAGGAGACTTATATACGTAAAAAGTAAGCCACGGTTTTAAAACGTGGCTTACTTTTTACGTATTTGTTTCCTGTTTCAGACCTTCTGCAAACGCTTACGACCTATCTATAAGTAGTAGTTACTTGGTTGATCTTCCATCCGTTGCCTTCTCGACATAATTGAACATATTCAACTTTTGTAAAATCCGGGTATTTCATTTCTATCTGCGCAAGCGCAAATTGAGCACTTTGTTCGATTACATTGTATTGGGTTTTACAATTTTGTTTTAAATTTTTGTTCTGTTTTAAAAAATTAATTACCTGTGCTTTGGTGTGGCTATGAACAACACCTTTACCCGCGGTGTTACGTTTAAAGTTTTCGGTAAATAATTCTTCCAGATTTTCTGTACGGCCTAAGGTAATACCATCTATGTATTCATGGATAGTGCTTTCTGCTGTATTTAAGTTTTTATCTGTTGTTGCAGCATTAGCAAAAGCACTTGAAGTAATAACTATAATGGCAGCGATGATGGATTTAATGGAGGTTCTCATGACTTTACGATTTAAAGGGTTAATTTTTTATTATTTGCTGTTATATTTTGTTCTTTGATTCAAAGGTAAAGCAAAGGAACATGCGACTCGAGTGAAATTAGGTGAGCTATGCGGAGAACTCGGTAAATAGCAGGGATTTTTCGGTGAAAATTGGCGAGTCGTTAAATGGTGGAGTAGTTAAGAAGTAGTTGAATAGTTGAGTCGTTAAATAGTTGAGGTATTATGTTTGAAATAGTTGAGTAGTAAGTAGGGAAGTAGTTGAGTCGTTGAATGGTTGCAGTAGCAGCAGTATTCGGTAACACCTACAGCTTAGCGCTTATTGCTTATAGCTTAATAGCCAATGAAACGATGTGCCAATGAGATAATGAGAAGGGTTAGTGCGACTGAAAGCTGATAGCCGACTTCTGACAGCTTGTTAATGAGCCAATGTGATAATGAGAAGGGCTAGCGCGACTGAAAGCTGACCTCTGATAGCCGATCACTTAAAACCTATAACATAGAACTTATAACCGACAGACAGACTATCTAAAGCTGAAAACCGAAAGCTGATTGCTGAAAGCTCATGGATAGCAAATATGTTTGCTATCCATGAAATGGTAATACCTGAAAATAGGGGCTTATTATTAAGCTGTATGCAAGAAACAACTGTAAGAATCCGATGTTAGAGCTGCATTTTTACAGCCGGATAAGAAGCGGATTTAATGGTTACAGCTACATTTTTATCGGGCTCTTGTTTATAAATATAAATTAATACTTTCCCGTGATGCAACTGATTACGAAGTGATAAATAACTTGTTAGATTTTGATGATTTCCATTTTCCATTCCTTTAAACTCACCCGGCCCGTCAATTTGTACTTCTATTGCATCATTAGCCATGTATACGGGATTGTCATTTTCATCAACCGCTTGCACCAATATCTCTTTTAATTTATCTGTTTCGTTCTCGTTCAAAATCCGACAAGCTAGTTGAGTCGGTTTGGTAGTAGATCGTAGCGTGTAAGTAGCGACCTGTTTTTGATCAAGATAGGCTCTTGCTTCCAACGTACCAGGTTCAAAGGGGATGTCCCAATAGATGTAACCGGTGTTGAAATCTTGTTTTGCTTTTCTTCCTAATGACTTTCCATTTAGGAAGAGTTCCACTTCTTCAGCGTTTGAAAAAGAAGTAACTCTCTGCCGTTTACCATAAGTAGGCTCCCAAATGGGATCCGCTTTCTTGTGACTCCAGATACCGCTATCATCGCCATCGGGAATAGGCGAGGTGCCAATGTAAACCATGGGTTTTGTTGCCCATAAGCTCTGTCTGAAATAATACTCCGGCTTTGGCAAACCCGCGAGATCTAATAGCCCTGCGCCATTACTTCTTGTAGGCCATTTGCCAGCCTCGCCGAGGTAGTCAATGCCGGTCCATAGAAATTGTCCGGAAATATAATCGTTTGTATCTACTGCAAGCCAAGCTTTATATTGCATACCGTTTTCACTGCCATAGATAACACGTGATGGGTATTTAGCGTGATCCGCTGCATAGCGATACTCTTGATAGTTATAGCCAACTATATCTACGTTTTCAGGATAGGTTGTCGTATTTGACATGACTACACCTGCCAGGGCCGCTGTAATGGGGCGAGTAGAATCGACGCTCTTTGCAGCTTCTGCCAGTGATTTGGAAAGCACACTAAGTCGACTGGCCGGCGGATGGTCAGCCAAATAACCCTTTCCATAAATTTGTGGATTGTTCCCCCCGCTCAGGATTTCATGACTATAAGGATCATTGGGATAATCAACCTCGTTACCGATACTCCACATAATAATGGAAGGCCGGTTTCGGTTTCTTCGGATCATGTCTTTGACATCGGTTTGGGACCACTCTTTAAAATGCTGATGATAGCCGTCTTTTCCGGGGCTGCCTACATTCCAACCCGAGATCCATTTGTTTTTACCAAATTCCCATTCGTCGAAAGCTTCATCCATCACTAATAGGCCGAGTTCATCACACAAAGTGTAAAAGAAGTCAGCGTGTGGATTATGGCTCATACGTATCGCATTTACTCCACCTTCTTTTAAGGTTTTAAGTCTTCTGCGCCAAACACTCTCAAAAGTAGCAACTCCCAAGGCGCCTGCATCGTCATGAATACAAACTCCCTTTAGTTTCATGTTCTGATCGTTTAGAAAGAAACCTTTGTTGGCATCGAATCGAAAAGTTCGGAATCCCACTTTCTCTTGATAACTGTCGATGGCTTTATTAGCCTTTGTAAGTTCTATAGCCAGGGTATAGCAATAAGGATTTTCTATCGACCATCGATTGGGATTTAAAAGATGTAATTTGGCGGTTGTTTGCTGTTCTTTACTGCCGGTTAAATGGACTTGCTGTTTTTCTTGAGCGACGGTGTTACCGCTTTTGTCTAACAAAGAAACCGTTAGTGTCACATCGGAAGTTAAGGCCTCTTCATTGATTAGATCAATATCCACTGTTGCATTTGCTTCCCTGCCGTTCAGGGTAGGGGTTTGAAACGTAATCCCCCAAGTGGCAAAATGTAGCGGCTGCTGCTTGATAAGATATACGTTACGGTAAATGCCGGAGCCGGTATACCAGCGGGAGTCAGCAAATTGACTGTGGTCTACCTTTAACGCCAGTACATTTTCTCCACTCTTTAGATACGGGCTAAGGTCATAAAAAAAGGGGATAAAGCCGTTGGGACGTTTACCCAAGTAATGGCCATTGACCCAAACTTCTGCATTTTTATAGACACCGTCAAAATAAATACTGTGTTTGCTCTTGACATCTTGTGATGATAGCTTAAATGTTTTGCGATACCAACCGACGCCACCTGGAAGGTAGCCGGTAGCACTTGCCCACCGACTATCAAAAGGGCCGGCGATGGTCCAATCATGGGGCAATACTACCCGCTGCCAGCTTTGATCGTTGAATGATTTTTCAGAGGCCTGCGAAATGTCCCCTAAGTGGAACCTCCATTGATCATTAAAAAGTACTTTTTGTTGGGCCATAGCCGATAATCCGAAGATTATGGCCATCAGTATGCTGACAAATTCTTTCATGAACTGCTGTTTGTTAGTTAAATATAAATTTACCGTTTCTGCTAGTATCCGGGATTTTGCTGCAAGGTGTTATTGGACGCTTGGATTTCCTCTCGAGGGATCGGCAACCAATAGTGTTTCGCCGCAAAACTTCTGCCATCAAGCGCAATTTTACGTGTATAATTAAAGGTGCTTCCGTTTTTGGTGATTTCTATACCATAAGCAGGTACGTTTTCTGTCTGCTCTGCGATTTTCCAACGACGAACGTCATAGAAGCGGTGTTCTTCAAAGGCTAATTCAATTTGCCTTTCATTACGCACAAGTTCTCGGAAAGCCTCTTGACTTAAACCTGCGGGCACAGCAGGCATTTCAACACCCGTCCGGCTACGGATTTGATTCAAAGCTTCACGCGCTGAAAAGCGGGCACCTGCAGGTATTGCATCAGGTCCGGAAAGTTCATTCGCCGCCTCTGCAAAGTTTAAGAGTATTTCGGCGTAGCGAAAATAAATCCACGGTTGTAAACCTGCAATATTCCAAGGGTTATTAATCGGCATGTCTTCATCGATAAATTTTCGTAGGTAGTAACCGGTTTTACTGGTATTCCAGTTAGACGGACCATCTTGGCTATCACGGCCGCCGGGACGGAAAGTCTCAACATTTCGGTCACGATAACCAGCTCCGTTGTAAAAAATGGTTTGATAGAAACGAGGATCACGCCCAACGTAGGGGTTTTGTGGATCATAACCTGAAGTCGGATCAGAAATTGACTTTCCATTAGCCATGCGGTAGGCGTCTACTAAATTTTGCAAAGGTACATTGCCTCCCCAACCGTCGTAGCCATTAGGGCCGTTGGCAATTTCCATGGGAACATGTCGAGCTCCAACAGAATAATAACGGGCAAAAATGATTTCATTATCATCACTCGTCTTGCGGAAAAGTGCGCGGTAACCATTTTGTGAGATAGTATAGCGATTTAGCGCAATGACAGCGTTGGCTGCTTGAACCGCCGCTTCCCAAGTCCCAACATTATAAAGCGGACTGGCCGCATAGAGCGTTAAGCGAGATTTAAGTGCTAAAGCAGCGCCTCTCGTTGCGCGACCACGAAGCCAGCTATTACTATTATTTTCCGGAAGTCCGGCAGCAGCCTCATCCAATTGGGATAAAACATAAGCTAAGCTGGTAGCTAGGTCTTCCCTTTTAAATAAGCTGGGATCACTGAAATCATCCGTTAACTCGACTACTTTATCACCCAACAAAACGATTCCTCCGTAATTTCGGATCAGGTCGTGGTAGCGGAAGGCTCGGATGAATTTCAGTTCAGCAACCAATAAATTCTTGTGGGCTTCGCTCATCGGAACTTCGTTAATATGAGTTAAGGCGTAATTACATTCACGGATGCTACGATAACTCCGTTTCCAAAAGGTGCCGGCGATACCCGTATTTTCCGGTAAAAGCTGTCCGCGTTGAATAAACCAAGTGTTATCGTCATTGTTGTAAATCGATTCGTCCGATAGCGACGACCACATAGCATACTCAAAACCTCTTCCAAAGCCGGGAGGCGTTCCTTCAGCTTCCTTATCAATAAGCCGTACGCCAAGGTAGCGATTGACGACAAATGCTTCGAATAAGACGGAATCACTTAAAACAGCTGTATCCGATACTTTGTCTGTTGGCGTAACATCGAGGAAATCTTTCTTGCACGCAGCCGTTGTTAGTACCAACGCTGCTAAGGCAACTAATTTTGTTTTATATATGGTATTCATGTTTTTAGCGTTTAAAGGTTAGAAACGTACATTGGCGCCTATGTTGATAATGCGCTGTTGCGGATAAAATTGGCCGCTCTCGCTTGAACCTTCAGGGTCAAAGTCTTTCAGTTTCGTAACGGTAAAAAGGTTAAATCCACTAGCAAAAAACCTTAATGATTTGATGCCTATCTTGTTTATCAGTGTTTCCGGCAGCGTATACCCTAATTCTACATTTTTCAAACGAACAAAAGCCGTATTAAACAACCAAAAATCGTTCTTATATAATCCGCCGCTGATGGAGGAAGAAGCTCGTTCGTCAACGCGTGGATAGCTACCATTGGGATTTTCCGGGCTCCACCGATTTTCTGCCCAGGTATTAAAGTAGTTGCCAATGGTGCCGGCTTCGGCTAAAATGTATTGACGCACCCTCCCTTGACCTGCAAATACGGCGGAGAGGTCAAACTGCTTGTACGAAGCATTTAGCGTTAAACCGAATGTTAACTGTGGAATGTTGCCTAAATTGGTTTGCACCATATCATCGGCAGTAATGACACCATCGCCATTGTAATCTTCCAAAATTAAATCACCCACCTTTGCTCCCGCAACATGTGGGTAGGCGTCCAGCTCCTCCTGGCTACGGAAAATGCCCGCACTACGATACAAAAGATAGCTATTTAGTGGCCTGCCGGTTTGACTTTGATGAGGTAAAACTGCGGGTGATTCATCTCTAAAAACTACGTTGCTCTTGACATAGGTGATATTACCTGCAATGCCAAAATTGACCGTGCCATTTCGTTGATAACCTAAAGTGGCTTCTAGCCCGGTATTATCAACTTTACCTATGTTTTCAGAGGGAACAAGAGGCGTGTTGTCGTTGGTTGGAAACGGGTTAACAATACCGGTGCTGCCTGGAATGGAAGCATTACGCGGTAAAAGTATTTTAGAACGCTTCTCCATGAAATAAATAAATTCCATGTTGAAGTTTTTCAAAAATTGCGCGTTAAAGCCGATATCTGTTTTTTTGGAAACCTCCCAAGTGATGTTCGGATTGGCCAATTTGTTTAAATCAATGCCAGGATATATGCTATTGCCAAGGGTATAATAATTTCCAAAAATGTAGTTGTTAACAAATTGATTCGCGCCTACATTATCACCGCCCAGCTCACCATAGGAGGCCCGTAACTTCAAGTCATCGATGAATTTGACTCTGTTTTTAAACCAATCTTCCTGTGAAATGCGCCAACCTGCGGAAATACCCGGGAAATAACCATAACGACTGTCTTTTGGAAAGATGGATGAACCATCCACACGGAGTTGGGCTTCTACTAAGTATTTTTCCTCATAATTATAGTTGATCCTACTAATCACGCTTTTGCGGCTTTCCCGCCAGCTTAATCCTGCATTCGTGCGGTCTTCCAACGCGGTTCCTCCCTGTGATAGTTCGGGGGTAAGCGAAGAAGGGAAATTACGGCGTCCGGCTTCCATTCGGTTCAGTGTCCGTTCACTTTGCTCATAAGCCGCAAAAGCTTTTATATTATGGGAGCCAAAACTGCGTTCATAATTTAATTTAATATGCGAGGTAGTTAGGGATGTATTTTCTTGAAATTGTTGTAATTGTGCTTTAGATTCGCCAACGGTGCGTGGTTGATAGATTCCGGTGGTTGCATCATAATTATATACCAGGTAAGGAACAATAAAGTTTTTTCCCGATTCTGTAGAGCGATCGACGGAAAAAAAGCCGTCGAGCATAAGGCCTTCAACCGGTAATTGATAAGATGCTCTAAGAATACCATTAAAAATTTGCTTCGGATTCTGATTCGTTCCGCCGGCATCAGTTACCATCATAATCGGGTTATTGTTCTCTATACCCGTGGTTGGTAAACCATTGGCGTAACGTGGTAATACGGTAGGATAGGCGCGGTATAAATTGCGAAAAATATCACCTGCCCCGGTCGTGGGAAACAAACGTTTTTCTTCGCGGCCCGCTAAGGACATGCCCACTTTGAAGCGGTCGGTTACATCCAAGTCGATATTGGAACGGAAGTTATACTGCTTGAAATTGGTTACTCCGTTTTTAAAAATACCATCTTGTTTGAGTGTTCCGGCCGAGACAAAATATTTTACCTTCTCTGATCCTCCATTTACAGAGAGATTATGTTGGCTTTGTAAGGCAGTATTAGCCAATACCTCTTGTTGCCAGTCGGTATTCGGATAATTCTCGGGATCGGATCCATTTCTGAATTTCTCAATCTCATCAGCAGAATAGGATTGAAACAGACCACCGGACGGGTTGTTATAATAACTTATTTCGTTGCGTATCGTTGCGTAGGTGGCCGCATCGGCCATCTTTGGCAATCGGGTAGGGGAAGCGAAACCTTGATTGAAACTATAAGAGACCGTGGGTTTGCCGCTGCTGCCTTTTTTAGTGGTTACTAGAATAACGCCATTAGCGGCTCTGCTTCCGTAGACGGCCGCGGAGGCATCTTTGAGTACGCTTACACTTTCGATATCATTAGGGTCCAATCGCTCTAACCCGCCGACCTGACCGGGCACACCGTCTACCACTACCAACACATCGGTATTGCCGGTTGTTGATACACCACGAATACGTATTTGGGAGCCATCGTAGCCCGGTTCTCCACCTCTATTGGTGGCGACCAATCCTGAAAACCGCCCGGCAAGTGAATTGGATACGTTTGGTTGTGGACTTTTGACCATATCAGCTCCCTTTACTTCTGAAATAGATCCAGTCACTGTTGCTCGCTTTTGCGTTCCATAGCCTACAACAACCACTTCATTAAGTGCTTGAGCATCGGGCTGTAAGACAATACGCATGGCCTGATTGTGGACAATGGTTACCTCTTGCGTTAGATAACCTACATAGCTGATCACCAGAGTCGTTTCTGTGGGTGAGAGTTGTATGCTAAATTTTCCTTGCATATCGGTACTGCCCCCACCTTGTCCATTTTTTGCGCGGATACTGACTCCAGGGAGCGGGTTTCCGCTTTCGTCTACCACTGTACCTACGATGGCTTGTTGTTTTACATTAGTCTGTTTAACTCCAAGCTTGGTTGGAATAACAGCGGCCTGTACACTGTGAATGGCAAAGATATAAAAGGTAGTCAGTGCCAAACATGTTCGTGCAAATCCTCGTGTTTGATTGTAAATAGAATTCATAATGCTGTTGGTTAGAATAAACGAAACCGATGAAGCATGCGCTAGGCTTGCTATAATCGATTAGGTTGTGAGGAGCAAATGTCGTTTATCCCCCGTCCGGTAGTGAGGGGTAAAATAAAAAAAAAGGGGGGGCATTCGTAGAACAATCAAAGAAAGTGACCCTAACAGGCTCTATCTGGATCATCTGTGCTTTTTTTTTATTAATCGCCTTTTTAAAGTTTAAAGGTGTTTAAGAACAATGTGAAATCCTATTTCGCATGGTAAACGCGGTGAAAAGGTTTTCTGTATTTCTTAATATACTCGGAGGGGTTCATGCCATACTGCTTTGCAAATTGTTCTCTAAAGTACTTGAGATCGCGGATGCCTACTTGATAGGCTACTTCGTAGATGGTATTCTCTGAGCTGAGAAATAGACGCGCGGCAATATCCAAGCGTACGGTTCTGATAAAACTATTAAGGCTGAGGTTATGTATCTCTTTAATGCGGTTACCTAGGGTAGCATAAGTAAAGCCGCAGGCGTCGGCAAGTTTATGTACATTGAAGCTAGGATCGGTAAGGTGTTTTTCTATGATAAGCAAACACTTGTCATGCAACTCCCGGTCTTCGCTACTGATTTTTTGAAATTTGGCATTATCAGTAATATGATGAAAAAAATAGTCTTTTAAATCGCTTCTACTTTTTATTATAGCTTGTATTTTAGCTATTAATACATCAATGTCAAAAGGTTTTGTAATATAGTCGTCCGCGCCACTCTGTATGCCTTCCAATTTGGTTTCCGTATTATGTGAGGCTGTTAGCAAAATGATCGGGATATGCCTCCGGGAAGGATCTGTTTTTACCTCTTTGCAAAATTCGATTCCATTACTCCCTTCCATGACGATGTCACAAAGAATGAGATCCGGTAGATTATCGTCTAATAAGCGGTAGGCACCGGATATTTCGTGTTGCACATATACCTCAAAGTAGTTAGATAACATGCTTTCGAGGTAATTGGTTAAGCTCACATCATCATCAATTATCAATATTTTATAAAAGGAAGTCGCTTTGGCGGTCATGGGAAGCGGAGGTTTGTTCTCCTGTTCCATCAGTTGCAGAACCGTTGGAATACTACCGGGGTTTAACTGTACACTGCTAGTGCTCGTGGCTGAGGCTTTCATGGGAAGTTCCATATAAAAAGTGGTTCCTTTACCCAATTCGCTCTCATAGTAAATACGGCCATCATGTAGTTCGATAAGTGATTTAACCATCCACAACCCAACGCCAAAACCTGATCCCAAAGTGCTTTTATTAAAGGATTCATGATGAGCAAAGGGCTCAAACAGTTTCTCGCCAATTTGTTTATCGATACCACAGCCACTGTCTTTTATACTAAGTAAAATCGTCATCTGATCAAGCTTGGCAAGTTTAATTTCCAATATCCCTTCTTTGGTGAATTTAATGGCATTGAATACCAGGTTAAATAGGACCATTTCGATTTTTTCACGATCTATCAATAAGAAAAGCTCGTCAAATTGCGTATGAAAAGTGACTGACAGATTCTTTTGTTTAACTTGGTGATTAAAGCAATTTAATACTTCCAGAATCAGGTTGACCAAGTCTGTCGACTGTATTTGCAAATTTTCTTTGGTTAGATTGTCTTTTCTAAACGTTAGTGCTTGATTCGCGAGCCTTAGTAGGCGGTTGGTGTTTACATAGAGGGTCTTAACAGAAGGGTCTTGATCTGAATTCGCATCCTTTTTGTTTAGTAGCTCCTTAACCGGTTGAAGGATAAGCGTTAAACTGGAACGGAATTCGTGTGACAGTCGGGTGTAATAGTTTATTTTTAAAGCGTTTATTTCTTGTTCTTTAGTCCGTTCCAACTGGCTGATTTTGAGCTGATAATTAAGCTTCTGTTTTTGCAGTTGGTGTCGGCGGTAATAATAAAGAATGGCGCCTGCTAAAATAAAATAGATGATATAGGCCCACCATGTTTTATACCATGGAGGTAAGATCTCGAGATGTAGTTGTTTAATGCTGCTCTTAAGGATTTGACCGCCTTGTTCCAGTGCTACCTGAAACGTATAGTTTCCGGGAGGCAAATAGCGATAAGTAGCTGCCTGTTCATTACCGACATAGTTCCAGCGCTCATCTAAACCGTCCAATTTATAAGCGAAACGATGTTGACCCGATTGTCCATACGTTAGTGAAGCATAATGTAGCGTGAAAGTTGAATAGTTATATGGAAGCGTTAGTTTCTTTTTGTCATTTAATGATTGTTCTTGCGCAGCTATTAGCCTATTGGGATAAGAAGTAATCTCTTTGCCTAGTAAATCCAGTCCCGTCAAAATGATGCTTCTCTGGGGTTGCTGATAATTTACGTTTTTTGGGTTGAAATAGGTTAGTCCTCCGGTACCAGCGAAGAAAAGTTGATTTCTTTTTTCACTATAGATTGCTGCCCGTGGGTTGAAGGTCCCCTCTTGCACGCCGGAGTTAGCACCATAGTTAGTAATTGCCTTTGACGTTAAGTCAATGCTGGATAAGCCCTGTATTGTACTTACCCAACAGTGCCCTTGATTGTCTTGCTGAATAGCGAGGACGGTATTGCTTACCAAGCCGTTTCTTTCATGAAAATTATGAACGAAGTGCTTCTTCTCCATATCATACACCAATAGCCCGTTACTTTCCGTTGCGATCCATAAATGCCCATCATGGAGAATGGCCAGATCGTATATAACCTCCGATTTTAATTTGTCAAAGATTCCGCCCTCAGGAAAAAAGGGATGAAAAAGTTCTTTTTGCTGTTCAAAATAGGTGATGCCGGCTCCGTAGGTGCCAATAATAAGGTTCCCGTGTTTGTCTTCAACGATTGAACGGATGTCATTGGAAGGGATGGTGCTATTTTGAGGGACAAAGGTGGTGAATTTTTGTGTAGAGTAGTTTAGTTTGTTAAGCCCGCCTCCGTTGGTGCCTACCCAGAGTTGATGCCGCATATCTTCAAATATAATACGGACATCGTTCGAGCCAAGCGTCCCTTCCTTTGTAGGGTCCGCTTTAAAATGAGTGAAATTGTCCTGTCGAGTATTATAGCGCATAAGGCCACCACGATAAGTGCCGAACCAGAGTTGGTTGTTGTGATCTTTTAATGTAGCCAGTATAGCATTATCCGATAGGGATGATGACCGGTTCTTTTCTTTCTTGTAGTGTTTCAGTAGCTTGTTTTCATAATCCAGTTTAAAGATACCGTGACCGTCTGTTCCTATAAACAGATTCCCTGCAACATCTTCCAGCAAGCCATAAAAACGAACATTTTGATCCGCCTTATTGACGAGATTTAGTTGATTTTCATGAAGATTAAAGAATGGATATATGGGTTTGGCGATAAGGAATACCCCATCGCCGTATGAACCTACCCATAAATTCTCGTCTCGATCAAAAAATAAGCTTGTAATTGACCTTCTATGTAGGCCATCGGGTTTTGAATCATTTTCATCTACCCGTGAAACTTTCTTGATAACAATCCTATGATCTGTGCTTTCCTCAAAATGTATATGGAAAGCCCCGCCGTCTAGGATGCCTAAGTAAAATTCTTTATTGTTATGGCAAGCCACACTTAAATAGTGGTTATGAGGCGTACCTAAAGCTTGGGCAGTAATCCATTGCCCCTTCGCACTATGTCGACGGTAAGTAAAGAGGCCACTGTCGGTTGCCACCCAAATGTTTCCTGCGGGATCTTCGAATATGTTATGTATACGGCAGAAAGGTTTTTGGTTTAAGGCAGACTGGATTGGATAAAAGGGCTTTAGGGTTTTGTTGTGTTGTGTGAACACCTGTAGCCCCGCATCCTGACTGCCTATCCATAGTAAGCCTTGGCTGTCTTCAAATATAGCCGTTACCATGTTGGAGCGCAAACCTTCTAGATTTTGCGTGGTATATCTTGTAAAAGATCCGGATTCTTTGCGAAAGCGGTAGACGCCCAAGCCGTTGGCAGAAATCCATAAAACATTTTTGTCGTTTGAGTTGCTTATACAACCTACGTCCATTTTGTATTGACCTTTGACAGAGGCCAGGATTGGATAGTGTGTGAAAGATTCGGTTGTGCTATTATATTTGCTGACACCTTTTCTGGAAGAAACCCAAAGTATTCCTTCTTTGTCAATCAGGATTGTTTGTACATAATTACCCAGTAAGCCTTGAGGCGATGAAACATCATAGCTGAAATTTTTGAACACCTTCCCATCGAAACGGCTTAAACCATTCTCTGTTGCGATCCAAATAAAGCCGGTATTGTCCTGCTTAATATCCCGTATATTGTTAAACGGCAATCCATTTTGCAAAGTATAGTTATAATGACGGTAGATCGCACTGTCGTTAAAGGCAAATGCCGCTAAGGGAAGAAACAAGAGCCACAGATAGACCAGAATAGGCATAAAGCGAGTGATTCATTTTACTACCTGGTAAAAATACGAGAATTTACTTGGATTCATTGTGCTTTGTTGATTCTCTTAAATCGAAAATCCCTGAAGACGGCCGGTTCCTTGGCATGGTCAAGCAGGGATCATATATGTATCAATGTGACTGTGAATTGCTTTCTTAAGCGTAATGTCGTTTTCTTTTTTTATTTAGTTCAAAAGTAGGAAATGCTTTGAATTAGTTGCGATGCGTATTAGGTGGGTGTAGGAAAGAACTCGGTAGGCAATACTGTTTTCTCGGTGAAAACATGAAAAGCCTAGTGGTTTTCAGGTATATTACAGTTATTTTATGGATAATGCTGATTGCTTTGTAATTTAGTGTTATAAATAAATATAATGTCATCTAACCTTGAAAATTTAAGTAAGTCATTGCGAAAAAAGATTGAGTATAGCAATTTGTTTAGGATACCCTATGTTAGAATTAATGCACGATGGGTCTTGACGGCTAGTCTCGAAAGTGAGGAAGACATTGAATTAAATGATTTGTCAAATTATACTTGGCGAAAAGTAGACGGGGACGATCTAAAAATGCTTGTCAAGAAGGATGTAGACTGTATTTGATGAATTGTTCTGAAGTTGTTTGCTCATTTTTATACAAAATGATACACATATTACGGCTAAGGCAATAAATGCCTTGTTTTATAGTTAGCTTTGATTTGGATTAAAACAAACGGATCTATTCTATAGAAAATAAGACTTCTACTAAGGTTACGGTTGGATACTTGATCAATGTAGAAACTGCTTATCTCGCCAGAGATAAGCAGTGTTTTTATAAGCCGACAACTTTCCTTTCTTGTTCTGCCGCCCATAATTTCGGTTTGTATTTCTTATAAGGTTGTTCCCAATCAAATAAGCCATAATACGACTCGCTACTGTTGAAAACAGGTTGATTGAAAAGCTCGTAAATGATTACCGCCTGTATATTGGCATTGGCTTCACATTTAGAAATCACAGTATTTAAGAAATCACGCTGTTTTTCATCCGGTACTGCTCCCGACTTATTCCGTATATTGATTTCGGTAAGCCATATGGGTTTGTTGAACTGCTTAGTTAGAAACTCCGTTATATCGTTAATCTGATAAGCGCTGGCAGCTGCAGCTTCCATGTCGCTATACCAATGATAGGCCACAATATCGTAATTTATACCGTACTGCTCTAACATTTGAAGGTATTTATAATGCATCCAGCTAGCATTTATCATGGTTTTTGCATCTTTGTCTATGGCTTTAATACCTTCATCCATGCCCTTTAAATGAGCAGCTATTATCTTAAATTTTTTAGGATCATAGTGTTCTGCAATTTTTCCGGACTTGTTGGGAAGTATACAGTCATTGTCTAACTCGTTACCTATATTATAGTAAATGAAATGGCTTCCGTTTTCCTGTGCAAAACCGTAGCCTCTGTTATATCCTTGTTGATATGCTATTTCCTCCGTGCCGTTATAATCGAGCTTAGCATCTGGCAGCATCGGTAAAATTGTTATGTCTGCCGAATCGGCGGCTAAGCGCAATTTCTCAAACCTTTGCTTCGGAATAATTTTCCCTTGACTTGTTACCGTGAAATCTACTCGATAAATATTCATTCCAAGTGATTTCAATAGTGACATCTGCTCCCCGGACGATAAGGTGGCATATGCTTCCTGATTAAGTGGATGCCCGTTTACGCCAAAAAAGAATTTTTTTGTCGTTGAGGTATCAGGGCCCGGCGTTACCAATGTGTCTGGCGGCGGAACGGGTTCTAGATCGCTCTCGCCACCTCCGGGAAATGGATCTTTGCCGCACGCTAAGGCTGCTAGCACTATAGCGCTGCTTAAAATTTTACGTAAAACCTGCTTCATATTTCAATTTTTAAGTATTGAAGAAACATGGAGATATGGCGCTCTCAAACGGTAGGATCGGGCTGAAAAAATTAGTTGCTCGCAACATATTCTCTAAGTTTCGGTCGGATAGTGTAAAAATATGTATAAAAATGTATATAAATGTGATAAATGTGAGAATGTGAAATTTCGGTCTTTATGTGCCTTTAAAAGCACTTTTATTGCTTGGAAATATTGGTTTCTAATTCTCAAATTGATGGTTGAGAACGATCAATCGAATAATTAACGGGAGATGCGGTATGTTGAAAGAAGAGATGCGGAGGAACTGATATTTGGCGAAGCTTAATTCACTATTTCGTAGTGGTTATGAACCTGCTTCTTGATCTTTGAATTTTTCTTCTTGTTCTTTCTTTTTAGCCAAATGATAAATCCTGTTATAGGAAGACTGGTGCCAATTAGGCAAGAAAGAAATGCGAGTAATTTGGTCGGTAAACCGTAAAGACTGCCGGTATGAATAGGAAAAATTAAACGCCGTACCTTCATACCTTTTGAACGCGTGGCATATAATTCTTTTTTGACAAGTTCTCCTGTGTTTCGATCAAAAAATAACTGGTCTACTACATTAGCTATTGACGCATGATGTTGCTCTTTGCTCACGCGAACGAGATTTATCGCGTCTTCCGGAAAATATAAGGTTACATCGCCTGAATAAGGAAGCAATCTTTGGGTTTGACTGTATATTTGCTCGAGTGATCCTTTTTGCTGCGATTTATTCTCTCCGCTGTGAATCAGCTCTTTTTGAGGTCCTTTCCCGTCAAATATAAAAAAAATGCCATTATTAAACCATTTATAGCTCCATGTTAGCCCAGTGAAGGCGATTAGAAACAAAATAGGAAGGCTATAGAAACCTGCTACTGCGTGTAAATCCCAATTTACGCGTTTAAATTTTGCATCCCATTTTATCTTTAAACGTTGTCGAAGAATTTTACTGTTTTTAGGCCACCATAAGAATAATCCTGTGATTAAAATGACTAAATAAGACAGGCAGCAGATGCCTGTAATGACTTTTCCTGTTTTACCCATTAGCAATTGTCTATGCAGCTCTTCTGAAAATGTGAAGAGATGTTGCTTTCCTTTGATATCTTGTTGAAGTTTTCCGGTGTAGGGATTAATCGAGAAAAGGTGTCGTGTCAAACGATCGCCCCGAGTTTGAAAGAATACGGCTTCTTGATGGTTCGTTTTCTCTCGTATTACCAAAGAGTTAATTGCTGCACCCTTCGCATATTGAAGAGCTAAGTTATATAAACTGTCAATGGATAAAGGGAGTTGATAAGCATCGTTGTTTGACTGTGCGTAATATAAAGATGGATAGAGTAGGGGGTCGAGTTCATCTTCAAAAACTAATATAGCTCCGGTAGCTGCGGCGATGCTAAAGATGAGACCTACTGTTAAACCAACCCATAAATGTAACCAGGCAAAGATTTTCTTAGCTTTCTTCATGGACGGAGTCTCTTGAAATACATTATTTTTATTAAATCTAAATAACAAAGTAACGATATCGCGTAGATATTCACAAATTATTTTGTGATTTCAGGAAAGGCTTTGAGAGGCAATGGTATAAGGTAGCTATTCAATACTGAACTGATAAATACAAGTGCTTTTATATTGCTCACCGGGGTTTAGCGTAACGGATGGCCAGGTTGGTTGATTGGGTGTGTCGGGAAAATGTTGCGTTTCCAAGCAAATAGCGCCATATTTCTGAAAGGGAATATTATCTTTTCCTTTTTGCGTCTTATCTAACGTGTTACCCGTATAAACCTGTAATCCGGGCTCGTTAGTGAAAACGGTCAATTTGATACCGCTTGTGGGAGAATATACACTTGCGGCGGGAATCTCTAGATTTCCATCTGTATCTAATACCCAGTTGTGATCTAAACCTGATACAAACACCAATTGTTTATGAGTGCTATCTCTATTTATGGCGCTTCTTATACTGGTTGGAACGGTAAAATCGAAAGGGGTATTAGAGACGGAGCGGATTTCACCTGTAGGAATGGCGTTGGAATCTACCGGGGTAAAATGTTTAGCTCTTACAAAGAGAATATCGTCAAGCACTGTTTTTTGAGGATTACCGCTTAAATTAAAAAAGCTGTGGTTTGTTAAATTGATAACGGTACTTTTATCAGTTTCTGCTTCGTAATTGATGATTAAGGCGTTTTCGTTTGTGAGCGTATATCGCACCTTTACTTTAACATTCCCCGGAAATCCGGATTCTCCATCAGGTGAAAGATAGGAAAGTACCAGCACGCTGTCGCTTAGTTGTGAGCCTCGGAATACCTGTTGACGCCACCCCTTACTCCCACCATGGATGGCATGTTGTCCGTTATTTTTGTCTATTTTAATGGTGTCTCCGTTTAATAAAAAAGTGCCGTTGGCAATGCGGTTAGTAACACGTCCCATGATAGCCCCGAAAGAATTTGGTTTAGCAAAGTAGTCCTGGATATTGTCAAAGCCTAGAACAACGTCCAATAATTTACCATTTTTGTCGGGCGCTAAAAGGGAAACAATTCGGCCACCGTAGTTCGTAATACTTACTTCCATGCCTTTTGTATTCCTTAAAACGTATAGATGAGTGGAGTCTCCGTTAACAAGTGCTTTAAAATTGGCACTTTTTAAGTCCGATTTTGCTTTTGAATTAAGAATTTTTTGCATACATGACGTAGCAACCGTTATTATGAAAATGCACAGGAAAAAGTTGTATTTTTGATTTAGCATGAAACGAGGCTTATTAACTATCAAATATACAAAAAACCATGCTATTATTAGAATTTCTCTGTTAACGCGAGGATATGAGACTTTTTAAGATCTCGAGGTGTTTGACGTTTTTGCTTGCTAAAATAAATTTTAACAAAATTGCAGAAAAAATGTTACCGAAGACAAAGATTACTGCTAAGTTGTGTTATCTTTAATTAAAAAGGGTGCTTTCAAATGTCGCTGTATGGATACAAAGGAAATAACTTTTGTTAAAAAACGAATTGAAACAAATGCTTCAAAGGTTTACCTGATTCAATTGTTTTCAGTAAATCATTTAGTGACAAAAATCGATATCGGCCACTTCTGCCATTCTTTAGAAAAAGGACCTATTCATGGTGCAATGTTCCATGCAGCTATTTTTTTTGATGATAAGGAGTTTGCAGCATTTCCTTCACAACCTATGACGTATGTTTATAGTCCGCATGAAGAGGGTGATGTCATGATGCATATTAAGGCAATTTATAGCTATGATGTGGCTAATAGATTAGGCAAATTGCATTATTATGATATAAACTATTTGATTAACCAGCCAGGAGACATCGTTTGCCTTGATGAAATCTCGGAAATGCCAAAAGACGATGAGAGCTAATCGGCTATGCGATGTTTAAGTTTTGGATTAAACATATTATTCTATTTGACCTAACCATTCAGAATTGTCAAAGATTTTCTGAAGTGTAATTCGAACTCTGATCGCACATTCCGTTTTACAGCGGATAACAAGAACACGATATTATTTGTGTAAGCAATGATCAACAGCCTGATACTATCTCTGGAGATGAAATTGTTTACGAAACGCAGCTATTAATTAGCACTTAGTGATGTAAATTACGTCTGATATTTCTATTAATCACAATCATGATATTGTGATAAGCAATTTCTTTATTCCCTGTTTTACTATAGTGAGCAACGGCTAGTGTGCAATAGCGTGAAAAAAGTACCCTTTTTTATGATAAAAACACCCGTTTGCAAAGCATCCATATAGTACATTTGCTGTTTACGTACTTTTAGAAGCTTTTTGTGTACAAATTTTTCCGGGAGACAGCAGCTCTAACCTATTGAATTGTCCGATTAAATGATTTATACAAGTCCGAAATACAATTAAAATGACTGATAAACATTTTCTTATTGATGAAAGTAACGCTTTTTATGCACATCCTGACGCCTCAACCGATAACTCGCTATTGGAAATTCATTATCAAAGTTGTGGTGTGACCGGAATTGTTTACGGAGAATATATCCGTCTTCCGCGAAAAGGCTGTTTTACGAAAGGCGATATGAAATTGAAATTAGGATCCTATAACAAAACAGGAATCTCCGATTTCTTCGTTGATAATGACCATAACGTATACTTGGATGATATCGAAGCGTATTTACGGACCTTCAGTCCTTCAACCGAGATTTACAAACTGAGAGCGAGTGAACACGGTCTCTTGAAGCAAAAAAAATGGGAGCTTTTTATGCCTAAGCCCCGTTCGGATATCACACAAGCTGATGAGAAAGAAGGCTTGATACAGTTAGCCCATGGGGATGGTATCATCCTTGCTCAAAAACTAGCCATTCAATTTGGATTACAGATAGATGCCCGGTCCGGGGTTAACTTGCTGGCCGCCATCTGCCTGAAGATGATGTCAATAAATGAACTTACAGCACTTACACTCCTGCATGGTATTTGGAACGAGGATCAATCGAAAGAACTTGTATATCAGGCAGAAAGTGATGTTAGTTACTATAGTGATAGGATTACATTTTTAGAATATCGGGTCGTTAATGAGATGCTTATGTAAAACGTTTACTTCCCATATATTCATTACAGATCCCTGTCGTTAGTACATTGCCGTTTTTGGCAGACAAGCACGGATGTCCTTTATGTAAGCCATTCTCCATTTCTAAAACTCTTTAGCATGATGATTGTTTTTTCCTTTATTTTAACAAAAATTTAAATACAATTTCAATCTATGCCATTAAATCCAAAGCTAACGCGTATTCAGGGACACAATCGAATCAAAGAAGCTTTAATACTTGATGCTGAATGCTATATAATTCTTTGGATAACAGGGGGTAAAGGTGTTTTAAAGATCGATTGTGAGGAGTATGAGCTTATAACTAATCGAGTATTTTATATGATGCCCGGCCAAAAAGTATCGTTTGTTAAATTGCCGCAGACAGGGTATATTTTACATTTTACGGAAGAATTTCTGATTAATTCAACAGAAAATAGAGGAAAGAACATCTTATTGGAGTGGTTGTTCATACCTCAAGTTTTTTTTGATCCGGATGATATACAGTTATTGGATTTTAAATCGCTTTGGGAAATATTGGAGCGAAATTGGAAGCAGGAATCTTTGGGTTTTCTAATTGCAAAATTAATCAATTTAATTTGGGTTTATCCACAGGCCATTCAGATGAGAAGTAGAGATAGCCGATTATTAAAAGAAGAATGGACGTTAATAAAGCATTTGAAAAGAAATGTCGAGCTGTATTACAAAGAGCGTAAGGATTCGAGTTTCTATGCAAAAGAACTGAATGTGCCGCTTTGGCGTTTAAATAAGATTGCCAGACAGGTGTTGGGTTCTTCTGTACATGATATTGTGCTGGCAAGAACCTTACTGGAGGCAAAACGGCTTCTTACTACTACACGTCGTTCCATAAAAGAGATCAACTTTGAACTGGGATTTAAAGATCCTTCTTATTTTAATAAGGTATTTAAAAGACTTTGTGGTGTCTCGCCGAGTACCTATCGTACGCAAGAAAGACGCTCTGATTAAGTTCGCCTAGCCTAGAGAGAAGGAATTTGCTTAAAGCTATCCCATAATTGTGCGTCGGGAATCGGCGCTTCCAAGTAAACCGATCGATGGTCGATAGGATGTGGAAAACGCAATTGCTTGGCATGTAGTGCGATAGCTCTTCTGGGCTTCTCGCGTGGAAAGCCATATTTATAGTCGCCAACTATGGGACAACCGATGGCTGCTAACTGCGCTCTGATCTGATGTGTGCGACCGGTAAAGGGATATACCTCAATTAAAAAGAAATCGTCTGCTTTTTCTAAGAGGCGATAAGCCAATTCTGCTTTGACACTATGGGGTTGGGGTTCGTTATGGGTATAGCTGATGTTCTGCTCTTTGTCGCGCGTCAGCCAATGAACTAGTTTGTCAGATGGGACAAGGGGAGGATTCGCGACAATAGCCCAATAAGTCTTTTCAACCAGTCTGGCTTTAAAGAGGGCTATCATGCCTTCGAGAGCCACAGTTGTCTTAGCAAAAAGTAATAATCCACTTACCCTGCGGTCAAGCCGATGGACCGCGCGCGTTTGTATGTCCTTATGATGCTTCTCACTTAAATAAGCACTCAGCATTTCCTCCAATGCTCTTTTTTCTTTGGCAGAGGCCTCTACCAAATAGCCGGATGGTTTATTGATAGCAACTAGGTGCTCATCTTCGTAAAGAATATGTTGATCTATTTTAGGCATAAACAGCATTCGCACGATATCAATGCAAAGATAATAAAAAGATCATTTCGGCTATATAAGAAAGGAAAATCTAACATAGACGAAAAAAATTAACTTGTAATTGCTTGATAACCTAGTTATTGCTATATTCATTGGGTCATTAAAAAAGCCATGCTACGAACCATAATATACCTACTTTTACTCCATTTTTTGCCTACTGGTGTCATTGCCCAAAGCCAGTACCCATCACATACGGCCTTTGCTACTTCTCTTGGCGTTCAATTAGGTTCAGCCGGTATTGGTGTCGAATTTAATTATCCGATTTATAATAATTTGAGTATAAGGTGGCAAGCAAATTACTTACCTGAAGTGCGCAAACACTATCATGGCTTAATATATCAACCACAGCGGACATTAACGGGCGTGAATATGGATTGGCAACCGCTTTTTGGAGGGAATAGTTGGTTTGCTCGGAAGTGGTTTGTTGCTTTTGGTTTCTATTACTTTTTGAAACATCAGATGAGTACATTTAGGGAATCCAGGGTGATTGGTGAACCGAGGGAAAAGTATTACGAAGTTGATTTGGGTAAAGTAAGGCCTTATTTAGGTATGGGGATTGGCCGGCTAGCGCTTACTGAACGTCTTTTTCTCAATCTGAATGGTGGATTTTTTATTCCCACCGCCAAAACCAAGGTTGAAATGGTTTATAAAGAACAGTATGACCCAAGCGTTATTGATCGGGTTGAAAGAGAAGAACAGAATAGATACAACCGTGTCTGGGCACATCTGGCAACCTCATTGAACATCCAAGTTGGGTTGTTTTATAATTTTGCATATCGATTTAATACCTATCAATGGCAGCCTAAGGAATGGAATAATAAAAAGAAGAAAAATTATAGACCATCAAAAAATCAACAATTCCGTTAAAGCTAATACATAGCAATATGAACGTAAAGAAAGTTGCTTCCGAAAGAATCTTGTCAGTTGATATCATGCGTGGTCTTACGTTGCTGCTGATGTTGTTTGTGAACGATTTGTTCGAACCGGGAGTCCCTGCTTGGTTACTCCATACAAAGGTGGATGTTGATGGAATGGGACTGGCGGATTGGGTGTTTCCCGGCTTTTTATTTATAGTGGGAGTGTCAGTGCCATATGCGATCCGTTCTAGACTGAATAAGGGAGAATCGAAGAGGCAAATAATCGGACATATCGCGGTGCGTACCCTGAGCTTACTTATTATTGGTGTTTATATCGTTAATATAGAACGTTTAAACGAATCGCTTACCGGAATGAGCAGGTATGCTTGGGCAATTTTGCTTTATGTGAGTGTTTTTTTAATTTGGAATAACTATCCTGACCGGCAGGAGCAGCGAATTTTTTTTGCATTAAAAGGATTGGGACTGGTAATCATGCTGATACTCGCTTTTATTTTTAGGGCGGGTGAGCCTGGAAATGTGTTGTGGTTAGAAACAAGTTGGTGGGGTATTTTAGGATTAATAGGTTGGGGATATTTTGTTGCGGCTTTAGCTAGCCTACTATTGAATGGACAAATAGTAGCACTTCTTTGTTTATGGATTTTTTTTGTTATATTGAATGTACTGTCTAGCTCGGGTATACTGGTTTGGCCCGAAATGATCAATTCAGTATTTGGGGTAGTACTTGACGGCAATATTCCCTCTATTGTTCTAATAGGGGTAATCGTTGGTATTCTAATCAAAAGTGAGAAGCTTGCAAAGGAGAAGATCGTATTCCTAATTAGCTTAATGGGAACGTTCAGTTTACTGCTGGGATTCTTTCTTCGAAACTGGTTTATTCTATCTAAGATTGGCGGGACACCAAGCTGGGCATTCGTCTGTAATGGTATAAGTCTTTTAATATATGTTTTTTTATATTTTTTGGTTGATATAAAAAGATATAGTACGCGCTGGGGTAATTTATTTCGTTTTGCAGGAAGAAACTCCTTAACAACCTATTTGGCTCCGGATGTCATTTATTTCGTCTGTTGGGGTTGGGGGATCTCTTTTTTTTATAAGCAAACATCCAGTCAATTATTGGCGATAGGAGGTTCGATGATATGGGCTTTTCTTATGCTTGGATTTGCCTGGCTCTTAACACGTATGCATATACGCTTAAAATTATAATATTAAAAGTAAACGAATATAAATTGAAGCGAATTGCCGAAGCAATTCGCTCTATCATGATGGTTAGCGTTATTCGTTGTGGTACAGCTAGTTGATACTTGCTGGTACCGCCTTTTTGTAAAAAACCTCTCCATTGTCGCTTAATAAGTTAAGCGCGTTGACTAAATTATTCACTTCTTCCGCCCTTACTTCCCGGAGCACGATGGTGACCTCCCCTCGGTATCGCATATAAATATAAAATAGTGTTAGCATCACATTTCGCTAGGTAAGCAAATGTAGGTTTTTGAAACGGTTTGTCAATCAACACTTTTGGGGCATTATTTCTCAAAAAAGCGAGGTGTTATACGATGGAGGAAAATTATTCTTGAACTACGTCGCACGAAATAGGCCTATATTAAAGAGAGTTTCTTAAGATAAGCTTTGTTGGATTACGATGTCTAATAATTTTTTTTCCTTCAATAGTTTCTGCTACTTTTTTTGCCATCGCCTCAAAATCAGATGAAATTACAGTAATGCCGCCTTCCAGGATTTCTTTGACGTCCGTGTCGTTATAGGAAATTAAACCAATATCCTCGCCTAGACGATATTTTTTTCTGCGAGCAAGTTTGATGAGTGCTACATCATCTGTGTCATACCTGCTAAAGGTTATGTATACATTGCCTCTATAAAAGTTGGCAGACGAAATCTCGTGTTGAATAATATAAGGATATTGATGCTCCTGGCAGAATTGCAAGAAACCTTCGATGACCAAACGAGCATGAAACGCTTCAGGTGGCACAATTAATATCAACTGCTTATATTTTGCAAGCTGCGCTTCAACTTCCGATAGTGCATCGTAAATATCAGACTTGAAGTCCTGATAAATGGAAGAATAATTTCCCTGAAGATGAGCTTGGTCGAAATCTATCAAGATCCTTTTAGGAGCAGGTATGCTATTTAATATGGTAGAAACATCCTCTTTAAGGTAAGCCGCGATTACAAAATGCGTATAACTGTGAATGTTTTCGGTAATAAGTTTTTCGAAAACCTTGGAATTATGATGATGAAAATAAACGTCAATATCTGCTTTATCTTTAATGGCTTCAAACAGCGTATGATAAAATTTGTCTCGCATAAGATTCATTTTATCAAGCAGGAGAAAAACGCGAAAACTGTGATCAACTGATTTTTTCCGCACATAGTACCCCTTTCTGTAAACCGACTCAATAATTCCTTTTTCGAGCAGATAGTTCAAACCTTTTAGAACCGTTTCCTTACTGATACCAAACTGATGCTCAAATTGCTTAAGTGAGGGTAAGCGCTCGTTTAACTGTAGTTCACTCCTTTCAATTAATTGCAATATATGGTCAACGAGCTGTAGGTATTTCATTCGTTGCGCTGAAGAATCTCTGTTCTCTTGCAGGTTTTTAGTTTCCATATACGTTAAGGTGTTATTCCTACCAAAGCAAACCAGGTTTCTTGAAGATAATTGGTTTATAAAAACACTTTGGCAAGCGAAATTAAAAAAAATGTTTGGAATTTGAAATTGATTTCCTAATATTGCTATGTGGTTTTCTTACCAGACCAGACCATACCAATTAAAACTAAATTAATGAAACCATGTGTAGGCTTTTTTTAATCTTTCTCTGCGCTCTAATCGGAATGGGAACCGTGTCGGCGCAACAAAAACGAACAATTTCAGGTGTAGTTGCGGATGAAATAACTGGACAACCCTTACCTAGCGTTACTATATCGGTGGCTGGGAAACAACAGCGAACAAAAACGGACGCAAAGGGAAAGTACATACTTGAATTAGAACCCTCTGACCGAACTCTAACCTTTTCGTTGGTCGGCTACGAAACGCAAACCCAAACGTTTCAAGAAAATCGAACACTACTTAATGTACTGTTGAAAGAAAAAAAGGAATTATTGAATGAGGTTGTGGTAGTGGGATATGGTACCCAACGAAAAATCGAGACGACGGGTTCTATTGCTTCCGTAAAAGCTGATGAGCTGACCCAGATGCCGGTTGTGAATGTGGCGCAAGGACTTCAATCGCGGGTTTCAGGTGTTCAGATTAATCAAAATTCAGGCTCGCCGGGAGGAAATGTGAGTGTACGGATACGGGGAACGAACTCCATCAATGGTAATTCGGAACCGCTTTATATTGTAGACGGAATACAGATTTCAAACAGTGGGGGTATTAATGATGTCAGTCCGCTTTCTACGATTAACCCGAATGATATTGAATCAGTCGAGGTACTGAAGGATGCTTCGGCTTCTGCTATATATGGTGCGCGGGCGGCGAATGGCGTAGTACTGATTACTACAAAAAGAGGCAAAGAAGGTGCTACCCGCATTGCGCTGGAGAGTTACTATGGGATACAGAAGGTAGGTAAAAAACTTGATCTATTAAATGCGACTGAATTTGCTACATTAGAGAATGAGGTGTTTAAAGATAATTATTATCCAGATCCTGCATCTTTGGGTGAGGGCGTAGATTGGCAGGATCTAATTTTTCAAAGTGCTCCTATTAATAACCAACAGTTAGCTATAAATGGAGGTAACGAAAAAACACAGTTATCGCTATCCTTAAATTATTTTAAGCAGGATGGAATTATTGTGAATTCTGATTTCACACGTTATTCGTATCGCTTAAATGTGGATCATAAAATTAGTGATCGCCTGAAAATAGGAACGAGTATTTTAGGTAGTTATTCTACGAATAATGGTGTTAATGCGGGTGCCGAAACATTAGATGGTGGCGGGGTGGTAACCGGAAGTGTTTTGGGAGCAGCTGTTGGTGCTCCGCCAGTATTGCAGGCGTATAAACCCGACGGTTCAGTATTTCCATTTGGCGAGCAAGGAAATGGCAGGTATAGGGAGGTAGTAAACCCGCTCAATTTCACCGAAATCTTACAGCGAAATAATATTAAAAGGACCTTGATCAATTTATTTGGCGAATATACGATTTTGCCGGGTTTGGTTTACAGAGCCTCCTTTAATTCGGATATTGAGAACCGTTTATATGATAACTACTCTCCCTTGTCTATTTTAAATGCTGCTGATATTAATGAGAATTCGGGTTCGGGGTCGAAGGAAAATCGCGACTATCTTAACTTGCTACATGAGAGTTTATTAACCTATACAACTAAAATTGGTGAAGATCATTCCTTGAAATTTACGGGTTTGTTTGCTACGCAAACAGAAAAATATAAAATGAACAGGATCAGCGCAACGGGCTTTCCAAATGATGCGACGGCAAATGAAGCTTTACAGCTTGCTTTAAACCGGACGGTATTGAGCGAAAGAACGTCGCAAAGATTGGATTCTTATATGGGGCGGGTTAACTACGGATTTAGAGACAAATACTTTTTGGATGTTACAGCACGTGTGGATGGATCAAGCAAATTTGGAGCTAATAATAAATACGGCTTTTTTCCCGCTATATCCGGCGCCTGGCGAGTAATTGAAGAACCTTTTCTAAAGGATATAAATGGGATATCTGATTTAAAACTCCGCGCTAGTTATGGTATCAGTGGAAATGCTGCGGGTATTATACCCTATCAGTCGCTCGCAACGGTAGCTTCTAATGGTGGCTATAATATGAATCATACATGGCTTACCGCGATCGGGCCGATGGGTATTGCGAACCCAAATTTACGCTGGGAAAAATCGAAGCAATTGGATATTGGGCTGGATCTTAGCTTATTTAACAATCGGCTATCGTTTGTAGGAGATTATTATCATAAACGTACAGACGATTTACTATATGTGCTGGCCCTTCCTTTATCTTCCGGATATCCTACCATGACGGGGAATTATGCATCCTTGGAGAATAAAGGAGTAGAACTGGCGGCGAATGCGACAATTTTTGAGGGCGATTTCAAGTGGTCGGTAGCGGCTAATGTGACGATAAACAGAAATAAAGTGCTGGATTTAGATGGCGGCGTGACACAGGAGCGGTTCATTACAAATTATACACTGCTCAAAGTGGGTGAGCCGCTTGGTGTTTTTAAAACCTACGTCTTTGATGGAATCAACCAAAGTGCAGAGGAGATTGTTCCGGGCTACGATGGCCGAGTAGGTGGGCATAAAGTAAAGGACATCAACAATGATGGAATTATTAATTCGAATGACCAAATCATTACAGGAAACCCTAATCCTAAATTTATTTATGGCTTCTCTACCAATTTAAGCTATAAAAACTTCGATTTGAGCGTATTCTTATCGGGAACACAGGGCAATGATATTTATAACATCAGTAGACTGTCATTTGAAAACCCCATCGGGCAGCGGAACCTGTTTAAAGGAGTGGTGAATCGTTGGACACCGGAGAATCACAGCAATCAATATGTCAGTCCTTTCGTAGGGGGAAGATTACCGATAAGCGATTACTCCATGGAAGATGGCTCTTACCTACGCTTACGTAATGTGACTTTGGGATATAGATTGTCAGGACTAAAAGGTGTATTGAGTGATCTGAGAATATACGTAAGTGGCAATAATCTTTTTACAATTACTGATTATTCGGGTTATGATCCGGAGGTAAACACTTTTGCAGGTTCAAACAAGGAGATTGGGGTTGATAATTTGGTTTATCCGCAAGCCAGATCATTCATAGCGGGTATTCAGGTGAATTTTTAAGTGCTCTCTAAAAAGTAAACAGATGAACCCGACACGAAGGCTCCATCTAACCATTAAACCGTCGGAGGCAGCATGAACCGAGTGAACCGAACGAAGTGAGCTCACGAATACCTTAGAATACCAATTTAATGAGTAAACGAGCTCATGAATACCATTGAAAATAAATACTTATGAATAATGCCTTTAGAAACATGCAATAATGAATAAACAAAAATGTAAACAGATGAAAACTTTTCAATATAAAAAACTTTGGAAATTATTGTCGGTATTGATAATAACTTCTACCTATACTTCCTGCAGCATGGAGGAAGATGTCTATTCTTCTATTATTACTGAAACTTTTTACAAAACAGCTTCGGATGCTGAGAAAGGTCTTCTCGCAGCCTACGGCGCCATGGGAGGTTTGTATTCGGGGCCGGCCGCAACCTTAGTGCCCGATCTGAGCAGTGATCAGATTTTTCCGCGTGCGGTAGTGGGTCGAAATTCACTGACTCTTTTTACGCTAGATCCAACGTACACGATTCAGCGAAGTCAGGGCAGATTAAATGAATCGCCACAGCAAATCTGGACCTCCTGCTACAGTGGTATTGAACAGGCCAACTGGGTACTTACAAAGGTGCCGGAAATTACCATGGATGAAAATAGGAAAAAGCAAATTTTAGGTGAAGCATATTTTTTGCGAGCATTTTACCATTGGATGCTTACAAAGAACTTCGGTGAAGTTCCCATAAAGATTAACCCTAGTGTAACGGAGGCAGATGCTTATACACCTAAAAGCGCAGTGTCGGATGTGTACAGTCAGATATACAGCGATTTGGACAATGCGTATGCCGCAGGTTTACCTTCCTACCCGTCGATAGTGCCCGGAAGGCCCTCGCGGGAAGCTGTTTATGCGCTTTATGCGAAAGTGGCATTGTATAACGAAGACTGGTCGACTGCACTGGAAAAAGCACAATTGGTAATCAGTTCGGGAACTTATTCGCTCATACCGAATGTGGTAGATTTATACGCGTATACAAAGGAGGAAGATGCGCGAAAGGAAATGATCTGGTCTTATGAATGCGATCCTATTTCGCCGGGAAATGGCCACCAATTGGTTGGACTTTGCGGTCCATCGGGTAGTGCGGGAGTAGAATATGCCCGTACATCTTTCGGTTCTATGTTTGCGTATATGTCATTTTTCAATTCTTTTGACCCGAGCGATCAAAGAAGGCGGTTGTTGGATACTACTTACTTGAATAGGGATGGAAAATGGGTTCCGCAAAGGAATATTTCGCCTTTTACGCCGCAAGCAGTTTTAATTAAAAAATACCAGGATCCGGTGTCTACAACCGGAACGATTCGGAATATTCCCATTTTGCGCTTGGCCGATGTGTATTTAATTGCAGCGGAGGCAGAAGCAAAATTAAATGGGCCAACAGCGCTGGCTTACTCTTACTTAAATGCTGTTCGTACGCGCGCTGGCCTGCAAGAGATAGCGCCTGGCTTAGGAAATGAAGGTTTTATTGATGCGGTAATACAAGAGCGAGCATGGGAGTTCTTTGCGGAAGGCGATCGCTGGTATGATTTGACAAGAACCGGTAAATTTATGACGGTTATCCCGACAGCAACAAACGATGTGTATCCGCAACGGAACGTGCAAGCGAAATATCGGTATTTTCCCATTCCGCAGGATGAAATAAATGCTAATGATAAGTTGGTGCAAAACCCTGAATGGAATTAAGTGATGACAAATTGAGAAAAAGAAATCCCTATGAATGATCGCCTATTTATTTGTATCAGCTTGGTTCTTCTAAGTTTAACCGGCTTTGCTCAATCTAATGTAGATTTGGAAAATGAGTATCTTAAGTTGCAGTGGACGAAGACAGCGCAGGGCTATCGGTTGAATCAACTTATTTTAAAAGATGGGCAGCACGCCGATTCGGTAGTTAATACGCTGGGCGAATACACGATATTGTACAGCAAAGATGTACCAGATACAAGCAGTCCTAATGGGCAGGCTTATCAAATTAATTTATTTAAAGCTTATCCGCATAATTTGAAGATGTGGAAAGAGGCGCTTCAGCCAGTTCCCTTAAATACGGCGGGTAATCCGATTTCGTTTTTTCCTGAAAAAGTTGATCGGGTTGGTGGGAAACTGCGCTTTAAGCAGGATACGGATGTACTTTCCTTGGAGTCACTATGGCAGTTAGACAGTTCGGCGAAAGACATTTTGGTGGAGATACGCCTTATGGCGAAAAAGGCTGGATATTATGCCATAGCGAGCCCAACACTGTATCCGATAGAAGAGCAGCATTTAAAATGGGCGATCCTTCCGGGTTACTTCCAAGGAAAAAAATTGGAACCAAATTTAATGCTGGCATACGGTTACGGACAGGGTATACCAGCTAAACCGGTTATTGTGCGCGAGCGGGTCGCTAGCACCTTAGCTCCGCTCGTGCAGCAGCTGAATGGTCTAAGTTTGGCAGTAATACCGGCGCCGGGAACAGGAAGGGATCCTTGGGAGTCGGATACCATCACGCAACGTAAATGGCGCTTGGGCTTGTCTTTAATGAACCGTACGGGGCAGCTTTCGCCTACCTTATATCATCCCGTTTTAGGTGAAGATAGCTCCTACATGCATGCGGGCGAGCAGCGCGTTTTTCGATTTAGATATGCATTAAATACGGATAACTGGTTTGCGCTTTATAAGCACGCAGTGTATGATATTTATCGGTTCAAAGATTTTCTAGCATTAAAAAACACGAATGAATCACTCACCCATCGCATTGGTGCTATGGTTGACTATCTGAAGAATGAATCGACTTCTCTTTGGAACACCTATGATTACCAGGGATTAAAAATAGGCGCACAAGCATACTTAGGGCCCATCGCCGGATCCGACCGCGACGCAGTTAAGAATTCAGACTACGGTGCGATGTGGATGACGGCCAAGTTAAGCGGTGATACGGTACTTCAAAAAGAACGACTTCCTTATGCGCGCAACTTTAAATTGGTTCAGCAACAGCAGGATACCGGCTTTTTTCAGGGCGCTGCAATTGGCCAGTATTACTTGTGGAAAGGCAAGCGTTTTACCGAAGAATGGGGCGACTACGTGGAACCCATCGCTCTGACTTATTATACAATGATTGATCTCGGAAATATACTGTTATATCAGCCGCAAGACGTGGAACTGTTAAAACGCTTGCAGGCGGGCGGAGATAAGTTGTTGGATTGGCAAAAGGCGGATGGACGATGGGAAGTTGCTTATGATCGTAAGACAACGCATCCGGTGTTTAAGGAATTGACGGACCGACGACCGACTTTTTATGGATTAGTGGTTGCATATCGTTTGCTGGGCGACAAAAAATACTTGGAAGGTGCTAAAAAAGGCGCTGATTGGTTGATGGAGGAAGCGGTAAATAAAGGTTCGTTTTTGGGGGTTTGCGGGGATGTGCGTTTTGCACCGGATTTTGCAACAGGCCAGACAGCGCAGGCATTTCTTGACTTGTATGACATCACTAAAAAAGAAGCTTATCTAAATGCGGCTATCGAAACGGCCCGTTTGTATACAACTTCTATTTATACACACCCCATTCCCTCGAAGACAAATAAGCATGTTAAGGGAACCGAGTGGAAAGACTGGCAAATTAGTCAAGTTGGTTTAAGCTTTGAGCATGGTGGAATCTTTGGTTCTGCTAATGTCTCCGGTCCAATTTTATTGGCCAGTCATGCGGGTATGTTTGTGAGGATGTTCGAACTTACGAAAGATTCAATTTTTATTGATATGGCACGTGCTGCGGCATGGGGAAGAGATGCATTTGTTGATCCGGCTAGTCACGTTGCTTCTTACTATTGGAGTACGATGAATGCAGGACCCGGACCGTTTCCGCATCATGCCTGGTGGCAGATCGGATGGATCATGGATTACCTCCTTTCGGAGGCTTCCTTAAGAACGAATCAGCTGATTGCTTTTCCAAGAGGATTTCTAACCCCTAAAGTTGGCCCTCATCAGCCTTATGGCTTTGCAACAGGCAGCTTGTTTAATGAAGAGGTGGAACTACATCTTCCAAAAAAAACGATCCGGTTAACGAATGAGAAAATCGACTATTTCTGCGCCAAAGGTATCGCGAACGATACCTATTATGTTGTGTTGATGAATAACAGCACAGAAGATCAACAGATAGAGTTGACTACCGACGGCCTATATGAGCATAAGCTAGGGAAGCCAACCGGAAAGCTGGTTTTGTTAGATCAAACAGGGGTGGTTTTGCGCAAGAGGGCGCAGATAGAAAATAAGATAGCTATGCACATTCCAGCCTATGGTTTAAGAGTAGTAAAACTTGATTGACAAACCTCCCAATGCATAAAAAAGCGCTTATGCGTTTTATGAGTGCAAAAATATAAATACAAACGAACTAGTTATTTACGGATGAAATCAATGATAAATCGAAAGTTAACAGTCTGTTTTTTGTTTGCGGGCTTATTGTTTTTCAATAAGCTTGCAGCGCAGATGCTGAATCTTGCTAAAGGAAAGCCGGTTTCCGTTACTCCTAAAATTTCTGATAATCCTGGCGAACACTTTGTCGACGGGGAGGATGCCACCTTGTTTTATGCTTACCCGACAGCTCCTATTAATAGAATAGAGGTGGACTTGCAGGGGACGTTCAATATTGATCGTATACTTCTTAGAGGTTTTAAGGGAACAGATACCCTTCGGATCTTTACGATTAACGTTTCTGAAAAGAAGGAGGTTTTTGTTAATGTACTGCCAGCGAAAAAGCTGATAACGTTTACACCGGTTACTGCCAGTAAGTTAGTAGTTGAGTATAAACCCAAGAATAATACGGTGATGGGTGAATTAGAAGTCTTTGCTCACGAGCGGCAACCCGTAATGGTAAACCAAAGTGGTTATAATACAGGTGCAGTAAAGCGGTTTACGGCCCCACTTGCTGCGAATGGAACACCCTTTGTTATCGCGAAAGCGGATGAAGACAAAATGCTGTTTGAAGGGGTAATAAAAAATAAAATAGGTGATTTTACGGCCTTTAATCCAAAGGGCTCGTCCAGTTATAAAATAATTGTTAAAGGGCAGGATGTAGGTGTCTCTTTCCCTTTTACAATAGCTCCCTATTTAATCGAGCGTGTTTCCTATAAACCAGCCATACAGTTTATGATAGATGATAGGTGTTGGTACGGAAATACAAACAGTTTTAAACCAACGGTGCAAGATGCAGGTTGCCCTTTTCTAGGAATCGCTTGGCGGGATAGCCATCAATTTTCTTTTGAGTTACAAGCCTTAATCAACCTGTATTTCTCGAATCCTGACGCCTTTTCGGTAGATCGCATGCCCATTGAAGGACAATATATTGGTTTGAGGAAAAGGCTCCCTGAAAATACGCCGGAAATTGTTCGTCTCATATATTATGCAGTAGACATTTACTTGAGGGGAAAAGTGAATCATACCTTATTAAAGGAACAATTGGCTTATTTCCTATATGCATATCCGTATTTAAGTGAATATATACCCAGAGAGGTATATGAAGAAGCAAGGGACTATGTGTTTGCTATCTGGGAAACCGCTGACAATAATCGATGGCGCTGGCATGATATTGAGCATAGTGCCAATCTTTTTCAAACTTATACCATTATGGGAACGGGTAAGGGGCAGTTTCCTCCAGGGCACTCAATTGTGCCAAACCTAATGCTGTTTGAAGTCGCTAAACGCGAAGGAAGAAGGGATGCTATACGCTACTGGGATGCAGCGATGAAGCAAACGCAGTGGATTGTTGACAATGTGGATTGGAAGGATCCTGCAACTACGAAAGGACAACGAATGAATGAGTACGTAACGATGCAATCGTTGGGTTATTTTTTAAAACAGTATCCCGATAAGGCACCAAAAAAGTTGCTTGAAAAGATAAGGTTGTGGGCTGAGGTGGCCATCTCACGTTCGGATAATATGTGGGACTTTAGAAAATATAAAGAAGATAAATGGGTAATCCCTGATATTAAATCGGCCAACGATCCGACGTTTAATCCGAATGGTAGTTTTAATGAGCCCGGTAATATTGCTGGATTTCCGGTAGCTGCTTTGGTTGCAAAACAGGTGTTGACTGACGAGAAGCTGAACAAGCGATTAGAAGAAATAGCGGTAGGACAGATTGATAATGTGTTTGGTAGAAATCCCGCTGGCAGGCATTATAGCTACGATGCTTGCACTGATTTTGAAGGGGCCGACCTAGGTTGGTTTCAGGAATATGAAGGCGGAGCAGGCATGTTGCAAACGGTAAGAGGGGTGTTGGATGGTTCACCGAAGGAGGATGTATATCCGTATGATTCTTACGGAGGAGATCCCGGCCATACGGAAGGTTGGGTCACTTTTAATACAGCCTGGATGGAAGGGATTGCCTATCGGAACTACGATTTAACGAAATTGAGCGTAGTTGGCGAATCAAAAAATAAAGAACTCCTAGTGCAACTGGCTGTACCACTGAACTTAAATCCTTTGGTACAAGAACGAGCCGAGATACGGGTAACTAAAAATGGCAAGGATGAAACGACGCTGGTACTGGAAGAGGAAGGAACAGATGCCTTGTATTTTAAGAAAAGATTGAAGTTGGAAGAGTTACCATACCAAATAAAAAAAGGTGATGTACTTACTTTTTCTTACGGTTTGGCACATTTTAGTAAGGAAGCGGCTATAACTATTGATTGATTTATAATGAGGTTGAAATTTTGTTACATTTTCTTATTGTTGAGCTGCGCTATATGGAAAGTGGAGGCGGCTAAGTACTTGTTTTTAGTGGCCGGCCAAAGCAATAGTGTAGGAAAGGGCAATGCTTCTTTAGCTCCTGCTATAATGCCGGGAGTGGCTTATGAATATGTTTACCAAACTGACTCATTAAGACCGCTGATTGATCCCGTGGGTGCTAATGAGTTGGATTTTGAATCAGCAAGCTCAGGAAGTGCCTGGCCCGCTTTTGCTGGTACTTTTTATCAACTTACGGGCGATACGATTGTATTAGTGCCAGCTTCCAGAGGAGGGAGCTCCTGTCATGAAAAAGCCGAACTGGATAATTATGGGACATGGGCGGTTTCCGGAAGATTGTTTAATAATGCTTTACGCAAAGTAGAGGCCGCTATGAAAAAGACCGGCCTGCCACTTAGTGGTATTATTTGGCTACAAGGGGAGAGAGACGCTAATGCGATTAATAGCGGGAAATTAGCGCAAGCAGCATACGAGCGAAGTCTTAAAGAACTGATCGTACGATTTAGAACAGCCATGCATGCGAGTACGCCATTTTTTATAGTTAAAACCGGTTATTACAATAACCATCCGAGATTGGGTTTTGATCAGGTACGGGTCAGTCAAGACCACGTAGCTAAACAGATGGATTCGGTGTATATCGCTTTTGAAGGAACAAATCTTTTTATAGACAGCGGTTTAATGACGGACGAGATTCATTACAATCAAGAAGGCTTGAATAAAGTGGGAGATTCATTGGCGTTTAAGGTTGCCAACAAGCTCGGTATAGCTGAGCAGAACTTGCCTAAAACAGGAGCACTACAGATTAAGGGGATTGACGAGTTTAAGTTGCGAAAGGGAGCGGCTAATTTTTTTAAAAAAGCCAGGGAGCGAAAAAAGCTACGTGTGGGATATATTGGGGGAAGTATTACACAGGCAGATAAAGGGTATCGTAAACAGACTACAGAACTTCTTAAAGTGTTATTGCCCAATAATGAACTTGTTGAGCTAACAGCAGGAATTCCTGGAACGGACGCTGATTTAGGAGCCTGCCGAGTGGCCGACCAATTATTGTCAAAGCAGCCGGACCTCGTTTTTATAGAGTTTGCTGCAAATGGTGGTTTTCCGCAAGGAATGGAAGGGATTATTCGGCAAATTAAAAAAACTGATCCTCAAATCGATATCTGCTTGATCTATGCAGCGACGGTAGGACAACTAAAGGCCTACCAAGAAGGAACTATTTTAACCCATATTGCTAAAATAGAACAACTGGCCGATCACTATCAGTTGCCTTCGGTACACATGGCTTTATACCCGGCTTGGATGGTACAACAGGAAAAACTGATAGCAAAAGGTGATGCTGGAAATAAACTTGGAAAACCAATTTTTACCGAAGATGGCGTTCACCCACTACCGATTGGAGGAAACTTATATGCTGCTGCGATAGTAAGGATGTTTCGTGCTGCACTTGAGCTTTTTTTGTCAGGAAAAGAGGCTGCGCCTGATTTGCCTTCTGCACTGTATGTTGATAACTGGGAGCAAGCGCAATGGATAAGCCCTCAAGAAGGCGCAATATTTTCGGATGATTGGAAAGAGATTCCGACTACCGGAAAACTGCAACAGTTTGGCGTGTGGTTTCCTACAGTCATGACGGCCGATCAAGCGGGAGCCAGCTGCACGATCCGTTTTGAAGGAGATGCTGTTGGTTTATTCGATATAGGGGGGCCGGAAGTTGGACAACTTAAGGTGACGCTGGATGGCAGAGAAGTGCAACTGCTTGTTGATAAAGGTGTGCGTTACAACGTTGTGTCTGAAGGGCAAGCCGTACTTAACCGATTTAATATCAATTGTAACAACCGTTACAGGGGACAGTTTTTTATGTTACAGACCTCACTTGGAAAACATGAGGTGACGTTTCGTATAGATAAAATAATACCTGACAAAAGGGAGATTTTAGGAGCAGATCAACTAGATGATATTACCGCGCATCCGGAGAAATATGCGCATGCTCAAATCTACATAGGAAAAATTTTAGTAAAGGGTGATATTCTAGATGAACCGTCCATGTTAAAAATCGCATTTCCATCACACAGGACAATGTGAATTTTTAACATGGTAAGCTCCATCTGACCGATGGAATAAAAACCGCTTTGCGGTTCATGAGTGCCAATAGTAAAATAGAATTAACGAATAATTATTTACAGATGAAAAATAAAGGTCTTTTGTTTTTATGTTGTTTCGCCTGCTTATTTGCGAAGGCCACAAACTTGCCTGATACATTATTTATCAGAAGAGATCACTATACTTTTTTTATCATACCCCAGGGCTTGCGCTATGGTATTTTATTAAACCGGCAGCACATTGAGGCTATATCGCCACACGCGCAAGCCGGAATCCGTTTTGCAAAAGGAGCGGAAAGACCTCCACTTCCTGCTAATGCGAAAAGAATATTAAAACAAGAGGAGAGCCTGTTGCAGTTGGCTGTTGAAAATGAGCAAAGCATGAAAGCGCGATTGAGTGTTTTCTTTGATACAAATTATGTTGCCTTAAAACTGCAACCGTTTATATCCAATCAAATGGATAGCTTGTTTACGATCGATTTTTGTACCGCTGCTGCTAGCCCGGCCTATGGCTTAGGCGATCATGGAGGTTATGGAGACAACATGGCCATTCGTAATTTTATAGAGGATGATTTTGGCAATCGGGACAATGGGCATCGCTTTATTTCTACGTTCTCTATTTTTCCACAAAATCAATTTGCGCAGGTTCTTTTCGAAAAGCGAACAAAACGGGTAGCGATTAGCGATAGAGAAAACCGTTTAGGTGCTGTAGGTGTTAAGGAGGCTAAAATTTATTATCTTCTTGGTAGGCCGAGAACGATCTACAGTAGTTATAAGCAACTAAAAATTCAGGAAGGATACCCAGATATTAAACCAAAATACCGTTTTTTCGAATTGGGGTATGAAGCATTTGGCTCATTGGGATGGAATACTTTTCAGCATTCGGTGCAAGAAGATTTGGATCATTATTTGAAAAATGGGTTTGGACCTAAATGGGCCGTGGTAGGTTCGGGGTTTTGGAAAGGAGAAAGAAAAAATCCAAGTGAAGGCAGTACAACAAGTTTTGGTATATGGGATGACCTGAAGGAAGGAGGGAGAAAGGATGGATTGCCTTCTCCGAGATACCCCGATGTGAAAGGCTTTAAAAAGTTTTTTGCTGAGCGGGGAATAGATTTATTAGTGGGATTGCGTATTAATTTTAAAGCTCCTCGGCAATATCAGGGTAACTTTTATGAGGCCAATGATGGGCCTTTCACCTTGCAGGGTTTGGATTCAAGCTATTTTGTGACGGATGCCGCGATGAATCCGGAGACCTATAAAGTCGTTTTTCCGCAGGGAAACGTGTTTTTGCTAAATGGTGGGAATAGACGAGCGATTGACTGGTACGTGAGGGGCGCAGACAAATGGGGAGTGAAGGGATTTAAGGAAGATCTCATGTTATTGGACGGTGCCAAGTTAAATAATGACGCCAAGGTTGATGAGGTGAATCGGGCCTTGATTGATAAAGAATACTTACTAATGGCCAGAAACGGAGCTTATGCTGTGCCTGGTGATATTTTACGTCTGGAGGATACCCAATATGGTCATGACCAGGATCGGCCCCTTATTAATGGATTGAATTATGCTGCAAGTGGTGTATCTGCTGTCTATCTAGATATTGTGGCGGGTAAATATTTAAAACTGCCGCTTACGAACGATCAAGAACTATATTTTGCCAGAAATGCAATGCTGGCAGCTGTAAGCCCGGTGATGGCGATGGGACTAGGTCCATGGAATATTACAAATACCCATTATAAGGATGCAGTCAAGAAAGCAGCGGATTGGCATACCCAATATGCGCCTTATCTCTATAGTGCGGCAGTTAAAAGTTTTAAAGAAGGTTATCCGTATACGATGACACCGTTGCCAATTGCTTTTCCTACAGATACAAATACGTATTATTTAGCGGGGAAGGAACACCGGCAATATGCTTGGATGTTGGGTGAATCCTTATTGGCTACTCCAGTGTACGGAAATGATTATGCCACCGCTACTTCTCGGGATGTCTACTTGCCTGCAGGGAGGTGGATAGATTTTGAAAAAGGGACCGTTTTTAATGGGCCTTGTACATTGCGGGAATATGAATTCCCTACCGACAAGTTACCTCTATTTGTAGGTGGGGACGGAATTTTAGTAAGGAAACAAGGCGATGCGTTTTACGCAGATATATATCCGGTATCAGACAGAGCATTTTTGTATGATTTCTATTTTCCGGATGGCAGCGGAAAATCTACTGTTAATAAAAGAGGAAAAGGCATCATCAAGGAAAATGTGAGGGTGAAAGATCTGGCGGCGAATAAAGAGGTTGAACTGGAAGCAAAGCATAAAAATTTAGGTTGGTCCTTTAGGCTGCTGCCAGGACATCGATATGAAATTTACGAATGAAGTTTCCACGGCAATAATAGGAAAATGTTTAAAAAAGGATTGGTGAGCTTATAACCATTTAGGGATGCGATTGAAACAAATAATAAGAAACGAAGCTACCGACAAAATAAAATTACATATCAATAAATATTAACAGATGAAGTTTAAAGAAGAATTCGTAGCAGCAGGAAGGAATAAGTATGTAGAAGTACTAAAGGCTGATCTTGTTATAACTGGTGGTGGATTGTCCGGTGTTTGTGCAGCTATTACGGCGGCGCGCAAAGGCTCCAAGGTGGTGCTTGTACAAGATCGCCCCGTACTTGGTGGTAATGCCTCCAGTGAGATCCGGTTGTGGATATTAGGGGCTACTTCTCATATGGGTAACAACAACCGATGGAGCCGAGAGGGAGGGGTGGTTGATGAATTATTGGTGGAAAATACTTACCGCAATCCGGAAGGAAATCCTGTTATTTTGGATATGATTCTTTTAGACAAGGTGGCTCAAGAACCCAATATTACCCTATTGCTGAATACGATGGTATATGAGGTGGAGAAAGATGGGCCCGATCATATTTCGGCGTTGAAAGCATTTTGTAGTCAGAATTCCATTGAATATCAGCTTCAGGCACCGTTGTTTTGTGACGCTTCCGGAGACGGTATTGTTGGCTTTTTAGCGGGCGCAGCCTTCAGAATGGGGGCCGAAAGCAAAGAAGAGTTTGGTGAACTGATGGCTCCGGGAGCTGTATACGGAGAATTACTTGGTCATAGCCTATATTTTTATAGTAAAGATGTTGGTAAGCCGGTTAAATTTATACCGCCGTCATTTGCAATGGATGTAACGAAAGAAATTCCCCGATTTAGGAATTTTAATGCCAAAGAATTTGGATGTAAATTGTGGTGGGTAGAGCATGGGGGCAGAATGGATACGGTGCATGATAGCGAGAAAATAAAATGGGATTTGTGGAAGATTGTCTATGGTGTGTGGGATTATATCAAGAATTCGGGAAATTTTCCGGAAGCTGATACGATGACCTTGGAATGGGTAGGTGCTATTCCGGGGAAAAGAGAAAGTAGAAGGTTTGAAGGGGATTACATGTTGACACAACAGGACTTAGTGGAGCAAAGAAAACATGAGGACGCCGTGGCTTATGGCGGATGGTCTATTGATCTACATCCTGCGGACGGCGTGTTCGGCGAAAATAATGCTTGTGACCAGTGGCATAGCAAAGGAGTTTTTCAAATTCCTTATCGCTGCCTTTATAGTCGTAATATTAAGAATTTATTTCTGGCGGGACGAATTATCAGCGTAAGCCATGTGGCTTTTGGAGCGACTAGAGTGATGGCTACAAGTGCCTACGTTGGGGAAGCGGTGGGGATGGCAGCTGTTTTATGCAGACAGTTCGAATTAAATCCGGCGGCACTCTTACAGGAAAAAAAAGTAGACACACTACAACGGGAATTAATAAAGATAGGTCATTATATACCGCATATAAAGCAGGCTGATCCCTTAGATTTGATGCAGCAAGCGTCTATAAATGCTTCTTCTGTGTGGGAGTTTAATGGGTTTGATGCCATAGATGTTCAGTGGAAGCCCTTATTTATTGCTGCTGCCCAATTGTTGCCTATACCCAGTGGTAGGTGCCCATCGTTTAAAATAACCGTCAAGGCTACTCGTAATACTACATTAGTGGTGGAGTTGCGAAAAAGCAGCAGAATAGGGAATTTTACGCCGGATATGCTGCTGACTAGTCAAACGTTCGACTTGAACGAGGGAGAGCAACTATTGGAATTAACCTTTGACCTGACGCTGGTTGATCCTACATACGTGTTCCTTGTGTTTAAAGATAATCCGAATATTTTACTTCCTTATACGGAACAGCGGGCTACGGGATTGGTTGCTGTTTTTAATGGGGTAAATAAAGCCGTGTCAAATTATGGAAAGCAAATCCCGCCTTTAAATATGGGCGTTGACACATTCGAATTTTGGTGTCCGGCGCGGAGGCCGGAAGGGCAAAATATATTGTTAAGCGTCTCTAAAGGATTGCATATTTTCGATCCTAGGTTTCTTATAAATGGTGTAGATAGACCAACTGTTAGAAGCAATGCCTGGGTTGCGGATCCGACAGATCCCAATCCATCCATCGAGATTGTTTGGAATAAAAAACAAAGGATAAGTAAGCTGGTCCTTTTCTTTGATACGGATTTTGATCATCCAATGGAATCGGTACTAATGACCCACCCGGAACGCGTGATGCCTTTTTGTGTGAGAGCGTATAAGATTCTAGACGATAAGGAAAATACTATATATGAAAAACAAGATAATTTTCAAACGATCAATGCTATATTATTCGATGGTTCCGTGGAAACAGAAAAATTGATTGTTAGCATGGCACATCCTTCGAATAACGTTCCGGCAGCCTTATTTGGAATACGCTGTTATGCTCAAAGATAATTGTATTTAACAAATAAAGACCTAGATTGTGATGAATAACATCGATTATGTAGTAATGGCTGTATTTGCCCTTCTGATTTTATGTATTGGAATGGTGTTTACTTATTCAGGAAGTAAAAATACATCGACTTTTTTTGAAGCTGGGGGGCAAACACCGTGGTGGATTAATGGCCTCTCCTTATTTATTAGCTACTTTTCGGCTGGTACTTTTGTTGTATGGGGATCAATTGCTTATCAAGGAGGCTTCGTGGCTAATGGTATACAGTTAACCATGATGCTAGGTGGGTTGATAACAGCAATTTTTATTGCTCATCGATGGAAGAAAACAGGTGCGCTTACTGCCGCAGAATACATCGGTGTTCGTTTCGGGGTAAAGACGCAACAATTTTATACTACTTTAACGTTATTGTATAGCTTGTTTTCTGTGGCGGCTGTGTTATACCCAGTTGGGAAGATGGTAAATGTTGCTTCGGGGATTTCTATTGAAGCCAGCGTGCTTATTATTGGAGGTATTATTATTTTATACACAGCTGCGGGAGGACTTTGGGCCGTTTTGGTAACAGATGTGGTGCAATTTGTAGTTTTATCTGCCGCGGTATTAATTGTAATTCCACTGGCACTAAAGGATGCAGGGGGTATCCAGACATTTGCCTCCAATGCTCCGGACCATTTTTTTGACTTTTTTAACAGTGAGTACAGTATAGGATTCTTTTTTGCTTTTCTTTTATATCAAACTATTTATATAGGAGGAAACTGGCCCTATGTGCAACGTTATACCAGTGTTTCCAATGAGAAGAATGCGCGTAAGGTGGCGTTTTTATTTACAGGGTTATATTTGATCTGTCCGTTTATTTGGATGTTACCTCCCATGCTTTACCGTGTGATTAATCCCAATTTACAGGGCATAGAAGCGGAAGGAGCTTATATGATGATGGCACAAAAAGTGTTGCCTGCAGGCTTAGTGGGCTTGGTGCTTTCAGGAATGATTTCGGCTACGGCAAGCAAAGCAAACACTACACTGAATTTAGTTGCAGTGGTTTTTGCGAATGATGTTTATAAAAAAATTTTTTTTCCGAAGGCTTCTGACAAAACCTTAGTATGGGTTGCAAGAGTCTTCACTGTGCTTTTTGGATTGCTAACAATGGTTATTGCTATTCTGATACCTAAAGTTGGCGGAATTGTTGAAATGGTATTGAGCACGGCGGCAATAGCTGGCGGTTCACTCTTCGCTCCCTTGATTTGGTCATTATTTTCTAAGAAACAGACCGCAAAATCGATTGTTTTTGCATCTATTGTCAGCTTAGTGGTAAGCATATGGATGAAAATAGGCGCACCATTTATTATGGGTATAAGGTTAGATCGCTTTCTGGAAACTTGCCTCGGAGTAGGTTTGCCCTTAGCTATTTTAGCACTATTTGAATTGATCAACCGAAAGCAACATTATGCGGCGTTTTCAAAAAAAGAGGAATCCATACATGAGTATAACGAGCGACAAGATTCTGTGAAGCAAAATATATTCGGTATAAAAGTTATTGCTTTTTCGATAACACTTGTTGGTTTTGGAATCGCTTTATTGGGAATAGGAGCTGATGATGGTTTAGTAGCAGTGATTGTTGGTGCCGGAATTATGTTAGGAGGTGGTGCCATTTGGAAATCCATTTTAAGTGCTCTATGAAATTTTATGCAAATTACCATGGTAGAAAATAGATAGCTAAACTCAAGGGTACATTCGCTTATTGACGCCTCGCACGGCCGGCACATCTATTGGATTTTCAGGCCAGGCATGTTTGGGGTATCTTCTTTTAAGCTCTTTTCGGACTTCAAAGTAAGCATTGCTCCAGAAGCTTTTTAAATCCGCGGTTATTTGAACAAGTTTAAAACCGGGAGAAAGCAGATGAAGGGATACGGGCGTTTTTCCGTCATTGATGGTAGGCGTTTCGAGTAGACCAAAAACTTCTTGCAAACGCACTGCCAAGATTGGCGACTCGCCATTTGGTAAATAGCGAAGCCTAATCTGAGATCCACTGGGCACTGTAAGCTTGGTTGGTGCCAGTTTTTCCAGCTTTCTTTGCAGCTCAAAGGGAAGCCAATGGACCAATATCGAAATTAGGTCCAACTTTTTCAAATCCTCTGCTTTTCGGCACTTAGTAAGATAGGGCGCTAGCCATTCTTCTACGCAATTAAGCAAGCTGTCGGTATCAGCTTTAGGCCAATATGCTTTCTGATCCCAGAATTTCAAGCTCATTACGCGATTCTGCCATTGTTCAACCTCCGTCGTATAGTTAAGTAAATGTAGCCCTTTTTTCTTTATTACCTTTAAAAGCACTTCGGTGGCCAGATCGGGGGGGATTTGCTGTAATGGCCTTGTCTGAACGATTAGGTTGTCGATTTTCCATTCTTCTCTTGCAAGGAAAGCCCCGTTATTTGAATCCCACTGAATGTTTGTATCGTGTGTTGTCAAAGGAAAAACATCTTCTTTCTTTAGTGGAGCGGCAAGAAATACCTTGCCCTCTCCTCCTCGAAAATCAATATGGGCTATGACCAAAAAGTCTTCGTTACATAAGCTATCACTTAGAAGGAGCGTTGCCTTCCGTCCATTGGCCATGAAGAAGCGGTTGCTGCCCTGCTCTATCTTGCGGGCAATGCGATCGGGATAAGCATAGGTCACAAGGCATCCACTAACGTAAGGATCGGGATCGTCATTGTTCTCTTCAATACCAAATAGCCTTCTATAATAGGCGGCAATCTTAATCACTTTGGAGAAAGATTGATAATACGTATGATTTTTTCTCGCTCTTCTTAATCCTTCGATTCGCAAATTTAAGTCAGTTTCAATCGTATTACTTAGGGGATCGCGTTCTTCTAGAAGAGCAGCAATGTCTGTTGCTAAGTGCAAATGTAATTTTTCGGATGCTGCTGCGGATAGCATATGCGCTAACCTGGGATGGCATGGTAAACGATGTATCATTTTGCCATGAGCGCTTATCTTTCCATCCATGATGGCCTCGATACGAGTTAAGATCTTTTGTGCTTGCAGAAATCGTTCGAGCGGCGGTGGTGTTAACCATTTTAACTGGTCCACAGATGAAATCCCCCACTTGAACAGTTCTAAGGTTAAAGGCATCAAATCCGCATCGATAATTTCCGGATTGCGATAGGTTTTCATTTTAGCCTCTTGTGTTTTAGACCACATGCGATAACAAGTTCCAGGGCCAAGTCTACCGGCCCTACCACTTCGCTGGATTGCTGAGTCGAGGCTAATACTAACCGTTTGTAAGCTTGACAAATTAGTTTTAGCGTCGAATATTGCTTGGCGCGTAAAGCCACTATCAATAACGACGCGAACGCCTTCGATCGTGAGGCTGGTCTCGGCAATGGAGGTTGCCAGGATGACTTTCCGACCACCTTTTTCATCGGGGAGGATGGCTCTTTGTTGTGCTGCTATTGAGAGCTGCCCATATAAGCAATGGATAATTGCAGTTGTCTTTTTTATTTTCAAGAGATCTTTACATCGGTTAATCGCCGCCTGTCCAGGAAGAAAGACAAGTATGTCTCCGATGGTTTCATGAAGTGCTCGCAATATAGTTTGAACACATAAAGACGGAAGACTTTCCAAGTTTTGCTCTCCTGTATAGATAATATCTATCGGATGTGTTCTCGAAGGACATTCAATAGTTGGAGCTTTTAATAACTGTGCCAGGTTAGGTAAATCGAGCGTTGCCGACATTACCAGTAATCGCAAATCCGGGCGTAAGATTTCTTGCGTTTCCAGACAGAGTGTTAATGCAGTATCGGCATGAATACTTCTTTCGTGAAATTCATCAAAAATAATTAAACCAAATGCTTCGAGGGCATTGTCATCTTGTATCATGCGCGTCAAAATACCTTCGGTTACCACTTCTATCCGTGTGCTATTGCTTACTTTATGTTCAAATCGAATCCGATAACCTATGGTCTTTCCTATATCTTCATCTAATAGAGATGCCATTCTCCCTGCGATCGCGATTGCAGCTAAACGACGGGGTTCCAGTAATAGAATTTTTTTGCCTTTGAGCCATGGTTCATCCAATAAACGCAAAGGAAGCAAGGTGCTTTTTCCTGCCCCCGGAGAAGCGCTAACCAATAAATTGGGGTGTTTTTTTAATGAATCCTGAACTTTTGAAAGGATTTGCTGAATGGGTAGTTGTGGCTCCTCTAAAATAGATAACATGGAGGTCAAACTTACGGAATAGATTCGGAATGATCAATGCTATCTTATTGGCTAAGTGGTGCGTCTTGTTCTACCATTGAATGTAATTTCTTTTTTTGAAGAGGCTGGTTTTTATATAAATTGGTAGTGCTTCGCCAGATCCATTCAAGCGGGCCAAAGCTGAATTTTTTGAACCAATAAATCGAAAAAATGATTTGTGCAAAATAGAATAAGTTGGCTAATATGATAATGGAAAGCAATTCTCCATTTTTTACTTGTTTATAGCCAAATTCAAAGAGAAGAAAGAAGAAAAAAGTTTGTAATACATAATTCGTTAAACCCATGCGGCCTAAATTTTCCAAGGCTGACCAAAAAAGCCGCCATTTTTTTCTGTACCAATAAAGTAAACAGATGCCGCCGATGTAGCAGAATGAAAGCCATAGACTTTTTAAGGCACTCAACGTAGCTGTATAATATAACGTACTGCCAATAATTAAAAACACGCCAAGTGCAAGCGACCACAGAAGTAAGGATTTTTTTAATAGCTCAGTACGAAAACCCTTAGCATTAAATAGATCAACTGTACCGGCCCAGTAACCAAGATAGAATAAGCTAAGAATCATCAGGAAATGACCGGACGATAATTGATGGATAATACGTTGCGAGAAGCCTAAATTGGCTATTAAGGACATGGAAGAAGAACTTTTAATATGATGGCCGAATTCGGAAGATAAGCAAGCTGCAACAACTAAAATTGCTATTATGAATAGAAGATGTCTTTGATTCAGATGTCTAACAGGAATAAGTAACAAACCGATAATGGCGTAGATATGCAATATATCAAAAGCATAAAATTGATTATGCAGTAAACCAATAATAAATAAAACAAACAGCCTCCATATAAACTTGATTGTAAATGGCTGACCCTTTCTTTTAGCATTTCTAAATTGGATATAAAAGCTTAAGCCGAATAAGAAGGAAAATATTAAGTAAAATTTTCTTTCTACGAAAAAACTTAAGAAACTCTTGATTAAAAGGTCCGTTTCATTGCCGATTTTTTTCCCTTCGGATTGTAATTCAAGAAGATATATAGATGCCGCGTGAGCAAGGATAATTCCGTACAAGGCAAATCCCCGGAGAATATCGAGGATGGAAATTCGTGGTGAGTCAGTTTTTAATAAGGTATCGGCCATGGTAATACAAAGGTAAGCTGGAGATCCAATTAATGGAGACCATGGATACGAACTGATATAAAAACGGGCAATTATACGAAAGGATGGGAAGTGTTGATTATTTATGTACAACGCTTACAAAAATAAGTGGCGGAAAGCAAGTACAATATACTGATGCGGAAATCGTTTATGTTGATGAGGAGAACAGTGATGTTTAATTTGTTTAGACGAAGTGGACATGCGAGTCTAGAGTGGGTTGAAGTTGATATACATTCACACCTATTGCCAGGCATCGATGATGGGGCGCCAAATGTTTCGGTATCGCTGCTGTTGTTAAAAAAACTTTTGTCTCTTGGTTTAAAATCGTTCATATTAACGCCCCATATATATGATGAGGTATTTCCTAATACGAAGGAGACAATTGATTATGCTCACGAGTGGTTCTATGCTGAAATGGAACGAGCCGGTTTAGCAGATATATATACCCATTCATCTGCGGAATACATGCTTGGCGAGAAATTTGAAGCACTCTTAGAAGAGCAGTGTTTAAGACCATTTCCAACCAATCATTTACTGGTTGAAATGCCATGGTCGGCCGAACCGATTGCGTTGGAACAGATAGTAAATCGCATTATCGCACATGGGTATATCCCAATCATCGCGCATCCCGAACGTTACAACTTTTATTCATCGCAAACAAGGAAGTACCATGAATTAAAAGAGATGGGTTGTTTGTTGCAATTGAACTTACTCTCTCCAATAGGTTACTATGGAAAACAAGTTACAATAACAACGCAATATCTTATTAATAAAAATATGTATGACTTTTTAGGAACTGATTTGCATCACCATCAGCAATTAACTAAAATAATCAGCTATGTAAAAAGTGGACGCGCTTATAAAGAGTTAGGACATTTATCTATAAAAAACGCTGAATTGCTATAGTCGATCATGCTACCTTTCGTTTAACGGTTGGTATATTGGATAATAGTACTCAAAAGCGGTCCGTTTGTATACAATTTACGGACATTGCGTTTAAAAAAAATATTATTTATCCGATATTCACCCCGATAAATTTCCTGGCGAAATCGTTTACGTTTGCGAGTCGTCAATATTAGTTCCTTTAAAAATTGATTTAAATTAATAGCAAATGAAACCGACTTTAGTAATCTTAGCCGCTGGAATGGCGAGCCGCTATGGTGGAAACAAACAAATTGATGGTTTTGGACCGAATAACGAAACAATTTTGGAATATTCTATTTTTGATGCCATACGTGCCGGATTTGGAAAAGTATGTTTCATCATTAGGAAAGAACATCAAACTGTATTTGAAGAGAAGTTTGCAAAGGCCTTGAAAGGCCAAATGGAAGTTGATTATGCATTTCAAGAGCCTCAATTGGCAGAATACGGTTTTAATGAGTATATTGAGCGTACTAAACCTTGGGGAACCGGACATGCGCTGTTGGCTGCAAGAAATGTAGTTAAAGAAAATTTTTGTGTGATTAATGCGGATGATTTTTATAGTCTTATAGCTTTTCGGCAAATGGCGGCTTTTCTGGCAGATGAAGCTAAAGATGATTACTTTGCGCTATTAGGGTATAAGATTGACAAAACTTTATCGGATAGTGGCCCTGTAACGAGAGGGGTTTGTGCCATATCAGATTCAAGTGAATTGAAAAGGTTGGATGAGCGAGCAAAAGTTTACAGAAATCCTGAAGGTGAAATCGAGTTTGTTCAGCACGATGGGACACCTGGCAAGTTAAATGCCGAAGATCTTGTTTCAATGAATTTTTGGGGTTTTACTCCAGCGATATTTTCGTTACTTGAGCCTTTGTTTGTTACTTTTGTACGTGAAAATATAACGGATCCGAAAGCCGAATTTCTCATACCGGAGGCTGCGCAGATCTTGCTACAGAAAGGACAGGCAAGCTTTCGGGTGATCCCTATTGACGCCCCGTGCTTTGGAGTAACGTATCAAGAAGATAAACCGTTGGTTAAAAACGAACTGTCTGATTTAGTTGAGAAAGGGGTTTATCCTAAGTACTTATGGAAAGAGGTAGCTGTTTAGCATTTTTTTGCGCAGTTATAAAAAATTATATATGAATAAAAATCATTATGTTGTTATTATGGCCGGGGGCGTAGGTAGCCGTTTTTGGCCAGTTAGTAGAACATCACTTCCTAAACAGTTTATTGATGTGCTTGGGTTAGGTAAAACCTTGATTCAAAGTACTTACGAGCGATTCAAGCAAATTGTTCCGGAGGACAATATTTATGTGCTAACAAACCATAAATATGTTGAATTGGTAAAAGAGCAGTTAGGGATTACCGATGAGAACAGAATTATCGGTGAGCCGGCCATGCGCAATACGGCGCCTTGCATCGCCTATGCCTGTCATAAATTGCAAGCTTTAAACCCTAATGCAACACTCGTTATTGCCCCTTCTGATCATCTTATTCAAGATACGGAGCGTTTTCTGTCGGATATCAAAATGTCTCTGGAAGCAGCGGAAAACAGCGAAGCGTTGATTACCCTAGGAATAAAGCCGTCAAGACCGGATACGGGATATGGGTATATTCAAATTAGCGACGAGACGCTTACCGGATTTTCAAACTTTAACAAAGTCGCTTCTTTTAGAGAGAAACCCGTTTTACAAGTAGCGCAAGAATATGTTTCGAGCGGTAAGTACCTCTGGAATGCGGGTATCTTTATTTGGAATGTGCGTACAATTCTCGCTGAGTTAGAAAAGTACGAAGAGAAATTGAATGCGGTATTTTTAGGTGGAAAGGAAAAATACAATACACCGGAAGAAAAAGCTTTTTTGGAAGCGTATTATCCAGCATGTGAGAATATATCCATTGATTATGCAATCATGGAAAAAAGCGAACGGGTTTATGTCCTACCTGTAGATTTTGGCTGGTCTGACTTAGGAACATGGACGTCTGTTTATGGGTTAAGTCAACAGGATAATAGCGGCAATGTGCTTATACCAGACGCTAATAATGTGATTCTATACAACAGCAGCAATTGCATGGTTAATGTGCCGAGTTATAAAAAGGTAGTTTTGAAAAATTTACATAATTATATTATAGTGGAGGCAAATGATACGTTGATGATTTGTCCGATCGATAGCGAACAGGAAGTTAAGCAGGTTGTTGCCGATGCGGCTAAGCAATTTGGTGAAAGTTATATCTAAATATTCTTTGGATTCCATTATGAAATGGGTATGGAGAATATGGTGCTTACTGTATTTTATCATCTTATTCTATGTGGTTTTTTTTTGCAGGAAGAAGGCCGAGCGCCACATGGGGACACCGTAAAAATCCGCTTTTACAGCCTTTTCGTTTAAAATGGTATCTTTATAGGCATGCGGGTGACGTTAGTAGTGTGTACTTAGATATAATCGGAAATATTGTGATGTTTACCCCTCTGCCCTTATTTTTATATATCGTTTTTGGCTTTAAGCACTACGGGGGGATGATTATTTTAGGTTTCGTACTCAGTTTGTGCATAGAAACATGTCAATTTGTACTGGGAATCGGGATTCCGGATATCGACGATTTAATATTTAATACGCTAGGAACTATTTTGGGAGCTTTAATAATACAAGGAATAAAACTCGTTAATGTAGAATAACCGTACAAATTAATGATGTGAGCGCAATTCTCTGAACAAATTTCGTGTAATAAATGTAACGAGTTGTACTAAGCTTGCGGACATACTTTATTTATCTTTGGAGCAAACTCAACTTATTGGTTTAACAATTTTAAAAAAACTCTTCTAATAAAATGACTGTAAAAAAAATCTGCTGTATCGGCGCGGGTTATGTAGGAGGCCCAACGATGGCGGTAATAGCTAAACAATGTCCTGGTATTCAGGTTACCGTAGTTGATCTGAATGAAGCTCGTATTGCTGCATGGAATGACCAAGATGTGAACAAAATTCCGGTGTATGAGCCAGGATTGAGTGAAGTTGTATCAGAGGCACGCGGGAGAAACCTTTTTTTCTCAACCGATGTCGATAAAGCAATTGATGAGGCAGATATGATTTTTATCTCCGTGAATACGCCAACGAAGACTTACGGAGCGGGTAAAGGCCAAGCAGCTGATTTGAAATGGATAGAGTTATGTGCACGGCAAATTGCGCGTGTCAGTAAATCCGATAAGATCGTTGTCGAAAAGTCAACACTTCCGGTTCGAACAGCAAGCACTTTAAAGGACATTTTACAACATACGGGAAATGGGGTTAAATTTCAGATACTTTCTAACCCTGAATTTTTAGCAGAAGGCACGGCTGTAGAAGATCTATTATTTCCTGATAGAGTACTGATAGGCGGTGACCAAAATGAGGGAGGAAGGAAAGCAATTGAGGCGTTAGTAGAGATTTATGCACATTGGGTGCCTAGAGAACGGATTCTTACGACCAATGTTTGGTCGTCTGAACTGTCAAAATTAACTGCCAATGCTTTTTTAGCGCAACGAGTTTCATCGATTAATGCGCTCTCTGAACTGTGCGAACATACAGAAGCAGACATTAATGAGGTAGCGCGTGCTATCGGAACGGACAGCCGAATAGGTTCCAAATTTTTGAAAGCGTCGGTAGGGTTTGGCGGTTCTTGTTTCCAAAAAGATATTTTGAATTTAGTATATATCGCTAGAAGTTATGGGCTTACGGAAGTTGCCGATTATTGGGAACAGGTGATTATTATGAATGATCACCAAAAGAAGCGATTCGCGAACAAGATTATAAAAACGCTTTATAATACGGTAAACGGAAAGAAAATCGCGTTCCTAGGATGGGCTTTTAAGAAAGACACCAATGATACGCGCGAATCTGCGGCGATTTATGTAGCCGATCACTTACTATACGAACAGGCTCATATCGGTGTTTATGATCCTAAAGTGCCGGCACAGCAAGTTTATATTGACCTAGACTACTTGGCTACCAGATCATCGGACGAAAACAGTCAGCTTGTACAAGTATATAATGATCCTTATGAGGCCTGTAAAGACGCCCATGCCGTGGCTATCCTTACCGAGTGGGATGAGTTTAAACAGTATGATTGGCAGCGGATCTACGATAACATGTTGAAGCCGGCGCATATCTTTGATGGACGAAATATTCTCGATAAAGCGAAGCTCGAGAATATTGGATTTAAAGTTTGTCCGATAGGGAGCTAGTAGAAACGAAAAGTAATTATCAGACTTTTACCAAATCGAATTAAATTAAATAGAAGGCTAGAATTTTCTAGCCTTTTTGTTTTAATATAAATTTTGTAACAACAATTTTTGCACATTTTTATTTAAGTTTTCTCATAGATAGGTAGATTGTGTTCATTCTGTTTATAATAACGGAATTATATAACCTGTTGTTATATAGATTGTTAGTTGTTTTTTCTCTTCATTGTAAAATGCAATTGAGATGTGAAATGTGAAATCGGCATCCATTACTATACAATATTTTACAAAGAGTGAAATAGGCATAAAAATATTTTTTGTCATCTTTGTTAAGACCTAAAAATTCTGGTACTGGATTGAATATTGAAGAAGGATTAAATTCTTGATGAAATAATCATATAGAATTTACACCAATCTAGATTTAACAGGTAAATACATAACAACTGTTTAAGTATTTTATTATGAAAGCAACTATAGGTATAGTAGATGATCATGCGCTGGTTTTGGAGTCTTTAATCATGCTCATTAATAATCTTGCCGATTTCCAAGTCACAATGCACGCTACCGACGGACATGATTTGTTAAATAAATTGAGACGACAAGAAAGCTATCCAGATATATTATTGATTGACGTGCTTATGCCCAATATGAGCGGTGCAGAACTTACCGGCAAAATCAAGTTTACCTATCCGGATATAAAATTAGTTGCCCTTTCCGTTTTAAGCGATTCGATCAGTGTACTTCAAATGATCCGAGCAGGCTGTTGCGCATACCTTACGAAAAATATGAATGTTTTGGAACTCAATTTGGCATTAACTGAAGTATGGGCAAAAGGGTATTATAACTCTTATTTGACAGAAAAAAGTGTAGAAGACATCGCGCTTCAAATAGATCTGACAGATCGGGAGAAGGAATTCTTGTATTTGGCTTGTAGCGACTTAAATTATCATGAGATCGCAAAACGCATGTTTCTGTCGATTAAAACAATTGATGGTTATCGAGCCAGTTTGTTTGCTAAATTCAAAGTGAAAAGTCGAACCGGACTCGTTTTACAGGCAATTAAACATAAATTCGTCCACATTAGCTAGTTATAACCCGTAATTCTTAGCCTTATTTCCTAAAGACCTTTTGTTAAACAAATGTATAATGCTGTCTATACCTGTGTATAAATAGGTCAGAAATCGAGTATGGCGGCTTGTAGCCGAATACCTACTTTTGCATAGTAGTTCCCATTGATGGAGAGAACGACGAATGAAACGAAATAAAGAAGTCTATCAAAATTATGACCTTAATCAGGATATTGTAATTTGGGAGCGAGTATGCTCAATAAGCCATAGTCTATTATTTACCATATAAAAATGTGAGTTTATACACATTTTGTTGAGAAAATAGTGCATTTAAAGAAAGATCAATTTATTTTGATGGCTTATGGCTCAATTGGGATATAAATCATCAAAATCACGTTGCAAAATATTTGGTGATAAAATAGAAAAGTGTAAATATCGGAACACCTCTTTATAAAGAGCTGTTCACTGCCATTAAAAATGATAATTGAAATGAGAGCTTTAAACAGATTTAGTCGGATTGCCGGTCGTGCTGCGTTTGGTGGTATAATGGCACTGGCATTATTCATGACGGCGTGTAAATCAAATAAGTTATATGATTCTCCCCGAGTTTCGTCTTTCCGGGGTAATAGGCTGCCGGCACCTCCGGGAATGGTATACATCCCTTCGGGAACGATCTTCTATAAGAGTTCGCAAGATAGTAGCGACATGGGGAAAAACGTAAGCTTAAGTGCATTCTTTATCGATGAGACGGAAGTCACAAACAGACAGTACCGCGAATTTGTAAATTGGGTTGCCGACTCGGTTGCTGTTGTTGATTATTTAAAAGACGATCAGTACTTTTTAAAAGAAGACAACACGAATGAAGACGGCACTAACGACGCAAATGTGGAACGACTGATAGATTGGAAAAGGGTGAAAAAAGAGTCTCCCTTATGGCTAAGTAAAAATCCGGAAATTCAAGAGAAGCTGCGTCCAATGTTAACCATGAAGGCAGGTAAAAGAGTTTTAAACGATGCCCTGCTAACTTATCGCTTTTCTTATTTAAAAATGGACGGCAGGAACAATGATCAATATGTAACAGACACCGTGGGAGTGATGCCAGTAGACGACATTTGGTCAAAAGATTTTCCAAATGCTCAAATGCATGCTATGGATGCAAACTACTTTTATCATAAATCTTTTGACTACAATCCGGTGGTCGGTGTAAGTTGGAAACAGGCCCGGGCATATGCTGATTGGCGGGGAAAGGAGATTATGGCAAGTTTGCAAAAGAACTCCTATCTAAAGGGGTATCAATTGACTTTCAGCTTACCTACCGAAGCCCAATGGCAATATGCCGCAGAAGGGAAGCTTGATCCGGTAGATACGATTCAACGGACCCGATTAACAATCGATGATCGCAAATCAGACAAAAAAAGACTTGCAGTAAACTTTAAGCAAGGAGAAGGGACCTATTCAAGAGATGGATCTACCTTTACGGTTCCTGTAAAAGCTTATACTCCGAATGCATTTGGCGTATATAATATGGCCGGAAACGTGTCGGAATGGACGTTGGATGCTTTCAGTCCTTCAGCCATTGAATTTGTGAACGACTTAAATCCCGTTTTATTATACGACGCAGATGATCATGCAAGTTATGCGTTGAAACGGAAAGTAGTTAGGGGTGGATCTTGGAAAGATAATGGAAGCATGCTGAATAGCGATGCGAGAAATTACGAACAACAAGATGAAGCACATTCCTATATTGGATTCAGGTGTGTAATGTCGGCTTTTGAAATGGCGACCCCACAAGTAAAAACAAGAAAGTACAAAAATTGATGGTTTCAAAGTTGCTCCTTAGAGCGTACCTCGAAACGCTAGAAAATCATTGTTGAGAAAAAGAATAATAATTATGAAAATGTTTTTGACCGGTATATTGAGTTTCTTCTGCTTTTTCGGATTGTTGGCGCAGGAAACTCCGGATACAACTATTGTAGAAGAGGGAATAAGTGGAACGATCCCCGATTCGATGGCAGACAATGGTAGTGTGTTATTGATCGATACTGTGCCCCAAACGGATGGCTATTATCAGGTGAGTGATTTACATGACGCTGTACCTTTTGCTTATCCAAAGGTTAATCCAAAGAATATTCGTTTTTACAAACGCGTGTGGAGAGACATCGATTTGAAAGATAAAGAGAACTATATTTTTGCTATCCCCGGAGCTTCATTGATGGAGGCTATTATGAAAAGTATCAAAGAAGGTAAATTAACGCCTTATAATCCGGAAGATGATGGTTTTAAAACGAAGCTGACCGCAAGAGAAGGAGAAGCTCGCTTTACGGATAGCGTGCTGGTACCGATTTTTGATAATGAAGGAAACCAGATCGATGCCAAGATGACTTTAAATGAATTTAACCCGGAAAAGGTGACGAAGTTTCGTATTAAAGAAGATATATTTTTCGATAAACAACGAGGTAAACTGGAAACAAGGATTATTGGCGTAGCGCCTTTGATGACAATCAATTCCTCTGCGGAATTGGCTGAGTCGGTTGGAGAGACACCCGCCTTTTGGCTGTATTTTCCACAGTTACGATACACTTTGGTACAACTGGATGTGTCTGATCCTGATAAAGAGCTCTATGATATGACAATGGACGATCTATTTGTACAGCGTAAATTTTCAAGCAAGATTGTACGACAAACTTCTCCAAGTCAACGAATGCAATATGCTACCGATGGACAGGATACTACCGAAAAAGAAATTGAAGATAAAATTCAGCTTTATAAGGACCGTTTATGGCGCAATCCTAAAGGGGTCAACTCGGATGACTTAGTTTCGAAGGACGAGGATTATTTGCGAGAAAAAAAGGAAAAGAACGACGGAAAGAAGGAAAAGGCAGTGTTGAGAAATGAACAGGCTGAGGGTACAGAAAGTCGTCAATAGTAGTCATTGGTGCTTTTAAACGTTTTATAGATTGTCAAAACTTAAGTTGCGGTCACTGGTAAGTAAAGGCCACGCAGGTATAAATGTGTAGTTCGATTGATATCAGGTAAAACAGATTAACAATTATTTGATAAAGCCTTCATGATTTTTAAACTTACACGAGGGATGAATAATGGAGCTTACGAACTCTTGAGCAGCCCTTAAGCGAAGATCGGACGGCTTCATCGCCTTTAAAAAAGCAAATTATATACGGATGAAAAAAATCTTCATATTTTTTATTACAGCACTTGCTAGTCTGCAAGTAAAAGCGCAGATTTGGGAAGAATATTCTAGCTTTTATCCCGGTGTAGGCATTCATGTGGGAACTAGGGGGCTCGGAATAGAGGGAGCTTATCCGTTATCGGACGCATTCAATGTTCGATTGGGAGCAAGTATCTTTCCTTCCTCTAAGATGAAATTAGGTAATCGGGTGTTTGAAATAAACCGTTCGGACGTAACTTTATTGGCGGATTGGCAGCCGCTTATTGGGAAAGACAGTTGGATTGCCCGTAAATGGATTGTTAGTGCTGGAATAGGATACTTTTTTGAGAACAGGTATGAGCGTTATGTTGGAACGCGCAAGGTGGCTGATCAAAAGAAGGATTATGGCGTTGAATGGGGGAAATTAAGACCTTACATAGGAACAGGAATAAACGGAATAAGGCTTTCACAACGATTAAATATGGCGGTTAATGTAGGGTATTATATCCCTATAGAGTCGACAGCGATAAAAATCTACGAAAAGGATCCTGTTGACATACCAAAATTACGTGAAGATTTAGATTCTTTCCCTTACAATATGGTGCCCGGGGTAAATGTACAAGTTGGAATATCGTATATCTTTTTTAAAAACAGTTATAATAAATATTTCCAATAATTTAAGTATGAAGAAGAAAGACAATTCAAATTGGCTACACGTAGCTATCTCATGGGGAGCCAGTGTGGTAATCTTAGGAGCTCTGTTTAAAATACTCCATATTGGCGGAGCAATGGCAAACTACATGATCGGAGCAGGTTTAGGTGTAGAGGCTCTATTGTTTTTTTTAATGGGTTTCAACCCGCCGCCTAAGGATCCCGAATGGGAAAGAGTTTATCCTGAGCTAGCCGATGATTATAGCGGAGAATTACCTAAAACTTCGGCGAGGCCGATACAAAATCCGAACGCCTCAACTACCCTCGCCTTGGATAAAATCTTTGCTGATGCTCAGGTTGGGCCCGAGACGATTGCCAGTTTAGGTAAGGGGTTACGTTCGTTTAATGAAAAAGTGACTGCTATTAGTAACCTTTCTGATGCTTCTTTTGCTGCCAACGAGTTTACAGAGAAGCTTCGTTTGGCTTCATCTAAATTCGACAGTTTAAGTGTTGCCTTTGAAAAGGCGTCAGCCAATCTTGTTGCCATGTCGTCCACCAACTCGGACACTCGTGGTTACCATGATCAGGTACAACAATTGACTCAAAATCTGAGTTCCCTAAATGCGATGTACGAGCGTGAATTAAGAGATTCAAATGCGCATCTACAGTCAATGAATAGGTTCTATGAACAATTGAGCTCTACTATGCAGAACTTCAACGAATCTTTAGACGACTCAAAAATGTTTAAAGATGAAGTTAACAAGTTAGCTAAAAATCTTGCTGCCTTAAATGCAGTTTATGGCAATATGCTAAGCGCTATGAACCAGCCGCGCATGTAGTTTTCCGGATATTATTCATTTGACAATTAAAAACGTAATTAATGGCTTTAGGAAAAGAGACCCCAAGGCAACGGATGATTAATATCATGTATTTGGTATTATTAGCCATGCTGGCTTTGAATGTATCAGATACCATATTGGATGCCTTTAAAAATATAAATGATAGTTTGGAAACTTCGAGATCGAATGTCAACAATTCTGTAGAACAGTTGTTCATGGCCTTTGAGAATACCAAACTAAAGGAAGAACCGGAACGCGCCAGGCCTATCTATGAAAAGGCAAAACAGGCAAGGGCTATTGTAGGCGAACTGAACGAGTATATCAATACGCTAAAGAAAGAGTTTGAAAAGCAGGGCGGTGGTTATGATGAGGATACCGGGGATCTGTCACAGCGTGATAATATGGATATCGCTCCCGGCTTGATGATTAACAAGAAAAAAGGCGCGGAGTTAAAAGAGAAAATAAACGGCACAAGAGAAAAGCTGCTGGCATTACTGGACGAAAAAGATAGAGGAACGGTAACGTTCTCCCTGGAGGCCAACGATCCGGAGAAACGTGTTAACGGGAAGAAAAAATGGGAAGAGATCAATTTTGGCGATGGCACTCCGTTGACTGCTGCCATGGCTATCTTAACCAAGATCCAGACCGATGCACAGAACGCGGAGTCGGATGTGGTGAAACGCATCTTAGGAAAAATGGATCAGGCTGTCGTAAACCTGGATCAATTTGCTGCAGTAGCCGTTGCTCCTACCTCTTATTTGATTCAGGGACAGCCATACACTGCTGAAGTTTTCTTAACTGCTTATGACTCTAAATCAGATCCGTCTATTTCTGTAAACGGGAGTGCTTTACAGGTAAGTAATGGAAAAGGTGTGTATAACGTTAATACATCTAAAGAAGGTGTCTTTACATGGACAGGCGTTATTAAAGTAAAACAAACGGATGGAACGATAAAAGAATATCGCACTCCTGAACAACGTTATCAGGTATCGAGACCATCGGCCGTTGTTTCTCCCGACAAAATGAATGTTCTTTACATTGGTGTGGATAACCCTTTATCTGTGTCTGCCCCCGGCACGCCCGCGGATAAAATTAAGGTAAGTATAAGTGGCGGCAGCTTATCCGGATCCAATGGAAAGTACGTGGCGCGTGTATCTTCTCCGGGAACGGCTAAAATATCGGTGTCAGCTGAAGTGGCACCGGGCAAAGTGCAAACTTTGAGTACAACGGATTTCAGGGTGAAGCGGATCCCTGATCCCATTGCTAAATTTGGTGGGAAATCAGGCGGTGCGATGGCTTCCGTTGCTTTAAAAGCACAAAATGCCTTATTTGCAAGTTTAGAAAATTTTGATTTTGACGCTAAATTTAATATTACCAAATTTACCATGATCTTAGCAAAGCCTCGAGCCGATGCCATTGTTCTTTCAACTAGCGGAAACTCCTTAAGTGCTGCGATGAAGTCGGCTTTGAATGGAATAGGCCCGGGAACAAGAGTTATTTTTGATAATATTATTGCTGTTGGGCCTGACGGGACTCCAAGGCAGTTAAATGCGGTGGCATTGTCTGCCAATTAACATTATCTTAATCTTAGCTTTTGAGGGTTATGGTATGCCTTAGCATTCTTTAATAAAATTGATTTATATGGAAAAAGATTCTAGAATTTATATCGCAGGCCATCGTGGCATGGTTGGCGGCGCTATTACCCGTCATTTGAAATTAGCAGGTTACACTAATTTAATTACTAGAACTTCTGCTGAGTTAGATCTTCGTAATCAAGGAGCCGTCCACACATTTTTTCAGGAAGAAAAACCGGAATATGTCTTTTTAGCAGCCGCAAAGGTAGGAGGAATTGTAGCAAATAATACTTACAGGGCTGATTTTTTATATGACAACCTGTTGATGGAATGCAATATAATTCACGCAGCATACCAGCAGCAAGTTACGAAGCTTATGTTTCTAGGTAGTAGTTGTATTTACCCAAAAATGGCTCCTCAACCTTTAAGAGAAGATTACCTTTTAACGGGGCCGCTTGAGCACACAAATGAACCTTACGCGATTGCTAAAATAGCAGGCATAAAATTATGTGAGGCTTATAGAGATCAATATGGATGTGATTTTATAAGTGTCATGCCTACAAATCTGTATGGAATAGGCGATAACTACCATCCTCAAAATTCTCATGTATTACCTGCCCTGATTAGACGATTTCATGAGGCGAAAGTAGCTAATGCTCCTTCTGTAACGATATGGGGGACAGGGACACCTAAGCGGGAATTTTTATATGCAGATGATCTGGCTGATGCTTGTATATTTCTAATGCAAACCTATTCTGAAAAAGAATTAATAAATGTTGGAACTGGAGAAGATTTAACTATTAGCGAGCTAGCTGAGCTCGTTAAAGATGTTGTCGGATTTGAAGGAGAAATTAGGTACGACACGTCTAAACCAGATGGAACACCCCGTAAATTGATGGATGTTGCCAAATTACATCAACAGGGCTGGAAACATAAAGTCGAATTAAAAGAAGGAATTACTTTAGCATATAACGACTTTTTACATGCGGAGATGGTTGCTGAAAGGTAATCTCTTTTATGTTAAAAAAAGCACTTGGTAAAAGCAAGCCTTATTAACTAGGGCTTGCTTTTTTATTTACATTTTGGTTTTATTTATCAGTTGTTTCTATTGTTTTCGGTTCAACTGCGACTCTTTTCGCTTCTTCAGATATGATGTCTTTACTTACCAATGTGATATCCTGCCCCATTCTTTTAATTATTTTTCGGCTTCGGTTAATAAATGGAAGCTCTATATATTTATAGGTGTAATTGGAGATGAGGAACGTAATAACAATCGCTGAAATACTGGCTAGCACAGGACTTGCGATGGCAGGTAATACCAATCTAATAACAATGCCTTGATTCAAGTACAAAGAATAACTAATTGTGCCGAAGTATACAAAGACTTTTGGGTAAGATTTAGACCGAAATAGATAGCCTAGTGTAAACAGTATATAAGCAAGAGAAATCGCATTTACAACTGGCCAAAAACGGTCGCCCCCGAAGAGCGATGGATCCGGTACACGTTTTCCGAATGTGAGAAAGCTGTTTATAAACAAGACAAATAAAGCGAAAGTGATTGTTAGCCAAAGTGTTTTGTTGGTGACTAAGCCTTTCATGTTTCTGTAATAGACAGTACCAACGAACATAGTGGCTAAATAATAACTTAACAACATACCCGCATCAAAAAGATGGAGAAGGTAAATCGGCACTACGCCAATGAAGAGCACACCGCAAAGAGCTGTAAGTGCTAATTTGACGCTGTGTTGGAGTATGTTTAGTTTAAATAATATTGCTACTATAATATAGAATGCCATCTCAAGATTGAGTGTCCAGTAAGACATTTCGATCAGCGGTTGTCCGATAAACTTAGCCAACATACTGATGTTGGCAAGAACGACCGTTAAGGTGGGGTCGACCCCTCTTATTGTTCCGTTTAGAATGAGCGACGTTTTTAAGATCAGGCTTGCCAGAAATAAAGGATATAATCTATAAATACGACTTATCGCAAATTTTTTTATTGATTGATGTTTCTCTATTGATACAGGGATAATAAAACCGCTAGTTATAAAAAATAGGCAGACACCAAAAATGCCAAATTGAAAATAATGTGAACTGAACCAACCAAACTGAGGTGATAATCGTTCGAATATATGTTGGATTATTACTGATAATGCAGCAAAAAAACGTAAGCAATCTAGAAATTGAAGTCGGTTGTTGTTCTTTTCCATATCAAATTAACTTATTATCGCTCGCCTTACGTTATCGGACTATTAGTGCTCTATAAAGTAAGTTCATTTTGAAGGGCACTATGCTGCAAACATAGGCTTTTTGATACGGTTAACAATGATTTGTACTTAAGTTGCCCAATAAATGAGTATTGTTTGCGCAATTGTGAGCTTTTTAATTTGATTTTTATATTTATGCATCTTTCCTCTCCATAAAGTAGAATAGTATGTGTTTTTTTTTGCGTATATTTTTATGTATATGGTAACTGACTTTATAGAATATGTGAATGTATGTTCCTTAAGGAATAATAAGCTATTTCGGTGTTGTCGTTAGCGCCGTAATGTATGTAAATGGAGCATTATTGGCCAGCCACAAGAAACGGAATGTCAGTCGTTCTATTTTAATACTCAAAATACCGGGTAGTGCTCTTGATTTTTGTTAATGATATTTTGTGTATTTTATACACTTTTATCTTTTTTAAAGTTTTTTTTTCTCATAAGTAGAACGTTCATTTCTCACTGCTCTTATTTACGAATTTAACGCTTAGTTTTACCCCGAAATTGAGACATATAAAGAAGCGCGAATGGATAGTTCAAAAAGTTTGGTTTTAAAAGGAGTTTTTTGGAATGCAATACAGCTTATTGTTAACCAAGGGTTTGCCTTTATAGTCAAATTGGTTTTAGCTAAAATATTATTGCCTGAACAATTTGGATTAATTGGGATGGCAACGGTATTTACAGGGTTTGTTTCTGTTTTAACAGAGTTGGGGATTGGAGCAGCATTAATCCAAAAGAAGGAAGACCAGTTAACATCTGCTCATTACAGCACAGCCTTCTGGACGGGAATCGCTTGGTCTGCCTTGTTGTATGGGATAATGGCCTTCGCAATTGCTCCTTTGGCAGCTAAATTTTATAACGAAGCGATTCTTGAGCAACTTATTCCTGTCATCAGTTTAGGAATTCTACTAAGTCCTATTAACCTAGTGAATCGTGCTCAATTATCAAAGCAGATGAATTTTAAGAAAATCGCACGTATTGAAAGTGCGAGTAATATCGTTGCCGGTATTATTTCTATCTTGTTAGCTTTGTGGGGAGCAGGTGTTTGGTCCTTAGCATTTAATTCTACCGCAATTATTGTATTTGCTATTCCCTTTTATTTTAAAGCCACCAACTGGCTTCCTAAACTCTCTTGGAGCCACAAGGCCTTTAAAGATATATTTGGTTTTGGAATTTTTGCCACTGGCACAAATGTGATTAACTATTTCGTCAATAATATTGATTATTTATTGATTGGGAAATTATTGTCGGCGCAATTGCTGGGATCGTACTCGTTTGCTTTTGTTCTGACAGACACATTTCGAAGCAGGTTGATGGCCGTTATAAATAATGTGATGTATCCTTTGTATGGCAAAAAGCAAGGAGATCCCGATGCTATGAAGCGATATTATTTGAAAGTTGTCAGTTATAACTGTGTGATTGTTTTTCCGGTGATGTTGCTTCTGTTTATATTAGCAGAGCCCTTTGTTCTTCATATTTTTGGAAGTAAATGGGAGAATTCAATTCTTCCCTTGAAAATACTATCTGCATCCATTATGATTCAGATGTTAGTTAACAGTAATACTGTTTTAATAAGGGCCTTGGGCAGACCGGGTTTAGAGTTGAAACTTCAAATGGTAAAAGCGGCTGTATACATACCCGCCTTGGTCTTTGGTATATATAAATACGGAATTGTAGGCGCCTCTTGGGCTGTTCTTTTTAGCCGAGTTTTTAACGTATTAATAGCTCAATATACATTTAACTATCTCATTACCGTTAAGGTGACTACCGGCGAGCTTTTCAACGAAATTAAAGGGTCCGTTTTTGCTACTTTATTTTCCTTTATAATAGGCAGTGCCCTGTTGAATTTTTTTCATGTTAATTTCTTAATTGTCGGACTAATTGTGTTGCTTGTATTTGGGCTTTCAATTTATAAGCTCATGGGGGACGAACTGACGGCACATATTAATTTCATGAGAAGTAAGCGAGCGTAAATCCCCAGCAAATAAATTTATGCGATAGCATAGAATTATACGATAAGTAGATGCGAACGAGCAGATAATTGAATAGAAATATATACTTTTTTAATATGAATAGGTTGAAGGCAATTACTCAATATTTTTTACGTGAGGTGCTTCCAAAAAGATGTTATAGATCAAGATTTTTAACATCGTTTTATTACATGTTCTTTGATCGGTCTTTCTCTCGCGAACTTCAGGCCGTTTTAACAGGTAGAGTAAAACATCTAGAAGAATCCCAACGGCTGAAATCAAATTATTTTTTGTTGGTACGGAATACACATCGAATAGAGAAGGGGCTTTTGATGCGCCCAAGAAAGAATGTATTTGGTAAAGAATATTTACGCGAAACGGTCGACAATTTCGAAGGTGTGTGGAGGACTGCTAATGCCCATGGCGATAATCCTCAAATGAAATGGTTCTATGATGTGTTAGTCGAATATTTTCAAGTTGTTGACGGGAATGACGAGTTCGTACGTAAAGAAAAAGCAAGGTTCAACCATATTATCAACGGGCATGCCGAGTCTACGACGTCCTGTCAATCAACGATTCCGTCTATCCCTTATTTTAGAACAAAAGACAGTGAATCTGCAATTACTTATGATGAATTTTATCGTTTATGTAAGCAACGGCGATCTGTTCGGTGGTTTTTAGATAAGAAAGTGCCTAGAGAGTTAATAGATAAAGCAATTTTGGCGGCAAATCAATCACCTAGTGCCTGTAATCGCCAGCCTTATGAATTTCGCGTTTTTGACGACCCCCTTTTAGTTCGCCAGGTGGTGCAGATTCCAATGGGAACAAAAGGATACGGTCATTCTATACCTGTTTTAATAGTCATGGTCGGAAATCTAGATGCTTACTTTGATGAACGAGATAGACATATTATATATATAGATGCCTCCCTAGCTTCCATGTCTTTCATGTTGGCACTAGAAACTATGGGATTGAGCAGTTGTTCCATTAACTGGCCCGATATAGAGGATAAAGAAAAAAAGATGGAGAACTTCTTGAAGCTTGAGAAATTCCAACGACCGATCATGTGTATGGGGGTTGGCTATCCTGATCCTCAAGGATTAGTTGCATATTCAGAGAAGAGGCCATTATCTCAAATTAGAAAATTTAATTAATATATCGTTTAGCTAAATAATATGAGTCAGTTGATCATTGAATTAAGAGGAGTAGAATTTCATAACAAAGGCGCAGAACTTATGTTGCACGCAATTTTGGATAAAGTTCGACAAACCGCTCCTGATACGATATTTGTGATGGAAACAAGAGAAAGTGCACCCATCCACAAGCAGCGTGAGTTAGGCATTTATACTAAAATGAACGGTAAGAAATTTGGAATTAACGCTGCTGCATGGGGTGGGGTGCTACCAAAGTCTATAAGACGCAATATGGGATTCGTACTTGAGCGCGAAATTAATACCATAATGGATGGATCTGGATTTGCCTTCGGTGATTTTTGGGGGCCAAAAAAGGCTGGAGATCGATTGGCAGATCATATTATTAAGTGGAAAAAAGAAGGGAAAAAGGTCATTTTGCTACCCCAGGCATTCGGAGCTTTCACCGATCCGAAACTCCGGAATAAAATGCAGGTAATTTTAGATCATGCCGATCTTGTCTTCGCTAGAGACAAATATTCTTATGAGTATTTGCATGGTTTGGAGGGAAAGAAGACGAATATCGGATTACGTCCGGATTTTACAAATCTAATTAAGGGTAAGTTGCCCGACTATTTTGATTTAAATAAATGCGAGGTAGCAATTATTCCCAATAATAAACTGCTTGAATCCAGCGTTTTTAGCAATAGGAGTGAGTATATAGACTTTTTAAAGGACGTTTGCACTTTAATAAAAAAGCAAGGGAAATTACCTTTCTTCTTGATTCATGAGGGAGTGAAAGACTTGCGTTTGGCAGAGGAAGTGAAAGAGATGTTATCTTTTGATGTTCCAATTTTGAAAGAAGACAATCCCTTGTATGTTAAGGGAATTATAGGAAAGGTTCACGCGGTCATTACCTCACGTTTTCATGGTCTGGTTAGTGCTTTAGCCCAAGCTGTGCCGTGCCTTTGTGTAGGCTGGAGCCATAAGTATTTAGCCTTAATGGAGGATTATGATTATAGTGAGGGTTTACTGCAGGACGACGAGTTAAAAAACTCTGCCATGCTTGAACGCAAAATTAATATGATTTTAGCTGAAATATCGGCATCTGATATCCGTCGAAAACTGGAAAAAAATGGAGAACAACAAAAGGTGTTGGCTGGTGAGATGTGGGACTTGGTGTTTAAAACAATTAATTGACACATGAATTGTACAGAGCCGTTCGTTTCAATAATTATTCCTACTTACAAAGACTGGCAAAGACTTTCTCTATGTTTGGAAGCGCTATCAAAACAGACATTTCCAGCTGAAAACTTTGAAGTCATTGTAGTAAATAATGATCCTGATGATGTGGTGCCTACCTTTATTTCCCTTCCGGAAACTTGGCAAATCGTCAGTGAAAGAAAATCGGGATCTTATGCTGCTAGAAACCGAGGACTACTTTTGGCCAAAGGAGAAATTTTAGGCTTTACGGACTCCGACTGTTTACCTGATAAAGATTGGATATATAATGCTGTTAGTATTTTTGAAGAGCGAAAGTGCGACCGCATTGCCGGAGATATTCAGATTTTTTATGAGGATGATAAGCGGCCAACTAATGCAGAGCTTTATGAAAAGGTTTTTGCTTTTAAGCAAGCAGAAACGGTTAATTCTATTGGCGCATGTGTTACTGGTAATATGTTTAGCAAGCGATATGTTTTCGACAAAGCCGGTCCATTTAATGAGGCACTATTTTCGGGGGGGGATTATGAATGGGCAAAGCGTGCTTCTGAAAGCGGGTTTAATATCGAGTATAGCGAGGGTGTGAAGATCTTCCATCCAGCTCGTAAAACTATGCAGGAATTGGCCAAAAAGGCTAAGCGCGTGGGAGGAGGAACTGCGCATATGCTAAATGGCAATAAGATGGCTGCTATAAAAGATTACTTGAAAACTTTTGAGCCGGCTTCTTACACGTTCCATATGCTTAGATGCTACGGAAAAGAGCTTTCTATTTATCAAAAAGCAAAGGTGTTGCTTCTACGTCTTTACATTAGACACACCATGAATCTTGAGAAGCTGAAAGTAGTATTCGGAAAACCGGCTAACCGGGCATAGCATCTCTATGGTACAAGAAAGCTGGATAGCTTTCTCTACAATTAGCTATCCAGCCCATTGAGCGGGGCTTTACTTCAATAAATCGCTCATCATATTTTCGATTTTCATGTCCAAAGCCTGATTAACAGTATTAAAATCTTCAATAGTATTTATTGGCAGCTTTGCGCTGCAATAAAATTTGATTTTTGGTTCGGTACCTGAGGGGCGTGCAGATAATACGCTTCCATCGTCCAAAATAAATTGTAATACATCGGAGGCTGGTAATGCGATAGGAGTCTGTTCATTTGTTTTAATGTTGGTGGCAAGCCGATTTTCGTAATCTTGCAGCAATGCAACCGTATTTCCTCCTAATGATTTCGGGGGGTCGTTTCTTAATCGTTGCATCATCGATTTAATTTCCTCTGCCCCACGTTGGCCTTTCTTTGTTAATGATACCAATTTTTCTTTATAAAAGCCGTGTTTTACGTACAAAGAAACCAGCGCCTCAAACAAAGTCTTGCCCATGCTTTTGTAGTAAGCAGTCATCTCTGCTATGAAAGCACAAGATACAACAGCGTCTTTGTCTCTTACCAGGTCACCTATCAAAAAGCCATAGCTCTCTTCTCCACCAACAAGGAATGTTTCCTTGGGCAAAAGGTTCGTCATTAACTCGCCAATATATTTGAACCCTGTTAAAACCTCATAGCAGTTAACGTTGTAGTTACGAGAGATATCACTGATGAGATTGGTAGTTACTATTGTTTTACACGTGTAATCATTGCTTTTAAGCAGCCCAAGGCTTTGCTTTGAGCTTAACACATAATCTACCAAAAGCGCGCCTATCTGGTTACCATTTAATAAAGTGAATTTTCCCTCTAAATCTTTTACGGCAACTCCAACCCGATCAGCGTCGGGATCAGTAGCTAAAAGCAAATCAGCATCTAATTTTGACGCTTCTTTTAAGCCAATAGCCATAGCCTCTTCTTCTTCTGGATTGGGGTATACAACCGTCGGAAAATTTCCATCGGGTATCGCTTGCGCTTCAACAATATGAACATTTTCGAAGCCCCATTTGGCTAGTACTTTAGGAACAATTGTAATTCCGGTCCCATGAATAGAAGAAAATACAATTTTAAGATCTTTTTCCTGTTTAACGGTTTCGGAGCGCAAAGACAGATTTGCTAATTTATCAATATAGCGTGTGTCTATTTCCTCATCTATCAAATGGATCAATTCCGGTTTTTTAGAAAATAGTACTTGATCAATGGTTAAAGAATTAACTTCCGTAATGACATTTTTATCGTGCGGTGATACTAGTTGTCCTCCATCATACCAGTAGGCTTTATAACCGTTGTACTCCTTCGGATTATGAGATGCGGTAATCATTACACCGCTTTGACAGTTAAGTTCACGAATAGCAAAAGATAACTCTGGCGTAGGACGAAGGGAACTGAATAGATAAACGATTATGTCGTTCGCAGAAAATACGTCGGCTACAGTTTGAGCAAGCGTAGCGGACATATTTCGACTATCATAACTTACTGCTACTTTAATAGATTGTCCAGGATATGTCTTTTTTAAATAATTGGATAAACCTTGCGTAGCCTTGCCAACTGTATATATGTTTATTCTGTTGGTGCCAGGGCCGATGATGCCCCGTAGACCTCCGGTTCCAAAAGAAAGATCTTTATAAAACGAATCATTCAATTCGTCCCATTCCTCGTGGTTTAATAAGTTCTGAATTGATGTTTTTGTTTCTTGATTGTAGTTACCGGTTAACCACTCTTCGACTTTCTGTTTAATGGAGGGATCTAAGCTGCTAATTGCCATAAGTAAATGTCTTTTTAAGTAACTTTACATGAATAATAATTGATCTGCAAAATAGTTAATTGTCGTCAAAAAAAACAGCAGTGAGCTCTTATTTTTTTGCTTATTTATTGCTCTTCGGATCTTGTTTCACTTGGTTGACTAGTAGCCGATTATACTCTTCTAAGATCTTAATATATTTATCCTTCCAATAATTACTGCTACCTTCGGTAGCGGCCGGTTTTTCATCGGTTGAATTTTTCTCAGGGGATATTACCTTTTGAAATTCGTCTTCTGTAAACAATTCCGGAAATTCTTCTGAGAAGTCGTGTTTCAAAGCACAGCCTATTCGAAAAATTATTTCCGGTTTTAAACTTTTTTGGTTGAACCAATTGTAGATAGATCTCCTATTTACATTAGTTAGACGTGCTAACTCACTTATGCTATAACCATTACGTCTGATAATTCTTTCTATAATATGGCCATAGTGTTTCTCCATTGTGATTTGCATTAGGTTAGATTTGCTTGTGTTTTCTAATATTTTATATTATTTTTTATATTATCCTTGATAAGAATCATTAAGCAAGTATTAGGTTTTGTTGCGAAACATCTACCTTCGCAATTAACGCGCAGTTAAACTGTTCCAGAACCATAACTACTGACTTGCCTTTAACCATTATAACTTCCCCTTGCCAATCGGATAGAACGCCAGTCTTTACTTTAATACGGTGGCCCAAGCCAATTTGATCAAAAGAAATGGATTCCAATTCAGGATAATCCTCTCTAAGTAAAGTTTTAATTCGATTAATTTCTGCTTCTGTAATAATTGCCGGTTTTCCGCAGTGATATACTACTCCAACAACTCCGGCCGCCTGTTCGACTTGATATTGTTCTGAATGGTTGACTTCAGCAAAGACATAGGAAGAAAACAAAGGGATTTCGACGATCTTCTTTCTATCGGCCCATTGTCTCTTTGTCTTTATTAATGGGCAAAATGACTCTATTCCTTGTTGAACAAGAAATTGATTAACCTTTTTTTCCCATTTAGGACGGGTATAGATGGCTATCCATTGTTTTTGATTTTTCATCTTAAAATTGAACTATTATCATACTGTCTTGCTTTGAAATCGGACGTTCCATCGCCTGAAAACAAGCGATTTCAGCTCAAATTTAGCCCGTTATATGCTTCTTTTAATCCGTTTTTATTGTTTTGTAGCCTATTTTATGGTTAATGTGTGTACTTTGGCCTAAATGTGTGCGAGATGTCACGGCGTGTTGTGAAGGTGTGATTGAATTCTCTTTTTTTGGCGAATTTGAAGCGTAAATCCGTGATTATATGTGAAGTTATATACGTTTTTTCTACGAAATCGAAAAGGAGTCCATTTTTTTGAAAAAGCAGCGCTATACTTGCCTAATATAGAGGTCTACTCATTCTCCGTAAAGGAGTAATATAATTCTGAAAGCTATGTACGAGGTTCGTCGGTTAAAACGGTCTGATGGAAATTTGGTTAAGGTGATATGTGAATCTTTGAAAACCGCTTATGATCCCACTGTATCACGCTTCTTCGTCCATCAAGATCAAGGATATTTCAAATTCTTTCAATCGGTTCTAGACCACCCGTCATACGCAACGTATTATATTTATAATCGTTCCACAGCCGAACTTGGTGGCTTTGCTTGTTTTCAATTCTTAGATGGAATTATTTTTCTTAAACATATTGTGGTTGATAATCGCATTCGCGGCAGCAAAATAGGGACGACATTATTAACGCGAGCGATGGAAGATATAAAAAGCGGATTGCCAACCGGTGATCATCTGTTTCAACTTCATGTTTTTGAAAAAAATAGTCGAGCATTGAGCTGGTACCTGAGCATAGGTATGGAACCGGTAGATTGTACATACTGGTACGATTTAAAATCTACAATAGAAAGTGAAAACACTGTTGATGATATCGATTGGTCATCTTTCTACACTAAATTTGACGAATTTGGATTTGCACAACTTCATTACGGGCGTATATATATAGGCACTGTACTAGCTAATAGAACCCTAATTGTGAAGAATAAAGATTTACTGCAAAACTTGAATCTCCTGCGTAGCGCAATGATTAAAAGAAATATTACGTCCGTGGGCTATATCAGTCAGCATAAATTGCAATTTGAGGTGGTTGATAAAGCACTATTGATGAGTAAGCCAGTCAATGAACTTGCACTTTTTTAACAATCGTTTGTATTGAATTCTCGGTCGCTGTGCTATTCCGTGGCATTTTGTGAAACAGTCTACATTATTTCGTTTATCTGCGCTATTTGTTACCATAATGCCCTTAGAGCGCGGTTTTTACTGATGATTTGATAATCTTTGCATCGAAACAAAACGATAAAGTTTGTTAATGAATTCTTTATCGGAAAGTAACTACTGTAAGTGGAATGGCGGAGCTCTACTCTGATTTGATGATTGATGAGCCACGTTGTTATAATTGATAGTTTATTTTGAAATAGAAGTTTAAAATTATTCTCGATGATTAGTGTAATAATACCTTGTTATAATTGTGAACGTTTTCTTGAGCGAGCAATCGAAAGCGTGATGCGCCAAGGATATAGTGATTGGGAAATGATTTTAGTTAATAACAATTCAGTAGATAACACACAGGACGTTATTGATCGATATGTAGAAAAATATACGAATAAGATAGTTTCTTTATTTGAAGAGCGAAAAGGCGCATGCTATGCTAGAAATACCGGACTAAGAGAAGCGAAAGGTACCTGGGTTCAGTTCTTGGATGCCGATGATGAACTACTTGGCGGGAAATGGGAACGCCAAATTCAATTAGCAAGCGCTGGTATAAACGTCGTAATCGGCGCTTTTACGAGAGTATATGTGGCTCTGGACAAAGAGGAAGATTTTTTTACGCCAACAGGTACCAATATATGGAAAGCTATCCTTCGGTCAAACGCTGGTATTACAAGTGCCAACTTGTATAAGAGGCAGGCTTTAATCGAAGTCGATGGATGGGATGTAAACTTAACATCATCTCAGGAATATGACCTTTTATTCCGTCTACTTAAGTCGGGGGCAGGAATAGTTTATGATACGAAATTGGGAGCCCGCATTTACGAAGAGTCCGGTTCTGTTTCACGTCCACGCACTAAAGACGGAATGGAGCGCATTATCGCTAATTACGTGAATCTACGTGTTAAAATAGCCTCATATCTTCATGAAAAAAACTTATGGGATGAAGAATTAAAGAATGTATATGCCGCCAGCCTCTATGAAATGATGATCAACCAAAAGGGTGCTAATATTCAACGTGTCCATGCTGTTATGCATCAATTAGGATTGAAAACTTCAGGTAGCCCTCAGTTATTTCAACGCGCGAAGTATTATGTAAAAAAGCTGGTTCGTAAGCAATGATTCACATTAAAATCAGGAAAAGAATTCCCATTTGAAATTCAATATTATGATTCAAGTTACCAAACCTTTCTTGCCTCCAATTGACGAATATTTGGCTTATGTCAAAGACATATGGGACAGACAGTGGCTAACAAATAATGGCCCTTTAGTCAATCATTTAGAGTTGAGGCTTAAGGAACATTTAGATGTTAAGCACATGGTGTTTGTCAACAACGGGACAACCGCACTGCAAATTGCAATAAAGGCTTTAGCCCTTGCCGGTGAGGTGATAACAACTCCATTTTCATTCGTGGCTACAACAAGTTCTTTGGTTTGGGAAGGATGTAAGCCCATATTCGTAGATATAGACCCGGAAACGTTTAATATCGATCCAAATAAAATCGAAGCGGCGATATCTGAGAAAACGACTGGCATCTTGGCTACGCACGTTTATGGAAATCCTTGTGCAATTGATCAAATACAGGCCATTGCCGATAAGCATAACCTTAAAGTAATCTATGACGCAGCACATTGTTTCGGAACGCTGTATAAAGGAAAATCAGTGTTTAATTATGGAGATGTGAGTACTTTAAGTCTTCATGCAACGAAAATTTTTCATACCATTGAGGGCGGGGCTATTTTTGCGTCGACTGCTGAACTGTTAAAGAAAATTGCTTATATGAGAAATTTCGGCTTTAGCAACATTGATCAAATCAGTGATTTAGGGATTAACGGCAAAAACTCAGAGTTTCACGCAGCCATGGGGTTAGCCAATTTGCCGTACTTAGATTCTGTGACTCAATATCGAAAGGATTTATATGGCTACTACGATGAGCGGTTATCCAATTTAGAAGTTCAACGACTTAAATTAAATCCGAAGGCGACATTTAATTATGCTTATTATCCAATCGTATTCGCAACAGAGAAAGCATTGTTGGAGAGTGTTGAAGAGCTTAACAAAAATCGGATTTATCCTAGGCGATATTTTTATCCCTCGTTGGATACGCTCAAATATGTAGATACATCTGCATGTCCGATCGCACGTGACATGTCTAAGAGAGTGTTATGTCTACCGCTTTATAACAGCTTGTCGTTTGAAGAAGTTGATTTTGTCTGCCGCATACTTCTGCGTGTTCAGAATAATTAGGGTAAATATTCCATTAATACTAAAACAAATTAGGTAATTGCCAAAAGCAGTACCTCAGTCATGCTCACTTTACAGTTGTTATGAATTTACATCTAATCGACGATGAAAAATTTTTCGACCCATTTGTCGAAAAACTTGAAGCTTTGGATTTGCTTGACAACAACATTTTCATAGTTAAAGAATGCGGACCTCTTAAATTCATTAAACGTACCGACCTTATTCACGGTAGAATGTGTGATAAAAATCTTATAGGAGATACGCGAAAATATGGAAAAGTATTTATTCATTGCTTCACTGCTGAAATGTACGACTGGGTATTGGAACATTCATTTAAAGAGCTTAATTGGATGATTTGGGGAAAAGAGCTTTACAGTTCTGATTTAGTAGACTATCCACTTTACGAGCCTCTTACGAAGGATATTGTCAGGACTGCAAATGGTCAACGATTTTCTCTGAATTTGGGATACTGGCGCCCTAAAAATGTTCTTAGAAGAGCTAATCTGCCTAGGATTTTTAGCAAGTTTGATAATATACTTACCTGGATTGAACCCGAATACGAATACGCTATTCGTAACATTAAAGGATTGCGTGCTAAGCATCAACAGTTCGCTTATATGTTTGAAACGGATGCCAACATTTTGAGAGCGCGTTTCCGTAACGTGCGACCTTATAGAAAAAACATCTCAGAACTCCGGTGCATTCTTGGTAATTCAGGCGTAGCTTCAAATAATCATCTTGATGCAATTCAAAAAACCATGAATCTGCCGTTAAAGGAAATACTTATTCCCGTGAGTTATGGGAATGAAAAATACATGGCTGCTTTAAAAGGTGAAATTCAAAAGAGGCAAAACAAAGGTAATATTAAATACCTTGATAGCTATTTAAGTTTTGCCGAATATATAGAAGTTTTTGATCAATATGATGTTTTTATAAGTAACTCCATACGCCCGGTTGGAATGGGAAATATTTGGATGGCTTTACTAATGGGCAAGCTCGTTTTTATGAATAGACGAAACCTAGTTTTCCCTTATCTAAGATCTATGGGCATCGAAATATTCGACATCGGAATGATAGAAAAGGCCGAGTCTATTTTTAGGACTATTGATTTAAAGAAAAACGCTGATTTGGCGGCAGAATTTCTTTCTAGCAGACGCATCAATAAAATGTATCTACAACTGTTCAGTAAAGAGGTCGCAATACAGCACGAGACTGTTTAACATATTCTACCTATAAAAATGAAATCTTATATGAAAACGAAAACAAATAAGTTACAAAAGCTAAAATTATTTGCCTTTTTAATTACTTTTCTTGTTGCATCATGTTCGAGCTCTAAAAAGCTCAAGTACTTCCAAGATTTACCACAGGTGAAAACAGGAACAGAGTTTAATATGACAAAATTCGAAGAAGTGAAAATCCAGTCAGATGACGTGCTGAATATTCGAATTAATACTGTTGATCTTGAGGCATCGGAGGCGATCAATAATGGAAATAACGTAACTCCCGGTATTGCTCGTAATATTAGTACAAGTGGTACCAACCAGATGATTACCGGTTACATGGTGGCGCATGATGGCACCGTCGATATTCCTGTTTTGGGAAATATTAAGGTTGCAGGGTTAACAATGACAGAAGCTATTGCTAAGGTGCGGGAACGAGCAGAGCAATTTTTTAAGGGTGCAACAGTAAGCATGCGTTTTGCCAATTTTAGAATGTCAGTTCTCGGCGAGGTTAAAAATCCTGGCATGTTTGTCATTCCTAATCAAAGAACCTCCGTTTTAGATGCGGTTGCGTTTGCAGGGGACCTAACTATGTTTGGGAAAAGGAATAATGTGATGTTGATACGTAGAGATGAGCAAGGAAAGGCTGTAGCGGTTAAAATGGATTTAACTTCGAAGGAAATTTTTGAATCTCCTTATTTCTATTTAAAACAAAACGATGTGGTTTATGTAGAACCGGCAAAATCAAAGCTTTTGAATGCTGATACAGCATCGACTAGATATATAAGCGTTCTTATTTCTTTGATTTCACTCGGTATAGCGATTTGGCGCTAGCTCGTGAACTAATAATGTGGTTATAAAAATTAAAACCCTATGCAACATGGAAAAAGATAAAGGTCTAAAATCATTCATTTTACGTACGTTGGGCTATTGGAAAGTCTTCCTTTTAAGTATTGTTGTATTTGTAGGACTTGCTTTTCTTTACCTGAAATACACGACACCACAATATTTGGTGTCTAGTGTTCTGATGTTGAAAGACCAAAAAAATATGGCAGAAAGCAAAGCGGTTACGACATTTGCGAATGACAATGGACTTTCGGCGTTGCTGAAACCGAGCGAAAATGTACTAAATGAATTAGATGTGCTTAGTTCGAGAAAGCTCGCTGGAGAAGTAGTGAAAGAGTTAAAACTTAATATAAAGATTGGCGAAAAGGATGGCCCCAAATTTATAGAACTGTATGATCGTGCGCCTTTTGATGCGTCACTTGCCAACTTTAAAACGGACTCCATTAGGGAGCGTAATTTCGAAATTGAGTTTCTAACCGACGGTAAGGTCCGTATCACAAATGAAGACGAGCAAATGGAGAAAGTTGGGGACTTAAGTAAGCCCATACAAACTTCACAATACGATTTAACGTTACAACCAATTGCTCAGAAATTACCAATAGGGCGAAAGTTCTTAATAAATGTGGTGTCTGAGAACGCAGCGATCAACACACTATTGTCAAGCTATACTGTCGAGTTGAGCGATAAACAAGCTACAACAGTTAACTTACAACTGTATTATCCCCATCCCAAGCGTGGTGAGCAGATACTTCAAAGCTTAATGGAACGATATTTAATTGACAATCGCGATGAGAAAATACGAATTGCTGATAGTTTGCTAGTCTTTATCGATGACCGTTTAGCATTAGTAGCTTCCGAACTTAACGATGTAGAAGCTCAATTGGAAACTTTTAGAAGCAGCAATCGGATAACCGATCTGTCGGAACAGTCAAGAATGTTAATTGGTAATGCAAATGATTATTATAATCGACTGAAGGAACAGGAAGCACAGTTGAAAGTAATGGGAGAGCTTGAAACTTATGTGAAGAACCCCCAAAATCAACGGATCCCAAGCTCTACTGTTATTCAGAATTCATCATTCGCGGCTTCTTTGAATCAATATAACGCTTTAATTCAAGATTATGAGAAGAAGAAGCTATCGTATACCGATTCAAATCCGGTGTTGCAAAATTTAAAAAGTCAGATTGCATCTGAGCGAAGTAATTTACTTCAAAATATAAGCTCTTATAGAAAAGAACTTCAGTTGACCAGTGCTGAGCTGGGCAGACAAAATAGCGGATACAATAGTCAAATTAGCAAAGTGCCGGCACGCGAACGCACTTTTGTGAATTTCAGCAGGCAACAGGAGCTAAAGCAACAACTGTATGTTTATCTGTTACAGAAAAGAGAAGAGGCTACTATTGCGAAATCGTCTAACGCTCAATCAGCGAAAATAGTGGATGAAGCGAAGAGTACAAACGGACCTGTTAAGCCTGTGCCCAGCATAATTTATATAATGGCGAGCTTGTTAGGTTTAATTGTACCATTTGGATTTATAAATGGAAAGGAGCTTATACGTACTAAGCTGAATTCTGAGTCTGATATTGAACGATATACGGACATTGAGATTATTGGCAAAATAGCCCACAATGCTTCTCCTCAAACACTCGCAATAGGGAAGGGAATGCCAAATACGGTGTTGTCTGAAGGATTCCGTAGTTTAAGAACTAATCTTTATTACGCCCTACAATCGAAATCCGCTAAAACGCTGATGGTTACCTCAAGTATCAATGGCGAAGGAAAAACCTTTATGTCATTAAACCTTGGTAATGCTTTATCGTTAACCGGGAAGAAAGTAGTGTTTGTTGAGCTTGATTTGAGAAAGCCTAAATTAGCTCAAATGATGGGGATTATGGAACCTTCATTAGGCTTTACGGATGTAGTTTTAGGAAGAAATACACTGAAAGACGTAATTATTCCGGGGCAACCACATAGCAATTGCTATTTACTATCGGCAGGTACGCGTACTGAGAATCCGTCCGAGATTCTTTTGGAAAGTAAAGTGGAGGAGGTTTTCAATGAATTACGAGAACACTTTGATTATGTGATCGTTGATTCGCCACCGGTGGGCCTTGTCTCCGACGCGATGATCATTCAACAATATGTTGAAATGACCGTATACGTATGTCGTCATAATTACACCAAGAAAGAGCAAATCGAGTTCATAAACGAACTAAAAAGAAAAAATAAACTTGGTGACATGTATTTGGTAGTGAATGATGTAGATATGCGTTATTCTGGATACCAAACCTATGGTTATGGTTATGGTTATGAACATGAAGAGTCATCGAGCAGGTCCATTTGGAAGCGAACATTCAAGAAATAAGTGGTAAAACGGAAAGTTATGTTTATAGCGGATTATCAATTGGAGAGGACTTCAGATGTTACTGCATTTTTTAATCGTTACGTCAACTTCATGATGCTGTTCTTTCCAATTACATCGTTTTTGGTAGTCCCTTCTATACAAGGAACTACTATTACGACTGTTTTGGCTGCGTTATTATTTGGATTACTATTCATATTGCCGGAGAATACTCGTAGGAACCTTTTTTTTAGAGACTTTTTTGTTTTCGGGTTGATTTTTTTGTTTTTCAGCTTGGTATCACAATCTCTAAATCTCGCCGTTGATCTGAAACTAAGCGATAAACTGCTGTTGGTATCGAGTGGTAATTTACTACAGTCGTTTTTTCGTTCAACTCATATAACACAGGCAATGTATCTTGCCATGTCCTTTTTGGTTTACCTATTTGTAAGGTATTATTCGAATAAATCAGTAATCAAGTATATTTATTATGGGCTGAGGTTGCTTTGCGCATACGGCTTGTACGAGATTCTATACTATCAACTTACCGGAAGTACCGGTGACTTCTTAACTAACAGAACCTTTTCAAGTGAAGAGGGAACAGGCTCGTTATCGCAGATGATGAATGTTGCCGGGTTCAATGTCCTTCGCATGAAAAGTTTAACAGGGGAACCATCCATGTTTGCGTTCACTGTCTTTCCATTCTGGGCATTAACATATGTAACGAAAAGCAAATTCGACAATCTACTTTTACTTGGTTGTTTATTTTTGACTTTTTCCACGACAGCATACGGTGCAATTGTTTTTTTTCAACTAGGATGGTTTATTTACAAAAAGAAATATCAAAAGCTATTCTATCTTTTAGGTATTGCCTTAATCTTTCTGTTTGCCCTTCAAATAGACCCTGTTCGTGAGAAAGTCGAAGGAGTATATGAAACGGTATTTGCAAGTAAGTTAAGTGGTAATAGTGGATCGAAACAAAGTCGTTCTGGCTGGATCATGCGCCATTATGATTATTGGGTCGACGTTGACGCGGGGCACCAGTTGTTCGGAATCGGATTTGGCTATATCCGATCTACAGACTTTTTGACTACTTTATTAGTGAATTGCGGTGTGATCGGTTTAATCACATTTAGTATCTTCTTTTTTGGAAACTTATTTAAGCGGCGTACCATGGATAGGGATACGCACACGTGTTACTTTTTGGGTTTAGTAGGTCTTTTCCTGATTTTAATGCTTACCGTGCCGGAATTCGGCTATCCATCTATGTGGATCTACTTAGCCCTTTGGCATGTACTTGCAAATATAAATAATGAAAGAACAGATGATCAGTTTTCTCAAAGCCTGTCTTCTTAACGTTTCTGCCATTTTTTTTGTTTATTATCCATTGTACGCACAAGCTGATCGGGCGTTCGCTTGGGGAGTAAATGGACACCCACTCACACAACAGGCATATAAATACAGAACGCTGAATGATCAGATTCAATTGTTAAAGGACCTTGGCGTTGGCTATTATCGAATTGACGTCCCAATAAATGCGGAAGGAAAAGCGAGAAATGAGCCTTACTTTTTAGAGCTTCTTGAAAAGCTAAAAGCTGCGGGAGTAAAACCGATGCCGGCTCTTTTTCCCAGCGGTATTGGAGGTGCCGAGAGCGATTCCATCTCTATTTATAACAAATATTTCTCTGTGGGGGAGAAATTTATAAATCGATATGGAGGTCATTTAGACGTCTTAGAGGTAGGGAATGAGTGGGATCTAAAGCTGATGAAAAAGAATGCAAGAAACGATGGGAGAAAGGCGTCCCATTATCAAACCCATCTGATAGGAAAGCAAATGTGGATGCTGGCAGGAATTATAGATGGCATGAAAAAAAGGAAGTCAACGTTGCGAGTAAGTATGTCGCTTACTTGGGTTCATTGGTACTATCTGGATATTCTAAAACAGTATGCTATCAATTACGATATTATCGGGTACCATTGGTATTCAAATATGGGGAATATAACAAAGGCGGTTGGTCCTTATGGTAATTTCCTGCCGAAGATCGCGGAGCGCTATAACAAAGAAATTTGGATAACTGAATTTAATACTTATCGAGGAAACAAGAATGCCTCATTTTATAAGCAGGACACCTATATTAAAAGCAGCCTAACCGATATTATCAATCAAAGATTAGTGAAGGGCTTTTTTATATATGAGCTGTTTGACCAACCGGATTTAAAAGCATATCCAGATGAGATGAGTTATGGATTGGTTTACTTTGACACTGACTCCTATAAGAAGAAGCCGATTTATTACACATTTAAGGAATTTATTAAAATGCATAAATAACATCGATACTGTTACATATTGAGCATGAAGAAAAAAATATATGTGAATGGCAAGTTTTTGGCCCATCGGGTAACGGGCGTTCATCGCTATGCAATTGAGATTGTAAAAAAACTGATCGAATTTGATGAAGACGTTGAAATACTAGTGCCTCCTTATATGGAATTCGCGTCGAATCCCTTTCCTGCAGAGTTGATTCGAGAAGTGAGAGGCTATAGATCTCGACTTTTATGGGAACATTTTAGCCTCCCGAAGTATCTCAAGAAACAAAAAAACTACGTTTTACTTAGCCTTTGTAACATCGGGACATTATATGATAAAAATCAAATCTTGTGTATTCATGATATGTCATATGCCGTTAATCCCTCTTGGTTTACTAAATCCTTCGCTACATATTACAAAATTATGATTCCAAGATTGGCAAAGCGAGCAAAGCGTTTAATTACGGTAAGCGAGTTTTCAAAAAGGCAGATAACGGAGCAGCTGGAGGTATGTGACAAGGAAGTTTCCGTTGTGTATAACGCACCGGCTGATAAGTTCAATGTTAGTTCGCCAAGCCAAGTCAACTACGTTAAAGACGATTTTTTCTTGTTCGTCGGCTCGCTGGACCCCAGAAAGAATATTAATTTAATAATTGATTTTTTCTCAAAAGCAGAAAACGCTGATCAAAAATTAGTAATCGTTGGAGCAAAAATTAAAAGTTTTAATGAAGTAAGCTTTCGTATACCACCTAATGTAACTGTATTGGATAAATGTGATGACAATGAATTGGCCGAATTGTATCGTCGCGCGAAAGCAATGATAAATCCTTCTTTTTATGAAGGCTTCGGGATTCCAGTGGTGGAAGCTATGGCAAGTGGGTGTCCGATCATTCTTTCGAATCTGGATGTTTATAAGGAAATCGCGGAAGAAGGCGCGATTTATTTCGATCCCTATTCGATCGATAGCCTTGGAGGTGCGCTTAAACAGTTTTTTGATACAGACGAAAGTAAAATTCGCGAAATTATCGATAAAAATGTGTTGAGAAGTAGAGAATTCAGTTGGGAAAAATCAAGCAAGGTATTATTAGATGTAATTTATCAAGCATGAAAACCTGGTTAGCGAGTTCTTGGCACGATCTTAAAGAACTAAAAGTTCAATATGAAATGAATCCCGTTTTGGCAATAATTGCAAATAGAGGATTTCATGCCCTTTTCATTTACCGGTTATCAAATTGGCTTTACAGGATAAAGATACCGTTGTTACCTTTGATTTTTACGCGAATAATCCAAATACTCTACGCTATTGATATCGACTATAAGGCTAGTCTCGAAGGAGGAGTCATCATTATACACGGAATGGGGCTGGTTATAGGAGAGGGGGTGATTATTGCCAGCGGTACAGTTCTATATCATGGTGTAACACTCGGGCGGAAGACCCAAGGAAAGCATACGCCGAGAGGTGACGGGTTTCCAAACGTCGGGAGTAATTGCGTAATTGGAGCTGGTGCCAAGTTGCTGGGAGCGATTTCTATAGGTTCAGGAAGTATTGTTGGTGCCAATTGCGTATTAACAGAAAATTTAGAAGAGGCGTCGATTGTAAAAATTGCTAATTCTTCCTATTCGATCAAAAGTCTTCAAAAATTATCGTCAATATAATCATTAAGAGATGCTCTTTTTTAATGATGGCATTTTAAGGTCGCTAGGCGAAAGAGAAAGTGGTCTCTGGAGAAGTGATTCATCCAATAAGTTAATGATGAACAAGAAAATGAAGATAGTTTTATTTAACACCTTTTACTATCCAAAGCTGGTTGGTGGTGCAGAGATATCTGTACAGCTTCTTGCGGAAGAGCTGGTTCGAAACGGTCATCAAGTATACGTTTTTACGATTGGAAAAAAAGAGGAGATCGCAAGAATAAATGGTGTGATAGTAATTCGATTCACTTCAAAAAACATTTCTTCTGTATATGACAGTAGAAAACACGGTTTTTTTGCTACCACAGTTTGGCTGATGTTAGATTCAATGAATCCTCTATACCATTTCAAACTGTCCTATTTACTTAAAAGGATCAGGCCTGATGTTGTTCACACTAATAATGTTATGGGGTTCTCACCGGCGATTTGGTTGACAATAAAACGGTTAAACCTGCCGCTGGTTCACACTATGCGTGACTATTATCTTTTATGTCACAAGTGTAATATGTTTGACGGGAACAATAACTGCAATGCTTTGTGTGGAAGCTGTAAAGTCACGCATGTTGCAAAAAAATGGCTGCTTGATAAACCTGATGTTTTTGTGGGCGTTAGCAAATTTACAGTAGCTAAACATCAAGAAAATATGGAAACGAGGCCATTATCGGATTTTAAAGTGATTTATAATGCCGTTCAGCTTCCATCAACTAAAGGACAAGAAAAGTTTCATGAGGTGTTAACTGTTGGATATATGGGGCGAATTGCTAAAGATAAAGGTGTGGAGTACTTGGTGGCTGAAATTCGAAAGCTGGCGGATGCTGTCCCTATATCGTCTTTTGAGTTGTTACTTGCCGGGGAAGGGCCAACAGAATACATCGAATATTTGAAAGAGCAGTTAAAAGGGCTTAATTACCGATTTTTGGGAAAAGTGAAGCCTATTGACTTTTATAAGGAGGTTCAGTTGACGGTGGTTCCGTCAGTTTGGAACGAGCCTTTTGGTCGAGTGGTGATAGAATCACTTTCTTATGGTGTGCCAGTCTGTATGGCTGCTCGCGGTGGGCTTACGGAGCTCTATAATGAGCGTGTGTCATGGATTTTTAATATGGACGATCAAAATGGGCTATTTCCTATTTTGAGTAATGTGTTACGAAATAGAAGCCTTCTAAATGATAAAGCGAAGCTGGCTAGGGAATACGCCGCGAAGTTTAGCATAAGTGAGAATGCCCGACAATATGCAAGATTGTATGCAAGTTTAAACACAGAAAGCGGTCAAAAACCGCTTTCTGTAAAACCGTGATCAACGCCGTGTTACTAATTTAAAATAGCCGATGCATAAGCTGTTGGCTTATATTGACTATATGGTGTATACCATTTGATGATACCATAATAAGACTCATGGATATGGTTCTTTTCAGGTTCATCAAAAAGCTCATAAATAAAAGCACCTTTTACACGAGGATTCTTTCTGATTTTGGCCATAAATGAGTCGAAGAAGATTTTTCTATCTGACTCCTTTGTTGAATTGTTATTATTCTTATAACCAACTTCAGTAAACCATATAGGCTTAGAAAATCGAGATGTCAAATAAGTACTGATATCGCTGATGCCATAATTCGACTTGGCTGAACGTTCCATGTAGTCATACCACTGCCACCCGATGATATCGAATTTTAGACCCTTATTTTCTAACATTTTAATATAAGCAGTATGTAACCAACAAGCGTTTATGATAGTTTTTGCCGTTGGATCTTTTGCTTTTATCCCATCGTTCATTCCCCAGAGAAAATGCAATGCTATGTTAAACTTTTTCAGATCGTAGTGGGAGGTGGATGTGCCGGATTTTAATGGCAGAATAAAAAGGTTCTCAAGCTCGTTGCCGATATTGTAGTAGTCAAAGTCATTTTTATAGCGCTGAGCAAATAATTCTGCTACAAGACGCCCTTGATTATAGGCTTCTGACATTTTCATGTTAAAATCGAGTCCTCTCGCATAAAGCATGGGAACTAAGGTAACGCCCGCTTCGGCAGCAGCCTTTTTTAGAGGTATAAAATAATTCTCGGCATGCATTTCACCATTACTAAGCTTTGTTGATACATCGAAACGATAGCTTGTCATGCCAAGTTTTTTAAGCAAAGCTATTTGTTCCTTAGCAGGAACGCTGGTGTACGATAATGGACCTAACGGATGCCCATTTACTCCCAAGCTAAAGGTTGAAGAGCTAGTTGTGGACGTTGTCATCGTTGTGTTAGGACCTTCATTAGTTTTAGTTTCTTCAAGTAAGTCTTGTTTCGAGCAGGAAGCGAGGGTAAAAAGTGCTCCTGCAAAGAGAATTGAAAAGAAATTTTTTTTCATTTAAGTGTTAGTTGTGTAATAATAACGAAAACTTAAGGCAAAAAGATATACCGGTTGACTGTCAATCCGCCTAAAGTGAGCGTTATTCGTTACGGTTGGATTAAAAAAATAACGTTGATCACTGTTTAAAGTAACGCTAAAGTACAAGGGAAATTGTATTGTTGGTGTAGATCTGACACGCAAAGATAAAAATTTTTTTTTAAGCTTCCGGAGCTTTTGCAAATAGTTTCTAAAGCATGCTCTATTTATTGATTCTATCAAGAGACCATAAGATGAAAATAATAGGAGGCTATCAATTTCTACTTTCTGAATAACGAGTGGATAATCTTAAATGCTGCTAGTCGGCATTTTGACATTATCATCTCTTGTGACTAAAGCGGGCAGCTAAATCTATCGCACCGAATACGAGCAAATCAAAATACACATTTAATAGCCCAATTCCGGGACAACTCATTTTTCACTTAACTATAATATTTATGAAACAGGCTTTAATACATGACTGGCTGGATAAATACGGCGGTGCAGAGCGTGTAATAACCGCAATTTCTGAAGTTATGCGCTTCGATTATTATTATGCCTATGTAAACAAGATGGCAGATGATGACCTAAAAAGGGTGTTTGCTAATCGACATGTGGATGTTGAACAGTCTGCTTTGATGGCGAGGTTTCAGCCATATTTTAGGTACCTAATGCCATTGTTCCCGTTTGTTGTAAACCAATTTAACGAGCAAACGAAACGTAATAAGGTAGATTTAGTAATAAGTTCATCATGGGCTCTCTCTAAATCCTATAGAGTAGGGAATGAGGTGCACATTTGTTATTTACAAGCCCGAAACTTTAAGTATGTTTGGGAGGAGGCCGACAAGTATTTTCGTGGCCCATTGAAACTTCTATCATTTATACGTCCTTTGCTGCAAAAATTTGATAAAAGAGGCGGAAGTAATCCGAACTATCTCATTTCTAATTCCTATTTCGTTCGGAATTGGGTAAAAGAAAAATACGGTAGAGACAGTGTTGTCATTTATCCGCCTGTGGAAGTGGAGGATTTTTATATTTCAGAGATTAAAGAAGAATACTTCATAACGGTGGGTAGGCTTGAACCGTATAAGCGGTTCGACATTATTGTAGATGCTTTCGCTAAGAATGGTAAAAAACTGATAGTCGTGGGTGATGGCTCAGAGAAGAAAGAATTAATGAAGCGTGCTACAAATAATATTCAATTCGTTGGCTATAAAACGAAGGAAGAAATTAAAGGTCTATTAAGCAAATCACAAGGCTTTGTTTTTGCAGGAGTGGAGGATTTCGGCATCGCTATTGTCGAGGCCTTGGCCTCAGGTGTTCCGGTAATTGCTTTCAAGGGTGGCGCTAGTGAGGAGCTGATTTCCGATAGCAACGGTTTATTATACGATGAGCAGTCTTCGGAAAGCTTGAATAGCTGTATAAAGGAGTTTTATAGTCGCCGTTATAGTGCGCTCGAAATCCGAAAGTCGGCTATGAGGTTTTCTAAACAGCGATTCAAACATGAATTCAAACTGTTTGTTGAAAAGGTATGTAAAGAAAACCATATTAATAACTACCAGTTAAAAAACGATATAGAATCTCCCTCCATTCATATTTCATAAATAAAAATAGAGAGCTCTCCACAGTAAAGGTCAGCTCTCTTTCAATAGACTTAAATTATAACGATCGACATTTTTATGCTAGGCAGTAGAAGATATTATTCTAAAATCTCTTTGGTATATATGTTTATACATCGTCAAAGTCAGAATGGTAGATCGTCTTCATGCAAAAAGTTTGTCATTAACAAGTCTAACAGTATAAGTTCTCGATCCTTCTTTAGTTTCACAGATCTGTTACATAATTTATACATCTTAACGATTTAAAAGTCTCATGGTGCTTTTAATTGGTAAATTTGTGCCGATGCTTTATCTAAATATAACTTGTAATGTGCGATAGCCGCATAAAAAATGCATATATGTCATAAACCAAACTAGTAATCCATGATTGTTGATTTACAAACTTCTTCTTCATTTAAGGTTGTCTCTTTAAGCGAAAAGGACCTCTGGGATAGTTATCTGAGAAGGGCTGACCAGTTTGATTTTTATCATACCTGGGAGTACCATGCATTAGACAAGCAAGGACAGGCTTTTATGTTCGTATATGAAAGCGAAGATCTCTTCATTGGTATGCCGCTAATAAAACGATCCATTGAGGGTTCGGTATATTACGATTGCACATGTGTCTATGGTTATACGGGACCAATCTCAAATAGAGACTTCACAATTATCCCTTCTGCCATCTTACAGGATTTTCACTTGGTTTTTAATGAATACCTGCGATCGCAAAATATCGTTGCGGTATTCGCTGTACTTCATCCTTTATTTAAGCAAGATATCTTTTTAGGAAAGGAATTTTTTCACATTGAAAATTCTTCGAGTGAATTGAAAGACGTCGGTAAAACAGTTGCCATCGATTTACGACAGTCTCTTGACGAACAACGACAACAATATAGAAGACCGATACGGACGAAAATTAATCAATTGAGGAAAAAAGGTTTTACCGTTGAAATAGCAGACAGCGAAAAAGACCTCAATCAGTTTATCGAGCTCTACATCGAAAACATGACGAAAGTTAACGCGAATAACAAATATTTTTTCGAAAGGGATTATTTTGAGAATTTTATGGCGTCACGCAGTTTTATACCTAACCTACTTGTTGCGCGTTACGAAAACCGCGTAGTAGCAGGCGCCATGGTGGCAATGACAAAGCAGGTGATGCAGTTGCATTTAGCAGGCACCCGCAACGAGTTCTTACGAGAATCACCTATGAAGCTGATATTCGATGAGGCGTCACTAATAGGTAGAATGCATAATTTGCGCTACTTACATCTTGGTAGCGGGGTAGGAGGTGCGGAGGACTCTTTGTTTCATTTTAAACGGGGCTTCTCTGAACATGCATTTGACTTCCTAACTTGGCGATATATCATAGACTCCACAACCTATGAAAATCTAGTGAACGAAAGGTTAAATGGTAGAGAGGTTATTGATACCGACTTTTTTCCTTTGTATAGATCTTAGTTAAAATCCATTCCTATGAAAACGAGATATTTGTATTTATTGATTTTTATTTTAGCCATAAGTGACCTACTTATTATTAACAGTGTTTATTTAATAGGGTTCTATTATCTAACAAGTGGGCTGGAATTAGGTGGAATTTATACAGACGGACTTATTATCAGCAACCTCATATGGATTGTCTCTTCTTTCCTTTGTAAGCTATATACTGAGAAAACTGTGCGGAGAATCGATTTTATTTATTCTTCAACATTGCGAAGTTATTTGCTTCATTTCGCACTATACGCGTGTTATATAACGATCTTTAAAGAAAAAGCGATATCCAGAGAGTTTCTTCTTACCATGTATATAGGCCTGGCTTTGTGTTTATTTGCCAGCAGATTGCTAGGAACTTTTTTTGAAGCAAAGCTATTAAGGCACTTCAAAGCTAGTAAACCGGTAGCTGTACTGGGAATGAACAAGATGGGATTAAGACTTGCGGCTTTTTTTGAACAGAAAAGGAGTCAGTACGACTTTAATGGATTTTTAGACGATCATCAAGAACTCAGCATAAGCGAGGAAGGAAGGTTGCTGCCAGTCGTCTGTCAGCAAATTGAAGTCGCCGCGAAGAGCGGCGTCCAGGAAGTATATGTGCCATTGACTCCAGAAAATATGGCGAATGCTAATGTGCTATTAAAAGAAGCGGAGAAGCAGTGTGTAAGAATGAAATTTGTGCCGGACTTAACCGGAACATTCGTAACACCTTTTAAACTGACCTATATGGAAGAGTTTCCCGTAATAAGCCTACGACACGATCCACTAGAGGAAATAGAGAACAGAGTTAAAAAACGAATATTTGATATTTTCTTCAGTCTATTGGTGATTATATTCGTACTTAGTTGGTTATTTCCGCTTATCGGAATTATAATAAAAATTCAAAGCCCTGGTCCCATTCTATTCAAGCAAAAAAGAAGCGGAAGAAACAATCAGACGTTCGATTGTCTCAAATTTAGAAGCATGAGAGTGAATGACGAAAGCGACACGAAGCAGGCGACAAAAGGTGATGACCGAATTACTCCGATAGGAAGATTTATACGAAGAACGAGTTTGGATGAACTTCCTCAATTCTTCAACGTCTTGTTCGGTGATATGAGCGTAGTGGGCCCCCGACCTCACATTCTTTCCATGACAGAACAATATCGACAGATAATTGACCAATATATGGTCAGGCACTTTTTGAAATCAGGAATTACTGGTTGGGCACAAATAAACGGCTTTAGAGGCGAAACAAGGGATCCGGAATTGATGCGAAAACGAGTTGAATACGATGTTTGGTATTTAGAAAACTGGTCTATCTGGCTCGATGTTCGAATTGTTGTGCAAACAGCGATTAATATGATCAAGGGCGAAGAGAACGCTTATTAGGTAGTAAAATTTTAACTGTTTTGGTAAGGCAGGTTTGAATTAGTCAGACCTGCTTTTTTTTTAAACATATCGAATCGTTTTTTACTTACCGATGAATTGATTACAAACGATTTATCCTGTAGGTGTTTTCGAAGAGGTGCGTGTAATAAGTCAATAATAATACGACTGTAAAACGTCGATCTTCGAGCTCGTTGTGATTATGCAGCTATATAAAAGGAATAGAATTCATCGGGCGACCGATAAGAACTTGATATAGATGTGATTCGGCATAGAAGACGGTTAAAGTTGAGTAGAAGATTTGTTGATAAAAAAAGAGAAAGCCCTTATAGCGATTTTCTATAAGGGCCTTCTCTTTTCTTCTCTTGTCAGTTATCGTTAATCTCGACAAGGACAATGTAATTCAATAGATCCTTCACGGCTAGCGGCTGTTTTTGTTTCCCCATTATCCTTATACTGTATATCGGTATTGTCAGTTGAAACAATAAACCAGCTCATCGTTTTTTCGGTAAAAGCGGTAACCTCATATTTATCTAATTTTCCCGAATCCCACGTAATATTTACATAGTCTTTCTTATCCTCTCGAGAAATATCCCATTTTCCCCACACGGTTTTGTTCGTAAACTTGTCCAACTTTGTCACCCGATGATCGTCCGGAGTTGCCTCGTTAGGTCTAAAGTTATACTGTATACTTTTATTTCTAAAATCTTCGTATACTTTACTGCTTTGATAGACAGTGGTTCCATCACTCGCTTTGTACTCGTATTTTTCCGAAACGGTATTCCATACCGTACGGATAAGCGTTTGATCGATGGTTTTCGGGATTTCTACTCCGGGATCTTCTGTTTTATCACATGATAAAATGAATAATACCAATGGTAAAAGTAAAATGCGCTTTGACATAATAATAGATGTTTTTAATAATTTAATTACTCTCCAAATTTCGCAAGTATATCCTAAGAAAATGGGCGTAAAAGCGGATTGTATAAGGAAATAGGAAATTTTGGGTATGAAAATATGGGAATTAATAAAGTACTTGTTAGGCACTGTGTTGCACTTGTGCTTAAAATGGGAAAATGGAGCCATACATTTGAAGTATTTTTCCTGTTATAGTGATAGTTTATTTTTTGTGTTATATCTTTAAAGAAAAAAAATCAAAGGTATTTGAAAGATTGGTCGAGACGGGCAAAAACCACATTTGTTAATCTTTAGAAATCTTCAATAGATGGAACGAGATTTGTTAGTTAAGCAACGTATTTTATTTAAAAGGTGGTAAACATATGATGAAAGGAACTATCGGTATAGTTGACGATCAACAATTGTTCTTGAAAACTGTAGGTATGTTTGTCAATACCTTCCCGGATTTTGAAGTGATATTATATGCATCTAATGGACCCGACTTATTACAGAAGCTAAAATCTCAGAACCCCTTACCTGACATTCTGTTGATTGACGTTAACATGCCTGAAATGGAAGGAGCTGAGATCGTTTCAACGATTAGGAAGACATATCCAAGTATTAAGATGGCAGCACTCTCCATGATGGAGGATTCGCAAAACGTAATTAGGATGATTAAGGCAGGGTGTTGTGCTTATCTTTTGAAAAATATGAATCCCAATGAACTGGAATTGGCATTAAAGGAAATTTTACTACGGGGATTTTATAATACCTATGTGACAAATATGTGTTATCAGGAGATGTTTAATAAGGACTCTATAGATTTGAAAGATAGAGAGCGTGAGTTTTTAGAACTAGCATGTAGTGACTTAACCTATCAACAAATAGCGTCGAAAATGTTTTTGTCAATCAAGACGATCGACGGCTATCGAGCAGCTCTTTTTGAAAAGTTCCAGGTTAAAAGTAGAGTAGGTCTCGTATTGGAAGCTATCCGGCAGAACGTTATATCTGTATAATTAGCCAGCCGTACGTATAGGATTTTTCCTGTTTGATTTTACGGCTTTTCCCTTAATATAACTAAAATAATAATTGTTAATTTGTGTGGCAAATTAACGCGTTAACGAAGATGAAACCAACATGTTCCAGTGTGTGGAATGTGTTTTTTTAAGTTTGGTGCCATTTAAGGTCATTATCGCGGAGTTGATTGTTCTTTGATTTGCAGATTGGTCGTTAATTTCTCGAGGGAATGGAGGATGTCTTGCATTGTTAAAACTTCCGAACGGATACTTCGGATTTCAGCTGCTGTATTTAGCATGGTTTCCTTCCGGTATGAAGATGTCGTTGATAATGTCGAAATGGTTGATAGATCTATATCAGACAATTTAGTGCCGTCTTGCGGAGATGAAACTTTGATGTCGCTCCCAAGATCAGTAAAGGATTGGTGTTCCAGATTGTTTTCTACTCGTGCTATGTAACCGTTGGCAAACACTTCTAAGGACACGGATATGTTATTATAAATACCATCATAAATGCCTTCGATAGAGTTTTGTTTATTCTCTGCGTACATCGTCCTGCAGAATCCCAATCCAATTAAACCATTTCTAATACTGATCATAAAAAAAATACCTATTGCAAATATAAAATATCTTTATTCGCATTAATCGATATGAAGAATATTTTAATATTTTGTGTATCGATAACTGTGCCAATTGCCAATGAAGAAATAAAGGAAGATTGTATTTTGTATAAGATCGATCTGTATATTGATAAATGGCGTGATTCTTTGTGATTTAAATTGCTTAAGTTTGACATTAAAAAGAACTTTTACGTCCAACCGTTATGAAGATTTACGTTTTTTTAGAATATTTTTAATGAAGGATTTGAGGATAAAACAAACACCAGGGAAATCTTTTATCGATCTGAAGCCTACAAAGGACGATCATATAAGGCAGAACAATTTGTTACTGTCGGTAAATGAATGGTCTGGTGAAGGAAGTAAAGTATGCAGTATATATTTGAATATCGAGCAAACGAGCGTGCTTTATGAATATTTGAAATCCTTTTTAGAAGAAAAGGGCGAGGCACTTGCTTACCACCATCAAGAAATAAAAGAAAAAAAGCGTATGTTGAATGATGTTTACGAAGAATCTAAAGACAGCGGCTTGATAACAAGCGGGCAGATCAATAACTTGAGTAAAATAGGAGTTCCGATTGTGTCGCTACTGGCAAAAGATCTTCAAGTCCCCGCGCACGAGATTATAGCAATAGCAGAAAGCAATCCGTTGCCCTTTGCTCTTTTGAACAAACATTTCCGAACTTGCTGGGAATCGGTTCTAACGGAACCGCTTCCTTCCAATTATTTGTTCTAAAAAATGAGTATAGAAAAAATGTCAACAAGCGAAGTGTTAAAATAAAAATTATAGTTGTTACATCTTTACTTGTGCAAATAACATTTCATAAAAATGGACAAAGAAATAAACCGAGTTGATCAGTATGAATGAAGAGATAAAAATTTTATACTTGGATGATGAAGTGAACAACTTGGTTGCATTTAAAGCATATTTTCGACTGGATTATCAGATTTTTGTTGCTGAAAATACAAACGAGGCACTTAAAATATTGGAAGAGCACCCTGATCTGCGAATTATATTTACAGATCAACGGATGCCGGACAAATTGGGTACAGATTTTCTGGATGAGATTCGAGTAATTTATCCGTTACCGGTTAGAATTCTGCTAACAGCTTATACGGACGATTTAAATACCGCAATAGATGCGATAAACAAAGGTAATGTTTATCGTTATGTGAAAAAGCCGTGGTCGGTTGAAGCAATTTCAGCTGTTATAACCGATGCCAATAGGTATTATTTAACGAACTCATTGCTATCTGTAAAGAACAGAGAATTAGAACAAGCTTATAACGAACTGGATAAATTTGCTCATAGTGTAAGCCATGATATCCGTGGGCCGTTAGCAGGCATAATGGCCGCTGCTCAGCTGGCACAAGATATAAGTGATCTTAGTGAAATTGGTGAACTTTTGCAAATAATAGTCAATTCTGCCGAAAAGCTTGATCGCTATATTTTGACAATACACGACTATTACAGTGTCCGGCGAGGTGAGTTTAATATCATGGATATCGACCTTAACACCTTAGCTGACGATCTGCGGGTAATGTATGAAGCTATTGCGAACGCGAAAGGCATCCGATTTACAATAACGATCAATAACTCGGATGTTTTTAGATCGGATGAGGTTTCTGTAAAGTTAGTGTTGAATAACTTATTATCTAACGCCTTTAAATATCAAAAAAAGGATTACAATTACAAGTATGTGCACTTGGAAATGGGAGTAGAGCGAGGTGTTGCTACTTTTGTTGTAAAGGACTCCGGAATAGGTATTCCGGAAAAATATCTAGGCGAGATTTTTAAGTTGTTTTTTAGGGCTACTTTGCTCGAGGCTGGTAGCGGGCTCGGACTTTATAACGTTAAGAATATTTTAACGAAGTTAGGAGGGCAGATAATAGTGAACTCTGTTGAAAACGTTGGTACTGAGTTCGTTGTGACCATTCCGACAAAGTGATTTAATGTTAGATGGAAAATTTGAATTGAATATTAATGTATTGTTAGATAAATGAAATATCCTTTTATAGTTATTGATGATAGTCCGATTGATTGTCTCATTGTAAAGAAAGTGATTGGTTTTAGTGGAAAGAGCTCGGACGTAAAGGTTTTTAATGACGCTACACTTGCCCTTCAATACATAGAAAGTAACGAAGAAAGCCTAAGCGCGTCTATTTCTTTTATAACATTGGATATTATGATGCCGATCATGAATGGTTTTGAGTTTTTAGATAAATTTATAGATCTGCCAAAATCAATTCAAGAGCGCTATAAAATCATTATTCTCTCCTTGTCTAATAATGAACATACAATAAAAAGATTGCAGAAATACAAGGTAATAGAAGCCATTGTAGAAAAGCCTATTACCATGGATAAATTCGCTGCGGTCATCGGGAAATTTCAAGAGTAACGAAGATCGTTCATCAGATCTTGCATTATCTATATAATATAGGTGCTATAAAATCATCAAATGGGAGAAACACGACAAGAGGCCGTCGGGAATAATTTTCGGCCTATTATTTTTAGAAGAAGGCATCTTGAGGATAGCAAAGAAATGGATAAGTTATTGGCAATTGAAGGAGCCGTACAAATAATCGATACCATTGATATGCAGTTAGCTGAATTGATCAAGATCGAAAATCCGTCAGAGAGTTTCGATGAAAAGAAGCTCAGAACATATATAGATGCTTATATATATCCATCTTCATCTTTTGATTTTGGCGCATGGGTTTATTATCCCTGGTTAAATAAAATTATACATTTATTGGATGAGCCTGAATTTGTAAAGGTTAGGACCAGCAGAAATATATATAAGATTAAGCCTGAAGAGATCAATGTGCTAAAGGAAAAGAAAGTAGGAATAGTTGGATTATCCGTTGGGCAAAGTATAGCATTGACTTTAGCAATGGAGCGGAGTTGCGGAGAGCTACGCTTAGCCGACTTCGATTCAATTGAATTAAGTAATATGAATCGTATCCGTGTTGGTGTACAGGATTTAGGACAGAGTAAGGTTATTACTGCTGCAAGACAAATCGCCGAGTTAGATCCGTATATCAAAGTGCTTTGTTTTACGGACGGTTTAGATACCGGCAATATGGACCAATTCTTACTCGAAGGAGGAAAACTAGACATGCTGGTTGAAGAATGCGATGGTATTGACATTAAAATTATTAGTCGACTGAAAGCAAGAGCGTATGGTATACCGGTAATCATGGATACAAACGACAAGGGTATGTTGGATATAGAGCGGTTTGATTTAGAAAGAGACCGCCCCATTCTTCATGGACGACTTCAAAAAATAGAAGGTTATACCATTCAAGACATGGAAATACAACTAAAAGAACTGGACCTTGAGCAAAAGATAGCGTATTTAGTGGATATAATAGGTTTTGAAAATGTTTCTGAAGCAATGAAACTATCACTCCATTATATGAAAAAAACCATCATTGGATGGCCACAGTTGGCCTCAGCTGTCACGTTGGGCGGCGCAATGGTTACTGATGTGGTAAGACGGGTGTTTCTTGATCAATTTAATGATTCCGGGCGGTATTTTGTTGATTTCGAAGAGTTAATTCATAACACTAAAGTTGATTAACTATGATCCATATACGAACTTTTAGAGCACCAGATGATCCGGAAGCATGCGAAAAGTTCATAATTGGACATAGAAAATTATTGGAAATTTTTGGCATTAGCCAGATTACTTCTAATCGGCAAGATTGGGTGGACGATAGGGATACTATTGTTATCTTAGTAGAAAATACGGAAACAAAAACGGTATATGGCGGTGCTCGCGTCCAAATGGCCAATAGTAAATATGCGCTGCCTATAGAAACTGCAATTGGAAGATATGATGCTAAAATATACGACCTAATACAACATGACCAAGCTCGTGGAGGAACTTGCGAAATTTGCGGATTGTGGAATTCAAGGGAAGTAGCTGGTATGGGAATCGGTAGTTATATTCTGTCGCGAGTTGGGGTCGCAATCACCAAGCAGCTGCCAGTTGTTAGTCTTTTTGTACTATGTGCACCTATTACAGTTAAAATGGGAATCCGATTGGGTTGTAAGGTAGAAAAGACGTTGGGGAACAATGGATTGTTCTACTATCCAAAAGATGATTTAATTGCGACCGTAATGCGTATGGAGGACATAAATGACCTGTCGTTAGCAACAGATCTGGAAAGGGAAAAAATTTTGTCTTTGAGAGACAGGCCCCACCAAGAAGTACTGGAGCGAGGCCCGAAAGGTGAGTATCCTGTCACTTATGATCTCGTTATTCCAAATTTTCCTTAGTCATGTAACATAAAAAAGACTGAAAGCAATGAAAAACGTTAGTATCTTTTCGAAATTCAGAACTTTTTTAATACCTCTTGTCGTGCTGTTATGCCTTTGCAAAATAGGTCATACCTTCCAGCACGACCGTATAGTCAGATTTAGCGATGCGAGTAACGAAATTTTATTAAATCGTCATATTTCTATTTTTAAAGACGCTTCAAAGAAGCTGCCTATTAATTCCGTTAAGCAACAAAACTTTGCAGGTTATCCAAAAGACGGTATTATCAATTTAGGAGCAACAAAAGACAGGGTGTGGCTAAAATTTACCGTTCAAAATGATACCGACGATGAAGATTTATATTTATTATTGCAGCAAGCAACAATTGATGAAGCCATTTTATTCCTTGAACATTCGAATGGTGACGTTTTAATCGATACTTTAGGAAAATATAAGCCATTTGAGGAAAGAGCGGTTTATGCGCCCGATTACATCTTTCCAATCAATGTGAAAAAGGCAAGTAACGCAACCATTTACCTCGGCGTTTCTTCAAACGATCAGATGCAGTTGCCTCTCTATATCGGCAGCAAGGAAGTCATCTCGACAAAAATGTCAACGAAAAACCTTTTGTTCGGATTGTATGCAGGGGCAGTGTTGATCATGATGCTGTATAATCTATTTATTGGCCTTTCTACACGCAACGGCAGTTATATCTATTATATTGTTTATATATTCACTGTAGGACTTACGCAGGCAATGTTTCAAGGATATGCTTATATGTATCTTTGGCCCAATAGCCCTTGGATGGCAAGTCGAAGTTCTATTATTATTCCCTTCCTTTCCGGTTTAGCCACGATCGCATTCATCAAGACTTTTCTACATACGAAAACAAATACCCCTAAACTCGATAAAGGAATTAACGTAATCGTTATTTGCTATTTCGTAGGTTTATTCATTGGCCTGTTCGATGTTTTTCAGGGGGCCATCGTTTTGCAAACAATGGCCTCTTTGGGCATTATATATGTGATGTATGTCGTTAATCAGATCCGTAAAAAAGGATATAGACCGGCAGTTTTTTTTCTAATTGCTTTTACCTTGTTTTTTTCCTGTGTTATAGCGTTTGTTCTCCGTAATTTTAACCTAATTCCTTACAATGGATTCACCGCTTATATTCTAGAGATTGGTTCGATTGTAGAGATTTCATTACTTTCTTTTGCATTGGCTGATCGGATAAATTTCTATAGAAAAGAGAAGGAGGCATCGCAAGCGCAGGCGTTGCGAATATCACAAGAGAATGCGAGAATTATAAGGGAGCAAAATCTATTATTGGAAACGGAAGTTGATAAACGAACCAAAGATCTGAAAAGAACTAATGAGAGTTTAAATGAGGCCATGTACAATTTAAAGCAAGCTCAGGCTCATTTGGTTGAATCCGAAAAATTAGCTTCATTAGGTATGTTAACTGCAGGCATTGCTCACGAGATTAACAACCCAATAAACTTTGTAACCGGCAGTATAAAGCCTTTAAGTAGAGATGTGGATCAATTAATTGAGGCGCTGAAGGTTGTTGAGGAAATAGCATTCAAGGATATTCCCGAGGAGTCAAAGATTGCCGAGCTGGAGAGTTATAAAGAAGATATTGATTTAGCGTTCTTAAAAGAGGAGATTCAGTTATTGTTAAAAGGGATACAAGAAGGGGCTTTTAGAACAGCGGAGATCGTAAAAAGCTTACGGGTTTTTTCAAGGGTGGACGAAGACGACTTAAAACTGGCAGATATTAATTTGGGACTTGAATCCACTTTAGTCATCTTAAACAGCATGTTTAAAGATAGGATCAACGTTAAAAGACATTACGATGAAATTCCATATGTGGAGTGTTTCCCGGGAAAGCTAAATCAGGTTTTCTTAAATTTGTTAACCAATGCGTTCCATGCCATTGACGAAAAGTTCAAAGGAAAGCAAGGAGGGAAAATCACTATCAAAACGTACTATAAGGACGATTTGGTATATATTTCTATAAAAGATAATGGGGTAGGGATAAAAGAAGAGTTAAAAGATAAAATATTTGACCCCTTCTTTACAACCAAAGATGTAGGAGAGGGAACGGGATTAGGTCTTGCAATCGTTTCACAAACGGTGGCGAAGCACCATGGTAGTATCTCCCTGGTTACTGAAGAAGGTAAGGGATGTGAATTCATTATTAAGATACCCACAGTTCAACCAAATGATAATCAACTAAACAACGAAAATGTCCAATCAGGAGAGGAGTTTCTGTCGAAGTAAAAATTCCAATTGTTCATTAGTAATGGACAATAACTGATTCTCATCTTTCATCTTTTTTTTCTCCAAATATAACTGATAGGCTTTTTGAATTGTACTATCCAACTCTTCTTCATTCCAAGGTTTGGTGAGATAATGAAAAATCTTTCCCTTATTAATAGCATCAATAACAGCAGCCATATCCGTATAGCCGGTTAAAAGGATGCGGACGGGGTCGGGGTGTGTCTGTATGATCTGCTCGAGGAATTCAACACCGGTCATCCTAGGCATTCGCTGATCGGTTATGATAATATCAAACTCAAGATTCTTAAGTTTTTCAATCGCCTCTAAACCACCAATGGCTGTTTCAATTTTATATCTGGTTCTAAAAGTAGCTTTGAAAGAGATCAAATTGTGTTCCTCGTCGTCGACAAAAAGGATTCGAATTTTCTGCGGTTCCATAACAATCCATTTAATAAGTGTACCTTAACAATTCTTCTGCCAAGACGGCTCTAAAAAGAAAAAAATGCTGCAATTTCGAGTCGATTATATTTTATGTATCGATCAAGTGCTATGCATCACCGTTAACTTCGTTAAATGTAGAAAAATATAGTGTATTAACTCATGTTTTCCGAAAACGAGTAAAATAATTTTGAAAGAGCTATCTTGCAAGATTAAAAGCAAATGTTGACAAATTATGGAGAAAATCAAAATTTTAGTGGTGGGTTGCGGTAATATGGGGGCTTCACATGCCAAAGCCTATCATTCGATGGATAAATTCGAGATTTGCGGATTGGTTTCCACCGGTAAAAGTAAAGAAGTGCTAAACCAGGAACTAGGTGGTTTGTATGAGCTATATGACAATTATGAAGAGGCCTTGCGTTTAGCAAAACCGGATGCTGTTTGCATAGCTACTTACCCCGATACGCACGAAGACTTTGCGATTAAGGCTTTTCAAGCAGGATGTCACGTTTTTATCGAGAAACCTTTAGCAGATACCATTGATGGAGCAGAAAGGGTAGTGGCTACAGCCAATAAATATAATAAAAAACTAGTTGTCGGTTATATTTTGCGCTATCATCCTTCTTGGGAGATGTTTATTGAGCAAGGGAGGAAGCTTGGTAAACCCTTGGTAATGCGCATGAATTTAAACCAGCAAAGCCACGGTTATATGTGGAAAGTACACCAAAATTTAATGAAAAGTTTAAGTCCTATTGTCGATTGCGGTGTGCATTATATTGATGTTATGTGCCAGATGACAGATGCGAGGCCTGTTCAAGTAAGTGCGATTGGCGCAAGGCTAACTCAGGACATTCCTCCGGATAATTACAATTATGGCCAGCTGCAAATTAAATTCGAAGACGGATCAGTAGGTTGGTATGAGGCGGGTTGGGGACCGATGATAAGCGAGACGGCCTTTTTCGTAAAAGATGTAATTGGGCCGAAAGGCTCTGTATCTATCGTTGCGAAGGAAGCATCAAAAACCGGAAAATCCGATGCCGTAGAGTCGCATACAAAGACCGAGTCTCTTAAAATACATAACGCTCAATTAGATACAGATTACAACTTTGTTCACAGAGATACTTGGGTTAATTTGGAAGATGAACCTGATCACCAAGAGTTGTGTAATAGGGAACAGCGATTTTTCTTACAGGCTATACTCGAGGATTTAGACTTAACAAAAGCTAATGTCGACGCTATCAATAGCTTACGTATTGCTTTGGCATGCGATGAATCCGTAAAAACAGGAAATATTGTCCGTATGTAAGGTGCATTCACGTACAAAGTTATTCCTTCATTTTATTATAGTAAATGGTTTAGAGGTTTCCATAGATAATTTGAGAATAAATGTGATGTAAGGCAACATAAAATGTACGTTCGGGGAAGAATGGTTGGTAGGCGTCCTAAATAACTTTAATATTGTTCTCGCTGAAACAAATTTATTAATTAAAGCAGTGACAATATGTTGTTTAACTCCATCAGCTTTGCTGTTTTTCTACCAATTGTTTTCATTCTCTATTGGTTTGTTGTAAACAGGTCTCTTAAGCAACAAAATATACTTTTGTTGATCGCAAGTTATTATTTTTATAGTTGTTGGGACTGGCGCTTTTTGTTTTTACTTGCTTTTTCTACTTTTCTCGACTACTTCTCCGGCTTGGCAATTCATCGTGCCGAAAGTCAGAAAAGTAGAAAATTTTGGCTTATTTTAAGTATAGGAATCAATCTAGGCTTTCTCGCATTCTTCAAATATTATAATTTTTTTGTAGAGTCGTTCGCTGATCTCGTTGGCCAGTTTGGGTTTAATCCGAATATATCGACGTTGAACATTATTCTGCCTGTTGGCATCTCTTTTTACACCTTCCATGGATTATCTTACGTACTGGATATTTATAACAGAAAGATCGAACCTAGCACGAATTGGGTGCATTACTCGTTATTTGTCAGTTTTTTTCCGCTCCTGGTAGCGGGGCCAATCGAAAGGGCCACGCATTTGTTGCCTCAAGTAGAGAGAAAGCGGAACTTTGATTATACGCGAGCTGTTGACGGATTGAGACAAATTCTTTGGGGCTTTATTAAAAAAATCGTTATTGCGGATAATTGTGCGGAATATGCAAATATGATCTTCAACAATTCATCTGCTTACTCCAGTGGCGTGCTAATCATAGGCGCTGTTTTATTCGCATTTCAAATCTATGGCGATTTCTCTGGTTATTCTGATATTGCCTTAGGGGTGGCACGGCTGTTTGGTTTTGAACTTTTAAAGAACTTCAACTTCCCTTACTTTTCGAGAGATATTGCCGAATTTTGGCGCAGATGGCATATTTCCTTATCGTCATGGTTTAAGGATTATCTATATATACCCTTAGGAGGCAGTAGGGGAGGTCTATGGATGAGCATACGCAATACATTTATCATATTTTTGGTAAGTGGATTCTGGCACGGTGCGAATTGGACGTTTATAGTTTGGGGCGGATTGAATGCGCTCTTCATTATGCCGTCCATAATTTTCAGGACGAACCGGTCGAATCTCGATATTGTTGCTAAGGGACGTTTGTTCCCTAATTGGCGAGAATTGCTCCAGATCGCAACTACGTTTATTTTAACGGTGCTGGCGTGGATCTTCTTTCGAGCCGCAAGCCTCGATCATGCCTTTAGTTATATTGGCGGGATATTTTCACATGTTGGAGATGGATATATTCCTTTACAATCGAACGAGTTAAGAGGTACCTTCATTTGCTTCCTGCTCATTATACCATTTGTGATGATAGAATGGCTTGGGCGAGAACAGAATTATGCAATCGAAAAAATCGGCTTTATCTGGCCGAGAATCATAAGATGGTCTTTCTATTCTATCATGCTCTTTGTCATCTTGATGTATATGCAAACAGGAGGAACAGAGTTTATATATTTTCAATTTTAACATGAAAAAGTTCTTCATATCCTTAATTGCCTTTGCTGGAGTCGCTTGCATTATTTGTTGCTTGGGAATCATCGCTTTTGGACGCTTTGTTCCCTTTTCCGTTCGATCAAACTTACCTTATGTTTTGGGCGGCGTGGGGTATTCTTACACAAGATTTAACGAAGCGAAAGAAATTGATAGAAATGTAGATGTGCTTGTTGTGGGATCCTCTCATGCTTATCGTGGTTATGATCCTCGAATTTTCGAGCAATATGATTGGAAACTCTTTAATTTAGGCTCTTCCGCACAAACACCTGTTCAAACTGCATACCTATTCGATAAGTATATTGCTAAATTCAGACCTAAATTGGTTGTTATTGACGTTTACCCCGTTCTGTTCAAATCCGATGGGATAGAGTCGGTTATTGATTTGGTTTCAAATGGCGAGCTTGATGAAGAGCTTGTACGTTTAAGCGTTGCTCAAAATAATATCAGTGTATATAATACGCTGTTTTATAGAGCTTTTGCAGATGCTTTTGGATTCAATAAAGGTTTTGTTGAGAAGAATCCAAGCAGCACCGGCGACTTGTATGTTTCAGGTGGATATGTAGAATCAAAGGGCCGTTTCAAAGGAAAGAAAGAATTTAAAGCAACAAGTTATTCTTTTCTGCCAAATCAGGTCGATGCTTTTGAACACATCATTGCGAAAATGCGGCAACGGAATATCCCCTATATCATTCTACAATCGCCTATTCCGCAGGCGAAATATGCACGTGTTACCAATAATGCCTATGCTGATGCATTTTTTTCTAAATATGGCTTTTATAGGAATGCGAATGAAGTATTAAAGTTGCCTGATAGCTGCTTTTTGGATGAAAGCCATTTAAATCAATGGGGTGTTAATCGATATAATGAATATGTGGTTAATTTGATAAAGGAAAAGGGGTATTTGAACGTGAAGAAGAGGGAATATCGATTCGCTTCTAAATACGAATGATAAAAAGTCCCTCAGTTCTTGTCGAAAAGACTGGCGGATTGCTTATTCCTGGCTTCTTTATAAAAAGTAAGAAGAAATATAACAGAATCAATAAAGATTATAGGAAAATCTTCAAAATGATCGTTTTCTTATCATAAACTCATCGTAAATACTGCGTAAAATTTACGGTCAATTTACGATAGATTTACGATGAATTTACGACAACATTGAATATTAATCAGGTTTCTTTATTTTTTCTAACGATGTTTTAAGTAGCTTTTATTGTGAAAAAAGGAAAAAAGAAGGGTATAACGAACCTCAATTGATCTACGATTAGGAAACACTGAAAATAAATCCAACGCCATACACGTTTTCAATATTGACGCGAGTGGAATGTGTCAAGGCCTTCCGAAGTCTGGAGATAAAGACATCTAGGCTTCGTCCCAAGAAATAATCATTTTCACCCCATAGATGCAATAAGATTTCTTCTCTTTTTAAAATACGATTGCTGTTGAGGTGTAAATACTCCAGTAGCTCCGCTTCCCTTAGGGTAAGTGATACTGCTTTTTTATTTGGCAACGATAACTTCAATAACTCCTTTTGAAAAATGAGATCACCGATTTGCAACTCACCGGGAAGTATTTCAGGGCGTATTTCTTTATTATTTCTCTTAATGATGTTTTTTATTCTTAATACCAGCTCGTCAATGTCAAATGGTTTGTTGATATAATCGTCTGCTCCAATATGGAGTCCGTGTATGCGATCTTTTTTTTCATTTCTTGCTGTTAGAAAAAGAAACGCTTGGGTTTTATTCTCTTTGATTATCTTTTCCGCCAGTTCAAAACCATTGTAATCAGGTAACTGTACATCAATGATGAGCAGGTCATAACTGTGACTTTGTTGATAATGTAGAAGCGCTTCATGAGCACTCATGCACCAGATAACATTAAAGTTCATGAACTCTAAATACTGTTTGACAACATTTCCAAGATCTTGTTCATCTTCCACGAAAAGTAAACTATGTTTCATAAGCCTGTATTATTGGTATGATAGGGGATAAAGATACAAAATTCACTTCCTACACCAATTTGACTTTGTAAGTGTAGTCGCCATCCGTGCGCTTCTAACGATTGTTTCACATAAAAGAGACCTAAACCTAAACCACCGGTTTGTAAATTATGCTTTCCACGGTAGAATTTTTCAAAAATATGTGAAATCGTACTCTCTGCCATTCCAATGCCATTATCTTTGATTGAAACAGTTAAGTGTCTTTCCTTCCAATCCGTTATTACGGTAATATTTTTGATAGCAGCGTTATTGTACTTTAACGCATTGTCGAAAATATTGTAGAGCATTGTGGTAAAGAGAAATCTATTTAGCGGGACGATCGAGCCAGATGTAAAAGCAGTGTATCGAATTTGAACTTTCTCCGGGGTTTTCAATTCATAATCGTTTATAATTTCTTCTAACAATTTTTCCAAGTCATGTGATTCTTTTTCAATATTTTCTTTACTCATCGAAGTGATATCCAATGCTTGATTGACTAAGGTTTGAAGGCGGTCTGTCTGCCTTTTTATAATGCCTGTTAAGGTGTTGACTCGTGTATAATTCGTTATGATGTCCGGGTTTTGCAGGCTTTTGTTCGCTACAAGAATAGCTGAAATGGGTGTGTTGAACTCGTGTGTAATACTGTTCAGAAAATCAGACTTCATATCCGCCAATTTTTTTTGTTTCAGCCAATTCCTATACGTAAAGTAATAAATGAGCAACACAAAGGCTATGGACATCAAAGACAAGCTTAGGGTAGGGACCATCTGTTTTAAAATCGCTATTTGCCTATTATATTGGTCAACGTATAAACTGAAGCTAACTTGTAGGGTATTGGGCGAGGGGTCTGAAATGCTGATGCTTGTGACCAAATTTTCCCGATTAGCGAAGGACAAATCACCATCAATCAGCATCCCTTGGCTTACCTCACGAATATTAACCGGAGCATCGCCAAAAACACCTTTATGGTATATGGGTATATAGCTAATGCCATCAAAAGTAATGGCGATATTGTTTAGAATAAGAAGGAATTGTAGATCGTTTGTCAGCGCAAGTTGCGTATGGATTGCCCGAAATAAACTATCCATTGTGCTATAGCGGGTAAGATCTTTGTATAGCTCTTCACTGACCTGCTTTTGAAAGGCTTCAAATTCTTTTGGCCCGTTGGTGTAAAGTTCTTGGAATTTCGCCAGGTTATTGTCTATATGTTGCTTCAGGATTTTCGCACCACCAGGAAATAAGACTTCATTCCGAATCGCCTGTTTGTAAGCGTCGTTGATAAGTTCTTTTTCATCTAGATTATATTGGCGATTCTTCAGCTCATAGGTGTTGTATATGAGTTTTGCCTGAACAACAATGAGAATGGCCATACAGCAGATAGCAATCGATCGATATAAAATGATCGACGGTAACAACAATCGATTAATCTTTTCTTTAACCATTTGATTTTCGTTGATTGTCTTGTTAAGATTCTATTAACAATCTGTTATGATTTGGTTGACAACTTTTTCTTTCGTCTAGACTTACCTTTACGCGAGTAATCAGACTAATACTTTAAGCCTGTTAAACTTTCGGGATAGAAATAATGATCTCTTTGCTATAGCTAGTGTTTAGGCAAAGCTAAAACGTTTTTATTAACAAAACAAGATACAATGATAAGATAGTTTACGAATTACTTTCTAATTATGACAGGTCAACAGTCGCTTGACTAGCTTACAATTAAACAAATACCAACCAATCATTTAACAATATGTATCATTTTTTACCAATCAAAAAAAGTAAAAGGACAATATTTCCGAAATGGCAGTTTCTTTTTACGATGTTTATTTTATTCAATACTACGCTTTGGGCGCAAAATCGAACAATTACGGGTATTGTTACAAGTGGGGTGGATCAAGCACCTTTACCTGGGGTTTCTGTTTTAGTAAAAGGTACTAGTACCGGTACTACCACGGATGAAAAAGGAAGATTCACTTTGTCTGTACCGGAAAAGGCTGTTCTATCGGTTTCGTATATTGGGTTTTTGTCAGAGAACGTGGATGTCGGTAAGCAAACAAACTTGTCAATCATACTTCAATCAGATACTAAAAGTATGGACGAAGTAGTCGTAGTAGGATATGGCAGCATCAAGCGAGGAGATTTGACATCTGCAACAGCGCATGTAGGCCCAAAAGATTTTAGACAAAGTGGCGCCAGAAATGCGATGGATTTATTACAAGGGAAGGTTGCTGGTTTGCAGGTCACTAGATCTGGCAGTAATCCGAACAGCGGTGTTTCAATCCAATTGAGAGGAGCTACTTCGATCATGGGAGGAAACTCGCCACTGATTGTTGTCGATGGGATACCTGGTGGTAACATGGACTTACTTCAACAAGAAGATATCGAGTCAATCGATGTGCTTAAAGACGGCTCCGCTGCTGCAATTTATGGTACGCAGGCAAATGGCGGAGTTATCTTGATAACGACAAAAAAAGGGAAGCCAGGGCAAACGCGTTTTGATTATGCGAATTATTTCCGAAAAGAATTTGTTCAACGTCAACCGAAGTTTCTTTCAGCTGACGAATATCGAAAAAAAATGGAGGATGGAGTTTTTACGGGTACAGATGGCGGAGCTAATGTAAACGCTTTCGACGAATTAATCAATAAAGACAATATCAGTCAATATCATACCTTGGCTATCTCTGGTGGCGGAGAGAATAACAGCTTTCGTGCGAGCACTTACTATCGGAATTTAGAGGGGATTGCCAAAGAAAACGGGCGACAAGAGTATGGCATTAGAGCCAATTTCAATGGGAAAGGGCTCAATGATCGCTTAAATACCTCCGTTAATTTAGTTACCAATTACAACAATGCAAATTTATTAGGTGGTGGCGGATGGGAATGGGCTTATACCAGAAATCCAACACAACCATTAAAAAATGCTGATGGTTCTTGGTATTACGAGCAAACAACGACGAACGAAGTAGCTCGTTTGTATGAAGAAAAATATAGGCGACAGCAACAGACATCTTCGCTCGACGGAAAAGTGAGCTATATGTTCTTAGATGGATTAAACGGATCTGTTTTTGGATCTGTACAGCGAAATTCCTATACAGATAGTTATTACGCAAGCTTGAATTCAGAACCGTCATTTAAGAATGGTAACGGTTATAAGGGTGAAGCGGAACAAACTTCTTTTTTGCGTACGGATTATGCGTTTGAGCCTACAATCGATTATAAAACGATTGTTAACGAGGATCACTCAATTACAGCAGTAGCGGGTTACAGTTATCGCCGTTCGGTAGAACAAGGATTTGATGCTAAAAATTTCGGTTTTTCAAGTGATGTACTTGAAGACAATAAGTTGCAAACAGGAAACGCCTTAATTGACGGGAAAGCCGAGATGAACAGCAATAAATGGGATAGCAAATTGATTGCCTTCTTCGGTCGAGCAAATTATTCTTATAAGGGGAAGTATATGTTCCAAGGAATTTATAGAAGAGAGGGATCTTCCCGTTTTGGGGCGAATAACAAATGGGGAAATTTTGGATCAGTGTCTGCTGGTTGGAATATTTCTGCAGAAGAGTTTATGAAAGAGGTCTCTTTTGTGGATGACTTGAAACTAAGGGCAGGCTACGGAGTTACAGGAAATCAGGATATCGGAAACTACAACTCTCTTGTAACGTTGGGCACAGGGAATTTTTATATTTTTCCGGAAGGAGAGAATGGAATTTGGAGACAGACCTACGGTCCTAACAGAAATCCTAATCCAAATTTAAAATGGGAAACGAAAAAGGAATTCAATATAGGTTTAGATTTCTCTCTGTTTAATGGGAAATTAGGTGGGTCAATTGACGCATATAAACGAGTTACGGACGATTTATTGGGCGAATATAAATCGCAGCAACCTCCTTTTATAAGGGATTTTTTAGTTACAAATGTAGGCCAATTATCCTCGAAGGGTATCGAATTGACTTTAACGGCATCGGTAATTCAGACGGATAAAGTTACATGGCGAACAGATTTTACAGCTAGCAGCAATAGTGCCCGAATGGATAGCTTTTCAAATGATGTTTATAAGGTTAGCTATCGTGACTTCGGCTCAATTGGAGGTGCTGGCGCACTTGGTGACGCTTTCAGAGTAATGGAGGGTGGAAAGCTCGGAAATTTCTATGGAAAACGTTTTGCTGGATTTTCTGAGGATGGCAAATGGCTTTTTTATAAAAAGGATGGTTCAGCGGTGCCGTTTGATCAAATAAACGACTCTAGAACGGATTTAGAAAATACCGATTTGGCGGTTATTGGCAATGCCATTCCCAAATTTTATGCCAGCTGGAATAATACCGTAACCTATAAGAATTTTGACCTAAGAGTGTTTTTTAGGGGACGTTTTGGATATGATGTTTTAAACACAACAGAGCTTTCCTACGGCAATCGCGTGGCGTTACCTAATAATGTGTTGGAATCAGCCTTTACTAAACATGAAGCCTTGAGTGACACTTATATGTATTCCGACTACTATATAGAGAGTGGTTCTTTTGTGAAGCTTGACGAAGTGACTTTGGGCTATACATTTAAGCTTAACACAGCGAAGTTGCGTAATTTTAGAATATACGTAACCGGACAAAATTTAGCAACCTTTACAAGTTACTCGGGTGCCGACCCGGATTTTATCCTAGATAATGGCTTCGGAAATGAAATTAATGGTAGAAGGCTAGGTTTGGATCCAAGAGACCCTTACCCAAGTACGCGCTCCTTTTTAGTTGGGCTGAATATCGGATTCTAGTTTAGTTGATTCACTGAAAATATTTTTGAAATGAAATACTTAAAAAATATCGGTCGTGCTGTATGTTTCTTGGCACTGTCGTTACATATAAACGCATGTACTAATTTGGATGAGAAAGTTTATGATGAATTGGTAACAGATAATTATTATAATAATAGAGAGCAGGTTTTATCAGCTGTTTTACGACCGTATACCCATGCAAATGCTTGGGCTACGCCTGGACAGGATGGTTGGTGGAGACTCAGTGAGTATGCAGCTGACCAGTTGGCGTGGCCAGTTAAAGGACGTCATGGACAGGATGGAGGAAAGTGGATACGCTTGCACTATCATACTTGGATTCCCGACGATACCTTTATTTCAGGTGCCTGGAATTTAATGTGGTGGGGTATGGGTTTATGTACTGATCCTATCGAAAACTTAGAGAAACGTGATATTGCTGCAATGGGAATAACAGAGGAAGAAAAGTCGGCATTTATTGGAGAGCTAAAATTATTTAGAGCCTTCCACTATCTAAAAATTATGGATCTTTGGGGCAATGTTCCAATTGTGACCAAGGTTGGTGAACCCCTAAGCCCGGAAACTGCTTCGAGACAGGACGTATTTAATTTTATTGAAAAAGAGATTCTGGAGAATATGAATAACGTGCCTGTTCTTTCTAGGCAAATGTTGGGAAGAATGTCGCGTGCGGGAGCTTACGCGATGTTGGTAGAATTATACTTAAACGCAGAAACATGGACTGGCACACCTAGATGGGACGATTGCATAAAGGCTGCGGACGCCTTAATCAATGGGGAGGCTGGCGGACAAAACGGCGCTTTGGTATTGGAGCCCAATATTTTTGACGCATTTAAGCCCCAAAATGATATTTCAAAAGAGGTGGTGTTTTCCATTGCGTATGATTTTCAACGAGCTAACACCCAGCCACAGTGGACAGGTGATATGTTTTATTTTAATCAACGTGGTATCACGGGAGGCGGAAGAAATGGCAACGATGGTTGTGTCGTGATTCCCGGTGTATATAGTACATTTAATGAAAAAGATAAAAGGAGAAATGAATGGCTGCTAATTGGCCCGCAATATCGTTTTGATGATCCAACAAAGCCTGTTTTAGGAGCCAATGATGAATATCAAGATCAGCCTCTAGTGTTCGTAGATAATATCCGTAAAAATCTCGAAGCAATCAACAACGGGACGGATCCGGAAAAATTACCTTCCAATATGAATACAGGGGAAGGCAATAGTGGAGTACGTTTCAATAAGTACCAATTAGGCGATTTAGCTCATCCATATTATAATAGCACAGATTGGAACGTGTATCGTTTAACTTGGATTTACTTTGCCAAGGCGGAAGCACTGATGCGAAAGAATGGCGGTGTAGCGACACAAGAAGCTGTAGATCTCATAAATGCAAGTAAAAGACGCGCTTTCGAAGCCGAAGATTGGGATGCGAATGCTTATACTACCGGATCATTAACTCTGGATGAATTACTCGCTGAAAGAGGACGTGAATTTATTTTTGAAGGTTTTAGAAGAACGGACTTAATCCGCTTTGGTAAATTTCATACGGAAACTTGGTGGGATCATCAACCAACCGATGCCACAAAGGCTTTGTTTCCAATTCCCAATCAACAGCGTATATTAAACCCTAACCTTCAACAAAATCCAGGTTACAATTAAGTACATTTGATCCATGGATGCAAAGAAACCTCATTTGCATCCATGGATACCAATACAAGCCATTATGAAAAGCATATGATACGATACCTAAAGCAAACAAAATCTATTCTAGCTGTAGTCATTGCCATTAGTTTAAGCTGGTCTGTTGCCTATGGACAGCAGAATTCTTCCGTACTCAAGGATAGGCAACAAGCCTTTATTGATTTGGCATTCGGTATGTTCATCCATTATAATATACCTACGTATATGGAAGATGACTGGGCTGATCCTGATGCATCACCGGCCATTTTTAACCCCAAGCGGCTAAATACCGATCAATGGGCAGAGGCTGCGAAAAGCGCGCACATGAGTTACGGATGCCTTACAACCAAGCACCATAGCGGTTTTGCTATTTGGGATACGAAGACAACCGATTATAACGTAATGAATAGTCCCTTGAAACAAGATGTTGTAAAAGCTTACGTCACCTCCTTTCGTAAAGCAGGACTGAAGGTCATGTTGTATTATTCCATTTTGGATATCCATCACCAGCTTAGACCGGGCCATATAACAACCGAGCATATTAAGATGGTAAAAGACCAATTAACTGAACTACTTACTAATTACGGAGAAATTGAGGCACTAATTATCGATGGATGGGACGCACCTTGGTCACGTATTTCTTACGACGATGTACCCTTTGAGGAGATATATAGACTTATAAAGACCCTACAACCAAATTGTCTGGTAATGGATTTAAACGCTGCGAAATATCCCACAGAAGCACTTTTCTATACAGATATAAAATCTTACGAACAAGGAGCAGGGCAGCATATATCGAAAGATCAAAATAAATTGCCGGCACTTTCTTGTTTGCCTTTACAGGCGAATTGGTTTTGGAAGTCGTCTTTTCCAACTTCTTCCTTAAAAGATGTAGAAAGTTTAGTGAACGACAACCTTATACCTTTTAATCAGGTTTATTGTAATTTTATTCTGAATGTAGCTCCAAATCGTGATGGTATAATCGATGACAATGCTCTCGAATCATTAAAGAAAATAGGGCAGCTTTACCAAAGACCAAAGAATCTACCAACATTACCACCCAACGATGGGCCAATTATTTCATCCAATTTGGCTAAAATGAAGTCAGCTAATAGTAGTTGGAGCTATGACATGAATATTATGGACTTTGCCAACGACGATAAATTTAGCACCTTCTGGCGCGCTCATCCAAGTGTAAAAGAACCTTGGCTAGAGATCGATTTGGGAAGAGAACAGCCGTTCAATAGCGTGGTAATAACAGAAGAGAAATCCAATGTGTCGGCTTATACGTTAGAGTATTATGCAGAAGGAAAATGGACACCCTTAGCAAATGGACGCGATGAAAAACGCGTGAAGATTATTCGTTTTGATACTGTTTGGGCACAAAAATTAAGAGCCCGCTTTGGTAGTTTCAAAGAAGCACCTGCCATAGCGGAATTTGGCATTTATAATGAAAGACGATAAGATATGATGATAAATAAAATAAAGGCGTATGCTTTTGCTGTCTTCATGATCAGCGGCTTAGAGGCCCTGCAGCCTGCATGCGCGCAAAGTAATGAAGTAATGGTTGACCCGGTCGACTACGTAAACCCCTTAATGGGCACCGACTCAAAAGTTTCCTTGTCTAACGGAAATACATATCCTGCAATTGGATTGCCTTGGGGAATGAACTTTTGGACACCGCAAACGGGCAAAAATGGCAATGGCTGGCAGTATACATATGCGGCTGATAAAATTCGAGGTTTGAAGCAAACGCATCAACCATCCCCTTGGATGAACGACTACGGACAATTCTCTCTTATGCCGGTAAGTGGTAAAGCGGTATTTGATGAAGAGGACCGAGCCAGCTGGTTTTCGCATAAAGCGGAAGTATCTAAACCTTATTACTACAGCGTGTATTTGGCAGACCATGATGTAACCGCCGAGGTAACGCCTACTGAAAGGGCTGCCATGTTTCGTTTCTCTTTTTCTAAAACTGATAGTGCGTTTGTAGTATTGGACGCTTTTGACCGTGGCTCGGAGGTGAAAATCATCCCGGAAAAGAATATGATTGTTGGATATTCTTCGCGCTATAGTAGAGGAAAGCTGAAAAATTTTAAAAACTACTTTGTAATCGTCTTTGATAAACCGTTCAGCAATTTCGCAACCTGGGCCGATTCAACGAAATATCCCAATCGAACGGAATTAGCAGCTGATCATGTAGGTGCCATTGTAGGGTTTTCAGTGCGTGGAAAGACAGATCAGGTACATGCAAAAGTGGCCTCTTCTTTCATTAGCGAAGAACAAGCATTGCTTAATTTGAAAGAACTCGCCAATGATTCGTTTGATCAAATCGCTGATAAGGGGCGCGCCGTATGGAATGAGAAGCTGGGCAGACTGCAGGTAGAGGGTGCCAGTGTTGATCAGTTGCAAACTTTTTATTCCTGCTTATACCGTACGCTATTTTTCCCCAATAAGCTTTATGAAGTAGATGCAAAGGGCAAAATTGTCCATTATAGTCCTTATAATGGTGAAGTTCTTCCAGGATACATGTTTGCCGGGACAGGTTTTTGGGATACATTTAGAGCTCTTTATCCATTTTTAAACCTGATGTACCCTTCCATCAATAAGGAAATGCAAGAAGGGCTTATTAATGATTACAAAGAAGGGGGATTTTTACCTGAATGGAGTAGTCCTGGTTTTGCTGATATTATGGTCGGTAATAACTCAGCTTCAGTTGTAGCTGATGCGTATATAAAAGGCCTAAGGGGATATGACATTGAGAAATTATATGAAGCCTTGATTCATGGCGCCAATAATGAGGGGCCGATGTCTGCCGTTGGAAGAAAGGGCGTTGAATACTACAACAGTTTAGGCTATGTTCCCTACGATGTAAAGATTAATGAGAATGCGGCGAGAACATTGGAATATGCCTATGATGATTTTGCCATTTATCAACTGGCAAAAGCACTTAAAAAGCCAAAGAAGGAAATCGAATTGTATGCAAAACGCAGTCAAAATTATCGTAATCTGTTCGATAAAGAATCGAATTTAATGCGGGGAAAAAATAAAGACGGCTCTTTTCAGTCGCCTTTTAATCCGCTTAAGTGGGGAGATGCGTTTACCGAAGGTAACAGCTGGCATTATTCCTGGAGTGTTTTTCATGATGTGCAGGGACTTATCGACTTAATGGGTGGTGAAAAGATTTTTGTAACCATGCTCGATTCTGTATTTAACCAGTCGCCCACCTTTGACGATAGCTATTACGGAGGTGTTATTCATGAGATTAGGGAAATGCAGATCGCTAATATGGGGCAATATGCTCATGGAAACCAGCCTATTCAACATATGATCTATCTTTATAACTATGCGGGGCAACCCTGGAAAACCCAATATTGGGTACGAGAGGTTATGAACCGGTTATACTTAGCTACTCCTGACGGCTACTGTGGAGATGAAGATAACGGCCAAACATCGGCATGGTATGTATTTTCCGCGTTAGGCTTCTATCCGGTATGTCCTGCCACTGATCAATATGTTTTGGGTGCCCCTTTGTTCAAAAAAGTAATATTACGCCTCGAGAACGGTAAAAGATTCGAAATTGCGGCGCCGCAAAATAATAATGAAAATCGTTACATCAAAGACGCCTTGTTAGACGGTAAGGCTCTTGATCAAAATTGGATAAGCCACCAACGTATTTTAGATGGTGGTCAGTTGTTATTTCAAATGGATAAAACACCCAATAAAACGAGGGGAACCAACGCAAAAGCATATCCTTTTTCGTTTTCATCAAGCAATTAGTAACGAAACCAAAAAACACAGCAAGACACGTTGCTTAAAAGGCTTCTGGTCATGCATTAAAATTTTCAACAATGTTTATTTCAAAATTCAAAGTACTTTCACTAATCGGGTTCATTTATATACAGTGTCAGGTCGCTCATGCTCAAAATCGCTGGGATGCAGTAGATGAAGATATAAAAATAGCTACGTCTGTCGATACAATGAAGCAAGGAAAATATAGTTTGATATTTATTAACAAATCGGTGGACTTCGATACGGTGGTTAAAAAGAGGCTTGTTGAAGTCTTTTTTATAAATTATCCCAAAGAGGCTAAAATATATAATAAGAAAACGACAAGGAAGGTTGTTTTTGTAATTGATCCCGATTATAAAGGTGTTGCTGCTGCGGCTGGAGGTGTCGTACGTTTTAATCCCCTATGGTTTAAGAAGAATCCAGGTGATGTAGATGTCGTTACGCATGAAGTGATGCACCTTGTCCAATCTTATCCGGACGGTGCGGGGCCAGGCTGGATAACAGAGGGGATTGCGGATTACGTGAGGTTTACTTTGGGTGTCGACAACGAAGGGGCAAACTGGAAACTACCGGAATTTGACGAAAAACAATCTTATGAAAACGCATATCGGATAACTGCCCGCTTCTTCTACTGGATTGAAAAAAACATAAAAAGGGGCACGATTAAAAAACTAGATGCAGCAATGCGCACTAAAACGTATTCGGATATTTTTTGGGAAAAGAATACCGGTAAAACCGTAGACGAACTATGGGCTGAGTATGCAAAAAAACCAACAATTAGCTAATATATTTACACGTAGACGGCCGTTCAATCCTCATTTTGGTTTGTTGATAAGGATTGCGGCTGTCTTTATTATAAGAGCAATAACGTATTCCTCTTAACGTTTTATAAAAATATTTCGCTTTTAACACTAAAATGGCTTATTTTAAGAAGTAGGTGTAGTGAAGCGAACCCTTGAGTACTCTTTAAGATAGCAGTGGATAATAAATAAGTAACTATATATGAATAAATGGAAGAAAATCTTGATTTTTCTTATGCTCCCGATAGGGGCATATGCGCAAGATTTATCGTTGGTGCAGTATGTTAAACCAATTATCGGAACAGCAAAAATGGGACATACCTTTCCCGGAGCGACGGTACCGTTCGGTTCGGTACAGCTTAGTCCGGATACCGATACCATTCCGTATGCCGTGGATGGGAAATATAATGGGGAAGTATACAAATATTGTGCGGGTTACCAGTATGCGGATCCTACAATCGTAGGTTTCAGTCATACGCATTTTAGTGGAACAGGCCACTCCGATTTAGGCGATTTTTTAATTATGCCTACCACAGGAGACGTGCAGATGAATCCGGGAACGAGTGATCAACCTGAAAATGGTTATCGTTCAGCCTACAGCCATGATAATGAGGTTGCAGAGCCTAATTACTATCGGGTAAAACTAGATGATCATCAGATTTTGGCAGAATTGACCACCTCTGCTCGGGTTGGATTTCACCAATATACGTTTCCAAAATCAAGTAATGGTCATATTATTCTCGATTTGATGGCTGGAATTTACAACTATGATGATAAGAACGTATGGACTGTTGTACGGGTAGTCAATGATAGTTTAGTGACCGGTTATAGACAAACTAATGGTTGGGGGCGAACGCGAACGGTTTACTTTGCGATGAGTTTTTCGAAGCCTTTTAAAGAATATGGTACCCAAAATAATGACCCTGTACAGGTATACAAAGGCTTTTGGCGAAAATTCAATCAAGAGAAAAATTTTCCGGATCTTGCTGGAAAAAAACTCAGAATGCACTTCGATTTTAGTACTGAAGAGGGAGAAAAGGTCAAAATAAAATTTGCCATAAGTCCTGTAAGTATGCAAAATGCGCTGGCTAATATGCAAGCTGAAATTCCACATTGGGACTTTGACCGAGTTAAACACCATGGACAGCAATTATGGGAAAAGGAGTTGCAAAAGATCGTTGTTGATGTTCCAACTAATGAGGATCGTATTAACTTCTATACGGCAATGTATCATGCGGCCCTTATGCCGACAATGTACATGGATAACAACGGTCAGTATAAAGGCTTGGATCAAGAAGTGCATCAGGCGGATGGATTCACGAATTATACATCTTTTTCGTTGTGGGACACGTTTAGGGCTTTTCATCCCTATCTTAATCTCGTCAATCCGAAACGAAACGCCGATATGGTAGCTTCTATGATGGCACATTACCAACAAAGTGTTTTGCATATGCTTCCTATTTGGTCGCATTATGCGAATGATAACTGGTGCATGAGCGGCTATCACAGCGTATCGGTTATTGCAGATGCTATCATAAAGGGTGTTTATAAAGGGGATGCATTGGCTGCATTAGAGGCTTGCATCCAAACTGCAAATGCCAGAAACTATGAAGGTATCGGTGCCTATATCGACAAAGGATATGTTCCTGCCGATATTTCCGGAACCGCTGTATCCAATACACTCGAATATGCCTATGACGATTGGTGTATCGCTCAGTTAGCTAAAAAATTGGGAAGAATGGATGTGTATCAGGATTTTATTAAACGGTCATCCAATTGGAAAAACGTATATGATCCTTCCGTTGGATTTATGCGTCCGCGGATGACTGATGGCACCTTTAAAAGAGATTTTGATGTACTTAAGACCGATGGACAAGGATTTATTGAAGGGAATGCATGGAACTTTAGTTTGTATGTGCCTCACGACCCTGAAGGAATGATGGTCAATATGGGCGGTAAGAAGCGTTTGTCCCGCTATTTAGACTCGCTATTTAGTATGCATTTGCCAGATGAGTTCTTCGCACATACGGAAGATATTACAAGAGATGGCATTATCGGGAATTATGTGCATGGAAATGAGCCTTCGCACCACGTAGCTTACTTGTATAATATAACAGGTGAGCCTTGGAAGGCTCAGCAAAAGATCCGAATGATTCTTAAGCATCAATATCACAATGGGGCAGACGGTTTAGGTGGAAATGATGACTGCGGCCAAATGAGTGCTTGGTTCATCTTTAGTTCGCTAGGCTTTTATCCGGTGGCTCCGGCATCTGATGAATATTGGTTGGGAAGCCCCGCCGTTCGAAATGCAAAATTACAGTTCGACAATGGGAACACCCTCATAGTAAAAGCGATTAATCAGTCAGATAAAAATGTTTTTGTTAAGAAAGTAACGCTAAACGGTGAAGAAGTTAAGAGCTATAAGCTAAAACACGCTGATTTAATGAACGGAGGAGAGCTCATCTTTTATATGAGTGCAAAAAAGTAAATAAAAGCCGATGATTGCCGTTACACGGCAATCATCGGCTTTTATAATGCCTTAAACGCATAACTGATTTCTCTATTCTCCAGCATCAATTTCGATTTCGATACCTTTCTCTTGATAATAAGAAAAGTTATTAAGTACTTCGTCTATACCCAATAACTCCTTTTCACTTAACGCTGTAACGGACGCATCGTCCATAAGTTCCCCTCTTTCAGGCTCTTTGCTCGGAATGTATACTAAGTCGTCGCCGTCCCGGGCACTTGCTATTAATGTAGTAAATCCGTTTTCCTTCAATTTTTTTAATAAAGGAACAGTTATTGGCTCGTTCATAAAAATTTGTGTTGATAAATACTTAACAAATAGAGGCATTTGGGTGTTTTATTATTTTATATAAATATGCGCAGAAAAAATATTAGCTTTAACGATAAACATCAAAAAGACAATATTTTTGAACAATGGGTTTGGTGTTTTCTAATCGATTTGTTATAAATGCTATCAAAAAGTAAAGAGGAACTATTAGCAGTCATCGCAGAGCAAGAGAGAACTATCTTGAAGTTGGAGGAGAGTAATCAATTGAAAATAAAGTGGATTAGTTTGCTTGTGCATGACCTGAGAGGTTTTCTGGGAAATACAATTTGGTTTGTAGATAACTATTTAAAGCGCGGAATTGGCGACGAGGTGTTTTTGGAGCTATTACCGGAATTAAAAAAAACAGCCGAGCTGCAGTTGGAGGGGTTTAACAAAACCGTTGTTTGGGCAAGAGAGCAATCGGTGGTGTTAGATGAGGACCCCGTAGCACTTAATTTGAAAGCCATTATAGCTTCCGTATTGGAACAGCATAATGCTGCTATCCAAGCAAAGCAAATAACAGTCTCCGTCTCTTATTATGAAGAAGTAATGCGCGCTAGTGGCTATCCAATGCTGACTCAGTTTGTTATTAAGCATGTGCTGGATAATGCTATTAAATTTACTGATAAGGGAGGAAGTATCTCTATTAGATTGGAACAAGTGGATAATAGCAGAATATATGTTGACATTGTAGATGCCGGAATAGGAATGAATGAAGAAACACTCAAAAATATTTATAATCCAGGTAAGATCAAGTACCTTGGGACCGCAGGGGAAACAGGAATTGGGATTACGTTAATGATTTGCCGAGATTTTATGGATATGCAAAAGGGAAGACTTTCTGTACAGTCGTCCCTTGGAAGCGGAACAACAGTAAGACTTGAATTTATAAAAGCTACTAATTGATGAATTTATGGCCACGCCCCACATATTAATAGCCGACGATCATTCTATTGTTAGGTTGGGTATTTCCCTTATTATTCAAAAGCAATATCCCAAAGCCATTATTAGACAAACGGATAACTACCAGGGGGTATTGGACATGGTAGCAAAAGAAGACTTTCATTTAATCGTATTAGATATCAAAATGCCAAATGGAAGTTTCCAAAAGACCTTGAATTTTATCAAAAAGAAACGATGCGAAACAAAGGTATTGGTTTTTTCTACACTTGAGGAAGAACTTTACGCCGCTAAATATTTGAAGGCAGGAGCTGACGGCTTTCTTCAAAAACAAGTAAGTGAAGAAAGTGTGAGGACTGAATTGGAGAAAATGATACGGAAAACAGGGTACACCAACAGCTGATAGCTAGGATAGCAGCTTGTAAAACCAAAATTGTTTGTGTACCAACTGTTCCTTTTTGTAAATAAGTAACACTTTGAAAAAATATTTGAATTTTTTTTATTAAAATAAAAAATAAATTGTATTTTTATCAAAGAATATAAACTTATATCATATCGACGTTTTTCATGTGTGAATAGTCTAAGCACAATAAGTACCCGTTGGTGGTTCTACGGGTACTTGTGCTGGACGCTTTAAAATCTTAACCATTATTCTACCGTTACTGATTTTGCCAAGTTTCTAGGCTGGTCGACATTGCAACCCCTCATAACGGCAATGTGATAGGATAGCAGTTGCAGCGGGATTGTGGCTAAAATAGGTGTTAATGCTTCTTCACAAAACGGAATTTCGATGATATAATCTGCTATGTCTCGGATGACCGTATCTCCCTCGGTTACAATAGCGATGATCTTACCTTTACGTGCTTTCACTTCCTGTATATTACTGATAATTTTTTCGTACGAAGAATCTTTAGTAGCAATAACTACAACAGGCATTTGCTCATCTATTAAAGCAATCGGACCATGCTTCATTTCTGCGGCCGGATAGCCTTCGGCATGAATGTAAGAAATTTCTTTTAGTTTAAGTGCCCCTTCAAGTGCTACAGGAAAGTTGATACCGCGGCCAAGGAATAAGCAATTCGTACTGTCCTTAATTTCGCTTGCAATTAATTGTACAAGTGGCTCGCTTTTTAAGCAGCTTGTGATGAGATCCGGTGTTTTTTGCAATTCGGCTAGTAAGGTCGCAATTCTGGAGGAAGGCAAACTGCCTTTATGATTTGCTATATAAAGGGCTAAAAGTGAAAGCGCGGTCACCTGCGCCGTAAAGGCCTTGGTAGAAGCGACGCCGATTTCCGGGCCTGCATGGGTATACATCCCGGCATGCGATAGTCGTGGAATAGAAGATCCGACAACATTGCATATTCCAAAGATCGTTGCTCCGGCTTTTTTTGCTAACTCTACCGCTGCCATCGTATCTGCTGTTTCGCCTGACTGCGAAATGGCAATGACTATATCGTCTTTACCGATAATAGGATTCCTATACCTAAATTCGGAAGCATATTCTACCTCTACGGGTATCCGTGCATATTCCTCAATTAGGTACTCACCTACCAATCCAGCGTGCCATGAAGTTCCGCAAGACACAATAATAATCCGTTGTGCCTGCAAAAATTTATTGGCGTATTCGCTTATTCCTCCAAGGTTGATTCGTGCTTCCTCTGCATGGATTCGTCCGCGCATACAGTTGGCAATGGAACGCGGCTGCTCATGAATTTCTTTAAGCATAAAATGTTCGTATCCACCTTTCTCTAACGCTTCCAGTTCTAATTCAAGCTCTTGAATATATGGAGTAATTTTCAGATTTGCGAGGTCTCTTATCTCCATATTTTCTCTGTTAAGAAATACAAGCACATTATCATCAGGATAATATACCTGCTTCGTATACTCAACAATCGGCGATGCATCAGAGGCAACAAAGTATTCATGTTCTCCTATTCCAATTACCATAGGGCTCCCTTTCCTGGCAGCAATTAATAAATCCGGTTCTTCTTTACTTAAGATTACGATGGCGAAAGCACCTGTAACATGTGTCAATGCAACTCGAACGGCTTCTCGCAAATCAGATTCACCCTCCATTTGAATCTGTTCTATTAATTTAATAAGAACTTCCGTGTCGGTGTCGCTTAAAAATGTATGTCCTTTTTGAACAAGCATTTCCTTGATTGCAGCGTAATTTTCTATAATTCCGTTGTGAACGATAGCTAATTTTTGGCTCCCGGAAAGATGGGGGTGTGCATTTCTGTCACTCGGTGCTCCATGAGTAGCCCATCGTGTATGCCCCATTCCTAAACTACCGGACAGTTCTTCATTTTCTGCAAAGCGCTCGAGGTCATTCACTTTACCGGCTTTTTTGTAAATGTTCATTTCTCCATTTACAAGTGCGACACCCGCACTGTCGTATCCTCTGTATTCTAATCTTTTTAACCCTTTGATTATTATTTCCCAGGCATCCCTATGCCCAATATAGCCTACAATTCCACACATAAATAAAGCGTTTTTTTGAACGTGATTGTTTATAATATTTGTAAGGAGCTAAAATAGAACAAAAAGATAATCAACGCAACCGATTGCGTAACTATTTTATGGAGGCAATAGAGAAAGGTCAGTGCACAAACTTTATATTACATGTGAAGTATATTCAGCTAAAATATACCTGGCCTATAGTTTGAATTTTCGCCGCAAAGAATAGGCTTTGTAATCCAAATCAGGCTTAACTGAAACCCAAGAGCCATCATAAAGCCCCTGAACGTCAAAAAGTGCTGTAAATTCCTTCCACAAACTTTTTAAAAGGACTTGAAAAAGCCCCGTATCTTTCTCAATAATCAATAACGCATCGGGTTGGCTGATCATAAAATCTACTAAAATTTGTGCAAGCGTATCATGGAGATTATCTGAAGGAATGTAAGTGTAATTAATAAAGTTGTTGATCTCGTCATCGTTCAGATTGCTTTGTTGTTTGATGTTAAGGTAATAGCTGTTCTCAATGACTAATTTCCGAAATTGAATGACTGCATAGTTTTGTTGCGACGGTTGGTCACAATAAAATACATAATTCAATATACCCTCTTTTGGAGAGGTTGGCTTGCCGCTTTGTGTATGCAAAAAAGAAGAGAAAGGCCTTAAGCTTCTCTTCTTATCTAGTATGGTGTGGTTTATGTAAGGTGGTTTGGAATTGCTGTCTCCAATAGTTTGTTTTTTCATATATAAATAGATAGATGCTATAACATTTTTACAAAAATGATGCCTAATATCTATTTACCTTTTCCTTGAAACATGACCTTTACCGTCTTAAAAATTATTTGGAGGTCGGCAAAGAAGTTAATTCCTTGTAAATATTGCAAGTCTAATAACATCCGCTCACACATTTCATCAACCGTTTGCGCATATCCAAAATTAACCTGTCCAATAGAAGTAATACCTGGTTTGATAGTCAATAATTTTTTATAGCTCGGGGCTTTATCTACAATTTGCTTAATAAAATGTGCTCTTTCCGGACGAGGACCAACAATTGACATATCACCTTTTAACACATTCCAAAATTGCGGAATTTCGTCAAGGCGCGTTTTACGCATCAGCCTTCCCCATGGTGTGATACGTGGATCTACATCCTGAGCTAACTGCGGACCAAACTTCTCCGCATCAATATACATGCTTCTAAACTTATAGATGAAAAATGGTTTCTCATGTAAGCCGATACGTTCTTGTTTGTAAAAAACGGGCCCTTTTGAGCTTAGCTTGGTAATAATGGCAACTAATAAAAATAGGGGAAAGCCAAGAATCAAAGCCACTAGAGAAAATACGATATCAAAGCTTCTTTTGAAAAATTTAGACGTTATATCGAGCGCTTCACCTTTATTAATAAGAATGATAGGGAAGTCTGCATAGTGCAAAAAATTGTTTTCAATTAAACTGGTAAACGATGTTCTTAGCATCACATTAGGCACAACAATGCTTTGATCTACACTGGTAGCCTGCTTCATTTCTTGTATTTGCGAATCTCTTAACATGTCTCTTCTAATTATATGTTAAGCAAAAGCCAAGAAATATGCCAAATCCCCGAATGCCTGTTTATAGGTATTTAAACCCACTTTTTAGATTCAATTTCAATTTGTTAGCGATAATAAGTGGGGATTTTTTTCCACAAAATGGAGGGTTCGATTAGCGATCTATATTGCTTTGAGATCATTTCCAATACGCTTTATGCATGGAAAAGCATTTATTCCAAAGGGTGGGTAAATATCTATGGGCCAGTCCAAGCTTGTAACCGAACCATTTGGCGGCGGTAGAGAAAAAAGCTTTTGGAAGTTCAGTAACATGATGTTTAACGATATAAGAAAATTCAGACTTTACATATTTAAAACCTTCCGATTCTGCATGTCCAAAGTTTTGAAATATCCACGCATTGGTGGCGTGGAAAACGCCGATATCGAAATATCGTTTGAACTCTTCTTTTACCGAATAACTATGGGAATGATGGGCTTGCGCATCTGCGAGGTAGGCAAGTTGCCAACCATTTAAGATAATACGCCCGGCTGCTATAACATCTTCTCCCAAAATAGTGCCGCTCGGAAAGCCACCGGCTTCTTCAAATGCTGTTCTCCGATAGGCAGCAAAAGAGTTTGAGCAGGAGGCCGTTTTAATACCATACTTACTTCTATTATCCAGCCCGCGCAATTGCGAGTGTGCGGGGTAGTTAAATAGCCGGGCATGAGCTTCTAATCCTTTCGCTCCAATATGTGGAAGTTGGCGTCCGTAAGCTACTCCAATTTGAGGATTTTTGTCAAATACCTTTATTAGATTGCCTAGGGAATGCGCATTGGCAAGGACTGCATCTTGTGTCAGAAAAACGTATATGTCAGCATCGGGGAAGCGATTAACCGCCATCTGCCTCGTCCCTCCATGGTCAAAATCTTTTTTATCAATGTGGATAATCTCGAAATCTTTCATGGAAGGGTGCGACAGTGTACCATCGGTTGAGCCGGAGTCAATAATTACAACCTTATCGGGTTGAACAAGCTGTGTCTTAATGCTTTGAATTACGTCTGCCCATAACTTTCCGGCATTTAGGGTGGGAATATATAATATCGTTTTCATTTCTAACTACAACTTCTTAACAACAACCCTACCATAATCAGGATATCCGCTAACAATTTCCTCGTCGGCAATATAGGCGTGTCCGGTACCTTCTAAACGGATTGAGTTGTCCGTTTTGCCACCTTTATGCGTATTGCCTCTCAGTATAAGGTTGTTAGGGTTTTGGCTTATTAATGTTCTATTTAATTTTCCACCCTGAAGAGAAATAAGTTCGTTAAACTCTACTACTAAGTTCTTGGAGCCTTCATCTATAATACAAGCGTTAACCGATTCGATAATATTGTGTTCCAGACGAACTGCATCGGCTGTCTTTCTAACAGTAATAGCATAACCGGAAGTACTCTTTATACTATTATTTGCAAGTGAAGCACTCTTTGATTTGACAAGTAGGACGGCGCCGGTTGGTTGGTTGCTGAAAATCTTATTTTCGTTCAGTATTACACGACCTTGCAGGTTAATATTCAAGCTCGCATTGGTAAGCAAGTTACGGGTTAAAATGAGCGAATCTATCGTAATACCATTTGGTAGCAATAAAGTTCGGAGCTTATTCCCTGCTAATTGTAAAGTAGTACCTTTCGTGTTTGCAAGTGCAGTTAAGGCATCGAACGTGTTATTCTTTAAAAAAATCGTATTAAACGACTTTACAATTTCTACTTTATTATCAGTGATATTGTTTTCGGCCTGGATAATACCGCAGCGTTCTAAGTAAAGTGCCGGGCGATTCGATCGCTGCGATCTATTATTGAAGAGTTGAACTTCGCTTACATTAACTAAAGTAGCCAATCCCGATCCGTCCACTGTTGATTTGCCTGCAACAAATCCGTTATTCAAGCTCCTGTTGCTTTTTATAATACAGTGAATGGGAAAAGGGTCGGAAGTTATTTTATTGTTGATATCAATAGCATCAGCCGCGTTATGATTCAATGTATTGTTGGAAATGTCAAAGTACTGCTCTTTTTTTGCTTTCCCGAAGCCAATCTGAATAGCACTCATTCCATTGTACGCGATGTGGTTATTTTTTATAGTTGCTCTGCCGCTTCCGTGCATAAAAATACCATTCTCGCCATTTTTTATTATCTGATTGTTTTCGATCTTAATGTTACTGCAAGATAGTAATCGAATCCCGGTTCCTGCTTGATAGGTCGAGGCTGACTGGCGCGCGGAACCGTAGGAGGTGATGTTGCTGTTCCTAATAGCGATGGTATCACACTCATAAAACAGCATGCCGGGAAAGGCATATATTTTTTTGTCATTTCCTTTGATGTGGGTATCTGTAATGCGAATATTGGTGCTTTTTGAGACATACAATGCTTCGTTTACGGTAAATGCGCGAAAACGCAGGTTTACGTTCCTTAAATTTCTTCCAAAGAATAGAGGAGCGGAGGAATTTTGGACAACACGGGTGAAGTTCTGTGTGTCGCTCGGAAGAACTTGTTTTAATAACCCTAAACATTTTATATTAATATCCGACTTCAAAACCAGTGTTTTTACTAAGTAGGTCCCTTCCGGGATCAAAATAGTATCTCCTCTTTGTGCCGCCTTGATGGTTCGTTGTATATTTTCCGTATCATCTGCCTTACCGTCTCCTTTCGCTTGAAAGGCTTGTACATTCAACACCTGATAAACTTGTGTGTTTTCGGTTTTCTTGGTATCGGCGCCCTTGTTGGATTTCGGCTTTGTTTGGCAGCATGAACAGCACCAAAGAATGAGGCTCATAGAAATAAACCAGAATTTTGTAAGTAGCACTTTTTTCATCTTGACATGCTCTACGAGTTATGAAAGTATTGCTTTCCAGGTCTGAATTGCGGTATGTTCCCACTGAAAAGCGTTTATTCGTTTCCTTCCTTCTTCGATATAATAATTCCTAAGTTCGTTATTGTTAACCAATTGCTCGATTCCATTTGCCATTTCGTTAATATTTAAAGGGTCAACGCATAAAGCACCGGGGCCGGCTATTTCCGGAAGTGAGCTGACGTTTGACGTCAAAACAGGCGTGCCGGATGCCATCGCTTCCAATATAGGTAATCCAAATCCTTCCATTAAGGATGCGTAAAGAGTGACCAAAGCACCCTTATAAAGTTGTGGCAAAGTCTCTTCTTGTATGAAACCTAAAAATTTTATTCTTTCGCGGACGCCCGAACGTTCTGCCTCTTGAAGCAAGAAAGTATCAGGCTCACCCGAAAGCGCGAAAATTATCTCTTTATCTATTGCAGCACGCGCAAAAGCGCGAATCATTGCAGGAATGTTTTTATTCTTGCGCCGGTTACCAATATACAATAGGTAAGGACGGTCAAGCTTTATACGCTCCTCATTCTGAATAAACCGTTCGTCTACACCGTTGTAAATGACTGTAATGAGGTGTTCATCAATACCAAGAAGTTGGACCAGTTGCTGTTTGCTGTGGTGTGAAACGGTGATTATTTTTTTTGCTTTCTTTGCTAATCGCGCAATGACTTGTTGATAGTATATTTTATGTAGAGGAGAGTAATAAAATAAGTGCATCAAGTCGTGTATCGTAATGACAAAAGGTATGCTGGAGAAAGCGGGTGGCATAAAGGATGGACTGTAGAAAATGTCTGCAGTAGAAGAACGGATTGCTTTTCCCAACATGAAGGGGGAATAAAGGCTCCCCAATCGCATATTGCTTTTAACATGCTCACCCACTACATGTGGTGGTTTTCTGTCCATTACCTCTCGGTACAGCCTGCCAATTCCTGTATTTCCTGCCCACCTGCTGTCAATAAGCACCTTTGTGTTCATTTAAAATCCGATTTTTATTTTTTCCTTAACTATTGTTTGAAAACTTCCCAATACAAATGCCAACTGTAAATAAAGTATGATGTCGTTATCATATCCTGAATAGAGAATCATCATAATGGCTAGTAGAGGCAAAAATACTGCCAGCCAGAAACTACGGAGATTATTCATATGTATACAGTAGCGATAAAAAAACCAAAGGAAGAGGCAATAAGAGATGAATCCTACGATACCAAGTTCCAGGTAATTGGACAAAAAAGTGTTGTGAATATGAGGCTCACCATGGTAGTAAGCTGCGTGTCGCCGTAAAAAATCCCCTCCCTTCAAGAAACCATTGCCCCACGGACGGATTTCATCAAAATGTTGAAAAAAGGCCTTCCAATAAGTTATTCGTACCCCCATACCATCATTGGAAGCCGTGAGTGTGTCTACACGTAAAACTTTTACAAATAGGTAAGGCGTCAATGCGCATAGACCAACAAGCAAAGCAGCTCTGATTGGCTTTTTTGCAAAAAACCAAAAAACAAGAAACACGCCAATGAGTAATGCTACGATAGGCGTTCTCGATAGTGAAAGAAAGGCGAGCAAAAAAACAAGTAAGATCCGCAGACAACTTATACGGGAATCCCTTACCAGCGGAATTAAGAGGTAGATGAAGCCTAATAAGGCCAGTCTGGCTCCAAACATATTTTTATCACTTAATCCCCAAAAAAATAATTCTTTATTATATAGAGCGCTGCCCTTAGCGGAAGAAGAGGCACCTGTTAACAAATGAAAATGGAACGCTTGATGGTATACAAGTAATTGTATAAAACACAGTAAAAAGATAATATGCATCGTCCAGTCGATTATACGGACAAGACTTGCTTTGTCAAGCTGATTTAACCGGTAAATGCCGGTTATAAAAAAACAGATATTGATAAGCATTTTTATCAGGCTGTCCCGTATTTGCGGTTGTCCATTTGTTGTAAGGAAGAAGCTTCCGCAGGCGTAGAGAACGAACGCACTGATAGCTAAAAACCAGGGTTGCCGCAGGAACTTTTTCAGGCTTTTTGGATCCAATTGATATGCGCTGATAAAAAATATAACCGATGCAAGAAGAAACACAATGGGGTATACTTTCCACGGTAGAAACACACTCAGTATGGCTAAACAGAATAATAGCTCTGTTAAAAAATAACGTTTATGCCCTGCTTCCACGGATCGTTTCATTTAATACAGTTGAATACTCATTTATCATCCTTTGTTTGCTGAGAATAGCTTCTACCGATTTGCGCGCATTTTTTACCAAGGTATCGTACAATAAGGGCTCGTCATACAAACGCTGTATCGCATCGCCCAACGAGTTCATCTCTTCTGATGTACACAATAACCCATTAAAGCCCTCTATAACGGTCTCTTGTAAACCTCCCACGGCATTCGCAATAACCGGCAGATGGTAAGCAAGCGCTTCTATTGCCACCATGCCTAAGGGTTCCTGCCAAAGTGATGGAACCACTAACACATCAATAGTTTTATAAAATGCCGCCGGATCTGTATAGCCGATAAACGAAATATTCGCACCCTCGGCTTTGGCTTTTAAGAAGCGCTCATAGTCCTCTTTTCCACCACCGGCAATTTGTAGTTGAGCATTGATCGAAAGGCGTTTAAATTGGTCTAATAACCATTCAATCCCCTTCTTTTCTGCTAAGGTGCCTATATAGCCAATGGTGAAATTAGTATCATGCGCTCTTGGCTGTGGTAATGGCGTTTCAGGTATTTCCCTGGTATTGTATATGACGTATTTTTTGGCTTTATCAAAGTATTGATACTGTTCAAAGCGTCTCAGAATAAACTTACTAATACCAATCACCGCGTCTACTTTACCCGACAATTTTTTATGCTTTTGCCTTAATAAAGCACAACTAAAACACTGCGTGTCGCACGAAGCATCATCTTTAAACATATCACTGTTTGGACATAGCAAATACAGATCGTGGAGTACCTGAACAATTGGGATATTCGCAGCTTTTATTTCATCCCAAACCGCAACACTCCAGCCAACTAAATTATGACATGAAACAATATCAGGCTTTTCTTTCTCGATAACCTTTTTAACGACTTGCCTCATGGCTGCATTGTATCGATCCCGTGCATGCCAAAACATTCGATCTAGTTTTCCTGTTCGTATTTTTTCAAAAGGCCAGTATAAATTTTTTAATGCCGTTCTATAAACCTTTATATGGTCAATCTCTTCTGTGCTCAAATCACCTGTGGGCTTTAAACTCAGTACAGCAACTTCATGCCCGGCGGCTTGCATCCCCTCCGCAATAGCTTTTAGGGAGATTTCTGCTCCCCCCTGTATAAGGGGGCTATATAAGGCATTTATATAGAGTATTTTCATGATAATAAATTATCTTAGCGCGATGATACTTCATCTATCAGAGGTACAGTTTATGTTTTCTTTCATCAAATTAGGTATTCTTATTGAATTTATCCGTTAAAAGTTCCCTATACGTACGGATTAAATCCACTCCGATTTGATGGTTATTATTTCGATATTGCACGTACCTAAGTAATCGATCCCCTTTTTCCTTAAAAATATGATTGCTATGCTTCTTTAACGCAACGGCCTTGGCGATAGTTTTCCTCAATATAGATTCGTGCTGATGCTTGTCGTCATAGTTATAGGTAAGCATATCAGCATGCATTTCATTCATATCCGCTATTGTACCAATAAGGGGGCAAATCACAGTTTTTCCGTAAGAAAATGCTAGAATAGCAGTGCCCGAATTTAAACTGCTTTCTAAATCATAAGGTAATATTAATAAATCGGCTTCGCGAAAGAAGTAGGGTATTTCAGCGTCGTCAATAAAACGTAACTGAAGATTTAAGTTATCCGCACCTGTAGCCATCTTTTCCAGCTCTCGCCTGTATTTATCTGTCGAAGGCTTTCCGGCTATGGTCAATTGTAATTCCTTGTTAAATTCCCATGCTAATTTAATCAACAATTCAATGTTTTTATAAGGCTTAACGACTCCCATAAAAAGCAACTTTAATAAGTTGGAATCTTCCGGGCCCGGTTGAATAGGTCCATATACGTTAATAAAGTTTGGATGGGGTATGTATATGATTTTGGCAGTGGTTTGTCTATCGCGTTGTGCTAATATACTGGCTGAGGCATGGCTATGAATAATGATGCGGTCGGCCCATTTGACAAGCAGGGCAGTAAGGGTGCGACTAAAGAAACGAAGGCCTTTTTCATGCGAACTTCGATTATGCATGGTCCATATGAGCGGCTTTCTAAATAATTTAATCGCTAGAAGTACAATCATTTTTCGGAAAAAACTCCGAAAAGCGACAAAAAAACTGCTGTCATCAACATTTTCGAACCAGTTAAGATGCACTAGATCAATTGATTTGAAATGCTTATATGACGAAAAGAAACTGTCCAACGGGTAGATCTCAAAACCCGATTCACGTAATGGGGCGACCATTAAGCTGATATATTGATTTTCTTTATTATCCGGCGGGTTGAATACAATCTTCACTATTTCGTTTCTCTTAAATTTATACTCTTTACTGCGGCAATAAAAATATCCTTTATTTGTATGTCAAACACGCGACGGTGTTTGAGCCACAGCCAAAAATTGCCAAATAGGGAATAGCGCATGGATAGCGCCATCGTGAAAATTTTTCTTTTGCTCATGAGATAATCTTGCTTCTTCACAAGATACCTGTGAATAACAAGAGCCTCTTCATTAGCTGGTTTTTCACTAAGAAATGCTCTTAACCAGTTCGCATAGCCGATGTTTGCCTCCATTTTATGTAAGTTATTTCCCGTTGAGGTGATGGACAAAGCGTTACTTCTGTATCGGAAAACAGCCTTATTAGTATGTGCAATACCGAGTTGTCCCGTAGCCATAAAAGCTGTTATATCGTCCGAACCCCAGGCAAGGGGGAGCTTATAAAATCCATCTTGCTTTCTAAGTGGTTCAACGCGATATACAAAGTCAGAAATGTAGTTTGAACGATACTGAGCCAAGCGGTGCCAAATGCTATCATATACGTTTTCAAACGACGGATGTGCCGGTGTTAGCATCATGGTTTCACCTTCGTCGTTGATTATTTTGCTTCGACAATGATATACATTTAATGTTGGATATTGTTGAATAAGTTTCGAGAACTCCTGCAAATAATCCGGCTCTAATTCATCATCATCGCCCATAATCATCAGATACTTTCCCTTGGCTAGCGATAAACACTTATTCCAATTGTCAACGAGATTAATGGCTCCGACATTTTTGTCATTGCGGTAATAATGTATCCGATTGTCCTCAAATTGTTGCACGATAAGATCTACAGGTTCGGGGGAACAGTCGTTCAATATAATCAACTCAAAGTTATCGATGGTTTGTTGCAAAATACTTTCTATACACGATTGTAGGTATCGGCTTTTATAAGCAGGTATGCAAATGGAAAATTCAACCATGGATGTATAACGTTTTCCCTTAACTAACAATTTTCAGTCCAATAGTTCAATTTTTAAAGAGGAACGGCACGATTTTTATATAGGTATGGCCGTGTTATTAATTTCGTAGCTTGAAAAGGAGACGAAGGGTTTGACTATATATCTTCTAAGGCCAACACAAAGGTAACTAAAACTAACAAATGCGTGCAGCGAATAGAGTAGCTCTTAATACATCCATACTTTACCTACGAATGTTGGTTACTACCGGCATAACGCTCTATACGACAAGAATAGTACTAGATATACTTGGAAGTACTGATTACGGCTTGTTTAACTTGGTTGCGGGTATTGTATTGATGTTGTCCTTCCTCAATACCACCATGGCCTCATCCACACAGCGTTTTTTGTCATTTTACCAAGGGGCGGGCGACTTAGCGATGCAAAAACGTGTGTTTAGTAATAGTATGCTATTACATATTGTAATTGCTATTATTATCGTAGCCGCTCTGGAAATCGCGGGTTTGTTCTTGTTTAACGGAACATTGAATATTCCGGCGAATAGACTGGAAGCAACACGCTTTGTCTATCATTTTATGGCGGCCACCGTTTTTTTTAATGTAGTGGTTGTTCCTTTTAATGGGGCTTTAATTGCTCATGAGAACATGATCTGGGTGGCTGTCGTGAATGTAATAGAAACATTATTGAAGTTGGGAATTGCCTTATTATTAACAGTGCTTTCTTATGACAGACTAATGGTTTACGGGGCACTTACCGCTCTCGTTAGTGTTGTCAGTTTCTTACTTTATGCTTTTTATTGTTTACGAAAGTATGCTGATTGTTCTTTAAGTGGAATTACAGTACAAGCTGATAAGCCATTATTAAAGGAGTTGTCCACTTTCGCCGGATGGAACCTATTGGGTACACTATGTGGGCTAGGAAGAACACAGGGTCTAGCCATCCTCTTGAATATATTTTTAGGGGCCGTTATCAATGCAGCGTATGGGATCGCTAATCAAGTAGCGGCCCAACTTAACTTTTTTTCCGCAACCTTACTGCGAGCACTCAATCCTCAAATTATGAAAAGCGAAGGGGCCAATGATCGGCCGAGAATGTTACGTCTGGCTATGATGGCCAGCAAATTCGGCTTTTTCTTGCTCGCGCTTATTGCCGTTCCGGCTTGTTTTGAAATGGAAGCGATCCTGAAACTTTGGTTGAAAAATGTACCACCACATACGGTCGTTTTCTGTCAGCTTATTCTCATAGCTACCCTGATCAATCAATTAACAATCGGTTTGCAATCGGCAGCACAAGCTATTGGCAATATTAAATATTATCAGATAGTGGTAGGTACTACGTTGCTATTAAATTTGCCAATTGCTTATATTTTACTCTCACTTCATTACCCGGTATATGCTGTCATCATAAGTTATGCCGTTGTTGAATTCATAGCCTGTGTGCTACGAATGTTCTTTTTAAGACATTTAGGAGGCTTATCCATTCGCACTTACTTGTCAAGAGTAGTCTATCGGGAAGTTATTCCGTTAATAATAGTTTTACTCGTAGGCGTATTGGCAACAAAATATATCCACTATCATTATCGATTTTTAATTACGATCCCGCTCACGGGATTTGTTTTTGGATTGAGCATCTATTTTTTCGGTTTATGTGCAGATGAAAAAATATTGATGCGTAATTTTATGGACAAGATAAAACAGAAAATAACCGGCTAAATTGCTAACAAATGAATAAAATATTAATTATAGGGGCTTTTGACCGATTTAACTACGGCGATTTATTATTCCCGATTATCATCGAGCAACAATTAAAAACATATGGACACCCGCTAGATATCGGATATTTTGGAATGATAGAAAGCGATTTAAGCGATTTGGGAGGAAAACCAACTCAAGATATACAGGCATTTTATCGTGCGTGTAATGCGAACAATGAAAGAGCCAATATCATCGTTGCGGGAGGCGAGGCTATCGCAGTCACTTGGAATTCTTTGTTGGTGGCTTTGAATGAAAGGTATCGGTTAATAAGGCGTTACCAGCATCATTTAGAGAAGTTTATTGACCTTAATAAATGGGCGAAACGCAAATTGAAAGGACAAACGGTGCTTCCTTTTGTGTTCAATAAAACAGATTTTAAGAGCGTTGATCACGTCTTGTTCAATTCACTGGGTGGTTCGGAAATACCAGAGCAAATTTTCACTAAAATAGAGGGCTTACAGCAGAAACTAAAGAATGTCGACTATTTTTCCGTGCGAGACACCATTACCCGGAAAAATCTGAAAAATAAGGGGGTCGAGACTAAATTATACCCTGATTCGGCTATCCTTATGTCTAAATTTTACGCTATTGAACACCTGGACGAATTGGTAAATATTGATGTGCGGCATTTTGTGGCGTTAAAAAAAGGGAAATATGTGTTTTTTCAGATTAATCGAAATCACGCAAAACAAAAAGAGGAAAAAATAGCTGCACTTCTAAATGCTATTCACCATGAAACCGGGGCAGACATCTGTTTATGCCCGATAGGAAAAGCATCAAATCATAATGATGACGAAGCTTTACAATTGATTTTCCCTCATTTGGACGGCGATGCTCAATTTTTTAACGACGTTACTATTTGGGACATTATGTATTTAATTGCCAATGCGCAATGTTACATCGGTACCAGTTTACACGGCGCCATAACAGCCATGAGTTATGCGGTTCCTTACGTCGGAATAAATGTTAAAAAGCTAAATAGCTATCTCGGTACTTGGGGGGTGGAGAATCTGCAAAATGTTGTAGCCATTGAAAGTCTCTATGATCAATATCTAAAAGCGATCAAAGTTCCGAAACAAGACTTGATAGAATCAAAGAACAAGCAGTTTGCTGCGATAGAAGAGTCGTTCAATCTCATGGCTACACTTTTATTTAGAAGCTGATTCCTCCTTATTTGCAGGCTCGGGTGTTGGCTTTTCATCATATTGTCCTTCTTTAAAGGCACGTACGCCTTGCCCCAATCCACGCATCAGTTCGGGGATTTTCTTGCCGCCGAAGAGCAATAACAATGCAATAACAATGACACCCAATTCAGGCCCGCCAATGACACCTAGTAATATTGAATAAAGCATAATATATTTTTTAGTTTAACTTTGCAAAGTTAACCTGTCTAATATTAGATACAGATTAAAATAAGATTAGGATTGGTAAACAGGAGACCCGTTAACGATTTGGATCATATGGGGAGTAGTATGTTGTAGGTTGGTATACGGGAATGCGTCATTATAGGTGGCAGAAAAGAAGGGGATAAATAGAATGATGATCTATGAAGTTTAAGGTGCAAAGAAAACGAGAGAAGACTTCCGGTATTCTACAAAGACTACTATTTGTCTTCTTAATATTTGTGTTTTTACTCACGGCCGGTTCGCTTCTTTTAAGACACTCCATTGCAGAGAAGCTGGCTTATTTAAGCGTAAAACTTAAAGCACCTCCCGAAACAGGCGAAATAAGTAATGTCTTACTGGAGCTAAGTAGCGCCGAAAATGACTTTCAGCAAGCTAGTCTTTACGGCTATGGTGATAAACTCGATGAGTATCAACGAAAAGTATTGAGCGTCTTTGCTAAAATCGATACTATTTTGCACGAATATCCAATATTGGCGGACAGTCTAGGCAATTCATTGGACGAAAGAGAATTTAAAAAATATGTGGATGGAAAGCTGGATCTTTCGCTCAAAGTTTTCGCGCTAAAGAAAAGTTTCGACTCTTTACTGATAAAAAGTACGGATGAAAATATTTTTGGGAACAGCAAAGTTAGGATAGCTAAGGAAAGAAGACAAATACGCCGAAATGCGGAGCAAGATACCATCATAAGGGAAGTGGCGTCAGCGGTCAAGAAAAAAGGGTTCTTAAAACGTTTAAGGCAAGTTTTCTCCCCGGGTTCAGATACACTTCGTACAAAGTTACTACTCGTTGCGCGGGAAAATGCTGTGCGGGATTCGATTGCAAGAGAGTTGCAAATTCAGAATGAAAAAGGGCAGCAACAGCTCTTGGAAAGGTTAAGCAAAGAACATACATTACTTGCTCAATCTCAACAACAGCTCATATCTTCGAATTTATCACTCATCATACAATTACGGCAGCTTATCGATCAAATCAAAGATAATTACTTATTGACTTGGGAAAGAAATCAACGGGAAACCTTAGCTCAATATGAAGAAGCTGTTGATGATTTAGACAGTTTTACGATTACTGCCACTATCATGGTGCTGATTTTTGTTGCGCTTCTTTTGTTCTATATCAAAAAAGCTGCTAAAGCAGAAGATCAGTATAAAGTTGAAAACGCTCGTGCTATTGCGCTTGCGGAACAGAAATCGGAAATGCTTGCTACAATGAGCCATGAAATTCGAAATCCGTTGACAGCGATAACCGGGTTCGTTTATTTGATGAAAAATACACCGCTGACCGCTGAGCAGAACCGTATGGTAAGCTCAATAAAAGCTTCTTCAGATATGTTAATGGATACCGTGAATGATATTTTGGATATGACTAAAGTTGAAAGCCAACAGTCAGAAGTACTTAAAGTTGTTTCTTTTACTCCATTTCATGAAATTAAGGAAACGGTAGAAACCATGCGCTTCATAGCCATTAAGAAAAATATATCCTTAAATTTTAGTTTTGACGGTTCTCAGGACGAGATGGTTTATGGCGACCCTTTTCGACTGAAGCAGGTGGTCATCAATTTACTTGGGAATGCCATTAAATATACGGACATTGGAGGGGTGGAGGTGTATTGCACAATGAAAAAAGGTGAGCAAGACGGTATGCAGGAACTTACGGTACGTATTAAAGATTCCGGTATTGGCATTCCGCAAGAACAACAGACCAAATTATTCACTAAATATTATCAAGCGGGAAAGGAAAATGCAAGGCCTGGCACCGGTTTGGGCCTGTATATCTGCTACCAGCTGATTAAATTGCAACATGGGGACATCTACGTAGAGAGTGAAGAGGGAAAAGGTTCTACGTTTAGTTTTCGTATTCCCTTTAAATCAGCTAACGTTTGATCAATTGAATAGTAAAAATACAAAAGACTCTCTTATTTATTAAATAAACAACGTCATCCGTTGTAAATATCTTGTTTGATGTGTTTAGTTGATTTTTTGAACCAAATACCGTTTCAGGGTTTGATTTAAAGCCATTTTTCTCCGCCACTTTTATGTAATTTTCTTTGTCGGTTGTGTGGAAAATACCCTGAAAAGGAGTAGGTTTGCACTCTTTATTGAAATTTTGTTAATATAAAACCTTTTATGGGTGCTAGAATACAAGCGATAGAATACTATTTTCCAGAACAAAAAATTACCAACCAAGATCTTAGTGAGGAATTTCCGGATTATGATTTTTCTAAGTTTGAATATAAGATAGGTATAAGTAGTCGGTATGTTGCCGGAACAAATGAAACCGCTTTGGACCTAGCCGAAAAAGCTTGCCTAAAACTTTTTAAACGCATTAATAAGGCTAAAATCGATTATATTTTGTATTGTACCCAAAGCCCCGAATATATTATGCCGTCAACGGCTTGTATATTGCAGGATCGCCTGGCTCTTAATAAGACAGTGGGCGCTTTTGATTTCAATTTGGGATGCTCGGGTTATACCTATGGCTTGAGTATGGCGAAAGCTTTCATAGAAAGCGGCCAAGCCAATCACGTGTTATTGGTAACAACAGATACCTATTCAAAATATATCAATAGGAAAGACCGGTCTAATCGAGCGATCTTTGGCGATGCGGCAAGCGCAACCGTTATTTCGTCAAATGATGACAACGGAATCCATAAATTCAAATTTGGTACCGACGGAAAGGGGTATAATAAATTAATCGTTAAGAACGGTGGTACTCGATTTCCTGTTGATGGCCAAGCTGTGGAGCACCTTTATGGTAGAGGCAATATTTATACGGAAAATAATCTTTATATGAACGGGCCCGAAATATTCCGTTTCACCAGTACTGTGGTGCCTCCTTTTATTGAGGAAGTTCTTACGCTCAACGCTGTAAAGAAGGAGGACGTTGGGCAGTTTATTTTTCATCAAGCAAATGCCCACATGTTAAAAGTGATGCGAGAACGCTTAACAATATCTCCTCAAAAGTTCTACATCAATTTACGTGATGGTGGAAACACCGTTTCTTCTACCATACCCATTGCATTGAAAAACTATTGCAAGGAGGATCTAACAGAAGAAAAGGCCTCCATTATTGTTGCCGGTTTCGGCGTTGGCTTGTCCTGGTCTGCCGGATTAATCGAAGTTTCAAAAAATCTATAATTATAGCCATCCTTTTTTTCTGAACCAAAAATAAATGGCTAAGGTGATAATCGCCATGACAAGCATTACTATTGGGTACCCTAAGTGCCAGTTAAGTTCCGGCATATAATGGAAGTTCATGCCGTATATCCCTACTATAAACGTTAATGGCATAAAAAAAACAGAGAAGATCGTTAATATGCGCATGATTTCATTTGTTCTATGGGAAGCGATGGAAAAGTAAGCCGATAGAAGCTGTGCGGTATTCTCTGAAAGATTGTCGTATATATTTTGCATTCGCACATATTGATCCCGTAAATCCCGGGTATAGATATTTCGTTGTTTGGGAGTATCTATTTTATCGATAATCTCATAAGACAAGATCAAGAGACGTTTGATCACATCGACTTTTCGTTTTACATAATAAAGCCCTCTTAAAACGGGTGCCTTGCGCTGCTTCAGGAAAACATTCTCTTCAAAATAATCTAACGACTGTGCCAACTTCACGCTAGGCTCTTCAAAAGTAAGCAAGGACGCCCGTACAATACGGTTTACTATGCATATGGTGTCCTTACAGCCTCCTGCATCTATCGCTTTGGCTTTAACGTCGGCGATAAGAGGTTGTTCAGTTCTATGAACAGTGATGACATAGTCGGAAGTATAAAAAATGGCAATTTTATTTGTTAATTCCTGTATGGTATCCGCGTCATTCATGGGGTCCTGTGTGTATACTCGGACGATTATGAAGGTATAGCCGTCTACGATTTCATGCTTCGGTAAGTGGTCGGGCTGCATACAATCTTTAATAGATGTTTCATGTAATGCAAATCGTTTGCTTATGTCCAGGATTTCTTCCATAGAAGGATCTGTTAAATCGATCCAATCGAAACCGTGCGTATCCCTTGATGCGAATATTTTTTTCATTAGAATAAATTGTCTTTTAATGGCCATGAAACCCGCTTATAAGCTTGGTTTATTCATGTCGTTCTCTACATGCTGTAGCATATAGTATTTTCTTAACATCATTCCTTACCTCATCGTTTTTTGATAAACCAACTAAACTCGCTCGTTTTAAATTTCTGTCGGCTCTTGCTTTTTCTCTGTTGCTTCCTGTATGTCTTCGGCATCGGGTATCAAAGCCTCTTGTTGCTCTGAAGCCTTTGCTTCATATTGTATTTTTATAAAGATAGGGAAATGATCAGAATTAAAATTCGATAGTCGTTTCAACTCCCTAAGTTTGAAATCTGTCGAGAAAAAGGCATGATCAAGTGGAAAACGCAAAAAGGGATAATGTGCATGAAACGTGTTGTAAAATCCCCTGCCGCGGCGTGGATCGAGTAATCCGCTCATTTTTAAAAATAATTCCGTTGTATAGCTCCATGCTACATCATTTAGATCGCCGATGACAATAACCGGTCTACTGCTTCGTTTAGCTAACTCTGCTATTAGCAACAGTTCTTTGTCCCGTTCCGTAGATCGTGGGTTTTCATTCGGCACAGGGGGAGTAGGATGCACAGCATATAATTGCACCTCAAGTCCACTCCGGAGCGTTAATACGCAATGAATCGAAGGAATGTCCTTTTCAACCAAATAGCCGATCTTGGTAGCTGACAATGGTAATTTGGAATATAGCAGCATGCCATACGTATTCTCTAAGGGCACGCGTACATGATAAGGATATTCTTGGGATAAACTGCGTGTCTCAAGGTCCCATCGCTTGTTGGTTTCAAGCAATAAAACAACATCGGGATTAGCCCGGGTTATTTCTCCTAAGCACCCTGCAGTGTTTTTATTGTCTTGATAAACGTTAGATACCATTAAACTCACCGATTGCTCTTGTATATTGCCTTTGGCATATAATACCTGCTTTTTTGCAAGCGGCGTAAAGGGCATAATTTGTGACGATAGGTAAATGCCATTGATCATGATTACGGTAAGTGCAATCCAGTCAAAGATTACCGAACGGTCAAAATAACCAAGTAATAGTGCAAAACAAATGGCTGTCAATACTAGTTTTTGCAATCGCGGATAATCGAAAACCCTAAAAATCCAATATTCGTGTTTAATAAGGGGAATGAGGGTAAAACAAATAGTTAATAAAGAGAGACTATATATAAAAACGTTCATAGGTAGTATATGCTGTTAATAGTCAAACATAAGAACAAAAACAAATGAATAAAAATTTTTCTTTTTCAGCTGCTTAAACTCTTTGCCGCCCGATTTAAATTAGAAAATCGATTTAGCATATAAAGGATAGTCACATTAATTTGTTACTTTTAGGCACATTATTTATTGAAATCTTAAACAGATAATATTGATTGAAATGATTCGAGTTTATCGCTATTACGCAGCACTTCTTTTACTAAGCTTTTTCTTAGCCGCTTCAGTTGGTAAAGCGCAAACAAATCCGATTTTCGATGGTTGGTATGCCGATCCCGAAGGTATTAGATATGGCAATGAATATTGGATTTTTCCAACTTATTCAGCGCCTTACGAAGAACAGGTGTTTATGGACGCGTTCTCATCCAAAGATTTGAAAAATTGGAAAAAACACGCCGGAATAATTGACACTGCTGCGGTAAAGTGGGCAAAAAAGGCAATGTGGGCGCCAGCTGTTTTAATGAAGGATAAAAAATATTACCTGTTTTTTGGCGCAAATGATGTTCATGAAGGCGAAGTTGGTGGAATTGGTGTGGCGGAGGCTGAAAAACCACAGGGCCCTTATCGCGATTTACTCGGCAAACCCCTAATCAATAAAATCGTGAATGGCGCTCAACCAATCGATCAATTCGTCTTTAAAGATACTGATGGAACTTATTATATGTACTATGGGGGATGGGGGCATTGCAATGTGGTAAAATTAAAAGATGATTTTACCGGGATTGCTCCTTTTGAAGATGGCACTACCTATAGGGAAGTAACACCGGAAGGCTATGTCGAAGGGCCCTTTATGTTCGTTAGAAATGGAAAATACTATTTTATGTGGTCGGAAGGTGGATGGACCGGGCCCGACTATAAAGTAGCATATGCGATAGCCGATTCGCCTTTCGGCCCTTTCAAACGAATCGGAACAATTTTACAGCAGGACCCCGCTATTGCTACAGGCGCAGGACATCATTCCATCATACAAGGAAAAGGAAAAGACGAGTGGTATATCGTTTATCACCGTCGTCCTTTAGGAGAAACGAGTGCCCACCATCGCGTTACCTGTATAGATAGAATGTATTTTGACGAAAATGGTTTTATAAAACCCGTAGTAATGACTAAATAGTTATCTCTTTATACATATAATGATCGAAGAAGAGATACAGGTTTAATTGTCAATAAAAAAATGAGTAAAATTATAGTACTAGGAGGCCAGGGGCAACTGGGGCAGTGCTTGCAATCCGTTTGCAAAGATAAGGCCATGGTTTTTTTATCATCGAAAGAGGCCGATATTAGTAATGAAGCTCAATTGGAGCAATGGTTCATTCAGTATAACCCCAGTCATATTATCAACTGTGCGGCCTATACCGCCGTTGATAAAGCGGAAGATGAAAAAGAGGAAGCAAGTAAAATCAATACGATAGCACCGGGTATCCTGGCTAGGTTATGCAAACGCTTCGATGCAATTTTAATTCATATTTCTACTGATTTCGTGTTTGAAGGTAATCAAACGGGTCTGTTAGAGGAAACGAGTATTGCCAATCCGACCGGTGTTTATGGACAAACTAAGTTAGATGGCGAAACGACCATTCAGCAAATATGGAATAAGCATATTATTATCCGTACAAGCTGGTTATATTCTGAGTATGCCAATAACTTTGTTAAAACGATGCTGCGACTCGCTCAAGATCGCGAGGAACTCAAGGTAGTGGCAGATCAGGTCGGAACTCCTACTTATGCACGCGACTTGGCCGAAGTCTTATGCAAAATTATTGATAACAATATTACAGAAGATGAATACGGTCTTTATCATTATAGCAATGAGGGAGTTGCAAGTTGGTACGATTTTGCCTATGCCGTTTTTGAATTGAGCAATACCAATATCCACCTGTTTCCGATTAAAACTGCTGATTTTCCTACAAAAGCGAAGCGTCCGGCGTATTCTGTAATGGATAAATCAAAAATAAAAAAGCAATTCAATTTGGTTATACCGAATTGGCGGGATAGCCTAAAAAACTGCTTACAACGGTTAAAAGAAATTCAAAACTAATACGCCTCCCATCTATCTTAAACACATGAAGTGGAAAACCCTAACATCCGAATATTTAGTAAAGGCCCCTTGGGCCGTCTTAAGAAAAGATTCGTGCGAAATGCCTAATGGCCATATCGTGCCGGAATATTATGTATTGGAATATCCGAATTGGGTAAATGTGGTAGCATTTACTGAAAGAAACGAAATAATCTTAGTAAGGCAATATCGCCATGGCGCCGGTAAAGAGTTTTTGGAAATACCGGGAGGAGTCATCGATGAAGGTGAAGATGCACTGACTGCTGCTAAACGCGAAATGCTGGAAGAAACCGGCTACGCTTTCACGACAATGGAAAAACTCGTGGATTTGTATCCTAACCCTGCCACGAGCACTAATATTACGACAACTTATGTGGCTAAGGGTGGTGTGAAGGTGAAAGAACAGGCTTTGGATGATCAGGAAGAAATTGAGATTTTGCTTTATTCAGTTGATGACGTCAAAAGGTTGCTAAAAGAAAATAAGATTGGCCAAGCGCTTCATACAGCAGCACTCTTTTATGCGCTTTATGAGTTGTAAAAAACTCCTCATTCATCGTTTAGAACTCTTAACTAAATCTTTACCTTTGCCCCATGGCAAGAGAGATTTTGGAAAATAAGCGTAAAGCGCTAAAAATTAATTTAAGTGAACAGATCTACGGCACTTTTGCGGAAATAGGTGCCGGACAGGAAGTAGCACGAAATTTTTTCACCGCTGGAGCGGCGTCGGGAACCATCGCTAAAACTATGAGTGCATACGATATGGCTTTTAGCGATGCCATTTATGGCGCTGAGGCAAACGGACGCTATGTGAGTAGTTCGCGTTTGGAGAAGATGCTCGATCATGAATACCAGCTGCTTACCGATCGACTGAAAGGGCCTAAATATCAGAATCGTAAGTTCTTTGCCTTTGCCGATACGGTAACTACCTTGAATTTTAGTAAAACGAACGATCCACATGGGTGGATTGGACTTCGCTTTCAATCGGAAGTAGGAGGGGAGCCAAATGATATTATTTTTCATGTACGCCTCTTAGATAGCGACGCTTCATTGCAACAAAAAGTTTTAGGGGTATTAGGTGTTAATCTTGTATTCGCGGCTTATTTTTATATTCATGATGTACAAACGATGATTGAAAGCCTGGTGGACAATTTAGCTGCGGGATCGGTTGAAATCGACTTAGTTAAGCTGAATGGATCTGCATTTAAAAATGTGAGTGAACGGTTGGTTAATTTGTACCTCATCGCTAAAGGCTTCTCACGGGCTGCAATCTTCGACGAAGAGGGGCATGCACATCAGGCAAAAGACTTTCTTTACAAAAAGGATGTTATTATTCTGAGAACAAAATATAAACAGAAATCCAATCCAAATTTTGATTTATTCAATTTGGCTGTTGATCAGTTTAAGCGCAATCTGGGAATCAAGGATAAAAATCTTCTTGTTATGATTGAGGTGCTGATGTCAAACGCGTTGGAGGATCATCCCGTCCTGAGTAACGAAGATTTGGAATATTTCGCTAAGCGAGCTGAAGAACTATGTGCTACAGGGAATCATATTCTGGTGTCTAATTTCACGAGAAATCATAAATTGGCTGAATTCCTTGCCCAGTTTAAACCAAACAATGTCGGTATTTCTACCAATATTTCCAATCTTCGTAATATCTTCAACTCCAAAAACTACGGTGAAAGTTATGCTGATGAGTTGTTAGCCTACGTGAGTGGCATGTTCAGTAAAAACGTAAAGCTGTATGTTTATCCTTATCTAGATAGAAAAAACAATGAAATCATAACTACTCAAAATATGCCGGTATCTCCGGAAGCCAAACCACTCTTTGATTTCCTCATTCAAAACCATTATATTATTGATATAGAAAATTACGACGAACGTTTTGTGAAAACGGTTTAATTAGCTGTTAGCATTTAGGTATTAGCCATTAGCGAACAACTAATAGCTAATACCTAACCGCTATATCCTAATAGCTCGCTGCTGCCTCCTCATATTCACTTAAAGGAGGACAAGAACATACTAAAGAGCGGTCACCATAAGAATCATTCACTCTTCCTACTGCCGGCCAGAATTTATGTGTAGCAACATAAGGGAGAGGATATGCGGCTTCTTCCCTTGTATAAGGTCTATTCCATTCATTGGCACTAACTACTGCCAAAGTATGTGGCGCATGCTTTAATACATTTTCGTTTTTATCCACCGCTCCCAACTCAATGGCAGCAATCTCCCTTCTGATAGCCAAAAGTGCATCGCAAAAACGATCTAATTCTGCTTTTGGCTCTGATTCTGTCGGTTCTACCATAAGCGTACCGGCAACAGGGAAAGACACCGTTGGTGCATGGAAGCCGTAGTCCATTAAGCGTTTAGCAATATCGCCTACTTCAACACCATAACTCTTGAAGCTTCGACAGTCGAGAATCATTTCATGGGCACATCGGCCATTAGCGCCTGCATACAATATTTTATAATCGTGTTCAAGCCTAGCCTTAATATAATTGGCATTAAGAATAGCAAATTTAGTAGCATTGGTTAGGCCGTCGGCACCCATCATCGCGATATAAGCATGCGAGATAAGTAAAATAGAAGCTGATCCAAACGGTGCTGCTGCAACGGCAGAGATAGACTTGCCTTCATTAATATTAACCACTTCATGGCCAGGTAAGAAGGGTACTAAATGCTCGGCAACACCAATAGGTCCCATCCCGGGGCCACCACCACCGTGCGGAATACAAAAAGTCTTATGAAGATTGAGGTGGCAAACATCTGCGCCGATACTTGCAGGACTTGTTAAACCAACCTGCGCGTTCATGTTGGCACCATCCATATATACTTGACCGCCATTTGCATGGATAACCTGGCAAATATCGATAATCGATTCTTCAAATACCCCATGGGTAGATGGGTAGGTAACCATCAAACAACTTAAATTATCTTTATGCAGTTCAGCCTTGGATTGCAAATCGGCCACATCAATATTACCACGCTCATCACAGTTTACAACAACGATTTTCATGCCGGCCATCGAAGCAGAGGCCGGGTTGGTACCATGTGCAGACGATGGAATGAGCACGACGTTGCGGTGATGGTCGCCTCGATCTTCATGGTATGCTCTGATAACCATGAGACCTGCATACTCACCTTGTGCACCCGAATTGGGCTGAAAACTCATTTTAGCAAAGCCGGTGATGGCAGAAAGCCACCGGTTTAGCTCGTCAAGCATTTGCATATAACCACCAACCTGATCGATGGGGGCAAAAGGATGTACTCTATTGAACGACTCCCAAGATACAGGTATCATTTCGGTTGTAGCGTTTAACTTCATCGTACAAGATCCCAGTGGAATCATCGAATGGCAGAGCGATAAATCTCTAGCTTCGAGCGATTTGATGTAGCGTAGCATTTCGTGCTCAGCATGGTGCGTGTTAAACACTTCATGCGTTAAATAGGCCGAGGTACGTTGCAGCGCGGTTGGGATTACGCTTTCCAGTGTTGATGTTTTGAATTCAACATCCGCCAAATTTTTTGCTTTTACCTTCGCAAAAACACGAACAATTTCTTTGATATCCTCCAAGCTGGTAGTCTCATCTAATGAAATATGGACGGTTTCGCCTTGGTAGTGAAAGTTCATTTCATGGTTCAGCGCTTCTGCATGTAACGGATTACATAAATCACCAAGATGGAAGGTTAGGGTGTCAAAATAGGCCTCATTCTCTTGTCTATAGCCAAGCGATGTAAGTGTATTAGACAAAAGCACGGCTAGTCCATGAATTCTTTCTGCAATAGCGCGTAAGCCTTGTGGTCCGTGATAGGTGGCATAAAACCCCGCCATAATAGCAAGAAGCGCCTGCGCCGTACAAATATTAGAGGAAGCTTTGTCCCGTCGAATATGCTGTTCACGTGTTTGTAAAGCCATTCGCAGCGCGTAATTCCCCGATGAGTCGATGGTGACCCCGATAATCCTACCGGGAATATTACGTTTATAAGCGTCCTTTGTTGCAAAGAAAGCTGCATGAGGACCGCCAAAACCCATAGGGACACCAAAGCGTTGTGAGGAACCAACCACAATGTCCGCTCCCCATTCTCCCGGTGGCGTTAGCAAGGTAAGGCTCATCAGGTCGGCCGCAACACTCAAAGTTGCTTGATGTGTATGAACCTTTTCAGCAAAGCTGCGGTAATCAAATACCTTACCGTCGCCAGCCGGATATTGGACTAAAGCTCCAAAGATATTTTCATTAAATTCGATCGAAGTATGATCACCAACTAAAAGTTTGATGCCGTAAGAAACGGAACGTGTCCTTAATACATCTAAGGTTTGTGGAAAAACATTCTCCGATACAAAAAAAGTATCGGCATCTTTATTTTTACGTAGGCTATACTGCATAAACATCGCTTCTGCTGCAGCAGTCGCCTCGTCTAGTAAGGATGCGTTCGCTATTTCCATACCGGTAAGGTCAATGATAACCGTTTGGAAATTTAATAACGCCTGTAATCTGCCTTGTGCTATTTCAGCTTGGTAAGGTGTGTATTGTGTATACCAGCCAGGATTTTCAAATACATTTCGCAAAATAACACTGGGTGTAATCACATCGTAATATCCTTGGCCGATGTAAGATTTGAACACTTTGTTTTTAGAAGCAATTTGCTTCAATCGTTGTAAATATCCCGTTTCAGTTAAAGCCGGTGGTAAGCTTAACGGGCTTTTTAAACGAATTTTAGTTGGAACGGTTTCATCAATCAACTGATCGATGCTATTAACGCCAATAGTTTTAAGCATCTCAGGAACATCTTGCTTATTCGGCGCAATATGGCGTTCCTCAAATTTCTCTTGAAAATTTATGTTTAAGTTCATTCATGTATGAATTATAGACGCAGTTTCAATCTAAGTAACAGAGCATAAAGCTGTTTAAGAGGGATTTAGCTGGTTGTTACCCATTTAAGATCTCTTCATTTAAGGGCACAAACATAGACAAAATGCCCTTCATTTGCAAGTCATTAACATAGCTTATCTATACACGCTTTGTCATTTTTATGTGGCGATAAAATTAAAGAATGGACGCTGTTAAAAAGATTTTACCTAGCTTTGAATATCGAAGAGAGTAAGTATGAAAAAATCGTTACCACTGATCGCGATGGTTTCCGGGTTTATATCTTTTATTGGAATTATTTACATGATGCTGCATCCTGAATTACCCGGTATACTAGTTTTTCTAATCTATGGGCTAGCTACCTGTGCAGGTGTATGTGGTTTACTTTTAATCGGAAAAAAAAGAGAACGTTAGCCAATACAACATTTGCATATTGGCTAACTACTCACTGGCTGTAATTGCAAGGTTATGAACCACTTTATGCGATTATCACATTGATGATTGCTTTATTCCACCTTGTAACGATAAACAGCCCGCCCGATATTGCCGTTCTCATCGATTCCTTCTACCACAGCTTTATAAGTGCCTAGGCCGCTAGCATTATAGAATTGGAAACTCGCTTTCCCTTGACTATCGGTAATAACATCCGGATTCCAATAAACGGTGGTACGCCAATCGATTCCGGGAGTACTGGTTGGCGTATATTTCGGTAGGTAAAAGCTGCGTTCAGCTTGGTAGCCTAAAGGTGTAATCGTTACGATGTTAGATTTTGGCAAAAGATTTTCCAATTCAGCCTTGCTGATGCGCGTACCTTGTGGTTTCTTTTTCGTGTTGATCACCAATACGCCATTGCTTTGGTAGGTTCTGTTTACAGTGCCCAAATCATCACGTAAAAATATCTCCACTGACTCCACCTCTGCCGGACTAACGGTATTGATGCCATTCACATCAATGGCCATTCCATTTAAAAACACCTGTACCGGTGTCCGATTTCCTTGGTTATAATCTCGTGTGATGTAAAAGTTGTTGTCCATAAAGGTTAAACCCATTGCGGCTGTCTGTAAGCAATTAATAAGCAGATTACAACCGGTGAATCGAGCGCCGTCAATCAGGTGGTCAGGGATAGGGCTTAAGCCTGATAAAGCCGGATACTGTGTATGGCGAGGTTTTGGTGCTACTCTTTCCGTAATAACAACTTCTTCTAAAAGCCGCTCGGTTCGGTATTGTCTTGCACTATTTTTAAGATAGGGCGTTAGTGTACTATCTATATTAAGTATCTCGTCCGGTGCGGTGAAACCAGGTGTGATAGCAGGAAATGCATCTCCATTCAAGGTGATCTTTAAATTTTTATAGTTCTCATTGTTCCTTGCACTGATGGTGACCTGTGCCGAGTCGGTAAACATGATATTGCTAAACTTGAAATTACCCTGTTCATCGGAATAAGTTTCAACCGTTTTCTTATCATTGCCTATGCTCAATTCGAGTTTGCCGTTAGGTACTGCTATTCCGTTTAATAGGCGGAGTGTGCCGGTGATATCAATGCCCTGTTCCGGTAAGAAAGAAACAGGAGGTATTTTATCACCGATAATATCTTTATAATCAAAACGGCGATACCCCTGCGTCAGCATAAGTATGTCTAAATGGCTGCGAGTTTCAGGTGTTACTTTTTTGAAGTAATAGTTCGGTTGCTCCACATAACCCTTGATATCTGAGGTTAACAACAGGCTGCTAAGAATTGTTGTCTCTGCATTTTCGTTGAAAGGAACCTTCGACTCGTCAATAACCGAAACAGAAAAAGTTCCAACAGATTGTGAGCTATCTGTTGACGCATTTAAATGTAATTGAACGGCCTGCTTCGCTGCATAACTTTTTTTATCGGAGCTTAATGTAAGTTTAAGTTCGTTCGCACGTTGAATAAAGACCAGTCGCTCACTCAAAGGGATACCGGAAGGGGAAAGTAGGGTGAATTGTACAATGCCTGACGGAAATTTATTTTTTGGTACGGAGGCATTGATGCTCGCACTGTTCAAAGGAGTTTGTGCTGCGTAATAGATTACACCATCGCTTTGCGCGACTAATGAGAAAACTTTATTCTGATTTTGTTGTAGATAAAGATCATTCGAAATTATTTTCACAGCTATGTTTAAACTGTCTGAAGGATCAATGGCTAAACTCGTTCCGAAAGGCCGCACCTTCGGAAGTTGATAGCTGTACGTAGCGCCATTTTCGGTAGTAACTTTTGCAGTGTACACGGCATCTGCTTTAGGTGTTAGATTAAATTTGCCCATGCCTAGATGTTGGGTCTCAATGCTTGCAACTTCTTGGCCCTGCTGATCTACCACTTTGCCTGTGATAGCCACTCCCAATCCATCACCTCCTATCGACTTGAAGGCAACTTCACTCGGTAAATCGGCAATTAAATATCCTCCTTCCGGAAAAAATTGGACATCCGGTGTCTGAAATGCCCCACGTAGTTGATAACTTGTGTTAACGGAACGGTTATTGTCTAAACTGATGGACGTATTTAATATCCCGTCTTTTAAAGCCTGTTGTTGCTCATTCGATAGACTTACTTGCAAATAGCCATTTTTGTCAGTATTACCTCTTCCTTTGCTTAAGCTGCTTGTGCCGCGCATAAGTTCCCAGGAAACCCGTTTATCTATTAATGGCTTCCCTTCTTCGTCTGTATAGCGGATCCGGCCGTTAACAGTTGTTGCTTTTCCTCCAGGGGCAGCAACAAAACTAGCGTGAGTTTTTACCCTTTTATTGAAAACGTCTCCAATAATGATATTTTTATTAAAAAAATAATCCGGGTCAAAATTCATCATGTATTTTGTATATGCTCTAATGCGATAATTCCCCTGTTTATAGATAAGCGGATCTAAAACGAGACTTCCATTGCCCGTGCCGTTATTGCTGGGAATCATGGAGGTTTTCATTAAGGAATCTCGGCTATTGAGCACCTCTATGTAGACAACCTTACTAAGATTCGAAAGTTGATGATGACTGGTCAAATAAGATTTAAACCATATGGTGTCGCCCACAGCATAATAGGGTTTGTCAAAATGGAGATAAACTTTTTCAATAGGTTGCTGCGTAGCTAAGGTATTGGTTTTTTCAACAATGGTATTTAAATTAATTCCTTTTTGTCGGGATTGACTCCAGACTTGTAGGCTGTAAAACGATAAAATAGCAAAAAGTAAATATCGGTTGAGCTGTCTCATATAGTGATTGTCGAATTTTTTATAAATCGCTAATTTATCGATTTATTCATTTACTTCTGTTTTTTAACAGATTTTTAACAAAACTTATACTATATCATAGGCCCTCGTTAATCATCATGTACTGCTGCATCCTTAACCTCCTCATCTGCTCATAGCTAGGGTTTAAATAGACATGAAGTAAATGTACGAGCCAAAAATATGTATTTACAGAGAAGGTACTTTAAGGTTACACGAAAGATACTTCATAGGTGCTTTAAGCTGGCATTGCTGTTAAGTGATACCGATTAGGGCATATATTCGCGTTTCCTTCCATGATCTTAACACTTGCTCAAATCAATAGGTGAAATGCTAGGTAGTACTCACAAAACTTCCTACCTTTGGTGCTTCATCAGATTTGCCATACAAATACGATTGTTGGTAAAAATGAGAAAGAATATAGAATAAAAGAAATAATTAAAATGAGCAAAATTAATCGTAAGCAAGATGCGCTAGACTATCATGCTAACGGCCGTCCGGGTAAAATTGCCGTAATACCTACCAAACCAACGAATTCGCAACGAGATTTATCATTGGCCTACTCACCGGGCGTTGCTGATCCCTGTTTGGAAATTGCCGCCAATAAAGAGGATGTCTATAAATATACAGCCAAAGGAAATTTGGTGGCTGTTATCAGCAATGGAACTGCCGTGTTAGGACTGGGTGATATCGGACCTGAGGGGGGGAAACCTGTTATGGAAGGAAAGGGTCTTTTGTTTAAAATATTTGCCGATATTGACGTCTTCGACTTAGAACTTGATACCAAGAATGTAGATGATTTTGTCCGCACGGTTAAAATATTGGAACCTACGTTTGGAGGAATCAATTTAGAGGATATCAAGGCGCCGGAATGTTTTGAGATTGAGCGTCGATTAAAAGAGGAAATGTCTATTCCGGTTATGCATGACGATCAACACGGTACCGCCATTATCTCCGGTGCTGCCTTAATCAATGCCTGTGAGTTACAAAAGAAAAAGCTGGAAAAAGTTAAAATCGTTGTTAATGGAGCTGGGGCTGCTGCTATTTCTTGTTCACGTATTTATGTTTCGCTAGGTGCAAGGCCGGAAAATATTGTGATGATTGATCGGGCGGGTGTAATAAGAAAAGATAGGGAAAACCTAGACGCATTAAAGGGTGAATTTGCGACTGATCGGAACATTCATACTTTAGAAGAGGCTATTAAAGACGCCGATGTATTCATCGGCCTTTCTGCGGCCGATGTACTAACAGCCGATATGCTAAAAACCATGAGCAAAAATCCCATTGTTTTTGCCATGGCAAACCCAAATCCTGAAATCGCGTACGACTTGGCCGTAAAAACGCGTAAGGATGTTATCATGGCGACAGGCCGTTCTGATTATCCAAATCAGGTGAATAATGTATTAGGTTTCCCTTATATATTCAGAGGTGCCCTTGATGTACGAGCTACAGGTATTAACGAAGAAATGAAATTAGCGGCGGTATATGCTATTGCGAAGTTGGCGAAAGAACCGGTGCCGGAATCTGTAAATCTCGCCTATAATATAAACAACCTCAAATTTGGTAAAGACTACATCATACCTAAACCAACTGATCCGCGTTTGATTACGGAAGTTGCCCCTGCTGTTGCGAAGGCAGCTATCGAATCCGGTATTGCAAGGGCAGAAATTAAAGATTGGGAAGCATATAAAGAAAATCTTAGAAAGCGTTTAGGTTTAGATGACGTCTTAATGCGCGACTTAAGTGCTGCAGCGCGGCAAAGCCCTAAACGTGTTGTTTTTGCGGAGGCAGATAACTATAAAATCCTAAAAGCAGCCCAAATCGTTAAAGATGAAGGTATTGCTCACCCCATTCTGCTGGGTAGAAAGGAGAAGATCCAGCGTATCATCTCCGAGCATGCTTTAGACCTACCAAATGTTACAATCATTGATCCGTTGGAGGAGATCGATACGCCAAAATTTAAACAATATGTAGAGGCACTTTATAGAAAAAGGCAACGTCGCGGTATTACCTTGTTAGAAGCTAATAAATTTATGTTAGATCGTAACTACTATGGCGCAAGTATGGTTGAGTTCGGTGAAGCAGATTGCCTGATTTCCGGTTTGACAAAAAATTATGCGACAACTATTCGTCCGGCACTGCATGTCATTGGTACTCGTTCAGGTAGCCGCGTTGCAGGTATGTATATGATGCTAACAAAGAAAGGGCCTGTTTTCTTTGGAGATACAACTGTAAACAAAAATCCAACTGAAGAAGAATTGGTAGACATCACGGTACTCCTGCATGATGCGGTCAAGAAAATGAATATTGACCCGCGAATTGCCATGTTGTCCTACTCAAATTTTGGTTCAAACGAAGGGGAGATCCCTACAAAGATGCGTAATGCAGTTAAAACGCTGCATGAGAAATATCCTCATATTGTAGTGGACGGAGAAATGCAGGCCAATTTTGCCACTAATAGTCAAATGTTGGCAGAGAATTTCCCGTTTACCAATTTGAGTGGCGGCCCCGCCAATGTATTGGTTTTCCCTACTTTAGAATCAGGTAATATTGCTTATAAATTATTGCAAGAGTTAGGAGAAGCAGAGGCAGTAGGACCAATTTTGTTGGGGCTTAATAAACCGGTGCACGTTTTACAGCTAGGCAGTTCTGTCCGAGAAATTGTGAACATGGTCACTATTGCGGTCGTCGACGTGCAAGCCAAAGAGAAAGAAGCGGTAGGGAAAGAGAAAAAGAAGTAGATTTTTTAACTAGCTAGTCGGTGATAACCAACTAGCTAGTAATTATACTAACAACTAAAGGTTAATACCTAAAGAAATGTACGAATATTTAAATGGAAAACTGGCATACAAATGTCCCACGTATGTGGTACTGGATGTGAATGGCGTCGGCTATCATGTTAACATTTCTTTGTATACATTTGGTAAGATCAAGGATTGTGAGCAATGTAAGCTCTATGTTAGTTTTCAGGTTAAAGAGGACGCTCATTCACTATATGGATTTGCAGAAGAAGGAGAACGTAAATTATTCAATCACTTACTGTCTGTTTCAGGTATTGGAGCGAGTACAGGACGAATGATTCTGTCATCGATTACGCCAACTGAAATCCAAACCGCTATTGTCCAAGGCGATGTAAAGCAAATACAACGCATTAAAGGAATCGGACCTAAGTCTGCGCAACGCATTATATTAGAGCTGCAAGACAAGTTAAAGAAAGAGGGTGCCGACACCCTGATATCGGTTCCACAACATCAGTCTGTACCTGAGGAGGCTCTTACAGCCTTAGTAATGCTTGGTTTCAATAAAGCGCAAGCTGAAAAAGTACTAACCGAAATTCAAAAAAACAATGCCGCTCAATTTACCGTCGAGGAATTGATTAAAGAGGCCTTACGGAGGTTATAAAAACTTTCCGGTTTATATCGACTGTGCTCGAACAAGGCTTGCAAAGCCGTTTGATGTTCTGCTATTAAACTCTTTTGATCTTCTTGTAATGAGGAAAGAACATAAACTCTGACTTTTGCCTCGTAAAACTTCAGATTAAACTGTTTTGAAATCAATATTAATTGGCGGGCAAGGTGCAAGAAATCTCTATGCTGGTTTCTTAACAAGTCCAGATCCAATAAGCCTAATTGTAGTCGATTGATCGTGTGGGAGCTATTTGTCTGTACAGCCTCTTCCTTTGCTTGTAAAGCAAGGTCTGTTTGATCCATCGCTAGATATCGTTCGGCGAATGCCAGCTGAATACAGGCTTTAAAGTCGCTGGTCACTTTCCTATTCATATCCAAGCCATACTGATTTACAATCTGAAGATATTGCAAGGTGATTTCCTCGGAAGTTTTAATCTTTAACAAAATGTAGCCCAAGACATAAATAAGTTGTTTATGTACAAGATTTGTGCTCCGCTCAGGATAACGGCAAAATAAACGTATTTCGTCAATGGCATCTTCTTTTAAAACGTTATGCCGATAATAATGGTGGATATTTTCGATAATGAGCAAGGGATTCAATGAAAAGTCTGCAAAATGCTCTCGAGGCATTGAACGTAATATTTCAATATGTTTCAAGGTCTCTTCATCACGCAGATATAGCAATTCAAAAAAGGCTAGTGAAGTGTGAAGTAAAATTTTTTGTTGTGGAGAAATATGATATTGAAGCAATTTTTTAAGTGCTAGCTCATATTCTGTTTCCAATAGTATATGGTCCAGGGCGATATCAATAAAGGCTGAGTTGGCAAAAGCCCGATTAAGGGTGCTACCGATCGCTGGATTGGCATTTATTACGTAATCGAGGTTGCTACAGGTAAATAAAATGAGCGAAGCTTGATAGGGTTCAATGAACTCAACGTCTTGCATGTGGTTGAAAATATCCAAATCACCTGTTTCAAGTGAAAAAATGATAAACCACTTTAATAATGTAAGTTTTATGCTATCCGTATAAGGGCTGCTTTGAACCCAATCGATCAAGGCTTTATCGACCTGCCCATGTTGTTTGTCGAGAACATCCTGAGTGATAAAATAGGAAGCAAGAACTAACGACTTGAACCTTATCTGGTAAGCGGCTCTCGTACCTTTTTCTTCTTGATGTTCATAAAGGATGCCTGCATGCAAAAGTTCGCTATAAATGCTGTTATTTTCTTTAATAATGGCATATGCTTCTTTTTTGTTGATGTATGCGTGATCATCCGAAAAATTCACCATTCCAATCAGCTGGCTGAGCATAACCTGTTTTTCAGCAGCCAATGCGCCCTTAAGAATATTCTTGTGTAAGTATAAAGAGGCAATTGCAAATTCATCTGCCGGATTTAGTTGATCAACTCCCAGACTATCACCTTTTAACTGATAGTAATATTGAAAGTGTAAGGGCAAGCTAATTACCGGAAAATATTTTCTGGCATAATCTGTGTCGATAGCCTTGGCATTGCTAATCTTGTCAATTAATTCATGAATCTCCTGGCTTGTAAAGGCTGGTAGGTTAACGGCATTTGCGCGTTTGCTGCAAGGGAAATCGGTAAACCAGAGCTTATTGATTTCTGAATGATTTTCGATGAGGTGCCCGTACTTTTGCCAAGTAGAGGGACGAAGCGTAATGATGATCTTCATCCAGGGATAATTGGATAGATAGACCGTCATATCAATCAGTTGTTTGAAAACAATGTCAAATAATCGATTATTGATAAGATTATTGTTGAAGTCGTCTATGATGATATAAAAATTTCCCGGTGCTCCCTTTTCATACTGTAAGATAAAATCTTCAAAATGTTGTTGTTGAGGAAAATTAAGTAAATGTGCCAGCCATTTGTTGCTATGAAATCCAAAACCCGCAGCAAAAAAGAGCGAAGAGCTGTTCACATGTAGAAAAATGTTACTCCTGTTTTCTACATGGTTTGCTGCCAATTGCCTATCTACCCAATGCGTGATACCAATCGTTTTGCCCATTCCTGAAGGTGCACTGATAATGCAGCCCGTGGTATCGGTCTCTAAAAAACGCTGAATATGATCTGTGATCGACTGCCGTTCAATGGTATATAAATAGGAAATTCCACACTTATGTTTATTTGTTTGGATGGTAAAACGTGTGATATTATGTGCAGCTTGTGCGATTTCGTTCCAGGTAATATGTTCTTTGGAATCATCTTTTTGCGTCTCCATCTGTTTGATGAAGTCAGTCCAACTATCGTAACCACAATACTGCGATAGCGCATTCAACGTAAAAGTAGAGGGCGCATAACGGGCGTGTGCAAAACCGTATACACGCTTGATCGTCGTTTGACTGATCGTTTTGTGCGTTTTGGTTGAGATATCCAATGCAAGTTTATAGCAATCAGCGGCGATGATGTTATCAATCTTCGCAATTTCTAATACCTTATTTTTTAACTCTTGAATATGAGGTTGTAAAAATATCTTCATGCTTTCTGTTTTGGTCAACAACTGTGTTAATGCACCGTGTGATAAAGATAAGAGTTAAAGTTTTGGTTAACAAAAACAGAAAGCTTAATAAAAATGAAAATTTCTTTCGCAAAATTTAAAAGCACTTTTTTTTCTTGAGAGCGTAAAGTAGGAGAGCAGTTAGTGTTTTCCATCTACTTAATATGTAAATCCTTTGTTTTATAGCTTTTTAACAATCTTTTTACATCAATAACCTAGCAATCAATTATTGATAAGTAAGTTCTGAACAGTGTGATTAGTGTGAAAAAATTGTGAATAAATGTGTTGTTTGTTTTAAAAACTGAACAAACTGAACATGAATTTGTATTAGTGAACACCGTGAACACGCCTAATTCTAAATGAACATTGTGAACAACTAATTCTTCATTTTGGTGAGATACATTTGTATGACAATTATTATGCGATAATAATGAGTAATACTGTGTGTATTGTATCACTAATTACTCACCATTTATACAACGAATAGTTCACTAATTTATTGTTATCGGTTTCGAATGAAAATGTTTGCATGGAGGGAAACTATAGTTGCCTTTTTAATATGCTTTTATTTTAATGCGGAGTGATAGCTGAATTTGGATTATTCTTCAAAAATAGACATTCTACTTAACAGCTGTTGTATGGAAACAACTTTTACGTTCAGAAAATCTTTTTCCCACTTTGTATTTACTGTCCTAGCGGTATTCTTTGCCGTATTTGGTATGACCGGAAAGGGATATGGGCAAACGAAATCTTATGCGACTTGGACACCTAACTCCGGACGAATCCAAATTGGGTTATTTAATGGTGGAGGTGTAACGGACGCGGGTAATGCTGCAATAGCAGATGACACCTATGCAACTATAACATCCCAGAGAACAGTATTGTTGGCTGGAGGAGATGGGTGGTTACAGTTGAAATATCCAACCGCCCAAGCTGCAAATGCAATTTCGTTCATTAAAGTTTCCGAGCTAGCAGAGTCGGGCCTTGGTCTCAACTTAGGTCAATTGTTAGGAGCTCCTAATGATATTATCATTGCTGATTTATACCAGAACGCGAATAACGGTTCAACGACCGCTGATGAGGGAACTCGAATCGCAGGCCTTAATATAGAAACTTCCTTTGTGCGAGACAATAATGGAGATCTATATTTAGCAATAGCTGCGCCTCAAAATACTATTCCATATAACGGCGTAAGAATTAGATTGACATTCCCTCCAGAGGTAAACGTCGCTTCAACCATATCAATGAGGGTTCACCATGCTTTTACCCTATCTGGCACTTCATGTGGATTAGCAACTTACACAGATGTAGGTAAAAGCACGGGGCTAAACGTTGCCTTAACGGATGTCGTCCAAAATCCACAGAATGCAGTTGATAGCGATCCTAACAACTATTCTACAATCAGTACAGGCACCTTGCAAGTTGCGGGCTCTGTATTCCAAACTTTCTATTTTAATGGCTTATCGGCCCCACAGGATTACTTCAAAATCAAATTTTCAATCGGGGGCGGCAGTTTACTGGACCTTAATTTAATAGGTAGCTTTGAAATCCGTGCATATAACGGAAATCAACAAGTCTTTTCAAAGAAATTACAAGGAGGACTCATCAATGGTGTCGATTTATTAGGTCTATTGCGTAATGGCGAAACTGTAACTTTGCCGTTTGGTCCGGGTGTACCGTTCGATCGGGTAGCGATAGGGGTGAACACTTCGGTAGGATTAAGTTTAGCCAGCTCGCCATTAAGAGTCTACAGTGTTGAACGATATGGTGGAGCGAATAGTGGTATACTGACTTGTCCTGACCCTAATCCGATTATTCCTCCAAATCCAACGGATCATATGCTCAGTCAGAAAGATTGCGCAACCAATCTCATTTCTTCTGAATATGCTAATTTTCCTTATAACGCCGTTGACGGCAACAACGACAGTTACAGTACTTTAGAAGCAAGCTCAGGTACAGCCGCTGGTATCGGTTCTTATAGTGGCCATATTGAGCTTGGATTTAGTCAAATAAGACCAGCAGGTACCACCAGCTATATTCGTATAGATTTTGATAATGAGGTGCTCGGAGGATTATTGAATGGTAGTGTTGGACAATTGTTAGGTGGCGCAGTTAATAATGTTTTATTCGGAAGTCATTATTTTACGGTAGAAGCTAAAAATAATGGTGCTTCGGTCTTAAGCGGCTCTAGCAATACAGGTTTTTACAATACTGAAGGTCGTGTAAAAGTTGTTCAAGATAAGTTCGGACGCTACTATATCGCAATTACGCCAAATGGCGATTATAATAGTATACGTATCATAGAAAGCCTCGGAGCCTTGCTTGGGCTCGGAGAGGTGCGAAATATGAATGTCTATCATGCTTGTGTCTCAACCGGTTTCGAGCCATGTGAACAGGCATTTGCTACTTATACTGCTTCTAACGGGATTTCACTTGATTTACTAGGCGTAGGAAATGCCGGTGTAACCAACGCACAGAACGCTATTGACGGTGATGTAAATACTGCTTCTTCTATTAGTATTGGCGCTGCGGGTATAGCAGCAAGCGTTTATCAATATGTCGATTTCCATGGGTTATCGGCGGAAACAGATCACTTCCGCGTAAAGTTGAGAATGGACGGTGGTTCTGCTTTATCTGCCGAGGTATTGGGAAGTATCGTGGTGAAAGCCTTTAACGGTGACCAAGAAGTCTTCTCGCAACGACTTAGAGATGGACTGGTCTCTGATCTTGACTTGCTCGATTTATTACAAGGCGGACAAGTACTATCCTTACCATTTGGTCCCGGAAGACCTTTCGACCGTGTAGCGGTAGGTATTGAGTCTTTGTTGAGTGCAAACGTCATTAATAATCCATTACAGGTATTCAGCATTGAGCGTTTCAGTGCAGCTTGTCCGGATCCGGAATTACAAGATCCACCCGTAACGACACCGCCGTTTAATAACCAAGATTGTGGAACAACGGTAACAAGTTTCGAAAACACGAACTTCCCTCTTAATACGATCGATGGGAAAAACGATACGTATGCTACGTTATATGCCGGTACAGGTACAGCGCTAGGCTTAGGTGCCTTTAGCAGCCACATTGAACTGGCTTATCCGAATGCTATCCCCGCAAAAGAAACATCCTATATCCGTATCGATTTCGAAGATGATATGTTGAACTCCTTATTAGGAGGAAGTTTAGGCGGTGCCCTGGCCGATTTAGCTGGTGGCTTATTACTGGGCAATCACTATTTTGAAGTGATGCTGAAAGACGCAAACGGTAACCAGATATATAACGCATCCAGCGTCGACGGCTTTAGCGATCAAGCGGTAAAAGTAGTCAAAGACGCTAATGGTCGTTTTTACATAGCAGTGACGGCTGATGTCCCTTATCAATCGGTTCGTATCACGCATGGTTTGGCCGCATTGATCGGTGGTAATAACACCGCTACCATGAACGTCTACAGCATGTGCAGAGAAACTGAGTTCAATCCTTGCGAGCAAGCAACCTTTACTTCGTTCGATGGTTCGGGACTTACTTTAGATTTATTGGATATCAGTAAAGGAGGTGTTTTCAATTCACAATATGCAATCGATGAAAACTCATCTAATTACTCCACCATCAATTTAGGTGTCGCAGGCGTCGGTGCTACCGTGTATCAAAATATCTACTTCAAAACAAAATCAGCTGCAACAGATTCACTGAGATTACGGGTACAATTAGATCAGCCAGGGATTTTAAACGTAGATTTGGCAGGATCTTACCGAATTAAGTTATTTAATGGAGATGATGAAGTATATAACCAACCACTTCAAAGCTCACTGATCAATAATCTAGACCTTTTAGGGCTGCTTAATACGGGTGGCATCATCCAATTGACCATTGCACCAGGTGTTGTGTACGACCGCGTACAATTTGGCTTGCAATCGGTAGCAAGTATAAATACCAGCGCTCCTCTGAGATTTTATGGAGTAAGTCGAATCTCTGAAAATTGTCCTGACCCGGATTTCTTGGAACCTCCTTATCGGAACCCGGTTTGCGCCGATGATTTGGTAAGCGCTGAACATACCGACGATTTGCAGAACTTATTTGATGGAAATCATAATAGTTATGCAACGATTCGTTCGGACGCAGGTTTAACCAAATATTCAGGTCATGTAGAATTCGGTTATGCTGCCCCGGTTGCAGCAGGTACTACGTCGTATATACGCATTGATACCGAAGGTGGGTTATTAGACGCATTGTTAGCCGGAAGTGTAGGTAAAGTGTTGACGGATATTCTGAATAACGTCGTACTTGGAAATCATTACTTCCATGTTTATGTAAAAGACGCGAGCGGAGCTACTGTAGTTTCAGGATCGAGCGAAGATTCGTTTACAGGGTCAACAACGGGTATGAACCCAAATAAACAAATTCGTGTCGTTCAGGATAATGCAGGGCGATACTATTTAGCTATCACACCTAACACGGCCTACCAAAGTGTTCGCATTGAAGACCATACTGATGCATTGTTATTAGGACAAAATAACAGCATGAATGTTTATGGTATGTGCTATGAAACCGACTTTGAAGGTTGTGCAGGAGCATTTACTACTTCTTTTGATGGTTCAGGCTTAACCGCTGGCCTAACAGGTATAGGAAATTACGGAGTACAGAATCCTTATCGTGTACTTGACAATAATAATAACGGTGACTATTCCGAGATTAGCCTAGGTGCATTAAGCGTTGCCGGAGCTATTCAACAAAATGTTCAATTCAACAAAGAAATCGAAGCAAACAGCATTTTCAAAATTAAAATGGCTGTTGGCACAGGAACATTGGATGCCGGTGTCTTTGGAAGAATTGATGTGGTAGGATATAACAACGGACAGGAAGTGTATGTTGAAACCTTAGAGAATGCGGTTGTCGGAAATGTTAACCTATTGCAATTATTCAACAACGGCGCTAGTCCCGAAATCAGTGTGTCACCTGATGTAGCAGTAGATGAACTGGCGATTCGTTTAAGATCGTTGGTAGGTGTTACCGTGGTTCCGAATGTAAGGCTTTATTATATTCAGCAAGATTGTGACGGGGTATCAGATTTCGTAGCTTGGAAGAGCTATGCGGTAAATGCCGATCCTTCTATTGCTTCAGTAAAAGGAGGTGAAGAAGTAACTTATACGATCCATATTAGAAATACGGGTACGGTGGATCTGGCAGGATTGTCTGTAACAGATACAATACCGGCCCATACTACCTATGTCGACGGATCGGGCGGTGTGTTGGCTGGCAATGCTGTTACATTCGAGAATGTGGCTGTCGCAGCAGGTGCTACCACTACATTGAGCTTTAAGGTGACCGTAAATGCCGACCTAACCGGTGTTACTCAAATTAGTAATACGGCTTTTGTAAAAACGGATGCCAATGACCCTGGTAAACCAACTTATCCGCCTGCAAATAATGCTACTCCTACAGATCCGGATACAAGCGGACCTACCGGAACTAATATTCCTGTAGATCAAATTTCATCTCTCGTGTCCTGGAAAGCTTATAAAGTAAATGGCGATGCTTCTATCACGTCTGTTAGTGGTGGTGAAGAAATTGAATATACCATTTATGTACGAAATACGGGTAACCAAGCCCTGACTAACGTAAATATTACAGATCCTATTCCAACCGGAACTGAGTACGTGTCAGGTGGGACATCGGCGAACAGCGCTGTAAGCTTTACGATACCAACTTTAGCTGTTGGTGAAACTTCAAGCCCTCAGGTATTTACGGTTAAGGTGAAAGCTAATTTAACCGGGCTTACAGAGATTAGAAATGTCGCCGCTGTGACAAGCAATGAGGTTGGTACGCCTACGGAAAGCTTCCCGCCGGTAGATAATACAAATCCGACTGAACCAAATGATACAGGTGGTACAGGTACGGTTATTCCGGTAGCTCCAGCCGACAACCTGGTATCTTGGAAAGCTTATAAGGTTAACGGTAGTGCTGATAGTACGGCTGTTCGCGGAGGTGAGACGGTTGAGTATGCAATCTATGTAAGAAATAATGGAAATCAGGATCTAACCAATGTGGTGATTTCCGATGTCTTGCCTGCGGGACTTACCTACGTTTCAGGAGGTAGTTTTGCTGGCAATGCCGTAACATTTACGATACCTAGTTTAGCGGCAGGTCAGACTTCCACTCCGCAGATATTTACGGTTAAAGTAAATGAAGATTTGACCGGTATCGATGTAATCCGGAACTTGGCGACTGTGGCAAGTGATGAACTGACCACACCTATTGAAAGCTTCCCTCCAGTTGATAATACAACACCAAGTGAACCGGATACTACCGGTACAACCGGCACACCGTTGGATGTAACGCCTCTTCACGATTTAGATTTAGCACTGACTGGTACGAGCGATGGCGCAAATAGTGGACAAGCTGTATCGAATGATGTGATCACTTATACGGTTACCGTAACCAATAATGGTAATAAAGCCTTAACCAATGTTAATTTGGTGGATGCAATTCCACAAAATACGGCGCTTGAAAGTGCTGGCGACTTTACGCAAAACGGAAATAATCTTGAATTAACAATTCCGACACTTGCTGTTGGAGAAACCCTGACATATACCTTTACGGTACGTGTCAATACAATTGACCCAACGGTTGTTACGTCCATCGATAATAGTGTAACAGCAACTTATCGAAACGAAGATAATACGGCTGATAAATCAGAAACGGCTACGCATAGTATGCCAACGGATTGTACGCCAATTGATGCATCTAATATTACACTTGCCGGGGCTGAAAATCCGATATGTGCCGGCGAAGAGATTACCTTGACCGCGGCATTCTCCGGTTTAACAACGCCACCTAGCGCCGGTTCGGTGAAATGGTATACCACTGCGGATCTTTCCGGTACACCGTTAACCGGTTTATCTATTACCGTGAATCCCGAAGTCAATACCACGTATTACGTAGTGGTTGAAGGTGACGGATTCTGCTTTAATAATCCACCAGCTCAGATTAGCGTAACGGTGTCGGCGATGCCTGAAACACCTACCATCACAGCTACAGGAGCCAATCCTTTCTGTGAAGGAGGTTTCACTACCCTCGTAGCCAGTGGCAATGCCGATTCGTATAAATGGTTTAACAATGGGGTGGAAATTACCGGGCAAACCAGTGCAAACCTTGAAGTGAGCACTGCCGGCCAGTATACGGTAATTGCTTTGAATGCGGGTGGATGTGAAAGTTCAGTGTCTGCAAGTTTTGCTGTGCAAATGAATCCACGTCCTACTCAACCAACTGTTCAATTAGACGGCGACGCGGCTATCTGCTCCGGCACTGAAGTTACTTTAACTTCAAGTGCTACTGCTGGAAACCAATGGTTTAAGGATGGTGTTGAAATTCAAGGTGCAACGCAGCAAACACTCACCGTTAATGAGGCAGGCACCTACACGGTTATTGTAACTGATCCAAACACCGGTTGTACAAGCCTTGCTTCTACTGACCTGGTAATCACGGTGAATCCGACTCCTGAGATTACAATAAATGGAAATGCAGCTATTTCCGCTAAGGTGGGAGAGGCTGTTCAAATCCCTGGTGTGACAACAGATCCTACTGGTCTAACACCAACATGGTATGATAATGATGGTAATGTAACTACTAATTTAAATCCAACATTTAGTACACCGGGTGTATATACCTATACAGCTGTTGTAACGAATGGTGGTTGCTCGGCTTCTGCAACGGTTGTAATAACCGTATACGATGAGAATGCTTGTCCTCCATTGGTAGAACGGGTTTACGCCAATACGCAAACTTGGAGTGCGGTGCTTACAGGAGATGTAGAGAACCCGACTAATGCAGTAGATGGTAACCCGCAAACACATGCTACGCTAAGAACATTATTGGGCGTAGCCGGAATCGGTAGCGTTCGCCAAAACTTGCTATTTGCGCAAGAAGTAGAAGCTGGAACACCGGTTAGCGTGAAATTTGGTAAAGAACTGAGTGCTGTGGGTCTTATATCGGGTGTTTCGGTAGTAGGTTTAGATGCAGATGGAAACGAAATAGGAAGACCACAAAATGTACAAGGCGGATTGCTAGATTTATTGGTAGGCGACAATGTTGCTGAGTTTACTTTTGTACCAGCAGATAATAGTGGTCCTAAAAATTATAAAGGAGTACGTGTTATACAAGCGGCCGTATTAAGTGTTGCACAGAATACAAGAGTGTACGGAGCTTACGTTACGCAGAATAGCACAACAAACAATTGTGCACCTGTGGTTCCTGGTGTTAAAGCGAACGTGATTGATGTATTACATGGAGTGAGGGATATTGGCTTAGGAGCGTTAAGTGCGACTTCTTCTGTAAGCAATGCTTGGAATGCGGTAGATAATGATACAACTTCGTTTGCAACGATTTCAAGAGCTGCAGCTGTATTGAATGAAGCATTCTTAACCGTAGCGTTCAAAACACAAAGTCAGCTGAACGATTCGATCCGCATCGTTACAGAAGTGCCTAATGATCCGATCTTACAACTTGAGCTTTTGAAAGGCTATACGATTCAACGCTATCTAGGTGAAACACCAGTAGGTGAGCCATTGGATGAGGACAGCGGTTTGTTAAATCTTAAGCTCTTGGGTTTACTTGGCAGCAGTCAAAGGGCAGCAATTATTGTTGCGCCAACCAACGAACCTTTTGATAGGGTACGTATCAGTTATGGAAGTGTAGCTAGTGTATTGGGTAATACAACCAATATTTACGATATCAACTTAAAGCCAACTATTAGTCCTGTAGTGGACCCGGATGGTGAGTTAAAATTATGCCTGGGCGATTCAATTGAATTGAACAAAGTTGATGATTGTACAGTTTATAAAATCTTTGATGCTGCTGAAGGCGGTAATGAATTGACTACTTCCGATGGTTTCCGTTTCGCTTTACCTGATGGTTTGGCTGCCGGCGAACACACATTCTATGTACAGGCGGTTCGCCAAGGTTGCGAAGTAGGCGCTAGAATAGCAATCACAGTTACCATTAAACCAACAGCTGTTGAAGCGGATATTAATAACATATTGGTAAATGGAGCTGAACCTACGGCGCCATTATGCTTGGAGCCAAATGAAGAAGTCGTATTGACGGCGTCGTTAAGCGCAACCAGTACCGTTGTTAACCCCGTGTTCCACTGGTATAATGAAGCAGGGGCAGCCGTAAGTGGTGGCGAGAATGGTACCTTAAACTTAGGTGTATTAGCTGCCGGAACTTACACCTATCAGGTCGGTGTGAGTGGGGATAATGTATGTGAAAGCTTACCTGCTGATCGCAAATCAGTAACTTTTGTTATCAACAAACAAGCAGTTGACACTGATATCAATGTAATCGGAGAGGGGGCGCATTGTTTCGGATCGCCGGTAGTGTTAACTCCTAGTGCGAGTGACGCTAATGTAACAAACCCAATATTCAAATGGTACAGCACGGCTGATAAATCGGTTGAGATTGTCAACGGAACTGTAGCGGGCATCACTTATGCGATAGACGCGGCAACGGGAGTATTAACAATAACCGGTTTACCAATAAATGCAACTCCATACACCTTCTATGTAACAATGTCAGCAGATGGTTATTGTGAAAATGAATCAGGAAGAGCGGTGGATGTAACCGTGAGCAGTGAACTGGATGCACCGACATTTGATACAACTAATCTATTAGTTTGCGAAGGTGAAAATGCAAGCTTTACGCTTACAAATAGCCAGCCAAGCATTACCTACCATTTCTATGATGCGAATGGCGTAGAGATAACGGATCCGGCTCTAATTAGTCATGATGCAACTACCAACGCTGTTGTTATTCACAATGTTACAGCGAGCGTTAGCTACCTGGTAGAATCACGGGATGCAGGAGGCTGTATAAGTGGTGAACGTACTACAATTACTGCCGGTGTGAAACCAGTGTTCACTGAACCAATTACGGTAACGATTAATGGCCAGACGCCGAGCACCGGTATCTGTACAGACCCCGCTGGAAATGTGGTGCTAGCTGCAACGGTTGATGCTGTTATTACGTTAACTAATCCGGTATTCCATTGGTATGATGGTGCAGGAGCAGCTGTTACAGGTGGTGAAGACGGTACTTTGGAACTAGTCTTAACGCCTGGTACCTATACGTATACTGTGGGTGTAAGCAGCGATGAATACTGCGAGACACCAGCGGCTGATAGAACTTCTGTAACCTTTACCATTAACCGTAAGGGAGTTCCGGGAGATATAGATATAGCGACCTATCCTACTGATTTATGCGCAGGTGAAGAGGTAACCTTCACGGCCAGCAGTACGACCGTTACCAACCCAATATTCCGTTGGTATACAACGGCTGACTTATCTGATACACCGGTAGAAGGAGCTAGCTTTATGCCAACTACATTAGCAACAGGTGTGAATACGTTCTATGTGACTGTATCCGGAGATGATGTATGCGAAGGCGATGCATCCGCTGCGGTGTCAGTAACTATCAATGTAAATGCGACTGTTGAAGCACCGCGTGTACAAACAGAGGTGACTGTAAGTGTAGGTCAAAGCATCGATATAACCGCCGCTTTAGGCGAAACACAAACAGGCGATCCTGCAGATTATGAGATTGTCTGGACATATGATAATAACGGGACACCTGCCGAATTTATAGGAGCAACCTTTACGGTGCCAAATGACTTGTCGGTAGGCGTTAAAACATATGAGGTATCTGTTCGGAGCAAGGTGGGGGCACTTTGTGAATCGCCAAAAGTAACGGTCACTGTTAATGTAACCGAGGTGATCAATGATGATTGTTTGGAGGCAAATGCGCAAACAAATGGTACCAATGGTATATGCTTATTATGTGGCGTTTCCGATGCCGGCAATGCTGTAGATGGCAATCCGGAGACATACGCTGTGCTACAGAGAACAGTCAATGTATTGGGTAAAGTATGGCAAGAATTAATCTTCCCGAATGGGGGTAAACAAGGTGATACCGTTTCCGTATGGCTAAGTGGAAACAATTCAATCTTAGATGCAAGCATCTTAGGAGGCTTAAATATTGGTACTTACAACGGTGCAACTAATAATAATGATGGAAGTCAAACAGGAGCGATATTAGATATCACCTTATTCCCTGGAAGTACAACAATACAACAATTTAAATTTATTGCAGGTGCTGATTTCGACCGTGTTCGTATTGAACAATATGAAGCAGTTGGTTTACTGGCAAACGGTCTGCGCATACATGGTGCAAATCTCGAATTACCGGCACCAACCGATATCCAACCGGTTGATGGTACTGCCTACTGTCAGGGTGATGAAATTACCTTATCCGCTACAGCAGCACCAAATACGCAATTGCGCTGGTTTGACGATGAAGGTAATCTAATAGGTGAAGGAGCGACCGTAACAACTACAGCACCGACGGATAAAACGGGCGAAGTTATTTATGAAGTAGTAGCCTTCCGTACAAATACCGGTGGTGAAATCTGTTACGGTGAGCGTATACCGGTTAAATTGGTTATTAATGATAAGCCGGAAATAACAGAACAACCCGCTAATTTAACGTTGGCGCCGGGAAGCACGGCTACCTTTAATGTTGTCGCTACAGGAACCGGTTTGACTTATCAATGGGAACAACTGGAAGGAACTACTTGGACAGCGCTTCCGGGTGAAACAAACAGTAGCTTGAGCTTGACGGTTCCATTGGTTCCTGCGGGTACAGTATATACTTATCGTGTAGTTGTTTCTTCAACTACAGGATGTGATGTGATTTCTGCACAAGCTACATTAACAGTTACTGCTCAAGAAGTAGACTTTACGAAGAGCAATCTTGCAGTAACGAAGGATGGTGCAATTGCAGACGGCGTAGACTATAACGAAGTGACCGCAACCTTACTGGATGCCTTCGATAATCCGGTAGCCAATAAGGATGTAGTCTTCACTATTGTGAATGTGGACGGTACAACGAGAGATACGACGATTACGACCGATGCTAATGGTAAAGCACTTGCCACAATAACTAGTATAAAAGCTGGAGAAGCAAGTGTGACTGCTACGGTAGATGGCACAGCAATTACTGTCGGAAGTCCGGCGATCGTAACCTTCGTAGCGGGCCCTGTTGATCACGACAAGAGCAGGCTGGAGGTGACGAAAGACGGAGCAGTAGCGGACGGGGTAGACTATAACGAAGCAACGGCCACGATAGTGGATGCGAACGACAACCCGATCGCAGGCCAGGATGTGGTATTCGATATCATGAACGTTGACGGCACTACCAGCCAGCAGACGGTAACGACGGATGCAACAGGTAAAGCGATAGTCCGTGTGACCAGCACAAAAGCAGGTGAGGCAACTATTGCCGCAACGGTAGGCGGCACGGCCATCAGCGGCAGTCCGGTAACGGTAACCTTCGTAGCGGGTCCTGTTGATCACGACAAGAGCAGGCTGGAGGTAACGAAGGACGGAGCAGTAGCGGACGGCGTAGACTATAACGAAGCAACGGCCACGATAGTGGATGCGAACGATAACCCGATCGCAGGCCAGGATGTGGTATTCGATATCACGAACGTTGACGGCACTACCAGCCAGCAGACTGTAACCACGGATGCGGCAGGTAAAGCGGTGGTACGTGTGAGCAGCACAAAAGCAGGTGAGGCAACGATCGCGGCTACTGTAGGCGGCACGGCCATCAGCGGCAGTCCGGTAACGGTAACCTTCGTAGCGGGCCCTGTTGATCACGACAAGAGCAGGCTGGAGGTGACGAAAGACGGAGCGGTAGCGGACGGCGTAGACTATAACGAAGCAACGGCCACGATAGTGGATGCGAACGATAACCCGATCGCAGGCCAGGATGTGGTATTCGATATCACGAACGTTGACGGCACTACCAGCCAGCAGACTGTAACCACGGATGCGGCAGGTAAAGCGGTGGTACGTGTGAGCAGCACAAAAGTAGGTCAGGCGACGATAGCAGCGACAGTAAATGGCACGGCGATCAATGGTAGTCCAGTAACTGTGAACTTTGTAGTGAACCCGACAGACACTGGTAAGAGCAAGCTGGAAGTAACGAAGGACGGAGCAGTAGCGGACGGTGTAGACTATAACGAAGCAACAGCCACCATTGTGGATGCCTTTGAAAATCCAATTGCTAACAAGGATGTGGTATTCGATATCACGAACGTTGACGGCACTACCAGCCAGCAGACTGTAACCACGGATGCGGCAGGTAAAGCAGTAGTACGTATAACCAGTACAAGTGCTGGTCAAGCGACTATTGCAGCTACGGTAGATGGAATGGGTATCAGTGGTAGCCCGGTTGTTGTAAACTTTGTAAGACCTTATAACTTAAGTATAACCAAGGTTGCCGATCAAGCGAGAGTAAAAGCCGGCGAAAGTACTACGTTTACTGTGACAATCACCAATGAAGGTCCGACGGCTATTCCTAGTGGAAAAGTGATTAGCTTGACAGAGCGGCCAGGAAATGGTGTAAGCATTACCGGTTACGAAGTGACATCAGGTAACGGAACCATCAATGGAACGGGTAATACGCCTACGGTGACAACCAGTGCAAACATACCGGTTAATGGAACCATCGTGGTGAAAGTGACTGCACAAATAGCGGTTGACGCTCCGGCAACCATAACCAATGGTATCAGCGTTTGGGGTCCGGATAAACCTATAACAGAGGATCCGGATGATGAAGATGATACACCGGAAATACCTGTTGATCGTGACGCGCAATTAAGCATAACAAAAGTTGCAGATCAAGCAAGGGTGGTGGCTGGTACAAGCACCAGCTTTACGGTAACAATCACGAATAATGGTCCTGCTGAAATCGCTAGCGGTAAGGTGATTACCTTAACTGAAAGACCGGGAAGTGGCGTAAGCATCACTGGTTACGAAGTGACCTCTGGTAATGGAACAGCTAGCGGAAATGCAACGGCTGCAACGGTTACTACAAATAAAGTAATTCCTGTTAACGGAACCATTATCATCAAGGTAACTGCGACGATAGCAGCGGACGCTCCGGCAACCATAACCAATGGTATCAGCGTATGGGGTCCGGACAAACCGACAACAGAAGAACCGGACGATGAAGACGACACACCGGAAATACCAGTTGATTATTTATCAAACTTGAGTATTACAAAAGTAGCGGATCAGGCGAGAGTCCAAGCGGGTGAGTCTACCAGCTTCACCGTAACTATCACGAACAATGGTCCTTCAGATATTTTGAGTGGTAAAGTAATCAATATTGCTGAACTACCAAGTGAAGGATTAAGCATCACCGGGTATGAAGTGACTTCAGGTAATGGTACAGCAAGCGGTAATGGAAATACAGCTACTGTCATAGCTAATACAAAAGTAGCTAGAGGTGGAACGATTACGATGAAGATAACGGGATTGGTTAATGCAGAAGCGCCGGCAGTAATTAGCAATGGTATCCAAGTTTGGGGTCCAGATAAACCGGCTACGCAAGATCCGGATGATGAGGATCAAACACCGGAAATACCGGTTGATTATCAATTACCGGAAGCGGCGGATGACGAAGCGGAAACAACCTCGGCAACACCGGTTACCATCAATGTGTTGGCAAATGATAGAGCTACTAGATGGCCATTGAATGTCGCCTCAGTAGAAATTGTGAATGCGCCTCAGAACGGTAAAGTTGCAGTAAACGCAGACGGAACGGTGACGTATACATCGGATAAGGGTTATGTCGGTACGGATAGATTCACTTATACAGTGAAAGACGAAAAAGGCAATGTAAGTAATGCTGCCACTGTCATGGTTAATGTGATTCCGAACCCATTGTTCATACCGAATGCCTTTACACCGAATGGTGATGGTAAGAATGACCAGTTTGAGATTATGGGAATAGAAGGCTATGATCGGGTTGAACTCTATGTGTTCAATCGTTGGGGCAATGAAGTATATAATAATCCAAATTACAATAATAATTGGGATGGTCAGAACCTGAATGAAGGTACTTACTATTACTTGATCAAACTGATTAAGGAAGATAAAGTGGAAACGCAAAAAGGTTGGGTATTATTAAAGAGACAGTAGATATTGGACATAGGTTGTAGGGATTGTCCAAAAAGAAACAGGAAAACTTTTTGGACAAGGCCTTACAAACCACATTGCTTCATAAGGCAAAGGACTCGAATGAAAATAAAACGCTATGGATAAGCATAATATAAAGAGATTAGTCATCGTACTGACATTGGCACTCGGTTTGGGAGAGGTCAAAGCGCAGCAAAATATCCAATTCACGCAATACATTTTTAACTCACTGAGTGTAAACCCAGCTTATGCAGGTTACAAAGAGGAATGGTTTGCGCAAATGGCTTTGCGTAGTCAGTGGACTGGTATTGACGGCGCGCCAAAAACGGGACAGGCATCAATAGACGGCGTGTTGGGGATGAATAAGAATACAGGGGTAGGTTTGCAGGTTACTGCAGATAAATTGGGGGCACAAAGTGCTACTTCCGTCTATGCCAATTATGCTTATCGTTTGCGCTTAGATGCTGAAGATACCCAAAGGCTAAGTTTTGGAATCGGGGCAGGTATTACCCAATACGGACTGGATGGAAATGAACTGAGAACAACCTATCCGGGCGATCCAACAATTCCACCGGGAAAAATCAGTAACACGATTCCGGACATACGTTTTGGCGTTTACTATTATAATCCTCGTTGGTACTTAGGTGTTTCTATGATGGACTTACTTTCAGGTGATCAATCCAATAATATTTTCCGTTGGGACGCGAATGCTACTTCCAATTTAAAGCGTAAGCGTCATATGTATTTGATAGGAGGGGCCCTGTTTGATCTATCAGAAGATATGAAACTTCGACCAAGTGTAATGGTTATGGAGGATTTTAAGGGACCTACAAATGTTGATTTGAATGCCATGTTTATCTTTGGGGAACGAGTGTGGTTAGGAGCGGGATATCGAATGGGATTAAAAATGGGTAAATCATACGCCAACGGACAGCAGAATCTGAGAAGCTCTAATGCAATTACAGGTGTGGCGCAATTTTACGTCACCGAACGTTTGCGAATTGGTTATTCATACGACCATATATTAAGCCGTTTGAGCTCTGTTCAAAACGGAACGCATGAGGTCACTATTGGTTTAACCTTTCCTCAAAGCGGTTATAGACTCATAAGTCCACGATTCTTTTAGGCCAGGTAACGAATTAATCAGCTAATGCAGAATCCAATGAAGAAATTATACATATATCCCTATTTATTAGTGCTCATCCTTTTAGGATCGGGGGTACAAGCACAAGAACAACCTACGCTGCGCGATCGGGCAAATCAACTGTATAATGAATACCAATTCGCGAAGGCCGCTCAATTATATGAACGCTTGGTCGATAGTAAAAAACCGAGGCAAAGCGATTTGGAAAATTTGGCGGATTGCTATAGGAAGATGAATAATTACGGAATGGCTGAGAATTGGTACGTTCGTGTGTTGGAAGATAGCACAAGCAATCCGATTAACAAACTGCGATATGCTGAAGTACTAAAGGCCAATGCAAAATATGCCGAAGCAAAAAGGGCTTTTCAGGACTATGCAGATAAAGCTGGCAGCACGAATGAAATTGATTTACAAATAAGGGGATGCGATTCTGCCATTGTTTGGATGCAGCAACCGACTACGCATAAGTTAAGAAACGAGTCTTCTGTAAACACAGCCTTGGCAGAATTTGGAGGATATACCGTTGGAGATAAAGTTTATTATGTTGGGGAACCTGATGCTATTATGTTCAAGAATGTTTACGGATGGACGGGTAATCCTTTTTTAAGAGTTTATAGCGCGAAGCATAACGAAGGAAACATCCTGAAGGAATCAAACATTGCAGAGGCGTCATTTAACAATGAACCTTATCATGTGGGGCCCGTGGCGTCTAATAAAGAAGGAACGACACTTTATGTAACGCGTACTCATCCCGGAAAAGAGGTGCAAAAGGAGAAAGAAGATAGAAAAAGATACCGTACCAAAAATTTGGAATTATATATTTATACAAATGATAACGGTACTTGGAACGAAACCCCTTTTGCTTACAATCGAGTGAATGAATATTCAGTAGGCCACGCTGCCTTGAGCCAAGACGGTGAAACATTATATTTCGTCTCGGATATGCCGGGAGGACAAGGTGGAACCGATATATGGTATAGTGAGCGCTTATTGAATGGTGAGTGGGGCGAACCTAAGAATGCCGGTCCGATGATCAACAGTGCCGGAGACGAGATGTTTCCCAGTATAACAAAGGAAGGTGTTCTGTATTTCTCAAGTAATGGTTGGCCAGGTATGGGGAATCTAGATGTTTTTACCGCAATGGGAGCTAAAGAAACTTGGTCTAAGGCGGTTAATATGCGTTTTCCTGTTAATTCTCCTGCTGATGATTTTGCCTACACGGTTAACGATATTACCAATCTCACCGAGGCGGGTTTTATGTCTTCAAATAGAAAAGGAGGCTTGGGCAGTGATGATATATATTCTTTTACTTATTTAAAACCGAAATTTACGGTGCTGCTTGCCGGGGTAACTTACGACAAGGAGACCGAAGAACCTTTAGCTGACGCAAACGTTAGTTTGCTTGATGAACAAGGTACCTTATTGGCTAAGAAAACGAGCGAATCGGCAGGTCGATTTGAATTTGAAGTGGATGTAGAGCAGGCTTATCAAGTATTAGGCGAAAAAGTTGGCTACATTGCCGATTCGGCATTTACTAATACCAATGGATTAAATCCGGGCGATACGGTGAGAGTTGCTTTATACCTAGATCAGTTAAAACAAGGGAAGACTTTCCGGTTGGATAATATCTATTATGATTTTGATAAATTTAATATCCGTAAAGATGCCGCGGTTATTTTGGACGGACTCGTAAAAATCATGAAAGACAATCCGACCCTAAAAATAGAGCTCTCATCCCACACAGATAGCAGAGGAAGGGATAAATACAATATGACGCTTTCTCAAAAACGCGCACAGGCTGCAGTTGACTATTTAGTCAGCAGAGGAATTGCGAGAGATAGGATGATTGCTAAAGGATACGGTGAAAGTAAGTTATTAAACCGTTGTGCTAACGGCATCAAGTGCTCAGAAGCAGAACATCAACTGAATAGAAGAACTGAATTTACTGTATTGGAGCTTTAATTATAACATGGTTCAAGCAAAAGCGATAAAGTCCATCATCAGGGTATATCGAATCGTGAAAAATACTGAATCTATTCATTCGTTTAACCGTCACAACAGATAAACTACGTCAACATAAGTCAACGCATTATTATATAGTTATTATTCGTTAAACTACTGATCCGGTCAACCTAAACCAATAAATTAAAGTAAGTATTGTTTTAACGATAACGAATAAAAATGAATATCTTGTTAGTCGATGATCACAGTGTTATCCGGTTAGGTGTCCTTTTTATTATTAAGGAAATGTTCGGAAATCCCGTTATTCACGAAGCCGAAACATGGGGCAAAGCGACTGAGCTGATTGACCACTATCCAATTGATTTGGCCATTTTGGATATCGAAATCCCGGGAGGCAAAGGTCTTGATATGATTTCCCTGTTGAGAACAAAAAAGCCTTATCTTAAAGTATTAATGTTTACCGCTTTTGACGAACATCTGTATGCCCTGCGATATCTAGATCAGGGAGCACATGGATTTATACAAAAAACGGCAAATGACCAAGAACTTAGAAAAGCGATCGGCAACGTGTCGGCTGGTAAGCAATATATCAGTACGGCGATAAAAGATATGATTTGGGAAAGCCGGCTCAAAAAAGGTAAATCGATACAAAGTAATCCATTTGAATTATTGTCTAACCGCGAATTAGAGGTTTGTAAACTGATGGTCAAAGGTCTTCGATTAAGCGATATTGCTGCACAGCTGCAATTGCATACTTCCACGGTGGGCACCTATAAAAATAACATATTTCAAAAGCTTCAAGTTAATAATATACGGTTGCTTCTCGACAAGTTTCACTTGTATCAAATGTATAACTGAAAACCTTCAACATCAACTGGTGTGGCAGTCATCGAAATTTCTTAATGACAAAAGAAGATAATTTGCCTACTTGATTTTTAAGAGCTGCAATTGTATCAACCGAATCAACTTACGCGCTATTTTTTCCTCCACCAAATCTTTTACTTGTTTGCTTAAAATGAAGGTAACAGAAAATCTATAGAAGGTGTTCGGTTTTCAGAAAGCCAATGCGAAAATGGTTTTGGGTTTCTCTGGGTGGCCTTTTTGTAGTTAAAACAAACAACGAGCTCCTTTTCAAAAGAAGAAGGCTAAAGGATAAGTGAAAATCTCTTCCTTACTAATGACTAATTAATTTGTTAATTTGTGTAGTGTATGTATAATTATGCGTAATGTTGAGAGCTTTATGTGTAAATTTTTCTTTGCTTTTTGTGAAACCACTTACGTTTGCATAGCTAGTGTTAACTACCTGTGTTTATTTTATTTTAATTTTTCTTGTTAGAAGGGTTTTACCAACTAAAAAGCAGAGCTTAAAATCGCTGAGATAGCGGGATATAAAGAAGTTAAGCATTGAGTACGCCCCTACCCAACGAAGTCTATTTTTCATAGAACACTAATTAATTTTATAAACAAAAACAATTTGGAGGAAAACAAATGAGCACATCAAATGCAGTTACAACCAGTGCGGATGTAAAAAAAGTGGATCTCGTTATTGCTATAGATACCAGTGGATCAATGTCAGACGAAGCAAAGGCTATTAGCGAAGCCATTGAAGCTGCTATAACAGACGCGAGGAATTCGTGCCCTTCTGACTTGCGAGTAGATTATCTAGGAATTGAAGGTACGTTTGCTGATACTAAATTTAGTGAGACAGTAAGGGACTACCTAACGAAGAAAGCAGGAATAGATTCGCAATCACTAAAAAGCCGAGTTAAGGACTCCCTTCAGGGAGCAGGGGCCCAAGAAGATGGTGCGCGTGTGATAGAGGATATAAGTGAGCATTATAACTGGCGCGAAGGTGCCGAGCGTGCGATATTTTTGTTACAGGACGAGTCGTTGGATGGCGGTAATAATGTAGTAACGCCTGCAGCCATTGAAGCGAACGATAAAGCTATTGAGGTGGCTTTGAAAAACGAGGTGAAAGTACATACCTATTTGGGTACGCCAGGTAAGGGCCTAAATTATCGTTCAAAGAAGGATAAGGAGGACATGATTAGAGAATTTAAGCGTCTCGCACTCCGAACGGGCGGCGACCATAACATTTATATTAACGGCTTACCAGATTTTGTAAAAGTATTAAAGGATACGATATGTGCCAGTAAAATACCTCAGGAGATAAGTATTGAAGAAAAAGAGAAAGAAGCAAGTGAAGTGGATGGGAAACCTCCTGTTGATAAGCTGGTAGAAGAGCAGCTTACCGAGAAACAAAAAGAAGATATCAGTTGTACCGCTCTTTGCAATGAACTGCCTGAAGTATTGAAGGCTGTTGATACGCTGACGGCGTTTCTAAAACGATTTGAGGCAATTTGTAAAGGGCATACAGGTGTAGACGCAGGCAAAGAAGATAGCGATTGCAAATGTCATGAGAAAAAGCCGATTGAGAAAGAAGAAAAACCAGTAGAAAAGCCGGTTGATAAACCTAAAGAGGAGAAACCGGCAGAGAAACCAAAAGAAGAAAAACCAGCAACTCCGCCAACACCTACGTATGGTGAGATCGATCAGATTTTTGCTATTACTTATTATGATAATGCTTTCCAGGGTAACCAGGCCGATAATGGGGATATCTACGTTCATAATGGAGGCAATGGCGAACGGATTCGTAAAGCAATTGACAATCAACATGGACAGGGCTGGAGCAATGCAACCACCTCTGACGGTACACATTATTTCGGTTGGCAGACAAACCAAATTTACCGCCGGAAGGAAGGTCAGGCTTTTGAATATCTTAGAGGCCTATCGGGAGGAAACGGAAAGGACGCCTTCGCTTTTAGAAAAGATGACGTAGGGTTTTTCTTTTCTGCAAGAGAGGGAGGGAAGATCTATACCTTTAAGCATCCGCAGACAACGTATAGTACAGTTCAGGTAAGAGGTGCCGCCGGTAATCCGATTCAGCCTTTCGGTAGTGGAACAGGTATTATCGATATTGCTTTTGATGCAGACGATCGTGCTTATCTTTTAGATTCAAGTGGTCGGACGTGGCGAGTAGAAAATACGCATGGAACAACATGGGAGGCTAAATATCTTTGTCAATTTGCTACTGCCGGTGAGGCCGGAGAAAATTGCACCTATTTCGGTTTGGCTTTTGATAGCCATGGTGGTGTATACTTAGCAGGCGGTATCAGAGGAGCAGGTGGAGCTAAACGTTTCATCGCGAAGTCAAGCTTTTCATCGCCGGATAAAGTGGAAAAAATATACGATGGTGGCTGGGGTAGCGCCTCTTATGGAAACCTTTCGTCCCGAGCTTATCCTAAAATTGCTTAATTAACTAATTAGAAGTACCTGATGCTGCTGTCGGTTGAACTGCCTATGGTTTGACCGACAGTACTCAAATTACAATCGTAAATGAACGTATTCCGTACAGTACTCGTCGTGATCGAGACCTATAGTTAATATTAATATTATATTAATTTAACGCATACCTGCCCGAAATTAAGTGAATAATTTTTTACTTGACGGCAGAATAAGTTTGTGCGTTGCTTTTTCAACGTGTTGTTTGTTAGTGGTTTTGTTGATGTTAGAATCTTGAACAAAGAAAACTGAACAAGTTGAACATTTATTCTTTTTACAAATTTAGTTAATTTAGAATAACGCGGATTATAATTTCTGATTGGTCGTAAATTCCGTGAGAGTCGGTTTTCTTCACTAAATTATGAGATACTATGCATTCTTTTTCAGCAATATGCGAACTTTATCAGCAAAAAAGAGATTCGTTAATGTTCCCGCTTACCCCCTCAAATCTTTACGGATCTATCAATTATTTTTTGGATTTACCTGGTAAAAGGATAAGACCTGCCCTCTGCTTGATGGCCAATGAATTATTTACTCCTATTCGATCCGATAGTTATAAAATAGCGCATGCAATCGACCTCTTTCATAATTTTACGCTGATACACGATGATATAATGGATCGATCTCCTCTGCGCAGAGGTCGCGCTACCTTACATACAGAATATGACGAAGGTACAGCCATCCTCGCTGGCGATACGTTATTTATTTATTGCTATTTGTTACTCAACAAAGTGGACTTAATTCACCGAACGCATATTGTCGAATTGTTTTCAGAAACGGCCAAACAGGTTTGCGAGGGACAGCAGATGGATATCGATTTAGAAAAGAAGGAAATGGACGCTGTATATTATGCCGATTACCTGGAAATGATCACCAGGAAGACATCGGTACTGTTGGGCTGTGCAGCTCAGTGCGGAGCTGTTATGGGCGGTGCGAATGAGCAACAACAGATCAGTTTGTATGAATTCGGCAAGAACATTGGTATTGCTTTTCAGATACAGGATGACTATCTGGATACCTTTGGTTTGACCGCCCGGACCGGGAAACAGGTAGGGGGCGATATCTTGGAAAACAAAAAAACGGCGTTGCTGGTCAAAGCTTTTGAAGTGGCCGACTTCAAACAGAAAATAATGTTAAAGGAAGCTTTCTTACAAACGGGACAAGATAAAGTCCAAGCCGTTATAAACAGTTATAAAGCATTGGAGGTAGATCAATGGGCCACCAAAGCGATCGAGTCATATACAGCAATTGCCTTTGGTAATCTAGAAGAGATTGATGTGCCTGTTTTTAAAAAGGAAAAGCTGATGGAATTGGCGAATTCCTTATTAGTAAGACAGTCTTAAATAGGTAAATCTACAATTATATAATCACTGTCAAATTGTACGCCGTTATGAAGAAAACCAAGTTGTCTTTGCTCGACCAAATCAATAATCCCACCGATCTTAAAAAGTTGAAAAGGTCGCAACTTCCCCAATTATGTGACGAACTAAGGGAATTCATAATCGAAACTGTAAGCAGGCACGGAGGACATTTCGGAGCCAGTTTAGGTACGGTTGAGCTAACAGCTGCCCTGCACTATGTTATGAATACGCCCTACGATCAGCTAATTTGGGATGTAGGGCATCAAGCTTATGGTCATAAAATCCTAACGGGGAGACGTGACACTTTTCATACCAATCGTAAACATAAGGGCATCAGTGGCTTTCCACGCAGAGAGGAAAGTGTATACGATGCATTTGGAACAGGCCATTCTTCGACGTCTATTTCTGCCGCCCTCGGTATGGCGCTCGCTGCCAAACTTAGTGGACAGCACGATAAGCAGCACATTGCGGTGATAGGTGACGGTGCCATGACGGCAGGTATGGCTTTCGAGGCACTCAATCATGCCGGTGCGTCAGATACCAACTTAATCGTTATTCTAAATGATAATTGCATGTCCATTGATCAGAATGTCGGAGCTTTAAAAGACTATCTGACACACCTGACCTTAACAGGAACTTATAACAAGTTCCGTAAAAATGTAGGAAAAACGATTACGAAATTACCACTGGTTGGGGAACGATCTAAAGAGCTGCTGCATAGAACAAAGTCGGGAATCAAGAGCATGCTATCCGAACAAGCAAATTTTTTCGAGGCGTTAAATTTGCGCTATTTTGGGCCACTGGACGGACACGATGTATTGAAATTAGTGGAAACATTGCAGTACATGCGCCATATTCCGGGCCCTAAATTACTCCATGTAATTACAACCAAGGGTAAAGGTTATGCACCGGCAGAACAGGAAAAAACATTATGGCATTTTCCCGGACTTTTTGATAAGGTCACGGGGAAGATACAGAAAGCGATCATTGATGGACCGCAACCTCCCAAATACCAAGATGTGTTTGGACATAGCGTGGTCGAACTCGCCGAGCGCAATGATAAAATTGTAGGTATTACGCCTGCCATGCTATCCGGTTCTTCTCTCAAATTTATGATGGAGAAAATGCCCGAACGAACCTTTGACGTAGGCATATGTGAACAACACGCGGTAACTTTAGCTGCTGGACTAGCTACGCAGGGAATGACGGTATTCTGTAATATTTACTCATCCTTCATGCAAAGAGGCTATGATCAGCTCGTGCATGACGTCGTGTTGCAACAGCTACCGGTTATTTTCTGCCTTGATAGAGGAGGACTGGTAGGGGAAGATGGCGCTACCCACCATGGCATATACGATATTTCCTATTCGCGATGCTTACCGGGCCTAATTATCAGCGCTCCCATGAATGAATCTGAATTGCGAAACCTGATGTATACTGCGCAACTTTCCGGACTCACACAGCCTTTTATGATCAGATACCCGAGAGGACAGGGAGTAATGCCTAATTGGAGAACCCCATTCCGAAAAATAAAGATCGGCACCGGTCGGAAAATTCGTGAGGGGCGGGACCTCGCCATCCTTTCCTTTGGTCACCCCGGGAACTTCGCCCTGGAGGCCTGTGAAGAATTGGAGGCGGATGGAGTGAATGTGGCACTGTTCGATATGCGATTTGTGAAGCCGATTGACGAGCATCTTTTGCACCATGTTTTTCAGCATTACCGACAGCTGATCACCGTTGAGGATGGTACAATAATCGGTGGGCTGGGAAGTGCGGTATTGGAATTTATGGCAATTAATAATTATCACGCCGATGTACGGATATTAGGCGTTCCCGATCGTATCGTCGAACACGGTAAAGTAACTGAATTGCATAAGGAATGTGGCTTTGATAAAGATGGAATCAAAGCGGTTGTAAAAGAAATGCTTCAACAAGAACGGATCATACAAAAGCTGGTCAAACATGAAAGTCTTTGATATTCCAACCGCATATAAAAGTGAAATGGTTACGGCTATTAAAAAGAGCAGGCAGGAGCGTGATCATCTAAAAAAGGACTTCAGCCCTTCTATTCTTGATTTTGGAAAAGTTCGAATTAACCTGGCACGTCACTTCGGTTTTTGTTATGGTGTGGAGAACGCCATTGAAACCGCATACACTGCCATACAGGAAAACCCACATAAGCGGATTTATCTATTGAGCGAGATTATCCATAACCCACACGTAAACCAAGCCCTTCAGGAAAATGGCGTTAAATTTATTATGGATACCTATGGCAGACAGCTTATTCCATGGGAGGAGATAACGCCCGCGGATGTAGTCATTATACCAGCCTTTGGCACAACGGTGGAAGTAGAGCAGATGCTAAAGCAGAAGGAGATCAACCGGATATATTACCGAAGTAAGTGTCCATTTGTCGAAAAAGTGTGGACAAGAGTATCTCAAATAGCGGATAAAGGTTATACCGTGATTGTGCATGGAAAACCCGACCATGAAGAAACGAGAGCTACTTTTTCGCACAGTAGAAGCATCGGTGCTTCGATGGTTATTAAAGACCTAAAGGAAGCAGAACTATTAGCCGACTTCATCAGGAATCGAAGGCCCCCAACTGATTTTTATAGCCTATTTGAAGGAAGGTATTCCGAGGGCTTTCATGTCACGCAAGATCTAAAGAGAATCGGTGTAGTAAATCAAACTACTTTACTTGCTGACGAAACTCAACAAATAGCTGATTTTTTGCAACAGACCATGGTCGAACATTACCAGTTGACAGATGATCATATAACGGATCACTTTGCCAATATGCGGGATACACTCTGTTATGCCACGCATGACAACCAAAGTGCCGTAACAGAAATGCTCTCGCTGGATGATGCCGATCTGGCAATTGTAGTAGGCGGGTATAACAGCTCTAACACATCTCATCTTGTAGAATTATGCGAAGCAAAGCTGCCTACTTATTTTATTTCTGCTAGTGAAAGCTTACTGTCAAAGACAGCGATAGAACATTGGGATATTCACCATCAGCAATTAAAGCTGACGAAAGACTATTTGCCGTCGGATTCTGTAGTAATACATTTAACAAGTGGTGCATCCTGTCCGGATATTCTGATTGAAAATGTGATCCGTAGGTTGCTTTCTTTTTATCATCTGTCGTTCGATAATTGGCAGATTGCAAGTAAGCTTAAAAATAAATAATGTTATTGACATTCCGAAAATAATCTTGTTGGATATTATACTAAACACAAAACAAAATGGAAAAAATTTTTCGTCAAATTCGTTATCCATTCTCCTTTGGCATTTCGCCTTTTGTCGAAGAAACCCATGATGAAATTTTCAACTGGATTAGTAGCTTTGGACTTCTTTCTACGGAAGAATCGGTTCAGCGTTATAGAGAAGAAAAATATATTTGGTGGGCTGCCAGAACCTTTCCCTTCGCCGATAAAACCGGTTTGTATCTGGTAGGATGCTGGACGGCTTTGTTTTTCATTGCTGATGATATGATGGTAAATCCAAGCAATCATAACGAAAAAATTTTAACATCCCTGAAGGATGACGTAATCGACATTCTTATTCATCATAAAACGGTACCGATGCGTATCGGCAATAACCTTGGTGCTTGCTTTAGTGATCTTTGGCAGCAAATAAAGCAACATACGGATCAAGATTGGCAGCGATGGTTTGTGGAAGAGATGTTAAAAATGCTCAAGTCTTGGCAAATGGAAGCGGAGCTGATTAAAACGGAGAAGGGGCTAAGTCTAACGGATTATATGAAAATGAGGCCTTATTTTTCCGGTGGTAATGTGTGTTGCTGCTTGCTCTCCTTGGCAAGCAAGTTTAGTTTTCCTTTTTATGTCTACAAGCATCCTGTGGTCCAACAAATGCTGCTGATGGCAGTTAGAACGGCTAGCTGGGCTAATGATATTCATTCCCTGGGCAAAGAACTCAACAAAGAGGGAGCAGAAAATATAGTGATCATCCTGGCAAAAGAAAAGAAGTTATCCTTTAAAGAAGCAATAAGGGAATCCCTGCATATACATGATGCTGATCTAATGCGCTTGCAGGAATTGGAACGTACTCTTCCTTCATTTGGTGAAGAAATGAATCGTGAGCTAACTCGCTACATCCAGTCGATAAAAGCACTGATTAGTGGCAATCACGAATGGGTACTGTACGATACCAGTCGCTATAAAGATACAAAAGAGATAATGGAAAAATTGGAGGCTTAATCATAGAAATAAAGCGAATCTGATTGATGCCTAATGAATTTTCTTATTTATAATTTTATTCGGATGATATGGTGTTGCTAATGAAGATCAATGTTCAAAAGCTCTTTGGTGCAGTCATTTGGGGGGTAGGTATCTTTGCTTTTGCATTGGACCTAGCTCCCCCAAATGCCGCGTATATTTATAGCAATAAAACGAGTAAATCTTAAAATTATTGTAATTCATGCTTGTAAATTTTTATATTGTTTTCTAACGATGATATGCGAGTTGTTGAGGTAACAACCAAACTTTTGCTTCTAAATATTGTCTTATAAAAAACATCGCAAGTTTAATGAGCTGATACGATAATACAAGAAATATGAACGACGTTGGAAGAGTAATCACATTTTTAGCAGGTTTGGGAGCTGGAATAGCTATTGGGATATTATTTGCACCCGATAAAGGTGAATATACAAGAGAAAAATCAGCTAATTCAATGAAAAACCTGGCACAAGGTTTTCGAAAGCAGGCGGTAGATCAAATCGAACATTTCAACCATATGAAAAGCGAGTTGACAGAAGCCATTAAGTCTAAGTTAAAAAAGGAACCTTGGGAAATAGAAGGGCAAACGGACGAGCATGCTTGGATATAAGTCCTTTGTACTTAGCGATTACTAACATCGTGTTCCGATAGCCCGCTTTTCCATAGAAGCTATAAACACGAGAGTTCTATGCTGTTATGAAGACAGAAGCAAATGATTTCTTTCTTGTAGGAATAGGCGGATCGAGTGGCGGGATACAGGCCATGCAGACCTTTTTTGAATCAATGCCCTTTCTTCCTAATATTGCCTTTGTTGCTATCACTCATTTATCGCGTGGGTATGCCAGTAATTTGAGTGCTATTTTAGCACGTTATACGCCTTATCGAGTTATCGCAGTGAAGGAGGATGTGCAGCTCGCATCGGGAAATATATATGTTATTACCGAAGATAGTTATTTGGAATGTGCTGACGGAAAGCTGTTGAAAAGGCCGCGGCCAAAGGAATCAGACATTAACAGGGCCGTTGACATCTTTCTTCTTTCTCTTGCCGAAACGTTTCGAGAACGCGCCATTGCTGTTATTTTATCAGGTGGGGGCAATGACGGCTTGAAAGGGGCTGTTGCCGTTGAAAAACGAGGCGGTCTGGTCATGAGTCAGAGTCCCATTTCTTCGCAATTCCCTCAAATGCCATTGGCTGTGATCAGGGATAATAATCCCGCTGCTGTTTTAGAGCCGGCAGCACTGGCTGAGGCGGTTGTTCAGCGTGTTCATGAGAAATCTACTAACAGAATCAGAAAATAACTGAAGCGGAGTAAATCTTTATTGGTTAGTCGGGATTGGAATGCAAAATTCAAAGCATAATCCTTGCGAAATGTTACGAGAAACAGCTAGCTCTTCGCCATAATATCGCTCCAGTCTTTTGGCTGTGTTTGAAATACCAACACCCTTACGCTGAAAGAGTTGTTCGAGGGATCCGGTGTATGCATTGCCGGTATTATTTACCTTAATCCGGACCTTTTGCTCTTTACTATACACGAGATCTCTATCTCTCCTCCCTCCAATGCCGGTTCAATGCCATGTTTTACAGCATTCTCAACCAGCGGCTGCAACAACATTGGAGGGATCTGTACTTGAGGGACGTTGGGGGCTTCAACACTTTGATCCTGCTCTGTTTCTTCGTATACATCGGTCGGTAATTATCAACTTGGCTCATGTGCGTGAGCTGTATAAAGATATTCATAGAACCTTTATCGTATTGGATAACGGGGTGGAATTGAGCGTGGGAAGGAATTACCTTCCCAATGTCAAAAGTCTGATTATTTGATTTTATACGTAGCGGTTAGAAGATGGCGTCCGTCACTGCCATCTAAATAATGGTGAAGTACCAGGGTGTTCGCATTCGTCGCTGCCACAACATAAACCCGTGCCTTTTGTTGATCATCGGTCATCGTCAGTTCTTTCGTGGAAGGCATATATTTCCAGGTGCCGTTTTCTTTTTCGACCTCCTCCTCTTCGTCACATTTGTCACTCCCAAGATGCCGGTATATTTTATTGTCGTTACGGAATATAATGGCATCGTCTTTATCACAGGGATCAAGCTTTGGCAAAATATCCGTCTCGGTTTCACCATCTATATCCCAATCGATCCCCGGCTCGGCTTTAAAATCAGTGAGCACCCAATATTTATCAGTAAAAGAACCGTCTAGGGGATGGGTGTCATTGTTGTCAAAATGATTCTTACTAAGGCCGGATTGGCAAGCAAACCCCGTATAGAGTACGGCGATGATCATAGCGATAGCAATGATCCGGGCAATGTTTTTCGTCTTTTTATCCATATTGAAAAATGTTAACAATCAAAAATAGTTTCGGTGATTCGTTCTTCCTTTTATTTTCTACGAAATGCACAAATAGCGGACGAAACGCTTAGGTGAGCCTATTAAATTTCGTTGTGCCGGAAACATTTATGGCTAAATCCGAAGCCTCATGAAGGCGTCCGTCAATTTCGTCTTTAAGTTTATTTAGTTGAGGACAAAAGAACATTAGCTTGCTTGAATTGTTGTATAAGAACATTTAGCCGAGTTGATTTTGAGGGCTCTACCTGAAAATTACCGGCTATACTTAACATGGAAGATAAAGAGAAAACGGAGCATGGCACGGACGGTAAATCTGACGACCAAAGTAGGCAGGGGCACCCATCTGTGCGTCGTGGCAACGCTACGTCAAATAGCTTATCAACCCAAAGGCGATTCAAATTATCGGACGAAACCTACTATAATCTTTTTAATTCCATAGATGAGGGCTTTTGCATAATCGAAGTGATTTTTGATCGCCAAGAGCGTCCGGTAGACTATCGATTCATAGAAGTTAATGAACCATTCGAGCAACTGACAGGAATTGTCGATGCTGAAGGGCGACGAATGCGGGATATCGCTCCATTGCATGAAAACCTGTGGTTTGAAGTCTATGGTCGCATCGCATTGACCGGCAAACCGGAACGCTTCCAAATGGTCGCAAGTCAATTGGATCGCATTTACGACGTATACGCCTTTCGAGTGGGAGAACCGGCAGATAATCAGGTGGCCATCCTTTTTAAAGATATCACCGCTCAAAGGCGTGAAGATTTGGATTTGGCCGAGCTTGCCGGTATGGGAGAGCAACTTTCCCGCGCCGATAGTGCGGAGGTAGCCCTTGCAATCTTTTGTGAAAGATTGGGGAATTACTTAAACCTCGGCTTTTGTGCATTTGCAGAAATTGACCAATCAGAGCAACAGGCAACCGTTGTACATGAGTGGCATAGAAAGGGCTTTCATTCGATAAAAGGTGTGTATGCTATTGCAGACTATATTTCGCCCGGTTGGGAACAGGCCATGCGAGCAGGCAAAAACTTTATTGTAGAAGATTTAGAAGGCTCAGCCCATCCCGGCTTTGAACGATATGCCACGCGCGGTATTGCCTCTTTCATCAGCATTCCGCTGATCCGTAACGGCCGGTGGTTGTGTATGGTTAATCTGTACGATAGTAAACCCCGTAAATGGCTAGATACTGAGATTAAACTGGGCAACGAATTGGCAAATCGCTTTTGGAATCGATATGAAAGACTACGGGCAGAGGAGGCGCTGCGAAAATCGGAAGAGAGTTATCGGGCAATCGTTAATCAAAGCATCGTGGGAATCCTTCGGCTGAATTTTCGAGGCGAAGTTGTTTTTACAAATGATCAGTTTTGCAAAATGCTGGGTTATAGTCCTTCAGAAATGATGAAATTAACGGTGCTCGATTTGATATATCCTGAAGATTTGGAACGCAACAATCTTCTCTTCAGTAGAATGGTAGCAGAAGGTACTCCTTATGAGATTGAGAAAAGACTAATTTGTAAAAATGGATCCTTGATTTGGGTCAATAATCACGTATCACCAATTTTTAATTCGGATGGGAAGCCGGAGTCTGCGGTGGTAGTGTCAGTCGATGTTACCAGACAAAAAGCAGTCGAGAAAATGAAAGACGATTTTATAGGTGTGGCTAGCCATGAATTGAAAACACCGCTTACTAGTATAAAGGCTTATACTCAGTTATTAAAAAAAAGTACGACAGACGATACACCTGCTTCTTTTATCAATAAACTGAGCAAGCAGGTAGATCGGTTAACAAGCCTTGTGAACATGTTACTTGATACTTCTAAAATTTCGGGTGGACATCTGATACTGCATTTGGCTGAGGTCAACCTGAATGAGTTGATTGACGACTGTATTCAAGACTTACAGCCCATCAGTATCGATCACAAACTGATTTTTCATAAAGAGAAAATTCCACACCTGATCGCAGATAAAAATCGGATCAATCAAGTGCTGACTAATTTAATTTCAAATGCAGTTAAATATTCTCCTGAAGGTGGAGCTGTGCATATAAAGGCGACAGATATGGGTTATGCCGTCAAAGTAAGTGTACAAGATTACGGAGTTGGTATTGCGGCTGAAGACCAGTCAAAAATATTTAATCGTTTTTTTCGGGTAATTAGCAAGGGGAACGACAATATATCAGGCATTGGACTAGGCTTGTATATTGTCTCCGAAATTGTTAAAAAACATAATGGCATATTAGGCGTAGAAAGCGTTCCGGGACAGGGTGCAACTTTTTTCTTTGAAATCCCGTATCAAAACTAGTAAAAAAGCTAGAACATTTTCCCTGTACACACTGTTCTAGTGTAAACAAATAGCTATCTTATGAAAAATAGGTTGATTTTATGGGCGGCCGGTGTTATACTGGCCCTTAGTAGTTGCGGTAATGCTTCCAACAAGGACGCAAAAGAAACCGCCGACAGTATTAACGAATCCATGGCAGACACGTCGACAATGTCCACCGATACAACTGCCGCGCAAACAGAGGATGCGAAATTTGCTACCGAAGCGGCAAGCGGTGGTCTTGCTGAGGTAGAATTGGGAAAACTAGCCGAGCAGAAGGCTTCCGACGCAAAAGTTAAGGAGTTTGGGGCTATGATGGTGAAAGATCATTCAAAAGCCAATGAAGAGTTAAAGGCGCTCGCTGCAAAGAAGAACATTGCGCTTCCCGCAGCGCCTGCAGAGGAGAAGCAAAAGAAGATGCAGGAAATCTCCGCAAAGACAGGTGCCGACTTCGATAAAGCTTATGTGGAAGAAATGTTGGCGGATCACAAAAAAGATGTGACACTTTTTGAAGAAGCTTCCAACAAGGTGCAGGATCCGGAGATGAAGCAGTTTATTGATAAAACACTACCCGTACTGCGCACGCACTTAGATCATATCCAAAAAATTGCAGAGAAAAAATAGTGTGATAAAGTCCCCCATAAAGCGTCTGACTTTTTGGGGGCTTTGCAGTCCAAGGGCACTTCAACGCCTTCCTGCCTATGCAAAGTAATCTGTTCCATCTACTTGATCTGCTTTTTACAGTCATCCACATCTTAATAATTGCTTTTAATCTTTTTGGTTGGATATGGAAAGTAACGCGGAACTTCACTTTTATATGGTGTGTTTAACGGCATGCTCATGGTTGGTGTTAGGGTTCTGGTTCGGATTTGGCTATTGTCCCATAACAGATTGGCAATGGCAGGTGAAGGATAAGTTGGGCGAACGTAACTTGCCCAATTCATTTATTAAGTATGTGTGCGACAAACTTTTCGATAGCAGTACAAATGCTGAATTCATAGATATAATTACAGCAGTATGTTTTGGCCTAGTCGCAATTTTGTCCGTCTATTTCAATTTTTTCCACAAAAGGTCGTTGAAATAAATAAGCAAGCCTTATAATTAATGAGCGAGTGATAAAACTTGCCCTAGTTTACTGGATTACTCCGCTATGTAGAACGACTGGCTAAAGGCTCCGTTAGCGGCAACATCCCAAGCTTCAAGGCGTACCCATGCGCGTTTATCAAGCTTGGTCTTAAACCGGAGCACCTGCGAACCAAATGCTTCTGTTTTAGTTAAGTCGATCCTTTCCCGGTATACCTGCTGTCCATCGCCGGAGATAACTTCTACAAAATTCATGGGAAAAGTCCAATTTAGTGCCAGTTCGATGGTGGCCATTCCTGAATTATCGAGCGTTATAGTTTCACCCGAATGTTTACCGTTGATGGTTAAGCGTGGCATCAATACCTCGCCGGTTGTAGTGAAAAATCGGCCCTTTTGCATACTGTTGAGTATGGGATCCCAACTATCGGTAAACTTAGGTAGCGAGTCGAGCATCAAATAATTCACATTCATGTGAGCATACATCTCGTTTTCGGGCGTTATCGTAAAAAGATCGGCTTCAGCAATAACGGTTTTTTTTAAGCCCCAGTTATTCATATCATCCATTAAATCCAGCACGCGTTTGCCTAATCTTGGCGAAGATAAATCGGCGGGCATAGGCTTCCAGGCGGCACCCATAAAGCGATCCGATTTAAAAAAGTCCTCATTTTTATAAAGATCGGGTGTGTTTACCGAACCTTTAGTGCGTGCATGAGCAGTCCATGCAAGGCCCTGCTCTTGCTCGAGAAGCTTCAACATGTCTTTCTTGTCTCCAATATGGTATATTTTTCCATAGGAAGGATGGTTTTCTGAATAGGCCACTCCGTTTTCACGAGACATAATCCAATAAACTGGTTTAGGGAAGAGAGCAAGCCAGTGTCCCCCAAAGAACTCATTGGGCTCTTCCCCCGGAAGTAGAAGAAAGCGATCATCCGATAAGCGTTTACATTGTTCAAAAAGAGCATGCAGTTCTTTTAACCGTTGTTCATCAGGTCCTTTAGGGTGTGCGGTATAGTGAAACTCTGCTAAATGCACCATGTCAACTCCCATTCGTTTAAACACGGTGACAAAGTCAGGGACTTCCGGGATGGGTTTGTTTGCCAGTACAACATTCATGATGAATTCATTATGAAAATGGCTGGACATGGTTTTATATCCGGGAAGTTTGACATAGGCATCATTGTGCGTGAATTTTTTTATGGCAGCGAAGGCATTGTCTTCATCTTCCGTACTCAACATGCAAAAAAAGTTCAGGCGCTGTTTGGTCCCCGGAGGAGCATTGAACCAGGGAACAAATCGCTTGTCTCCCTGTAGGTCCTGTCGGATTCCGATGCCATATCCATCAACCATTTTCCGATAGTTGTTTCCATACCAGGTAAATTTCAAGTTGAAGGCCTCATCCAATGGATAAAAGTATTGATGTGGAGCAGGAAACAGTGCCAAAATACCTTCTTTTCCCTTTGCGGCAATGCTGCGATATTTAACCGCCACGTTTTTGGAAGTATCCGTAGCAATCATATCCGTAGTTTGCAGGCTATCCGCTGTGTTAATCCAGGATATACTTTTCCATTCCGGCTCACGACTTACCAAACCGGCGTCATAAACAATGGCAGAAGAATCCGCATTTGTAGACATGACCGCGGCAACATTAAAAAGTGGGCTACCATTATAAAAAGTAATCTCAAGGTCGCCACTAAAGCGATCGGCCTTAAGCGAAGAGATTTTTACTACGGTTCGACTACCGATGGTTTCCACCGTCGCGTCGGATTTTTCTAGTTTTACTTCATGCGTGTTATAAGGCTTTTGGGGCACTTTATCAAAAAAAATATTCCAGCCATTCTGCGAGACTAAATCCCGCTTACCGATAGTCAGAAGAAAAGATGGATCCAGATTAGATGAGATAAGTTTGCTCACTTTGCCTTTCGTCAGCAAAATACGACTGAACAAGGGTTTCCCTGCTTGCATATTAAGTTCAACCTGGCCATAGTGGTTATTCCCGGCAGGCCATTTTATTGCCAATATATCATTGCGGTAGTTTAAATCCGCGCCGGCCTTTTTGTCGAATTTTTGGCGGTTTACGGTTGGTGTTTGAGCCAACAACGTGTTTGTATAATAGACTAAGAGGAGGCTAACAATTAGGCAGCTGCGCATGTGAATCACTTATAATGGGTTTATACAAAAAAAGGAAAATCGATTTTATCCACAAAGGCAATGCGTTTCAAAATTTCGATAATCCGTATCAACAACCTGCATAATGTCGAAAATATCATAGATAATTCAACAAAAGACGCTCGCTCACTAATATATCTTTTGGAGACAGTAGATAAAAAAGTTATATTTATGGCATATAAAACCAATGGGTATTAGGTCTATTGGTTTGCCGATTTGTAAACTTAACTCTATTACAATGAACAAAGCTGATCTTATCACAAAGATTGCCGCGGATGCGGGCATTACAAAAGTTCAGGCAGAAAAAGCCCTGAGCAGTATCACTAATTCGGTTACTACAACCTTGAAAAAAGGCGAGAGCGTGTCGTTGATAGGCTTCGGAACCTTTACAGTGGGCCAGCGTGCCGCCCGTAGCGGACGTAACCCCAACACTGGAGCCGTTATTAAAATAAAGGCTACCAAGGTCCCTAAATTTAGGCCCGGTAAGTCACTTCGTGAAGCCGTAGCCTCAGCAAAAACGAAAAAATAAGACCCTGCGGACTTATTTCATGTGGTCCGATCTAATGGAATCGGACCACATAAACACCGATACGCTTACCATTCCATCAATTGCCTGAATCATACCTTAACTTTAGGTTTTCTTGAGAACAATGAAAAATAATTTAGATATTGTGCTTTCATTTTAAGAGACGCGCCCATGGTCTACGATGTAGTCTTGAAAAACATAAACAAACACATTTCACTGGATACGGATGAAATTTCCTACTTTACCTCGCTCTTGAAAGAAAAGAAAGTTTCCAAAAGGGCTATGATCTTAAAAGAAGGGCAGGTATGTAAAGAGATCAGCTTCGTTAAATCGGGTGCTTTGCGGGCATATTACAGAGATAAGGCCGGGAAGGAATCAACCATTATGTTTGCTATCACGGATTGGTGGGTTACCGACATGTTTTGTTTCGTAAATGAGCAGCCTGCCATGCTTAATATTGAAGCAATAGAAGATAGCGTTGTGCTACAGATATTAAAAGCTGACCTGGATAAATTGTATATCAAAATTCCGAAGTTCGAAAGGTTTTTCAGAATAATAATGCAAAATGCATACATCAGGGAACAGCTTCGAGTCATTCAAAACCTCTCGCTCCCCGCTAACGAACGATATAATCTTTTCTTAAGCAAGTATCCTGAGATCGTGAAACAGGTTAAACAAAAGCAGATTGCTTCCTACTTAGGTATTACACCGGAATTTTTGAGTATGCTGCGAAGAAATAAAAGAACAAAAAGGATTTCTTAAACTACATTATTTTTTTTCTTACGTCCGTTCAGTTTTTTTGTAAAAAAATAAAAAACTATGCTCATACTTATTGCGGGTCCTTACCGAAGCGGAACCAATGATGATGTAAACCTAATGCGGCAAAATTTAAATAAGCTTGAATCGGTCGCTCTACCACTCTTTAGAAAAGGCCATGTCCCTATCATTGGCGAATGGGTCGCACTCCCTCTTATCCATCTTGCAGGCTCTACAAAACCGGGCGACGAAGCATGGGAGGAGGTGCAATATCCGGTGGCTCATCGCCTACTTGAAAAATGTGATGCCGTACTTCGGATAGAAGGGGCATCCAAAGGCGCAGATGAAGATGTGCGAATTGCAAAAGAAAGAGGATTAAAGATCTACTATCATATCGAAGATGTTCCCGATGCAGAGTAATGTGAAAATCCTAAAGACAGAAATCTTGTCTGATAATTGGTATATTTTGAAGAAAATTACCTACGAGTACCTAAAAGGCGACGGGAAAAAACAGGTTCAGACAAGAGAAGCTTACGATAGAGGAAATGGTGCCACCATTTTACTCTATAACAAAAAACAAAAAACGATCATCCTAACTCGGCAGTTTCGATTGCCAACCTTTATAAACGGTAACGAAACCGGCATGTTAATTGAAGCCTGTGCAGGTTTATTGGATAAGGATAATGCAATAGATTGTATACGCCGAGAAACGGAAGAAGAAACGGGCTATAAGGTTACAAATATCACCAAAGTATTGGAGGCTTACATGTCGCCAGGCTCCGTAACGGAGATGCTATCTTTTTTTATAGCAGAATACACGAATGAAATGAAAATCACAGCTGGAGGTGGCTTGGAACACGAAGGAGAAAACATTGAAGTATTGGAACTCTTTTTTGACGATGCCCTCCGTATGATGGAAACCGGCGAAATTAAGGACGGCAAAACGATTATACTGCTTCAATACCTCAGGCTTAAAAATCTTTTATAATAAAAGTAATACAGTGAGAAAATGGAAGATACGCTGGTTTTCGAACAAAATTGCTTGGAAATCGGATTATTCCGACCACACAGCAAGCTCGTAACCATCAGGATCCCTGAAATGAAAGCGCTTACCCCCCGGAAAGTTAAAGATATCCTTCACAAGAACACCTCCGGCGCGTATCACCTTACGCTTACTTGTTTCAATATCTTCTGAATAAAGAACGATTAAAATACTTCCGTTAATTGGCTCGCCGGAAGTAAAGCCGCCATCAACATAGTCACCTTCGAAAGCGGTGTATTCCAGTCCATAATCCGTAAATTTCCAACCGAAACTATCTGAATAAAATTTTTTAGCTCGATTAATATCGGCTGAAAGAAACTCGATATACTGTACCTGCTCGTGCTTTAATTTTTTTTGCGATTGTATCTTAGTCATAACGTCATCTTTTATTATACAAATGTATCCCTTAAATGACAAGATTAATAATTTTTTGAAATAGTGCTATTATATGCTAAATACACAAATAGTCAAAGCTGAATAATATTCGATTTCAAGATAAGTTTTATCTATAGTTTAATTCTGAAAAAAAAGCGTCATATATTATTGACTCACTAAAAAGGATGTATATATTTGGGATCAAAAAACGGGATTAAGGCAACGTAATCACCTTTTGCAGATGTATGATTCGGTTGCTAATAGATCTAAACAGAATTGGTATTTTATGGGAACCAAAATTGTGGTGCTGGAGGATGATCCGGATATCCGTCGGATTATCGCTTTGATCTTACATAGAGAGAACTTTGAAGTACGAAGCTACGCCAGTGCCACCGCATTTTTAAATGAGATATCTGACATGGATGCCGACCTTTTTCTACTCGACGTCAAGTTACCCGATGGTAACGGAATGGATATATGTAATCAGTTAAAGTCGAGTACCCCGACTCGCTGTATTCCCATTATCATGATGTCGGCACATTATAATTTAGCGAAAGCCAGTGAATTTACCGCTGACGATTTTATATGTAAGCCCTTCGATATTACGGATTTCGTGCGCACAATCCGGAAGCATCTAGCTTGATACCTACAAAGACATGTCGGTCTATTTTTGCAAAATTGATACAACAGTTGAAAGAGGGGCTAGGTAATATCTCCAAATGTCTAGACTCGTGTGCTACAATCCTTTCAGAGCCTGTTTTGCTTTCTCATCACTCTCCTGTACGGATGCTTTTCCGGTTTCTATTTCAACTTCTTTCGTGGTAACCGCGTAGGTGTTCGGTCTGATTTCGGAACCATATGCTATCACATAGGCTTTAGTGAATTCTGCACCGAAATAAAGGATCATAGCTGAGTAATACGTCCATAGAAGTAAAATTACAAGAGAACGGGCAGAACCAAAGGCGTCTCCTGCACCGCTCTGGCCAATGTAGAATGAGATGGCGAATTTCCCCAAAATAAACAGGATTGCGGTAACAAAAGCGCCTGTAAGTACATCTTTCCATCGTATACGAGCATCAGGAAGCACCTTGAAAATCACCGCAAAGATAAACCAGATAACAGCGAGCGTTATGACCTGGTTTAATATATAAAAGAATGCAATAGAAACATGCTCATACCGAACGCTCAATCGATCACTGAAGCTGTCCAAAAAGGTCGTTATAAGCAAAGATACCAATAAAATGAAGCTTAAGCTTATAATCACCGAAAAGGACAGGAATCTGTTCTGAAGCATTTTTAACCATCCTTTTTTCGGTTTGGGTTTGATGCCCCAAATGTGATTAATGGAGTCCTGAATATCGGCAAAAACCGTGGTGGCCCCTATCAATAACGTTACGGCACCTATAACAATGGCCGTGGTACTGCTGCCATTGATGTTCGCGTTCTTTATCACTTCCTGTATCTGCAAGGCCGTATTCTTGTCAAGAAAAGTACTCAACTGGCCGTATATTTGATTCTCAGCCGCTTCCCTCCCTAAAAAGAAGCCGCACAAGGCGATAACGAGTACCAATAAGGGAGCCATCGAAAATACGGTATAATAGGCTAAGGAACCACTCATTTTCGTAACGTTATGCTCCATAAACCCGTTGATTGAAGCCTTCAATATCTGAAATGCCCTGGGCATTAACTTCTTTTTCCCCCTTTTTTCCATAAACAAGATGTTAGAAAATGTTGTCCTTTAATTTCAACAATTGAAGATGTCAATGGTTGAGATGAAATTGAACTACTTATCCCAAGTATTCACAGATGCCTGGATATAAAAAGTAGTTGATAAGATTACCTTGTTTCCTGTAGAAAAAATTGGTACAGGTTATTACACTGCCAATACATTGAATCATACATGTCTCTAAATTAAAATGCAATATAGTTGCATATTTGTCGGAATGGGTTTATCTTTGATGTGTGTTTGTTTTAAAGAATATCGCGGACAAGAAAATTATTGCCCATATGCTATTGGCATTAGTGCTGATTGTTCATGTGGCAAAAGTTTTTCATGAACATGCAGGCTGTTTAGCGAGCAGCGACAAACACGGTATCAAAATTTACCAACATCAGGAGGAGTGTAAAATCTGTACCTTTCACTTGCTGGGGAGCGGCGAGTTCTGTGAGTTGCTTTTCACCTTTCTTGTACCTCCAGTAGCGGATGCATTCAATATATTGCCAGTAGATCTTCGCTATTTTAGATGTTGTGACGCCCTTTACCTACGCGGCCCCCCTAGCCGTTATTAAGCAATTTTTCATACATATTGATTAAACCATTCATCTAGGCATCGTCTTGACGCCTTGATTTACATAAAATCAAATTAATAGAAGCCGGAGAAATAGCTGGCATACTTTCAATCGTCGGTCGCCGAGGTTTGGTAGGTCGAGGTTTGGTAGGCCGAGGTGCGAATCATAATGGTTTGTAAGTGCTCGCTATGATCGATCGTTAAAGCAATTGCTTCCTATTCATGCCTTTAATTCGTTTTTAAATACACATAGTTGCATAATTATATCCGTCCGATATTTACGACACATTATAGCTGATTTTCATGAAGTATTCTGAATGTTTTACAAACTGTTCCAAACGGTTTACACAATTCTTATCCGTTGTTATTTTTTTTCTATTAGTTGTTTTTCATCTACCTGTATCTGCTCAAAATGCCAAACCTTCAGACCTGAACGGATTAGTGACCGATTCCGCAAATAAACCAATCGCCGGTGTTACGATCGAAATTCGTGCAAAGGGGACCGTCGCGTCTTCCGACAGCAGCGGTAACTTTGCTATCTCCCGGTCGCAGATCAAATTCTTTACCTTACGACATATCAACTATAAATCTGTGGAGGTTGATGTGGATTCCATTTCCGCATTCTCTTATCATTGGGTTCTTCAACCCAAAGTCAATATGTTGGACCTTATTTCGGTCACGGCCTCTGCCAAGCCAATTGAGCTTAGAAAAATTGCATCCAGTGTTTCTGTTTTACAAAAGGGAGCCCCGGAACTTCGACAGATCCAAACGTTAGATGAGGCACTAGCTTATTTACCAGGTGTTTCAGTCGACCGCTCTCGGGGTTTAACAACTACCGGAACGCATACCGGTGTCATCATGCGTGGAACCGGATCGGCAAATAGAACCCTGATACTGAAAGATGGGGTGCCCATCAACGATTCCTATACAGGAGGCGTCTCTGAATGGAATAGCCTGGCAGGTAATAGCATTGAACGCATAGAAGTGGTAAGGGGGCCAGGCTCTTCGATTTACGGTTCTAATTCCATGGGAGGTACCATCAATCTCGTTACGCAAAGCCCTTCGGATAAGCCTACCCTTGGCGCAGATTTTCGCTACGGTTCGATGAATACCTATCAGGCAAGTGTAAAGGCAGGCAAGCAGTTTTCCGATCGGTGGGGGGCAATAGTATTTGCGGAATACAAGAAAACGGATGGTTATGCTTATATGGCCGACAGCCTCTGGAAGAATTATTATGTAAAGCCGAGCATGAAACTGCTCAATGTGAATGCCAAAGTAGCTTATCATTTCCCGTCTACAGGAACCCTTACGGCCATAGCGGATTACAATCTGCAACAGCCTTTATCGGGTACAACTACCATTTACGACGATTGTAGTGCTGCGGGAAATTACCAGCTACGTTATACCAATCCGGCAGCCCTATACGCTCCGGATGTACTTGTCTACTATAATGTGCAGGATCGTGAGTCGAACGCCATTAAATGGAATCAGGAAAGCAATGCTTTTGATGAGCGCTATTACGATTCACGGGTACCGTTGGACACCTACGGACTGATCGCTAAAGTACATCGCACTTGGGGAGCAAATGTGGTTACGGTGGGAGCGGACATCCGATTTACCGAAGTAGTATCCCGTAAATATTACTACGAACAAGGTATTCAGGATTTTACCGGCAGACAGGATTTCGTTTCTTTCTTCGTTAATGACGATTTGGATATTACAGATCGCCTCCATGCTAACATAGGACTAAGGTATGACCATTGGGCTAACCGAAATGGAAAGTTCTTTGATAATATGTCTGGCAATGATATTGCCATCACGTACGATAACGCTAGTTCCGACATCGTCAATCCCAAAGTAGGAATCAGTTATGACCTACTACGTAACCTGCGTATAAGAGCGGTGTACGCTACCGGATTCCGAGCGCCAAGCAGTTTCTATATGTACAATGCCGCCCCCTTGGGCTCGTCATTCCGTTTGGGGAACCCGCGCTTGAAACCCGAGCGGATGCGGTATTCCTATGATATTGGTGCGGATTTCCAACTATCAGACAAATTGGAGCTTTCCGGTACACTTTATACTTCCCAATACAGTGATTTTCTTGCAGCAGTGCTAATCGATGCGAACGAAGTGCCTGCCTACCTGGATGTTAAGGGACTGCCGGTACGGCAGTATATCAACATTGGAAAAGTGAATCTATGGGGGGCGGAAAGCTTTGCCCGTTACCGCTTAACTTCAGACTTCTCGGTACAGGCAAGCTACTTTTATAATTCCTCAGAGATAAAACGGTACGAGACCAATCCGGAATATGAAGGGAATAATATGAGCGATAACCCATCCCACAATGTGAGTGGGGCGCTCATATTTGATCGCACGAAACTATTTCATCTGAGCCTTTGGGGCCGGCATACGGGAGCTTACTACGGCGATCTGGAAAACACACCGGAAAAAACCATGCCTGCAGTGACAGTTTTCGACATCAGGTTCGGCAAGGCCATCGGCCCATTGACATTGAACGTTAATGTGACTAACCTGTTCGATAAACGCTATTACGGAAGCTATACCTCCCCGACCAGTTATTACTATGCGCCGGGAAGGAGTGTTTTTGCGGGAATATCTTATCAATTGTAAAACAAAAAACTAAAAAAAATGACCGAATTTATTGATCGTTTTCTCTTTCAGCTCACAGAGCTTTTGCATGCCCCGATTCTATTTGCACTTTTTGCCATGGTCGTCTGGACACTGATCAGTATGGGGGCCTTTTTTCGCACCTGGTTGATGCGCATACGAAAACCCAGGGAAGCTGTTCATACATTTTTCGCTCAGCATGAAGGCGAAATAACCGCTTTACTAGCAGAAAGCCCCTATCCGGATATTCGGTTGACGGAACTGGTTCGCTCCTGGGAAAAAAGGCAGAACAACCGTTTAGACAATATTCGTTTTTTGATCAAAACGGGGCCATCCATCGGCTTGGTCGGTACGCTGATTCCCATGGGTAAGGCACTGTCTTCCTTGTCCAGTGGCGATATGGCCGCCATGTCAGGTAATATGCTGACCGCTTTTACCTCTACCATTATCGGACTGGTTTGTGGAACGGTGGCCTACCTGATCAGCTTGAAATGGGAAAAATGGCTGCATGCAGATTTTCTGACCTGCGAAGTAGAAGCAGAAACCCGTTTAAGGCTTGCCGGTTTAAAGCAAGCAGAAACCGATTCTTCCCTCGTTTACAATCAATCGCTTTAGCATGAAATTACTAAGAGTACACCATGATAGGGAGGATCAGACACCTCTCGACGACCCCATAAGCGGAATTGCCAACCTTTTCGATATCAGTGTTGTGCTTATTGTCGCCATGATAGTCGCGTTGATGACGGCGCTTAACATGCTGGAATTATTCGATCCCAATACGGAGGTAACCTTAACAAAGAAAAACGCACAGGGTCAGATGGAAATCATCTCCAAGAAGGGAAGAGAAATCAAAGTTAAGAAACTTTCGCAGGAAGAAGCTGCCGGCCACGGCGAACGCTTAGGTACGGCCTATCAATTGGAAGATGGACAGATTATTTATGTACCGGAAAATGTTCAGTAAAACAGTATTTATTCGTATCGTATTATGGAGTCAGCTTGTTCTGTGCTTTGCGTTGGAGGCTTTTTGTGCGCCTGTACCAAAAAAGATAGTGATACTGGTTTCCGAAAATTATAGTAAACCTGTTGCCGAGGCAATTGCCCAACTGCACAAGCTTCCTGGCTTCACCGATGCTTATCTGGTATCAACAGCCATTGACGGAAAAGCCGCAGCGGATGTGGGAGGTGCAGATCTAGCCGTCTGCTATGTGCATACCCCGGTCGTACTACAGCGTTTTTCTGCGGAGCTACAGCGCATCGTTAAACGTGGCGGACATGTATATGCGCTTGGTAACACGCCGGAAGCGGATAGTTATGGCAAGCAGGGCATTCGCTTCGACCCGGAAGTGGCTGCTTATTTCGAACATCCCAGTCCGGATAATCTGGCCAATATGATACTAATGCTGTTGAATAGACATTTGGAATCGACCTATCCGGTAAAGCCGGTTGTCCCTTTTCCGGAAAATGGCATCGTTTCTCTTCGGAGTGGGGAGGTATACGCAAGCTTTGAACGATATGCCCAAGCCGAAAGACTGGGGGAGCGCCCGTTGGTAGGTTTGTATATGTTCCGTTACGAAGCAGTTACCCGTCAGTGGGAGTATATGAAGTCTTATGCGGATGCCTTAGATACGGCTGGTTTCGATGTGATGCCCTTTTATGGCCATCCACTTGATCAGGCAATCGAAGATCATTGTTTGGATGCCGACGGAGGCTCTCGTTTATCGGCCCTGTTGAATTTTTCTTCTTTGCCGGGAGCGTCCAACGAACGGCTTCAGGCGGCATTTTCCCGTATGGGTGTACCGGTAATCAATGCCATCACAATCAGTGACGATACAGCAGCTTGGCATGCCTCCTCCTTGGGGATACCACTTGCGGCGCGTGCCTTATCGCTTGCCCGTCAGGAACTAAGCGGTCAGATACAGCCGATAATAGCGGCAACCACCGAATCTGTAGCATCCGCCGATGCGGCTGGATACCGCGTCAAATACGCGCCTGAAAGCCGTGTACGAAGATTGGTGGGGCGTGTAAAAGCGTGGTCAAGATTGCAAAGCCTGCCCAACCGGGATAAAAAAATTGCGCTGATTTATTATAACGGGCATCCGGGTAAAAATAATATTGGTGCCAGTTACCTGAATGTGCTGCCCAAGAGCCTTACGGCCATTTTAAAACGTATGGGTGAAGCGAAATATGATCTTGGTGGTCAAACTCCTGATCCCATTACCGTATTTGATGACGTCATGAACGGAGGCCGTAATATCGGTACTTGGGCACCGGCGGAACTGGATCGGTTAGTGCAGGAAACGCATCCCGTACTGGTTCCGGTGGAGACCTATAAAAAATGGTTCGGACAGTTGCATCCTGCTTTCCAAAAGCAGGTAATAAAAAAGTGGGGTGAACCGGAAGATTCAAAGATCATGACCTGGCGTGATCCGGAAGGAAAGATTTATTTTGTTTTGCCTCGAATCGCCTACGGCAATATTAACCTGATGCCCCAACCGGCCAGGGGTTGGGACGAAGACGCTCAGGCCTTGTACCACGATGTTTCGCTTCCTCCACATCACCAATACGTTGCCTTTTATCTGTACCTACAAAAAGGTATGCCCGCCGATGCGGTCATCCATCTGGGAACACATGGAACACAGGAATGGCTTTCGGGACGTGAAGTAGGGTTTGATGATGACGATGCTCCGGAAGCGCTGATGGGTAACCTGGTTAACATCTATCCCTACATTATGGACAATGTAGGGGAAGGAACACAGGCCAAAAGGCGTGGAATGGCCGTGATTATTGATCATTTAACGCCGCCCTTTGATCAGGCCACCTTAAGACCCCAGTTGCGTGAACTTGCGGGAACCATCAACGATTATGATGTGGCTTCCGGCAAAAGTGAAGCACTCGCGGCTGTTCACCTGCGCACAATCAATCGGCTGGCCAGGGAGGCAAATATAGGGAAGGATCTAGGTATTGATGGCGACATTAAAGCAGAAGATGTACAAAGACTGGAACATTACCTGCAGGAAATCCAGGAGACGCTTAGCCCAATGGGAATGCATACCTTTGGGCAATCACCGGATTCGGTGATGGCGATGAAAACGGCGGAAGCTATCGTTGGGCGGATGCAAGGGATACCCAAGGATTCCCTTGCCGTGCTACTCATGGATGTTTACCAGCGCATTATGATCAGTGGACCACGAGAGCTGGATGCACTGATGACAGCCCTTAACGGAAAGTATATAGAAGCGGGTTCAGGTAATGACCCCATCCGGAATCCTTCGGCATTGCCTACAGGAAAGAATTTTTATTCCTTTGATCCCGACCGTATCCCTACCATAGACACCTATCGGGAAGGGGAGAAGCTTGCTAATCAGTTGATCGCTGATTACCGTGGCAGACACGATGGGCAGTATCCGGATAAGGTGGGATTTAACCTATGGTCGGTGGAAACCATCCGCCATGAAGGTATTATGGAATCTCAGATATTGAGTTTATTGGGGATAAAACCTACTTATGATGGCTTTGGGCGGTTGAAAGGAGTAGAAGCAATTGCAGATACTGCGCTTGGGCGACCGCGTATCGATGTGGTCATCACGCCGTCTGGCTTGTATCGCGACCTATTTCCCAATCTGATGCGGTTGTTAGATAAAGCGGTTTCTTTGGCTTATAAGCAAGATGGTGCTAACTATTTGCGGGAACATATTGACCAAAGTGTGGACAAGCTGTTGTCTTCCGGACTCAAAGACACTACCCTCGCCCGTCAGCTGGCTAGTGTACGCCTGTTCAGCACGGAGAGCGGAAGTTACGGAAACGGCTTGAACGATGTGGTTCAGGCCTCCGATAAGTGGAAAAAAGACCAGGAGGTTGGGGCCGTTTACTTTAACCGGATGGGACATTTATATGGGCAGGGCCTTTGGGGAAACATACCGGATGGGGAACTCCCGGAAACAGCAAAGGACCTAGCGGTATCGCTTTTTAAAAGTGCCTTATCCGGCACGAAGGCGGTTGTTCATAGCCGCTCTACCAATGTTTACGGCGCGCTGGATAACGACGATTTCTTTCAGGCATTAGGTGGGATGGCGATGGCCGTACGTCATGTTGATGGAGCATCGCCCGATGTGATGATTACGAATCTGGCTGATCCCGGAAGCACCCGGCAGGAATCGCTAAACAAATTTATCGGAAGGGAGATGAATACCCGTTACCTTAATCCCAAATGGATTGAAAAAATGCTGGATGAAGGATATGCCGGAGCACGGATGATCGGCCAGGTAGCGGATAATATGTGGGGATGGCAGGTCACAACGCCGGACGCGATCGACGCACAGAAATGGGAGGATTGGATGGATACTTATGTCAATGATCAGTACGGTCTGGATGTTAAAGAGCGGTTTGCAAAAGCCGGTAACACTTATGCTTACCAGACGATGCTGGCCCGCATGCTGGAAGTGGTCAGGAAAAACTATTGGAAACCCGACGAACAGCGTTTGCAGCAGCTGGTAACCGAATACCTGAAAACTACTGAAGAAACAGGGCTTTCCTGCGCCGACAATGTGTGTGGAAATGAGACTTTGGTAGATTTTGTAAAGCAAGGGGCTAATAGTGGAGAAAACAAAGAACGGGTCAATAACCTGATAGCACGGTTGGGTAAAATCCATAGGAGTTCATCTACGCCTGTAAAAAAGAATATAACCGCGAAGAGGATGGTAGGAAGTCAAAAAACTTCTAAGAGGCAAACAAGATCAGAGGGGCAGTACATAAATCCCGGGACAACAGGACAAAAAGTCGTCACAGGGAAAGAAGCTGGAAAGTCGACCACAGTTAAAGGTTATAAAATGGAGGAATCGAGTCGACAAGCGACCGATAAGAATCAGAAAGCACAACACGTTTCATCAGCATCTTATGATGGTTTGTTGATAAGCGTCATTGCCTTGTTGATTGGCTTCGGATTTTGGTTTGGCAAAAGGTACTAATCGATATTTTCTTTTATCCACCCTATTGCTCCTCATGAGATTCAAAGCGTCCGGTTCCTTCTTCTATATTTATTCGATAAACGATCAAGCTATTCCGAAGCTCAGGACTTATCGCGTGAGAAGGGTCCCGTCCCGGATCATTGGTGTTGGGCATAATACGTAGAATGAGGCCTTGCATGGCCTGTTGACGCTCCATGTCTTTCAGTTCTTCAAAGGTTCCCCAAAGAATAGCACTTTTCCACTTGAACATGCTTTCAACTTCATCAACCTGAAAACAGACCCGTGGATTTTTCCGTAGCATTTCTATTTTTTTACCTTCACCGGAATGAGCATATATCGCATTATTTTGGTATACATAGTTGATTGGCACTATATAAGTTTCGCCATTTGCGTGGCATCCAAGCCGGCCGATGGATTGGCTTTTCAATAAATCGACTATTTCTTTCTTATTTAATTCTCCAAGCATGATGCATCTTTCACTAATTGCATAAAACGTTTAATTTTTAAAAGTAGCAGATTTTCAGATAGCTGGCGTTCCTGTGGCTGATATTTCGAAAACCAACAAGGCCTCTTATTAAACGCCTTGTTGGTTACACTTAAAATGTCTACAATTTATAGTTTTTGGATCTGCTACATCTGTTCAGTTTTTTGTTGTTCCAGGCCATATAGTCTTTAACAGCACGGATAGCACTTTTGTTTAGAACCTGCTTCGCCATTCCGCTAAACATTTGAGCTCTAAGAATTAGGTATTTGATAGGGCTCGGAAGTTACATAAAGGTCCTTTCGATGTATACCCGAATGGAGTCTTGTTGCAAGCGATGCCTGAACCAAGTTGCGATACGTTCTTTGCTGGCCAGCGTTTTTTTGATATCGCTGCTTTGAAGTGTCAACGAATGGTAGCGTTGCACCTTCAAGGAATCGTTGTAGAAGACCTGTTCAGCAGTAGCACATGCCTGCACTTCCGGAAACATGGGTTTCAACTCGCTTAAGAGTTGCTGCGCTAATCGGCTTCGCTGTTGTACGCTATCTTGGCGCTTTAGATTGAGTGATAATTCGGAACGTAGGCGATTTATTTCCGCTTGCTGCTGCGTCAGCTCAAGCAGATCATTATTCGCGTCGGCAAAAGAAAAGCCTTGTTGAATGGAGATTTTTGCATCCATCAATGGATAGTTTTTTAACTTTTGCTGTAGCTTTTTCTTTGCGGGTTCGGGTATCAGCTTTCCGCCATAAGTTAAATGGATCGTCTTCTGTAAGGGATCGATGTCGGATTTTAAGAGATAATCTCCTTCGATATAAGTTTCGTTTTTTATGAAACGAGTTGCTTCTTGTTTAAACCTTTCCCGTTTGACAAGCACATAGCCGAAGTATATACTTGGTATCATGGTTATTGTCACAATAATGCTGACCCACATATTTGCGCGTTGCTTAAGGCCTTCTTCGGTTTGATGCCATATTGGATATTTCAAAAAACGCACAGTTACCAAGGTTGCCGCCGCAATGAACACCGTGTTTATAGTAAATAAGTAAAAGGCTCCAAAAAAGTATGACCAATTAGCAGTCGATAAACCATAGCCCGCAGTGCATAGTGGGGGCATCAAAGCAGTTGCGATGGCAGCTCCCGGAATCACATTTCCTTTTTGCTTACTGGAGACCGCTACGATACCTGCTAGACCACCTACCATAGCAATGATAACATCATATATATTTGGTTGCGTGCGTGCTAGTAATTCAGAGTGCGCTTCGCTCAGCGGGGTAAGTAAAAAGTACAATGTAGAGGTCGCAAGGCTAGCACCTACGGCGAAGCCGAAATTAGCAAGCGCCTTTCGAAACAATTTGAAATCATAGGTAGCTAAACTATATCCCATTCCCAAAATAGGACCCATCAATGGAGAAATCAACATGGCGCCGATAATTACCGCAATTGAATTCACATTTAGTCCAACACAGGCGATAACAATGGCAAAAATCAGAATCCAAAGATTCGTTCCTTTGAAGTAAATTCCCTTTTCTACCGTTTCGTGTATTAAACCATATTCCTCACGCTCTGATGATATATTAAATTTTTCGATCAGTTTATAAACATCCATATAAGGCTCCTTTCTTTTTCGGAAGGCGCTTCTAAAATAGTAATTATCTTTTACTTCATAGATCTCAGTTTAGCCGAGATACCTGCCGCATCCAACGCTTCTTTGCAATTAATGATTAACTGTTCTTGCATGATCCAGAAATTCTCATTGGATGTGGTAACCCGTATCGACGGTTTATGGAGATGTGATGAAGGATAAAATAAGCGGCACCATCAAGTGGTGTGTGATCAAACAGTGTTATAAAGGCAGTACTCCACCAGCGGATGTGCCTGCTGTAAAAAACAAAACCCCTTTTGAATCAGGGGTTTTGCTATTACTAAAACAACTTGTAAAACTATAACTTTTAATGTATACAACTGCTTTAACAACACGGTAATCATGCTAATGTTTGCAAATCTTCAATAAATGTTTGGTACAGTGCTTTCTTCAAACTGTTTTTCTCAAGCTCGATAAGTCTTTGGTACTTCTTGATCAGTAAGGATAATTGATGTTTATTCATTTGGATATGTTTGGATGTCACGAAACTAGTGTCTTAAGATGAAAAATGCATAACCTTTCTGGGATTTTTTTAGCTACATTTAAAATAGCATCAATTTCCTTCGAAATGAGCAACGCAATTTGTGCAAATTCCGGGCAGGAATTGGGTAGTGCAAATTAGCTGAACATTCTTAGATTTGCTTCCACAAAACAGGTCGGATGGCTGAGCGGTTAGGCAGAGCTCCGCAAGAGATCTCACAGTGGTTCGAATCCACTTCCGACCTCAGTACCACATAGATGTAGGTTTTATTTGTAAAAATAGCATCTCGACACAAACTTTTTCTCTTGATCAACGTTTGATAACATTAGTTAGAGTTGCCGGCTGTTCTTACGCATGACAACACGACGGACGATGAAACTGTTTAAAACTACTTATTGGTCTGTAGATTAATAGCAGTAAAAAATTATTTTCTTTTATGACTATACTGCGGCCCATCACCTCGTTAACAGAAAGTTCTAAGTTGCTCTTCTTCTCGTATGATTGCAAAACAAACAGGTTTACTTATGTTAATCCTGCTTTCGAATCTTTTTTTGGACGATCGAGCGACAACTTAGATCTTGCTTTTCTGTTTGAGAAAGTTCATTATGAAGATAGGCAATATGTAAAAGAGAAATTGCTCGATTGCTTAAACGGTCAGGTAGTTCACAGTCTGGAATGTCGAATTTTTTTGAATGAAAAAAAATATTGGTTCCGAATTGAACCGCATTTAGTACGTGATGACGACAATCAACTGCTGGTAGGACACGCAGAAGACATCAGCCTTTATAAAGAACATAATGAAAACCTAAATAGACACAACGATAAAAAAAATGCTATTTTGGGTATCATGTCGCATGATCTCGCCGGTCCCATTGGACTTATAACAAATATCACGGAGCTTTTGAATCGGGAAGTAGATCCCAATAATGCCAAAATCAAAAAATTTTTATCGATAATCGACAGGGCAAGCAGAGAGTGCTTACACCTGATACGCGATTTTTTGGATATGGAATTTTTAGAGACTGCAGAAATTAGATTACTGAAAAGAAGGGCGGACGTGGTACAGTTAGTTCAGCGTATGATAGAGGAGTATGCCGGAATGCAAGTAGAATTGAATCGGTCAATACGCTTTCATTGTAATAAGAAATCCATTTACGCCGAGATTGATGAAGCGAAGTTGCCACAAGTAATAAACAATCTCCTGTCTAATGCCCTTAAATTTACGAGAGCGGACGACAGCATTACAATCTCACTTGACGAAAGCGATACAACTATTTACATAACCATTGCCGATACCGGAATAGGCATCCCTAAACAATATCATGCAACTTTATTTGATAAGTTCAGCCCCGCAAGGCGTAGAGGTCTTAGTGGCGAGAGCTCCACAGGTTTAGGCATGTATATTATTAAAACGATTATCGAATGGCATGGAGGCACTATAACCTTCGAAAGTGAAGAAGGCCAAGGCACTACTTTTTATATACAGTTGCCGAAATAGGTGCTAGCAATGACTGCATAAGAGACCTCAGTGTGGTTTGAATCCGAAATTACTTCACCTAATACACTACTTTCAGTTTGGCTGTTCTAGTTTTTTTGTACTTTCTTTTCTCTTAAGACTTCACTTTTTCCCGTCGTATCTCTATCAGAGTCCGGATCAAACTGCGGTTCGTCTGTATCGATCTGTTTGGCTTTTTCTTTTTCAAACTTTTCCTTTTGCCGCGGAGTAGCCGCCGGTTCAGTAGCTACTTCTTTTTTCTTATCCGATTTCATATGCCTATTAAAAATATAAAAATAAATGTTCGTTGGATTATTCCTTGCTTCAAACGATAGTAACGGATTATTGGTCCCAAAGCTCTTCATCAGGGGGCTTATTCCCTACACTTTAAAGTGTGCGCGGTTATTTTATCGAATAAGTACAGCGCTCCTTTTGTTCAATAAGGCTAATTGATGTCGCCATAGTATAAAAATCTGTTCTCTTACTACCTAAAGAAAAAATAGGCTATTGCCAGCGCAATTACGGCAACAATAATCGACCAGTGGATCGTAAAGCCAACTTTTTTGTCATCCTTTTCGTCAAGAGCCACTTTCGGTAATCCTGGATTATCTTCATGCTTGGCATAATTTGTTTCCATTGTCGTTTTTGAACTATTCGTTTTATCCTGTTCCATCTGTTATATGTCTGATACCTATAAATAACGATTTAAACTTCTTAGTGTTTGCGGAGGCTAAAAAAGCAAAGTCCCGCCATAGGGGCTTTGCTCTTACTATGAACAACTTGTAAACTAAAACTTTTGTGTAAACAACTATTGCAACAACAATGCAAACACAAGAAGGTTTTAGATTAGTTGCCAAACCTCATAATCGCAACAATGTTTGCAGATCTTCAATAAATGTTTGGTAAAGTACTATTTTCAAACCGTCTGTTTCAAGTTTCAAAAGTCTTTTATACTTTTTATAAGTAAGGATAATTGATGTTCACTCATTTGCATATGTTTAGATGCGCTAAGTTGATACGTAGAGATTAAAGATCCATTTGCGATCGGTAGTCAAACTATAACAAGGTGTTCTTGTTAATGTTATATAGTCAGTTGAAAATAATATCACATATTATGGAAAAACATCATCCCATAGTTGCAGGTACCGTTGGAACAACGTTGATGACACTATTTAGCTATATGGTAGCGGCGTCAAAGGGCGAGAAATTTGAGGAACCAGCTCTTTTGGCTGAAATGGTCGAAAAATTAACAAAAGAAAAAGAACTCGCTCGTATAAGTGGCTGGACAATGCATTTCGCCATGGGCTGCAGTATGGCCTTCGTTTTCCAGCAAATATGGAAACAGACAAAAACCAATCCCGGTATAAAGCAAGGTTTAATTGCCGGTGTACTTAGTGGTTTGTCGGGAATATTAATTTGGAAAGCGGTATTCAAGTTTCATCCAAATCCGCCTCCGATTCCGTTTAACCGGTATTATGGACATCTGCTATTGGCTCATGTAGTTTTCAGTATGGGCGTGGCATTAACCAGTAGAAATTATAAAAACGAAAAGATACAACAATCTATCGGAAATGAGGAATCTAAATAATTAACTGTTGAGTTGATCTCGTATCGAAGGGAGCCGAATATCAGTTCATTTTCGGATAAGTCGATTTGTTTGCCAAACTATATCCGAATTTAATTCGAAGGGAACTAATTCATGCTAGAGGATAATAAAATCTGTCAGTTGCTATCAATCAGCAGAATATACCACGAGCCAAAGGTTATGGCATATCCGAGAGGACGCGAAATACTCGAGCGGTTCCCTGATGCAGAGCGGATTCAAGTGGCCTCCCACCAAGCTATACCAGAGCTTTTTGGTTTCGAAGGAGCGGTAGAAGACTGGTTATGGAATAAAAAGAATGTGCTGATACTCGGCACCAAAAAAGCACTGCAGGCGCGTCCCAATGCCCGAAGTTCAAACTAGGTAGCACCATCGCATTCCAATGGTTGTTCTTACTGCTATGTGCCCCGGCAGAAAGGGTATACGGCCTTACGGTTTACTTGCATCCTTTTCGGCAACACTGTCGGTTTGCATCGGATACATTTTTTCACTGAGCGTGGAGTCCTGCTCCTTTGGTGCGTCTATGGTATCGGCATCAAACTGTTCCTGGACATCGTCGGGCGATTGACTATCGCATCCACATGCGTAAATCATTACCGTTGAAGAGATAATCAGCAATCCACCAATCAGTTTTTTTTTAAAATTTTTGTGATTCATCATTGTTTTTCTATTTGTCGGCTTAACTTGGCTACAAGTACATGTTAAGTTTGCCTTCTATTAAATCGTCAAGCGTTTTTCTAGTATCTCGTTCCTTCAATTCCCATGTTAGAAATCAAAATCATTTATAGCCATTATCAACAAGAAAACCCCAAAAGCGATTGAAATGTTTGAGACCGGCGGCTATTAGTTACCTATAACGCGATAGGCAATAAACAGGAGCATGTAACAAATGTGTGATGGGTATGTTTTGGCACTTCTATTGCTTCAATATAGGCAATACTTTAACACCCTATGAAAAACGTAAAGGCTCTTGATCAAGGATCGGGAGCTTTTTCCTTTTTTTCTGCCAACAAATTATGACTTAGGGCATCATGATAAACGATAAATTATCCTCTACAAACATGATGGCTTGTGAATTTGTTAGAAAGTCTGTATTGCTTGCGTTATCACTGCAAGTTATAGATATAAATTAAATATGATTGTAACGCTTACTCCAGACATCGTGCAACAGCTTCACGCAAAAGGCATAACCTTTCTTTATGCTCCGCTCCAATTTAGTCTTGACGATCCAATTTGGGTACCTATGGTTGTCGAATTTTTTGACTGTGATTGGATAGATCCGCAAGCAGATGCTGTATTTTTGCTAAAAGCAGCGCTAGAGATACCCTTTGAGCAGTTTCTAAATCACCGTGTAATGCTGCCCAATAATTTGGATATGCATGTAGCTTAAAAACTGTGGAATCAATCAGATAAATCGGTCGGCTTCGATCTCATTTAACAGCCTATGCCCTTGCTAATAATGCTATAACCATATACGAATTATTTATTGTGAAAAGACGGCAGTGAATTGCTTTCAACTTTTTAACGTTTTTCATAGATTGCACAACATAAGACATCTAAAACATAAAAATGAGAACGCTAACAAAAGAAGATCAACAGGCAATAACACCTCAAAAGGCCTTAAACCTATTGGAAGAGGGCAACAAACGGTTTGTTAATAATTTAAAAATCAATCGAAACCTTTTGCAACAAGCAAATGAGACCTCAGACGGCCAACACCCCTTCGCTGTAATTCTAAGTTGTATCGATAGTCGTACATCAGCCGAATTGATTTTCGACCAAGGCTTGGGCGATGTTTTCAGTATCCGGGTTGCCGGTAATATTGTTAACGAAGACGTTTTAGGAAGCATGGAATTTGGTTGCAAAGTGGCGGGTGCAAAAATAATTGTCGTGTTAGGCCATACCAAATGTGGCGCAATTAAAGGCGCATGCGATCATGTGGAAATGGGAAACCTGACCGCTTTACTTTCAAAAATTCGGCCCGCTGTTGATGAAGAGTTGACCATAAAGGAGAACCGTAGTTCCAAAAACAGCGATTTTGTTGAAAAGGTCTCCGCTATAAATGTGAACCGTTCGGTTAAATCGATAATGGAACGCAGTCCAATTCTCAAAGAAATGATAGAAGGCGGTAAAATCGGAATAGTCGGCGGCATTCACGATATAACGACCGGTGTGGTTACCTTTTATCCGGATACCTCCATCTTCGGTAAAAATTGATCACGGTCTGATTTTACCAATCAGAGGAGATGATATGGTAGCCGTCTATTTGATCATTAACACCTATAAGAAAAGTAAAGGCTCTCGATCCCTGATCGAGAGCTTTTTCATTTAAGTTTCGGCTGTAGAAAAGAGGCAATGGATCAGGTTAACCTTATAGGATAGCTGTTTATTTTGTCACGATACACGAAATAGTTTTTTTGGTAAACCCACTTTTGACGACGGTGAAAAAGACATTAAAAATAAAAAAAAGCATTATATAGATATGCTTTGAATAAAATTGCAACTATATTGCATTTTATGGAAAATGGTTTATCTTTGACTTGTGTTTGCCTCAAGAAATATGATCTGTCGGAGAATAATTGCCTATGCGTTACTCATGCTTATGCTGGTAATCCATATGGTAAAAGCCCTACATGAACATCCTGTTCCTGTCTCGAGCAAGCACAAATATTGCGGTGAGACAGAACAGATCGTTGCCCAGCATAGCGCTCATTGTAAGATCTGTGATTTCCATCTGATAGGAGACAGTGATGTGTCTGTACTGTCTTTCCGTTTCCTTATACCCCAAATTGCTGAGGTGTACGATACGCCTAACGCAAGCTTTTGCTACGCTAAATATTTAATCGTCGTCAGTCTTCGCGGTCCCCCCATATCCTGCTAACGCATTGCATTATTCCATAGTTATATAAGCGGATCATCTGATAGTCACTACTCTCTAGCATTAACCGGATTCCGGCAGCTGAGCGTTCAGGCTGGTTGAAGTGATGAAAATCTTTTCAGATTCCGTTAAACATTATTTCAATCATTCCAAATTTCTTTAAGCGTGAGCGTACTCAAAGCAGAACAGCTTAGCAAGGCGTATAACGACACCTTTGCTTTGCGCAATCTCAATCTATCCGTAGAAAAAGGCGAAATCTTTTGTCTACTCGGACAAAACGGTGCCGGTAAAACAACCACCATCAATCTAATCTTAGGGTTTTTAGCCCCCACCAGTGGTCGTGCCCTTATCAATGGCATTGAAGTTAGACAAAATGACGTTGCCACAAAAAAACATGTGGCCTACATCCCTGAAGTCGTGCAATTGTACGGCAATCTTTCAGGCGTCGAAAACCTTGATTTTTTTAGCCGTATTGCGGGCTATCGCTATCCTACAGAAGCACTCCATGAGTTCTTGGATAAAGCTGGTCTGCAACGGGAGGCAAGTGCTCGGCGATTATCGACCTATTCGAAGGGTATGCGCCAGAAGGTAGGCATTGCCATCGCATTGGCCAAGAAAGCGGATCTGATTTTAATGGACGAACCAACCTCAGGGCTCGACCCAAAAGCAACGGACGAATTTACCACCATATGCAAAGGACTTGTTGGCGAAGGTAAAGCAATTTTTATGGCAACGCATGATATCTTCAATGCAGTTAACATGGCAACGCGCATTGGCATCATGAAACAAGGCGAACTGGTACATACCATTACCAACAGGGGGATCACGGCGAATGAATTACAGACCTTATACCTCGAAACAATTTAGCGTTAAGGCAGTATGAGATATCTATTGATAATAGCGATTTTGCTATTGGCCTCTCGCGGCTTAGCACAATCCAGCATCGATGGTTTAGTGACGGATGAAACCGGTCGGTCGATTGCCGGTGCTTCCGTTTCTTTGAAGGGGAAAAATATGGACCGAACGGGCCGTACCGATGAGAACGGACACTTTACGCTTACGGCATTGCAGGAAGGTGCTTATGAGATTAATGCAAGCCATATTGGTTATGGAAACTTCCATGAGGCGGTGGTGTTGGGAAAGAAACCCATTGCTGTAAAAATCGTGCTCATATCCAAATCGAGTGAGCTGCAGCTGGTGGAAGTCAGTGGCCGGGTGGCCAGAAAATATACCAGTAACTATTCTTTCGGTGCCACGCGGACCGCTACCCTGACAAAAGAGATCCCGCAGTCTATATCCGCCATAACGAAGGAGCTTATTGCCGACAGGCAGGCATTCCAGTTGGCAGATGCGGTTAAAATGGCCAGCGGCGTAATTCCATCCAGCTACTATAACCAATATGCTATACGAGGTATCAGTCAGAACGAGGAGGGACAGATCATTAATGGGATGCGTACGAGGCAGTATTATTTCCTGCAACCTTTAACTAGCAATATCGAGCGTGTAGAGGTTATCAAAGGCCCTGCAAGTGCCACCTTTTCCAGTGTGGATCCGGGTGGTAGTATTAACCTGGTAACCAAGAAACCATTGGCAATAGAAAGAAGGGAGGTGAGTGTTAGTGCCGGTAGTTTTAGTACCATTAGAGGGAGTTTAGATTTTACAGGGCCACTAAATAGTAATAAAACCCTGCTGTACCGGTTAAATGCCGCTTATCAGGAGGCCGGTAGCTTTCGCGATCTGGTAGATAACAAGGCCTTTCTTGTATCACCTTCTTTTTCCTATATCCCCAATGATAAAACGGCCGTTAATGTAGAGGTTATACTTAGCGACCTCACCGGGAATCTGGATAGAGGGCAACCTATTTTCGGTGCCGTTGCCGGCCAGACGAACCTGAACAGCACGCCTATTAACCTCAACCTTGCCGCCCCTGGCGATTTCTTTAAGTCAAAGGACCTGATCGTGATGGGCAACTTTTCCCATAAATTTACCGATGCGATCAGTTTGAACGCTTCTTATATGAAGCAGAACTGGCATGAAGACCTGCAGGAACATCGTACCACCGGCGCATTTGCTCCCGATACGGCAGGCAATCCCGTTAATTCGCTGGCGGCGATGCAGTTTGTGCAGCGCAAACAATCTTGGAGTACCGATAACTTTCAGGGCTATTTCAACTTTGATCTGGAGACAGGAATAATACAGCATAAATTACTGATGGGTTATGATCTGAGCCATTGGCAGAAGCTGAAAGGAGGCGGACAAGACGCTGCCAGAGGCTTTTTGTTAAAGGATGGCAGCGTAACGAACACCTTCTCGCCCACTAATCTTGCCGATTATCAGGTAATAACCATTGGAAATGTAACCATGCCACGACCGAATGTGGATTATTTCGATCTGAACAACCCGATCTATACCATGAAAAGACCGGAGGATTACAATTTGAATATAAGAACCGCATTACCGGCAGCGCTTACCACCACGCATGCCGTTTATATACAAGATCAATTACGGTGGAATCGTTTTATCGTACTTTTAGGTCTTCGTCAGGAATGGTTCAAGGATATTACGAATTATAAGTCCTCAAATGAATCTTCTTTTACCAATAAAGCTTTCCTACCGAGGGTAGGGATTACCTATATATTGAATAAACAGGTTAATATTTATGGAACCTATCTGAAGGGATTTCAACCGCAATCAAATACCGTAACGTTAATGCCCAGTACTGGTGGCTTTTTTGGCTCTCCCGAATCTGCTGCTAGGTTTAAGCCGCTAACCAGTAATCTTAAAGAATTGGGTATGAAAACCACCTGGTGGGGAGGAAAGCTGAGCGTGAATGCCGCTGTTTATGAGATCAACCAGCAAAATATTTTAATGAACGCAGGACTTCCGGCCTATCCCGATTCTTTGGTTACCAGAGGTGCAGACAGGAGTAGGGGATTTGAAATCGAGGTTGCAGGTTTTATCCGGTCCAATTGGCAGGTAAACCTGTCTTATAGTTACATCGATGCAAAAATTTTAGAAGACGCCAATGCAGGTATCAAAGGTAGCCGTAAGGAGAATACTCCCGTTAATAGCGGCAACCTTTGGACTCGCTATGATTTCCAGCAAGATGGTGTTCTAAAAGATCTAGGTATCGGACTGGGGCTGCAATATAGTGGCGATAAAATTCCCTGGTTTACCCGCGAGTTTAAGGTGCCCGCCTATACATTGCTTGATATGGCCCTTTACTACAAACCGGGTAAAGGAAGTATGCAGATTGCACTCAACATGAACAATGTTACCAACAAAACCTATTGGATCGGTGCGCAGAATTACCTTCGTTTATTCCCCGGCGCACCCAGAAACATGATGCTGACAACTAGTTATCAATTTTAAACGGAAGATTTTTATGAGGATTGATGTATTGAAATTATTCGCCAGGCAAACTTACCTAGATGTCTTCAAAAGCAAGGCAATCATGGTATTGCTTGGCATTATTGTTATTTTATTAGTTTACGCCGCTTTCAGTGGTGCAACCATTTACCAACAGCAGACGGAAAGCCGACAGCTGTATCAAAAGCAGGTACGGGAGAATTGGGAAAAAATGCCCGATAAACATCCGCACCGTATGGCACATTATGGTTATCTGGTCTTCCGATCTAAGCATCCATTGAGCTTCTTCGATTTCGGGATGGAAAGTTTCACCGGTAATGCTATTTTTCTGGAGGCCCATCGACAGAATACGGTTAACTTCTCGGAAGCGGGTTTCAGCACCGGTATGTTGCGGTTTGGAGAGATCAGCATGTCCATGATTTTGCAGTTGTTACTGCCATTGGTGATTTTTTTCATCGGATTTAATACAGTTGCCACCGATAGAGAAAACGGAACATTGAAAATACTATTGAGCCAGGGTGTTTCATGGAAGGAGATATTGATCGGAAAAGCGGCCGGTTTACTCGGTATCAGTCTTTCCATCTTGATGCTGGCCATAGTTATGTTGATCATGGGGTGTCTTACTCTTTCGCCTGCTGGGTTAATGGCTGATGCGATAAGTCGCGCAGCTTGGCTTTCCTTATTTTATGTATTGTATTTTGCAGTCATCAGTGTGATTGCGGTATTAGTTTCTGCCATTGGCAAGACAGCGAAGGTTTCGCTGATTTCTTTGATAGCAATCTGGTTGGTGTGCGCCGTGGTTTTTCCTCGGACAAGTCAGGCCCTAGGTAATTTACTGTACCCATCACCTTCCATCACTGAATTTCAATCCGCCATTGAAAAGGACCTGATAAAAACGGGCGATAGCCACAACCCGGACGATCCCTATTATAAGGCACTGAAAGATTCCATATTAAAAGTATATAAAGTGAATTCCGTTGAGGAGCTCCCTTTCAATTACAGCGGTTTCCAGATGAAGGAAGGCGAGCGGATCAGTGCGGAGTTGTATAACATACATCTTGAGCGTCTATTACAGACTTATCAGCGGCAAAACAAGTTGGCCAGGCTTTCCACCTTCTTCAATCCGATCGCGTCGATCCGTAACATTTCGATGGCCTTATGCGGAACCGATTTCAATACATACATAGGGTTTCAACAGCAGACCGAGGCTTATCGTTACCAATTAGCCCAGCACATGAACGAACTGCAGATAAAATTGATCAGCAATAAAAAATTGGGCGATCATGATAAACCCTACAGCATAAGTCGAAGCCATTGGAAATCATTTCCGGATTTCAAGTATAAGTTTACCACCCTGCATGTGCTAATGAAAGGCGAGGCCTACTCGCTAGTGGCACTTTTGAGCTGGATTGTGCTATTGGGTCTTCTAATAATGACTCTTTCAAAAAGACTAAAAGCGATATAGTTATGTTCCTTTTGATATTAAAACGTTTCCTGCGATCAAAGATCGCTATTATCGGATTATCTGTAGTATTTGCGGCGGGCGTATTGAGCCTTTTTATCGGTAAGCAGCATATGGATAAACAGAAGAAGAGCTTGCTCCATACCGAACATTTCCAACAGGAGCATATTAAGCGGAATGTTCAGTTCCACCAAAACGAAATCGGCTTGTTACTATATTACATTCGGTTTAGTCTGGTCAATGAGCCGCATCCTTTAAATGGTCTTTCCATAGGGCAGCGGGATGTGAACAGCTCCATTCAAAGCCTAACAATACGGAATCTGGAAGGCCAGAAATATGATACTGATCTGTTCAATCCATCAAATCTTCTGGCAGGAAATCTGGATTTCAGCTTCGTGCTGATCTACCTGTTTCCCCTGCTTATTATCGGTTTCAGTTATAACTTGCTTTCCGAAGAAAAAGAGGGTGGAACTTGGCAGCTGCTAGCGGCGCAGAGTGCAAACCCGTTGAGCATATTGAAATGGAATCTAATCATCAGAGCATCGGTGGTTGTTATCACACAGTTGTTTCTCTTTATTTTGGCCATTTTTATATTATCATTACCTCTTGATAAGTACCTACTGGCAGCGGTCATCATCTCATGTGTATACCTGCTTTTCTGGTTCGCCGTTTGTTTTCTGACGATTTCTTTTCAAAAGGATTCAAGTACAAATGCAGCGATGCTTATCAGTGCCTGGATATTACTGACCGTCATTTTTCCCGCAGCAGTTAATAACTATATAACTAGCAGGTATCCCATACCGGAAGCGCTGGCAACCGTTGTTAACCAACGGGAAGGGTACCATGAGAAATGGGATATGGACAAAAAGCTCACCATGGATAAGTTTTATGCACATTATCCGCAATTCCGTAAGTACGGCTTTCCGGAAAAGCAATCGAGTTGGCTCTGGTACTACGCTATGCAGCAGCTAGGTGATGATGATGCAAAAGAGCACACAGCGCAAATGCGGAATAAGCTTTGGCAACGTGATCGGGCGAGCGGATTGATTGCCATTTTTCTGCCTACTTTACATGCCCAGCATCAGCTGAATACAATAGCAAGATCAGGTTTGAGCAATCACCTGCGGTTTCAAGACAGCACGGCATCATTCCACGAGAAGATGCGTTTGTATTTTTACCCGAGGATTTTTGAAGATGCGGCCGTTAATGATCAGAATTGGGACACGTTCGGAGTCGAGCATTACGAAGAGGAAGTCCGGATTGATTGGATTACCATTTTGTTACCCTCTATTGCGGTTATCTTGATTTTCGTGTTTTGGGCAGGAATAAATTATCGCAGAAAATCTGTGGTTGCTCTGTAGAATAATGCGATCAGCTAAGGAGAAACAAAATATGCAAGCTTTGAGTGTCTGGTTCTTTTGTTTGACATTATTTCTCGGGAGCCCATCGGTTGGACATGGCCGGGCATCGGATGGACGAATTGAAGTAGTTGTAAAGGATGAGGACGATATTGCTTTACCAGGAGCGACAGTCAAGCTGTTTAAGGCGGAAACCGATAAATTGATATCACAAGTCTCTGCAGATGAGAACGGCTTTGTTCAATTTACGGTAGATACAGGCAGGTATCGAATCTGCGTTGTTTCTGTTGGCTATCAGGAACAATGCTTAGATACCTCGGTAAGTAAAAATAGACAGGAGCTTGTAGCGCTTTCATTTTCACTGAAAAGTTCGGTGAAGGTGCTAGATGATGTGGTGATAGTAGCACAGCGACCTACTATACAGGCGGAGGGCAACAAACTGATACTAAGCACCGAAAACACATTATCTGCAGGGAACTCGGCCATGGAATTGCTAAAAACCATGCCGGGCGTGAGTGCCGGACAAGATGACGAAATTTTGTTCCGCGGTGCACCCGGTGTGCAGGTAACAATTAATGGTAAAATGACCTATTTGTCGGGAAAGGAGCTGACTGAGATGCTGAATGGGTTGCATGCCGCAGACATTGCAAAGATCGAGCTACTGTCTTCGCCATCGGCAAATTTCGATGCTGCCGGAACCGGAGGAGTCATTAATATTGTTACTAAAAGGCGGCAAGAAAAAGGTTATGCAGTAGAATTGCGCTCTATGGTATCCAAAGGTCGATATTGGATGGTAAACGATAACATAACAGGAAGTTTCAAGCATGACAAGTTACAGGTTGATGCATCATTCGATTATAATACACCGCACAAAAACACCATAAGTACCAGTTCGCATACCATATCCCAGGGCAACAACGATATGCTCCTTGAACGCGCAAATGAGGTGTCGTTCAAGATCAAGTTCTATACCTACAAGGTTGGTGCGACATGGCAATTGGCACCCCGTCATCAGCTATCGGCCAACTATCATGGATATACGGACGACTTCACGGCGCCGAAAACATCTTCGATTACCATGCGTGATCGATCGGGCACGACCGTGGAATCGATATATTCCACCGTCAATATTGTCGAGCCCTATTACTTCGATGCCTTTAATGCCGGCTACCAGTTCGATATTGATGCTTTGGGCAAGAAGATTACTGCTGATGTACAGCTAATTTCTTATCGTAACTTTTCCAACAGCGAGATGGAAACCCGTCGCTATCGCGAAACGGGCAACCCCGATGGAGATCTGGATATACTCCGGTCTAATCAACCCGGTTTTATCCGTGTTTCGGCCTATAAGGTGGACGCCCTGTTACCTTATTCCGGAGTCGATCTGAAGGCTGGACTAAAGTATGCGGTAGCAAGCAATGATAATAATGCCCGTTTTGATTCTTTGCTGAACGGACAGTATGTTGAGGCACCGTCGCTTTCCAATAATTTTAACTATCGGGAAACGATTTCGGCAGCCTATGTGGCTGCATCTAAAGTATGGAAAAAAACAACCTTCAATGCCGGCTTACGCCTGGAACATACCGATGCAAGAAGCTGGTCGGTATTGTCGTCCGGAAGCAATCAATGGAACTATACCCGTTTGTTTCCATCGCTGTCCATTAATACCGAAATCAATAATGATAACCAGATCGATTTTTCGCTAAGTCGGCGGATTGAACGGCCTCCATATGCCGCGCTGAATCCGGTGCGCTGGTATAACGACCCCTATTATATGTTTGCCGGTAATGCCAATCTACAACCCGAAACGAGTTGGCTATATGCTGTAACTTATACGTTGAAACGAAAGTATTTCTTTCTATTCAATTATAGCGCTAGGAGCAATTATCTATCCCGTAACATGATCAAAGACACTCAATCGGAGGCTTTGATAAGCCAACGGGCTAATTTCGACCATTTCAGGCGTTTGGATCTAAATGTTGCAACTACGCTGTTGCCTAGCAGCTGGTGGCAGATGCAATGGAGTGGGGGAATCAACTTTACCACCTATCCGGTAGATCAACATCGTCAGGCGGATAATTTATCGCAATGGGCAGGTAATCTGCAATGTATTAACCAGCTTAAGCTTCCAGGGGATGTCAACATGGAATTGGCCGCTTACTGGTATTCCCGGGAATTATTCGGGATTTTTCAGAAGGGCAGTTACATCTATGTAAATGCAGGTTTAGCTAAGTCATTTTTCGATAAACGGCTGGGTGTGAGAATTGCCTTGAATGATGTTTTCTTTACGAATAATTTTAGCGCACATTCCCTCGCAGCAATTACCGACTATCGATATTTCGATAAGCCCGACACCAGAAGGGCAATGTTTTCACTCACCTATAGTTTGGGTGGTAAGCTACAGTCGGCAAAGGAGCGCAGAACGGAAGAGCAAGATCGGCTCTGATGTCAAAAATTGCTAGTGCGAAACAATATGCAGCTCAAATTTTTTTTCGTAATCTGTAAGGTTTTCCCCATAAAATGCAACTAACCTCCAAAAATTATTGATATGAAAGCAATAGCCATGATTTTTCTTTTCGCAATAAGCGCATGTGGCCGCGAATCTTCTCCTGAAGGCAGGTCGATTATTAGAGACGAACAGATCGTCGAACAGCTTGACTCATTGAAACGGCAGAACCACGTACTTCTTGATAGCGTTGGTGCCCTTAATAAAAGAATAGAAAAGCTAGAAAGGATAAGGTGAAAAGAAAACAGTCACAAAAGTATTGATATCTTAGCAGAATGCATGCTCACAGTATGAATGAAGACCAATTTTTACAACTTGTTTCAGTCCACCAGGGAATCATTCATAAGGTTTGTCGATTATACCGCGACACACCGCCTGATCGAGAAGATCTATTTCAGGAAATCGTTTTTCAGCTATGGCGTTCTATTGATGATTTCAGGGGGCAGTCAAAAATCAGCACATTTATCTATCGCATTGCTCTTAATACCGCTATTGCAACATTCAGGACTGATCGAAAAAACGTGATACGCTATGTGGATCAAGTGCCGGAAATGTCGCCCGAAAACGAGGACCGAGCTTTAGCCGATCGTAAGGACCGCTTGATGGCTGCAATTAAACTGTTGGCAGAAGGAGATCGTGCCATTATAGCTTTAGTCCTCGATGAGTATAGTTATAGAGAGATCGCAGAGATCATAGGCATAACAGAGAACAATGTTTGCGTGAGGGTTTCCCGGATAAAAGATAAAATCAGAACACTATTAACTAGCAATCATGAGAATTGAAGAAATGAAAAGCCTTTGGACAGCACAGTCCATCGAAGTAAAGCAGAAAGAAGCACTGGCAGAAATGCTTACAGAAAAATCTCATCCAATCCTTAAAGGAATCAGAAAACAGCTGTTACTGGAAATCGGCTCGTGGCTAATTATCTTATGTGTATACTACAATATGTTTGACGGTGAAAAGCGACCTTTGGCAGCTAACCTGGTATTTATAATCTGTGTGCTCCAAGCAATAGCCTTTAATTTTATCGGCTATTTGGCCGCAAGAAATCTTGTATATGGTGATAGTATAATAACTTCAATAACCGTATATCTAAAGAAACTCAAGCGAATTAAATGGGGTTCTTTATGCTCAAGAATAATCTTCACGGGTGGCATGCTGTTTTTTTTCTTTTACGGATTGGATGTGGCTATTTTTAGGATATTATCTATTGCTTTTATCGGCCTTGTATTTATAGGTCAACTCTGGTTACTTCAAAGACAGTGGTCTCAAAGAATTAAAAAGCTCGCGGAGTTAAAGTTCGAACTGATAAATACCAGCGAAAAAAGCTAATTCGATGAGTACTAAATTTACAACAGTTTAAACCACTTTCCATTAAAAAATTTGACTTGATATCTATCCTATTCAGTTATTTCTTTCCATTTGGTCATCCTAGCTTTTAGATCTCTTGTCCGACCATCTACACTGAAGGTTCCGTCACCTTTATGATGGAAGATGCGTTGTTCTCTTCTGTCGCGATTAATCCACGCTTTCACAGCGGCAACGACAAACAGGTTGTATTTTCCGGATAACTGAGTATTTACAACCTTACATTCAATATTAGCAAGACATTGTCTAATCAGAGGTGCTTCCACTTTTTCCGCTTGCATGCTATCTAAATTGAATGCTTTAAACTTGTTAACATCCGCGCCACTGCAATTTCCAATGTCGACAGCTTTTTCCATCAAATCAACCCCGGGAATTGCAATAACACACTCTTTACTTTTTACAAGCGCCTGATGACTAAAGTCCCAAGGCCCGATAACAAACGCAATTAATGGCGGATCATGTTGAACCATCATGTGAAAGCCCATAGTCATGATATTACTTTTGCCTTGATAGGCCGTGGTAACAAGTACCAACGGCCCGGGTTCCAATAACCGCACTACCTTGCTCAGTGGAAAATCCTTCATCTCTTTATGATATAAAGCCATTATTGAATGATAACACTCATACCTCCATCAGCCATTACGATTGATCCAACGATGAAGCTTGCCCTGTCGGAGGCTAGAAAGGCAGCGACTTCCGCAATCTCTTCGGGTTGGGCGGCTCGTTTAATCGGAGCTTTCTTGCCGTGATCCGCTAAAAATTCCCTACCCTCGGGGTTAATCTCGTTGATAAGATTTGTTACAACATCACCTACACCAACTGCATTTACTCTGATATTGTGTTCAATACCTTCTACGGCCATAGTTCTCGTTAGCTGTGCCAATGCACCTTTAGAACTTGCATACGCGGCAATGGTTGGAAAAGTAAAAAAGCAAGCATAAGACCCAATGTTAACAATGGCTCCACTTTTTTTGGGCATCATGACTTTCAGTGCTTCCCGTGAGTGAAGAAATGTACCGGTAACATTCGTATCGATTATTTTATTCCAGTCCTCCAATGTCGTATCCACCGTAAGCTTATTAACGATGCGTCCGGCATTATTTATCAGAATGTCCAGTTGTCCGAATCTTTCCATTGCAAAGGCTACCACATTGACCGCCGTATCCTCCCGGGTGACATCGCCTACAAAAGGCACTATATTCTTGTGATCCTCTCCGAGATTTCATCGTTGTAATCTTCAGCTATAACTTTTGCACCCATCTCATGGAATAAAACTGCAATTGCTTTACCAATGCCACTTGCCGCACCGGTAACGATAACTACCTTGTCTTCAAATTCTAAATTTCTATCTTTCATAATTTCGTTATTTTAAATTTTCCAATATAAAATTCGAACATTAAACAGGGGAGCTACTTACCAAATGGTAAAAAATAATCTATTGAATATTTCATAGCATGCTGCTCAAAGATTATTGTCTTACTCGCCGCCATAATTAAGAAAGCAAAATAACGCTGTCAATAGCTTTTTTAAGATAAACAAGATCCCAAATGCAAAGTTTGTATACAATCTTTTTTACCGGCTAATCGACGGTCGGCTTCTATTAACAATAGCTATTGTATCGATAGTGGGAGTAACTGGTATTCATGGATCAATTCAAGGGATTATTCTAACGGTTTATTTTCACGTTCATGTAGCGAATCGACTATAAGAAGTGTTTGATTCTAAAAAATCGCTAACGATTAAAACAACAAATATGAAAAATCAACTCCTACTTAGATCATCAGTGTTTATGCTGGCTTTATTTTCAGTACTTTTTTTCAGTTGCGGTAAGGCGAAAAACGAACCGAATATTGAAGAGCCCTATAAACTGGAAGCCAACCTCTTCATGGGGAACGAGCTGTTCATCAATACGATGAAGGCTCGGAATGCGGAAAACGTTTTCGAGATTCTGCAGGTCGTCCGGAAGAATGACATGTTGGACGTCACAGTAAAAGGTGGAGGCACTGCAGCGTCATTTCAGTTTATTTGGGATGGTCTCGTACAAGAATCATTTCCAATGGGAGTCCAGTTGATAATGCTATACGATAATACGAATGATGATTTCGACCGAAATAAGGAAATATCCGTATCGGTGAACCTCCAAAAAATAGTTGGTGAACGAAACAATGTGAATGACTATCACTTCCACGTGATTAATGGATCAAAAAAACAGACAGTAATATTGAATCCGGACGGCAGCACGTCCAAAGCAGATAAATGATCAGATTAGGTAGTAAATAGAAGATGCGTGCGTTGATCATAGACGATGACCTAAATGATGATACAGGGCATTATATCCGTTAGGTAGATTTTGAAAGGCTCGGTACAATCGGTGTTGCGGCATTCATTCAATAGTTATGATATTAAAAATGAAAGAATATGCTAAACGGCTTGAAGATCAAAAAGTTATCAATCAGCGATGTAGCCTGTTTCGAAAATCTTATTATCTTGTTTGAAGAAGTTTTCGAAATGAAAAAATTTTCTATGCCAAAAAGTGAATATCTACGCAAGTTGCTAGCGAAGGAGAGCTTCCATGCGTTTGTAGCTCTGAAAGAGGGTTCTGTAATAGGTGGATTAACCGCTTACACGTTGAATCAATACTATTCCGAAAAGCCCGTGGCTTACATTTTCGATTTAGCAGTCGCCAGCCTATGGCAACGGCAAGGCATAGGAAATGCCCTGATTATGCACACAAAATCTTACTTCCGGCAGAATGGTTACTCGGAGGTCTTTGTACAAGCCGATCGAGTAGACGATTATGCTGTCGATTTTTATAGGAAAACAAACCCTACGGAAGAAGAAGATGTGCTTTACTTTTACTATACACTGGATTAAAGGTCCAAATTGCCATGTCTTCCAATATTCGATTGACTGTCTGTTAAAGCATTTTCCGCAACTTTAAAGAAAGTTACGAGTTTATTGCGTTCATTATTCCACATGCCCAATAAAATGTTTTATTGATTTGCGATGATTCCGGTTAGCACATAGAATATGCGGATTCACACTTTGATAAAATTTCCAAAACAAAATAGCCGCAAAGATTATTACTAGTTAACACAAAACAAAAACACTATGGGGAATTTACTTTATATCATTGCCGTGGTACTGGTAATTATTTGGGCAATCAGTTTTTTCGGCGGTTATGCAGAGGGTGGAATTATTCACGCGTTGTTGGTTATTGCCATCATTGCGATATTACTGAGGGTGATTAGAGGGGCAGCTTAAGTTAATGGAATAGTTTGGATGCTAATTCAAACTATTCCTATATAAAATGACATAACCTATGAAATATCTTAAATTTCTCTTTGATGACCCCTTAGTTTGGAGTATCCTCTTGGGGCTATTAATCGCTATTTATCTCGTCTAGGAAATAAAAATCAGAAGTTTGAAAGAGGGTTCGGTGTCGAGCGTATGCCAAATGATACCCTTTGTGAATGAAACGCTATGGACAAATCATCCAGTTCATGTAATTCCGGTAAAGAGCAAGCCGTTCCAAAACACCTACTTGTGGATCACGCACCTGTTGCGATGTATACATGTGACCTTTCCGGTCGTATCACGTTTTATAATCGCGCTGCGGCGGAGTTGTGGGGAAGAGAACCGGAAATCAACAAAGACCTTTGGTGTGGCTCGTGGAAAACATACTATCCCGACGGTTCAAGCATGTCGCCGGACGAACACCCTATGGCAAAAGTGCTCAGCCAGCAAATAACTGTTATGCAAGCGGAAGTTACGATAGAACGGCCCGATCGTACATTTAGGAGGCTTTTAGTGTTCCCCCGTCAGCTTTTTGATGAGCAGGGCACGCCTATTGGAGCTTCTAATATGCTCGTTGACATAAGCTATAAAGAAGAGCTGGAGACTAGGGATGCCTTCCTTTCGGCCATTGTTGAACATTCACAAGATGCGATCATTAGTAAGGACTTAAATGGTATTATAACGAGTTGGAACCGGGGCGCAGAGCAGGTGTTTGGTTACCGAGAAGAGGAGATGATAGGCCAGCCTATTTTAACGATTATTCCCAAAGAAAGAATAGAGGAAGAGACCTATATTCTTAACCGGATACGTCAGGGTCGTATCGTCGATCACTTTGAAACAATCCGAATACGAAAAGACGGCCGTCCTATACCAATTTCGCTTATGATTTCCCCAATTCGGAACAGTGGCGGTAAAATAATAGGAGCCTCCAAAATCGCTAGAGATATTTCTGAACGGGTGAATCACGAAAAGGCGATCGCAGCGTATACGGAAGATTTGGAGACGATAAGCTCCATAAGCAAGGTAATTTCCGAAAAGCTTGACGTCGAAAAAATTCTTCAGGAAGTGACAGACGCAACTACCCGTTTAACCGGGGCGGCTTTCGGAGCCTTCTTTTACAATACGATCAACGAAAGCGGAGAAGCTTATATGTTGTACGCGCTGTCAGGCGCGCCAAAGGAAGCGTTCGAAAAGTTCGGTCTTCCACGCAATACGGCTGTTTTTCATGCAACTTTTAGCGGTAAGGGGCCGGTGCGGTCGGACGATATCACTAAAGATGTGCGTTATGGGCATAATCCGCCCCATTACGGTATGCCGAAAGGCCACCTGTCGGTGGTCAGTTACCTAGCTATACCGGTGGTTCTTTCCGATGGTAAAGTAATTGGAGGTTTGTTTTTCGGCCACCCGCTACCAGGCCGTTTCACTGCACGGCATGAAGATATTGTAACCAGCGTAGCTGCACAGGCCGCCGTTGCATTAGATAATGCACGTCTGTTTGAAGAAGTTGTCTCACTCAGTATCAAAAAAGATGAATTTATCGCGATGGCGAGCCATGAGCTCAACAGCCCGCTCACTTCCGTAAAAGGATACCTTCAATTGTTAAACAAAAAAAACAAGGATTTGGCGTGCCGCCCCTTTATAGACATTTCTATGCGGCAAGTAACGAAATTACAAAAGTTCGTTTCGGATCTACTGGACGTGTCGAAAATAAAAGCTGAAAAATTGCAGATAGATCCAGATAGGTTTGACTGCAAAGCTTTGTTGGAGGACATTCTCCAAACCTATCACGGTATTAGTACACATAACTTTAAATTGGAGTCAAACTGTTCCGAGGCCTTTGTTGTGGCCGATAAACTGAGAATAGAACAAGTGGTTGTCAACTTACTCAGCAATGCCGTAAAATACTCACCCAAAGCAACCGCGATAAACCTCTCCCTTGAAAAAGGCCCCGATATGGTGACAGTGACGGTTTCTGATCAGGGCATGGGGCTCGCGGAAGATGAACTTTCCAGAGTTTTCGATCGGTTTTATCGCGCGGAGAAAAGAGGCATACCCGGCCTGGGCCTGGGACTCTATATATGTAGCGAAATAGTGCGGCGCCATGGCGGAGAAATAGGTGTCAAAAGTGAGCTTGGGCGTGGTTCGGAATTTTATTTTACATTGCCCCTCAGGGATAGATAAGCAAAAAAGATAATTAACTAATAGCATAAGTTTTAATGGTAACAATTATGAAAAAAAGAGTGATAGTAGTCGAAGATGACCCTGATATAAGTGAGTTGGTTAGATATATTCTTACAGACGGCGATTTTGAGGTTACTTCATTCGATTGCGCAAGCGCTTTCTGGGAAGGCATCGTCGGCACGGAACCGGATATTGTCCTGCTTGATATCATGTTGCCGGATGGGAATGGATTAGAAATCTGTAAGGAAATGCGTAAGAGCGAACGTACGCGCAATATTCCTGTAGTTATGATGTCCGCACATTATGAAAATATCGACAATGAATGCCGATTTGTACCGTACGTAAAAAAACCGTTTGATATTGATGATCTTGTTTCCAAAGTAAGACAATCGGTCGCTTAACTGCGGTTAATGAAATGGCGGGATTCGTTTCACCTTAGAACTGTGACACCTAAGGAAAAAAGTAAAATAAAAAAAGCGAAGCATTGGGTAAGCCACGTGATGCGGATGATGCTATAGCTGTTGATGTTTACCAATGTATGCCAAATGACAAACAAACAAGCGCAAATCAGGTTTTTGCAGAATGAATTAAGGCGCCTGCAGGCACAGTTAGCCGAAACGGCTTTCTTTATCATCGCTGTCCCTAGCATGAAAATGAATTTGTTTGGCACCGGCAATTACCGAACGCTTCGCTTCCTCTAGAATTTCCTCCTTGCTCGTTGGTATATTTGGACTATCCAACTTAGTTCTAGAGCCGTTTATAGCTGCCTTAATAATCGGTAATCGCAACATAATGTTTGTTAACCATTTTTATCGTGAATAGGTTTGTTGTCAATTCATATTTGTCGTTATTAGGGATTACAAGAAGTCAAAACTTGTAGTACCTTTACATCGGGGATTATGAAAATAACTAAACAAGAGGAACAGCCGACACTCCAAAATGAGCATGTACTGTTAGTACCTCTGCAGCTTGCAGATGCAGACAGCTATTTCAACTTATATTTAGCGTTGGACGCTCTTGATATATATGAAGAAGCTGCTATCCTTCCAAAGGAAACGAAAGGTGATTTTACCGGCAGAATCGCCTCCCTTTGCACCTACATTTGGACGATTCGATTAGCCGGCGACCCAGACCGCATAATTGGTGACTGTGCATTGCACCATTGGAATAAAACGAAGCATGAAATAGAAATCGGAGGTGCTTTATTTCCAGCCTACTGGGGGCGAGGGATCATGTCGCATGCTTTTCAACTGGTAATGAAATTTGCAGCGATGACCCTTGAAATAAAAACCATTGTTGGATCCACTCAGACCAACAATGTAAATGCACAACGAATGGCTCATAAACTGGGGTTTAATATTGCATATGCGGACGGCAAGAATACAATATTGAAACTGAATGTTTCCAAGAGCATTTGATGGGCTTTACTGATGGCCGTCCGACTTATCATGCAGTCCGATGTCGCCATTAGCAAGGTGCAGTTCGGTATCTGATGGTAAACATGAAGATTCTATTAGACAAATAGGTACATCCAAATGCATGAATCTTATTCCGGCATCGGATTGTTTAGCTATCTATATCCATAATAAAGTTGAGCAGATTTGAATGAGATTGTACAGCTTTGAACCTTTAAAATCCACTAAATCTGCCCATGTTTGCGCCAGTGTTTCTCAATAATCATTTTATGAATAAATTATTTATCCGCCTACTATTTTTCGTCTCCCTGTTTCCTTTAATGAATATCCGGCCCCAAAGCTTATTTGTTGATCCTGTAAAGGGAAAGGATATCGGTACTGGGACCGAGCGTGATCCGTTATCAAGTCTTGGCAGAGCGGCTACCATGGCTAATACTTTTACAGGTAAAGATCCCATAAAAATTAAACTGTACCCGGGGCTTTATGTGCTCACCGATCAGCTGGAGCTGAAACCTCCTACAGGAAAACGGATATGCTACAGATTATACCATTGAGGCAGTAATTCTGCCAGATGATAAGGGTTGGAAGCCTTCGGCCATGCCGGTTATTCAATCTATTTCTCCGAATAATAAGAACTGGGCAAATTTTGACCATTGTACTAGCCTGCAGGTGAAAACACACAGGTTTGAACGGTTTAAATACAACCGGATTCGAACCTGATATTTAGCTAGCTTTATTAGTACCGGTCAGTTTATTATTCTCTTCAGGGTTCCTTTTTGCAAGCCAAGAATCGATTGAGCTGAGCCCTGCACCGGTTAAAATAAGGGAAATTAAGCCTGCAATGTACAATAGGTTGATTTCATATCCGGGAGGGCCAAATAAAGGACCCTGTGGCGCTAAACCTATCGTTTTCACCGAGCTAAAGCCATAGTTGATATGAATGGTGAACATAGCAACGAGCATCGTACAGATAAGGGGTATAGCGGTAACACTTACAAAGAATCCGACAAAAATTGCCAGTCCGCCCAATATTTCGACTAATGATGCAACCCACGAACTAAGATGAGGAAACGGAACTCCTAGTTGTGTGAGAAGTTTCTCAAAGCCTACCGGGCTTCCCTTGCTCAATTTAGCCCATCCATGTGCCATAAAGCCAAAGCCGATAATTAACCGTAAAAACAACGGGCTCCATTGCTTATAATTCTTTTCTGATATTGAAAAAATGCGATTTATCATGTCTGTTTTTTTATATTCTATTTATTATTGTTGATTGGGTGATAACCACTGCTGTAAAGCAATAGCAGTGCTAGTTAAAGCCGCGCCGTGTGCTTCGCTTTCGTAATAATAGAATATCAAATCAGTAGAATTCTGTTCCTTAAATAAATAGGTACAGCATTCCGATAAGCAACTAAAGACTTTCGCTGTAAGACGAGTGTTTCGGAAAAGAGAAATCGCCGGATAGAATAAAAGAGCGATAAAACGATAGCTGTAAAAATAGGAACGTTAACCGCTGACTTAGGCTCGGGCACGTTAAATGTAGAGCCTGAGCTATCTATAATGCCCTGGCAAATAGCTAAGCCGGCCTGCCGTCCGTCAGCTGATCGTTCCGTTTCCTGTGTGCCTTTTATGAGATTTTGAATAGCTCTTCTAAGAGGACAATAGCTAAGTAAAAGGAAAGCTGTCATCAGCAGAAATACCGATAACGGACGGATTAAATTCACAAGACTAAATGTCATATATCAATCCTTAATTGTACTCAATTTTCGTCAAGTTGATTGTTGATCCGCTTTTGAAGCTGCTCTTTAAATCCTTCATCTAATTTCAATTCCTTGTAATCCGAGGGAAAAAGTTTCCTGGCCATTTGGTTTATGACCGCACTTTGCTGCATGAAGGTTACACAAATGGAACATCCTGTTAAGTGTATTTTTAACTCCATCTTTTCCCTCAACGTTATTTTTCCGATTTGTTGCTTCTCAATTAAAAAAGTAGCCTTTCTACAATTGTAGGCTATTTTTTTTAACTCCGCTTCACTCAATTCTTTCATCTGTATCTATTTAAATCCAGTTTTTTTGAAGGCAAGACCTCAAATTCACCTTCGTTCTGTGAATAATCACCCAAAAATTAGACGATGTCAGTTTCAACTCACTGCAAATCATTTCAGTAGTTTCATCATCTATGTGTTTCATGGAAAATACCAAAAACCATAGAGCTGGCAGCTTTTTCATACAAGCTTCCAATATTTTTTGAAACTCTTTGTTTTCCAGTGCATCGGCCTGTTCAATCCCCAGTTCGGCAGGTCTGTGCTGTTCCTTCCAATGGCCATCATTGTGATCGAAGAAGTCGGTATCAGTATCATCAGAATTTGTCGCATCAACTCCTTTTGAAAGTCTCATTGACCTCGACCGATATACATCAACTATTTTGTTTTTTAGGATCGCCGTAAGCCAGGTCTTTTCAGAGCTTTTTCCTTCAAACTTTTCCTTACGTTCAAGTGCTGATAAAAAAGTTTCTTGTACAAGGTCTCTCGCCAAATCCTCGTCATTTATACGGAAAGCGGCATATGTGTAAAGGTAGTCTGCGTACCTGCTGACCCATTTATGCGGGTTAACTGCGTGGTTATCTATTGTGTTAATTTCGGGATCGTTCGTTAGCATAAGTAAATTTAATGTTCCATTTTGATTTCTGATGTCTTTCGATCTTTTTTCATAATCGTAACGGTGAATAACATCCCTTAGTCGGAAATCTAATTGAATCCTTACAAATATTTTTGACTTTTTAAGGATTCTTTGGAATAGCCGACAATAGCTTTAGCTTGGCCGAAAGATAGTTGTGCGGGCAGCAATTGATATGTATTTTACACTTTCAAATGGCATTAATAACTTAAAGTGATTTGTTAATAAACCAGAGATACTCAATGGAATTAATATTTTTGTAGAGCCTTCTTCCCAAAAGCTGTCAGTTGTTTAGCATCGAGATAACCTATTGAACGTAGTAGCACCTTTCCATTATAGTCAAGAATTAAGAGCGTAGGGTACTCCTGCACGTCCCACTTTGAAGCCAGATCTGCGCCTTCCCCTTTTTCCATATCTATAGATAGGTTCACGAAATTTTTATTAAAAAAATCAGCAGCCTGACTGTCTTTAAAGGTTATGGTCTTCAACTGCTTACATGGGCCGCACCAAGTTGTATAGGCATCAACAAAAACGTATTTACGTTCTGCTTTTGCTTTCTTTAACGCAATTGAATAGGAGTTTTCGATAAATGTTATGGGCTTGCTTTTTACCGGCCTTTCATTTATTAAATCATGTACGCTGTGAATGATTGAGAATGAACTTAGTGAGAATAACGCTCCAAATAGAAGCAACTGATACTTTATATTTTTCATTTGATTGGGTTTAATTATTACATGTCTTTATATGCGGCGGCTCCCTTGTCTAAAAATGTCACATATTTTGAAACATTAAGATCGAATGCCTGCGGAGATGTCAACCGGTTGCCAGAACCGTCTACGACAATATAATAGGGCTGCGAATTTGTGCCAAAAGAAGCAGCCTGAAAATCGCTCCATTTTTGGCCTAAGGTCTTTACTTTCCTGCCACTGAATTTTGAAATGTACTTTTCATTTTCTGCAAGTTCGCTTTTGTCATCTACGTAGAGGGATACCAGGATATAATCCTTTTTTAGACGTTTCAGTACCGCCGGGTCTGACCATACACTTGCTTCCATCTTACGGCAATTGGTGCAGCTCCAACCTGTAAAATCTAATAGGATGGGTTTATTCAATTTTTTTGATTGCGCAAGAGCTTGCTCATAATCATAAAAAGCATCTAAGCCGTATGGCGTATGAAAAAGGGACGCATATTTTTTATTAGCGGTTTCTTCTGTTTTCTCTTTAACGGCCGAACCGGTTAAATCAAATTCTTGCGAAGTGACAGGCGGCAACCAAGCACTGATCGACTTCAGGGATGCACCGAAAACTCCCGGTATCATATAAAGCGTAAAACCAAAGACCAGCATGCTGACAAATAAACGGGGAAGGGAAAGTGTTTTTGTTTCAGTATCATGTGAAAGTCTGATCTTTCCTACAAGGTAGAAGCCCAGAAACGCAAATATGATTATCCATATGATCAGAAAAACATCCCTGTTCAAAACCCCCCAGTGGTAAGCCAAATCGACGTTTGACAGGTATTTAAAAGCCAGCGCGAATTCGAGGAAACCAAGAGACACTTTTATCGAATTCAACCAGCCACCGGATTTTGGGAGTTCTTTCAACCAGGAGGGAAAAATAGCAAACAAAGTAAAGGGAATTGCCAAAGCTAAAGAGAATCCAAGCATACCCATCGCTGGCCCGTAATAGATTCCGTTAGAAACGGCATCGACCAGTAAGGTTCCGATAATTGGCCCTGTGCACGAGAACGAAACCAGTGCTAGGGTAAAAGCCATAAAAAATAGCCCTATTATCCCACCTTTGTTAGATTTCTCGTCCATCCTGTTAACCAGTACGGAGGGTAGAGTAATTTCAAAAGCACCTAAAAAGGAAAGTGCAAAAACGATCAGTACAGCAAAAAAAAAGAGATTGAATGTAGCACTGCTGGCCGCTTCGTTTAAGGCGGATGAGCCGAAAAAAAAAGTGATCAGCAATCCTAAGCCCATATAAATTGTAATGATGAAAGTTCCGTATAAAAAGGCCTTTTGTATTCCTTTGCGCCCGGACACTCCCTGCTTGGTAAAAAAGGAAATAGTTAGCGGTATCATCGGATAAATACACGGCATAAAGAAAGCGGCCAGACCTCCTAAAAAACCCGCAATCAAGACTCCAGGGTAAGAAGAAGCACTTCCACGGGGCATGTTACTTTTTGCGGCTTGTTCCGCTTTTGATTGGGTGCCGGTACTTCGCTGTCCGGGTTCAGCCACCGGTTGAGCTTGTGATCCTGTTCGGCCCACCGGGATGCTAAACTCTTCCTCTGTTGGAGGCAGGCACTTATGGTCATTGCAAACCATAAATTCCAATGAACCTGTTATCGTCGTGGGCTGGTTAAGCTTAATCCGTTGTTTAAATATCACCTGTTTTTCATGCCAAAAGATTTCCATATTGAAATTTTTGTCAAAGCCGGAAAGTGCCTTTGGCGTCTCCAGCACTTTGTCTACTAACTGGTAAGCGGTCGAGCTATCAAACTTAAAGGAAGTAGGTATAGGCCCGCCTTCCTTAATAAATTGCGAATAGACATGCCAGCTGGAGTCAATATCTGCTTTTAACACAAGAAAGGCTTCCTGTGTATTGATTTTTTCCGCGGAAAAGCTCCAGTGTACCGGGCTTTCTATTTGAGCTTTCGCTGATATGGAAAACCATATTAAGCTCAGTAAAACGAGGATTTTTTTCATTTGCTTGTATCCGATAGCTTAGACCTCTTCACGAAGTGCAGCAACAGCGGCCTTCAATAAGGGCGCACTTAGCCTTTGCGTGATATTCGGGTTGATGTATTCGAAAAGGATTTCCCCTTTTTGTTTAGGATAAAGACGGATGGCACCGGCAGAAGTTTGTCAACATTTTTTCCACCTGAGGTTTCCGGTAGAAATTTATCGTAGCTTTTAGGACTTTTAAAGGCGATACCAAAGCTCTTGGCGGCAGTCAGATCTGCATCTGATAACAGGGTGTAGGAAAGTTTTCCTTGTCCATTGTTCTATTAAGGTTCTCTGGACTGTCAGTACTGATAGAACAGGGATTTGCTCGCCCGCTATAAGGGGACTTACATCTTCGGCTTTTAATGGAGCACCTGCTATCACCTTTACAGTATCCTCCGCAATAAACATATGCTGTCTTGACGAAGATGAACCGGTTTGATTAATTGCAGCTGCATTAAAAGTTAGTGGCGAAAAACCGAGCAGCGTAACTGCTAGCCACGATTTTATCAACCTTACCTTGGTGTTTTTATTTTTTCTCATACGTTTTTGCCGGTTTAGTCGCAAAGAGTGGTGAATCCTTACAAAGAAAATCATATGAATCTTACCGGCTGAATTTCGGCAGCCTATACAGAGCTGGACGTATATAAACCCCAAAAATGGGAAAACAACGCCCTGTACCGCATGGAGGCAAGAAAGGAATTTAAATCCCTGCTCAAACAGGGATGAATGGATTCCGTCCGTAGGCTATTTCCCGATCAGGCAGTCTATACCTTTTGGGATTACCTGTGGAACGCTTATGGCCGCAATGCCGGCCTGCGATTGGATCATATCCTGCTGAGCCCAAGATTGCGACCCGATTTATCGAGGGTGGCATCGACCGGCATGTCCGTGGCTGGGAAAAGAGCAGTGACCATGCGCCGGTATGGATCCGCTTGAAAGCAAAGTGAATCGGTTAGATTTTCTCCTGCAGAAGGTTCTGTAAAGCACATTTTATTAAAGCTATCCGACGACTGATTGCATCATTTTCCGGCAAGTATATAACCCGATGTAAAGTCGTTTATGTGCTTAGCAAAGCACGCTGCTTGCAGTAATCACCTTCCAGTCCCCGTTAAATAACTTCCAGACTCTGGTAAACTTAACACGGCTTTCAAATGGCTGGTTCAGGTAAACGCCCCTAATCTCCTTAGTGACCACCACTGTGCAGATATCTCCGAATAGGTGCAACTGCCGGTCTGAGCCAACCAGTTCGGTAATTTTTAAATCCCCGTTGATATGAGGGGCCATATCCTCCTTTTTGGAAAGCACCATTCCCAGGTGATTAACAAATAGCAACTCATCGTGAAGCAACTGATCCAGTACCTCTACATTGCTGTTTAAGATGGCTGTAATAAGTTGTGCTTCTAACTTTAAAATTTCGCTCTCCATGGCGGTTTGTTTTATAGATGATACCGCTAAAAGTATAAAATTAATCTCTAAAACACCACGCGAAACGTCAGTTGGATATTCTAGGATAAATTTCCAGTGAGTTTTGCTAACTCCTCTGTGGTAAATTCATAATCTGCCAACCACATATTTTCCTGTAAGTGTGCCAATTTGGTTGTACCTACCACTGGAACAACAAATGGCTTCTAAGCCAATAACCTAGCTATACTGTAGCCTTCCCAGGAGATAGACAGTTATTTATCCAAAAAATGTTATTTTAGAACTTAACTGTTATCATGAAAAACACACATTCAGCGAGAGCCTGATGGGAGGACGCTCACCATTGCAGTGATTTCTTCCGGTTCTCGTATGTTTTTGCGGCCGAAGAGTTGGTTGACAATAAAAAAATTGTCATGCATTTTGACAATAAAAATTTTGTTATTATGTTTGACAATAAATTTGTTGTCAATGAAGAACAGTTTAGGCAATCCGGCGAGAGGTGATGGATTTTACCCCAGAGATAAAGAAATAAAAAAGTTGTATCGGGTACTTAAATCCGGTGCTAGTATTTATCTGTCCGCCCCTCGCAGAGTAGGTAAGACTTCCATATTGAAATTTATGGAAGAATATCCTGAAGATGGATATTACTTTGTGTACCTAATTACAGAATCCGTTGAATCAGACAATGAATTTTTTAAGACAATTTTCGAAGCATTATTGAATAGCGATGCAATCAATAAATTATCCAAAGTATATGCAGAATTTAGAGATGCTGTTGCTGGTATTATGGACCGCGTTAAAAAAGTCTATAATGTAGAGTTACGGGACCGTGGAGAGACCGATTATTATGATTTACTGATTGAGCTGTTTGCCAATGTTAAAAAAGATCTGGGACATTTGGTAGTACAGATAGATGAGTTTCCTCAGACCATACAGAACATCTTGAATATTAGTGGAAAAGATGCCGCCGAGCGTTTTATTCAAAAGAATCGTGCGCTTCGCCACCATCCGGACCTGGCAGATAAGATACAGTTCATTTATACGGGTTCGCTTTCTCTTTATCCAATGGTGGAACAGGTTACCCAATTAACAGCAGTCAATGATTTACGCTCCGTAGAACTGCAGGCATTGTCGGTAGCAGAAGCAGGGGATTTTTTTAGCAAGTTGTTACAAGAAGAGTATTTGGAAATCGATTTAGATCTGTTACAGTATGTGCTGGATAAAATGAAATGGCATATACCTTTTCATTTACAGCTGATCGCACAAGAAATAATTGAAGTATACGAAGTAGAGGGTAAGGAAATAGATGTGCAGGCCATAGACAAGGCATTTGAACAGGTGGTCCATGTAAGAAATCGTGCGCAGTTTGAACCGTACTTTTCTCGATTGAATAGTGTATTGAAAGGTGCAGAGTATGCATTTGTTCTAGATGTGTTAAAACACGTGGCATTATACGATCAGATCGAAGAAGATATAATGGTCGATTTCGGGGTAAAACATAGTATAGACAACCTACAGCGCATCAAAAATATTTTAGAGGGTGATGGCTATCTTTATTTTAGCCGGGAGGATGCGGTGTATCGATATACCTCACCCATACTGCAATTGTGGTGTAGACGCCATATGTGTAGATAATTAATTAAATAAGTAAAACGATGGCAGATACAACACTATATAATCCGGCAACCCTTCGTGAAGAAGATTTGATCGCTAATTTTGTAGTTCGTACCAAAACCTTTGAAAAAATATTTAAGGATATCCGTAATAGCAATATGCGTTATCCCGAAAAACATTACTTGATCCAAGGCCAACGAGGTATGGGTAAAACCACTCTATTGTTGCGGTTAAAGTACGAAATCGAACGTACGGAGGATTTGAAGGATTGGCTTATTCCTGTATTTTTCAATGAGGAAACTTACGATGTCAACAGTTTGGCCGGTCTATGGGAGAAATTGTTAAAGTACCTGGATGATTATTTTGATACTGACGGTGCTTATTATGAGTATACCGAACGCTTTGTGGATATGGAAGACTACGAGCGGTTATGCTTTAAGTTTCTGATAGAAAAGCTCCATGAGCATGGCAAAAAGCTCATTATCTTCTTTGATAACTTTGGAGAGCTTTTTTTGGACAATCTACGTGACAAAGAAAAGCGGCGCTTACGTGAGATACTGATAGAATGCAATGATATCCGTGTTATCGGTGCGTCTGCAGTTGTAATCAATGATTTGCATGATTACAGTCAGCCATTCTTTGAATTTTTCCACATTATTTACCTTGACGGCCTAAGCAAGGAAGAAACATTCAGTCTGATCGGCAAGCTACAAGAAGATTGCCATGAAGCCAAACCTATAGACTTAAAAAAGCACAAAGCCAAGATTGGTACCCTAACGGTATTGACAGGAGGAGTGATCCGCACCATTATGATGTTATATCAGGTGTTGTTAGACGATCCAAACGGTAAAGCATTAGAAGATCTTGAAAAATTACTGGATAAGGCAACACCCTTATATAAGCATCGTATAGAGGATCTTCCGGTGCAGCAGCGTCGTATAGTAGATGTGATAGCCAAAAAATGGGATGCAGTAAGTGCTAAAGAGATTGCTAATGAAATACGTGAAGACGGCAAGAGAATGCAAACCAAGTTGATTTCGGCTCAGCTAGCACAGCTAGAGAAGAACAATGTAATAGAGAAAAAAGCGACGACCACAAAGAACCATTTATATCAATTGAAGGAACGTTTTTTCAATATTTGGTATTTGATGCGCAGTGGCGATAGGCGTGATCGTAAGCGTGTGGCATGGCTTACCAAATTCCTGGAAATGTGGTATGATGATGAGGATAACAAGCGCTCGTCCTCTTCGATATTAGAATCCGCAAATGCATTGATTAATTCTGATAAACTGGACCTGGAAAAGCTAAACGAGCTTATTGAAACGACCTCTAATGTACTGAAAGAGGATGAAAAGAAATACTTGCCAAAATCCGGGCACGCAAAGCAAATCTTAGGCTTTAAGGAAGCGCGTCGAGAGGCTTTGTCGGAAGACACGAATATGTATCATTTAAATGAACTGTTCATAAACCTAATGTCCCGACACCAATATCACTTTTTATTCAAGCAATTCGAGACTGCTCCTAAGTTGAAAGACTTACTTAAACCCACCTATTACGCACTAATGACTTTGATGAGGGATGATATGCCGAATGAAATCGTTAAGATGGGCGACGAGTTGAAGCATCCAGTGGAAGAGATATTAGATAGAGTACGACAGACGAAAGTAAAGGACGTTAAATAAGAAGGGGTTTAAAAGGTCGATCTTAGCAGACATGAGATTCGTGTAATGGTAATCATCACTTCAGCTATTCAATGCCATTCACAAACAAAACCAATAAATCTTCTACCGTTTAGTCAACCTTTGCTTTAACTCCGATAGCCGATATTATAGCCCTTTGTTTTCTTCTAGAAGCATATTATCGTTTTCTAGATTTCGGGCGTATTTGCCATAATGATTTAAAAGTACCTCGACTACGGAAAATAGGATAAAACTACAAATTCATGTGACGAAACAGGTCGATTCCGTGACAAAAGCATAAGAAATAAGTTTGGGATTCTGTTTTTCCCAAATCCTATAAAATCACCTTCCGGAACGTCAGGTTTATTCTCGGCCCCATGATAGCGTTCGATTTGGCTATCCTATGTTCCCAGTAAAGTTGCAGATCGCCTTTCATGAGCAATAGCGATCCGTGCTGCAGCTTGATGGAGTAGCGACCGGCATGGTCTTCCTTTCTGCGGAAATCAAAGTTCCGTTCGGCTCCCAGGCTCAGGGAAGCTATTTCGGTTTTGCGGCCGGGCACCGTATCCTTGTCGGCATGCCAGGCCACCGAATCATTTCCATCGCGGTAGAGGTTCAGCAGCACCCCCTGAAATTCCATGCCGGTAATGGCCTCAATACGCTGCCGGATCACCTGCAGTTCCGGCAGCCAGGGTATCGGTTCACGCCGGTCATCTGCCTGCAGCGGGCGGTCTCCGTACCATGCCGTCAATCTGGGCGTTGGCACTTCCTTATCGTACATCTTAACCTTGGTCTGCTGCCAGGGTACATTGTGCATTAAAAAAGTAAGCAGTGTGTCCGCTTCCGGCCGTTCCAGAAAGCCGGACGTATAATCCATCAGTTCCCGTGGCAGTACCAATTGCCGGTTATCATCAAACAGTTTTCCCTGCATCTCCAATCAATTAAAATTTACCTGAAATTCCGTCCTTTCGGAAACAGTTCCAGTTGAGCATCAACCCGTACCTGCGTTCTTTTGTTTTTGGCAGGGAAGACATGGCCATCTTTTTCATCGGCGGGCGAGAGCGTCCGCAGCTCAGCCTGCTTTCTTTCCTTCGGACCGAGCAATGTGAGCAGCCTGGAGAGGTTGTAGAGCCTTTTGGCCACCACATGGGTAACCTGTCCCTCGCGCTGCAGTTTACCCTCTACCATCAACAGCTGCGAGTAGAGGATTTCCTTCCGGTACCGTTCAAAGAGGCTCGCAAAGGCCACCAGGTTGGCCACGCCCGTTTCGTCCTCGATCGTGATGAAACAGACACCGCCCGCCGTTCCCGGGCGCTGCCGTACCAGTACCAGTCCGGCAACCCGAACGGGCGTGCCATCGGGCCATCGGTCCAGTTCCTTCGTGGTCAGGATACCCCGCTCATAAAGCTGCCGCCGGATAAAGCTCACCGGATGCGCCTTCAGCGAAAGTGCCAGCGAGCTGTAATCCTGCAGCACATGTTCCGATTCTGACATCGCCGGCAGCCGCACCTTTTCTTCCGGTGTGCTCGCCGAAGGCTGCCCTTCAAAGATGCCCATGGGACGGTCATGGAGGGCCGACACCTCCCAGAGCGCCCGCCTGCGGTCCATGCCCATCGAACGGAACGCATCGGCATCCGCCAGGCGCTCCAGCGAAGCGATGGAAACCCCTGCATCCGGCAGGAAATGAATATGCGTATAAGATCTCTTCCGCGCCCGTACCAGCGCTTCCATTTCCTCCCGGTTCATTCCCTTAACCTGCCTGAAACCCAGGCGCACCGCGCAGTAAGGGCCCGTTTTCTCTTCCAGCGTATTGTCCCAATGGGAAAAGTTGACGTCCACCGGCCGTATCTGCACACCATGCTCCCGCGCATCGCGCACAATCTGCGCCGGGGCATAAAAGCCCATGGGCTGGCTGTTCAGCAGCGCTGCGGCGAACACATCGGGGTAATGGTGCTTCAGCCAGCAGGAAACGTAGACCAAGAGGGCGAAACTGGCCGCATGGCTTTCGGGAAAGCCGTAGCTTCCGAAACCTTCCAGCTGGCGGAACACCCTTTCGGCAAATTCCTTTTTATAGCCCCGTGATACCATGCCGTCGATCAGCTTCCTTTCGAACCTGCTCACCAGACCCTTTGCCTTAAAGGTGGCCATGCTGCGCCGGAGTTCATCCGCTTCGGCAGGGGTGAAGCCCGCGGCCACAATGGCGATCTTCATGGCCTGTTCCTGAAAGAGGGGCACGCCCAGTGTCTTGCCCAGAATCGCTTCCAACTCAGGAGAGGGGTATTCCACCTCCTCTTCACCGTTGCGCCTGCGCAGATAGGGGTGTACCATATCCCCCTGGATCGGACCCGGCCGTACAATGGCCACCTCGATCACCAGGTCGTAAAAGTTCCGCGGCCGCAGGCGCGGCAGCATCGATTGCTGCGCGCGGCTCTCGATCTGGAATACCCCGATGGTATCCGCCGCGCTGATCATATCGTACACCTCGGGGTCATCCTGCGGTACGGTGGCCAGCGTCAGCTCCAGCCCGTGATGTGCCCGTGCCAGATCAAAGGCCTTGCGGATGCAGGTCAGCATGCCCAGCGCCAGCACATCAATCTTGAGGAAGCCCAGCGCATCAATATCGTCCTTGTTCCATTCGATGTTGGTGCGGTCCTCCATCCGGGCATTGATCACCGGGCATAGGTCGGTCAGCTTTCCGTCCGTGATCACGAAGCCCCCCGTATGCTGGCCCAGCTGTCGCGGAAAACCCATAAACTGCCGTGTCAGTTCCAGCACCTTTACCAGGTGAGGGTCCTTCGGGTTGAAGCCGTGCTCCGAAATGCGATCGCCCTCGAACCATTCGTCGGTAAACTCCCAGATGGAGCTCGACAGGCGGTTGATGGCATCCACCGACATGCCCATCGCCTTCGCCACATCCCGTACCGCACCCTTCTGGCGGAGCTGCGTCACCGTGGCCACAATGCCTGCGCGGTCGCGTCCGTATTTTTCATAGATATACTGGATGATCTCTTCACGGCGTTCGTGCTCAAAATCCACGTCAATGTCGGGCGGCTCGTTCCGGGCCGAAGAGATAAAGCGCTCGAAGAGCAGGTCAAACTTCGTCGGGTTCACCGCCGTGATGCCCAGGCAGAAACAGATGGTGGAGTTGGCGGCCGAGCCGCGGCCCTGGCAGAGGATACCGCGCGAGCGGGCCTCCCGTACAATGTCATATACCGTCAGGAAGTAGGGCGCATAATCCATCTCCGCAATGAATTTCAGTTCGTGCACAATGGCCGATGAAACCTTTTCCGGCAGCGGATCACCGAAAAAGTCGTAAGCTCCCTGCCACGCCAGCCGGGTCAGTTCCTCCAGGGGCGTGCGCCCGTCCGGCATAATCTCCCTCGGGTACACATACTTCAGACTGTCGAGGTTGAAGCGGCAGGCCTCCGCGATCCGCCGAGTGTTTTCGATGGCCTGCGGATATTTTCCAAAAAGACGTTCCATCTCCCCGGCGGGTTTCAGGTAGCGTTCCGCATTCCCGTAAAGCAGGTAACCCGCATTGTAGATCGTTTTCTTTTCGCGCACACAGGTCACGATGTCCTGCAGCTGCCGCCGCTCGGGGCTGTGGAAATGCACATCGTTGGTGGCCACCATCGGTATGCCGAAATCCGCTTCCAGTTCCCCTATGCGGTAGAGCCTTTTGGCGTCGCTGCCCCTGTACAGCCAGGAGGCCGCCACATAGAGTTGCCGGCCGAAGGCCTTTTTATATTCCAGCAGCTCCCTTCTGAAATCCTCTCCGAAATCAAATTCATCATCAAGATCAACGGGAGGCAGGGAAATAAAGATCATGCCCTCTGCATAGCGATATACATCGGCCTTATAGAGCTCGCATTTCCCCTTTTCCGTCCGCCGGTTGCCTTCGGTCAGCAGCGCCGAGAGACGGGCGTAAGCATCCCTGTCCGTCGGGTAGGCCAGCAGGGGAGGGCCGTCCGCAAGATTGAGGCGTGCGGCGGGGATGATACGCAGACCGTGTTTTTTCGCAGCGCTGTGTGCCCGCACAATACCCGCCAGGGTGTTGTGGTCGGTTATGGCCATGCTCCCATAACCGAGCGCCGCGGCCTGTTCCACCAGTTCCTCCGGGTGCGAGGCACCGCGGAGGAAACTGAAATTCGAAGTGACCTGTAATTCCGTATAATCCATAAACCGTTAAGCAAAAAAACCATGGATGAACCATTCCGGCTCGCCCTCGCCATCATAATGCCCCGATCGGAAGAGCCAGTAGCGGGCGCCCTCTTCATCCTCCACGCGGTAGTAATCGCGCTGCGGGCCCGTCTCGATCCACCATTCCCTTTCGATGCGCTCGGGCCCGTCCGCCTTTTTCACCTTATGCCTCTTCCCTTTGTATACAAAAACCATGGGCGGATAATCCGGCACGGGAGCCGATACCCGGATGGGCTCCGGCTCGGGCAGCAGGTAAATCGGGCGCGGCTCACCGATGGGCCAGGGGATGGCCGGCTGTTCGTCATAAGAGGTGGCGGGCCTGATGGAGCGCTCCGGCCAGTGGTGCTCATCCGGCAGATAGCGGCGGATGGCATCGTGGCCGGCACGCGTGGCGATCCGGTCGAGCAGATTGCCGATCTCCGTACTTTCATAGGCACCGCCATCGTTCCACAACTTCTCCTGTCGGGCATCGAGATCCTCCACAACGGGCGCTTCCAGTATAAAAAGCTCGATGCCCAGACCGGGGGCAATGGTGCCGATCTTTTCGCCGAACAGGCGGAAGAGATGATGCCGGTCACGCGAAGGGCGGCCGGTGCCGATCCCGATCTGCTGTACCTTACCATCTATACGGAAAGACCGGAAAACCGCCTTCCGCAGCCCCATCCCATCCTTCAGCAGATTCCGTGTAAGCATTTCCAACAACGTCTCCAGCGCCATTTCAATGGCCTTTCGCGTCCGTACCGGCTCCAGGCAGGGCAGGCGTTCCGCATAAGGTGCCGGCGGCCGCACCGGTTCCAGCGGTTCGGGAGAGGTGCCCAGCGCCTGACCGATGCGGTTGAGCAACTGCTCACCGAAACGGCGGCGCAGTACCGTACGGGGCATGCCGATAAAATCACCGATGTGGGTAAGGCCCAGCTTCTGCATGCGTTCCGTTATGGTCCCATCCAAACGCAGCGCGGCGGGAGGCAGGGGCATCAGGGCCGCCAGCTGCCCGCCGGGAGCAACCACGGCGCCATCCGTTCCATAACGGGCCACGGCCCATGCCGTTCCGATGGTATCGGCCATGGCCATCCGCACATCATAGCCCGCGCCTTTCAGTTTCCTGGCAATCTCTCCCATATAGGGCCTTTCCCCTTTCCATAGGTGGGTGCAGCCGCTCGCATCCAGTATCAGCCCGTCCGGCAGATCGACGCCCGCAATCGGCGTATAGCGAAGGCACTGTTCGGCCAGACGCTTCAGTAATTTTTCCGCCCGGTGGGGTTCATAATCGAACACTTCCAGATCGGGGTAAAGAGCACGTGCATCGGCCAGTACCATATTCACGGTAACACCTTCCGCCGCTGCCCCGGGGCTCAGGGCCCGGATCACCATGCGCCCCCGCTCAGGCGCGGCCAGTACAAAAGCCTTTTCGCGCAGTTCCGGCCGGTGGATGGCCAGGTCATCCGTGAGCAGATGACGGAATGCGATCGCAACATATCTTCTCATCAGGTACCGGTTTTTGTATATGCTTTCTTTTTAACAGGTGCACCGGGGTCTACATAACGGAAGATGTCGGCCTTCCAGCACAGGTGCCAGGTGCCGGGCCTTCCGTTGCGTATCTTCCCGAGCTGCACTTCCCACAGCGGGTGGCCGATGCCCGGCAGGCGTCCGTCCTGCAGGCTGCTCAGGGGGCGTATATTCCAGCGCGAGACGCAGGCCGGGTTGTTCAGGCGCCGCGGGCGATAGCGGTGCAGAAAGCCCGTAACACGGCTCTGCTCCACGGCCAGCTGCAGGCGGCGCGAGGCCGTCAGGTCCAGCTCGCGGATTTCGCCCACCACAGCGGCGAGCGAAGGGCACTTAAGCGCCTCCTCCAGCACCCAGAGGGCATCCTTTTCCCCATGCAGGTTGATGAAGATCACCCGGTGGGGCTCAATGCCGAAACCCAGCAGGGAGGGCGGAAACAAACGCTTGCCGATGCTTACCCAGAGGCAGGGACCCTTCCGCTGCATCAGGCGGCCGATCAGGCAGGCGATGAAGCCGGTAGATGCCGCCGCTTCCTCCGCACTGTTACTGATAAATTCATGGATGGCCCCGAGCGGAAAGGTACCCATCGGGAAGGCCTTTTCCATCGGCCCCAGATCCCCGGGCAGTTCATCGCTTCCGTTCGGAGCGGAAAAACCCTCCGCTGCCAGAATCATTTTCCGCAGCTCCTCCACCACTGACTTTTTCTTCAACGAGGTTTCCATATCCCGATTTTATTTTTAACTTTGTCATCATTGGTGACAAAATGAATGTCATCAATAATAACAATACAAAATGGAAGCTGCAAAAGTTTTTTTCAGAAGCAATCTCCGGTTTCTCCGCAACCGCAAAAAATACAGTCAGGAACACCTGGCGCAGCTGCTGGGCCTTACACGCAGTAAATATACCGCACTGGAGAACGGGCAGACGGAAAATCCGCCGCTGGTCGACCTGATCCGGTTGTCCGAGTTCTTCAGAATCCCCGTTGATTACCTGCTCCGGCAGGACCTGGGCCGCTGGAGCGAATACGAACTGCGCAAGCTGGAAACGGGGGCAAAGGAATATATCAACGGGAAGAACCTGCGCGTACTCTCCATTACCGTTACGCCCGATAATAAGGAAAACATGGAGTATGTACCCGTAAAGGCCAAGGCAGGCTATGCCTCGGGCCATGCCGATCCCGAGTTTCTGGCGGCGCTGCCCAAATTTTCGCTGCCGAACCTTCCGGCCGGGGGCACCTATCGGATGTTTCCCACCACGGGCGATTCGATGCTGCCCGTTCCGGAGGGGAGCGATGTGGTGGCCCGTTATGTGCAGGACTGGAAAACCCTGAAGCCCGACAGCCTGTGCATCGTTATCCTCAAAGGTGAACGGGATTTCGTGTTCAAACAGGTTACCCTGCAGCGGGACGGTACCGTACTGCTCCGCTCGCTCAATAAAAATTACGCGCCCTATACCGTAGGAGTCGAGGAAGTACTGGAAATCTGGCAGTATGTAAAACACCAGACCGATAAGCTGCCCGAAGCCGGAACCGACCTGCAGGAAATCAGGCAGCTCCTTCTTGATGTAAAAAAGCGGGTCGAAGAAATATAAGGCTTGGAATTATTTAAACAGAACAGATGGACGAATCCTTTTTCATAACCATAAATTACCGGAATACCGAACATAGTTTCGAAAGCCGTATCCGCTGGATGGGCTATACCCATAAGATCGAGGTGGATGTATCCGGCACCATGGTGCATTTCGAGCCCGATGAAGAACGGAATTACCGGGCCGTGCTGGTAGATCCGACTGCCGACACGTCAAAAGTGCTGACACTGGGACTGTTGCAGGCAATCGCAAGCTATCTGGAAGAGCAGGTCAAATCTAAATGACCACCGGTCCGGTGCCTTTGCCTGAGACCTTATTGCTTATCAGGACAACAGGGATTTTAATTTTATCCGGTTACCTTTTATGATTTTTACATCTGTCAGATCTCTGAACAGATCGCCTTTCTTTTTCAGCCGTTCCGGGATTGTCGCCATTGTAAAGGCATAGCGGTCGAGGCCCCGTTTCACTTCTTTCCAATCGAGCGGCGTACTGACAATCGGCAGGTGATAAGGGCGTACCGAATAAGGTGCCGCCAGCGTATCGGCATAATCATTCTGGTTGGCATCAACATACACTTTGCCTTTACGGTGATCGATCGTTTCGCTGCGCGTGCTGCTGTCCGGAACCAACGCATGCACCTCATCCGCCAGGGCATTGGCTATGGCACGGCTCTGCGTAAAAGTGAACCCTTTGCAGGGAATATAAATATGCATACCGGTTTTGCCCGAAGTCTTCACGTAGCCTTTCAGACTGTGCGAATCCAATACCTCCTTTACCGCAAGCGTCACCTCAACCGCCATTTCAAAACCCTTATCTTCCGTCTTCCTGCCCGAAACCGTCGGGTCCAGGTCGAGCCAGATATAATCCGGCTCATCGGGCTTTTGCACACGCGAAGCCCATGGATTGATGTCCACGCATCCCCAATCCACCATATAGAGCAGGGTTTCCAGATTGTTGCATACCAGGTAATCGATCCGGTCGCGCTTTCCTTTCTTTTTCACCCGTCGTTCATCGGTAAAGATAGCCGCGCAATCAGGCTGTCGGTTTTCCATGTCCTTGATAAAAGTGGTCGGGCCTCCGGCATGCGTCAGCTTCAGATTGAGCGACTGTGGCCTGTCTTTCAGGTAAGGTAAGATGTAGGGTGCAATCCTGTTGTAATATAAAACCAGGTCTCCCTTGGCCACGCCTTTCCAGAGCTCCCGACCGATATCGTGCAGTTTCACCGTGCAATGTTTCATCGGGAATTCCGAAACTTCCCTGCCCTCTATCGATTCGTCCACCCTTTGCCAGTTGCTGCTTTCATTGAGATAAACCTTTTTTCCATCCGGTGGGGAACCATCGCCATCGGTAGGGAGCGTTTCCACTTTTTCGGCAATCACCTCTACCGATGCGGCAGATTCCGGCACCTCCCGTACCACCTGATCGGGCCTTTTATCATAACGGAAGCCCAGGAAGGTGGCAGGTTTACGGATGCGACCCGATTTCGTCCACGTAGCGAATTCAAAGTTGGCCACCAATTGCGGTTTTACCCAATGGGTTTTAGCTCCCTTGGTATCCAGTACCTGATTGGTGAACGGCGATTCATCGATTTCCAGTTCCTTCAGTTTCTTCAGAATGCCGGGCATATCCTTCTGCTTATAACCTCCGCCGCTGCGGCCGATCCAGCGGAACTTACCCTTCTCATAGGAACCGAAGAGCAGGTGTTTGAAAGAGCGCGATTTATCCGACTCCGCCCAACCTCCTATAACGAATTCCTGCCGTTTCCGTGTCGGGATCTTCAGCCAGTTATAACTGCGGTCGCCTTCCAGGTATTCGCTGTCCTTTCGTTTGGCCACTATCCCCTCCAGGTTCATATTCAGCACCTCTCGGTATAAAGCCCGGCCGTCCTCAAAACTTTCGCTGAAGCGCAACACTTCGTGTCCGCTGATCAGCTTTTTCAGCAGTTCCTTCCGTTCGATCAGCGGATAATGCCGCAGATCCTCTCCGTCCAGCCAAAGCAGATCGAACACGCAATAGCTGATGGGCGTACTTTTTCCATTATAGAGCTGTATGGCATCAAAGTCAGGTTTCCCGTCGTCATTGAAGACCACCACCTCGCCATCGATGATGACGTTGTGCTTCAGTTTACGGAGCGCTTTTTCAATCAGCGGATACCTGGAAGTATAGTTGAGACCACCTCTCGAGTCCATCCGCACCGTTCCATCTTCCACAAAGGAGATGATGCGATAACCGTCCCATTTGATTTCATATAGATAGGCATCGCTGTCTACCGGCTCCTTCACCAAAGTGCAGAGCATAGGCCTGATGCGTTCGGGCAATTTTCGTTTCGATCGTTGATCTGCCATATATTCCGGAACAATACGGATAGGGCTTTTGTTTAATTTCAGCGGCTCAGTTAAACACTTTTGCTTTGCACTTGTTAGAAAAGGAAAAACGAATATTATGGCAGATGATAAAAGCAAAAGGGACGGCAGGGACCGTAGCAAGGTAGCGGGCGATGAACGCTACGAAATCGATTACCTTGTAAAAGAACTGGGCGTGAGCCGTGCCGATGTGGAAGATGCGATAAAAGCTGTGGGGAACGATCGGGAGAAAATCATAAAGCACCTGAAAAAATAGCCGGTTTCAGATACGGTGCTCCGATTTCTTCTATGAAAATTGCGACGTTCAATATCAACGGCATCAATGGCCGTTTACCCGTTCTGCTCCGCTGGCTACGGGAAGAAGAGCCTGACGTGGTGTGTTTGCAGGAACTCAAGGCGCCCCAAAACCGCTTTCCCTTAAAAGCCATCCAAGAGGCAGGTTACCAAGCTATCTGGCACGGACAGAAAAGCTGGAACGGGGTGGCAATTTTATCGAAATCGGAAGAGATCACAGAGGTGACCCGCGTGCTTCCCGGTAACGTGGAAGATAACCATAGTCGGTACCTCGAGGCGATCATTGATGACACGCTTATCTCCTGTTTGTACCTGCCCAACGGCAACCCTTATCCAGGGCCTAAGTTTGACTATAAGATGGCCTGGATCAAACGCTTTAAGAAGCGGGCTGCCCAGCTGATAAAGATGGACATTCCCGCCATTCTGATCGGTGATTTTAATATTATCCCTACAGAGCTGGACGTTTATAAACCCCAAAAATGGGAGAACAATGCCCTGTACCGCATGGAAGCAAGAAAGGAATTTAAATCCCTGCTCAAACAGGGATGGATGGATTCCGTCCGTAGGCTATTTCCCGATCAGGCAGTCTATACCTTTTGGGATTACCTCTGGAATGCCTATGGGCGTAATGCCGGCCTGCGGTTGGATCATATCCTGCTAAGCCCCAAAATTGCACCCCGGTTGATCGAGGGCGGCATCGACCGACATGTCCGTGGCTGGGAAAAGAGTAGCGACCATGCGCCCGTATGGATCCGCTTGAAAGCAAAGTGAGTCGGTTAGATTTTCTGCTGCGCTGTTAAAAATTTTCGAACAATTAAATAATTTACGCATCGATATATAGAAGCAACAAGAAATGCCAAGTGACACTTTCTGGCCTATAGCTAGCGATTCATCACGTTTATCACTGTCTTTTGGATGCCGTAGTGGGAGAGGCTTTAACACTATATAATGCTGTTTGTAGTAGCGGTCTTTTTATCGAAATAGATTTAGGCTTAATACATTTCTGCGCCTGAGAAAGAGTGTCTTTGAAGGCTTAGGTACGCTTTTATGATCGTTTTTTGGGACATCAATTTAATTATAAAAAAGTAAGTAATGTTCTTTCAATAACTTTTTTAGCAGTTGAAAATGTCTTCGGATAGTTGCCTTCCCGCGTTAAAAACTCCATCATCGGCAGTAAATCAAGAACTTTGGCTTTATATTGCCAATTAGATTCTAAAATACCTCCCTGCTCCAGGTATGCCGTTACTAAGTGCTCTTGATATGCTGGCACCTCATCCTCAAATCTAAAAAAATTACCAAAATCAACGAGAGGCGAACCGGAAAAGGCATATTCCCAATCAAGAATGCCACTCACTTGCCACTTCCCTCCATATTTGTGTACTAAGATATTCTTTTGGTTAAAGTCGCCATGAACAAGTGAGGCCTGATTTTGAATATCCTCAATGCTCTTTCGATTGTCTAGAATAAATTTTTTTAAGCTATCATATGTTGTACGCGGTAACCGGTTGGCCAAATTTTTACTTTTAAGGAACTTCAACATATAACCATAATATCCGTGAAAAAAACTCGGAAATGGTTCTATTACTTTACAATCTTTCCCCAGAAATCCCGATTTGCTAAATGTAAATCGATGTATGTCTGCCAATACGGCCCCTAATAGCCTCGCTATTTCATGAATTTCATCTGCACTTAAACTGTTTTCAATAACACTTAAGGTGGTTCCTGGTAAAAATTCGGAGAGCAAAACATGTCGACCACTATTCTTATGATTAATGATATGTCCATAGATTTTCGGTACTGGAACATGTCTGTTCAGCCTATTTAATAAGGCTATTTCTGTTTCGACACGGGACTCATCAGTCGAAATTCTCAGTGCAAAAGACTTTTTCGGGATGGTGTCAACTTTAAGATTGACGTTGTTAAAACCTCCATTAAGCACCTCAATAGTTTCAACGTCACTAATTGAGAAATCTGCTAAAATAGCCGTAATTTCAGCTCTATCAACATGCTCCGTTAAATTTTTTTTATCAAATTTCTCTGCATAACGGTCAACATTCTTCATTTGTATTTTCCTTTTATAGCTTATTTGTTAAACCGTAAAGTTCTTTCATGAACCGTGCTCCCGAATCGTCTCTCTTTCGCACTCGGTAACCAAAGCGGATTATTAAACTGAAGCTGCCCGTTGCTGTATTCGTGTCGTTACCATCGTTTTGTGGAACGCTATCATGAGCTAATCGTTTTATGCAAAGGGATAAGAAAATCAGTTGGGATTTTTATCAGTTCAATCCTTAATTTGGTTGATAAATGCGAAATATATCAAACATAACAAGAAAACCAATGAATGCTACCGTGCCCGCAGTTGATAAAAAATAATTTCCCGTTTTACGCATACCCGTGGATCGTGTGATTTCCCTTTCTTTTGAGTATTTATAATAGTATGCGATGCCTATTGTATGGGTTACACCCGCAATGATAAATAATACAAGCGGTAAAAGGCGCCAATCGATTGTAAAAGTGTCAATTTTCGCAATACACCATAAAGCTTGAATAGCCAGAATGGGATAAAGACCGAAAATCTTGATTTTCTGGAATCCAGTTAAAGGTCTAACTTCTATCTTGTTGCCTGTTTCCATAATACTAAGATAAGAATTAAAAATTAAACAATAAAACATGTGTCAATTTCCAATACCAATAAAGGGATGCGTCCTCACGAGCAGCTTATTCCCATAAAAGTCAGGTTAACACCTCTTGATCCCATTGAGGTGAGACTGTTTGGTTTCAAACAGGATGAGTTTCATTTTTTAAACTATTTCCGCCACCGATTACTTACGATCATTTTTTGATAATTAGAATCGCATTCAAAACTGTAAAAATCGCATTAGTAAACTCTACAATAATTAATAAAAGATGCCATGGCACTTGAGCCCATGTGCCTGCTTCCTTCCTTCTTTCGGTACCTGCTAAGCGAACGTGCAAATCGTAGTGATGCCAAATCACCTCCTTTTTATCAACCATACCGCCATTGTAACCATAATCAGTTTCATGAGCTTCTACTCCCTCTCGACTGAATGTTATAAAAGACTCTGAGTGAATGATCTTATTATATATCCAACGTAGGTTAGCATCAGCATCATTAAACAAAATAACAGCGTCCATATTGACTGATGCTAAAGCTTCTTTATAGCTTTTGTAATATTCGTCATCACTATTCATGCCTCGAAATTGATCATCTAGAACACGCAAGGATGTGGCAATTTCTATAAGCAAAGAGCTTATTTTTCGTTCGAAAAACTGCTCTTGTAAAGTCTACAATGGCTGTTTATGATCTTCACTAGTAAGTCTAAAGATTTCCTTACTCCCCAAAAATACACTGACTAGCATGTATGCTTTTTCCAAGATATTGGATGCGTCTATTACATATTTTCCGCTTAAGTTATTAGATATTTTTTTTTAGGGGCCAGATAATAGTTTGTTTGACAACCCGCATATTTTATATTAGAAGTGATCTATAATCAAAAATCTATTAGGATCATTGATATAAAGCGGATTTAACAGGGCGCCATTCCTCATTATATCTTGCTATAACGGCCCCAATCGTTTCAGCAATCCAGTCCGGACAGGCCGGGTGGAAAAAAACCTCTTCAATAAGTATTTCCAAATCTACTTTCACATCAACAGAATTTATATCGTTTGTTTGTTCACGTGGATGAACGCTCTCACTAGGTGCATAAAATAGTCTTATTTCCCTTTCGTCCTTAAAAGGAGGCCTCTTACTAAACAGCGGCAAATAAACATTGCCTATTTGAATATTTGGAAAATTATAAAGAACTGGACTAATATGGATGTCTCGTTCATCAATAATTGAACTGGATAGCCTCTGAAAAGTACTTTTAATAGAGACTCCGCCGTATTTCTTTGAATATGCGTCCCACATTATCGAAGATTCGTGGTCACAAATACTCCAACAATTTGCATACGAAAAGCTTCTAGCCTTTTTGTATGACTTATTTAAGGCTTCACACAAATCAGGTGAAGCTTGCATTCCCTCAAAAAGTTTTGGGATGTTGTCAGACGTTATATCTGGCATAAATCCATCATACAGATCTTGGTATTTATCTACTCTCAAAAAAAAGAGACACTTTGTTTCAAGTAAATGAAGATATTTAAAGAGATCCATATATTTCCATACAACAGTATTGTTATCACTTAGTGAATGGAATTGTGGGTGATGCTTATACATGATATTGTTTTAATTACTTTATGACATTGAAAATCACAACCTTCGAACTATGTTTGACATTCCAAAAAGGTTATATTTAGATATTAATGACTTTTCTATCGTTTTGCCGTATTATCAAAAAGGCATGAAATATTAATTGTTCTTTGCCTGCTGATAACTTAACTACTAGTACGTTTCTATTATTCATATGTCCAAGTGCTACCCGATATATTAAGGTTTTGTTTAATAACGTCCCCAAAAATAAATTCTTTTGGTCCAATTTGTTTAATCTTAAATATACCGGCCTTTATCAAAGTGAGTTGATTGGTATCAATACACCGTTTATTGAGTACTACATTATAACCTACAGGGCTTGGTGTGGCTTGTATTCCTTTTACACTATGGTATAATAAACCGTCAATAGATTGCAGCTTTTCTGTTTGGATAAAACTACCGGCCCATTTAGGATGAGGCTTAAAAGATTCCCTAAATAAATAGCTACTATAACAGGCTGTTAACCAATAATGGGTATGATCTTTCTCTATGATAGCATTTTCGAACGATCTATTAATAAACTGAAAAAACTCTTGTAGCGCTGATTCCTTTACTAACTGTTTATACTTCTCTGTGTTTTCAGCATGAAAACGCTCAGTTCCAGAATGTGTAAAATCTCCATATCTGAGATCTACTACGGTTAGATCCTCCTGAACAAACCAACCACCCATTTCTAAAAGTTCTTCATCATTAGGACTATTAGTAATAGAACCTTGCTCAGCTTGTGAGATATAATAGGAGCATTCCATTAGAGACAGTGAAGAGTCCGACGAACAATAAAAGTGACTTTGATTTGGCTCACTACAGCGATTGAATTTATCGTATGGTATATCGTCAGGTCTATAACTTAAATCTCGCTTTGTCCCATGAGTTAAGTCATGTCTATTTTTTTGTATAGGTACGCTTCGATATAAGATAGTTCCCTTTGGTATTTTAGTAATAATGATTGAAACCTTATTGAATAAGGTTTCGAATAGACAATTTTTCACCTCCTGATAATCCTCCAACTTTACACTGGGAGTATTTTTCAGAAAATCTAAACCTTTACGGAAATCCCTTACATCGAAACTCATCATACAAATTATTATTAAACAAATTTAGTTAATTCAGAGTTCAAATGGGTATTTGCGAAATAATACTATTGAGTTAGCAATATGGAATAACCACCGTTTAAAATAAGAATTAATATGGTGGAGAGAGCTTACTGAGCATTTCATCATTAGCTCTATATATTTTCTCTTGCTTTGGCCAGGATACATAATAATTCCAGTTCTGCCCATCTGGAGTACAAGCTATAACGTATACGTTATCTTCTACTGATATTAAATAGTACTCTCCACAACCCGAAAGATTCGATTTGACCATTAGCCGTCCGATGGTAACTATTTCTTCTCTATTGGGCGAGCGCCAATCCATGCTGTATGTATTTGGATCTAAAATATTTCGTATGCGTGACTCTTTAGTGGTTACTGTGTATACAAAATACACCACTATTCCAATCAAAATTGGCCACGCAAGTTTATATTTTACTAATAACTCATAAGGTTTGTCTAACAAGTCATCAAATCTTTCTTGGTTCATTCCGGTTGATTTAGGTTTTCGCTTCTATTTCTGGATGATGAAGACAAAAATAGAAATTTTTAGTTAAGCAAAAGCCGCCGTTTTTCGCTACAGATATTTGGACGTTTAAATGAACGAAAAAAATAGGATAATTCCGCAGATATCAGTCGATAGGGTACAGTAAATTGTATCTTTAATGCAAAAATAAAAACATAAATATGTACATATTCTCCAAAGAATTTCTTCTGAACGGACTTTTTACTGGTGTCGTTGTAACAGGTATCTACGAACTAGGAAGACATATTCTGTCAGTTATCCGTTTTTATTGGCAATACAATCAATATGAAAATTCCGAACTGAATCCATATTACGGATATAATTTCGTGGACGGTATCCTTTCTGAAGAAACTAACAAAGCAAAGTGCATTGTAAAAGTAAATAGCTGGAAACAAAAGATTTCTCTTAAAGTCACTCACGGTAGGACGTGGTGCGGCCATGTTATTATTGAGGGTAATAATTTTGGCAGATTACCCTTTCACTACAACGACAATTCCGATTTTGGGTGTAAACACATATTGTTTGTTCGGCAAAAATTAGATGGTATCATAACTTGTAGAATAATATTAAGTCCAATAGATAATCCTATAGAAATAAACGGTAGTTCGATAATAGGTCATAAATACAGTCTAGAAGTTTTTCAATGATGCGACTGAAAGTGACCACCGATTAAACGAATACGTTAAAAGGATCAAAGTAGTTCCTACAAATAGTATTAATAACATGTCACTCATTTTTGAAATTGAAATCTTTCATCATAAAGTGCCTCTTTTCCGTAGTACTCGGAACTTTAATCCAGTTTATCACTCTTGATGTATAATATTCCTCATAATGTTGATCGTAATACGGAGTTTTATCATTAATTTCAAGCTGTATACAACCCAAGCGGTAATGAGCCCTAATGATTGGATCGATCTTTTTTAAAAGCAATTGAATATTCCAGTTGGTTTTAAGCTCTGTCTCTTCTGAAATTATGAATGTATAACTAGCCTCAATTAAAGCTTGATGCGCAAACCAGTGTCTTGACTTTATTGCAATATCAAGAAGAGTAAGGAAATCCTCCGACAGATAGCCATTATTAATAATCTTTCCCCTAATACCGTTATGTTCGCCAACTATAATACCGATTTTTAGTTTCTTAACTTTCTTCCATGCGGGGGAATTTGTAACTATATCACGGATAGTTATCTCGCCTGTTTTCAAATTAAGAGATTGCACAACTAAAGAAAGGACAAATTCGCAGCTGTGTTCAAAGGCTTGGCATAACATCAGACATTTTCCGTATCTCGAAAAAGAAGGCTCGCTAATTTTGGTAGGAAGGCTGGTAAAAAACATAGATCTGATTATTTCAAACTTGTAACCTTTTTCAAAGATATTACAATCAATGATATTTTCTTCAAAAATGCCACGTTTGAGAGTATGCTATCAGTGATTTCTAAATTTTCTCTAGCATCTGCTATTTAAATTATTTGACTACTTTGGTTTCAAAATACGACCGTTTAATGAAATATAAAGCTGTCAGGTTTTAAAAAATGTACCTCAGGAATCGGGTTGGAATAGCTTGGAAAGTTCTATTAATTAATACAGAACATTTGGTGCATAGAGCTCATAAGACCAAAATATTCTCTCTGTATATCTTATTTCATTTAAACTATATATAGCTCAAATATTGAACCCGACATTCCTTAACAATTCCTTTCCTTTGTCGGTCAATTGATACATCTGTAGACTGCTCCTGGGTTTATCTTTGATTGTCATTTCTACCAAATTCATTGTTTCGAGAACCTTTAGTGACCGGTTAATGTTGTTCGTGTCATTTTTTAAGCCAGCATATGCGAAAATTTCTGCTCGCTTATAGGTCTGGATTGTAGTATATCTCGATTAGCCATCATCTTATTCTACATATGGATATAGATGTCTAGAGCTCCTTTCTTGATTCATCTCAGCTTATATAGATACCAACCTGCTCTTTCAGGATTCGGTATTCGCTTTATCCTGTCGGAATTTCGATCCATTGCTGTTGAGATATAGCCACTTGAAAATTTCCAGCCTCGATCTTCAAAAAGCGCTTTGATGCTTCCAATACCAATACCTTCTGTTGCAAACTTTTCGTTGTGAAATAGTTCGAAATTTATCGCATAAGTAATGGAAGGCCGTTTTTCTAAAATAATGCTGTATTCTGGATTATTTTTATGTTGGGTAATAAGTTTATCTCGAAACTTCCGATCGACTTCTATCTCCTTATTATTTATACTTGATATGGATTTTCGGAAAAAGTCACATGCTTTGTTTATATCGTCGATGCTGAATTCTGCCGATTCGTTCTTAATTAATCTTACCTGTTTTTCTGAGAGATCAAGAACATTAGCAAATGCAAGATCTGTCAATCCTGAGTAGTCTAGCAGTTTAAAAATATTTTTTCTTATTAATTCTTTGTTCAAATTAGCCATTAGGCTAATCTCGGGGCGTTATTAACAACAAAAGCGGTAAATAAATTCTTTTTTTGATATTTATTATTTATATTTGTGTTATGAATAACAAGGGCTTGCATAAAGCATGTTCTTATATTCTTAAAAAGGCACTAATAAAAAGTCTCGACTGCAAATTCCGACATTTTGCGAACGGACGAGACGGTAAGTTAATGCCTGTGGCGACTTTTGCTTACTTTTGCATAGCTATAGCGTCACGGGCCTTATCGTAAATCCGTTCCGTTCGGCCGTCGGAAGCCTGCAGTATGGTTGATAGGGCCCAGCTATAGTCTGGTTCTATATACCGCAGAGGCTCGTTAATAGAACGAGTTATGATAGCTAAACCTAAAAAAAAATTTTGTTTAAGAAACATCTTTAGCGCTCCCGAATAGGCGAGGTGGTTGGCCATTTTATGGCTTCATCTCCTTACGGTGAAGGCGCCCCACTGTACGGATTTTTAGATCAAATTATTTACATGAACAATCTAAATCATTACAGAAATGAAGCTTTTTACAAGCTACATCAGGGAGCTTTTTGTCCAATTTAAACTAAAAAGTAGTACGGCCGTCACTCGTGAGCGTTTGCTAGTCATGTCGGGTGCTCGAAGATTCTTCATCTCGTTCCGCAACGGGATCAGGATGATGTGGAGGGTAAAGTCTGCAAGCACGACTGGCTGTATACAAAAAATAAATGAAAAAACTACCTGTAACTCGCGAGTTACAGGAAAATGGGCTTTAAGAAGGTTTAAAGGCGTTTTTTGGTGGTTTTTTACCACTAAAATTTGCATAAAAAAGTGGTGGGAATTTAGGTGCAGATACCTTTTTTCGTCGCAAAATGTTGCCTACGAAACTATAAGAGTCGGAAGGCCACTGCGCGTCCTTAAACCTTACACCGTATACCTTATAACCCTAAAGATCTTGTTCTGTGTTTGTTTGGCACACGCCCGGCAGTCCTCCTCCACGGAGGCTGCCCATGGCGTGGCTTTGCAAGGTTCCTATCTACTTAACGGGCAAGTTGTATCTGCCGAAACAAATGAACCGCTGGATGGGGCCACTGTAACAGTATGGAAACAGGACATCAAGGTGCTGACCGATAAGGATGGTAAATTCCGTTTAAGAGTGCCCGACACAGGTGGGGTTTTGCTCGTCAGCTATGTGGGTTACAAGATTGCCGAAGTCCCCTTCGGAGGGAGGGATTCGAAGCCGTTAATCGTTCAATTGGAAAGCAACGGCACTCAACTGGAAGAAGTGCAGGTAAGTACCGGTTACCAAACCTTACCCAAAGAACGCGCTACGGGAAGTTTTGTGCAGGTGGATAATGAGCTGTTGAACAGGAGGGTATCAACCAATATTCTCGACCGCTTGGATGGGGTGACAAGCGGCCTGATCTTTAATAAATCAAATATTACCGATGAAAAATTCTCGATCCGTGGAAGAAGTACGTTACTGGATGCTACAGCCGCATCTCCCTTAATCGTGTTGGATAACTTTCCTTATGAAGGAAACATAGAAAATATAAACCCAAATGATATCGAGAGCATCACCGTACTGAAAGACGCTGCCGCCGCATCGATCTGGGGAGCACGGTCGGGTAACGGCGTAATTGTTATCACTACCAAAAAGGGCAAAAAAGGGGAGCCGTTAACGATAGAATTCAATGCCAATACCACTATGGGCAAGAAGCCTGATCTATTCTATTTGCGTAATAGTCTGTCTTCTGAAGATTATATCAACGTTGAAAGGCAACTTTTTGAACTGGGTTTCTATGATGCGGATATTGCCAATACGGTTACCTGGCCAGCCCTGACACCCGTCGTTGAGGCCCTCTCGCAAGTTCGGACAGGTAACTTAAGTGCGAGCTATCTAACTGCTTATTTAAACGACTTAAAACACATCGATGTAAGGAATGATTACCTGAAATATATTTATCAACCTGAACTGAATCAGCAATATGCACTGAACTTAAGAGGTACCGCACCTAAGGCTTCTTATATGTTTTCGGCAGGCTATGATAACAACAGGGCGAACGTTATCAGCAACGGATCGGACAGAATTACACTCAACTCACTCACTACCTATACGCCCGTGAAAAATATAGATATATCCGTTGGGCTTACTTATGTAAACACTACGGATCGGAGGCAGCTTGATTATACCTACAAAAATCCCAATACACAATATAGAGGAGGGTATGATATGTATCCATACGCTCAATTAGCGGATGGGAACGGCAAACACTTAACGGTCATAAGGGATTATAGACCGGCATATCTGGAACAAATGGAAGCTAAGGGATTTTTGGATTGGACCTATCGGCCTCTGGATGAGATTCCCCTGAACGACGCACTTGGCAAGGTGAACGAATTTGTCAGCCGTTTAGCCATTCAATATAAACTGAACGATGCGCTGAATTTCTCTGCCCAATACCAATATCAAAATCAGGTAACCAACGGTACTTTCCGCGATGATAAAAACTCCTATGCCGTCAGAAATCAAATAAATCGCTTCACCCAAATCGACCCCGTTACCGGAAGCTTGTCTTATCCATTCCCGGTAGGCAGTATCTTAACCTTAGAAAACAACGAAGTGCGAGCCCAGAATCTGCGTGGGCAAGTTAACTATAGCCGGTTGTTCGGTAAACATCAAGTGACGGCGTTGGTGGGCGGTGAAGTCAGGGAAGTTAACCGCAACAGTTATACCCGTACGTCTTACGGTTACGATGACCTGTACGGAACGGCCGTAACGAATCTGGATTTCACGACACTATATCCTATTAATCCGGCCAATTCCGCACGTATACCAACGGTACCGGGCGATTTTTACAAAAACGTCAACCGATTTATATCGTACTATATTAACGGTGCTTATACGTTTGACAGCCGTTATACTTTTACAGTCAGCGCGCGCCGGGACGGGGCCAACCTGTTCGGTGTGAAAACCAACCAGAAAATAACCCCGCTATGGTCGGTCGGTGGTTCGTGGGATCTGTCAAAGGAACGGTTTTATTCTTTTGGCGCAATTCCGTATGTAAAACTCAGGGCTACTTACGGCTATAACGGAAATGTATACAACGGGGTAGCATATTTGATTGCGCGTTACGGAACGAGTAGTCTGACGGGGCTCCGTACCGCTTCGATTGCAGGAGTTCCGAACCCCGAATTGCGTTGGGAGCGTGTTCGGAATATCAATCTCGGTGTTGATTTTGAAAGCAGATCCAAGTTTGTATCCGGCAGTATCGATTGGTATAGAAAAGACGGTCTTGATTTAATTCATGATGCCGACCTGGCGCCCTCTACAGGTTTCGTAACCTTTAAAGGGAACGCTGCAGAAACGCGTACCTATGGGCTTGATGTTGTATTGACCACGAAAAATTTAAATAGCAAGTTAAGATGGACAACTACTGCTTTATTCAACTTAGTAAACGATAAAGTAATCCGCTTTGATAGGAAATATCAGGCAACCGATTTAGTATCGGCACAGACCGGGTCGCTGATAGCCTTTGAGGGCAAGCCCTTGTTCAGCCTGTATAGCTATGCCTGGGCCGGATTGGAAGCAGAAACCGGTGATCCCCTAGGCTATTTGGATGGTTGGCCTAGTAAGGATTACCTTAGTATAATCCGGAACGCAACACCCGAATCGTTGGTTTACCATGGGGCCACGCGGCCTACGGTGTTCGGTTCGATGCGTAACGATTTTTCTTTTAAGAGCTTTTCGCTTTCTGTCAACTTAACGTATAAGTTAGGCTATTACTTCCGGCGATCATCCGTAAACACCAATCTGCAACAGGTGATCATGTCGGGCGGGCACACAGATTACGTTTATCGATGGCAATATCCCGGTGATGAAGCATTTACTTCGGTACCTTCGCTCGTTTATCCCAACAATACCAACCGTCAGAATTTCTACGCCCGCTCGGCCGTGCTGGTTGAACGGGGAAACCATATAAGATTGCAGGATATAAGGTTTGCATACGATTTCCGCCCTAATGTCTTCGCATCCTGGATAAAAGCACTGCAGGTTTATACCTATCTGAATAATGGACCTATTCTCTGGAGGGCAAATAATGTTGGAATGGACCCCGATACGAGGGAGAGTTATCCCATACCGTTTACTGCCAGTTTAGGGTTAAAGGCAATATTATAAATCATAATTGCAATGATGAAATATGTTAGAAAAATAAAGTTTCTCGGACTCGGTCTTTTGTTGGCGCCGCTTCTACAATGTAGCAAACAGAATGAATGGCTGGAGAAGAAGGCGAATAGCAATGATGTCATCCTCTCGACATTGGATGATTACCAGGCTTTGCTTGACAATGAGTCGATCGTGAACAGGCGTTATCCCGGTCTGGGAATAGTAGGTTCTGACAACTATTACACGACCTATCCGATATGGCAATCTACATCCACTGAAGTGGAGCGCAATGCTTATCTGTGGTTACCTGACGTGTTTGCAGGAAGCGCGGTGAACGACTGGGACAGTCCTTACCGTATCGTGGCCTTATGTAATATTGCTATTGAAGGCATCCGGGAAATGGAAGTGGCTGAGGCGGAACAAGATAAGAAAAATCAGATTATGGGAAGTGCCCTATTTTACCGAGCATATGCCTTTTACAATCTGTTACAGCTATTTGCGGCCCCTTATGGGCAGTTTGCTGACGGTACGGTTCCGGGCATTCCGCTAAGGCTTAGCTCGGATGTAAATCAATCTGTTGGAAGAAGCAGTTTGGAAGACTCTTATAAACAGGTAATCAGTGATCTTGAAAAAGCCGCTCAGCTTCTTCGTGAACATAGTTCCGGTCAAACCCGTCCATCGGGCACAGTTGCTAAAGCACTATTATCACGTCTGTTTTTAAATATAGGTGATTATGAAAAAGCCATAGCATATGCAGAAGAGGTGCTTAATTTACGCGATGAATTGATGGATTTCAATGAGCTTACGGAAACGGGTGCATTTCCTTTCCCGGGATATCCGAACAATCCCGAAGTGCTGTTCTATACCGAAACGGAACTCTACGGAATCACTAATTTCCGATCGAACCGGGCTTTTGTTGACACAGCCCTTTATCGATCTTACGCTACGTACGACCTTCGCAAATCGATTTTTTATAACGCTTCCGATCCCTCGGATAGGGTCTCCTTTAGAGGCCAATATACAGGTAATGCCTATTTCTTCGGCGGTATCGCTATCAATGAGCTGTACCTGATTTACGCCGAAGCGCTGGCCAGATTGGGAAATTATTCGCAGGCCGCCGACATTCTGGGAAAGCTACTGGAGAAAAGATCTAAAAGAGAGGCCTTAGAAGGACTCGGGCTCCCTCATTCTGAAAACATTGTTGCTAGGATACTGGAAGAAAGACGGAAGGAGTTGCCTTTTACAGGCCTGCTCCGTTGGGAAGACCTGCGCCGTTTAAACAGAGAGGGTATATACCGGATAACATTGGCACGTAAATTAGATGGTGTCGTTTATTCCTTGCCTCCGAATGATAATCGCTATATCTACCCGATTCCCGAGCGCGAGATGCGCTTAAACCCAATGGAACAAAATCCGCGTTGACATACTTAAAAAAATTGAAGGATGAATTTTTGTAAATTTTATATACTGCTCCTGTTTTTAATAATATATAATGAAGCGAGTGCCCAACGAATGCCCGTAGTCAATGCGGAGCGGCAGTTAAATGAGCGTTTGGATAGCTTACGTAACACTATGCTTTCAATTTTGAAGAATGATGACCGTTACCAGGTATCGATTAAGCATGATTTGTCCAACACGATGAAAATTGCTGCGAGGGAAGATACTATACTGGCGGAGTCCATGAAACTGATACGGGCGTATAAGGGGAAGATTGCTGATACTTTGCTTCAAAGACATGAAGTCCGTTCAGTTGGCCTGTGTCAAAAAATTAAATACAGGAATTTGAGAATCTATTTGGGCGGTGCGGACACGGCAGCCTATGCCGACATTAAAAATGCCATATTGCCGTCTTTCGAAAAGCAATTTTTATATGATGATACAGTGCTTATAAAATCTGCTGGTTTTTTAGATTTTTTGCTGGAAAAGGAGCGTGTCTTTTCTATTTTAAACGATGGTAATGTGGACCCCCTGCATAGCTATGTACATATCAGGGAAACCTATAAAGAACCTCTTCGCAGTGCCTTGGTCAGCAAGTTGCTATTGTCTTTTTATGCCAAGGCGGATTTAAAAGAGTGGACAAGTTTGGCCAAAGATGCGCTCACCTATATGGAATCTTCCAACGATCGATCGGCAGTGGAAGCAAAATTGAATCAGAACGGTTTAGGTAAACCCGCTTTCGGCTTTATTTTACCTGATACAAACGGCAACGCCGTTAAACTGAGCGATTTGAAAGGAAAGGTGGTTGTAATCGATTTTTGGTTTACCGGTTGCAGTGCCTGTAAAATATTGGCCAAATCGCTAAAACTAGTTGCTGCTACTTATAGCGATAATCCGAATGTCGTATTTGTCAGTATAAGTGTTGATAGTAATCGGGAGAAATGGATACAGAGCGTTCGAAGCGGAGTGTACACCGGCAATGAGACAATCAATCTTTATACAGAAGGAAAAGGGTCTAAACATCCAATCATCGATTTTTATGGGTTCAGCGGATATCCGAATTTACTGGTTATTGATAAACAGAGTAAACTGGCTGCAATTCCTCCAAGGCCGGAGACCCCAGAGAGTTTCAGAACCTTTGTAGCACTGATTGATGAGTTGCTATGATGTGGAAAAAGCCGGGCACAATCGCCCGGCTTTCGGATAATAAGGAGTACAGCTAAGGTACCCAAACTTGGTTTATGGTGCTTTCATCAGCGTCAAAATGAGCTGGATTGGATGGATCGGGATTTGCACGATTAGCCGTATAGGTACAGTGACCTGATCCGGGTTCACAGTTGCCTCCTGCTTGTTTCTCAAGGAACAATTGATTTTCGCTGTCAAAATAGTATTCAGTTTGACGGAATTCCGTCGTTGGCTGGGCGTTAACAGTGAAATAAATTGCTAATGCTAGAATAGTTCCGAAGAATGCTACGACAAGTAGTCGCGCGTTAGATATACGTGCCATGGGCATATATGCATTTAAGGGAAATGCTACCTTTAAGTTTATACTATATTTATTTCAGAATCGGGGCATCTTCAGGTCAGCCAAACCTTTCAGTCCGTTTGCTGCAAACGAGAGCCGAAATATTATCTGAAGTACCGGCCAACGCCGAAATACCGCGAATTTTTTCTTGTGGATACTTAGATGGTTTTTCATAGTAATAAATTGTTCTATAAAGGTGATGAAGCTATCAGATTTTTTCACCCCTATGTGGTTTGAATAAATCATGATGGTTTCATGATGAATAGTATTGTTTCTCGAAAGCAAAATTAATAGGTATGCGTACCGCGGAGTTAGCGTTTTGTGGCAGTTGATATTGTATCTTTTGGTCATTTTGCGGAACGTGGTTTAAGGTTACTCAGACGATATGCGGTAGGAGAAACACCATAATATCGCTTAAACCGTTGGTCGAAGGAGGTATTTACAGTATAGCCAAGAAAATAAGCAATTTCTTTAATGGGCATATCGGTATTGATCAGGAAATCGGCTGCCTGTTCCATCCGCTTGTGTTGGATGAATTCTCCTAAACTATAACCATAAGTTTGATAATGTTGACGTCGCAGACTTCGGTAGTTCACTTTAAAAAATGCGGCTATATCCGCCACCGAAACAAGGTTTCCTTTTGGTATCTGCTCGGTTATATAATTTCTGATATGCGTGAGCAGGTTATTATCTTTGGATGTCGATGTCCTATTTCTTTTAAGATCTTCCTGACTCAAATCCAATAGGCTAAAGCAATGCTCATAAATGAGAATATCATAATGGAAGCGTTTGACTTTGGGTAAAGTGAAAAGGCTAAGAAGCAACTTGTATACTTTATCATGAAGCGGGCAAAACTGGTTGTGCTGCGCTTCTTGCCGCTGGGCTCGCTGGCTATCGAGTAGGTGGTTGAAACCTTCCATGGCACGTCGTCCCTGCCGTTGAAGCCAATTCGGTTTGATAACAAAATAAAACAGCTGGTGCTTTCCTTTATCAAAGTGGGTAATGTATTGGCCTTCGGGCACGTAAATCTGCGTGTAGCTGGTTTCCTCTGTCTTCAAGACGATTTGCCGTGTTTCGTCCGCAAGGTGAATACGGTAATCCCCGTTTAATTGGTAAAGCCAGTACAGGTCGGATAGCGTACAACTTATCGGCACTTCTACGGGTTCATCCGCATGTATATCGGCCAAACAGATAAAAGCGTCGGGTGCATCGTAATACTGCTCGAGCACCGAAAAGCGATCGCTTTGCCAATAGTTTGCCTCCGCTAATGCCAAATGGTACAAGGCGGCTGCGGGTACCCGTTCGCTGTAGAGCAGGTGATCTGTATTATCGGTTGGTAAACCAATGTAAACCGGTTTAATCATGTTTTGGTCTGTTGGCATATTACCCGGCTGCCATCGGGAGCTTAAACCGGTGGCAACCTGGGTAATATCTTGTTCTAATGGTGTAGGGTAATTACTTAAGCATTGCTAATGGCTCGAATAGCTAATTTGTATGAGCAATGTTTTTGTAAACTGGCGTCCACCCGCTAAGGAATAAATGTCCTTGTTAGTGTAAGAAAATTGAAGCAATTTACCTCGGTCATCACCATCTTTTGGTCGATCTTCTTTCAATAAGGCAACGGGTTCTCTATCACTGAGATGATCGCTCACTTCTATGGCCATGGAGGTTAAAAAATTGTCGTCCATCTGTGCCAAATAGGATGCCTGGCTTTCAGTGAGATCGAAATGTGTGGTCAACCACTCATTTGGGTTACTTTCAAAATCAATCATTTCGTCGTTTAATGCTTCGTCTGATAAAGCGTAAAGATTGCTGATCAAGGTGCTAACTCCTAATGAATTGAATGGTACTTTTTCCATAATGTGTAAATTTAAGTTTGATATAAAAAGATAATTTTGTTTATTCGTTTTCAAAACTATGCGTCTCACCGAGGCATGTAAAGGGGGGTAAAAGCAAAAAAAAGGCGAAATGCAACCTTTTTCAGGCGAAATGCATCGTTTTACAGAAGGGCTCTGAATTCCCTTACCTAGATTTCATTAACTGTTACAATAATTAAAGGCTTATTAATTATGGGACTTAAACCGAATTTATGGCGGTTAAGGCATTATTTTTTACGTTACATCCGCATCATCGTCGCTTTCCCGGTTGGCCATTTCATTTTAGTAAATCATCAAACGAAATCGGTTTGGGTAATCATAACGCAGGCAAATTATTGGATAGGCTTGGTCTTCAGTGTAGCCGTGGCTTATGGAGTGCTTACTTATGTGCATCGTATCACGGGCTTATTGGATCGAACACTTCCGTGGGAAGATAATTGGTTTAAAAGATTGGAACTTCAACTCTTTTTGGGCGTTGTAATGCCTATCACTTTCGTATACGCCGCGGTGCGGTTTTTCTTTTATTGCTTTACGGGCGATTTTGAGGCAAGCGGGTATATGGAACGGGAGTTTATTGAAGTGAGGTGGATGATTCCTTTTTTAAATCTTTTTTACTTTGCTTGGTATTTTGCTACATCGGATAAAAAGTTGCGCATTACTCGGGAAGAGGCAAAGCCTACAAAGGAAGGTCAGCTCATCATTCAGATGGATGGAATACGTTTAGAAGTGCCAATACAGCTTTTCGTAGCCTTTGTAAAGTTGGAAATAGGAGGAATTCTCTATTTATTAAATGGCGAACAGCATAGCCTCGACATGAAGCTGACCGATTTGCAGGCCTACTTGCCGCGGGATGCTTTTATACAGATCAATCGTTGGACCTTAGTAGCCATAAATCATATTGTTGATTATACAAGCGATCATACCGTTATTATGAGCAATGATATACAAAACTTAATCCGCAAAGCGCACCAGCATGGGGAAAAGAGCGGAAATCGATATGTGCAGGTTGGAAGACATTATCGTGAGGTTTTCAGTCAATATGTTAAACTGGAAAAAGCTTAACGACTGTTCATTTTGTTCAGTTCACCTTAATACGTACCATACGGCTTATTATTTTAATATTTTTATTGGTTAATTATTGTTGAACGCGCTTTGTCGGAGGTATATGATCGTAATCAAAGTGGTGTAGGGTTGACGATTTATTGCCGAGCTTATCTGATGAGCAGCCAAGCACCACATTATGAAACATTATCTTAAATCTATTAAAGACTTGTTGGAAGTCATCCTTTCCATTATTAAAACTTATATAGAAGAAAAACATAAAACCTTATCCGAGGCCTCGGAAGAAGAGCACCTTTTTAATCGAAAGCAAGCCGCCGATTATTTACTGGTACATCCTAAAACAATCACCAATTGGCGTAATAGGAAACTCCTATCAGCCGTTACAAAAGACCGAAAGGCGCCGCTCTATCGCCAATCGGATCTGGATCGCTGCTTTGAGCGGTATTGGGGAAGGCGTAAAGATCGTTAGCCCAACGCTCGTACCAGCTTCGTACTGCGTTCGTTTGGAATAGGATATGCAGGCTATCAAAAATGTATCACGTAGGAGTTTTCGGGGACTGCGGTCGGATTAAAGTCGCCGATGATCCCTAATTGATCCGTTTAAGAAGGACGACTTAGCGAACCGGATTGCCAGAAGACTTATCGAATCATTACATTGCTGATCATTTTATTATTAAAAGAGGGAACGTAATGGGAATTTACGTTCCCTCTTTTTCTTTTAAAGGGAACCTGATGGGAATGAGGCTCTTTGGCTATTGTTTCGCCCTTCGGGGTCTTCTACTTTTGTCCTGTCAGCAAGGCGTACCGGTACTGAGCGCTGATGAATGAATGTTTAATTAAAATGTAAAAAACATGGCAAAATTTATCAATGGTGCCAATGGTACCTTTTCGGGCAAGGTTGGTAGCGTTATCGGTAGTAGCTGGCGGGGTATCAATTACCTTCGCGGACTCGGCAAAAAGTCCAAAATTCCGGCAACGGAGCTGCAGCGTTTACAGCGTGATCGCTTTTCCACGCTGGTGAAGTTTATCGCACCGCTCAAAGAGCTGTTGGATAAGGGCTTTGCCGGGCGCAATCTGAAGCTGGCAACGGCCTTTAGCTATGCGGTAAAGCATAACATGGATATGGGTGCCGTCACGCTTACAGCGCCCGTCGAGCTCAATTATCCGGCGATCCAGTTGAGTGATGGGGGCCTATTTCGCCCGCGTGGTGTGACAGCCGAGGTGACGGCCGATATGCTGACCGTGAGTTGGAATGCCAACGAGTATGAATTTAACGGTAAAGCTGATGATGTTGCTTATGTGTTGGTTTATAATGTAAACCAGGACCTTTTCTTTACGCCGGATGCGCCGGCCAACCGCCAATCAGGTGTAGCGACGGCTTCGCTGGAGGATATGGAAACGGGTGACGTAGGGCATGTATGGATGTTCTTTACCAGCTTGGATGGCAAGAAGGTTTCACGTACGACTTACGTTGGCTCAGTTAACTTTCTTTAATTTTTAACCTTGCGGGCGGCAATTTGTCGCCCGCCTAATTCTCTTTGTTATGGCAATTATGAAAGGTGGCCGTTTATATGGCCGCGTAGGAGATCAATTGTTCTATGTCCGCAATGGCGTACAGTGCGTACGGTCGGTAAAGAAGAAAGCGAACAACAATAAACCGATCAGCGAGCTGAGGGCGAAGCAGGTAGCTCGCATGAAAGCGGTTATGAGATTCCTGGTTCCGTTAAAATCGATTATTTATAACACGTGTCGACCTTACAATGATCGGATGACAGGGATGAACAGAGCCGTACAACAAGTGCTACGGGAAGCCTTGGTCGACTCGGAAGCAGGTCCTTATGTGGATCCTGCTAGGGTGAAAGTAAGCAGAGGCGGGCCAGGCGATCTGCACCTAGAGACAGTTCAACTAGTGAACGGTCGCCTAAAGCTGCAATGGGCGAACGATTTTCGGGTTTCCAATCATCAGCAGCTATTCCTGCTGGCTTATAATGTGGAGCAGGAACTCGTGCAATTGAGCGAAGGGCATCCATTAAGCGACAAGCAATTGGAGGTAGCATTACAGGACGTTATTTTAGAGGGTACATTCCATTTGTATTATTACCTGTCCGATCGTCTAAGTAAAATCTATTCGGAAAGCAAGTATGTAGGAGCGTTTTTGGTATAGTAGTCGTTGAGTCGTTCAGTAGAAGAGTCGTCGAGTAGTTAAGTAGTTGAGTGGTTAAGTAGGGCGTTAGTCAATTAGCTGATGAGCCAATTTGATAATGAAGCTTACCTGCCGATAGCCGACTGCTGATGGCCGAAAGCTCAGGTGATGCCTGCCTGCCGGTAGGCAGGAATTATGAATGATGAATTTTGAATTGCAATGGCATGAGTACTCACCTTACAGCCGTGAATAGTACGTTGTCGAAGAGATAACTATCATAAGCTAAAAGGCGACCTCCAAAATTTTCGGTTGTCACAAGCCAAGTAACTGCAGAAACGTTGTAGAAAAGTTTGCAGTCGCGACTTTTCTTTTTGTTAGCTTTTTCTTTTGGGAGAAAAGAAAAAGTAAATGAATTAAAAGCAAAAACGATGATTAAACTAATAAGAATCGCCGAAGGCATCCATACGACCCTCGGCCAGTTATACATTGACAATCTCTTCCAGTGCTATATCTTGGAAGATAAAATACGGGATGAAAAAATCCCGGGTAAAACAGCCATTCCGGCCGGAACCTATCAACTCGGCTTGAATAAGCTGGCGGGTATGAATGCCAAATATCAGAGCCGATACAGCTCCATGCATAAAGGAATGGTGGAAATCAGGGGTATCCCCAATTTCAGTTTGGTGTTCTTCCATATCGGCAATTACCACACCGATACCCGTGGTTGCCCCTTAACCGGAAGCTATTATCAGCTTATTGACGGAGATTATCGGGTACTGCATTCCGCAGATGCTTATAGAAGGGTCTATCCTTTATTAGCTGAATGTGCTGCCGCGGGGAGTAGTTTGATCATTAGCCAATATGATAATGTTTTGGCTACATAAAGCTTAAAGCTTACATCTTATTGATCGCTGATAGCTGACATCCGGAAGCCGATAGCTTATACCTAATTTCTAACCCCTAAAAGCTAAATAACAATGAAATCATTAGAATTAATAACCTTATTAGCAACGATCATCAGTATTTTATTATCAGTCATAGCCTATTTCTTAAAGCAATTACATGGAAATTTTCGGAAAATGGAGCAGGACGTAGCTTTAATGAAAGCAACCATACAGCTCTTGAAAGCGGATTTAAAAGCGAATTATAATTTACTTCGACAGCGGATGGAGTTTTTGGAGAATGGCCGTAGGCCGTAAGCCAATAACTAATAACTAATAACTAATAACCAATAACAAATAACGAAAAAAATGAAAAGCGAAATAACAGAAAGAATCAAATCCCCCACACCAAAGTTCTTTAAAAAAATAAGAACCATCGGTTTAACCTTGGGTGCAATAGGAGGGGCTTTACTAACAGCTCCGATCACTTTACCGGCAACGGTAGTTACCATCGCCGGCTATCTGGCAACGGCGGGTATTGTAGCCTCGGCCATCTCAACGGTGGCAAAGGAAGACAAGCCTTAACAATGAAAGCGCCCGGTGACTTTAGATGCCGGGCGTTAAGATTGACAAGCTCGCGTGTTGACACAACTTTTTACGTTATATTTTGTTTACCAAATCATGGCTATCAATGAAAGCATCAATTTAAGCCTTGGAAAACTGATTACCGAAAAAAAATACAATATGATTAAAATTCAACTAGTAGTTTATAAATTACTTTTCCTTGTACTTGCGACCGCTATACTATATGTCGGAAAGCCATTTCTCATTCCAGTAGCTTTGGCCGGTGTGTTGGCTACTTTGTTTGTTGGTATAGCGAAAAAACTGGAAACTTGGGGATTAAATAGAGCGCTTTCGTCATTAATCGGTGTATTGTTGATTGTTTTGGCTTTTGCAACGATAATAGCCTTGTTAGTTTGGCGCTTGAGTAATTTTTCCGAAAACCTAGAAGGTATGCAGGAGCAAGTACTCAACTTGTTCGAAAGGTTAAAAGCTTGGATAGACCAAACTTTAGGTATTTCGTCGGATCAGCAAGAAGCATTGGTAAATGGCGCGGAGCAGTCTATCGGCAATGGCGGGGGAACAAGTACACTTCTGACCTTTGCTAGTGGCACCATGAGTATTTTGGTCGATAGCGTGTTGGTACTGGTTTACACTTTTCTTTTTCTTTTTTACCGTTCGCGAATAAAGAATTTCATACTTAAACTCGTAGACAATGCCAAAAAAGACCGGACGGAAAAAATCATCTATAAATCCGTTGATGTTTCTAAAAACTACCTGGCCGGCCTGGCACTGATGATTGCCATGTTGTGGATTCTATACGGGGTTGGTTTCAGTGTGGTAGGTGTTGAGAATGCGCTATTTTTCGCTGTTCTGTGTGGCATACTTGAAATAGTCCCCTTTGTTGGCAATATAACCGGAACCTCGCTGACCGTATTGGCTACAGTTGCTCAAGGAGGTGCGAGCGATAAGATCATTGGCGTGATCATTGTTTACCTGGCGGTTCAATTTGTGCAAACTTACATACTGGAACCTTTGGTAGTAGGTGATCAAGTAAATATTAATCCCTTATTCACGATTATCGCATTGGTTTTGGGCGAATTGATTTGGGGTATAGGGGGTATGGTGCTAGCTATTCCTTTGCTTGGCATCATTAAGATCATTTGCGATAATGTTCCGGCCTTACAGCCTTTTGGATATTTAATAGGCACTGACCGGAAAAAGAAAAAATCCTTTTTTAGATTTAGGTAGGCATCGTAATATTCATTCAAACAAATATGCGTGCCCTACGTTATTAAATAAACAACAAAAAGAGGAGATAGGTTATGGACGATTTAAAATTAAAAGGTTCGTGGAACGAGCTGAAAGGAAAAGTGAAACAGAAATGGGGTGAGCTAACGGATGACGATTTAACCTATGCAGAAGGACAAGAAGAAGAGTTGATCGGTAAGCTTCAAAAGAAGACCGGCCAAACGCGAGAGGAAGTCGTTAAGTATTTAAATAGCCTTTAGACTAGTTTACATGATATCAAAAAGAGGCCTTATTCTCTGGAATAGGGCCTCTTTTTTAATACCTATACTTCACTGTCGCGCAAAGCTTTGATTTTGTCATGTGATAACTTTAAACTTGCCTGTTGTTTTTGAATAAGCGCAAGCGTGTCCGGTGCGAGCTCACTTTCTTCTATGGCCATCTTATAGGCTTTCTGTGCTGCGTCTTCACCACCCTCGCAGCTTGCCAATACCGCCTTGCGATCGCTTCCCGTAAACATGGCTTTCACGTCCATCCAGGCACGATAGATTTTTCCACTGGCCGTGGTTCCTTCTTCAATTTCAGCGCCGGTCTTTTGAACTTCTGATATCAGTTCCATGTTGTAGTTACGGCTTTCTTGAATCATATCCCGGAAAAGAGCAACCAAATCCGTATTAGCGTCGTCCAGCTCCTCAATGGCTCTTTCATAACCGGCTATCCGATCGTTATTGATTTCGATCAGATCATTTAATACCTCTGCTTTAACTTTACTGTTTTCCATTGTTTTTCGTTTTAAGTAAATGTAATGTATAGAAAACCTTCATGCGTTTCCTACTAAGTCAACAGGTTTGTACTAAATTTGTTTGTAGCATAGAAAAGTTGATTAGCGTGATGATGGTGCATTGGAACGGTTTTAGCCTTTCTTAAAAGACCAATATGTAAACAGATGGAAGACGAAACCTATCAGTTAATTTACACGAGCAGGGCTACGGAATTCTTAACCTTGGATCAATTAAAAGAAATCGATCAAAAGTCAAAGTTTTATAACTTGTTGCACGATATCACTGGGCTTTTACTTTATGCGGAAGGCAGGTTTGCATCCAGGCTACAGGGGAGATTTTTAGGCGTATTGGAAGGACCTTTTGAGGAGATTGAAAAATTAGTGCGTATCGTTCAAAAAAATGAACATCACTTCAACATGGTCGTCCTTTATATGGGACAAGAAGAGAAACGAAATTTTACCGACTGGAAGCTCGGCTATATGAAGAAAAAAGAGGAAACACCCATTCTGGATAATTTTTTTGATGTTGATCGACTATTCGAGGAAAATAAACGCTTGCACGGGCCATTTCATCCAACGTTTGATTATTTCAGGAGCCCTGGTAATTCAATGAGCGGATCTTAATGTAAACAAGTCCTGCCTATTGTTGTTAATACATCATTCGTAAACAGTATAAGATTTAATAGGATGATGGAAAACACAAAAAACAATCGGCCTGAAAAGCAACACCGCCAGCCCGGGATAGAGGCGGAGATGAACCCCGCACCTGAATACATAAAAGCTACCTACAAGGCCGCAGGAAAGCTGGAAGGAAAAGTTGCTTTGATTACAGGAGGTGACAGCGGTATTGGACGTTCCGTTGCCGTTCATTACGCAAAGGAAGGCGCGGATGTAGCCATTGTTTACCTGGATGAAGATGTAGACGCAGAGAAAACAAAGCAGTTGGTGGAGGAAGCTGGTCGCAAATGTTTACTCATCCGAGGCGATGTTAAAGATAGCCAATTCTGTAAAGATGCCGTAAAACAGACCGTGGCGCATTTTGGCAAATTAAATGTGCTTGTAAATAATGCGGGCATGCAATTTCCGCAAAAGGACGTGAAGAATATTACGGATGAGCAATTAGATATTACCTTCCGTACCAACATTTACGCGTACTTCTATTTTGCGGAAGCAGCATTGGAGCACATGACCGCCGGCGATAGTATTATCAACACGACCTCGGTTACGGCCTATCGATCTTCGCCTGCCTTGATCGACTATTCATCTACGAAAGGTGCGATTACCACTTTCACGCGATCATTGGCTACTAATCTGAGTGAAAAGAATATTCGGGTAAATGGTGTGGCTCCCGGCCCGGTATGGACACCACTAATTGTATCGACATTCGACGAGAAAAAGATTCAGGAGTTTGGTAGTGAAACCGCTATGAAACGTGCCGGACAGCCATCGGAACTCGGCCCCGCTTATGTATTTTTAGCTTCTGACGACGCCTCTTTTATAACCGGACAGGTGATTCATGTAAATGGGGGAGAAGTGATAAATGGATAATTGGTAGCATAATTGCAAATTTTTGTCGGCAATTGTATGTTTATAGCTCTTAATAAATGGCCAATCTCCTTGCAGCGATCATGACCTTTGACCATGTGAAGACCATTATCGCGATGATACTGGGTTTAAGTATTACTCATTTGATCAAAGGAATGGTAAACTTTATTGAACATCCTAAACTGATTCGGCCTTATTGGGTACATCTAACCTGGTGTGGATATGTGTTGTTGCTCCTGATGCATTTTTGGTGGTGGGAGTCGGAATTGCGTGTTGTACAACATTGGAATTTTGCGGAATACTTTTTTCTTTTCTTCTATATCTGCGCCTACTATATCCTCTGTGTCCTGCTTATGCCCGGTAATCTCAGTGAGTATAAGAGCTATCACGACTATTTTTTCTCCCGCAAGAAATGGTTTTTTGGTGCCTTGGCCTTTTCGTTTTTACTCGATTTCGTGGATACCTACATCAAAGGCAGTGATTACTATCGCGAACATTACAATTTGGAATATCCGATCAGGAATATAAGTCACATCATGCTATGCGTTATTGCCATGTATACTACAAATAGGAAATTTCATGCCTCGCTGGTATTGGTGTTTTTGGTTTACGAACTGTCCTATATCTATCGGTTATTCTTCAATTTATAAAATAGAAAAGCACGGATTGGCAGTCGATGATGCTCATGTAAGTAAAAAACATGACAAAAGTCATTTTTATAGATAAAATAGTGTACTTTTACTTATCTATTTTGTTACAATTATGCCATTAAGTTTAGAATCCCTTGGAAAGCTTCTCAAAGCAGAAATTCTTACAATAGGTGATATCAATTTTATTCAATTGAACGAGCGCTATATTTTAACAGAAAATCCGATGAATAAAGAGGTAGAATTGGATAACTTGGAAACCTACGAATCGATCTCACTTTCGACTTATGATATCACTGATATTTTAGATTTCAAATCGATCCATTTGCTGAAGAATTATTATCAGTAATTGATCAAGGCTGGTAATGACTTTTTTCTGTAGGCATATTAATTTACACGCATTATAATAGACCCCAACTTTAACCAATGCTAAATTATACAATTTAGGAAATGAATTGTGTGTTTATGTGTAAGGAAACAGCCTTTCTGTGTAAATACTTTTTAAAAGTTAAATTTCGCTCCTATTATTGGGACACAATCATTGCGCTAAATACAGCCAAAATCTTTGAATCATATACCGTTTAGGCTTGATTGGTTACGCATGGGATAGCAAGACTATTATCCTGCTTGAAAATTCATTTCATTTTAGAGACTGATAATGTCGTGAATTTGCGACACGTCGAACCCTTGCATAGTATTTACATACGAACAGGACGGCGATAAAAGGGTACTACTAGCTTACATACACTTTATAATTTAGAAATATGAATATTGCACTACAAGAAAAAGGTACGCTGAGTACCTACGAGTTTTTGTTTGATCAACTGAAAAGCTGGGGAGTGACTTCCTACAGCGGCGTGACCGGCGGAGGGGTTATCCATTTTCTTAAACACCTTTCCCCTCTACAGTATCCGCCAACCGAAGAGCCAAGTTTCTTCACGATTAGCGAATATGTAGCCGGTTTCATACCCTTGGGATATTTCTTAGCAAGTGGTAAGATCGCAGCAGCTGTTGCTACTACGGGAGCGGCTACCAAATTATTAACTTGTGGGCTCAGTGATGCTAAACTGCACAATATACCATCGGTTTATATTGTGCCTATTACAAATAATAACAATATAGGCTTTTCCCCTTTACAAGATACTTCTGTTTATGGTAGTAATACGGTCGAACAGTTGAAAGCTGAATTACCTGATTCCGTTTTTGTACTTGACAATCCGCTTAATATACCGGAACAATTGATGCTGGCAAAACAACAGCTTGATTGGTCGAAGCCCGTCGTACTGGTTTTGGATAATACTGCACTCAATGGCAAAGTTTCCGATATCCTCCCTTCAAACGACGATCTTTCAAGTGAAAATGCGACTGATTTTTCAACCTTTATTTCGACTTTAAGGGATGCCTGTTTCGGGAAACGCTTAACGATCCTCATAGGAGAGGAGATGGCCCGATACAACAACGCTACAGATTTAACAAGCAGGTTGAGCGAGTCCTTAAAAGCGACAACAGTCTGGACTATTAATGGCGCAAACGCAGTAAGTTCATCCAATTCCTATGGATTTGGTTATATCTCGTTTGGTGGAAATGACTGTGCGCTCGAAGCTTTTAAATCGTTGGGGCAGGACGATGTCCTTTTACTATTAGGGGCATGTCCTGACGAATATACGACTAATCTATCCCGGATTTATGCATCGGAAACATTCTTTGTCAACGGAATAGCGGATGCTTATGGTTTAGTTGACAATAGTTTACAGCATTTGGTCGACGGTGCGTACTATCAGATTCAAGGTCCGCTTGACGCTTTTGTTAATACGGTAATAATGGAAGCTGAAAGGGTGCCATTCGCTAATATCCCTGGGGCTATTGCTCCGGTCAACTTAAATACGCGACCCTTTTCAAAGCCTAGAGCAGGTTACGTAGATATGGCAGATCTGTACCTGCGTTTGAATGCTCGGTGGCCACAAGAAACAATCGCTTTTGATGATGTTTGCCTGGCGTATAAAGACCGGCAGTACGTGACGCAACGGCCGAATGAAAACGTTCGTTTCTTCTCGCTTTATCGTGGATCAGCCATGGGCGGCGCGTTTGGCGCTGCCATAGGAGCGAAAATGGCCAAGCCGGATGCTACGACCGTGCTATTTACGGGCGACGGCTGTTTTCGGCTGTTCGCCGGTTCTTTAGGAGAGGTGTCGTCGCTCGGTTTAGTGGTTTTTCTGCTGAATAATGAAACGTTATCCATTGTTGAACAGGGCTTGCAGCAACTATTGCCGAATACGCCGGACGATCATTACCACGCCCGTGTGATGAGTATTAACTATTGTCAGCTAGCGGAAGCCTGTCATTGGGACGCCGTTAAACTGCGGTCCGATTTGTCGAATTTAGACGATATCCTTGCAAGAATAGGCGAAAGAAAAAACCGATCTTTGTTAATAGAGGTGCCTGTGGATCCTTTGCAGGTGCTAGGTAACAATCCTCGACTTAATAATCTTTAAAATCATGACGGATATAATACACATGTTTACGTTGCTCAAAGAAATCGATCGCTGCTTTGCTGCTCTGAATGGCGCGCCACTCCCTTTTCCGGCTAATGTTTCAGATAAATACCAATGGCTGCATGCGGAAGCGCCCTTTAGCATCCTCGCGCATAAAGCCGAAACACCACCCCGATTTATTTATGCAAATAGCTATGCCTTATCTTGCTTCAAATATACCGAAGCGGAAATAATAGGCTTGCCTTCTTATCAAAGTGCTGCTGAGCAGGATCGCGAGGAGCGGGAAAGATTGTTGCAAGCCGTTACGAAAAATGGCATTGCTTATAATTATGCAGGCCCGCGTATTGACAAATATGGACATGTATTCCAAATATATGATGGCATTGTTTGGCAACTCGTTGATGAAGCACAAAATTCATGGGGCCAAGCTGCGCTCTTTTGGACGGATGCCCGTGAACGGCCTGAATGGTACCCCATTTAAGTTTACTATAGGGGGATAGTATAATTTCTATGCCGAACTAGAAAACTTTCGATAAATAAATGTGAATATTAATGTAAGTTTGGCTTAAGTTAATATTAACTTTTTATCGCATAATGTCAGCGTCCTTAACCGCCCAAGTTGGGGACGCTTTTTATTGATAGTGTCAGGAACTGGAAAATTGATATCGAATAATAAGCGGAACAAAATAAACACATAGCAGTTTTCGAATATCCTTACTAATGTGCAAATCAAAAAGACCAATAACGTTCTACCGGTACGATCCAATGCAACTAGTACCGCCAGTCATCAGTTATCTCGCCGGCATAAGAATTTATTGCTATGTGTATAAAAGGAGTTCAAAGTCCTTCATAAACTGAACGGAGTGAACAATCTCAATGTTTAAATTATTTCCTATTTTAGCAGTGTCAACCCAGCTAAATTGTTTTTTGTAAGACGAATGAGTATTTGTTATTTATAATCTTTTTAAAAACTTTTTTATGGACAAAATTTTACCTTTTCAACTTGAGATGATTTATACAGCCCATAATTGGCTAAAATAGAAGCTAAAAAGCTACAAACTCAAAATTTTTTTAACTTACTTCTTATTTGTCATCTTACTTATGCCATTACATGTAGCAATTGCCGATGATCACACGGCTGTTCGACTAGGTCTGAAGTATTTTATCCTGGAGTGGATGCCCGGCACCTTGATTTCCTTTGCTGAAGATACGGAAGAGTTGATGAACATTTTTTCGAGGCAACCGGTAGATATTGTCTTACTCGATATCAATATCCCTGGGGGTAATAATCTCCGAATTGTGAAAACAATTAAGGAAAAACAACACAGAGCACGTATCTTAGTGTTTTCTGCATTTGATGAAATGACATATGGCTTAAAATATTTACAAGCTGGAGCGGATGGATACCTGCAAAAGGACAAGGGAGAAGAACACATCAAAGAAGCATTGAATACGGTTTTTAGAGGCGGAAAATATCTAGGCAATCGCTTAAGGGAATACTTACTGCAACAAAATTTTAATGCGGCTTATAATCCCTTGGATCAGCTTTCTGATAGAGAAATGGAAGTTTGCCAATTATTGGTTAAAGGAATGGGCATTAGTGAAATAGCCAATTCATTATTGCTGCATACTTCCACCATTTCAACCTATAAAACCAAGATTTACGAAAAACTAGGTGTTCGTAACACCGCGGATTTACTGAACGCTTTTAAGGTGCATAGCCTGAGCTGAGAAGGTGAGGGTTACTGTTGTTCCCTTTCCCAACGTGCTATGGATATACACTTTGCCTCCCAGCATACGGATCCAATCCTTCACCAAGGTGATACCTAAGCCTTGGCTGAAGGGATCGGCACCGGGTTCAAGGGTGTCTTTTTCATTGAAATGCTGTAATTCTCGCGGACTGATCCCAACACCGTCGTCTTTTATCGTAATGTAAAGTTTACCTTGTTTAGAAACGCCGGCATGGATAACAATCGTTCCATTCCGCGTATGTTTTGTAGCATTATCCAATAAATTATGTAATATAATTGCCAGGATGTCGGCATGGGTACGGATGGTTAAGTCGAACGGTACCGAATTAACGATGACCGTGCTGCGCAGTGAGGCAAGATGTTTAAAGACGTTGATCTGTTCGTTAACAATATGGTGTAAATTCGCTTCATGCAACTCAATTTCTTTGTCGGCGAAGGTTGCTTTATAAAACTGCGAAATCTTATTACAGTACTGAGTAATCTGCTTAGTTACATCATAAATATTCTCCACATCTTCGGATAGATGATTTTTTTCTACTTTAAGCTGTTTATAAATCCCTTGAAGCGTTAAAACAACGTAGTTGAGAGGGGCCTTAACATCGTGTGTAATAGAGGCGGATAATCGCTTTTGTAACTCACTCTGTTTTCGCAGCTCATAACTGCGTTCAGACACGAGCTGTTTTAAGGTTTGATTCTGCTTGATAACAAATTTTGATTTCATAAAAAAACCGAACCAAATGATGCCAAGCCCGACAACAAAAAGCATTGCCTTAAACAACCAGGTTTCATGGAACGCCGGTTCGACGTATAGTTTAAGGCTTGTATAGATAAATTGATGACTTGCTTCCCCGCTTTTGAGGCGGACTTGTATCGAATGTTCGCCAGAGGGAAGGTTGTTAATGGAAATGCTATTTTCATCGGTAGAGAAGCTTAGCCATTGAGCCGTTTCTTCATGTTCTTTATCGATTATATATTCAAGCTTCACGTCTTCCTGCGAGCCAAAGAAGGGGGTTGATAGGGTAATATCCAATCGGGAAAAATAGCGTGGTAGCGAAACCCGCTCTGTTATCGGGATAGGTACGCCATCTAAGCTGATCTCATCTATAATAACCGGCCCTTGGGGATACCGCGGTTGAATGGTCTCGGGATCAAACCAGATTAAGCCATCCAAGCTTGGAAATGAAAAAAGTCCATTGGGCAGCTGGAGGGCACAGGGTTGGCAACCTCCATTAAATTCGTTGGTGGCAAAACCTGCTCTTTTGTCGTAATAAAAATAATCCGGTATGTTCACCGAATCGTCGGCGTACGTTAATAACTGCTCTTTATCGGCTTGAAAAAGCCCTTTATTCGTGCTTATCCAAAGATAACCTTTTTTGTCTTCTAATATACAGTGTGCAGTGGCTATATAGTGGTGTTTATCTAAGGGAAAGTGCGTAAACTTTCGCTTGCTTAAAAGAAACAGTCCGTTTTGGAAGGTACAGATCCAGAGGCGCTCGTCTTGGTCTTTATAGAGGCAACGTATATAGTGCCCCGCTAGACCTTCATGACGAATGTTAGTGCCATTTCCTGTAATAAGAAACAAGCCATCGGAACTGCCAAGCCATAAGTTATCGTCGTTTGCTTGCTCAATCCAAGTGATCTCATGTTCCAACTCGCCTTTAGCCACGAAGCGGCGGCTGTCTAAATCCCATTGATAGAGGGTTCCGTCGAGGCTGCCAAACCAGATCTTCCCTGCCGCATCTTGATAGATAACCCGCCCCTTTTCCGGGTTTGCCTGGGAGGAGAGGAGCTTCTTGCCATTGGGTGTGAGCACAAGTAGACTATCTTCTGTTAGCACCCATAATTGACCGTTCGGCCCAATGAAGCGGCCGTGTTCTTTAATTTGTGATAAAAGGTTTAACTTACGATGTCTACCGTCCAAATGAAACACATTCCCCTCGTCAGCGAGTATCGATCCATCGGGTAAAATCGTCTGTAAATAGTAAACTTCATTATCGTCACCGTTACTGGTTTGTTTGGTGCTAAACCTTTTATTTTGAATAATGAATAGGCCTTTTGACGCACTACCTAAAAAGAGCTGATCGTTGGCTTTTTGATAATGGACAATCGCAATACCGTTTTCTTCAAAGCTGAAGTCATGAAGAATCCGGGTACTGGACAGCTTTCCATTGACGGGTTCCAACAAGTACAAATTACGTCTGCAATAGATAAAAGCTTCTTTTGTGCCGCTGTTGTAGAACAACTTGAAATCCGCATGGGGAGCTTCGGCCATAAGGTCGCCTTTAATGGAACAATCTGAGATCTTCCCATCGCTTTCAATAAGGTCCGCTTTGCGGAGATTCTTTAGGTGGTACAGTTTTTTGTCATGATAGAAAGTGTTTTCAATACGGTAAGATGGATAGGGGATAGAAACGAGAGCCAAATTCGAATTAGCGGGGTAATACGATAGGGTGTCTTTTTTAAGTAAAAAGCTGTTTCCTCCTACTTCGCCGAGGATAACTTCCCGGCTGCCGAGCTCCTTATAGCGGGTGGGTAAGCCCCTGGAAAAGGTTGCTTTATCTCCTATAAAGGATTTTTTTAGAAAGTCCTGGACAGTCCACCCCTGTGCAGTAGCTTTGCCATTTCGAAGACACACCATTTGCTCAGTGGACGTTTGTGCCCAGAGAATTCCACTTTCTTCGGCGCCTGCATGAAAGCTGAACATCCGCTTAGATTGCAGGGTGCTATTTAGAGTTTCGGTAGCCTTAAAACGCTTGCCGTCGTATCGAACCGCTCCACTCTCCGTAAGAATCCAGATAAAACCAAGATTATCCGCCGCAATACCCTTAATGCTATTTTGGGGTAAACCGGCTTCGTCGGTAATTCTGGTGACAATATGTTCCCGTGTAATGCCACTAGCGGAATGAAAAAACATATTCCACAGCAGAAAGCTGAAAAGATAAATAAGTGCCCGCCGCATCTGTTTCTTGTATAAAATACGCAAATAGTAAATGTTTAAATGACCAGTAACTGCGGTGAAGATAATAAGATTCGTTTCTCCTTGTGTTTTTCGTCTCCTTCCTGCGATCGATTTTTATTAAAACTCGCATATAAATGGTTGTTTTTTAAAGGCTAAGTAAGCTTATGTAAAATTTATATCGTATTTGCCTTAGGTTTGCTATCGTAATTTTACTAGGTGGTCTATAGTAAAATTACTATAGACGAACAGTACCTGCCCGAGCGTTGCCGCCAACCTTCTCCACACGGCCCGCGCCTAAAATGGTTGCTCTGAAGTTAATAATGCCATTTTTTTAATGATCTACATACTTCTCGCTTCAAAAAGGCGAGCCGTGTGCGCTTAGGAAAAATATGACAGCTGTATAGTAAAAATACGATAGCCCAATAGGAAAACCCTTATTGCTGAAACCTTGCTGATTGGTGAATTTTGAGAAAAAATGTGTGTGCTAATTTGTGAATATAAATGAAGTAACTACACGAATTTACATAAATAATTAATTAAATGATATCTATGGACAGAAGCTTTACTCTAATTTTTACTTCATAATCACTTCGTAGAGCAATAGGGCTCGGATAACCGGCGTCAGGCCGTAAATCAATGGGCCTCTCTTTTCATACATATCTACTATATAAAAGGCTTATTAACAGTTGTCGGTTTTCAGCAACTGATACAAGAATTCTAACGCAATTGTAAGGACATGAATAAAAGCACTACCTTTCCTTTAACACTTTTACTAGGTAAGTTGGGTTTAATGCTTGGGCGTACCAAGTGGATGACCCTTCCGCTATTAATCTCCATGCTTCTTGGCATGGAGAAGGTAGCGGCACAAACCAATGTTACCTTTGACCGGGAGTATTGGCTAGCCTTGCCGACAACGGACGTTAAATATCGACCGGGATCGATGTTCCATATTTCCACATTCGACCAGCCGGCTTCGGTAACACTCAGTGCACCCTTGGTATCTGGATTCGTGCCGAAGACGATCAATATTGCAGCTAACAGCGTCGGAAGCATTCCTTTAACGGATGCCGAAGTGGCACTACTTATTAATAACGTTGGAAATAGTGTAGGTGGGACCGGAGTGCATGTGCAGACTAATGCCAAGATATCAATTTACTATGAACCGGGATCTTTGCAGCAAAGCCCCGATTTGCTGCCGCTGAAAGGCGGAGAAGCGCTCGGAACCGAATTTCTGGTACCAATGCAACAAACGTCGCCGGTTCGTGATCCTGATGGCCGGCAAGGGTTCCTGGTATTAGCTACGGAAGACAATACGAACGTTACCATAACGCCCAAAGCGGCAATAACCGGTCGTGCAGCTGGTGTGCCTTTCACCATCACCCTCCATCGAGGTCAAACCTATTTTGCTGAAACACCCGGTCTTGGGCCAGCCACATCGGGTAGCTTAGTGACGTCCGATAAATTAATTGCTATTACTATTTTTTCTGAATTAATGCGATATGGCGCGGGCGCCGCAGATTTAGGGAGCGAACAAATTGTGCCGATAAAAAATATCGGCACCGAATATTTAATAGTTCGAGGTTATCGCGCAACGACAGATGTTGTATATTTTACGGCAGTAGAAGACGGAACACAAATAACAGTAAATGGTTCGGTAGTTGCAAATTTAAATGCAACACAGACCTATGCCTTAAATACGGGTGCAACAAACGCTTATCACGTAGTAAGTTCGAAGAAGGTGACCGCGCTACAGCTGTCAGGTGTCACCGACGAAGAATCATTTAGTTTGTTACCGTCTCAATTAGGATGTAACGGTTCGAACATTGTAAAGGTGGTAAGAGCGAACAATACCGCCTTCTACGTTAACATCGCCTCTCCGACAAACACGGGCTTCAGTGTAAACGGGAATACCACCTTGCTAGCACCGGCGGCTTTTCAGCCTATACCAGGTTCAACTTGGTATTATGCTCGAGTAGAAGTACCCAGTACTTTAGTAGGGGCAGGAGCTGCTGTCATCGTGTCAAATAATGACCCGAGTATACGCTTCCATATGGGCGTCTTTCATACGAACAACGGTGGCGCTCGCTATGGGTACTTTTCTAGTTATAGTGGTACGCTGATCAATTTTGCTGAAGCTAAAAAGGAAGCCTGTGTAGGGCAATCGGTGAGTTTTATACCCCAGATCGTGTCGTCTGATCCCATTGTTTCTTATACTTGGATCGGACCGGATGGCAATGTTGTATCCAGCGAAGAGGTACTGACACTTGATAACCTTACTACGGATAACAACGGCACTTATAGACTACGTATAGAAACAGTCGTATGTGCTATCGAAGAAAGTGTACAGCTGACCGTTCACCAGGTACCTAACGTGCCGATAAGTGGAGGCGATCAGGAAGTAAGGGCAACCAACCCAATACAAACATTGACCGCATCAGCAACGCTTCCTGCTGATGCTCCGACGGGGGCAAGCATTATCTGGTACGATGCACCTACAGGAGGTAACGTTGTGGCTAGCCCTACGCTTAATGCGATCGGTTCAGTAACTTATTATGCGGAGACCAATATCAGTGGTGTTTGCCCAAGTGCGAGCCGGACACCGGTAAAGCTGACCATCTTATCCGATGTAGAAATCTGCGGTAACGGCATTGACGACGACGGCAACGGCCTGGCCGATTGCGATGACCCGGCTTGCAATCCTTACGTAAATTATTTTGCAAATGGCAGTTTGGAAGATTACACGCAATGTCCAAATTTGAGTGCCGCTGGTACCTTGGCTTATGCCCTATCTTGGAAAACGAGTCAACCGGCCCCGACTCAAACGGGCGGACAACTGTTGGTTAATGACCCTACGAAAGGTTGTGTGTCCCCCCGTCCAGCAGCTAGTTGGCTAGCAAGTACTAATTTGCCAGCTGGATCAGATGGTGTTGCCTGGGGAGGGATGCATGGAGGTGCGCCTAATCAAGGTCTTGAGGATTTCCAGAATACGCTGATTGCGCCATTACCCGCGGGTACTTATACCTTCACTTTTTCAGCAGGCTATCTAGTAAATGACCCGTACACGGCTCCGGGTTACTTTAAATTTTATGGAGTAAAACCTGGCGAAGCGGATTTTTCTACTGCCCATCCGCTAGGCGATTCACCGCTCATCAATAACGCGATATCATCTACCAATCCAACCTGGAAAGAATACAGTTTTAGTTTTACATCTACCGAAACATACGATCGAATTTATATGGTGGCTTATTCGGGCCCCGCAGGAAGATCTTATTTGGTTTTTGATGGTTTTAAAATGGTTTACAATCCGCCAACAATTGGCTTTCAGAATCCTTTAGCGACTTGTCTTCCAGATGCCGTAATAGAAGTAAAAAATCCTGATCCGGCTTGGGTAAGCTATCAATGGTATATGGACGGCGAATTATTGGCTGGTGCGACTGGAGTAAGTTACCAACCAACTACCGGTCAAATGGGGGTGTTTACGGTAAGTGGTGTGTTAGCAAGCGGTTGCGCTTCTGCACCCTCGGCGGGTATTACGCTGGGAAGTAATTGTCCCATCCCATTTGAGTGTAATGGATCAGCTTATTTGGTAAGTACCACAGGTGGAACGGTACCATCAATTCTTTCTATTGTGGATGCCGGTAACCCGAACACGGTACATGCTACGATTACACCCTCAATAGCGGATCAGTATAATGGAATCGGCTTTAATTTTGAGGATAATTTGATATATGGATATGCCGTCGGAACGGTGCCGTCCTTAACTGCTGGTGACATCGTGCAATTTGATGCAAAGGGTACTGTGAGACGGCTAGGGGCACCTACTCCGGTTCCTGGACAGGCACCTGGATTACCTAGGTGGACAACAAATGCAGCTGTTAATGCAAATGGAGGTATTGTTAACTTAGCACCGGGTGTAGTGGGGCTTAACAATAAATTTTACGGTATGGTCACCACTAACGTTGCTACAAATAGGTACTTGGTTACGGTGGATTTAACTACCATGACTTATACCACCGTAAAACTGAGTGGCAATTATGTTCCTGCAGATTTGGCATTTTCTCCTTACGATGGGATGTTATATGGACTTGCGGGAAATGTGCTTATTCGTACTAATCCGAATAATGGTAATCAGCAAGCTGTAACGCCAACTTCCGGCACGCTTCCTGCCAATGTGGGTGCTGGTGGGGCATGGAACGACGTATTGGGTAGAGTGTATTTCTTTACCAATAGCGGTTCACCTGCTAATGGGGCAGAGCGATTATATCGTTATAATCCAGCAAATGGAGCCTTTGTTAACGTTGTAGCCGTAACACCCTATCCCGGTTTTGATGCCACTGCTTGTTTCCCTACACGTTTGGAGAAAAAAATATTGATGCCGACAGAAGGGTTGAAACCTGGTGATGTAGTGGAATTTGAGTTCAGCATCTATAACAGCCAGATGCTGCCGATGACCTACGAATTTGAAGATATTTTGACTTCAACCGATCTAAGCTGGGTGCCAAACACGGTTAATCCGGCTACTCCGGGTGGTGGGACGGTCAGCGTTAATGGAAATACCCTACGTATTTCCGGAATTACGGTGCCACCCGCTCCTGCAAGTGGGGGTGAACCGCTTAGGTTTAGGGTATCCTTGAAAGTTGCGGATAATGCGGCTTATGGCACTTGCTATACGAACCAAGCAACGATTAAAGTAGGGGGAATAACAGTCCTTAGTGATAATCCAGAAACATCGGAAAACAACGATCCTACCGCGTTCTGCCTTAACCCTTGCGATCTTCCTGCACCTATAAGTGGCGGTAACCTACAGGCCTGCTTGGCCGACCTGAATGGCGGGAAATTGACGGCCTCAGCTACGGTTCCGGCAGGCGTAAATCTGGTTTGGTACGATGCGCCAGTCGGTGGAAATGTGGTAACGGATCCAAGCTTGAGTGCCGTCGGAACGGTTACGTATTATGCGACCGCGGATGATGGTGTTTGTACGAGTGTTGCACGCACGCCGGTGACACTTAACATCGTGGCTTCTCCCGTATTAGCCGAAATCAGTAATGTGACGAATTGCGGTCCTTATGAGTTGCCTGCTATTGAAGGTGAACATCTGACAGGAAACGAAGCCTACTATACAGGTACAGGGGGTACCGGCACAAAATATATGCCTGGTGAGGTCATCAGTGCTCTGGGCACGTCTACGCTATATGTGTATGATGCAACGGAGGCAAAAGAAAATTGCGCCGGCGCTTTGTCTGTCACCAACAATACAAAGCTTACCCAAGCTGATATGGGAGGCGCTTATCTTTATAGCGTTGACAATACGAATTTTTGGAATGGAACGGCTGGTACGACGATAAACTATAATGCAACTGATCCGGCATGGAATGGGCAAACCTATAAAACGATTGCCGGCGATATCAATATCTCCGGTGCTACGGAGTGTTTCGGCACGCAAGTGCAAATAACCGCAAAAGTGACTGTAGTGAATAATGGTCCCGGAGCGGGTAACGCATATTCTGGGCAGTTCGGTATTTGGAATAACGAGACCAACCAGACCCTGTACCTTACGCAGCTACGTTCAACACCGGTTGGACGCGCAATCGATCTAACCGTAACAGGCGTGGTGCCACTAGCGGATCTGGCAGCTGGAAAGCTTTCCATCATTGTTTCCCTGGAAACGCTTCACAGCACGGTAAAGAACTGGACGGTATCTAACTTTGAAGCTAACTACCAGTTTATACCGGCCAATACGCAAGTTTGTTCGGCAGAGCGAAGCTTTGAACTTACCATCAACGAAGCACCGGCGGCACCAACCAGCGGTGGAAACCAGCAAGCCTGTATTTCAGATATTACGGATAAATTAACGGCGACGGCCACCGCACCGGATGGAACACAGCTTATTTGGTATGACGCACCGGTAGGTGGAAATGTAGTAACAGATCCAAGTCTAGATACGGTTGGTACAATTACTTATTTCGCAGCAGCGGATAATGGTACCTGTACCAGCACAACCAGAACGCCGGTAACATTGAGTATTACGGCGTCTCCGGTACTGGATGAGATTGAGGATGTTGCAGTATGTGAAGTGTTTACCTTACCGGAAATTATCGGCACAGGCTTATCCGGAAATCAAGCATATTATACTGAACCAAATGCCGGCGGAATAAAATACCTGCCGGGCGATCAGCTGACTACAGTGGGTACTACGACGCTGTATGTATACGATGAAAGCGGACGCGTAGAAAATTGTGCGGGAAGCTTAAGCGTGGTAGCCAATACGGGTTACCCTAAAGTTGATTTCGATCAGATGGTTAACCAAAATACGGTGATGCAGTATCCGCGGGCGATAAATCCGGCATTCTGGAGTGGAACGGGTACACAAACCATTAACTACAGTGCGGCAGACCCAATTGTCGACGGACAGACCTATCCAGCGATCATAGGCAAAGTAAACATTGGTGATACCGATAATTGTTTTGGTACGGATGTGTTTATTTCGGCCGATGTGACCGTAACAAATGATGGTCCTACCAACGGCTTTGGTGGTATTGGTTATTTTTCCATTATTAATACAGCAACAAATACGCGTTTGTTTAACGGTGGGTTTCCAACGAGTCCCGCTGCTGGATCGACATTCCAAGGGCACGTGGAAGGTGTGGTACCGGTGGCAGATGTGCTCGCCGGAAACATCAGCATCATGATTGTGGTTGAGACCTACCACGTAGGCGCTAAGAACTGGACCTTATCAAATTTCAAATCAGCTTATAAATTTTTACCGGAAGTAGCGCAGAACTGCTTTGATGAGAAATCGTTTGAGGTGACGATCAATGAACCACCTGTACTGGTCATTACCGATCCGGCGGCAGTTTGCTTACCGGGAACGGTCGATATAACCGCTAGTGCCGTGACACAAGGCAGTACAGCTGGTTTAACCTATACTTATTTCACTGATTCGCTGGCAACTTCGCCTTTAGCAAATCCTGAAGCGATTGCTGTTTCAGGTACTTATTATATTATGGGTACGAACCCGGCAACCGGTTGTAGTTCTATTGCACCGGTTGAGGTAGTGCTCATTGCGCGGCCGGAACTGCGGGTTGGCCAACCTAGTTGCTTAAACGGAGAAGGAAGTATCGAAGTGCTTTCGCCATTAGGTACTGAATTTGAATATTCCATTGACGGAGCGACCTATCAAGCAAATCCTTTGTTTGGGGCAGTTGCTGCCGGTACGTATCAAGTGACGGCCAGGAATACAGTAACCAATTGTGTGAGTCTGGCGACGGAGGTAACAATTGATGAGGCACCGCAAGCGCCTACACCGGAAGTTACTCAGCCAGATTGTTCAGTTACGACGGGCACCATTATCCTACCGCGTTACAACGGAGCGAGTTATTCGATCAACGGCGGACCATTTGTGAGCAGTAACGTCTTTACGGATCTTGCGCCAGGGAATTATCAACTGGTAGTCAGAGATGCGGATGGATGTGATAGCGACCCGGTTAGCGTGACCATTAATGAAGCGCCACTGCCTCCTGCTGCACCGACAAGCGGCGGCAATCAGATTGCCTGTGCAGAAAACCCGGTACAGACGCTGACCGCCACCGCAACTGTAAGGAGTGGCGAAATGCTTGTTTGGTATGATGCTCCTGTGGGTGGGAACGTAGTGAATAATCCGATTTTAAATGCCATCGGAACAATAACGTATTATGCAGAAGCGACAAATGGGTCTTGTTCGAGTCCAACAAGAACGCCTGTTACGCTAATGATTCAATCAGCACCTCATATTGAACCTATTGAAAACCAAGAAGCTTGCGAAACGTATGTGCTGCCTGAAATCACCGGGGTTAATCTGACAGGTAACGAGGCTTATTATACAGTACCAGGCGGTGGAGGGCAAAAGTATGTGGCTGGAGATTCGATAACCACTCTAGGAACGACAAATTTATATATATATGACAGGGCGGAAGGACAAACGAATTGTGCTGGATCACTATCAGTTGTGAAAACGACAAAAGTCAGTCAAGCGGACATCGAAGCTATTTTTTCCTTTGTGCCCCATTATCTGACAAACACCTATGATCAGGGGCTTTGGGAAGGCGTGCCAACGGTGATTAACTATGATGCCACCGATCCACAAGCAATCAGTCAAACGTATAAAACGGTTGTGGGGGACGTAGTACTGACAGGCTCTCCGGCATGTTTTGGTTCTGCGGTGCAGATTAACCCGAAGGTTAGGATTACAAACAACGGTCCTGATAACGGAAGAGGGTATGCAGGCCGGGTGTCTATTATCAACAATGCAACAAATACCGAAATAAACTACGCGCTATTAACAGAAACTCCCGTGGGAAGTCCAGTTGATATAGACATAATTGGGGTGGTGCCTGTCAGTGATTTGGTAGCCGGCAACATTAGCATCGTTATTTCCGTAGAAACCTATCACACTGATAATTATATCAAAGATTGGACAATATCTGACTTTTCGGCTGACTATCAATTTATACCGGAATCTACTGAAAGCTGTTTTGACGAAGAGAGTTTTAGTGTGACGATCTATGAGAAGCCTATCGCAGACGCTGGAGCAGATGAAACGCTGTACAACGGCGGTGTGTTTACATTGAATGCCACAACACCGACGGTTGGAACCGGTGAGTGGAGTGTGGTTAGCGGAACACCGGCGGTTGGAATAGTGGATGTTACCAATCCGAATGCAGCCATCACATTGGATCCGAATACGTCTGTGACCTTGCGATGGACAGTTACTAATGGAACCTGTGTTGCTTTTGACGATGTGGTCTTGAGCTACGTGTCACAGGCAGATATCAACACCGTGAAGGTAACCAGCGAAGCAGGTAAAACGGAGTTTACCCCTGGTGAAAGTGTTGACTACACCATTACGGTGACCAACAACGGTCCGAGCGATGCGACAGCCGTGAACGTAAAGGATACGGCCCCTGCGGGAACCACCATTACGAACTGGACAGCGGTTGTTACGACAGGCACCGTTACGCTTCCGAACACGTCAGGTAGCGGTGATATCAATGAAACTATTCCTACCCTGCCAAATGGAGCAGTGGTGACCTATACGGTAACGGTGCAGACCCCGTCCGACTTCAGCGGCGAACTGGTGAACGCGGTAGAGGTGACGACACCGACGGAAGATCCCGATCCGAGCTGTACGCAATGTACGACACCTCCGTTGGATCCTGCACCGAAAGCGGACATCGTGACGGTTAAGGTAACCAGCGAAGCAGGTAAAACGGAGTTTACGCCGGGCGAGTCGGTAGACTACACCATTACGGTGACCAACAACGGACCGAGCGATGCGACGGCCGTGAACGTAAAGGATACGGCCCCTGCCGGTACGACGATCACAGGCTGGACTGCTGTGGTGACCAACGGTACGGTGACCTTGCCGAATACCAGCGGAACCGGCGATATCAATGAAACCATAGCTACTTTGCCTAACGGGGCAGTGGTGACCTATACGGTAACGGTACGGACCCCGTCCGACTTCACCGGCGAACTGGTGAACGCGGTGGAGGTAACGACACCGACGGAAGATCCCGATCCGAGCTGTACGCAATGTACGACACCTCCGTTGGATCCTGCACCGAAAGCGGACATCGTAACGGTGAAGGTTGTGAGCGAGGCGGGTAAAACAACTTACACCCCTGGTGAAAGTGTTGACTACACCATTACGGTGACCAACAACGGACCGAGCGATGCAACGGCCGTGAACGTAAAGGATACGGCCCCTGCCGGTACGACGATCACAGGCTGGACTGCTGTGGTGACCAACGGTACGGTGACCCTGCCGAATACCAGCGGCAGCGGCGATATCAATGAAACCATAGCTACTTTGCCTAACGGGGCAGTGGTGACCTATACGGTAACGGTACGGACCCCGTCCGACTTCACCGGCGAACTGGTGAACGCGGTGGAGGTGACCACACCGACGGAAGATCCCGACCCGAGCTGTACGCAATGTACGACACCTCCGTTGGATCCTGCACCGAAAGCGGACATCGTGACGGTTAAGGTAACCAGCGAGGCGGGTAAAACGGAGTTTACGCCGGGCGAGTCGGTAGACTATACCATTACGGTGACCAACAACGGTCCGAGCGATGCGACGGCCGTGAACGTAAAAGATACGGCCCCTGCCGGTACAACGATAACGAACTGGACGGCTGTGGTGACCAACGGAACGGTGACCTTGCCGAATACAAGCGGAACCGGTGATATCAATGAAACAATAGGAACGCTTCCGAACGGCGCGGTGGTGACCTATACGGTAACGGTACTGACCCCGTCCGACTTCACCGGCGAACTGGTGAATGCGGTAGAGGTAACGACACCGACGGAAGATCCCGACCCGAGCTGTACGCAATGTACGACACCTCCGTTGGATCCTGCACCGAAAGCGGACATCGTAACGGTGAAGGTTGTGAGCGAGGCGGGTAAAACAACTTACACCCCTGGTGAAAGTGTTGACTATACCATTACGGTAACCAACAACGGACCGAGCGATGCGACGGCCGTGAACGTAAAGGATACGGCCCCTGCCGGTACAACGATAACGAACTGGACGGCTGTGGTGACCAACGGTACGGTGACCCTGCCAAATACAAGTGGTAGCGGTGATATCAATGAAACTATTCCTACCCTGCCAAATGGAGCGGTGGTGACCTATACGGTAACGGTACTGACCCCGTCCGACTTCACCGGTGAGCTGGTGAACGCGGTGGAGGTAACGACACCGACGGAAGATCCCGACCCGAGCTGTACGCAATGTACGACACCTCCGTTGGATCCTGCACCGAAAGCGGACATCGTAACGGTGAAGGTTGTGAGCGAAGCGGGCAAAACTACCTACACCCCTGGTGAAAGTGTTGATTACACCATTACGGTGACCAACAACGGTCCGAGCGATGCGACAGCGGTGAACGTAAAGGATACGGCCCCTGCCGGAACGACGATCAGTAACTGGACCGCTGTGGTAACAACAGGCACCGTTACGCTTCCTAACACGTCAGGTAGCGGTGATATCAATGAAACAATCGCCACGCTTCCGAACGGAGCAGTGGTGACCTATACGGTAACGGTGCAGACCCCGTCCGACTTCACCGGCGAACTGGTGAATGCGGTGGAGGTAACGACACCGACGGAGGATCCCGATCCGAGCTGTACGCAATGTACGACACCTCCGTTGGATCCTGCACCGAAAGCGGACATCGTGACGGTTAAGGTAACCAGCGAGGCCGGTAAAACGGAGTTTACCCCTGGTGAAAGTGTTGACTACACCATTACGGTGACCAATAACGGACCGAGCGATGCGACCGCCGTGAACGTCAAGGATACGGCCCCTGCCGGCACAACGATCAGTAACTGGACGGCTGTGGTGACCAACGGTACGGTGACCTTGCCGAATACCAGCGGAACCGGTGATATCAATGAAACAATAGCTACTTTGCCGAACGGCGCGGTGGTGACCTATACGGTAACGGTGCAGACCCCGTCCGACTTCACCGGCGAACTGGTGAACGCGGTGGAGGTAACGACACCGACGGAAGATCCCGACCCGAGCTGTACGCAATGTACGACACCTCCGTTGGATCCTGCACCGAAAGCGGACATCGTGACGGTGAAGGTTGTGAGCGAAGCGGGTAAAACAACTTACACCCCTGGTGAAAGTGTTGACTACACCATTACGGTAACCAACAACGGTCCGAGCGATGCGACAGCCGTGAACGTAAAAGACACGGCCCCTGCGGGAACCACCATTACGAACTGGACAGCGGTTGTTACGACAGGCACCGTTACGCTTCCTAACACGTCAGGTAGCGGTGATATCAATGAAACAATAGGAACGCTACCGAACGGCGCAGTGGTGACCTATACGGTAACGGTACTGACCCCGTCCGACTTCAGCGGCGAACTGGTGAACGCGGTGGAGATAACGACACCGACGGAAGATCCCGACCCGAGCTGTACGCAATGTACGACACCTCCGTTGGATCCTGCACCGAAAGCGGACATCGTAACGGTGAAGGTTGTGAGCGAGGCGGGTAAAACAACTTACACCCCTGGTGAAAGTGTGGATTACACCATTACGGTGACCAACAACGGACCGAGCGATGCGACGGCCGTTAATGTAAAAGATACGGCTCCTGCGGGAACCACTATTACGAACTGGACGGCTGTGGTGACCAACGGTACGGTGACCTTACCGAATACCAGCGGAACCGGTGATATCAATGAAACGATAGCTACGCTTCCGAACGGAGCGGTGGTGACCTATACGGTAACGGTACTGACCCCGTCCGACTTCACCGGTGAGCTGGTGAACGCGGTGGAGGTGACCACACCGACGGAAGATCCCGACCCGAGCTGTACGCAATGTACCACCCCTCCGTTGACACCTGATCCGAAAGCGGACATTGTGACGGTGAAGGTTGTGAGCGAAGCAGGTAAAACGGAGTTTACCCCTGGTGAAAGTGTTGATTACACCATTACGGTGACCAATAACGGACCGAGCGATGCGACGGCCGTGAACGTAAAGGATACGGCTCCTGCCGGTACAACGATAACGAACTGGACGGCTGTGGTGACCAACGGTACGGTGACCTTGCCGAATACCAGCGGAACCGGTGATATCAATGAAACAATAGCTACTTTGCCGAACGGCGCGGTGGTGACCTATACGGTAACGGTGCAGACCCCGTCCGACTTCACCGGCGAACTGGTGAACGCGGTGGAGGTAACGACACCGACGGAAGATCCCGACCCGAGCTGTACGCAATGTACGACACCTCCGTTGGATCCTGCACCGAAAGCGGACATCGTGACGGTGAAGGTTGTGAGCGAAGCGGGTAAAACAACTTACACCCCTGGTGAAAGTGTTGACTACACCATTACGGTAACCAACAACGGTCCGAGCGATGCGACAGCCGTGAACGTAAAGGATACGGCCCCTGCGGGAACCACCATTACGAACTGGACAGCGGTTGTTACGACAGGCACCGTTACGCTTCCTAACACGTCAGGTAGCGGTGATATCAATGAAACAATAGGAACGCTACCGAACGGCGCAGTGGTGACCTATACGGTAACGGTACTGACCCCGTCCGACTTCAGCGGCGAACTGGTGAACGCGGTGGAGATAACGACACCGACGGAAGATCCCGACCCGAGCTGTACGCAATGTACGACACCTCCGTTGGATCCTGCACCGAAAGCGGACATCGTGACGGTGAAGGTTGTGAGCGAAGCAGGTAAAACGGAGTTTACCCCTGGTGAAAGTGTTGACTATACCATTACGGTGACCAACAATGGACCGAGCGATGCGACGGCCGTTAATGTAAAGGATACGGCTCCTGCCGGTACAACGATAACGAACTGGACGGCTGTGGTGACCAACGGTACGGTGACCTTGCCGAATACCAGCGGAACCGGTGATATCAATGAAACCATAGCCACGCTTCCGAACGGGGCAGTGGTGACCTATACGGTAACGGTACTGACCCCGTCCGACTTCACCGGCGAACTGGTGAACGCGGTGGAGGTGACCACACCGACGGAGGATCCCGACCCGAGCTGTACGCAATGTACGACACCTCCGTTGGATCCTGCACCGAAAGCGGACATCGTGACGGTTAAGGTAACGAGCGAGGCGGGTAAAACAACCTACACCCCTGGTGAAAGTGTTGACTATACCATTACGGTAACCAACAACGGACCGAGCGATGCGACGGCCGTGAACGTAAAAGACACGGCCCCTGCGGGAACCACCATTACGAACTGGACAGCGGTTGTTACGACAGGCACCGTTACGCTTCCTAACACGTCAGGTAGCGGTGATATCAATGAAACAATAGGAACGCTACCGAACGGCGCAGTGGTGACCTATACGGTAACGGTACTGACCCCGTCCGACTTCAGCGGCGAACTGGTGAACGCGGTGGAGATAACGACACCGACGGAAGATCCCGACCCGAGCTGTACGCAATGTACGACACCTCCGTTGGATCCTGCACCGAAAGCGGACATCGTAACGGTGAAGGTTGTGAGCGAGGCGGGTAAAACAACTTACACCCCTGGTGAAAGTGTGGATTACACCATTACGGTGACCAACAACGGACCGAGCGATGCGACGGCCGTGAACGTAAAGGATACGGCCCCTGCCGGTACAACGATAACGAACTGGACGGCTGTGGTGACCAACGGTACGGTGACCTTGCCGAATACCAGCGGAACCGGTGATATCAATGAAACCATAGCCACGCTTCCGAACGGGGCAGTGGTGACCTATACGGTAACGGTACTGACCCCGTCCGACTTCACCGGCGAACTGGTGAACGCGGTGGAGGTGACCACACCGACGGAGGATCCCGACCCGAGCTGTACGCAATGTACGACACCTCCGTTGGATCCTGCACCGAAAGCGGACATCGTAACGGTTAAGGTAACCAGCGAGGCGGGTAAAACAACCTACACCCCTGGTGAAAGTGTTGACTATACCATTACGGTAACCAACAACGGACCGAGCGATGCGACGGCCGTGAACGTAAAGGATACGGCTCCTGCGGGAACCACTATTACGGGCTGGACAGCAGCGGTAACCACCGGAACGGTGACCTTGCCGAATACAAGCGGAACCGGTGATATCAATGAAACCATAGCCACGCTTCCGAACGGCGCGGTGGTGACCTATACGGTAACGGTACTGACCCCGTCCGACTTCACCGGCGAACTGGTGAACGCGGTAGAGGTGACGACACCGACGGAAGATCCCGATCCGAGCTGTACGCAATGTACGACACCTCCGTTGGATCCTGCACCGAAAGCGGACATCGTAACGGTGAAGGTAACCAGCGAAGCAGGTAAAACGGAATTTACGCCGGGCGAGTCGGTAGACTACACCATTACGGTGACCAACAACGGACCGAGCGATGCGACGGCCGTGAACGTAAAGGATACGGCCCCTGCCGGTACAACGATAACGAACTGGACGGCTGTGGTGACCAACGGTACGGTGACCCTGCCGAATACCAGCGGAACCGGTGATATCAATGAAACAATAGGAACGCTTCCGAACGGCGCGGTGGTAACCTATACGGTAACGGTGCAGACCCCATCCGACTTCACCGGCGAACTGGTGAACGCGGTGGAGGTGACCACACCGACGGAGGATCCCGATCCGAGCTGTACGCAATGTACGACACCTCCGTTGGATCCTGCACCGAAAGCGGACATTGTGACGGTGAAGGTAACCAGCGAAGCAGGTAAAACAACTTACACGCCTGGTGAAAGTGTGGACTATACCATCACGGTGACCAATAACGGACCGAGCGATGCGACCGCCGTGAACGTAAAGGATACGGCCCCTGCCGGTACGACGATCACAGGCTGGACTGCTGTGGTGACCAACGGAACGGTGAGCTTACCGAATACAAGCGGAACCGGTGATATCAATGAAACGATCGCTACGCTTCCGAACGGTGCGGTGGTGACCTATACGGTAACGGTGCAGACCCCGTCCGACTTCACCGGCGAACTGGTGAACGCGGTGGAGGTAACGACACCGACGGAAGATCCCGATCCGAGCTGTACGCAATGTACGACACCTCCGTTGGATCCTGCACCGAAAGCGGACATTGTGACGGTGAAGGTAACCAGCGAAGCAGGTAAAACAACTTACACGCCTGGTGAAAGTGTGGACTATACCATCACGGTGACCAACAACGGACCGAGCGATGCGACGGCCGTGAACGTAAAGGATACGGCCCCTGCCGGTACAACGATAACGAACTGGACGGCTGTGGTGACCAACGGTACGGTGACCTTGCCAAATACCAGCGGAACCGGTGATATCAATGAAACCATAGCCACGCTTCCGAACGGGGCAGTGGTGACCTATACGGTAACGGTACTGACCCCGTCCGACTTCACCGGCGAACTGGTGAACGCGGTGGAGGTAACGACACCGACGGAAGATCCCGACCCGAGCTGTACGCAATGTACCACCCCTCCGTTGGATCCTGCACCGAAAGCGGACATCGTAACGGTGAAGGTTGTGAGCGAGGCCGGTAAAACTACCTACACGCCGGGAGAAAGTGTGGATTACACCATTACGGTGACCAACAACGGACCGAGCGATGCGACGGCCGTGAACGTAAAGGATACGGCCCCTGCCGGTACAACGATAACGAACTGGACGGCTGTGGTGACCAACGGTACGGTGACCTTGCCGAATACCAGCGGAACCGGTGATATCAATGAAACAATAGGAACGCTTCCGAACGGCGCGGTGGTGACCTATACGGTAACGGTACTGACCCCGTCCGACTTCACCGGCGAACTGGTGAACGCGGTGGAGGTAACGACACCGACGGAAGATCCCGACCCGAGCTGTACGCAATGTACGACACCTCCGTTGGATCCTGCACCGAAAGCGGACATCGTGACGGTGAAGGTAACCAGCGAGGCGGGTAAAACAACTTACACCCCTGGTGAAAGTGTTGACTATACCATTACGGTGACCAACAACGGACCGAGCGATGCAACCGCGGTGAACGTAAAGGATACGGCTCCTGCGGGAACCACTATTACGGGCTGGACAGCAGCGGTAACCACCGGAACGGTGACCTTACCGAATACAAGCGGAACCGGTGATATCAATGAAACCATAGCTACTTTGCCTAACGGGGCAGTGGTGACCTATACGGTAACGGTACAGACTCCAGGAAACTTTACGGAACCATTGGTAAACACTGTACAAGTGACTACGCCAACAGCGGATCCGAAGCCTGGCTGTACAACTTGTGAGACGACGCCATTACAACCGACGATCATCAGTAGCTTCAAATCGCAAAAAACCGTAAGTGACGCAAATGGCAATGGTCGAGCTGAATCCGGCGAAGAATTAACGTATACAATCAGTGTAGAGAATACCGGTAATGTAGATCTGGAAGACTTACATATTAGTGACCCAGTCCCTGTAGGAACAGACTATGTACAGGGTAGCGCCAGCAATGGTGGTGTGATCACTGACAAGGTATTGAATTGGACGCTGGATGTGCCTTATGGCCAAACACGGAGCGTGAGCTTTAAGGTGAAGGTGCAGAATAACCTGAGCGGTATACCGCAAATTGTGAACACAGCGAAAGTAACAAATCCGCTTAGTCCAAACACAACACCGCAAGAGCCAAGTGCTCCGCCTGTACCAACAAGCAATAATAGAAGCTTTGTTGCCAATAAAACGGTTGCTGATGCAAACGGCGATGGAAAAGTGAAAGCCGGCGAAGAGCTGACCTACACCATTACAGTAGCGAATACGGGTGATGTTGATCTGGAGGGATTGACCATCCAAGATGCCATTCCGGCTGGTACCTCTTATATCGAGGGAAGCGCAGATAGTGGTGGAAGTCTTGCAAACGGTGCACTTAATTGGACTATCAATATTCCTTACGGTGAACAACGAAGTGTAAGCTTTAAGGTAAGGGTAAATAACGACTTGACGGATATCCTGGAGATTGCGAATACAGCGACGGTCTCTGATCCAAATGGCTCTGGTACCACAACACCTCAACAGCCGAGTTCGCCATCTTTACCGGTTGATATCGTTAAACCGGAGGCTTCGGACGATTTGACGGAAACGGAGTCAGGAAAACCAGTGACTATTCCGGTATTAGACAACGACAGTCCGGGAGATGCAGCCTTTGATCCTTCAAGCTTTGAAATTATCCAACAACCAATGCATGGAACAATTACGATAGGAACCGACGGTAACCTCATTTATACCCCTAACCCGGGATATACCGGTACCGAAACGTTTACCTATCGCGTGAAGGATGCAAACGGTAATTGGACGAATGTGGCAACCGTGACGATTACTATTAAGCCAAATCCATTGAAGATACCGAATGCCATTACACCAAATGGAGATGGTAAAAACGACTTGTTTGTCATTATCGGACTAGAAGGATACGAACGGGCAGAACTTGTCATATTCAACCGATGGGGTAACGAGGTTTATAAGAGTGAGAATTATAACAATACGTGGGATGGACAAGGATTAAATGAAGGTACGTATTACTACATCCTTCAACTATCTAATGGGGGCAATAAGGAAACTCATAAAGGTTGGATCTTGCTTAAACGAAGTTATTAATAAGGATATCTAGGGAGCGTTAGCTATGAACAAGAATATAAAAAGTGCAATACTAGCAATTAGCTTACTGTACGGGATGATGCTGCCGGCCAAAGGCCAGCAGAACATCCAGTTTACGCAGTACATTTTTAATACACTTAGTGTAAATCCGGCTTACGCAGGGTACAAGGAAGAATGGTTTGCCCAATTGGCCTTACGAAACCAATGGGTAAACATGCCGGGTAATCCAAAAACCGGTCAGGTATCGATTGACGGATTATTGGATCCCTACACAAAAAATAACGGCGTTGGTTTACAGATTACGGCCGATAAACTGGGACCGCAAGCGGCTACTTCGATTTATGGTAACTACTCGTACCGCCTGCGATTGAATACCGAAGACTCCAAACGCCTGAGTTTTGGCGTTGGTGTGGGGGTAACGCAATACAGTTTGGACGGTAGTTTAGTGGATGTACATGATGGGGGCGATCTGGGGTTGCCGGCAGGAAAAATTAGCAGCTTTATTCCGGATGTACGCTTTGGTGTATATTACTATACCAATAAATGGTATGCCGGTGCTTCTGTTATGGATTTGTTGAGTGGCGATAACAGCAATAACATCTTTAGGTGGGATAGCAATACGACCGGAAATATACGGCGTAAAAGACATCTTTACCTTATAGCGGGTACGCTTCATAAGCTCGATCGTAATACGATGTTTAAGCCTAGTATCTTGATTAAAGAAGACTTTAACGGACCAACAACCTTTGACTTCAATGCGATGTTTATTTTCAATAGCAGGCTTTGGTTGGGTGCGAGTTATCGGAATGGTTTTGCGATTTGGAATAAGGACTACACGCGTAATCAAAGCCTGAATGTTAATAATGCTTTAGCAGGAATCATTCAAATGTATGTGTCTGAGCGACTGCGAATCGGTTATTCGTATGATTATAGTATAAGTAAATTAAGTACGGTTCAAAACGGAACGCATGAGTTGACGCTTGGATTTACCTTCCCGCCAAAAGGTAATCGGATTATCAGTCCGCGGTTTTTCTGATACGGCACCCATGCAATTAATAGGAATGAATTTGATAACAGCAGCTAAACGAGCTGAAATTTAAGGGATCATGAAGCTTGAATATAATTTCATCACATTTATCGTTTTACTGAGCATCTTTAATGTAGCGATAGGTCAAGAACAATTAACGCAGCAGCAAAGAGCTGATCGGTTTTACTATGAATATCAGTATGCGAATGCCATTCCTATTTATTTGAAATTGGCAAATGCAAAACGGCCGGAACTGAGCGATCTAGAGCGTCTTTCTGAGTGCTATTTCAAAATTAACGACTATAAAAATGCCGAAAACTGGTATGCTAAAGTGGTGGTGCATCCGGAAAGTAAACCGGAGAATTTTGTCCGATATGGTGAAATTTTAAAAGCCAATGCTAAATATGTGGAGGCAAAACAGGCTTTTGAAGATTATGCAACGAAAGTAGGAAATAGAGAAGCGGTATCCGTTGAAATTGCCGGTTGCGACTCTGCTTTAAAATGGTTAAAGGAACCAACTACCTACCAAATTCGAAATGAAGAAGGTATTAATACCAAACTTTCCGAGTTCGCTGCCTTTCCCATCGGCGATCAAGTGTTCTATGCAGGAGAAAAGGATTCGATCAATGATAGAGATCGATATGGATGGACCGGGAAATCCTATTTATATGTTTATACGGCGGAACGTGGAGACGGAATCGGCTTGAGCAATCCTAAGCTATATAACAGCGACCTTAATGATCAGGCCTACCATGTGGGGCCTATTGCGAGTAATAAAGCCGGAGATACTTTATTTGTTACTCGGACTTATGCGCTCAAAAAAGAAGCTGAAATTAATAAGGAAGTAAAGCGAAAATACCGGACACACAATCTGGAACTTTACATTTATACAAAAAACAGTGAAGGGAAGTGGGAGGGGAAGGCCTTTCCGTACAATAATACCAAATCTTATTCACTCGGTCATGCTTCCTTGAGTAAGGATGGCCGAATCTTATATTACGTTTCGGATAGGCCGGGCGGATTAGGCGGAACGGATATTTGGTATTCTGAAAAAATGGCGGATGGCTCTTGGGGTACGCCGCAAAATGCGGGTCAAACCATTAATACGGCAAAAGATGAGCTATTCCCTAACCTAGATGAATCCGGCGTCTTATATTTTTCGAGCGATGGTATTGCAGGAATGGGCGGCCTGGATATTTTTAAGAGTGAGGGAGAAAAAGGAAGCTGGACCAAGCCCTTAAACTTAAAAAATCCCATTAATTCGCCGGGAGATGATTTTGCTTTTGTTGTGCAGGAGCGGACAGACAAAGGCATGGCCGGTTACTTGGCTTCGAACCGATATGAAGGACTTGGAGGGGATGACATCTATTCCTTTATCTACGAAAAACCGAAGATACTACTTGTCTTAAAGGGTAAGACCTACAATAAAGCGACCAATGAACTGCTCCCCGCAACGAATGTAACCTTATATGGAGCAAATAAAGCGACACTTGGCCAGCAAAGCACAAAAGCAGATGGTACGTTTATTTTCGCTATTGAGCCAGGGCAGACGTACGAGGTGTTGGGAGAGAAGATCAACTTTACCGCTGATTCGGCAGCTGTTTCAACCATCGGCATCACAAAGTCCGACACATTGGAAGTGGCCTTATATTTAGACCCTGCGATCAAGAAAGGCATGACCTTTAGACTGGAGAATATACTATACGATTTTGACAAAAGCAATATTCGCAAAGATGCTGCATTAATTTTAGACAAGCTTGTGAAGATTATGGAGGAGTATCCCAGCTTAAAAATCGAACTATCTTCGCATACGGATAGTCGCGGAAGTGATGCTTATAATTTGGCTTTATCCGACCGACGTGCTAAATCGGCGGTTCAGTACCTAGTGCAAAGAGGGATAGCGAAAGACAGAATGGTAGCAAAAGGTTATGGGGAAACAAAACTGGTTAATCGGTGTGCGAATGGCGTCAGTTGTAGTATACCGGAACACCAAGCCAATAGGCGGACGGAATTTACGGTATTGGAGGATTAGGTGATCACAGTGGATGAATGCTAGTCCAAGGTTGTTTGCTTTAGTAAATTGTGATATATTTCTCACTATTTCGCATTTAATCATTCCGGCCCGATAATAGTGGCTATTATACTTGATGAACCGAAATAATTTCAGTTACTTTATTCATCAATTATAAAGCTAGGGACGCGAATCCAACCTGGTTCGATCAACTATAATTCGGCAGCCTATGAAAGCAACCATTGGCATTGTAGAGGATCATACGTTAGTGTTAAAATCCTTGGAGATTATCATTAACTCTTTCTCTTGTTTTGAGGTCACTTTATTGGCGGATAGCGGCTCCTCCCTATTTGAGCAAATAGATAAGGGGGAGTCGGTACCGGATATCTTGTTAATAGACGTGCTCATGCCTGAAATGAACGGAGATGAGGTGGCAGTGCGCGTCAAAAAAAAATATGCAAACGTTAAATTGGTAGCAATTTCAGGATTCGACGATTCTGCAAGCGTTATGAAAATGATCCGAGCCGGTTGTTGTGCGTATTTGCAAAAAAATATAGAATTAGAAGAATTGGAAGGCGCACTTCAGGAGATTTGGATGAAGGGCTATTACAATAATTACCTGACAAACATGGGGTTTCAGGCTTCCAATACGGATTGGATGGACTTAAGAGACCGGGAATTGGAGTTTCTTCGCTTAGCTTGTTCCGATTTAAATTACCATGAAATAGCCGATTGCATGTGTCTCTCCATTAAAACAATCGATGGTTATCGGGCTTGCTTGTTTGCAAAATTTGGTGTGAAAAGTAGGGTGGGTTTAGTGTTGGAAGCATTAAAACATAATTTGATCTCTTTAACATCGCATTCATATTTAAAACGGAAGTATTAATTGACTTTATTTTTCCTCCGCGCGACCAAGGTGGGGAATAGTAAAGAGAAAAGGCTATCTCGCGAGACAGCCTTTCCTTTCATTGTTAAATTTATTCGGTTTCAAAGCCATATTTCTTGTAGATCGCTTTTGCTTCATCGGAGGTTAGATAGTCTAAAAAATCGGCAGCGGCTCGGGGATGGGGTGCTTGTTTCAATTTACCGGCCATATAGGTAGCGCGTATGTTCTGTTCATCCGCTATTGGAATCAATTCAACCGGGTGGCCGATCATTTTCTGATAATAAGCTTCGGAGTACCACACGGGGGCCACATCGCTTTGTCCGTATAATATACGCAGTGGACTTTCACGATGATGGATGCGTGTTAAATAAGTACGGTTGTTTTTTACTTTTGTCTGCATGATGGTTTCATACAAAGTTTCACCTCCGGCTTTTTTATAAGCGGCTTCAATCTGACGCCCGATTCCCTCCCAAGCCGAGTTCGGCATGCTGACCCGAATATCTTTTTTTCCTAGATCTTTTAAGGCCTTAATTTTTTTCGGATTTTTCTTTGGAACCATTAAGGCTAATTTATTGTACGCATAGACTTCCGTACGATCAAAATAGCTTGCCATCTCTTTTATGCGATTTTTTCCTGCTGTATAGACATCGGGTTGATGGGTAATCCGCAGATTACCCATAGTCAGCGATCCCCCTTCTATTTGCTTTGCCAATATACCGGGCGGAAGTGTTTCAGCAAAGATGCGTTGGTACTCGGGATGTTTCTTCTTAAACCCACTAAGCAGTTCATCGATGCACATAAATTGATTACCCGCAAAGAATACAATGAGTTGAGGATCTTCCACATCACCATACAAATCAGGTGTATTGTTTATGCCGGGTACGGTAAATTGAACACTCGATTCCGGTGGCGTATTCCAAGGTGGGTCATAACGGTGATCTTGCTGCGCCTTAGCTAAGTGAAAAGCGAGTATACTTACCATAAGAAAGAATGTTGTCTTCATGTTTTGATTTGTTATTCGTGTTTGTTCTCTTGATCATTGTCTTGTTTCCTGTGTGTTCTGATTGGTAAGCGATCAAGGCTTAATAATCGTCCAGCCCTGGGCTGAGCGGATAACCAACTCGCCATTTCCACTGGGTACATAGGCAATAAAGTCATACAACTCTTCTTTTTTCAGTTTTCTTTCCTGTAAAGAATTTAAACATTGGGCTACAATTACGCCTTGATCGATTAAGCTTTTTAATGCGGCTTCATATCTGCCATTTTTTAGGTACGCTTCCGTACCTCCGGAGAAAGCGATCAGCTCTATTTTGATTTTTCCTTTTAGTCGCGGATCTTGCAGTACATTGTTGATGTTCCGTATGGCCTTTTCGATGGTGGCGGGGGCATTACTGTCCAGTTGATAGATGGCGCGATACCGGGCTTCGATCGCCTCGGCACCTTGATAAGCTCTGTTACGAATAATGGCTGAACTGTCTTGGGCATAAACAAAAGACCCTAGACTGAATAATAATGCAATAGCAAGAATAAGTAGTTTCAATGATTTCATGATATATAGTATATAAATGTTAAAAATTAAAAGGTCCTAATTTATGTTGTGTTATGGTAACTTGATCTATATAAGGCGGATAAGGACAATCCTTTGGCTTTTTGATCAGATCGGGATAGTCCAATTCTTTATTTGCTTTTTGCGGTCTACTAAAGGAATTGATATAAGCAGCTACGTCATAGGCTTCTTCATCCGCTAAAATCGGGTTTTCAGCAGTTGCGCCCAAGGGCATATTCCCTTTGATGAATCGAGCCGCTGTCAGTAAACGGGCCATGCCCGCTCCGTCATTGAAAGAATCGTTGCCCCAAAGCGGAGGGTATAGATAACCTTTTCCATCACCACTTTGACCTCGACGGTTACCCTGTCCATTTTCACCATGGCAAGTTATACAATATCGTTTGAATACAGCGGCTCCTTTTATTCTATCAGCTGCTCGATTAGGCTTGTTTAGCTGAACGAATCCTTGTCCCTCGATACGCTTACCGATTGAGACATCTCGGCTGAGATGCTTTATATAGCTGATCATAGCGCGCATCTCTTTACTATCAACCGGAATAGCTTTTCCATTCATGCTTCGTTCAAAGCAACCATTGATGCGCTCCTCTAAAGATTCAACTTTATTTTCGCGTCCGATGTAAATAGGGAAGACTCCGGACAGACCAACATAGGGTGCAGCGTAAGCTTTGGTGCCTCCATTTAGATGGCAACTGGAGCAGGCCAGATTGTTACCGGTAATCTTGCCATTTTTGATTTCCGGTCCCAGATACTTATAAGTTTCAGTGATTAATCGATGGCCATAGGCAGCTAGTTCGCCTTCTTTGCTATTGTCGAAAGGTCTGATTACGGCCTCACTTACATGGGATAGATAGACGCCTGCTGCCGTTTTTTCCGCATTAGGACCAACTACCGGAACCGGTACGGTCCTCCCATGTAGGATATAAATACATGATCCGATCAATAGCAAGATAAGGCATGTAAGGATTTTCGTGTATTTTGTCAACCGATAAACTTCCTGCCGGGCCGTCTCGTCGTCTGTAAAAGTTTCTTTTATCTTTTCCATGGTGGCAAATCTAGGTGCTATCTGTATCAGATTTAAACGAGCTTTTTTTATAGGGTATAACCGAAAGTTATGGAGGTTTTGGTTGAATTGTTAAGTAGTTAAGTCGTTGAGTGGTTAAGTAGTTGCATAGTTAATTTAGCCAATGTGATGATGTGACGATTAGCCAATGTGATGATGAGCAGGCTAGCGGTTGAAAGCTGATTTCTGATAGTTAAAGCTAATGCCTAAAGCCTAAAGCCTATTGCTTATAGCTTGATGAGCCAATGTGATGATGAACAGGCTAGTGGCTGAAAGCTAAAAGCTAATCCTAAAGCCTATTGCCTAAGGCTTATAGCCTAAAAGGAAAATACGTATTTTTGAAAGTAAGTGAATCGCATCTGAAATGAAAGCACTAATTATTATCGATATACAACTCGATTTTTTGCCGGGAGGCGCTCTTGCAGTGGAACGAGGGGACGAAGTTATTCCAATTATCAATGAATTGCAATCGTCTTACAAGTTAGTGGTAGCTACGCAGGATTGGCATCCGGCAAATCATAAAAGTTTCTTTACGGAACATACGGGAAAACAGGTTTTTGAGCGAATTCAATGGAATGGCTTGGAGCAAGTGCTTTGGCCGGTACACTGTGTACAGGGAACCGAGGGAGCGGCTTTGGCACCGGAACTGTCAACGAATGCGGTCGAAGCTATTTTTAGAAAGGGCATGGATCAAAATATTGATAGCTACAGCGGTTTTTTTGATAATGGAAGGAAGAAATCGACAGGTATGGCGGACTTTCTGAAGGGAAGAGGTGTAACAGAAGTAGCGATTTGTGGTCTTGCAGCCGATTATTGCGTCTATTATACAGCCAATGATGCCCTTGACCTGGGATTTAAAGCCGGTATTATTGAACACGCCTCCCGTGCCATTGATCTGGAACGATATCAACGGCTGAAGCTCGATTTCCAAGAAAAAGGAGGACAGATTTTATAAGTATTACAAATAGACTGCTTCGTCGTGCCTTCTCGCAGATACGTTCCTATTTATGTCATTGCCTGCCTACCGCAGGCAGGCGAACTGAAGAAGTGGAGTCTGGAAAGGAGTGAAGCAGTCTAAAAACGAGATATCTGCATTAATTTAAAAAACAAAAAAGCGTTTCTATTTTTGTTTACTATACTCATAGCCTATGCTAAAAATTAGCGAACTCTTTATTTATCCGATCAAATCGTTGGGTGGTATTGCGCTTTCGGAGGCCGAAGTCACCGATAGAGGCTTTAAATACGATCGGCGATGGATGTTGATCGATGAAAACAATCAATTTCTTACGCAACGCGTCTACCCGCAAATGGCTTTGTTTAAGCTTGAGATAGGGGGTGATGGCTTGTCGGTAACGCATCCTGAATGGGGGAAAATACGTATACCTTTTGAGCCGGTTGAAGCTCAATTCAGCGAAGTTGTCATCTGGGAAGATACTTGTCAAGCGGTTTCCGTGAGCCGTGAGGTGGATGCCTGGTTTAGCGACGCCCTGGGCTTGACCTGCCGATTGGTGTATATGCCTGACAGTATCACGCGCGAAGTGGATCAACGCTACGCGCCTAAAGGCATGATTACTTCTTTTTCGGATGCTTACCCTTTTTTGATAATAGGACAAGCATCATTGGATGACTTAAACGCCCGGCTGGAGATCGCTCTTCCCATGAATCGCTTTAGGCCTAATATCGTATTTACCGGGGGCACTGCCTTTGAAGAGGATCGCATGAACCATATACGGATTGGTGGCACGATCGATTTTTACGGCGTTAAGCTTTGCGCGCGGTGTGTGATGACTACCATTGATCAACAAAGTGCGAAAAAGGCGAAAGAACCGTTGAAAACATTGGCTTCGTACCGTTCAAGGGAAAAGAAAATTCTATTTGGACAAAACCTTATACATCAAGGTAGTGGTTTTGTTAAGGTTGGCGACCCTTTGGAAGTGCTGAGTACCCACACGGAGGAACGTTTTCTAGTGGGAGGTAGTTAAGTCGTTAAATAGTTGAGTAGTTAAATAGTTAAGTCGTTAAATGGTTGAGTAGTTGAGTTGTTAAATGGTTGAGTAGTTGAGTAGTTAAATGGTTGAGTAGTTAAATGGTTGAGTAGTTAAATGGTTGAGTAGTTAAATGGTTGAGTAGTTAAATGGTTGAGTAGTTAAATGGTTGAGTAGTTAAATGGTTGGGTGATTGAATGGTTCATTCGTTGAGCAGACTTATCATAGGAATGGCTGACAGTTGCGATAGCAGTGGCAGGAGGGCGTTACGCGTAGGGCAAACTATTCACTATTAACAATTCCCTTATTCACTGTTTATAGCCTATAGCGTAAAGCTTTTAGCTCTTTTAAAAAAAATCCGAACAAAAAAGAAATCACCTTGTTATCTATATAGATTTTTTAGAGGGGTGGCTTTTAATAAGCCTGAGAATAAACCCATTGAACGTGATTTGGGTAATGCCAACGAAGGAATTAAGAAAGTCAAGGCGGCCTAGGTAGAAACTTGGGCCGTCTTTTTTAGTGCAAAAGGCTTGTATATGCATAAGGGAAGCTATTATATGGTCAACGGCATTACGTTTTATCGTTTAATAGCCGCCCCTTTTCTCCTGTTTCTTATCTTTTCTGAACAGCTTAACTGGTTCAAATGGTTACTAGCTTTTAGCTTTTTTACCGATGCCATCGACGGCTTTTTGGCTAGAAGGTACAAGGTTGTGAGCGTTATGGGCGCCAAGATGGACTCCATTGCGGACGATTTAACTATATTAGTAGCCATCGTAGGTTTATTTGTCTATCATAAAGACTTCGTTTACGAAGAGTATAGTTGGATACTCGTATTGCTTTTTCTTTTCCTCTTTCAGGTTGGCTCAGCCTTGATTCGTTATGGAAAATTTACCAGCTTTCATACCTACCTCGCTAAAGTGGCCGCCGTTGCCCAAGCACTTTTCTTAATACCGTCATTTTTTCTTACCACGCCTTCTTTACCCTTATTTTATATCGCGATCGCCCTGACGACTTTAGATCTACTCGAAGAAACCATCATGGTGTGGCTGTTGCCCAAGTGGAAAGCTGACGTCAAGGGGATAAAGGAAGCGCTGCGAGTGCGACGAAAGCAAAATCCAAGCTAGGCCTGTTGAATGGGGAGACTGAACCAAAACGTGGAGCCTTCGCCCGGTGAACTGACTGCGCCGATTTGACCTTGGTGACGCTTAATGATGTCCGACGAAATGAACAGGCCTAAACCCAGTCCTGAAAATTGTGACGACGATTCCTCTACGCGGAAAAAGCGGTCAAATACCAGATCGAGCTTTTCCTGTGGTATGCCGATGCCGTAATCTTTTACCGAAATCTTCACTTCGGACTCGTTCCGTTCTGTAAATAAGTCAACCTTGTCCGCTTTGGGCGAATACTTGATGGCATTGGTCAAAAAATTAATCAATACCTGCTCAATGCGGTTTTTATCGGCATATACATCGACATCTATATTGCCGTGTATTTGAATCGTATGGCCCCCCATATTTTTTACCTCGTACACACAATCTTGTATCAATTCATTGATGTTAAACGTTGATTTCTGTAAGATAATCTTTCCTGCCTGAATCTTCGTTACGTCCAGCAGATTTTCGATTAAGAAAGTAATCTTGTCGACCTGCTGATTAGCTTTCGCTACAAATGTTTTAAGCATACCATTGGGCCCGCCTTTTTCCGCTAGTCGATCGATAAGCTGCAAGCTAGCTTTCATGCTGGTAATGGGGGTTTTTAACTCGTGGCTAGCGATACTCATGAACTCATCCTTTTTGGTAGCTAACTCTCGGGTGGCCAATTCGGCTTCCTTCAACGTGCTTACATCCATTAATGAGCTTATAACCCGAAAAGGCATGCCCGACTCGTTATTCAGAATAAAACTTCTATCAAAAACATAACAGTAAGAGCCGTCTCCTTTATGAAAACGATATTCACCGCTCCATTGTTCAGCGCCTTGGTTAATCGCTCTAAGTAAATCCTTTCGCACGACTTTTACATCATCGGGATGGATTTTGCTGAACCATTGATTGATAGTTTGTACTTGTTCGTCCGAGCTATAGGCAAAAATAGAATAAAAATTATCGCTGTACCAAACGGTATTATGAACTAGATCCCAATCGCGGATGCAGTCGTTAGTAGCCCGAGCTACGAGCCTAAAACGTTCTTCGCTGAGGGCCAATTCCGCTGTTCTTTTCGCTACCTCGTCTTCCAAGCCACTATTCAGATTCTTTAACTGTTCGCGGGTAACAACCAGTTCATTATAGTTTTTGCGCAGTCTGTCTGTCGTCTCTCGTTGCAGGGTAATATCATTAAAAGTGAGCGCCAGGCCGTCTCTCATTTTAACCATACTTATCTCAAACCACTGTTCGCGGTTGTCAATCTGCAAATTACACGCAATCTTACGCGCTGTTCCGGATGTATAGGTGTCAAGTAGTTTCTTGCTTACACGTTGGCCAAGGCGTTTGGTCAAATGTCCGAAAAAAGAGGGATGATCTTTACGTATGGCAAGCCTATCAAGTAGGTTGGCACCTGCTTCATTTTGCGTCAGCAAGACAAATTGTTGATCAGAGTTCGAAGCATCGTTATTGACCGTCAATACAAATATAGCTTCAAGGCTGGCATCAAATACAGCTTTAATGATGCTGTTGAGATTTTCTAGCGCGGAAATATCAATGAAGCTTAATACAAGGCCATCAATCTCCTTGTCGCGCCGAACAAAAGGATAAATACGCATAAGGTAGATGCGGCTATCCTGTAATTGCACCTCTTTTTCGTAAAAGCCTTTGTCGCTTTGCGCTTTCTTAATATCTTCCAACAGGTTATCATTGGCAAGATTATTGGAAATATGACCGATGGGCCGTCCAATGTCGCCTTCTATTAAATTGATCAGGCGCATGGCTTGCGGGTTAAACTTCCGGATTTTTAAATCCTTATCCAAAAATACCTGGCCGTTCTCAGTACTCTTAAAGTAATTGTCAAGATCATCGTTTAATTCGATCAGCTCTTTAATTTTCAGCTGGTGTTCGGTATTTAAGGTATGAAGCTCCTCGTTAAGGGATTGTAACTCTTCGTTCGAGCTTTGTAACTCTTCATTACTGGATAATAATTCTTCATTGGAGCTTTGTAATTCTTCATTGGTTGTCTCCAATCCTTCTATCGCCAATTGCAAATTATTTCGCGTCTCATTCAGTTGGTCTTCGAGCTCTTGAATGTAGCGCTTTTCATCCGGCGAATCGCTGTGCAGAGAAAATGTCGATAGGGGTTCATGTTCCCGCAGCGGGATGGTTACATCAATAAAGACCAGCATGGATAAATGCTCGTGTGGAGGTGCCGCTGGGTGTATGTGGATATTAACATGATTGATCTGGTCATCCTTACGGAAGCTTAAGCCGGTCAAAGATACTTTTATTCCTTCTTGTCTCGATTCACGTATGGCATTGCTCAATGGTAGTTTTACCTCCTCGGGAACCATACTGAGGATATTCAAATTCAGCTTTTTTTTGGGAAGGCTCAAATAATTGTGGTAGTTGCCGAGGGTTTCTTTGACCTCATTGTAGCCGTCTATATAGATAACGGTATAACCGAGTTCGTCCAACATGAGTTGTTGAAAATCACGACGAAGGCTTTCGCCGACACTCAGTGATTCAGTGGCTTTCCTGGGAACATACGAAGTGCTGACGGTACCAAGTGCATTGCCATATTCACCCAAGTACTTTTTCAGCTGATGTGGTGACCTTTTGAAAATTTTCCATTTGCCCGATATTTGTTCAAACCCGTTTTCAAGAGCCCCGGTGGTTTCACTGGGTCCTAAAAAGAGGGCACCGCCCGGTTTCAAGGCAAAATGAAAGATCGACAATATTTTCTCCTGCAATACCTTGTTCATATAGATCAGCATATTACGACAACTGATCAGATCGTTCTTTATAAAAGCCGGATCTTTGATGACATTATGGTGAGCGAAAACAACTTGCTTTCGAATGCGTGGTATAACGGCATAATGATTATCCTCTAGCGTGAAATAGCGTTTCAATATCGAAGAGGGTACATCCTTTTCAATGGATAAGGGATATCGATTTCTGCTGGCAAGGCGAATGTTACTTTCATCAACATCGGTGGCAAAGATCTTGACCGGAAGCCGAGTTGCCGTCTGCTGAAGGTATTGATCCAGCGATATGGCCAATGAGTAGGCTTCCTCGCCGGTGCTACAGGCACAAACCCATATCTTAAAGGTCTCCCCGGTTGCTTTTTGCTTGACCAGCGATGGGTAAACTTGTTCTTCTAGGTAACGGAACGCTTCGGGGTCCCGAAAAAAACGCGTCACATTGATTAATAAATCATTTGCTAAACTATGCACCTCGTCCGCATTTCCTTCCAGGAATTCGATGTATTTTTGAACGCTTTTTATTTGCTGCAGCCGTATGCGCCGCGAAATACGGCGGATAATCGTCGGTGTTTTATAATAATTGAAGTCGCGATCACTGTTTTCATGCACAAGTGCCAGAATACGATCCACCTGTTGATCGTTCAGCTCACCGCTTAGCGCTTCATCTTCCCCATTCATGAGCTGTATATAATCCAGCATCTGCTGAGGCATTTCCTTAGGAGGTAATATCGCATCCGCATAGCCACTCATAATGGCCATATTAGGCATGCCGTCAAATTTAGCCGTATTCGGCTCTTGTACGAGCACATAGCCTTTGTTCTTTTTTATAGCCTGAATACCTCTGGTACCATCACTTCCCGTACCGGACAGGATGACCGCAATGGCTCTTTCCTGTTGGTCATTTGCCAACGAGTCCAAAAAAATATCAATGGCATTGTTGGGTACATTGTTGACCACTTTTTCGGCTAAGCATAAGGTTCCATTATGAATGGTCATGCTCATCCGATTAGGGATGACATAAATAGCCGCTCGCTCCACCGCCATATTGTCTCTCGCTTCCAACACCTTCATTTGGGTATGTTTGGAAACCAATTCCACTAAAAGGCTCTTATAATCGGGCGATAAATGTTGTATAATGACAAAAGATAATTGTGAAAAATCCTGTACGGCATCGAAAAAGCTATTGATAGCTTCTAAGCCACCGGCAGAGGCCCCAATGGCTACTATATAATGGGCCGTTTCTCTTATATCCTTTTTTTCAGTCATAGAAAGATGATACTGCAATAATAACAATTATTCCTGCGCATTTTTACTTAAATACTCAAATATGTAGAGTCTGATGGCGTGAGCTGCCTCTTTCTCTTCCTCTTTCCAAGGGATGGATGAGTTCTTCACCTCTTGTTTCCAAATCCTAAAGGAATTACGTGGATGATAAGTGCCGGCATCCTGCTCGAAATTCACGGCTTCGTTTGGATTTCCGCCCCAGTCAATGGTATAAGGGTGTTCAGGTCTAAAACACAACAGATAATTTCCCTTGTGTTTGTCTATTTCGATGGCCAATAAACCGCTTCCCATATTCGAGTACGCCTGCGCTTCTTCAAATTCATTTGTCATATTATTACTAACAAAAACCGGTTCTAATTGCTTTTCCTGTAACCAAAAGACAAGGTTTTGTAATTGCTCTTCGGTTGGAACAGCGCCGGTGCTATAGTATTTATTGTCGTATATCAATACGGTTCCTTGCGCACTAAATAGTTTCAATAAATGATATTCGTCATCAAAAAGTGCTTTTTCAAGGGAAACTTCACGGTATAGATTGCGAAGGATAGCATTTTTATGAGTTGAGATGGTGCTGCTGAAAGCAAAGGTCTCGGCATTTAACAGATTGGCAAGTTGTTTCGAAACAAAATCAGCCAGTAGCTCAAACTGACAGCAGGTTTCGAAATCGGGGTAGCGCGGTGTATTATGATGAAAGGAGACCAGCCCCCAAAGTGTATCATTTACGAGAAGCCGCACAGACATGCTGGCATCTACTTCCATATTATGCAGGTATTCCAAATGCACCGGTGCAACACTCCGTAGATGGCAATCAGACAAATCAACAAACGACATACTGAGTGGGTTGATAATCGGGTACAGCTTTACCGGTTCATAATGGGATGTCGGTATCACGCGATAGGGGCTTTTTTTATAGAGTTCTCTTGCACTCTTCGGAATATCGGAAGCCGGGAATTGTTGGCCTAAATAGCTCACCTTCCCACTATGGTTTGCCTCCGCAACTACTTTTCCATTCCAATGCTCATCGAACTGATAAATCATAACCCGGTCAAACCCTGAAAGTAGCTGGAATTGATGGGCCGTAGCCGATAAAAGTGTGGGAAGGTCATGCTTTTGTTCTAGCTCTGCAAAATTATACCGAAGCGCCTGATAAATTTCCAAAAAACTTTTTTCTTCGCTTGTGGGGCTTAATTCTACTAATAGATAAGGCCCTTTAATATGGATTAGCGCTAAAAATAAGCTGTCGGCCAAACGTAGACGAAATGGAATCTTTTGACTGCTGAAGTGGTTGCCGGTAAGCTTTTCGGCATGCAACGATTCGTCCAGCCAATCATTGATAGTGGTTCCGATAATGGCATCTAGGGGCTGATTGAATAGCGCTGCTATGTTTTCGCTTACTTGTACGATCTCCAAATGTTCCGGATCTAAAACTAAGAGATACCCATGAGGCTGAATTAAATTAACATTATGTAGGGGTATTTTTCCGCAAAATTCAGCATCATAGTTCCTGATCGTCATGTTATCGTTCTCCTGTAATTTGTAGCGCTTTTTCGTAAAAGTACTATTTAATAAATTAATTGTTGTCTCTTCCAGTTTACAAAGTACCCTTAAGGGACCAAATCGGACTTAATCATCTTAATAAAACGAAGAAGCAAAACTTTTGTTTCGTCTTGTTAGGATATTTTTTTTCTTTAGACGAAACGATTTGATTACCTATCTGTGGTTCTCAATTTCGTATAGACCATGTTGATGCCAAACAATAACCGGGACATTTGGGTTATCTTAAAAAAGAGCTGCGATTATGGCATTGAAGGAACCGGTCTTGAAGCTGCTGCGTAAAAAGTATGATCCATTATCTTTGGTGGAATTAACTTTTCAGCGTTACGATCTGATGTTTAAAACCGATGAAGAGGGCAGGCCTATTTTGCTTTTTATGGGCAAGAAGGATGCGAATGGGAATATACGGGGTGAACGATACGCTAGAAGGCTTAAGTTTGATAAGGAAGGACGTCTCATCAAAGACCACTGGGATCAGAAAGGGAAAGCCACGCCTTAAGTGAAACAAGGGGCCTGGTTACCCATTTTGCCCCTTGTTGTTCGTTAAGCTCTTAATTTAAGATCGGAAATAAAGGAGAGGTGATTGAGATAGTCAACGATATCCTCTCTACTTTTTCCTGTTTTCTGCTCTAAACGATGGACTAGCTCGATCTCTTTACCTTCTTCATAGTATAGGTCATCTTCCGTGAGCTCACTCCATTTCGTTCTTATCTGATTTTTAATCTGTCGCCATGATCTTTTTAATTTCCATTCACTCATATGCATTTCATGTTAGGTAAACGTATAGACGTAAATTTCACTTACTTTGTTTGCAAGCTAAGAATTATTTATTTCTTTTTCGTGACGTATACTGTGATTATTTCAATAATTTACACAGGGAAGCGGTGTTTACGTAGTATGAAACTGGTTGGTATACAGTTTTTTCACAATTGAGTCTCAATTTTTTCTTTTTAACTAACGAACTTATTACTTTTGTCTCAGTAGAATCAACCTAAATTAATCTCATGACAAAAAATCCGCTGTTAGATGAGCAAACAATCGCCTTTCTGAAAGAGTTCGCTGAAAGTATTCGTGCCGAAATTGACGCCATACAATGTACCATTGATATCGTGCAGAAACGAAAGCAAATTTCTGTTTTTCATGAACCCAAAATGACGGATGCTGCAACAGAAGAGGCAGTTTCTTCCCCAGCGAAATGGAGGAGAGGCGTTTTGGTGCCTGTTGAAAAATTCGACCCTTTCGGTAAATTGGATAGAAAAATTGCCTATGCACTCACACGTTTAGGAACGGGCGATCGTGATGCCATTTTAAACGAAATCCATCAGGCGCAGCCGGACCGGGATAAATACAAACTGGAGAACGCTTTGGCAGTGCGGATGAATTACCTTTTGAAGAACGGTTTTGTGGATGCGCAAAAAATCGGAAGAAAGTATCAATATCAATTGCTCAAGACGGACTGAAAGAAATAGCTGTATGCAAAAAGCTAATATGCTACAATAGCTTGCATACATACTACAATAGCACTATTGTTCTCGCTGATAAATTTGTCAGTATAAATCTAATCTGTTTGACTAGTAGATAATCAATAGGTGTAAAACGGCAAAGAACCTTTTTACGCATAGCTTACTGATTATCAATCTAGCAGATTGGATTGATTCAATAGGCTATGGAAAGAATTATTGCGAAATACTATATTGAAACTCCCTTTGATCCGGAAAAAGCGGCTTTGATCAATTGCGCCATGCTCAGTATCAATAGTGTTGGCCTTGCCGGTGTGAAAAAAATATGTGATCAGGGTGCATTGGTTATCCATGGTCATCGGAATGGTTGGGGCATGCTGAATAGGCACCCCTGCTGGGTATTTAATTTACGGCCTACCAAAAACTTTGGCGCTTCGCGAGCGTAGATCAGCTACATGTAAATGGAATTCAGAATAAATTTTGGGAATCGGATGACTCGGTGGTACAGTCCATCGAAGCTTGCTTAACGCCTTTTTCTCGTGAAACATTATTGCCCGTGGTATCTTCCGGTCAGGGGGGCGGGCAAGCCTTTGAAACCTACCGGCGCACGAAAACCATTGATTTATTATACATGGCAGGAGGGGGGATTATGGCGCATCCCAGGGGTCCCGATGGAGGTGTGGTGGCCTTAGAACAGGCTTAGGAGGGGCGGTTAAAGGACTTGCCATGGAAGAGGCCGTTCCGTGGATGAATATTTCCGGATCTTTATTGGCTAATTATTGGCGGAAAAGGCTTGTAAAAAATGATAGCTCGACCAGTTAATCGGTCTGATAACCGTATTTATACGCAATCGTTTCGGTTTTTACCTAATTGTTAAATCACAAACCTTTTTTGATACTCTTGGCTAAATTTTTGTCTTAATGATTATAATTACTTAAAATCAAAAGCTAGGATAACATGGATCAAATGCGATTGTCACAAGATGCAAGAATTTCAATTAATTACGAATCGACGGATTTACCTTCCTCGTTTCGCCTACTCCGTCCACTGATTTTTCAGGACGGAAATGAATTCATCTGCTTATTTGGGCCCGATTTAGAAACAGGTATTTTCGGGTTAGGGTTTACCGTGTCTGACGCTATTATTGATTGGGAAAGTAAATTGAAAGACCGTCTGGCACATATCACGGAATCAGATAAAGTCGGTGAAGAGGCGAGAAACTTGCTGGATGCGTCAGAAGGCGTTGATACCTAACAAAGCTAACGGCTTTTTGTTATATAGGTCTAAGGTAAATAGCCTTGAAAATGATGATGAATCCTATTATTAAACATAAATATACCGCTGATCCGACGGTTATAAATTACGGCGGTCGAGTATATCTCTATACCGGACACGACGATCCCCCGGAAGGGGTTGATGATTATGTGATGAACGACTGGCTTTGTTTTTCGTCGGCCAACCTGAAAAATTGGGAAGAACATTCCTCCCCTTTGAAGGCAATCGATTTCTTATGGGCATCGGGTGATGCCTTTGCATCGAATGTCGTGTGTCGCGATCATGTTTTTTACTGGTATGTGGCTGTAACCCATCAATCCATTTTCGGAAAAGCAATTGGTGTAGCTACGTCTGATAGGCCAACAGGTCCGTTTGTTGACGCCAAGGGAGCCGCATTAGTTACCGGCGACATGTTACCTTGCCCCACAACGGAAAAGGCTAATCTTGACCCAAGCGTGGTCATCGATGACATCGGACAAGCTTATTTATTTTGGGGAAATACGACCTGTTATTACGCGAAGTTGAAGGCGAATATGATCGAGTTGGACAGTGACATCCAAGTGGTGAATGTCCCCGCATTTGGGGAAGGGGCACACGTCTTTAAGCGGAATGGATGGTATTACTTGATGTATGGCTATGGTTTTCCGGAAGACATAGCCTATGCCATGAGCCCCACAGTGCATGGGCCGTGGGATTTCAAAGGAGTTATCAATAAGGTGCCCTATAACTGCGAAACGAATCGTGCGGCGACACTTGATTTTCAAGGAAAATCTTATTTTTTTTATCATAATGGAGCTTTAGAAGGAGGAGGCAGTCACAGACGGTCGGTCTGCCTCGACCTCCTTTCTTACAGGCCTGATGGCACCATCGAGCCGATTATCATGACCCGAGAAGGAATAACAGCCGATGAGGGTTGATCTGACTTTACTTGGCACCGTCTATTACTGACTTTTCTACATTTCGAGCTGCAGGTGTTTTAAACTGTGCATGCTCAATTTTTAGTACAATTGGATTGGGCCATTGGTTGTTGGTGTAGAAACGTTGCCCATTGACAGCACTCACTGCCAGGCCCACCGGGCTAGGACTCACTATTATCTCCGCTGACAGCCCTTTCTGGTATTCAACCAGCTCGCTTTTGTAACCCAGTATACTCACTTTGGTCCGTTCACTTCCGGTGATATGGGGGAGTAAAAAGTTTCTCCGGGTGCCATAGGCCCAATCGGATGGCTCTTCACGTGTAACGAATGCGTAAATAGTCTCGTCATTATTTGCTTGAGTAAACCAGAGGTCGCCATCACGTATGGTGGGCAAGGGCTTGACCTCATAAATTGATTCTCTGTTGGCAAAGTTCCATAAGGCAATTTCACGAAGCAGGTTCTCTTGTTCTGCTTGCATGGATCCATCCGGTTTCGGGCCTACATTTAATAGAAAATTACCGCCTTTCGCTCGAATTTCAATCAACATGTTGATAATTTCCGTACCGCTTTTATGTGGATCATTGGTGGCTTTGTATTGCCAGTCGGTGCCCATCGTATAACAGGCTTCCCATGGACGAGGTAGGGGAGCATCAGGAATATTCTGTTCAGGTGTTTTCATCAGATCGCGTGTAATCACCAGATCAGGATTGATACTCCAGGCATATTCGCGAAGCCCATCTCCGGGGCCATCGATGAAGAGAATATCGATATTTCCATAATGGGTCAGCAATTCCTTTAACTGCGCCCTGTCATAATCAAATAAGGCTTTGTTATTTACCGGATAATGCATCGGATGCTGTAAGCGGCCTAAAGGAAGTTTCTGTTGATGAAGAAAATAGAAATCTTCCGGTGAAAAATAGATGCCAATGGCGATGCCCTGTCTTCGAAAGGCGTCTATAAGCTGCTTCGTGATATCACTCTTATAGGGGGTATTCATTACATTAAACGGCGTGGTCTTCGTATCGAACATGCAAAAGCCGGCGTGATGCTTTGCCGTAAATACTACATATTTCATGCCCGCAAGTTTGGCCATCGTTGCCCACTCATTGGGATCGAACTGATTCGGGTTGAAAAAAAGAGGAAGCTCTTCTATGTAACGATTCACGTAATCATCTGATGCCCCGGCTAGCGAGTGACTAATAACGCCACCCAAGGAGACGTCTACGTTCCAATGAATAAACATACCGAAGGCTAAATCCTGAAACCAGGCAACTCGCTCCGGCTTGTTGTCTTTCTGTTGTGCATTCGCGCATAAGAAGATATGAAAAATTGCAAAAGATAGATAGAAACATTTGAGGCAAAGTTTTGAAAATAGCATCATGTGGCGTTTTTAAGATTCCGGTTTATCTTCAGAACTAATTTAGCAAAACTTACGGCTTTTTCTACAGGAACATAGAATTACTTTTTCTAGGTTTATAAAATTGGTCATAAAGATGATTACCCACAGCTAATTTTTTTTCGTGTGGGCTAAAACAATCTTTCTATCCTCTTGTTTTGTTTTGAAGCATAGAGCCAAGTACGCTCTTGTTATTATCTAACCTGAGAATTAGGCATGGGGCCGTTTTTGATACTAATCAGCTTACATACATGAAACAAATAATCGTTGTAGAAGACGACAAGGACATAAGAGAGCTCGTCGAATATTTATTAGTGGGTGAACAATTTGAGGTGCAAAGTTGTGCAAATGTGAGAGAGTTTAGGCAGCGGATGCAGGATATTAAACCGAACCTCATTTTGTTGGATATTATGTTGCCCGACGGCAATGGCGTTGATCTGTGTCGGGAGCTCTATCAAGACGAAAAAACAAAGGATATTCCGGTCGTACTCATGTCTGCGCACGGTAGGCGTAATTTGGTTGAAACGGAGCATTGTGTGCGCGATTTTATCGAAAAGCCCTTCGATATCGGCCATTTTCTAAACACCATTAATCAATACAGTGTGTAGTGAAACTGAAAAAATTATACAGTTTTTCCTATGTCATCTTTTTTTAAGACGGAAACTATAATGACTGTTATTTTGTTACTATGACAGTATTTAATTGTTAGTTAAATTTGAACATGAAAATTGCTGTCGTAGATTATAATCCGATCCATCGGGAAGGTGTAAAAAAGACCCTTGAAAAACACGATTTGGACGTTGTATTTGCCGGTCAACACCTGGATGATTTGCCGAAGACCACCGAATTACTGCTTTGCTTCGTGGATCAATATGGAAATCAACGATGGCAAAATTGCATCCTTCAAGCGGTTGCGTCCGGTTTAAAAGTGGTTGTGTTTGACAACGCCTCGAACCTCCAGAGACCGGCGATGTTTAAAAAACTAGGTGTGCATGGTTATCTTTCCAGTACATTCAGTTTAGATGATTTTCCGCAGGTTTTACGGGTTGTTAAAAAAAACAATTTCTTTATCGATCCATCGTTACCCTTTTTGTTTTTTGAAAGATTGGCGCCTTATGAAAATTATTTGGATGCATTTAATCCGAACGTGGCCTTAACCGATCAGGAAAATGAGATATTGGATCTATTAATCGAGGGTTATACTACGAAAGAAATCTCCAAACGTTTAACAAGCAATAAAAGAGTAATTGATGAGACAAAAGGCAAAATTTTTGCAAAGATAGGAGCAGTTGATAATTTGAGTTTGATATTGTATCGCATCTGTAGCCGGCTTTAGGACGAGCTTTTGCGACTTGATTTTTCACTTCGATTAATGGCTTGCACCCAATCCGACTTACGACAATTTTTACAGTTTGCGTCTTTGCCCTGATCCAAGCCGCAATAAGCGCAGACGATTAGGTCTGCTTGCTGAAAGCGATGTAGGTAAGCTGTATCGTTCGCGGGAATAATGGATAGGCCGCCGACGTCGTCTTCGTTTTCAATTAAGGTAAAGCTGCCGTTAGGCTCAATGTAAAGTCTTTTCACCTGACCTAGATGAACGATATGCTCTGAACGCAATTGGGCAAAAACGCGCTCACGTGTCAAGGTGGTATCTTTGATATTTTGCAAGCATAGGACTCCGTTTTCAACCAACGTATCGATATTACCTTGACTAATGCGCTCGAATTTTTCGCTCTTACTGGCTCGCTTGGCGATTATACGGCCAAAAAAGACGACTACGATCGCGATAATAATGGCTGGGAGAACACCTCGTTCCGGTGACTGAATGGGAACCCCAATAGCAGCGGCTAAGGTGACAAGCGAGGCCTGTTCGGTGCGACTTAGCTGGCCTGCCATACGACTGCCGATTAGACGGAAGCCGATCATTAGGATTGCATAAATAATAAGGGTGCGGATAATGATTTCAATAAAGAAGGCACCCGGTGCCTCTCCAATAAATACTCTCAGCCAGTCGCCAAGTTGAATGTCTTCTTTTTTCATCGGATATTAAATAATGGCTTGGATAAATTCGGTAGCTCCACAGTTGGCACAGGGATCTTGTTGGGTTCTACTTACCTTGCCACAGCTGCAGCAAGCGTAATCACCGTCGTTGTATTGTGTGTCGGATAAGCGTAGGTCATTTAGTGGATAAAGGGATAGGCCCGCTCTTTTACCCTGATGTTGATAAACGCTAAACAGTCCGCAGGCTTCCAAATAAACACGATCCACCTGTCCTAAATTGAATATTTTCTGATTTCGAAGTTTGGAAAATAATTGCTGCCTGGAGATATTCGTTTTTTGCAGCGTTGGTAAATCGATTATTCCGTCTCTTACGAGTAGGTTTACTTTTCCTTGTATAACATCCTCCGCCTCGTGATTTCTATATGAAAGATAATTAAGGCCCCGTAGAAAAGCGACCGCGAGCAGCAGTATGATTACCCCTTGTAGGATTCCTCGATCGGGGATCTGCATGGGCACGGACACAATGGCACCCATGGTAATCATCACTGCCATTTCTGCTATCGTCAGTTGGCCCGTCATACGTTTTCCCAATAATTTAAGGGCTAGCAATAAGGCCGCATAGACGATAACCGTCCGTATGAATACCTCTAGCATAAAAGCCGCAGGCGTCTCTCCAAACAGGATACGTTGTATGTCCGTCAATTGTATTTCTTCTTTTTTCATAGGATTGCGCTTGTTGTGTCCCCGGTTTTACCTCTCGAAGACTTCAAAACATCGGCCAAACTACTGCAGTTAGCTGGCAAGCTCATGGTGCAGCGGGAGCCAGCGCTCTTACTTCCAAATTGTTTTGATTTATATACAACAATGACGCAAGGAAACGACAGCCTTGCTGCTTTTGATGTTCGGTGGACTTTTTCGATGATTACCATGTTGCTTTTTCGTTACGTGTCGCGCCATTTTTGAGCAAGGCTGTGGAAAAATAGTTTGGCGACAATATTGTAGGAGAGAGCTAATTCTTGATGTTATGGAAATTCTATATTTATATGCGCCTTCCTCCTACGGGAGAAAAGAAGATAAGAAAGCGGGCAAGTTCCATTTTCAGTTGAAAATTATTTATGCTGAAAAAAGGGGCGATGGTCAATATAATTTTTACGACCATGAGAGCTGTTCAGTTACGGTGATTGACCAGTTTTATTGGTTCATTTATGGAAAGGGCATGAATGAGACATTTTTATCCGTGCACACCATGAATGACCTGATGGAACAGATGACTTCTTTTGGTATGGGATTCCGCTTGATAAGTGCGCGGAATTATCATCGTCTTAGACGACTTTTTGTGTTGAAGCTTTTCCACTGTACTGAACAAATGGTGCAGGCTACAGGCGAAAACCGGTTTCTATTCTACGATTCTCAAATGTCATTGAATACCATACGGATTGTCCACCTGAATCGGACCCGGCATTCAATGGTCAGTTGCTTAGAGAATTTCTTGATCACCTATCCTCAAGTGGACGTAGGAGCTCCTTTCCCCTTTCTTACGTTTAGCCTACAAGCATATGACCCAAGGAGCTTCACAACCTTTGAGGACGCTTATCCATTTGTTTCGACAGAGAATGAATTTACCTCTGCTCTTCAGGAAGAGGAATATCGCTCTTTAAGACGTTTTATTCTCGGCGAGATCTGGGAGCGACATGAACTCGGCGAGAACGGCTTTTGGTTGACAAAAAGTTTTTGGGACCGATATTCGATCATGATGAACTGAAGAGAGATCGATCATCATTTCCTCTTACCGATCTTCCGTTATGTACCAAGCAAATCCGTAGCCTTGCAAACTTATATTCTGGCTTTGTTTTGTCGATTTCCCACTAATCAATCGAATTTGTTTATCCTTTATCCACCGTCCTTTAATTTTGAATTCTTGGGGTTGATCTGAAAAGTTATGTAAGGTTAGTAAACTTCTATCGTTATAGCGATAGCTTATTGCTAAAATATATTTCGAACTGGTTGCAAGGATTTCAAATTCGCCTAAGCCAATCTCCGGATGTTGTGCCCTCAATTTGGCTGTTTCTTTTATAAAGTTAAGCAGCGAGCCTGGATTTTTAAGTTGAGCGGCGACATTTACCTTCTCATATGCGTAAGGGCCTTTATCGATAACGGGTCGGAAAGCCGTTTTAGCTTGCGTGAAGCCGCCATTAGGTTCAGCCGACCACTGCATGGGTGTACGGACGGCTAACCGCTCTTTTAAGGTCAGGTTATCGCCCATACCGATTTCTTCACCATAGCGCAGAACGGGTGTACCGGGTAAGGAGAAGATCAAATGGTAGGCCAATCGGATCTGCTTGTCGTCTTGCAACATGGGCGCAAGGCGACGCCGAATACCTCGATGGTACAACTGCATGCTTGTATCCGGACCGAAGCGCCGGTATACTTCGTTTCGCTGTTCTTCTTTTAACCTACCTAAGTCTATTTCGTCGTGATTGCGTAGAAAATGAGCCCATTGAGCTGCATGCGGCTTTTCTTTTGTGTCTTTAATAGCAAGCACGAGAGGTTTTATTTTTTTCGAAGCGAACGCATAAAAAAGATATTGATTCACATAGAAGTTAAACATCATCTGCATGCCGCTATTGTTGATTCCGAAATAGTCCTTATTTTCTTTGGGCGACAAATTTGCCTCTCCCAATAGCAACGCATCGCTTTTTTCCTGTTTTATGATGCTTCGAAATTGCGGTACGAGCTCGATCATTCGGTCAGGATTCGCACTGCCCGTTTCCGGCACATCAATGATAAAGGGAACAGCATCTAAGCGATAGCCGTCCATGCCCTTTTTGAGCCAAAAACGTAAAATTTTAAAGGCCTCTTGCTGCACCTCTGCATTACGGTAGTTTAAGTCAGGCTGAAATCTGTAAAAACGATGAAAATAATACTGCTTGGCTATGGAATCGTAAGTCCACGTCTCTTTCTGAATACCGGGAAATACCATGCCCTGGTCTGCGTCTTTTGGTCGCTGAGGTTTCCAAACATACCAATTACGATAAGGACTGTTTGCATCGCTTCTACTTGCTTTGAACCAGGGATGTTTATCGGACGAATGGTTGAGTACTACGTCGGTAATTACTCTTATATTTCGTTGATGCGCTTGCTGTAGAAAATATTGTAAGTCGGCCAGTGTACCATATTGTGGATCGACACGGTAATAATCAACGACGTCGTATCCGTCATCTTCTCGAGGTGAAGGATAAAATGGAGCTAACCATATAGCGTCGACGCCTAGGCTGTCCAAGTAACCTAGTTTGCTGATCAAACCTTTGAAATCGCCAATCCCATCTCCGTCACTGTCTTTGAATGTACCTACTTCGATATTGTAGAAAAAGCTGTTTTTATACCATGGAACTTGATCATTCGACAGACTATCCTGTGCATATATCTTGGTGCAAACCGAAATAAATAGAAATATTTGTACACATAGCCGAGCGATCTTTTTCATAATGAATGTTAGTGTTTGATTTTTTATTTCTTCTGCTTTTTATCGTGATGAGGCTGCGAATAGGAGGGTGGATCACTGGCTGGAAAGCTTTGTTCAATCTCATCGTCTAACTCCTGATCCATTTTCTTCTTCGCCTCCGCTTGTTGCTTTTTTTCTTCGTTTTCAGCGTCGACCGCTTTTTTATCCTTTTTCATAACTTAATTTTTTTTGGTAGCAACAACCTGCTACCCCTTAGTAACAAGCTATAAAGGATAGAGTTTTGGAAAAGAATAAGAGCATGAACAAAAAGTAAAGGATACCTGGAGACGATGTTAGGCCTTGGAAATCTATTTGACGGTATACCGGACGAAAAATCAATTCCACTGATAAGTAGTAGAACAATCGGGGCTGTTTTCTGTTTATTTAACGCCCATCTTTCTGAGAACTAGATGTAAGCATCGGCGAGTTAATCGTGTATATAGCTTAACAAAAAGATATGAGTGCAAACAACGCAATTGAAAGAGTAAGCCACTCGTTAACACTCGAGGAAGATTTACCCTTGCACATAAAGGGGTGGAAGACCCAAAAAGTGGGTGGTCTGCTCATCTTGATTTTAATGATTTTGACAGCCCTTGGGTTGTTCGGTGAAGGGCCCTTAAGTGCCCGAAAAATAGTAAACGGGGATATCACAATGGAGTATGAACGTTATTTGCGATATCAGAAAGAGATGGATGTTAGCCTTCGTCTTTCGAATCAAGCCAATGTGCAGGTAGCTATTCCAATTGAATACCTCGATTGTTTTAAAATCGAAAAGATAGTACCGGAGGCAAATGAGAGCATCATTTCCGACGGAAAGGTTGTTTATACTTTTAACGTTGATAAAACGGGGGAAACTATTCTCCATTTCTATTTGCATGCACAAAAACCGGGGAGTGCGAAGGGAATATGGGAAGTTAATCGCCAAAATTTTCAAATCAATCAGTTTATTTATCCTTAAATACGATGAATCCAATTATACGAGGTATTGCCATTTATCTCTTCTTGCTGGTGCTCTTTCGGGTGTTGGGCAAACGTAGTTTAGCAGAAACGACAACTTTTGATTTTGTTTTGCTATTGATTATAGGAGAAGCTACGCAACAAGCGTTGTTGGGCGAAGATTTTTCAATGACGAATAGCTTGATTCTAATTACGGTGCTGATCGGGCTCGATATGATTTTGGGCAAATTTAAAGGGCGTTTTCCACGGTTGGATAAGATGCTGGAAGGGACACCCCTGATATTAATTGATCAAGGTCAACCTTTGAAAGAGCGAATGAAGCGAGCAGGTGTGGAGGAAGAAGATATTATGGAAGCAGCTCGTCTTAATCATGGACTGGAACAGTTGAACCAAATAAAGTATGCCGTTTTAGAAAGAAACGGAAGTATTTCTATTATCCCATTCACTGCTCAAAGCTAATTAAGTCATTCGTTGGTTTGCCACCTGATCGTAATTACAACAGCTGCTTCTGAATTCGTTGTACAAAATCGTGAATATCAAATGGTTTTTTGATAAAATCCTCTGCGGGGCATTTGCCATCGCCCATGAGTTGATGGTGCGCCGACATAATGATGATGGGTATATGTGAGGTAGATTGATTGGCTTTCAGTTGGTTGCATATGTCAATCCCGTTTCCGTCAGGTAACATCACATCCAACAAAAAGAGATCGGCGTGATTATCTTGAACATCCTTCCAAAAACTCTCTGCCCGTGCATGGCTTTGAACGGCTAATTTCTCTTCTACTAAAATGTATTCGATGATTTCGCGAATGTCGGCATCGTCCTCAAGAATAACAACTTTCTTTTCCATAAAATGGGCTTTGTCTTTAGCTTATAGTTTTGCAACAATAGCTGCGCCATTATTCTCAACACAAGCCTGGATTCTATAGAATGTGTAACAAGTGTGTAATTAAGTCGTTGACCGGTATCGGTTTTCACTTAAGATAAATAGGCTCTTAATTCATAACCGTGGCAATATTTTTGGACACAATGTTCAATAAAAATGGGAGCGAGCAAAGATAGCATAGGAGCTATTTTAGTTGACGAAATGGGCGGCCCCGGGAGTTCCCTGAGCATTTGATATGCTAAATGAAATTTTCAAAAACTTTAAGCGATTTAGGTCGTTGTTTTAATATCTACTTTAAAAACATGCAGTTATGGCAAATTTTGGAACGCCCGACGAAGGGCAACACACAAAGGAAATCGAAAATCAAACGGCAAAGATCCCATCGACAGTTTTTTTGGCAGCTGCTGTCGTTTCGATGGGCGCATCGTTAACCTTAAAATGCATGGGATGCAAGCATAGTGCTCTTTTCGTAGGGCAATGGGCGGCTCCTTTCCTACTTTTAGGGATTTACAACAAAATCGTGAAAACGTCCGGTAATGATTAAGAGATGCTAAAAGGCCTGGACATTACCGGGCCTTTTTTATGCTCTTTAAGACCGACTCGGCCTCTACCTCGGTTATGTGGAAATGCGTGGAAACATAAGCCAAACCCAAGCAATACTGTTCATTGCCTTGATAAATAAACACATCAATTTGCTAATTAGGACACTGCATCCATACCAAAATCGATGCGTTGTTTTTTACCTACCCTGTATGGTATAATAGAACGCAAACGGAGATTGGCAACATATTGGTTTACTTATAAAGGGATAACCATAAACATTTAGGGAAATGAAAAAGCATGAAAAAGAACCAACACCGAAACCCACCCAGTTTGATGTGGATGAATCGGTCGGGGATTCCGCATTAGCGACGGAAAAGGAAGGTAAGAAGGAACCAAAGTCGTTCGATGAAGATGAATCGATCGGCAATAGTAACATGGATAATAAAAAAAGGAACAAGTAAACTGTTGATATTATGAACGATAGAGAAAATACAGGAAGATACGCCTTAATTACCGGCGGGACCAGCGGTATTGGCTTGGAGCTGGCAAAGTTGTTTGCAGAGAATGATTACAATTTAGTGTTGGTGGCTAGAAACGAGCAGGAGCTGGTTCAGACTGCCGAAGAATTACGTACTAACGGAAGAGAGGTTATTACGGTGGTCGCCGACTTCTTTAACCCGGATGCGCCCTTTTCTGTATACGAGGAAGTGAAGGCTTATGGCATTGATATCGATGTGTTGATAAATAATGCCGGGCAAGGGGTATATGGTAAATTCATAGAAACGGAATTGCAGCGCGAGTTGGACATCATACATCTAAATATTAGTGCTTGTGTGGTGCTCAGCAAATTTTTTATCAAGGATATGGTACAACGAGGTTATGGTAAGATCTTAAATTTATCGTCAATAGCAGGCAAAATTCCCGGCCCTTATCAGGCGGTGTATCATGGTACCAAGGCCTTTATCCACTTCTTTAGCGAGGCAATCCGTAGCGAATTGAAAGATACCGGCGTGACCGTAACATCGCTATTACCCGGAGCAACTGATACCGATTTCTTTAGGAAAGCAGATATGGAAGAGTCAAAGATTGTCCAGGAGCAGGAGTTGGCAGATCCGGCTTTCGTTGCCAAAAAAGGCTACGAGGCGCTCATGAAAGGAGAAGATATGGTGGTCGCCGGGTTTAAAAACAAAATGCAAGTCGCCATGGGAAACTTAAGTACGGACGAAGCGGCAACGGAACGAATGGGTAATATGCAAAAACCGACTGACCAATAAATTAGAGCCGCTGTTCTAAAAAAAAATCACGTCTGTCTTCTTTATAGATCATGCTTATTAATAACGGCCTGTGTATTGGACGCAGAAGAGAGATTTGACTAAGGCACCAAGGGTGTACGCCCTTATTGGAACGATTTTGGCAATAGCTTATCTACCTGTTACTTATAAACATGAATAAACTTTCTTTAAGCGAACCACCTACACAGCCGCGAGGCGGCATTCGGTGGAAACCGATTGGTGACTCAGGCTCGTTAGACGTAGACCCGCGTCTAATGATTCTGGATATCGATTACACAGCGGCTAAATTACTTAATTGTGATCAAAGGAGCGTTAGAGGGTATAATGTTTGGGATGTCTTATGTGCCTCCTTGCCTGCCTATCATCATCAGGTGGTGAATGCAGCGATCACGAACAGGGAAAGGCGTGTTATTCGCACCCGATTAAGTGGAACGAATGTTCCTGTTTTTCTAACAGTAGTACCTAAAAGCAATGGCTGCATGAACATTATGGTATCAAGAATTTCTTAAGATTAGATGCAGTTCGCACGTAAACCCAAAAATAATGGTGCTTAAAAAAGAAACAACGAAAAATGAAGCTGTTCTAAACCTTACCGCTTCGCTTAGAGCAGCCTTGGAAGGAGATGGTGTATTTCAGTCGCTTGTGAAGGAAGTGAAGTTATTGGCTTCTAATGAGGAAGGGATATATAGATTGGAGCAAGTGCTTGTCGATCACGAAGGACAGCTAAAGGAAGTTGTTTTTGATGGCAAACATTATAGATAAATAAATTTTCTTCTAAATTGTAAAGTTTAGTGCCACCACGTTGTCGAGATGACATCGTGGTTTTTTTGTGTCTGATCAAACCAATATAAAAAGCAAAAGTTAACTTATCGCAACTGTAATAATGGTAGGATTCTTGTTTTTATCTATGTGACGTGTTGTTTTTAGTATTTTTTCCAAAAGCCCTTTGCTGTCGTGAGATAACAAAGGGCTTTTTATCGATAATTTAATACGGTACCATTACGCAAAGCTTTATTGAGTTAGGCTGCATAGCAGATTATTCGTCATATTGATATTTCAACACAATCACAGCGAGTGGAGGTAATATTAGGGACAGAGAATGTGTCCGACCATGATAAGGAATAGGGGCAGTTTCAATAATTGCATCGTTTAACACATCGCTTCCATGGTATTTGAGATTGTCTGAATTAAGGACTTCACTATAAAATCCTTTTTTGGGTGCACCTATACGGTAATTTTTACGCACTACGGGCGTAAAGTTAGCTACAAATAAAAGACTATCATCTTGCTCATCACTTTTTCTAATCCAGCTGATAACACTGTTAACGGCATCGTCTATTGCATTCCACTCAAAACCCGCGGAATCATAATTGTGTACATGCATCGCCGGTTCGGTTTGATAAAGCTTGTTTAAGTCCTGAATAAACGCTGCGAGCCCCCGATTGGGCGCTCCAAGAGATTCGTCCCAGCTCAAACCATCATCGTGTTTCCATTCGTGCGACTGACCAAACTCAGCACCCATAAAAATCATTTTTCCGCCCGGATGGCCGTACATGAAAGCGTATAATAAACGAAGGTTAGCAAATTGTTGCCAGGCATCGCCCGGCATTTTCTTTAACAAAGATGCTTTTCCATACACCACTTCGTCATGCGATAAAGGAAGAATAAACTTTTCTGAATAGGCATAAACCATGCTGAAGGTTAATTGACCTTGATGATAACGACGATAAAGAGGGTCTTTTTGAAAGTAAGACAGGGTATCATGCATCCAACCCATCATCCATTTGAAATCGAAACCCAAACCGCCAAGCTGTACGGGGGCTGTTACTCTAGGCCAGGCGGTTGACTCTTCTGCGATTGTAAAGGCCCGTGGACAATATAGATGCACGGCCTCGTTTAGCTCTTGCAGAAATTGAATAGCTTCTAAATTTTCCCTACCTCCATACTTATTCGGAATCCACTGACCTTCGACGCGCGAATAATCGAGGTATAACATAGAAGCAACGGCGTCGACACGTAGGCCATCAATGTGGTACTTTTCTAACCAAAAGAGGGCATTGGAGATCAGAAAAGAACGCACTTCGTTTCGATCGTAATTAAAGATGCTACTTTTCCAGTCGGGATGGAAGCCTTTCTTGGGATCGGCGTGTTCGTAGAGGTGGGTGCCATCAAAATAGCCTAAACCGTGCGCGTCTGTTGGAAAGTGTGAGGGTACCCAATCCAGTATGACACCGATATCGTGCTGATGCAGCGTATCTACGAGATACATAAAGTCTTGCGGCGATCCATATCGACTGCTCGGTGCGAAATAGCCCACAACCTGGTAGCCCCAAGAGCCATAAAACGGATGTTCCATTACGGGCATAAACTCGACATGGCTGAATCCAAGTTCCTTACAATAAGTTGGTAGTTCTGAAGCCAACTGGCGATAGCTTAAAAAGCTTGTGGTATCATCGTTGTGGCGTTTCCATGAGCCAATATGCGTTTCATAAATTTTCAATGGAACGGTGAAGATATCAGTGTGCCTTTGTTTTTCTAGCCACGACTCATCCTCCCAGGCGTAGTTTAAATGGGTGATCCGTGACGCCGTGCGCGGCGGTTCTTCCCAAGCATAAGCGTAGGGATCGCCTTTTTCCGCTTCATAGCCATTGTATCCTCTAATGTAGTATTTGTAACACTCACCTTCCAACCGATCGGGAATAAATAGCTCCCATATTCCGGAATCATCAGGTCTTCGTCCCATCGGATTAGCCGTTCGATCCCAATGGTTAAAATTGCCGACAAGGGATACCTGCTCTGCATTGGGTGCCCACACGGCAAAATGAACGCCTTGTGCATCCATTTCGTTCACATGATGAGCACCCAACTTGTCGTAAAGCTGGTAATGTTTGCCCTGCTTAAACAAGCTGAGATCGAAGGCGGTGAAACGTGATGCGAAGTCGTTATGCGGAGCTGCGTTCATAATCGTTGATTTTATGCCTTAACTTCTTTTAAAATGGATTTAATGCCTCGGAGCGGAACGAGTACCCAGTCGGGGCGATTATTGATCTCATAATTCAGTTCGTATACGGCCTTTTGTAGCAAATATACGTCCATCATGACCTGTAGATCCTCCAACCGGGTGGGTATAAATGCGGCTTCATTAACCTTGTCGAGGTAGGCGCGCATAAAAAAACCGCTCATATAATGGTACCACTGCTCGATAAATGGAGTAAGCGTTTTGATGTCATCGTTTCTGATCTGGTTATCCAGAAGTAGGCTGCCGAAGGCAGCGTAGTGTAAGGAGCGCAACATACCGGCCACATCACGTAAGGGCGAAAACTTCAAGCGCCGTTCACTATAACTTCTAGCCGGCTCGCCTTCAAAGTCGAGTATTAAAAAGTCTTTGCCTGTAAAAAGTACCTGACCTAAATGGTAGTCGCCGTGGATTCGGGTTTTGACGGCATCTATTCGATGCTGATAGATGCGTTTCATGGTGCTGAGGACTTTTTCGCGGAGTAACAACACTTCTTTTGCTTCTTCACGAACCTCTGCACTTAGATTTTCCAGATTTTTTTGAAGACTCTGGAAACTTGCTCGTACCAGTGATTGAAGTGAAGAATACAGGGAACGCTGATAGTGGAGCGAAAATGGCTCGGGTTTAAACTCGGGCAACTCGGTTGGTTTTGCTAAAGCTAAATGCATTTCGGCGGTTCTTACACCTAACAGCCTTACCAGCTCGGCAAGATTACCTTCCAGCAATAGCTTCATATTACCCGGTATCTCTTCAAAATGTAGCGGTAATAATAAATTTCCTCTAACTTCTTCCAGAAGCGAATTGGGGTCCGTATGGGAGAGCACCTTTTCATTGAAGTCGTTTAAGCGATCGAGCATATAAGTCCATCCATCGCTGTTGCTTACGGCCATTTCCTGCATCATGGCTAAAACCATGGTGCGGCCCGATTTAAATTCCCATTGTATTCTACCTAAATAAGCGGGGACGTGCTTGAACCGAGCCGTTCCCGAAAGATAGGCGATCATTTCCACGTCGGGATTAATGATTGCGTCGACCTTTCGATAGATTTTAAGATAAAACGTATTATCGTAAATAATAGAAGTATTGCTCTGCTCTGCACTCAATACACGAGGCCTGGGCCTTGGATTTTCCTTGATATGTTTTTTTACCTTTTTGTTTCCCAAAAAGCTTATTTGTCCGTTTTTTTGACCTATGTGTCGGTTACCAACCATATTGGCGATGATGGCATGCTGCAACTCAATTCCATAAATGGCGTCATAAAGAACGCCTTCCGTGTGGCCTACTTTCAAATGGGCGATTACTGATTGCGGGCAATTGTCTTGTAAACGATAGGAAAATTGCCCCTTGCCGAAAGCTACAGGCAATTGATAGGTTTCCGGTAAGCCATCATGATAGGATACCTCGATAAGCAATAAAAAGGCGGTTCCTTCTTCCAAGCCAATAGTAGCGTGATCAATGATTCGGAAATTTTCAGGTCCCTTGCCTTTTCCTCCAAACCAACGTAATTTCATGATGTAATCCGGTAGAATACGGTTTTCCAGTTGTTCGATAACAGGCTCGTCTAACAGCTCTTTCCACTCGTCTATCTCGATTAAATGTAATCTTGCTTCATCCGCCAGCTCCGGATGTGCTTTTTCGAGTAAGAACACTTGACTTGCATAAGGGCCTAATGTGAAGAAATAGGGTAGATCTTCCTTTATGACAGGGAAGCGGTTGCGACTTAGAATTTCGATTGGCGCAAACCCCTTATAAGTCTCCAAAAATAGCTCCGCGGCCTGCGAAAAACGGGATAAATTGGCCACGACGAGCATGATTTCACTTTCGTATGTCCTTGTAAAGGCTAAAATTTTAGCGTTTTCGGTGTATACGAACTGAATATCGCCACGACCAAAAGCTTTATATTTTTTACGGGTGCTGATCATGCGTTTCATCCACCAGAGTAGAGAAGAGGTGTTGCGCGATTGTAATTCAACATTGACCGATTCATAGTGATATTCAGGGTCTAGAATCAGCGGAAGGTACAATCGTTGCGGATTAGCTTCAGAAAAGCCTGCGTTACGATCGGGATGCCATTGCATAGGGGTACGAACACCGTCTCGGTCGCCCAAATAGTAATTGTCGCCCATGCCTATTTCGTCTCCGTAATAGATTACAGGAGTACCCGGTAATGAAAACAATAAGGCATTAAGCAACTCAATTTTCTTTCGATTGTTCTCTAATAAAGGGGCTAATCGGTGCCTGATCCCTAAATTAATTCTGGCTACAGGATCCTTGACATAAACCTTGTACATATAGTCACGCTCTTCGTCGGTTACCATTTCCAATGTAAGTTCATCGTGGTTCCGCAGAAAAATTGCCCACTGGCAGGTAGGAGGGATGGAAGGCGTCTGTTCAAAAATATCGGTCAGCGGATATCGGTCTTCCATCTGTAATGCCATAAACATCCGCGGCATAATGGGGAAATGGTAATTCATGTGGCATTCGTCTCCGGCTCCAAAATAAGCGGCAGAATCCTCCGGCCACATATTGGCTTCCGCTAAAAGAAGGGTGCCTGGGTAATGTAGGTCTATGTGCTCCCGTAGTTTCTTTAAAAAGGCATGGGTTTCAGGTAGGTTTTCGCAATTAGTGCCGTCTCGCTCAAAAAGGTAAGGGACAGCGTCCAATCGAAAGCCGTCTACCCCCATGGCGCACCAATAATTTAGAATATCGAACACTTCCTTTTGCACCAAGGGGTTGTCGTAATTAAGATCAGGTTGATGATGAAAGAATCGATGCCAATAGTATTGCTGAGCAATTGGATCCCACGACCAATTGGAACTTTCGAAGTCTTGAAAAATAATCCGTGCCTCGGCGTACTGATTGGGATCATCGGTCCACACATAATAATTTCGAAGTCCGGAGCCTTTAGGAGCTCTTCGCGCTCGTTGAAACCACGGATGCTGATCCGAGGTATGGTTGATAACGAGCTCAGTTATTACCTTTAGGCCGCGTTTATGTGCCTCTCTAAGAAGGCGTTTAAATTTTTTGATGTTACCGTATGCCGGATTGATGTTATAATAGTCGGCTATGTCGTATCCGTCATCTCGAAGGGGCGAAGGATAAAATGGGAGTAACCAAATGGCGGTAATACCTAAGTCCTGTAAATAATCAAGTTTTTGAAGCAGCCCTTCAAAGTCGCCCACCCCATCGCCATTTCCATCGCGAAACGCTTTGATGTGCAACTCATATATGATGGCATCTTTGTACCAGTGAAGTTGGTTGTCTAATTGGCCGTTTTTCATAACAATTTATTGAGTTACATAAAAAATATGGGCAGGCATGAGGTAAGGGTTCAGTTCTATATAATTCCATTCGCCAAACCATTCATATTTGTCTCCGCTTAGCAGATCGAATAAATGATAGGGCTTATCAGCATCTAAATGAAGGGCCGATAATGGAATCTTAACGAAGGCTCCTTGGGTATTGAAAAGATCAAGGTTCACGGCAATAATTAACCGGTCCTGCTTGCGTTGATCCGTTTTTACATAACAGATCAACTGGTCATTTTGTACCTCCGCAAACTCAATATTATACGTGTTTTGTAATGCGGGGTGCTGTTTCCGGATGCGGTTAAGTCGTGCAATGATTTCGCCTATCCGCGTATGTGCGTTCCAGTCCCAATGCTTTATCTCATACTTCTCATTGTTTGTGTATTCTTCTTTTCCCGGATGCGCTTCATTGAGACCAAATTCGTAAACCGGACCGTAAATACCATAATTGGCAGAAAGCGTTGCCGCGAGGATGGCACGCATGATATGGGCATTTTCTCCACCCTCACTTAATATGGGAGGTAAGATGTCCGGCGTATTAGGCCAAAAGCATGGCCTAAAGTAGTACCGCATATCAGTTTTTGTGAGTTCATACAGGTATGTTTCGAGCTCCCATTTGGTGTTTCGCCAGGTAAAATAAGTATACGATTGATTGAAGCCTCCTTTTGCCAATTGCTCCATAATGCGTGGTCGGGTGAAAGCCTCTGCTAGGAAGATAGTTGCCGGGTGGTCTTTCCGAATTTCCGGTATCACCCATTCCCAAAAGGCGAGTGCTTTGGTGTGCGGATTATCAATACGGAAAATGCTAATCCCGATAGCAATCCAGTAGGATAGGACACTCTTTAGTTCGCTCCATAGATTTTGCCAGTCGGATGTCTCAAAATCGAAAGGTAGAATGTCCTCATAGCGTTTTGGTGGGTTCTCAGCGTATTGGATGGATCCATCAGGTCGCCATTTAAACCAGTTGGGATGGAGCTGCACATAGGGATGATCGGGGGCGCATTGAAAAGCGATATCCATGGCTATTTCGATATCATATTTCTTGGCTGATATGATCAGTTCCTGGAAGTCTTCTAAGCTGCCCAGTTGCGGATGAATCGCTTTATGTCCGCCATGTCGATTACCGATTGCCCAAGGTGACCCGGGTTCTTCCGGATTAGCGATAAGTGCGTTGTTCTTTCCTTTTCTTTTCACTTCACCGATGGGATGAATAGGAGGGAGGTAAAGCACGTCAAAGCCCATTTTTGCGATTCTCGGTAATAGCCGCTTGACGTCTTGGAAGCTTCCATGTTGTCCCGGTATCTCAGCGGTGGATCGTGGAAAAAGCTCATACCAGGTGCTAAAACCAGCCTTTTGACGTTCTGCCTCAATTTTGTAAACTTGGGTGATAGAAGTAAAGGGCTCTAAGCGGTACTGCCGCATAATGGGTAATGTCTCCTCCTTTAATGTCTTTAGTAAATCCTTTTCTATTGCGCCTTGTCGCAAAACCGTTCCCCACTTTTGCAGTTCGGGGAGTAATAAAGGAAGTTCGGTTGTGGCCTCTTCGAGCAGATTTGCGCCGATTAGCAAATCAACGTAAACATCTTGTTCGGCCTCTACCTTCTTTTGCAAGCCATTGATCCAGGAAGCATAGTGATTGACCCAAGCTCTTATACAGAAAAAGTAAACACCTATCGCGGGAAAGCGGAAGGTTGCTGCCCAATGATCATTGATCACATGCTGCATGGCAACCTCCTGCCACTCGTTTGCATGCTGCGCCTTTATGAAAAGGCTTGCAGATACTTGGTCGTGTCCGTCAGCAAAAAGATCAGCGGTAAAGGAAGTTTCATCATTTATCACTGCTTTTGAGGGATAGGTACCATTATCGATAGTGGGCATCACGTGCGTGATATAAACCCTTTGCCGACCCATTATATTATCCATATATCCATCCCCATTGAAATTAAAAGCTATACTATTCAATAGTGCATCAGAATAGTGCCGGTATCCTTAAAAAGATATAACTCAAAAAAGATTGGTGTTTTTTAGTGCGATAACGTTCCACGCATGTAGGCACCGTCGGGATGAATGAACGTGTTGATGATATAGTGTGCATTTGGAATGATTTTTATATGGTACTGAAAAACTTACACTACTATAGCATAGAAGATGCATGTGTCATATGGTCGACGCTGCCAAAGGAATAGCATTGATGAAGCTAATCCACACAGGCCCTACATAGTTGTTCAATACGGTTTGATTAAGGGCTTGCATATGCTCGCAAGGCCTGCCAATCACGCTTTACTTGGAGAGGTTCTTGTATATAAAAAGGAAAAGCAAAGAATGGTTGTAGACAAATTAAAACCCGGTGATCATATTCGTATCATCGCACCCGCGCAGAGTTTAATGCCCAAGTTAACACAAGAGATGCGCATTCGGGGCGTGAAGAGGTTAGAGGAATTGAGTTTAACGGTAAGCTTTGGAGATCATGTTCATGAAATAGATGAGTTTGGATCAACAACCATAGACAATCGCTTAGCGGATCTACATCGAGCTTACGAAGATAAATCGGTGAAGGCAATTTTAGCGGTATCCGGAGGAACAACATCTAACCAGTTATTGCCCTATATAGATTATAAATTGTTAAAAGACAACCCTAAAATTCTTTGTGGTTTGTCAGATATCACGGCTCTAATAAACGCCGTGTATGCTAAAACCGGTGTAGTGACCTACTACGGCCCTCATTTCAATATGTTGAGTGCGGGAGAAGATCTTGGTTTCTCTCTCGATTATTTTCGCGCATGTCTTTTTGACGATAAGCCGATAAGCCTTAGTCCTTCGCCATTTTACTATAATTCTATTTGGGAACATGAACAGTTGGATAATCCCGGTTATTGGGTAATCAATGAAGGAGATATGGAAGGGAAAATTCTGGGAGGGAATTTCTTAACTTTTAACTTTTTACAGGGCAGCGAGTATCTGCCTGATACAAGTGACAGTATCTTTTTTTTGGAAGACAACGGTCCGGAAGATTATAAAAATGTTCAGAACCAGTTGCAAGCGCTTCTCAATCAACCTAGCTTTAGTGGGGTAAAAGCGCTCGCTATTGGTCGGTTTAAACAAAACTCGATGATGACCAAAGAGATTCTTACGAAAATTATCAAGACAAAAAAGCAACTCGACGGTATTCCGGTTATTGCCAATATCGATTTTGGCCACACCCTTCCAATGATAACCATTCCAATTGGAGGGCGCGCTCGTGTCATAGCCGATCCAACGAATCCGAAAGTCGAATTATTGGTACATTAACAATGCAATTTTCCTTACAATGTTCCATCTGATTTGTATGTGAAGACTAATATACAGCCTCTTAATTCTGTGTCTTCAGGATTTTCTTTGCTAGGGCCCGAAGTAACGGACGACTTATCCGTGACGAGGTATATTTCACGGCCATCAGGGGATACGGCTAAATCGCGGTATCGTAGTTTACCGGCGAAATATTCTTTCGGTTCACCAATAATTTGTTTACCGTCGTTGGACAATTTTAGACGGATTAATTTACCTGCCTTTAAGGTGGTCATCAATAGGCTGTTCTTCCAAGCCGGGATTTGTTCGCCGGTATAAACTTCCAAGCTGCTCGGAGCGACTGATTCCCATTCGGGACTTTGGGAAGAGGTGATGGCTTTAAAGAGATTTTTCAAGGATGTACTGTCAGTAGCGTTAAAGGAATGGAGCGGGTTTCGATAGTTCTTTCCGAGATTAAAAGCAGCTGCTTTTTCATTCCTAATTAAAGGATAGCTGGTATGCCATTTTCCCGGTAAAATAGTCTTGTCAGAGACACCGGCAGCTAACCCGTCGTAATTACCATCATCGTATCCGATTATTAAGGGATGCCCATAATTTTTCCCCTTTTCAATTAGGTTTATCTCATCATCCGAAAAGGGACCATGTTCGCAGGAGTAAATTCGCTCTTCACCATTAATAATCGCATGAGCAAGGCCCTGCGGATTGCGATGTCCGATACTGTAAATTGCATTTTGTCTATTGTTTTCATTAAAAGGGTTATCATTCGGAATCCATTGGCTATCCTGCTCTTTGTCGCCATCCGGTTCTACGTTGTAGCGTAAGATCTTTCCTTCTTTTATTCTTGGATCCTTCGCATAGTTGGTGCGTCCACCATTATCGAATTGTCCGGCTCCGAGATCGCCGATACTGTAAAACAAGAAATAGCGATCACCTTGACGTGAGATCATTAAACGCCCACCATTGTGATCGTTACTTCCCGGTATGTCGTCGTCTATTGTTTGCGGACTTTCGAGCTTATTTTGCTTTTGGTTATAAGAATAACGGACAATCTTTGTTTTGAAGAAACAGCCTCTGAAATGCAAAGCACAACCCTTACCTTTTTTCTCAGTCCCCTCGAAAGCATAAATGAAAGCCACATATACATAAGGCTTCCCTTGTAAAAAATCAGGGTGTAATGACATACCCATCAAGCCTCCTTGTGGCCAAGGTTTACCACCCGTGTTTTTGAGGGTGTCATATCGGGGGAAACGGCGCTCGTCGTTTAAATCCAATACGACCGCTTGTTTGCCTGAACTTGGATCAATCCTACAAACTCGATACCCCTTTGACTCGGTGACCCACAAATGATCATCGGGACCATAGAGGATCTCCCATGGATCGGCAAGATTTTTAGCGATAACACGCCTCGTAAATGTCGGCTCTTCTTGATAACTTGAAAGCGGTAAGGTAAAGAATAAAATAATAGACAAAACGTGAAAATTCATATAGAATAGATTAGAAGCACTTAGTGTCTAGATAAAATCCGTCCAAAGTGGATTATATGAGTAAAAGGTCTTTATTTCCAAAAAATTGCTTCCGTGAGTCAGTAATAACCAAATAATACAACATCTTAAGAGGCGCGAGTATGGTGGTTTTAGGACACAGAAAAAATCTTGCCGGAAAAAATGGATAACAGCGTATATCGACACGTAGTCCATTGCGTTGCGATTTTTTTATTATTTCAGTAATCTGGCAAAAATTACAATCGGGGCACGGATCGTGCACATATTACTGATATAAAATGAATTGCCTATGAAAAAGTATTTGATTTTTGCGTTTGTGTATTTGACGATAAGCCATTTCGTCTTATCGTGCAGTGATGATGATGACACCAACCCGGTGATGATGGATAACCAAACTTTTGTTTCGACGGCTGCGAGCAGCAATCAGTTTGAAATTATGGCAGGAGCACAGGCCGTTGAAAAAGGGAGTGCTGAAGCCGTACGAAGTTACGGTGAGCATATGGTGAACGATCACGGGAAAGCGGGTGAAGAGTTGAAAGCGATAGCGGAGACGCAGGGCTTTACGGTGCCGATGGAGCTCGCAGCGAAGGAAAAGGCGAACCTAGACCAGTTGACACCACTTACGGGAGAAGCTTTTAACAAAGCTTTTGCGCAGATCATGGTGAAATCGCACGAAGATGCGGTTTTGTTATTTTCCGAGGCAGCGAGTCAGAGCGGTGTACCGAACAGTGCTTTGAGGACTTGGGCGAACGAAAAATTGCCGACCCTTGAAGCGCATTTGGAAGATGCGAAAGCTTTGAATACTCAAATTAATCCCTAATTTCTTTCTAATTCTTCAAGTCGGAGGAGCGCCACCAAGTGCTCCTTCTTTCGCTTAAAAAAATTAAAGTAAATAATGAAAAAGAGTAACGATGATAAGTTTATACCGATGACATCGGTCAATAGCAATAGCGGACAAGAAGTTACCAAGGATGTGTTTTACTATACCAATCAAATTGTTAATATTGTCATGATTGGTGAGGTTGGAAAAGAAGGATGGGTTTTGGTGGATACCGGTATGCCGAAGTGTGCAGACGAAATGATAGCGGTGGCTCGATCTCGTTTTGCCGAACATCCTCCCGCAGCTATCGTGTTGACCCATGGGCATTTTGATCATGTGGGAAATGTAGTCGACTTATTGACCCATTGGCCCGATGTGCAGGTTTTTGCGCATCCCTTGGAATTCCCTTACTTAACAGGGTTACAGGACTATCCAGAACCGGATACTTCAGTGGAAGGGGGTATGTTGGCGAAATTGGCGGCCATTTATCCACATGAATCGATCGATATTAAGGAACGACTGCTCCCTTTACCGGAAGACGGCCAAGTACCTTTTTTATCGGATTGGCAATGGATACATGTACCGGGGCACGCTCCGGGTCAAATAGCTTTGTTCCGAGAAAGAGATCGTCTTTTATTGTCTGCCGATGCCATTGTGACGGTAAGGCAAGACGCACTCTATAAGGTGTTGATACAAAAAAAGGAGATTAATGGGCCACCGCGATATTTGACGACTAATTGGAAAGCAGCCTATGATTCGGCTGTGAAGCTTCAGCAACTAAAGCCTGCTACGTTAGTTGCCGGTCATGGCGAGGCGATGCAAGGAAAGGACTTAACGATGGGCTTGGATCGTTTAATTACTGAATTTGACGAAGTAGCCATACCAAAACATGGTAGATTTGTGGACTAAAACTAAGTAGGCAATGGCGCTGAAACCCATTCACTTGCTCTCTGTTGATCTTCCAGTCGATAAGTTCGGATTTCACCGTGTACCAAGGGACTGAGTATGTCGTAAATTTTACGAACCCATTGTTGGTCGGATACGATGGCCATTCGATTCCATTTGCTAAAATGTTCAAAACTGACTTTAATATATTCTAAAAGGGCCTGAAGATTGTAATCTTCAAAACCCGTTTCTAGCAATACAATAAAATTGATTTGAGGATAAGCTTTCGCAACCTCGGCGATACGCTGCACTACAATTTCTTTGTATTCTTCGCCGTTAACTTTTCCTTGCGCCCGATAAGCCACCACATGTGGTGGAAAATTATCCATTAATGCTAACATTTCTTTTCCGTTGTTTTGCTGAAGTATATATATGTTGATCACCTGGTTTTGGCATAACAATCCGTTGCGACTCGCGAACGGTAATTAAACCGGAGATGCATAATCCGATACCCATCAGCAGATGAAAAGCATAGGTAGTTTCTGAAAATAAATATAACCACGGCGATAAGGCCAAGTAAGCACCACCAAAAATATCGGCATATAAATGTATATCCATTGGTATGGTTTTCCGTACACCTCCCTCATAATTCGTTAACAAGGACATACCCAAAATCATTACACCAAACAACATACACAACACAGTAGCCGGTCGCTCCTCGCTAAAATGGAAAAGAAAGGGGGCAACTATTAGCAGTAAGGCAGCGCCATAATCTAATACGGCGTGCAGTATTCGGGGGAAGATTCTTACTAGCATAATATTTCAATTTTTTGGTCACATGAGTGAATTTCGTAGATTCAAAAAGCAGGCTGCCTTTTATGGGAGGCAGCCTGCTAGTTTAACTTAAGACACCGCCCTGAGCCACGCCATGTTGACTGGCGGGCACGGTACAGAGGCCGGCAATAATGGAGAATACACCGACGATGAGATGAGGCAAAAATACCTGATCACTGAAATTAAGCAGCCAAGGCGATAAGGCCAATAATATGCCCAAGATGACATCCATTACCAAATGCGTTGACATCGGAATAACCTTGGCAACTCCGCCTTCATGTCGGGTAAGTAAAGCCATACCCAATACTAAAACACCGGCAATGATAGCACTGTACTTTGCCCCCGGGATATGGGAAAAACCCAGTAAGGTAGGAGCAAGAATTAATAAGATTCCCACTATATAGTCTAACATAGCGTGAACGCGTCTACTGATAAATTTCATATATTATCTTTTTTGTTTATCATTTGTTCAGCTTGGGCATAACCTTCTCTAATGGGGGGAGCTAGCATAGGTTCCTCGCCCATGGGTGTGCCATGCTCGTAGGTAAAAACGCCTTTGCCGTCAATGGAGGTTCCATCGGTCCATCGAGCAATCGGTTTTTCGGGCATATTAATATTAGTAGAAATAAAGGAGTAGGCAACGGAGCTAACTTCTTCTTCCTGCGGAAAGCTATTCGGAATAGGATGCGCGCTTGGGCCACCTAATTCCTCGAGAACGGCTAGCCACTGATTTTGATGCATGGTATCACGCGCAATCAAAAAGGCTAGCATGTCTTTCATGCCTGGATCGGTAGTTGATTCCCATAAACGCGTGGCTAAGGTACGCCCGGTAGCTTCTGCCATCACATTTGCGTGCATGTCTGCTGCTAGGTTACCACTTGCTACCACCCAAGAGCCGTTAAACGGTACACCGTTGGCATCGGCAGCCATAGCCGCTAAACCGGCAGAAAGGTAGTGGCGAGGGTCCATCCCTCCCATGATCTGTTCAACCACCGGATTGGACGACACCACTTCGTCAATAATAGAACCTTTCGCTCCCTCCAGGTTTAAGGCAACGGCCGTACACAACATCTCGATGTGCGAAATTTCTTCCGTTCCCGTCTCCAAAAGCATGTTCCTGTATTTTGCCGGTCCCCGGTTGCCCCAAGCTTGGAAAAGATACTGTAGACATACTCTAATTTCTCCTTCGATACCGCCGATTGCCTGTTGTAACAAACGCGCGAATTGCGGGTTGGGCTTATCAACCCGAACCTTGTACTGTAATCTTCTGTCATGAAAAAACATAGCTGATTCTCTTTTAGTTAAACTATTGGATTGAACTATGATAATATCATGCCGTATCGATAATGCCCCCGAAATGGACATTATGATTCTGCAATAGTGGGACCGGACGAGTGGATTATACTAGGATAATATCTATTTATTAGGACGTAGAAAAAACCTTGCCAAAAAAGTGCATGGGTATGAGGGGTAACCGAGGCGTAGTTTCATACGACCAAACATGTATCTATTAAAGGCCGAGGAGGGTTTAAGGTGTTTTCGGTAATGGAAGTGTAATAACGAATTCACTGCCCTTCCCGTATTCGCTAACAACGTTGATTCTACCATCGTGTCGTTCAATGATCTCCCGGGAAAGATACAGCCCGATTCCTAACCCTGCTATACCCGAAGTATTATCGGCACGATAAAATCGGGTAAAGACTTGTTGTTGTTGAGAAGATGTCAATCCCATGCCTTCGTCTCGGATGCTGATGGTAGCAACGGTTTCTTTCTTTTCGCATTGGACAAAAACCTCATTGGCGTTCGGTGAATACTTAACGGCATTGCTTAAGAGGTTAATGATAACCTGTTCGATTCGTTGTTTATCGGCTTTAATGGTAATCGGGTATGCGGGGCGGTTCAACGAAATATCGTGGCTATTGACGGAAAAGCGAAAAGACTCTACGGTTTCTTGGACCAGCTCGCCGAGATCGAACAGTTCGGTATTAAACTGAAGCTTACCGGCTTCGATTTTGGAAATATCCAATAATTCGGACACCAATTTGTTTAGTTTGTCTAATTGTTTTACGCTTTTATCAACAAACAGAGACGCCATTTTACTGTCGGGTTTCTTTTCCAACAATTGCAGATAGCCGTAAACGCTTGTAAGTGGTGTTTTAAGCTCATGACTGGCTAATGCGATAAACTCATCTTTCTTTGCGCTTAAGGCCTTGACCTCTTCGAATAACCTGGAATTGTCAAGGGCGATGGCTGCTTGGGCTGTGATGTTACTGATCAAGCTTTCATGGTGTACATTGAACTTGCCGGGCTCCGGATGTCCTAAAAACAGTCCGCCCATCACGGCCCCTTTGGCAGAAATAACCGGAGCCGCCAAATAACTTACGACGGGAAGATGGCCATGCGGCATTCCGTAGTAGGGGTAGTTTTGGCCGTAACGGGAATCTTTTCTGATGTCGTCGGATCGTACAATCTCATTGCCGTTGAAGGTTGGGTGAAGCAGGGGTGTGTCGCGCGGCATTTCCAAATGCTTAAGCGCTTCCGCTGGATAACCCGATACGGTAAATCGGGTTTTTATTGTTCCATCTTCATCAACTAAATGGTAAAAAAATGCACCAAAGGCTGCGCCGGTCACTTCTTTACTCGCGTCTGTCACTTGTTGTAAAGTGCTCTGTACATCCAATTTCGAAGAAATAGCCCGGCTGATAGAATTGAGGGTTTCCAAATCCCGCGTGTACTGATAGATAGCATTTTGCACCTTCACTTCTTCCGATATATCTCGGGCGATTTTGGATGCACCTATAATTTTGCCTTGCTTGTCCCTGATCGGGGACACGGTGAGCGATATAAGTATTTCCTTTCCGTATTTATTGAGTCGTACCGTTTGATAATGGTCAACTTTTTCTCCTTTACGGACCTGCCCTAAAATATAGTCTTCCTCACTTAAGCGCGGTTTGGGGATTAAAATGGTAATGGATTTCCCAATTACTTCTTCTGCTGTATAGCCGAAAAGTCGCTCAGCACCAATGTTCCAACTAGTAATGATACCCTGAAGGTCTTTACTGACAATAGCATCATCCGATGATTCGACAATGGATGAAAGGAAAGCTTGCCGCTCTTCCAAGGGGGTACGGTCACTGATGTCAACTAGTGTAGCGTGAGTGCCGGTAATTTCACCAGCGGTATTATAAAGCACCTTGGGAAACACCAAGAGTTTTCGGTTTGTCCCGTCAGGTCGTTCAATGATTACTTCGGATTGATCGGTGGGATTTAGACCCTTGGCCGTTAAAGCAGTCGGAAATTCTTCCTCAGCTAATTTTTTTCCATCGAGGCTATAAACCTTGTAAGCACCACTCCAACGGTCTTTTTGCAGGTTGGGCGTTCGGCCCCAAAGGGTGGCTGCAGCAGTATTATAAAAAATAATGGTGCCTTCGGTATTACAGGCATAAATAGCCACCGCTGAGTCGTAAACCAAATTGTGCAACAAAAAGTCGGCATTCCCAAAAGGGTTGTACGCCGCATTTGTAAAGGAGTCTCCCATTATTTAACCTAATTTCTTTGAACTGGTTTGTAAATATAGACTATTTCTGTAATAGCCCAAGAGCTGGACGCCGAAATCATCACAAATTAAATGCCGAAAATTTGTGAAGCGTAAACACTGTTTTCTGAATTTGAATTAAAACAATTATGACTTTATGATTAGAATCAATCAGTCAATTATTACGTTATATAGAAAAATCCAACACCGAAGCTGCTTAAATTTGTTATAGTTCTAGCAAAAGCTGATATACAAAGGTGGGTCCAAATTGAATGATCATAAAAAGTTATCCATGACTAAAGAAAACAGTAACCCCTTAGACGGACTGAGTGTTAACACCATCCGTTTCCTGGCGACCGATATGGTGCAACAGGCAAATTCGGGCCATCCCGGGCTTCCGCTGGGAGCCGCGCCCATGGCATATGTTTTATGGAATCGTTTTCTGCGGTTTAATCCGAAAGATCCTAAATGGCCGAATCGCGACCGCTTCATCCTTTCTGCCGGCCACGGCTCGGCATTATTGTACAGTTTATTGCATTTATACGGATATGATCTGCCGCTGACTGAACTGCAACACTTTCGGCAACTGGGATCAAAAACACCCGGCCATCCGGAATCGGTGTTGACTCCGGGAATTGAGGTGACTACCGGTCCGCTAGGGCAGGGGTTTGGAAATGGCGTGGGAATCGCTATTGCTGAGCGGTTTTTAGCGACGAAATACAATAAAGAGAGCTACGATTTAATAGATCATTATACCTATGCGATTGTTAGCGACGGCGATTTAATGGAAGGGGTCGCTTCAGAGGCGGCATCTTTAGCAGGACACCTCAAGTTGGGCAAGCTTATTTATTTATATGATGATAATGCGATTTCCCTCGATGGGCCGACCAGCTTGGCCTTTACAGAGGATGTGCCTGCACGCTTTAGGGCTTATGGCTGGCAAACCTTAACGGTAGAGGATGGCAATGATCTGGATGCCATTGAGCAGGCCATTTTAGCAGCGCAGGCTGAAACCGAAAAACCCTCTTTAATATCCGTTAAAACGATTATCGGTTATGGCAGTCCGCAACAGGGAACGAATAAGGTACATGGCAATCCACTGGGTATCGAAAATCTAAAGAAAACGAAGGAGTTTTTGGGATGGGACCCGGAGAAAAACTTTTTTATACCGGAAGAAGTGAGCGATTACCTTTTGGGCCGAGGACAAAAAGGAGCTGAATTGCAACAGGCATGGAACGAGCAATTTACATCTTATAAAGCAGTTTTTGAAGTAGAAGCGAAGGACCTTGAAATTAGCTTTGAAGGTGAATTGCCAGCGGGCTGGGATAATGGGATGCCTACTTTCAATGCCGGGGATGCGCTAGCAACCAGAGAGGCTTCGGGAAAGGTATTGGAAGTATTGCGCCAAAATATAAGCTGGTTGATTGGCGGCTCAGCGGATTTAGCAAGTTCGAACAATACGCCTGTTAAAGGCGATGAAAGTTTCCAGCCGGGACATTACGACTTACGCAACATTTGGTTTGGTGTCCGCGAACACGGTATGGGCGCAATATTAAATGGTATGGCCTCTTACGGGGGTACGCGTGTCTATGGCGGTACCTTTTTGACATTTTCGGATTATATGCGAGGAGCCATTCGTTTGGCAGCCTTAACGAAAGCACCGGTCACCTATATATTTACGCATGATAGTGTTGCCTTAGGTGAGGATGGCCCTACGCATCAGTCGGTTGAACATGTTTCGGCTTTGCGGTTAATCCCCAACTTGACGGTCATACGGCCGGCAGACGCTTTTGAGACGATAGCGGCCTGGAAAGTTGCTATGAGTCGACTAAAGGGGCCGGTAGCACTCATTTTGTCGCGACAGAAGTTACCGGTTATCGATCAGCAGCGTTACGCTTCCGGCGATAACTTAAGCAAAGGCGGCTATGTCTTAAGTGACACCGATGGTACCCCTGATATTATTCTTATAGCCACGGGGTCGGAGGTGCAACTCGTTTTAGAAGCGCAGGAGCAACTGACGAAGGAAGGCATTGGCGCCAGGGTTGTCAGTATGCCTTCCTTTGAACTGTTTAATCAACAGGATCAGGCCTATCGTGAGCAGGTTCTGCTACCTCATGTAACCATACGGTTAGCCGTGGAAGCAGGTGTGACGCCACTATGGTATCAGTATGTTGGTGCAAACGGAGATGTAATAGGCATCGATACCTTCGGTGAATCGGGTGAAGGCAAAGCGGTGATGACACATTTTGGTTTTACTGCCAGGCATGTTTACGATCGAGCTCTTAAGTTGTTGAAGCGTTGAGTAGGGAATTAGTTTAGTAATTAAGTAGTGATGAATTATAATTGATGAACGAATGAATGATGAGTGATCAGTTGTGAGTTGCCCATTGTGAGTTGTGAGAAAGGTTCGAGCGACTGATAACCGAAAGCTGATAGCTGATTTCCGATGGCTTCTCGCCACGGAAGGCAGCATGCATACCTTTGGAAATAGACACAAATAAATAATTATTATAATGAAACCTGCATGAGCTACCGCTCAAAAAAGAGCGTGATTAACGCGGCTCATGCAAGCTGAATTGCCACTAAAAGTCTAATTTAATCAGATGAAACCATCATGATTTATTCAAACCACACAGGGGTATGAATGAATCTGATAGCTTCATCGCCACTAAAAGTCTAATTTAATCAGATGAAAAATCCATTAGCAAAGATCCCTGATTTCGGCCAAAGTATATGGTTGGATTATATCAAAAGATCGTTTATTCAATCCGGTGAATTGAAGAAATTGATAGACGAAGACAATTTAAGAGGAGTTACCTCAAACCCTGCAATTTTCGAAGAAGCGATTGCACGTAGTGAAGACTATAATGATACCATCAGTGAATTGGGAAAGACGGATATGTCGAATGAGGAAATTTTTCTCAAAATGGCTATTGAGGATGTTCAGCATGCCGCTGATGTTTTTAAGGGGGTTTACGAACAGACCAAAGGACTGGATGGCTACGTAAGTCTAGAGGTTTCACCCGGTTTGGCATTGGATACCGAAGGCTCTATTGCAGAGGCACGATCGTCCTGGAAAGCACTTGACCGTCCGAATGTGATGATTAAAATTCCCGGCACAAAGGAAGGCTTGCCGGCCATTAAACAGTTGATAAGCGAAGGCATTAATATCAACGTAACGCTACTTTTTGGTTTAGACCGATATCGCGAAGTAGCGGAAGCTTATATTGCAGGATTAGAAGAACGGGCAGAAAGAGGAGAACCCCTGGAAAAAGTAACCTCGGTAGCAAGTTTCTTTTTAAGTCGCATCGACACGATGGTAGATACGATGTTAGACGAGGTTGCTGAAAATGATCCGAGTAAAGCTACAGCGGCAAAGCAGATTAAAGGACAGGTCGCAATCGCAAGTGCTAAAGTGGCATATAGTATTTATAACGAACTTTTTATGTCTGATCGTTTTCTGGAATTGGAAGCCAAGGGTGCTAAACCACAGCGTTTGCTATGGGCCAGCACCAGTGTGAAAAACAAAGCCTATGATGATCTAATGTATGTTGAAGCACTTATCGGCCCACAAACGGTAGACACCTTGCCAAAAGAAACCTTGAATGCCTATCGCGATCATGGCAACCCCGCAGCACGCTTAAAAGATGACCTTGAGCACGCACGTTATACGCTGTACAAATTGGAAGATATTGTTGGCATTAAGCTTTCAGATGTTACGCAACACCTGGAAGAAGAAGGGATTCAGAAATTTATTAAACCTTTTGATAGCTTGATGGACGTGCTTGCACAGAAACGCAAGGAGGTGGTTTCCTAATGCCTGAACACAATAGCACCATTAAAGCACTCTTTCTGGATATAGGAGGAGTGTTTTTAACAAATGGCTGGGATACAGAAGCTCGTAAAGAAGCAGCAATCAAATTCGGACTTGATTTTGAGGAACTGAATGGAAGACATCGTATCATCTTTGACGCCTATGAGTCAGGTAAATCTACTTTGGACGAATATTTGACTTTGTTAATATTCTATAAACCACGCAATTTTACACGAGAGGATATTAAAGCATTTATGATGCAAAAGTCGCAACCTTATCCCGAGATGATCGAATTGATCCGTACCATAAAACGGAAGCATCATCTTCTCACCATCGCCGTGAATAATGAAGGCAGGGAATTGAACGACTACCGCATTCAGCAATTTGACCTAAAGAGTTTTATTGATGTTTTTGCCTCTTCTTGTTTTGTGCATATGCGAAAACCCGATATGGATATGTATCAACTTGCAATCGATCTGGCACAGGTAAAGCCTGAAGAAATCGTCTATTTAGACGATCGCCCGGTCTTTATTGAGGCGGCTTGCCAACTGGGTATACAGGGTGTTGAACATGTCGATGTAGCAACGACGAAATCAGCTTTGGCTCAGTACGGATTAATATAGTATTGTTAAGTGGTTGAGTAGGGCGATGGTTAAGTAGTTGTTAACGCACAACGCCCTACTCAATTCTTAATTGTTCGCTGTTATTGTTAGCTATCAGTAATCAGCTGTCAGAAATCGGCTTTCGGCTATTCCGAGTTATAAGTTCTACGTTATAGGTTTTCGGTAGGGGCATCTGCTACTATAAGGCCGTAAGCTATAGGCTCTAAGCTCTAAGCTGTAGGGGCGTACCGAATTACCCTATCCAGTTATAAGTTCTATGTTATAGGTTTTAGGTAGGGACCTCTGCTAATGTGGTAACCATTATCACATTGGCTCATTCGCCAGCTGTCAGTAATCAGCTTTCAGTCGCACCAGCCCTTATCACATCGTTATATTGGCTCATCGGCTAACCGACCGTAGGAAGCTCATGAGTGCCGAAAAAGCAAGCACTTACGAATAATTGTCACACTGGCTCATCGGCTAATTGTCACACTAGCTAATTGGCTAATTGTCACATTGGCTCATTGGCTAGTTATCACATTGACCAATTAACGTCTCAACAACTTAACTATTTCCCTACTCAACAACTTAACTACTCTTCTATTCAACTATTTTTCTTTACTAAGGTTAATCGTGATCGAGTGTTCGTCCAAACCTTCAATGTGCTCATCGGTAAAAATGTCTTTTGATTTCTCCTGAATGGCAGTGAGTAAATCCTCTGCCGATCCTTCGTAGTCTACTAAGATCACAGAGCCGGATGGACTGAATTTCATCTTGGTACTTTCGACTCCCTTGCACGTCTCAACCTGCTCGTTTAGCTTTTTAAGATTCGTGAGGTTAATACCGGAAATATTAATGGTCGTAAAATCTTCTTCCGCACTTTCCTTTTTCTTAAAAAAGCCTAACACTTTATCACCGGTTCCTTTTGTTTTATCGGCTGTGTTAGATGCTTTTTCTACTTTGTTTAATGCTTGGTCTACTTTATCAAATAAACTTTGCGCTTTCACGCTGGCCACACACAAAAAAATCAGGGGGGCACAGCAAACAATTAACTTTTTCATAATCCAACTTGTTATTTAATACGTTTCTGTTTGTTCAGGTAAAGGGCTAATAAAATACTTTATGGACTCTTTCTGTAATACACATTAGCTTAACAAAATTGCTTGATTCCGTATGGTTCTACAATCCTCATAAATGAGTTATTTTTTCTACAGGTTTTCCGGTAGTTTAGATCGTTTATTGCTCAAGAAAATGAACAAGATGAATAAGCGACTTTAGATCATGATTTTTCGACTTTCACTGCCGTTCCTTGTCAAAATATGCGTGATTCTCAGCTAAGTGATGAAAATCGTCATGATGAAACTTGAGGTTCTGAATTATAGGAAATAAACCGAATTAGATATTTTAGCCTTCTTTTAACTTAATTCGTTTAATAATTTTATGCGTATTTTAACAATTAACCGTAACTGCTTAATTTTATGTGTCTTGTTCATATTGATCTTCATTGGCGGATGTAAAAAGGATGATCCCGTCAACCCGACCCCGGAAGTTCCGTCACTTACAATGGCCCAACTTTATCAACACGCTATTTTGGATGCAATGGTAGCCGATAGTTCGGAAGTCATTGACACACTTTGGCAAATTTCGAAAGAGAACACGGCGCTGCAATGGAAAACAATCAATGGGAAAGACTATGTTTTATTAGCCAGCTTTATGCGCTATCCGAACAGCTACCCGGTAGGAGATTCCATTACGAACGTATGGGGCGAATCTTGGGTCTTTATTCCTCAACAAATGAAAGCGCGCATTGGCAAAGACTTACAGACTACCAGTGATACGACCATGCGTATCTGTCAGCTCTTAGGTCTGCCTCCAGCCAACGAAAGAAGCAACACACATATTGCGGAAATGTGGGTAAACCCCGAACGCCTGTATCGACCTGCTGGAGATCCGAGAGTTGCTACACGGACAGCAGGGGCAGTATTAAGTAATAACGTTTCAGAAACTTATAACACTTGGTTCAATAATTATATTCTTTTTGCTTATTATAGAACCCTCTCCGGTTCTGCTGATTTTCATTATCCTTGGACTCGCTTAGGTTATACGTATGATTGGGCTCCTGACAGCCCCGAAGTCGGTCTGAGTGAATACGTACTTCAGGCAAGCTCGGGGGCTTGGGTCGAACGTGTAGCTCCGGTCGGAAGCTATTTTTGATAGCCTTCGTAATACACCTGACAATCTAAAAGCAAAGCTAATGGCTTTGCTCCTTGAATAAAAAAGAAGGCCTCTCTTCTTATACACGGGGAAAAATAATTATCTACGAATTAGTGTTTCTTGGCTAAAATCTGAACAAAATGAACAAAGGCCATGTGTGCACTTTTTTGTTCGTTTGTACCTGAATTGGTGGTGTTTTTTTAAGCCATAGTAATGGCCTGAACTCAAGTTATCAATTATATTATAAAGCAAGTACATTCATTTACCTGTGCTGTGAAAAATACCTTTTCGAGTATACTATTTTTTCTTTTTTTCTTTTCAGTTCCGGGGGCGATAGATGTTTTGGCCCGGCAAAAGCCGGCATTATCAACTAATAGAGATAGTACTAAGAATGTAAGTGACAGTACGGGAGTGCTTTATCCCATTAAGGACGAACCTTTCCTAAATTTATACCAACGAGATAATGGTATTCATCTTCGTAAGCCCGGGACTATCAAAAGGGAAATAGACTTTGATCCCATTGGTAGGCAATATATCATTCGAGATAATATTGGAAGCAGCATGTACCGTCCGCCACAGTACTTGAGTATTGACGAATATCAGCAATATGAAAACCAATCGTTGAAAGAACGTACTTGGCGAGAGCTGTCGGATGACTTTTCCAGACGTGCGCGGAAAGATGGATGGATTCCTAGTATTCAAGTGAATAGCCCTACTTTCGAGAAGATTTTTGGTGGAAATACGATTAATATTATACCTAGGGGAAGTGTGGATGCTACCATTATGGGACAATATAATAAAAACGATAATCCCATGTTCAATGAGCGCCAACGGAAGCAATTCGGATTTGATTTCGATCAGCGTATCCAGATGAACTTAACCGGTCAGATCGGTGATCGAATGCGCATCATTACCAATTATAATACGGAGGCGCAGTTCGACTTTGAAAATCAGATTAAGTTTGACTACGTGGGAAAAGATGACGCAATCATTCGTCGTATCGAAGTGGGTAATGTAAGTATGCCTTTAAATTCTACATTAATTTCAGGCACACAAGCTCTTTTCGGTGTAAAGACGCAATTGCAATTTGGTAAATTGGGGGTAACGAGTGTCTTTTCACAGCAACGATCGCAAAGCAAGGAGATCACTATTACCAATGGCGCGCAGCAAAATGAGTTTTCGTTGAAAGCTGACGAGTACGAACAGAACAAGCATTACTTCCTTGCGCAGTACTTTCGCGACAATTATAATAGAGCAATGTCCAATGCTCCTTTATTATTAACGAATGTTAATATTACGCAGATCGAAGTTTGGGTTACGAATAGGAGTAACTCGATCGAAAATAGCCGAGATGTATTGGCTTTTATGGACCTAGGAGAAAGTCGCCCCTGGAATCCGATGTTTAATCAGCCGGGAGGTTCTCAGTTACCGGCGGCGGGTGTGGTAGGCGACCCTGCCTTTCCTGAACAGTCGAACCGGCTCTTGCAGATTTTGCAACAGCAATACCCCGATGCCCGCTATAGCTCATCAAATGCTGTTGCCGCCCTTTTCCAAAGTAGTGGAGCTAACGACAACTATGCTCGCCTTTCCAATGCACGGAAATTAACGGAAAAGGAGTATACTGTGAATCGACGGTTGGGATATATTTCCTTAAATACACCATTAAACGCTGATCAGGTACTGGCGGTTGCTTATCGCTATACAGCCAACGGGAGGGAATACCAGGTAGGCGAATTTTCTACGGATATTCCTATTACCCCATCCAATCCACAGGTGCTCTTTACCAAGTTGTTGAAAAATGAAGTATTGAAGCCTAATTTACCTGTTTGGGACCTAATGATGAAAAACATCTACTCGATCGGTGCTTATCGGGTAGGACGAAATAATTTTATTCTGAATGTCTTTAGACTGGAAGACGAAACGGGGGTTGAACGGCCGGTGATGTTTGAAGGGAAAAATACCACCAACAAATTATGGCTGCAGTTGACAGGCTTGGACCGACTTAATCCACAGAATGATCGACAGCCTGACGGGGTTTTTGACTTTTTGGAAGGCCTGACGATCGACCCGGAATATGGAAGGGTTGTATTCCCGGTAGTGGAACCTTTCGGAAAGGATTTGAAGAGCTTATTCGCCCCGGGAGAGGAGCAGTTGGCAGAGCGGTATGCGTTTCAAGAACTCTATGACTCAACCAAGGTGGTTGCACAGCAACTGTTTGCCAACAAAAATAGATACGCAATACGCGGCACCTATGAATCCGAAGCAGGATCGGAGTTCCAGCTAGGAGCGATTAACATCCCCCGAGGGTCGGTACAGGTCTATGCAGGTGGGATTCCCTTGCAAGAAGGGGCAGACTTTACGGTGGATTACGAAATTGGAAGGGTACGCATCTTAAATGAGGCGCTACTAAGATCCGGGCAGGCCATTCGAATAAAGATGGAAAACAATGAACTCTTTGGCTTACAACAACGGACCTTATTTGGGTCCCGATTAGATTATATGGTGAACGACCAGCTTCAACTGGGCGGTACCATTATGAATTTATCGGAACGACCACTAACGCAAAAAGTCAATTTAGCGCAAGAACCAATCTCCAATACCATTTGGGGATTTGATGTGAACTATAACGCTCCTTCTCGATGGCTTACGCGTATGGTGGATAAAATTCCATTTATTAATACACGTGAGGAATCTACTATTTCCTTCTATGGCGAATTTGCTAATCTGATACCGGGACATTCGAAGGCAACCAATATCGCCGGATCCAGAAATGGCGCCAGCTATATTGATGATTTTGAAAACAGTCGGTCTATAATTGATTTAAAAGGCGCCTATAGCTGGCAAATTTCGGGTACGCCTCAATTGTTTCCCGAGTCACAGCTATCTAATGATTTACGCTATGGCTACAACAGGGCCCGACTAGCCTTCTATAATATTGATCCGGTTTTTTATCGGAATGATAATAGTCTTACACCTGCGAATATTAGGGGCAATTTAACGGAATTGTCGAACCACTACGTACGGGAGGTATTGGAACAGGAGGTGTTTCCGAATAAGCAAACGGTTACCGGACAGCCTTTGTTCATGTCTACACTTGACCTCAGTTTTTATCCTACAATAAGAGGCCCTTATAACTATACGCTTTCAGGTGTAAACAGTGATGGTACCTTAACCAATCCCAAATCCCGCTGGGGAGGTATGTTCCGACAAATTCAAACGCCTGATTTTGAAGCACAAAATATCGAATTTATCGAGCTTTGGATGATGGATCCGTTCATTTATAAACCACAGGATGAGGGTGGGGATCTTTATTTCAACTTGGGAAATATCTCGGAAGATATCTTAAAAGACGGGCGTCGGGCCGTGGAAAACGCACTGCCTACGAATGGCAATTATGCAGAAATGGACCTAACCAATTGGGGAAGAGTTCCTAAACTGCAACCCATGGTGCAGGCCTTCGCGAATAATCCCGATCAACGCGCATTACAGGATGTCGGCTTAGATGCCTTGAACGATGCCGACGAACGAAATCATTTTTCGAACTTTCTGTCGCAAGCTAGTGCAACGTTAAACCCGCAACCTTTACAGGAGTTAAATAACGACCCCTCAAGCGATAACTTCAGCTATTTTAGAAGTGCCGAATTGGATGCGCAGAATGCCGGTATTCTAAAACGGTATGAGCGATTTAACGGGACGGAGGGTAATAGCAAAACTGCGGAGCAGGCCGGAGCAGGAGATGGAGTCAATACGTCGGCATCTACCTTATTACCCGATGGGGAGGATGTCAATCGGGATAATACCATGAACCAGATCGACGAGTATTATCAGTACCGTGTTTCTGTTCGTCCGCAGGATATGATGGTGGGTAAGAACTTTATTGTGGATATGATTGATGCACCCGTTACCTTGGCCAATGGTAAGAAGGAAAATGTGAAATGGTATCAACTACGCATTCCAATTACGCAATACGAATCCAAGGCAGGCGATCCCCAAGACTTTAAGTCTATTCGCTTTATACGGATGTTCATGACAAATTTCGCGGATACGTCTATCCTAAGAATGGCGAGATTACAATTGGTAAGGGGCGAATGGCGGCGATTCAATTCGGAACGATCGCCTACAAAAGTCATTGCAGATCCAACTTTAAATAATCCGGGTTTAGACAATTCTACCATTGAAGTAGCGGCGGTTAGTATTGAAGAAAACGGGAACAGGCAACCGATTCCGTACGTAGTTCCTCCGGGCATCGAACGACAGATCGATTATGGCAATTATAACACAAATGTACAATTGAATGAGCAGGCTTTGTCGGTCACCGTCAACCGGTTGCGAGATGGTTATGGACAAGCGGCCTATCGTACTTCCACCAATGACTTTCGAGCTTACAAACGCTTGCAGATGTTTGTTCACGCGGAAGGCGATGAGTTGCGAAGTGGAGATTTACATGGTTTTATAAGGGTGGGAACCGATGGCATCGAAAACTATTATGAGTACGAAATGCCACTCGAAGTAACGACGCCGGGAAGCCGGGATCCAGACGCCATTTGGCCGTCAAGTAATCGTATGAATGTCGAAATTAAACTATTCCAGGAGGCAAAAGAAGCAAGAAATAAAGCTACCCTACCCGATGGTAGTCCTTGGCCGATCAATGTGCCCTATAGCTTTGTGGATGGCACAAATACCGTGACGATTAAAGGACAACCGGACATCAGTAAAATCAGATTCTATATGCTGGGTGTCAAAAATCCGTTGAAAGGACAAAATAATGCAAATGATGACGGGATGGAGAAATCAGGTGTTATTTGGTTCAATGAATTACGTTTGACCGATTATGAGGATAAGGGGGGATGGGCCGCAACAGCTCGCTTAAATGCTAAATTGGCCGATTTCGCAGATGTGACGGTTTCTGGAAGTAAGAGTACCATTGGCTTTGGTGCAATCGACGCGCGAATCAATGAGCGAAATCGGACGGAAGATCGATTTTTTGACTTTACAAGTAGTGTGGAGCTAGGTAAGTTCTTCCCCGAACGCACGGGCATTAGAATTCCTTTTTACTTTAATTATTCAAGTCAGGTGCGTACCCCACAATACAATCCCTTAATGCCGGACATTGAAATGAAATCGGCACTGGATGGACTGAATGATAATCAAAAAGATTCCCTTCTGCGCCTGACGCAGGATTATACGACGCGCAAAAGTATCAGCTTCATGAACGTGCGGAAGTTGCGTATGGATAACGAAAAACCGGTACGTTTGTGGGATATCGAGAACTTTAGCGTCTCCTATGCTTTCTCACAGTTTTACCATCGTGATTATTTGACAGAGAAATCCGTTCAAAACAATTATCGCGCTTCACTATCTTACGATTATGTGCAAAATAAAGATAAGTACATAGAACCGCTGAAGAAATTATTTAAAGGAAGATATACTCGTCTATTAAGTGATCTGAACTTTAATTTGATGCCTTCTTTTATTAATTTTCGGATTGATGTACAAAGACTTTACACCGAGAACACACTTCGTACCGGCAGTTCACCGGATAACTACCTGCCTGCCGGTAATATAGGTACCCTCTATAATAAGAATTTTACGATGACGCGGCTATATGGTATCAGCTGGAATCTTACTCGCTCACTAAAGCTGGATTTTAATGCTACTAACTATTCTATTATAGATGAACCGCAGGGACGTTTGGATGGCTTAAAGCGGGATACTTTATGGGAAAACTTCTGGAAGTTGGGGAGAACGACTGACTATAACCATATGATGAATTTAACCTATAATGTGCCGCTGGATAAAATTCCGGGACTTGATTGGATCAATGTAGCCGCTCGTTATGGAAGTCAGTTCGCTTGGCAGACCCAACCCTTATTGGCAATCAACGACCCGAACCTGAATATCGGAAATACGATTCAGAACTCGCGGACCTTGCAACTAAATCCGCGGTTCAATCTTTTGGGGCTCTTTAATAAATTCCCCTTCTTTAGGGATGCGCGAAATGGACGAAGTCCGAACAAAGGAACTGAAATCCTGGCAAACTTTGTTTCCGGCATTAAGGATATTAACGCTGCTTACACCAGGGTTGATGGAACGTTTTTACCCGGATATCTCGGGAAAACAAATATCCTGGGTTTGGACTTCGATATGAATGCCCCAGGCTTCGGATTCATATTTGGTGGACAAGGGGATATATTAGGAAAAGCGATTGCCAATGGATGGTTGAGTACCGATAGCCTGCAGACGCAACTTTATGCGAAGTCTTTACGCGAGGATTTGAGTATCCGCGCTACACTGGAGCCCTTTAAGGATCTACGGATCGACTTGACAGCTACGCGGATTGAAAATAGAAATTTTACCACGCAAGTGCTCTTTAACGAAGATACGCAAGGATTTGAGCGGGTAACACCGGTTACAGCAGGGGATTACAGCATATCGTATCTCTCTTTGAAAACGGCCTTTTCGAACAAAGATGAGCTTTTCAGAACTTTTGAAAGAAACAGAGGGACAATCTCACGAAGATTGGGACAATTAAATCCCAATTCGGAAGGAACGATCGGCGATTTTGCTGATGGATATGGAAATACGGCACAAGACGTAGTAGTTGGCGCTTTTCTGGCGGCTTATACAGGCAAAAGCCCGGAGAAGCAGAGCTTAGGTGTGTTCCCGCGTATACCGATACCTAACTGGCGTATTATGTATAATGGATTGGCGAAATATCCTTTCTTTAGCGATTATTTATCCTCGTTGGAACTGGTACATGGTTATCGAACACTCTATAATATTAATGGTTACACCACACTTATTCGATATGGTGAAACGAATGGCGCGTCTTCGGTGAGAGATGTCAATGGAAACTTTTTGCCACAATATCAATTCTCACAAATTACTTTACAAGAGCAATTTTTACCCCTGATTGGCTTCAACGCTCGTTTCAAGAATAACCTAACAGCCAATGCGGAATATAGGAAGGCTCGGACTTTAAGTCTTAGCCTACAGAACAGTCAATTGGCACAGCTACTGGATGAAGGCTTCATTTTGGGGGCAGGCTATCGTGTTGCTAATTTTAGATTTCCCTTTGGTTGGTTTGCAGATAGAAAAGTTTCAAACGATTTGACCTTTAAACTGGATGTGGCTATCAATGATATGAAAACCTTGGTATACCGGTCCGATTCCGAGTTTTCTGAAATGGCCTCAGGAAATAAAAATATTACTTACCGACCGTCTATCGATTATATGTTCAATAATCGTTTTAATATCCGAATGTTCTTCGATAGCAATGCAGTGAAGCCTTATACTTCGCAAACCTATGCAACGGCCTATAGCAACTTCGGATTCAATTTGAGGATATTATTGCAGTAAGGAGTAGTTAATAGGGAAATAGTTGAGTAGGGAAATAGTTGAGTTGTTGAGACGTTAATTGGTCAATGTGATAACCGAACAAAGTGAGCTCATGAACACCTTAATAATAAAAACAGATAGTGAATAATTAGCCGATGAGCCAATGTGATGATGAGAGGCTAGCGCAACTGAAAGCTGATAGCTGATTACCGAAAGCTCGTTGATTATTCGTAAGTGTTTGCTTTTTCGGCACTCATGAGCTTCCTACGGTCAGTTAGCCGATGTGATAATGAGCCAATTGGCCAATGCGATAACGAGAAGGGCCGGTGCGACTGAAAGCTGATTACTGACAGCTGGTGAATGAGCCAATGTGATAATGGTTACCACATTAGCAGAAGCCCCTACTTAAAACCTATAACTTAGAACTTATAACCGGCTAGGGTAATTCGGTACGCCTACAGCTTAGAGCCTATAGCTTACGGCTTTATAGTAGCAGAAGCCCCTACTTAAAACCTATAACCTATAACCTATAACTTAGAACTTATAACCAAATAGCCGAAAGCTGATAGCTAAAAACTAATAGCTAAAAATCACTATTTCCTACTAACAAGTTCCCCGTCCCCGCTCAGGGGCTAAAGCATAGAGCCACGCAATGAAAATTGCATTTGAAAGCAATTTTATCTAAGTTTGGCAAAAAAACAACATGAATATACCGGTCTTCTTAACGAAGAAGGGTTACTAAAGCACTAAACAAAATAATAATGAATTTTCCAGCTGAATTAAAGTACACGAAAGACCACGAATGGATCCGTGTAGAGGGCGATGAAGCAACCATAGGAATTACTGAATTTGCTCAGCGTGAATTAGGCGATATCGTTTTTGTAGACATCAATACGGTGGGTGATGAGGTGGCTGTTAATGACGTATTTGGTACGGTGGAAGCAGTAAAAACCGTTTCTGATTTGTACATGCCGGTGACATCAACTGTGTTAAGTGTAAATGAAGCGTTGGATGGGTCGCCGGAATTGGTAAACAATGACCCTTATGGTGACGGTTGGATTATTAAAGTGAAAATCAGTAATAGTGCAGAGCTGGACGGATTACTTTCTGCTGAAGCATATCAAGCATTGGTAGGAGCTTAATACGCTGCTTTACCGAATTCGATTTTGTCATTAATATTACGTATTACGAGACAAGTGAAAGCGATAGATTGCTTCTTTTAATAGTAGTCTATCGCTTTAATTTTTTACTATTGGTTTATTTCTTGATCATTTTATAGAATGATACTTTTATTCTCCCCCTGCGCTAAGCTATGAAGCATTTTATATGGGCCATCTTGTGGGCCGTAGTTGTATTGTTACTTACTTGTTTGCCAATGGATAACACGACAGAAAAAGTACCGCACTTTGAAGGAATGGACAAATTGGTACATACTGGATTTTTCTTTGTTTTTTCGGTTTTGCTCTGTTTAGGTTACGCAAGAAAAAAGAAAACTCATCAGCCTCAATTCGGTATTTTTTTGAAAGCGCTCATTTTTTCGGCAATATTTGCTTTACTTACAGAATTTTTACAGTATCAGTTCTTTACCTATCGTAGCGGTGATTGGTGGGATGTTTTTGCCGACATGACTGGTACGGGTATGGGATTGTTTTCGTATCTCGTGTTGCATAGAAGCTATAGGGCAGCAAAAATATAACGCGAAAAGTTAAAACAAGAAGTGTCTGAGTTTTTTTAACATAGAATGGAAATTTATATGAACAATAGGTATATCCTTTTCTTTTTAGTTGGCTTATGTCTCTTGCTTAGTTCTTGCGGACTTTTCAAAAAAGGATGTAATTGCCCGCCAATTAGTAAACACTATAGAACCGTGAACCGATAGCTATGAGTTTATGAAGCGCTGATTTAGTCGTGAATTTGTAAGAAGCTAATATCTTTTTTTGAATCATTCTAAATAAAGCTTACCTTTGGATTTGTTTGCGATAAGGCTCCCTGCCTTTTTTGGGTCGTCACTGTCGACGGATTGGAAAGGCACCTAGGGAAATGTCGCATTTCACGATGTCGGATGTTGAATCTGTATTCATAAGCCTTTAGGTTTTGAATATAGCCTTGCCTACCGGCAGGTCGGCCGTCGACTAGAGATAAAAAATATTTACGGATGAAACTGACAGCATTAAAAATCGGAAGTTCCGGTATTATTAAAGATTTTACTGACCTAAACCTTTCCGTAAAGCTTATGGAAATGGGATGTTTACCGGGAGAACGGATTACTTTTGAACGGGTGGCTCCTTTGGGAGATCCCATTGCGGTGTCTATTGCCGGTTATCAGCTTAGTTTGCGAAAGGAAGAAGCGGCAACTATTATTGTTGAGGGATTGTAAAATATAGATAGATAAGTACAGATATTCATGAGAGTAGCGTTAGTAGGGAATCCGAATACGGGTAAATCAACTTTGTTTAATAGTCTGACCGGACTCAATCAAAAAGTTGGGAACTTTCCAGGTATTACCGTTGATAAAAAAACAGGAACCACTAAACTTCCAAACGGAAAGCATGTGGAAATCATCGATTTGCCGGGTTGTTATAGCCTTTATCCTAAAAGTCGGGATGAGGCAATTGTGCTGGAAGTATTGACGAATCCCAAAAATGCTTCTCATCCGGATCTGATCGTGGTGGTGGTGGACGCTACCAATCTTAAACGGAATCTGTTGTTGTTTACGCAAGTTGCGGATCTTAAAATTCCGATTATTTTGGCGCTGAATATGTCGGATGCCGCTCGGAAAGAAAAAATCCTGATCGATGTAGATAAAATGTCTCAAAAGTTGGGCGTACAAGTGGTGCCTATCAGTGCCCGAAAAAATGAGAATATAGAATTATTAAAGCAGGCTATTGCAGACGCACCCGGCATTGCGCTGCAAAAGCAAAGTATTGAGGTTTGTGAAATTGCTCCGGCACTGATCTCGCAGATAAAGCAGGATATTCGTATAAAGGAAGATTATGTAGCGCTTTTACTTGCTCATCAACATGAGATACTCGATTATCTTACCGAAGAAGAGAGCAACCATATCGAATCGCTGGAACAGGCAAACGCATTCCAGCCTCAACATTCGCAAACCAAAGAAACGATTGCTCGATATGATTTTATTAGCACGGTTTTACAGGAATCGGTAAAGCAAATGCCTAAGAATATAGCGGAAACACCGACAGGTAAAATCGATCGTATTTTGACGCATCGGGTTTGGGGTTTTGTCTCTTTCCTGGCTATTCTTTTACTCATCTTTCAAGCGATATTTGCCTGGGCCGAGTATCCTATGGGTTTAATAGAAAGTTTTTTTGCCTGGCTGGATGAAATAGGAAGACAGTATATCCCCGAAGGAGTTTTAGCTGATCTCTTATTGGACGGCATCTTAGCAGGGCTGGGCGGGGTATTGGTGTTCATCCCGCAGATTGCCATTCTCTTTGGTTTTATTGCCATTTTGGAGGACACGGGTTATATGGCCAGAATCACCTTCTTGATGGATAAGATTATGCGAAAAGTTGGGTTGAACGGAAAGTCGGTCGTGCCAATGATCGGCGGTTTAGCCTGTGCCGTACCGTCTATTATGGCGACGAGAAATATTGAAAGCTGGAAAGATCGGATTATTACCATAATGGTAACGCCTCTCATTAGCTGTGCGGCACGTTTACCGGTATATACTTTACTAATTTCTTTGGTTGTGCCAAACGATAAGATTTGGGGTTTCTTTAATCTGCAAGGCTTGGCCCTGATGGGCATGTATTTAATAGGTACGATAGGAGCCATTGTAGTTGCCTGGGTTATGAAAAAAGTCATCAAAACCAAGGAGAAATCCTATTTTATCCTGGAATTGCCTGTGTATCGGGCACCGCGGTGGAAAAATGTCTTCTTAACTATGTACGAGAAAGTGAAGACTTTTGTTTTGCAGGTAGGGAAGGTAATTATTGCCATGTCCATTGTTTTGTGGGTGCTAGCAACTTACGGTCCTCCGGGACGAATGGAGGCTATCGAAGAAAAATATCAAACTGAAGATTACGTAAACAACTACTCGGAAGAGGAACGGCAATTTTTGGAATCAGCAGAGAAGCTGGAGAATTCGTACGTTGGTATCTTGGGAAAGACGATTGAACCGGCTATAAGACCCTTGGGTTTCGACTGGAAAATTGGTATAGCGCTGATTACTTCTTTTGCTGCACGTGAAGTTTTTGTGGGAACGATGGCTACCATTTATAGTGTAGAAGAACCTGAAGACGATACCTCAACAATTCGACAAAAGATGCTCAGCTCAAAGGATAGTATAACAGGGGAACCGATTTATACGGTAGCTTCGGCTTTTTCTCTTATGATATTTTATGCTTTTGCCATGCAATGTATCAGTACCATCGCGGTGGTACATCGGGAAACTAAAAGTTGGAAGTGGCCAATTATCCAGTTGACCTACATGACGGCTTTGGCTTATTTTTCCTCTCTATTGGTGTTCCAATTGTTAAAATAGACAAAAGTGTCTTCGTGTCAAGTCGAGCTTATCCGGAGCGAGATAGTTAAAATTGATTAAGAAAAACGTTCGTTTATTACAGGCATTATTCCAATGTAAATATTAGGTGTTCCGGAACTTGCCGTGAAAGCCTTGTTTATTCTGAATATCTTGCTATTTTTAGCGTCGTATTTAAAATGATTGAAAAAACAAGGTTAGCATTAGAAAAATATGTTCCGAAGCAGGCTGCCCCAATAATTGCCCGTTGGATTCATCAAGCACCCTGCCTTTTTAAGATCAGCAAAAGCCGGACATCTAAGTTTGGTGATTACAGATCGCCGTACAAAGACAAAGGACATCGTATCTCGGTCAACCATAACCTGAACCCCTATGCTTTTTTGGTAACAACAGTGCATGAATTCGCGCATCTGAAAACTTGGAATGAACACAGAACAAAGGCAAAACCTCATGGTATAGAATGGAAACAGAATTTTAAATTATTAATGAAACCTTTTTTTGAAATGGAGGTGTTCCCAGATGATGTGAGACAAGCGGTATTAAGTTACTTGGCAAATCCGGCTGCTTCCAGTTGCTCTGATCTAACGTTATATCGTATATTGAAACAATATGATCAGCCTAAAAATGGGCATGTTAGGGTGGAAGAACTAGCATTGGGTAGTGCTTTTGCACTTCCCAATGGACGAATCTTTAAAAAAGGGGAAAAAAATCGAACCCGTTTTCGATGCGAAGAAATAGCGACCGGCAAAATTTATTTATTTAGTCCCGTAGCTGAAGTGTTCAAGCTGTAAGCTTTAGCTTTAGGTCGTTAATAAGTGAACTTGTTACCCCAGCCAGTTATAAGTTTTAAGTTTTAAGTAAGAGCTTCTGCTACTATAAGGCCGTAAGCTATAGGCCCTAGGCTATAGGCGTACCGAATTACCCTAGCCGGTTATAAGTTTTAAGTTATAGGTTTTAAGTAAGAGCCGTCATTGCATTGGACAACTAGCCAGCTATCAGAAATCAGCTTTCAGTCGCACCGGCCCTTCTCGTTATCGCATTGGCCAATTAGCTCATCGGCTAACCGACCGTAGGGAGCTCATGAGTGCCGAAAAAGCAAGCACTTACGAATAATTGTCACATTGGCTCATCGGCTAATTGTCACACTGGCTAATTGGCTAATTATCACATCGGCTAACCGACCGTAGGAAGCTCATGAGTGCCGAAAAAGCAAACACTTACGAATAATTGGCTAATCACATTGGCTATTCACGATTTTCCTACTTAACAACTTAACTACTCCCTATTAACTGCTCCCTAATAAAGCTCCTTCATTAACTTTTCAAATGCCTCTTTTAATTCTTCAAGTTCTTGTTCTACCTTGGCTAAGCGAGCTTCCAACACGCCTGTATCTTGGATGTTTATAGCAGACACTTCATTGAATTCACTGCTTTCAAAATCAGGCATGCCACCAAAAAGATGCATATAACGAACCTCTTTTTGTCCGGGTCTCTTGGGAACTTGAATAATCATGGCAGGCAGTTCCGCTTCTTGGCTTAACTTATCTAGATACTCCTGAATTTCTGCCAATGATTCAAATTCGTAAAGCCGGCCGGAATTACTGTTGATCTCGCCAACGGTTAGCGGACCTCTTAAAAGCAGAAGACATAAAATAGCTACTTCGGCGGGTATAATCGGATATAGAACACTTAAGGTATGTCTGTATTTAATGGTGCGGCTGGTGCCTCCGGTAGCCGTAGCAACTAAACCTTTCTTCCGCAAAGAATCCAATGCCGTTATAACGGTGTCGTCGTCATATTGCACGACAGGCTTCCGCGATGATTTTTGATTGCAAGCCGCTGTCAAACTGTTTAATGTTAGCGGATAATATTCGGGTGTCGTTTTGCTTTTTTCCATTAAAGAACCCAATACCCGCTGTTCTTCATTAGTTAATATAGGTAAGGTAATCTGTTGTTCCATGGCTAAAGATAGGAAAATTACCTAACTTTGTGCAACACATACAGGTTATGGATTTAACGAAGAAATTAACGCTCCCCGGAAAATATTGTGAATCGTTGACGCATTATAAGCGTTGGCTTACACGAGAGGTACAAATCGGCGATGTTCCGATGGGAGGTACGCATCCAATCCGCATTCAAAGTATGACAACGGTGGATACGATGGATACCAAGGGCTCTGTTGAACAGACGTTACGAATGGTGGAGGCTGGTTGCGAGTATGTGCGGATCACGGCTCCCAGTATCAAGGAAGCGCAAAACTTAGCTGAGATAAAAAAAGAGCTACTCAAAAGAGGGTGCAAAGTCCCACTGGTCGCTGACATTCATTTTACGCCAAATGCGGCAGAAGTAGCAGCGCGTATTGTTGAAAAGGTACGAGTGAACCCCGGAAATTATGCTGATAAGAAGAAATTTGACCAGCTGACTTATACCGATGCAGCCTATCAGGCAGAGCTAGAGAGAATCTATACCAAGTTTGCTCCTTTGGTAAAAATCTGTAAGGAGTATGGTACCGCCATGAGAATCGGTACAAATCACGGTTCTTTATCGGATCGAATCATGAGTCATTATGGCGATACGCCCGAAGGTATGGTGGAGTCTGCACTCGAGTTTATCCGCATCTGTGAAGATCTTCATTATTACAACCTCGTCATTTCAATGAAATCAAGTAATCCGCAGGTGATGGTACAAGCATATCGTTTGCTCGTGGAAAAGATGGTGGCCGAAGGGATGAACTATCCCTTACATTTAGGTGTCACAGAAGCGGGCGATGGAGAGGATGGGAGAATCAAATCGGCCGTAGGGATCGGTACCTTATTGGAAGATGGACTTGGAGACACGGTGAGGGTATCGTTAACAGAAGAGCCGGAATTGGAGGCACCGGTGGCTAGAGCATTAGTAAACCGTTACGTAAAACGTGCAGAACAAGTGTTGGAGATCAATTATTCACAAGAAATTGTAACTAATTCGAAACTTATCGTAGAGAACTTGGGCAGCCGACATGAAACGAAAGAGGTGAATGCCTTTATCGGCGGATCAATGGTCCCCCGTGTGGTGGCTGACTTATCTAACAAGCGATTGATAGACCCTATGGTATTAAAGGATATCGGATATATATACGACCCCCTGTTGGATAAATATCATATGGGTGATCAATCCGTTGATTTTGTTTTTTTTGGTGATAATTTGCCCTCCTTTACCATGCCGGGAAACTTAAAACAGGTTTACAACTTTGCCACCTGGTTGGGTTTAACGAATAAAGAGAATGCGCATCCATTATATACACTCCATGATTATATAAATGCTAGTGAACGTGATACCAATCTTAATTTGGTGCGCATTTTTCACGATGACTTAGAAAGCGAAGCGTTCGAAAATTTACCGATGGATCAAACCCTGGTTTTTGTTTTGGAGACAAGACAGCTGCATGGTATGGCCGATCAACGGGAATTTTTTGTAAAGCTAAGGAGTTGGGGACTGGAGATGCCGGTTATTGTGAAGCGATCTTATGATCCGGTAGAATTTAGCGGACCGGTAGGCGATATGATGAGTCCTGAAGAACCTATTTCTAAACTGCAATTATATGCTGCAACTGATTTAGGAGGGCTCTTGATAGATGGAATGGGCAATGGTATATGGATTGATGCAGCTTCCATTCCAACCGATAAGCTTGCATCCGCGTCGTTTGCTATCTTGCAGGCAACGCGTTCGAGAATTTCAAAAACTGAATATATTTCCTGTCCAAGTTGTGGTCGCACTTTATTCGATTTACAGGAAACCACGCAAATGATCAGGAGCCGAACGAATCATCTGAAAGGATTAAAGATAGCCATTATGGGCTGTATTGTAAATGGTCCGGGTGAAATGGCCGATGCAGACTACGGTTATGTGGGTGCAGGGCCTGATAGGGTGACACTCTATCGGGGAAAAGAGGTTGTGAAGAAAAACGTGCAGTCTGCAGATGCTTTGAATGAGCTGATAGAAATTATCCGAGCTGACGGCAATTGGGTTGAATTTGCTTAATTTTAATCGTCTATTATACACTCAAAACTATCGCTGCCCAAACTAATAAGCCAATGTGTTGTTATTACTAGATCTTACTAACAACCTTAAATTTTTTATCATGGCAAAAAAAGTGGCAGATCAGCTAGTTGAAACCCTTTGGGACGCAGGAGTTAAACGTATTTATGCAGTTACGGGCGACAGCCTAAATGAGGTAAATGATGCCGTACGAAGAAACGGCAAGATGCAATGGGTACATGTTCGCCACGAAGAAGCAGGAGCATATGCCGCAGCTGCGGAAGCTGAGTTGAATGGTGTCGCTTGTTGCGCGGGCAGCAGCGGTCCTGGACATGTACATCTCATCAATGGCCTATATGATGCCAATCGATCCGGGGCTCCTGTATTAGCGATTGCGTCAACCATGCATACCGACGAAATGGGCTCTGATTACTTTCAGGAAACAAATACAATTAAGCTATTCGACGATTGCAGTGTTTACAATCAGATAGCTACGACGCCGAAACAATTTCCGAGAATGCTTCAGGCAGCCTTACAACATGCCTATAGTAAAAAAGGTGTGGCGGTTATTGGTATGCCTGGTGATGTAGCCATGGAAGATGCTGCTGATATATTGACGGAAACTAGCTTGCTAAAACAGAGGCCCGTAGTACGTCCAAATGACGAAGAATTACAAAGTCTCGCGCAATTGTTGAATCAACATCAACGGATTACCCTTTTTTGTGGTATTGGTTGTAAAGAAGCCCATGACGAGGTAGTGGCTTTAGCAAAGAAATTAAATGCACCAGTTGGTTATTCGTTTCGAGGTAAGATGTATGTGCAATACGACAATCCGAATGAAGTCGGAATGACCGGACTTTTGGGGTTGCCGTCGGCCTACCATGCCATGCACGAATCAGATCTGCTTGTATTATTGGGAACTGATTTTCCGTATAAAGACTTTATGCCGGAAAGCTGCGGTATTATTCAAATTGATGAAAAGCCGGAACGGCTGGGACGTAGGGCTAAGCTCAAAATGGGACTAATGGGCGATATTAAACATACCTTGCAAGCACTGTTGCCACTGTTGGACCAAAATCAAGATGATAGTTTTTTACGAGCGCAATTGAAGCTTTATGAAAAAGTAAAAGAGACGCAGCAGACTTATGTGAACGACAGAGGGAAAAAGGATAATATATCACCCGAATATTTAGCTCATACGATTGATAAGTTAGCCACAGATGATGCAATATTCACGGTTGACACCGGCATGAGCTGTGTTTGGGGAGCACGATTTATACAAGCTACCGCTAACCGGGAATTACTTGGTTCATTTAATCACGGTTCGATGGCCAATGCTATGCCGCAGGCTATTGGTGCCGCCTTTGCCCGGCCTAATCAACAGGTGATCGCATTTTGTGGTGACGGCGGACTATCAATGTTATTAGGTGATTTAGCTACGATTGTTCAGTATAATCTTCCAATAAAAGTAATTGTGTTCGACAATCGTTCACTGGGTATGGTAAAGTTGGAAATGGAAGTGGCTGGCTTGCCCGATTGGCAAACGGATATGTACAATCCGGATTTTGCAACGGTTGCCATGGCGATGGGTATGAAGGGAATATGCATCGATGAACCGGATAAGGTAGAGCAGGGCATTAAGGCGGCGTTGGCTTATCAAGGACCCGTATTGGTGCACGCAAAAACGAATCCGAACTCATTGGCAATGCCGCCGAAGATAGAATTCTCTCAGATGAAGGGTTATGCCATTACAATGGGAAAAATGATACTCAATGGACGAATGGATGAAGTGCTTGATACCGTTAAGAGCAATTATAAGCATTTGAAGGAGCTTTATTAGGGAGCAGTTAATGGGGAATAGTTAAATAGGGAGTAGTTAAGTTGTTAAGTAGGAAAATCGTGAATAGCTAGTGTGATAACCGAACGAAGTCAGTTCATTAAAGCCTTGAAAGTAATTAGACAGTGAATAATAAGCCAATGTGATAATAGTTGCAGTAACACAGGCAGTAGCAGCGGTACGCCTACAGCTTAGAGCTTATAGCTTACGGCCTTATAGTAGCAGAAGCCCTACTTAAAACCTATAACTTAAAACTTATAACCAGCTAGGGTAATTCGGTACGCCTACAGCTTAGAGCTTATAGCTTACGGCCTTATAGTAGCAGAAGCTCTTACTTAAAACCTATAACTTAAAACTTATAACCGGCTAGGGTAATTCGGTACGCCTACAGCTTAGGGCCTATAGCTTACGGCCTTATAGTAGCAGAAGCCCTACTTAAAACCTATAACTTAAAACTTATAACCGGCTAGGGTAATTCGGTACGCCTACAGCTTAGCGCTTATAGCTTACCGCCTTATACCGGTATCTGCAACTCATAACCACGCTCAGCTCTACAGAATAAGTAGTTATTAGAATCATTCAAAATAAGTTTATTTTCCATTTAGTATTTTCATGCTTAATCATTAAGTTTGCATTTATTACAATTAGTGCAAATTTTGTCTTGAGTTTTTACATCATATATATTCTGGTTGCCATTCTGTTGTTTACTTTCTTAGCTGGGTTTACGCTTTTTGCCGTGTATGCCGAGCGCAAAGTAGCAGGCTTTGTGCAAGATCGACTGGGTCCTATGGAAACCGGTAAATTTGGCAGCTTGCAGACGATTGCCGATATTCTTAAACTTTTGCAAAAGGAGTTTATAACACCTGCTAGCGGCGATAAGGTGTTGTTTGCAGCTGCTCCGGTTATTGTATTCGTTGCGGTATACCTAGGTTTCGCAGCTATGCCTTGGGCGCCAAATGTGGCACCGGCAGCACTCAATTTGGGATTGTTTTATGTAATTGCGATCATATCAGTAGAGGCTATTGGGGTGCTGATGGCGGGATGGGGTTCTAATAACAAGTTTTCTTTATTGGGATCGCTCCGCGCAGTTGCACAGATCGTTTCTTATGAAATACCGGCGGGTTTAGCCTTAATTGCTGCAGTCATGATAACGCAGACACTGGATATGCAGGAGATGACCATTAATCAAGGAATATTAACAAATGAACGTCTACTTTTCCTTGGTTTTTGGGATGTAAGTGAAATAGGTGGTTTTTTTGCGTGGAATATCTTTCAAGCACCTCATCTAATATTAGCTTACATCATTTATTTTGTCGCTTCGTTGGCTGAGTGTAATCGGGCCCCTTTCGATATTCCGGAAGCGGAATCGGAACTGGTATCGGGTTACCATACGGAATATGGAGGCTTACGCTTTGCCTTCTTCTTTCTGGCCGAATATTGTTTGATGTTTTTGGTATCCATGATTGGCGTAGTGCTTTTTTTGGGCGGATGGAACACACCACTGCCAAATATAGGAGCCTTGAAATTGGCAGCTTGGACAACGGGAATAGTATGGGGGATTGTTTGGGTGTTACTGAAAACCTTAACAATTGTTGGCATTCAGATTTTAATTAGATGGACGCTCCCCCGATTACGTGTGGATCAATTGATGAGTTTATCTTGGAAGGTATTAACACCGTTGGCCTTTTTATGTATGGCAATATCCGGTATCTGGCGAATTTTGGTTATGGTCGGTTAGTAGTTAAGTGGTTGAGTAGAGTTTTATTAGTATTGAATGATGCCTGCCTGCCGGTAGGCAGGAATTATAAATGATGAACGATGAATATGGTTGAATAGTTGATTAGTCGATTTGAGAATTAGCCGATTATTCGTAAGTGTTTGCTTTTTTCAGTACTCATGAGCTCCCTACGGTCGGTTAGTCAATGTGATAATGGAGTTTGTGTAGCTTAAAGCTTATTCATATGGCCTATAGCCTTATAAATTGCCAATTCCGTGATAGGAGAAGAGCTTGTGCGACTGAAAGCCAATAGCTGAAATGAGTGAATGATGAACGAACAGCTTAAAGCTTAGTGCTTATAGCTTACAGCTAAGAAGAAATATGTTAAAAAGAACTTTACATGCGTTTGGAACAGCACTTAAGGGGTTAAGTATTACTCTTAAGCATTTTTTTGCTGCGCGCAAGGCACGTAAAGAATTGGATATCAAACAGGAAAATTATTTTGAAAAACAAGAAGGGGTTACCACTATTCAATACCCTAAACAGGAAATACCGATACCGGAAGTTGCCCGATACCAATTAGATGTTGAGATTGATGATTGCATTGTCTGTGACCTTTGTGCCAAAGCTTGTCCGGTAGACTGCATCAGCATCGAAGCGATTAAGGCGACAGAGGCCATCGGAAAGACTTCTGACGGAAGTGTGAAGCGCTTATATGCGGCTAAATTCGATATTGATATGGCCAAGTGCATGTATTGTGGTTTGTGCACCGTCGTGTGTCCAACAGAATGTATCACCATGACTGATAATTACGATCGGAGCTTTTCAAATTTATCGGACCTAATTTATCAGTTTTCGGAGATGACGGACGAAGAAATCGAAGAAAAGCGGGCCGAATTGGCGCGTTTTCAAGCTGAAAAGGAGGCGGCAAAACGGAAGTCATGAATATAAATCTACTTCTATTCTATGTGTTGGCTTTCACTGCCGTAGGATCTGCTATACTGATTGTTTCGATGAAGAATCTAGTACGAAGCCTGTTTCTTTTTTTTGTAACCCTGTTTGCCGTTGCGGGACTTTACGTGTTTGCGCTTGCTGATTTTGTGGCTGTTACACAGGTAATCGTGTATGTTGGCGGCGTACTGGTATTGATGCTCTTTGCTTTTATGCTATCAAATAAAGTGCTGTTAAATGATTTGCAGTCAGGGTTTAAGGGGGTATTTTCCATACCTTCCTGGCAGGCTGGAATGGTTTCTCTTGCGCTGTTTACAGTTCTGTTGACAGTAGTATGGCAAGTGGCGACTAACCAACCGCAATGGATAACGGATGCGAAGGAAAAGCAACTGCTAATACAACATCATGACAATACAATACATCATTTAGGAATCAATCTTATGACTCGCTTCATATTACCTTTTGAAGTAGTTTCGATATTTTTAATGATGGCATTAATGGGCGCTGCTCACCTGGCGAGGAAGGAGAAGCGACTACAGTGATAAGCCTAAGCCATTTTCTAATCGTCAGTGCCTTATTGTTTTCCACCGGAATGTATGCTGTTCTCGCAAAGAAGAATGCTATCTTGGTATTGGTTGGTATCGAATTGATGATCAATGCCGCGGTATTGAATTTAGTGGCATTTGGAAGGTATGATGGTACATTTTATGGGGGGCAAACTTTTGCTTTATTTGCCATTGTTTTGGCTGCTGCTGCCGTGGCTGTCGCGCTGGCTATTATATTGAACGTATATAAACACTATAAAAGCATTAACCCTGACGATATTAACGATTTAAAAGATTAATGGAGCAACTAAATCAGCTATCGATACCTGTTTTGGCGGCACTGATTGTGCTGTTAGCTCCGCTCTTTTCTTTTTTTGTTTCGGCTATTCCCGGCAAGCGGCTGCGAACCGGAGTGCCTGCTACCGTGGCTATCTCCGTCAGCTTGGTAGCCGCTGTTTTTGTATTTGTTAGGGTTTGGAATAGGGAACAAGTCCATGAACAGCTTTCTTGGTTTCAAATTGGCAACAATACTTTTAGCGCAGGTATACTGTTAAATAACTTATCGGCCATCATGTTGTTGCTGGTTTGTGTTATTGCACTGCCGGTTCATATATATTCTATGAAGTATATGAAAGGTGACCCTGGTATTCATCGGTATTGGCTGTACTTAAGCCTCTTTTGCTTTGCCATGTTAGGACTGGTGATGGCGGATAGCTTGCTACTGATGTACATAGGATGGGAATTGGTTGGCTTTGCCTCATACTTGTTAATTGGTTTTTGGTTTACGAAACCGGCTGCCATTAAGGCTAATAAGAAGGCCTTTCTCATTAATAGGATTGGTGATTTAGGTTTTCTAGTAGGCATAGCGATTATTTATACCCAATTTCAAACACTGGATTTAGTCGCTCTTTTTGGAGATCGAGGAATGGTCAGGGAAGCTTTAAACAATGGGCTCCAATGGACATATGACGAACATACCATGCCAGCTATCTGGTTGACGGTCGCAGGAGGAGCGTTTTTTCTTGGAGCAATGGCTAAATCGGCCCAATTTCCATTTCATATTTGGTTGCCGGATGCCATGGAGGGCCCTACCTCCGTTTCTTCCCTAATCCATGCGGCTACCATGGTTGCTGCGGGTGTTTTCATGCTGGTGCGAATAGCTCCCCTTTTCGACGATCAAGTGCTTTTGCTGATTGGCTCGGTTGGTGCTTTTACTGCGCTAATGGCGGCCACAATTGCGTTGACCCAGCAGGACATAAAAAAAATCCTGGCTTTCTCAACCATATCACAACTTGGTTTTATGATGGTGGCCATTGGTATTGGTCAATTTGGCGTCGCTATCTTTCATCTTGTGACACACGCTTTTTTTAAGTGCTTACTTTTCCTTTCTGCAGGGGCAGTCATACATGAGATGCAACATTTGAAGGCAAAACATAACCTTACGATAGATCCACAGGATATTCGGAATATGGGCGGATTAAAGAAATATATGCCGCAGACTTTTCGATTGACCTTGGTAGCTGCGCTTGCTTTGGCAGGTCTACCTTTGACGGCAGGTTATCTATCAAAAGACGCTATCCTGATATTTTCTTTTGAGTGGTCTGAGTGGCAAGTTGCTTGGTGGAAGCTGATACCAATATCGTTGTTAATTACCAGTGCGCTAACTGCTTTCTATATCGCTAGGTTGGTTTTCAAGGTCTTTTACGGTGAGCTGCGGCTTGAAGAAAATAATAAAAATGTATACCAGCCTCATGAAGCGCCTAAGATTATGCTGTTTCCTATGTTGTTTCTGGGCTTGTGTTCGCTATTTCCACTGTTTTCATACAATCCGTTAATTTTTGAAGATACTTGGCTGATCAAAGGTTTTGAGTTGCCGGAAACGTTGGAAAGAGTCAATATATATCATACAGTAATTCCTGCAGCAGTTAACGGGCTGGCTATTGTAATGATTTTCATAGCTTGGAGGTGGTATGCAAAAGGAAGATATCCAAAAGTAGGTCTTCAGGGGCCTTTGTACCGGTTTTTCTTTTCTCAATGGTATCTAAATCTAATCTATGAAAAAGGATTGGTGAAACCCCTGCTTGGTCTTTCAAAGATTTTATATGCGATAGATCGTGTCGTAATTGACGGCGTTGTAGGAGCGGCTACAGGCTTTATACGTTCGCTTGCCAATTTTGCACAATGGCTTGATCGCTACTTCGTGGACGCTATTGTTAATGGTTTGGGAAAAGGCGCTTTTTTAATGGGAGGAGTATTACGTGGCTCCAGAAAGGGGAAAATACAATACTATATATTTAGTATGTTTTTAGTTTTATTAATTGTGTTATTTGTTGGATTAAAAGTTTTTAATCCTTAACCTGAAAATATGAGCTTATTGTCTGTCTTAATCTTCTTGCCCCTATGTGCTGCTCTGTTTGTATTGCTGATACCTACGGTATATAAAACGATATATAAGTATATAGCGGTAAGCATAAGTGTAATACAGCTATTGCTTGCCGCTTATATGTACGCTTCCTTTGATGGCAAGTTACCTGGGGTTTCCGCTTTGGAGAGTTATCAGTTTGTGGAAAAACTTCCATGGATCAGGCTGGAGCTGGGTAGTTTAGGAAGCTTGGAGGTCGACTATTTCGTTGGCGTGGATGGCTTTTCCGTGCTGTTTTTGTTTCTTACCGCTCTGGTTATGCTGATAGCGGTAATCGCTTCATGGAAAATCGATAAGCAACTGAAGGGATTCTTCTCCCTCTTATTACTGCTAAATACCGCAGTTATGGGCGTTTTTGTTGCGCTTGATTTTTTCCTGTTTTACGTGTTTTACGAAGTCATGCTACTACCTCTGTATTTTCTTATCGGTATTTGGGGCGGGGTAAGGAGAGAATATGCGGCTATTAAGTTCTTTTTGTATACCTTATTTGGATCAGTTTTCATGTTGCTGGTCATGGTAGGCTTATATTTTTCGGTTACCGACCCCGTCACCGGCAATCATACCTTCAATTTGTTACACATGATGGATGATAAGAACTACGTCGATGGTGCTCTATTCTCCTGGATCGGTAACTATCAGTTGTTCGGAATATCGGCTCGACTACTCGGATTTATTATCCTCTTCATCGCTTTTGCAATTAAGGTTCCTATCGTGCCGCTGCATACGTGGTTGCCTGATGCGCACGTAGAGGCACCAACTCCAATATCTATTATACTGGCCGGCATATTGTTGAAGGTGGGAGGCTATGGCATCATCAGGATATGCTATAGTATATTTCCTGATATTGCGTTCAACGGTTCGTGGTGGATAGGTTTGATCGGTGTAGTCTCAATCATTTATGGGGCACTGAACGCGTTGGCGCAGCAAGACCTGAAAAGGTTGGTAGCCTATTCTTCCGTTTCTCATATGGGATTTGTACTCTTGGGACTTGCATCATTGACACCGGAAGGGATTAGTGGGGCAATGTTTCAAATGATCAGCCATGGATTTTTGTCCGCGATGTTGTTTTTTCTCGTGGGGGTTTTGTATGATCGCGTGCACGATCGGATGATCTATAATTTTAGAGGTTTGGCCTCTATCATGCCAAAATACACGGCTTTCGTGGCGATCGCTTTTTTTGCATCATTAGGACTTCCTGGTTTTTCTGCTTTTATCGCTGAAGCTTTTACGATTATTGGCGCGTTTAACGCTGAGAGCGTTAATGGTCTTCTACCTAGGTGGATGGCTATTGGTGGAGCGGTAGGTATTCTATTGAGCGCCGCTTATTTTTTGTGGACTTTGCAACGTATGTTTTTTGGGCATACGCGTCTAAAGGGAGGAAGCCAATGGGAGGCTGCATTGACGGATGTTGGTCGGCGAGAAACATGGGCACTGGTTCCAATGGTTCTATTGGCCTTGTTATTTGGCATTATGCCATCCCTTGTTTTTGACAAGATAAATGCTTCCGTACTTTCTTTAATCGAACTGGTCAGTCGCGTAAATCATTAGTGTTGTTTATGAGAGCGTATATTCCGCAAATCAGTAATTTGTTAAACGGCGTTTGGGAAGGGTTGCCTTTCCTTTTACCCGAATTTATATTGACGATTACTTTTCTGATGACTATTTTCTCAGGCATTGCACGGAAGGAAAAATCCACGCTTACTTGGTGTTTTACTTTCATAGGTATAACCCTGGCTGGTATTACCGCAGTTATGCAGCGCTTTTCTCCTGCTGTTGAACCCGTTTTTTTCGGAATGATTCTACCGGATACGCATGGAGCAACACTCAAAGCACTTGTTAGTGTAGTTTGCTTACTGTTTTGTGTGTTCGTGTATTATAATCAGCCGCTGAGAAAGCACCCAAAGAAAATAGATGATTTACTGAGCGTACTGTTGGCGATTCATATTGGCTTAAATTTAATGGTTGTTGCTGTGAATTGGCTGATGGCTTATATAACAATAGAAATGGTATCCATAGGTTCCTATATTATGGTGGCTTATTTATCGAGGAATAATAAGCAGAGTGAGGCCGCCATGAAATATGTTTTGTTCGGCACGGTTTGCTCAGCGATTATGCTGTATGGACTTTCTTTTTTTTATGGATATACCGGAAGTCTCAATTTCGTTGACCCGAAACATTTAGCCAGCTTGATGAGCATGCCGCTCCCCGTGTTTATCGTTGCCGCACTTTTTGTATTAACGGGCATCGGGTTTAAACTATCCTTTGTTCCTTTTCACTTTTGGAGTCCGGATGTTTATCAAGGAGCAGCTACACCGGTGACCGCTTTTTTGTCAACGGCTCCAAAAGTAGGTGCAATTATGCTTTTAGGACGCTTTGTTTTAGCTTGGTCTCAAAGCACAGTAGCATTACCGATGCCGCTATTTTACCTGTTGGCTGTCGTCGCTATAATTAGTATGCTTTTAGGGAATCTAGTGGCGATTAGACAAAGTAATATGAAGCGGATGATGGCTTATTCATCCATTGGACACACAGGTTTTCTGGTTATGATTATATTAACGGATGCTGAGCGTTCATTTCCGATTCTTTTTTTCTTTTTGGTTTCTTATGTGGTAATGAATATGGGCGTGTTTATGCTTGCCGATTATTTGGAAGAAAAGTTTGGTTTTACGGAAATTACGCAATACGAAGGACTTGGGAGATCAAATCCGTTAATTATGGGCGTGTTAACCTTATTTATGGTGTCACTCGTCGGCTTACCACCGACAGTAGGTTTCGTCGCTAAATTGCTTACCTTTTCGGCTGTACTTAATGCCTATGAAAGCAACGCAAATCCGGCTTGGCTATTTCTATTGATTACCGGGGCCATTACTACTGTCGTAGCCTTATTCTTTTATTTCAAGATTCCCCTACAAGCTTTTCTAAAAAATACAAACATGGAACCGAAGCAGTCGGGAACAATGAACGGCTTGCTTATTGTAGCCTTTCTTTTATGCTTGTTAACGCTTCTGTTTGGAATATTCCCCGCTTTTCTGCTTGATTTACTTTAAAACTAGCGTTTTTGATTTTTGGTTAAATAAGTAGTTGGCAAGCATTCCGGTCCCTGCCTATGGCTAGTTAATCGATTTTAAACCGCTCTCTTTTTTCATTGTTTTCTCCACTTTCTTTTTTGTTCTTTTTTATTTGCTGTTTTTTACTCGAAAATCAATTCATTCTGTGTTGTTTTTGGTGTGGTTTTATATTTTCATGTACGTTTTTCTTTTTATTTTGTGTTATTTCTAATTTATTTTGATTTTTTGTATTAAAAAAATACAAATATGTGTTTTGTTTTTGAAATATTGTATATATTTGGCCCAACTTATGTTAAAATATAATATGAATTCGAAAAAATCAACTGTTCCTTTTATTTTTCTTTTGCTTGTAGTGCTGTTAGCGCTAATTTTTCCATCAGTTCCTCTATCTGGGGGTGGAGCTACTGCGGAATACGATGGTGCAGATGTGGCTTGGATGCTAACGTCTACCGCTTTAGTATTGATCATGACTCCGGGATTGGCCTTTTTTTATGGGGGGATGGTGAAGAAAAAGAATGTAATTTCGACCATGCTGCAAAGTTTTATCTGTATGTGCATCGTGGCCGTTATTTGGGTCGTATTCGGTTTTAGTCTGGTATTTGGCGAATCATGGCACGGAATTGTCGGAAATCCCTGCACCTTTTTTATGTTTAAGGGCGTGTTGGACGGACCAAATTGGGTGGGAGCTCCTACGATTCCATTGGCCGTCTTTGCTATGTATCAATTAAAATTCGCAATCATCACACCTGCGCTTATAACAGGAGCTTTCGCTGAACGTATTCGGTTTACTTCCTATATTTTATTTGTTTGTTTATTTTTCGTCTTTATATATGCTCCTTTAGCCCATGCCACCTGGCATCCCGAAGGTCTGCTGGCAAGCATGGGGGTGTTAGACTTTGCAGGAGGGACGGTGGTGCATATGTCGGCCGGTGTAACTGCGTTCATGTCTGCCATCTTCTTGAAGAGGGGGAATAGCAATGGACATGATCCCGCCCGTGTTACTTATGTTTTAATTGGTATGGGGCTATTATGGTTCGGATGGTTTGGTTTTAATGCAGGTTCTGCTTTTGGAGCAAATCACTTGGCCGCATCAGCCCTGGCCACAACCACTACAGCATCGGCTGCTGCGGCACTGGCTTGGATCTTTTTTGACGCGGCACGGGGGAAGAAGCCTTCCGCTTTGGGCGTTTCAATCGGCGTAGTAGTCGGTTTGGTTGCCATTACCCCAGCGGCGGGCTTTGTTACGGTTCCGCATTCGTTGATTATAGGGGTTGTGACGGCAATTATATGTAATTTACTGGTTGAATGGCGTACTACACGTTCGAATGTGGATGATACGTTGGATGTTTTTCCAAGTCATGGTGTTGGCGGAATGGTTGGTATGTTGCTAACAGGCGTTTTTGCTTCAAAGCACGTTAACCCAATAGTGGCCACCGATGGGTTGTTTTTTGGCGAAACCTCCTTGTTTTGGGCGCAACTTATAGGATTGATAGGGTCTGTAGCCTATACATTTATTGTAGCATTTGTTTTATTGCGTGTGACAAACGCGATCAGCAAGTTACGTGTTTCTCCTGAAGAGGAGGAAATGGGATTAGATATTAGTCAACATGGTGAGAAACTCTAATTAACCAAACCAATATCTTCAGACAGCAGTGTTTGAATCAGTGAGCCTCTTGATGGGAGAGGCTCCAATTTTTTTACATAGGGGTGTTTATTTTTAGGTCGCTTTCTTTTTGCAAAGTTGTTTAAATATGTAATTTTGCATGCTCAATTCCAACTATGAGTGACTCAATCAAACACGAGTGCGGCATCGCATTAATCCGCTTGCTAAAGCCTCTTTCTTATTATCAGGAGAAGTACGGTACCTCTCTGTACGGCATCAACAAACTTTATTTATTAATGGAGAAGCAACATAACCGAGGCCAGGATGGAGCCGGTATTGCCACCATTAAGTTTGATATTAAGCCGGGTAATCGGTATATCAGCCGATATAGAGCAATGGGACCAAGTGCTGTTTCGGAAATTTTTGAATATGTTCAACGGAAGTTTGCGGCTATTCAACAAGCTGAACCCGAACTCTTTCAAGATTCCCATTGGTTAAAGGAGAACATGAGTTTTGTTGGCGAAGTCCTACTGGGACACTTGCGTTATGGAACCCATGGCAAAAATAGCATTGAAAATTGCCACCCCTTTTTGCGACAAAACAATTGGATGAGTCGTAATTTAGTAATAGCCGGTAATTTCAATATGACTAATGTCGATGAATTATTGGAACAATTGTTTGAATTGGGGCAACATCCAAAAGAACAGGCTGATACTGTGACGGTTTTGGAGAAGATAGGCCATTTTTTGGATACCGAGAACCAAGAGCTTTTTGATAAATTTAAAAAAGAAGGATATTCCAATGTTGAAATAAGTGCGCTTATTGCAAAAAATCTTGACGTTGCCAATATTCTTCGTCGTTCTGCAAAAACATGGGACGGTGGCTACACCATTAGTGGTATTTTCGGCCATGGAGATGCTTTCGTTATGCGCGATCCGGCAGGGATTAGACCGGCGTACTACTATTATGATGATGAAATAGCGGTGGTTACATCAGAACGCCCGGCTATTCAGACCGCTTTCAATATCAAATTTGAAAATATTCGCGAGATTAAACCGGGGCATGCGCTTATTATCAAAAAAGATGGAACAATTACCGAAGAAATGTTTCGGGAACCGGAAGAACAAAAGTCCTGTTCTTTTGAGCGTATCTATTTTTCACGGGGTAGCGATGCCGAGATTTACCAGGAAAGGAAACAGTTGGGAAGGTTGTTATGCCCCAGTATCTTAGAAGCGATCAATCACGATATAAAAAATACCGTTTTTTCCTTTATTCCAAATACTGCTGAAGTAGCTTTTTATGGTGTGACGGATGGAATTAACGAGTATGTTCGTAAATTACAGAAAGATACCTTATTAAAACGGACTGATAAGATATCGGACACCGAGTTGGAGGATATGCTTAATATATCGCCTCGTTTTGAGAAACTGAGCATTAAAGATGCGAAGTTACGAACTTTTATTACGCAGGATGCGGATAGGCAAGATATGGTGGCTCACGTATACGATACAACCTACGGTGTGGTGAAGAGCGGTGAGGATACCATTGTGGCCATTGATGATTCCATCGTACGTGGCACGACCTTAAAACAAAGTATCTTGAAAATTTTGGATCGCTTAAATCCGGTGAAGATTATCATTGTTTCATCTGCTCCGCAAATACGTTATCCTGATTGTTATGGTATTGATATGTCTAGAATGGGTGAATTTGTTGCTTTTGAGGCTGCCATTTCACTATTGCGAAAAAATGGCATGAATTACATCATTGATGACGTATATCAAAAATGTGTGGAGTCATTGGATATGGATAAAACATTGGTGCCAAATCATGTCAAAGCTATTTATGAACCATTCACATATGAGGAAATATCAGGTGAGATTGCGCGTATCGTGACTCCGATTGATATCAAAGCAAAGGTAGAAGTGATTTACCAAAAGTTGGAAGATTTACATATCGCTTGTCCGAAGAATAAAGGCGACTGGTACTTTTCAGGGGATTACCCGACACCTGGTGGGAACAAAGTAGTCAACCGCGCTTTTATGAATTGGGTGGAAGGTAAAAACGTACGTGCCTACTACTCGGCTTAGTACAGTTAAAAGCTAAATAGCAAAAGATGGAAAACAGGTCGGGTTTATCTCAGCCTGTTTTTTTAATAAAAAGTTTTCTTGAGCATATGAATGTATGCTACCCGGATTTTTAGAATAAACGAATAGCTAATCCGTTGCTTATGGGCAGTCGACGAAAATGGTACCGTTAAAATAGGGGAGGTAAAAACCTTCCATACAGCTTCCCTACTAACTAAACTAACTACTTCCTTATTCCTTAGATAATCGTATGCGTAAACACCAACTCATACATCAATCGCAAAGCAAAAACGATAATGAGCGCACCGGCGAACTTATTGATTTTATTCAATGTGCATTCTTCGATTTTATGACTTAGCTTGTCGGCATAAAAAGCTTTCAACGAATCAATGCCTAGCTGAGTGAAAAGTACACAAGCAAAAAAAGGTACGATTCGCTTTAAATCAAAGGTATTACTGATAGAAACAACGCCACTTGTCACACTAATCCAATAAAGTAGCAGTGTTGGGTTGAAAATACACATGGCTAACCCCTTAATAAAGTATCCACTATGCTCCTTTTTAGATAGACACTTCGTGCGTTTGATGGTGACTTTTTTGCGAATATAATGAATGCCTACACCTAGTAATACAAAGCTGCCAATAATGCCAAGAGGTAAAAGAATCTCTTTTTCACGAGCAATGTAAGAAGATCCATATAGGGCAAGTGCTACATACATGACATCGGCTACGAATACGCCAAATGCAAAAGAAAGACCACCATAGAAGCCTTTTTCTATACTTGTTTTCAGTAATGCGAAGAAAGCCGGGCCGGTCAGAAAAGATAAAATAATTCCTAAACCAACACCGGAAATGATTATTTCAATCATATTTTCATTACTTGGTTGAGCTGCAAGTATAAGAAAAAAATATTAAATGGAAGTTTCTGTTGAAAAAAGTCACAGGAATTTTGGGCTTTAATTCTATTTTTGTAACACTGTTAAGTAAAGTTATTTACGCTTGAGGCCCCTATTTTTTTATCATTAAGTGGCTCTGTAACAGTTTTGCAATGTAACAATCAGAAGAGATGACAAAACCTAGTTTTGATGAAATATTTATGAATTTGGCACTCGAGCTTGCCGAACGCTCTCATTGTGTAAAGGCGCATGTAGGGGCAGTATTGGCAAAGGATACCAGAATTATATCGATCGGATATAACGGACCTCCGTCCGGGACGCATAACTGCGATCAAGAGTGGCCATTGGAAGGGTGTGCTCGCGATTCCAAAGGAAGTTGTTCATTGGCTTTACATGCCGAGGAGAATGCCATTTTATATGCGGTAAAAAATGGAGCGGGTTTACAAGGGGCAACCTTGTATACTACGTTATCACCTTGTTTACCCTGCGCTCGGTTAATTTACTCAGCAGGTATCGTCAAAGTGCTGTATAAATACTCTTATGCTGAATATAAAGGCTTAACATCGGATGAGGGTGTCGACTTTCTGAATAGATTTGGAGTAAATGCGGTTAAATTTTAGCTCTTCCTGCCAATCATGACTACAAAGTTGTGGTATCTGTAAATACAATCCACTTCATTAAAGCCGATCCGTTGCAACTCGTTTAATTGCCAGGATAGGGGAGCAAGCTTATCCATAGCAGTCCGTTTAAACGCATTTTGTATGGCTTCTTGACTCAGTCCTGATTCAATAACCGAACGACGCCATTGATCTTGGTAAAAATTGTCGATCGCCGGTGTACGACCTTTTACTTGGTCGGCATTAATAAACAAGCCGTCTGGCTTCAAAGCTTTAAAGATCCGTTGGTAAAGAATGGATTTTTCCTGATCCGTTAAATGATGGATTGAGAGCGAAGAAATAATGATATCATATTTTCCGGGAAGAGAACGTTCCCTGTAATCCATCTCCAGGTAAGAAAAGTGACTTAAACCGGTAAACCGTCTCTTCGCAACAGCAAGCATCTCAGGCGATATGTCGAGCAGCGTATACTTTAGCTTTGGATTAACTTGATAGACGAAGTAAGAAAATAAGCCGGTTCCCGCTCCGATATCCAACAGATTTTCTGCATGGTAATGGTTCTGTATCAGTGGAAGACTGATATGATAGAAGTCCTGAAAGCAGGGGATTAATTGTTCGCGCTCTTGGTCATATTTTTCTGATATCTCACCAAAGCGCCTTCGTATTTCATCCATAGAAATGCCTTAGATATAACGTGAAGCCTTTTATAGTACCCTTAAAAGTACGACGAAAGCAAATGACGACCTAAGAACGAAGATAACAAATATTCAAATTCGTAAAAAGGCAAAGCAGTAACAATTGCTATGCATTAATGTGAATTTTGGCCAAACTGCGAAGGCCTCTATCTCTTTATACGGGCGTAGATGTTTCGCTGGCCTCGGTTATTCGCTCCGAAGCTATTACTGTGGCTTAAGATAAGGACTAAATATTTGTGAAAAAAGGGCTTTTTGTCTATTTTGGCGCCAAGAGAAATGAAATTACATGGGATATAAAAGCTTAGCCGAATGTGTAAGAGATTTGGAACAAAATGGACACCTAGTGCGGATTAAAGAGGAGGTGGATCCCTATTTGGAAATGGCTGCGATTCATTTGCGCGTATATGAGCATCGTGGCCCAGCTCTTCTGTTTGAGCGAGTAAAAGGGAGCAAATTTCCTGCGGTGTCTAACCTGTTTGGTACGCTCGAGCGGTCGCGCTTCATGTTTAGGGATACCCTTCATAAAATGAAATTGATGGTCGATCTTAAAATGGATCCCATGCGAGCGCTTAAAAACCCGTTAAAATATGCCAGCATTTCTTTAAATGCATTGTCGGCTCTACCCATGAAAGTTGGTAAGAATAGTCCGATAAACTATGGTAAGACGACGATCAGTGCATTACCGCAGGTTGTTAATTGGCCAATGGACGGGGGGGCTTTTGTTACCATGCCGCAGGTTTATACGGAAGATGTGACAAAGCCTGGGATTATGCAGGCCAATTTAGGCATGTACCGTATCCAACTTGGTGGAAATGATTATATAAAAGACAAGGAAGTAGGGCTTCATTACCAACTCCATAGGGGAATAGGTGTGCATCAGACAAAGGCCAACGAACTTGGAAAACCACTCAAAGTGAGCATCTTTGTTGGAGGGCCCCCTGCTCACCCTTTGGCAGCCGTAATGCCTTTACCGGAAGGGCTTTCAGAAATGATTTTTGCGGGTGCACTTGGTAACAGAAGGTTTCGCTATTTTTACGACAGTGAAGGATTTTGTATTTCCGCCGATGCCGATTTTGTTATTACAGGAACAGTGTATCCCAATGAAAATAAACCCGAAGGGCCTTTTGGTGATCATATTGGCTATTATAGCTTAGTACATCCGTTCCCACTGATGCATGTACATAACGTGTATTACCGCAAGCATGCTATTTGGTCTTTCACGGTAGTCGGTAGACCTCCACAAGAAGACACAAGCTTTGGCGAATTGATTCATGAAATTAGCGGCCCGGCTATTCCTAAGGAAATCAATGGTCTGCATGCTGTTCATGCCGTGGATGCGGCTGGCGTACACCCGCTGCTTTTTGCCATTGGTTCGGAACGATATACGCCTTATCTTAAAATCGATAGACCGCAGGAGATATTAACCATAGCCAATCAAGTATTGGGAAAAAATCAGTTAAGTTTAGCTAAATACTTGTTTATAGCGGCGAAAGAGGATAATCCTTCATTGAATATACATGATATTCCGGCTTTTCTTATGCATGTACTGTCACGAATGGATTTTGCAAGAGATCTTCACTTTCATACACGGACAACGATAGATACCCTCGATTATAGCGGCGAAGGACTTAATTCGGGATCAAAGGTAGTCTTTGCCGCTGCGGGGAATGTAAAGAGGATCTTGTGGCCGGAAATGCCTGCCGGCCTAGATTTTCCCAGGAACTTTGCACAAAAAAAAATAGTAGTCCCCGGTGTACTGGCTGTTCAGGCAGCTCCTTTCACTGCTTATCCGCAAGCGAAAGACGAACTGGAAGTGTTTGCAAAAGAGCTCACATCCATGGATTTAAGCGGCATTGCTTTAATTGTGCTTTGCGATGATCTGCAATTTACGGCTGAAAATATCAATAATTTCGTTTGGGTGTGCTTTACACGAAGCAATCCTTCGCATGATATTTATGGCGTCAATAGCTTTGTCGAGTATAAGCATTGGGGATGTAAGGGGCCACTGATTATTGACGCGCGTAACAAACCTCACCATGCACCACCTCTGGAAAAGGTGCCCGAAATCGAAAAACGGGTTGATCAATTAGCTAGTCGGGGAGGGTCTCTGTTCGGAATTATTTAGAAACGCTTCTCAATCAGCAAGAAATAGTGAAAAATAATATTCATTAATTTGGACTGATTATACATAATCGCTATATTCGCATTGGTAAAATTAAAATGTTTGCAGAATATGCTTTGTGGTCTTGCAAGTTTAGAGGAGATTTTTAGAACAGAACATGGCGCTGTATTACAATGCAGCAATAAAAACTGCTACTGGTTGGAATTTGCAGGTGATTGTACACCTTTTAAAGTGGCCGATTTTATAAGTTTTAGAAAACAAGTGGATACCATAGCTGTCGATGAATTGTTATGTGCACCTACTTCAAGCTCTGATTTAACCATTTTGATGCCTTTTAGATCTCAACGTTGCTTTGTGTTGAATGTGACTGAAGTAGTGAGGTTAAAAGAACTGATGCAAGGGGCTAAATTTATGATGGAATTACCTGGTGTCATTAAGGACTGTCTGAAAGTATCTTCCCTGCAAAGTTATTAGTTATCAAGGTCTAGCGGTCGTAACCCCCTCATCCATTGAGCGCTTTATTGCATTCCCTCGTCTAGGAGACGAGGCCGTCTTTGAATGTGTTAATGCGGTTTAGTAATTTAGACTGAATACGTATTGATTTTATTTTAAGCAACTTAAGTCTCGTTTCTGTTATCTTTGTATAAAGATTAACGGCATTTTATCGCCGCTAAGTATTAACGATTTTGAATATGAAAGATCTATTGAGATTAAAAACTTCATTAAATGAAGAAATAGAAAGAATATTAAATGAGCAGGTTAAAGTGGAAGCGCATTCCTCTGCTATTTATTTAGCTATGTCGTCTTGGTGTGATGATCAAGGCTTCGATTTCAGCGCCGGTTATTTTGCCAAACAGGCTGATGAAGAGCGCCACCATATGCTGAAACTGTTTAATTATATTAACGATCGTGGAGGAAAGGCCATTTCGCCGGAAATTGTTAACGTACCAAAGGATTTCGAATCTTTCAGAAGTGTTTTTGAATTGGCGTTGGAACAAGAAATGCATGTGACCGCTCAATTTAACAACATCGCTGAAAAATGCTTTAAAGTGAAAGATTTTGTTACCTTTCAGTTTATTCAATGGTTCTTGGCGGAACAAATTGAAGAAGAATATGTAGCAAGAAGAATTTTAGAAATGTTTGATGTTATTGGAGAAGAGGGAACCGGCCGTTGGGAAATCGACAAACATATACCAAAAGTAAGTTATAACGCGGAGTAAGCGCTGTTAATAATTTTTTAAAAGGAAAGCTTTAGTGATAAACTAGGGCTTTCCTTTTTTTATTGAATCATAAATACCATAATATAAATTACAGAGCTGATCGCTTTAAATATCCATCTTTAAATTTTATGACTAAGCAACAACTCTGTAAATTTTTTGACGGCTTATGTGCTAACGTGCGTCAGCTGGATCGGTATCATCGCCGATCAGACAGGCCCCAACCTATGGATAAAAAAAATATTTGCAGATGAAATAAGCATTAATTCAACTATATTAGAGTGTTTATAAGATTTAAAGTTATTTCTCGTTACTAATAAAGCATCGGTAGGATTAAAATATTATATGCACAGGGCATTGGTTTGCATAATTGTGATTTTTTCTTTTGTTACAATTGCAAAGGGACAGATACAGACAAGAGAGGTGCGCGGTGTAGTGCAAGATTCTACCGGCAGGCCGCTTGTGGGTGTGACTGTTCGGCTCTACGCAAAAAGTGATACAATGATGGCCAGCACAAACGAGCATGGACGTTTCATTTTTAACAAGGTAGCGGCCAGTGATTTTAAACTAACCTTTAGCCTGATTGGCTTCCAATTATTCGAAAGGCATTATACTTCCAATGTATTACTGCCCATAACGGAGCTTGTAACCGTTAATTTGAAGGAGCAACCACATGAACTGCAGGAAATAGCCGTATATGGCGTTATTCCGGTTGTGATCAAGCAAGACACAATTCAATATAACGCAAAGGCTTATTCCGTTCGTAAGAACGCTCTATTAGAGGAAATGATCAAGCAGATGCCGGGTTTACAGGTAGACAGAAATGGGAATATTGACGCGCAGGGGCAGCGCGTTACCAGAGTGAAGGTAAATGGAAAGGATTTTTTTGATGGTGATGTGTTGACCGCGACACGCAACCTACCGGCGGAGATCGTAGAAAATGTGCAGATCATAGATGACTATGGCGATCAGGCTAACATAACCGGCATCAAAAATACAGAACCGGAAAAAGTGTTGAATGTCACCATTAAAGAAGATAAAAATTTTGGAACTTTCGGTCAGGTTACCGCCGGAGGCGGTGTGGATGCGAATGACAAGGCGCATAGCAGATATATCGGTAGTTTCTCGGCTAATAAGTTTAAAGGGAATAAGCAAGTATCTATTTTAGGATCCACTAATAATACGAATACCAGCTTATTTAGCTTTGGCGATATCAGTGGAGCCGGTAGCCGGGATGGCACTGATTTAAGTAGCATGATTGACGGAGGGGATGGTATCAATAGTGCAAGCTCCATAGGCATGAACTATCGGGACGAAGTGGCAAAAGGGGTATCTGTCTATGGGGGCTATACATTTACGAAGCGTAGAAATCAAACAATCGGAACAACTCGATTAACCAGTATTTATGAAAATCGGCAGATTAATTCCCTCGATGAAGTAAAATCACTTTCAGATAATATCAAGCATAAGCTTACATGGACAGTGGAAGCGAATATTGATACGGCAAATTACTTGAAAATCACGCCTACGGCCTCCTATATTACAAATGATTTATTAAATGAGAGCCACAGCGCAATAACGGATAAAAGAGTGTTCACGGACAGGCTTTATAAAACTTCGGGCACGTATAGTGATCCGAACTTTGATATCGATTTATTTTATAATCATCGTTTTCCGACAAGAGGTAGAAACCTAAGTGTAATCGCGAAGTTTGAGTATTATAAGCGTACCAGGAGCGATGTGGCAAATGATTTTTCAACGAGTATTGATTCAGGTTATAATAATCCCCAGGTCGGATACCGGCAGTTTTTACAGCGAGTAGGCAACTTCAGCTATAATAGAAGTATGCTACTGGGCATGTCTTATATGGAGCCGGTAACCAAACGAAGTTATTTGGAGTTGAATTATCAATATGAATCTAACTCCATTGCAAATGCTAGAAATACCTTCGATATAGATTCTGTTACTGCTCGGGAGTCGTTGGTAGATTCTTTAAGTATTGATTACGATTACCTCTTCCAGACGCATCAATTCGGTATTAATTACCAGGGCAGTCTTGATCGACTGAAGTATACCGTTGGCTTTGCCTTGCAACCCACGAAGTTGGATGGGAAAACTCCTTCTAGAGACGTGGTAACGCATATAAATAATTTGAACTTTGTTCCCAGTGCCCGCTTGCAATATGCGATTAATAAGACCAGCAACCTCTCGTTAAATTATCGAGGGCAAAACAACCAGCCTGCATTTACACAAATTCAACCAATTAGGGATGTATCAAATCCACAGTATATTGTAGTTGGAAATGCTAATTTGAAACCGGAGTTTATGAATATGGTGAGTGTTCAGTACAGAAGCTTCAACATACAAAATGGGAGTTCGCTTTTTACCAATTTCTCCTTTACGCATATACAGGATAAAGTAGTGACAAATCGGATAAGTACACCTAATAGCACCATACAGGAAACAGCGTTTTTAAATGCAAATGGCTATTATGACTTAAGAGGCTTTTATCATTATAGTGCGCCGCTGGCAGGAAAGGTGCTGACGCTCAATTTGAATGGTTCAATGGATTACACCAATAATCTAACTTATATCAATAATGTGAGAAATGTTGGCCGAAACATGATATTTTCCCAAAATTTGCAGGTCAACTTTCAAATTGAAGATTTGTTGGAGGCTGATTTACGGAGCAGTTATACGATAAATAAGATAAGGTATAATATTCCATCTTTTATGGACGCGGGCGCTAATACATTTAGTCTTGGTTTTGGTGGGAAAGGCTATCTTCCTAAAAAATGGATTATCAGTGCCGATTTTTCGCAAAATTTTAACTCCGGGTATAGTAGTTCGATTAGCGCAAACCCAACGTTGCTCAATGTCTACATAGAGAAGTCTTTTCTACAAAATGATATGCTGGCGATCCGCTTACAGGGTTTTGACCTGTTTAATAAAAATACAGGTGTTAGGAGAGAAATTTTAGGTAATAGTATTATGGATATGCAAAATAATCGACTCGCACGGTACTTTTTAGTTTCGCTCAATATTCGCTTGCAGAAGTTTCCATCCGAAATTTAATAGCGAATGCTAAACGTTGTTTGACGTTAAGAATGCTTCGTCAGCCATCTGTTCCGGAACGAGCTTGCGACTTCTAAGCAATTTATAGCTTTAACGTTTTAGCAATATTGAAAATTTTCTATATATTAGCTCCGTGAGCTTATTTTTCACTAACCAAAGTCAGCACTATATTGAATCAAGCAAAACTAAAATCTAATGAAACGCATTATCCTTTTATTTTCTATGTACCTTGTTACTTCCACGCTTTGTGGGCAGGAAGTGAAAACTGTGTCGAATCCTGTCGATTATGTAAGTACGCTTGTGGGTACCCTGTCAAAACACAGCCTATCAACCGGCAATACTTATCCGGCGATAGCTCGCCCTTGGGGTATGAATTTTTGGTCGCCGCAAACCGGAAAAATGGGCGACGGTTGGATGTATACATACGATGCTGATAAAATCAGGGGATTCAAGCAAACCCACCAACCATCACCTTGGATGAATGATTATGGCCAGTTTGCGATTATGCCGGTTACCGGGGCAGCCCGTTTTAAAGAAGATGACCGTGCCAGCTGGTTTTCTCATAAAGCAGAAGTCGCAACCCCATACTACTATAGTGTTTATTTAGCTGATCATGATGTAACAACAGAGATCGTTCCGACGGAGAGAGCAGCGCGGTTTAGAATGAGCTTTCCGAAAACAGACAGTGCTTATGTCGTAATTGACGCTTTTGATAAAGGATCTTATATCAAAGTGATTCCGAATGAGAACAAAATTATTGGTTATTCTACTAAGAATAGTGGAGGAGTACCGGAAAATTTCAAGAATTATTTTGTGATGGAATTTGATCGGGACTTCGACGGTGTTGCTGTTTTTAACGGAGAAACACTTCGAAGTGGAATTTTAGAGTCTACCGGAGAACATGTTGGAGCGCTGATACACTTCAAAACTAGCAAAGCAGGTGAGCAGATCAACATCAAAGTCGCTTCCTCTTTTATAAGTCATGAGCAAGCGACATTAAATTTAAAGGAGATTGGGAATAAGAGTTTTGAAACCTTGAAACAGGAGGGTAAGGATGTTTGGAATGAGGCTTTAAGTAGGGTAGAAGTAGGAGGGGGCAGTATTGACCAGGTGCGTACTTTTTATTCAAATTTATATCGTACACTTTTATTCCCACGCATGTTTTTTGAATATGATGCGAATGGAACGGTAGTGCATTATAGCCCTTATAATGGAAAAGTACTTCCGGGGTATATGTTCACAGACACAGGCTTTTGGGATACGTTTCGGTGTCTATTTCCATTCCTGAATCTCGTGTACCCCGAAATGAATACCAAAATGCAAGAAGGCTTGGTAAACGCGTATAAAGAAAGTGGGTGGCTTCCTGAATGGGCAAGTCCCGGCTTAAGAAATGTCATGGTCGGTAATAATTCAGCGTCTGTAGTGGCTGATGCTTATATTAAAGGTCTACGCGGCTACGATATTGAAACCTTATATGAAGCTTTGCTGCATGGGGCCAATCATGCCGGTCCGCTAACTGCGGTAGGTCGTGCAGGAGCTGATTTTTACAATAAACTGGGCTACGTGCCTTATGATGTAAACATCAATGAAAATGCAGCTCGGACTTTGGAATATGCCTATGATGATTTTGCCATATATCAGCTTGCTAAGAAATTGAATAAACCAAAAAAGGAAATTGAACTGTATAAAAAAAGAAGTTTAAATTATAAGAAGTTATTCGATCCTGAAACGGGTTTAATGCGGGGTAAAAATCAAGATGGAAATTTCCAAAAACCTTTTAATCCTTTCAAGTGGGGAGACGCTTTTACCGAAGGGAATAGTTGGCACTACACCTGGTCCGTATTTCATGATATACAAGGACTGATCGATTTAATGGGGGGTAAAGAAGCATTTGCTAATAAACTGGATTCCGTATTTACGTTGCCGCCTATTTACGATGATAGTTATTACGGGCAGGTAATTCATGAAATTCGAGAAATGCAGATTGCAAATATGGGTCAATATGCTCATGGGAATCAGCCAATTCAACACATGATTTATTTATACAACTATGCGAATGAGCCATGGAAAACACAGTATTGGGTTCGCGAAACCATGAATAGAATGTACTTGCCTACCCCTGATGGGTATTGCGGTGATGAAGATAATGGGCAGACCTCGGCTTGGTATGTGTTTTCAGCATTGGGCTTTTATCCGGTGGCGCCTGCAACCGACCAGTATGTTATCGGTGCGCCTTTATTTAAGCATGCTAAGATTAAATTGCCCACAGGGAAAGAGATTAGCTTGGATGCCCCTAATAATAGTTTAGATAACAGGTTTATTGATAAGCTTTTACTTAATGGCAAAGCCTATACTAAAAATTTCTTTTCGCATGAAGAACTGGTAAAAGGAGCAACCATTCAGTTTGAGATGGGCAGTCAACCGAACAAGACACGTGGTGTCGGAAACGAGGACGTGCCTTATTCGCTTTCGAGAGAAGGAAAATAATTTAGAGATAAAGAGGTGTCAAAAAAGTGTTATTCGAACGTAGCACTTTTTTGACGCCATCTTATATTATTACCCTAACAAATTTCATTGAAAGAGTGGCAAGGCTTCTGCCACCACAAAGGTGCTTCCCCCGATAAAAATCAGATCTTCTTTTGACGCGATTTGTCCGGCAGTTTCTACAGCATGCTGTACACTATCATAGGCCTCCCCAACTAATCCATAATTAGCGGCTTGTGACTGCAAATCTATTGCCGGAAGAGCCCGTTGGAAAGCGGGGCTACAAAAGTAGAAATTGGCTTCCTTAGGAAGCAAGGTTAGCATGTGCTCAAGGTCCTTATCGCGCATTACTCCAATAACCATATGAAGTTTTTCAAAGGGTGTACGGGTAATATTTTTAATTACTTCTTTCCAGCCGTCCTCATTGTGTCCCGTATCGCATATCGTTAAGGGTTGTGCCGACAACCTCTGCCAGCGGCCCATCAAACCGGTAAGTTTTTGAACCGCTTCTAAACCATCGACTAGTTCGTTTTCGGAAACGGTGAAACCAATTTCCTTCAATATACGGATCGTGCTAAGAACACCAGGCAGATTTTTCTGTTGATAGCTTCCTCTTAAATCCAAACACAGCTCCAAGGTCTCAAACGGCTTTTCTTTTTCAGGTATTGCTTTTAGATATTGGAACTCGGTGTCCACTGCGATTTCATCTATTTTCCATTCATCACTGGCGAAGAAAATGGGTGCCACCAACTCTTGTGCTCGATTGATAAAAACGTGTTCTATAGCTTGTTGCCGCTCGCTGATAACAATGGGCGTATGACTTTTTATGATGCCGGCTTTTTCATAGGCAATTTCCGCTAGGCTATTCCCTAACATGTTCATATGATCATAACCGATGTTGGTAATCAAAGTAGCGATCGGGCTGATGATGTTTGTGGAGTCTAACCGACCACCTAGGCCGGTTTCAATAACCGCAATATCAACATGCATATCAGCAAAATAACGAAAAGCCATGGCGACGGTAACCTCAAAAAAAGAAGGCTGTATCGTTTCGATCAACGATTGATTGTTTTTGACAAAATCGATTACGTAGGCCTGCGGTATCAATACCCCGTTAATTTTTATTCGCTCCCTGAAATCCAAAAGGTGAGGAGAGGTATATAAACCGGTTCTATATCCAGCTGTTTGTAAAACCGCTGCCAGCATATGTGAGCTGCTCCCTTTGCCATTAGTGCCTGCTATATGTACAGCTTTGAATGCTTTTTCCGGGTTTTCCAAGGCGGCACAAAGTGCGCGAATATTGGTTAGATCTTTCTTAAAAGCAGAAGAGCCGTCCCGTGTAAACATCGGAAGACGGCCGTATAGATAATCAATTACCTCAATATAGTTCATGATATGGAAAACGAGTGCTTACTTTACTTTAAAGTTGAACACTACAATACCCGATTGAAATTCAGGTCCTCCGTCGGTTGCGTTTAACCGTGCATTTCTGACCGCCGCCTCACATTTTTCCCAAAGTGAAGCGTCTGACAAGGTGGTGCCCTTAGCACCTGCTCTCGCACGGGTTACTACGCCATTCCGATCTACTGTGATTTCTACCGCAATCCGACCGGAAAGCTGACCTTTATCTTCTATTTGCGGTCTTACTGCAAAAGATCTGTTGGGTAAGCCTACAAGGCCATTACCCGAGCCACCCTCACCGTAATTAGTGGCCATATTATTCCCTTGCAAACTACCTTGATTCCCAGGGGTCGATCCCGTACCATCGCCAACACCCACTCCTTTATTCTTCTTGCCGGTATAAAGGGCGTTGGGGTTAACGGTCGGTTTGCTTTCTTTCTTCTCCGGTGTAATGGTAGGTGTAGTAGAAGTCGGTTTTGCTTTCTCTTTAGTCACCACCGCGGGGGCATCCTCTACGTCTTGTGTAACCACTGTTTTATCATTGGTTTCTTGCGAGGCTACCGGTGTAGGTTCTTCATTTGGTACAACTTTATCAGGTCGTGTTTGATTAGCGTTGGGATCCATTGAAGGCTCATCCAAGCTCATATAATCATCGCCCATTCCTTCGTCGACGGTACCATAGTTCACAATTAACCCGCCGGTTCCAAACTCAACAGCTGGTTGGCTCAGCATCCAAAAAAAACTTAACAGCAGGAACGCAGCAAATACGCCTGCCGATATTGCGAAAGCTTTGGGGTAATTGTTGTCTTGTTTATGCTGATGATTCATCGCACACTCTCCGATTTAAATGCCTAACTCTTCTCTTTTGGTTCGGTGGCCAAAACAAGCTTTATTTTTAACTTATTGGCAATGTCCATCACCTGAATCACATCTTCAATTGCTACTGTTCTATCAACATATAAAAGCACGGTCAATTCCTGCCCTTCCTGTACATAACTTTGTAGGGTGGGCATCAATTGATCGAGCAATACTTGTTTTTTTTCTACAAAGTACTGCAAATCTTTATTAATTGACAAGCTTATGGTTCGTTTAGCTACCGACTGTTCTCCCGACTGTGACCTGGGCAACAAGAGTTTCACTACTTGAGGGTTGGCAACTGCCGAGGCCAATAAAAAGAATAGTAGCAAAAAGAACATGATATCGTTTAAGGCCGATGTGTGGACCTCTGCAGCTGGTCTATGGTGTCTTTTTCTTAAATTCATTGGAAATACATTTTTGAATTAATGGCCCTGAACATTACCGGTGCCTGAAAGTTTCAAATCTCAGTGGAAGTAATGCCAAAAACCAATTTAGCTGCCTGGTTCGTCCAATAGATCGATAAACTCAATGGCATCTGTTTCCATGCGAAGAATTAAACGGTCAACCATCATATTCAATATATGATACCCTACATAGGCAATAATACCGATAATGAGTCCGGATGCAGAAGTAATCATTTTTGTATATAAGCCTCCGGATACGGTGCCGATTTCAATTACTCCTTTTATGGAGACCTCATGGAAAATTGTAATCACCCCAATGATTGTACCAACAAAACCTAGCATTGGTGCAATACCTGCAATGATACCTAATATATTAATATTTTTCTCAAGTTTTGATACTTCCAGTTTACCGACGTTCTCAATCGCTCCTTCAATATCTTTAATGGGTCTACCGATACGGGTAAGCCCTTTTTGAAGCATGGCCCCTAAAGGTCCGTTACTATTCCTGCAAAGCGCCAATGCGGCCTCCAAACGGCCCGACATGATGTTCTGCTTGACCTGAATCATAAGATTCGAATCATAACGGGAAGCTTTTTTTATGGTCAAGTACCTTTCTATAAAAATTACCAAACCCAAGAAAGCGAGAATGGCGATAGGAATCATCACCCATCCTCCTTTAATAAGCAGGTCTAACAAACTTAAATCTTCAATCGGTGCAGTAGAAGGGCCCGGTGCGGTAAGCATCGAGTCCAATGTAGCGGGTGTGTCTGTAACTTGTAATAAAAACATGTTTTATAAATAATAATTTTGTTTTACACTGTTTGTTTAATATCGGTACCAAGATAAAATTTATTCCCGGCATTTATACACTAGGGATATATATATGCTTCTTTCGTTATCTCGTTCCTAACTTTTTCCAATTGCTCCTTTGCAGCCTCTTTAGTTGGATAGGACCCATAGCATATCTTTTTTCTATTATTGGGCATATTGCTTTCCAGGACAAATGCATTAATACCGATCGTTCTAAAATATTTTGCTTGTTCAATCGCTAATTTCATGGTTTTAAACGAGCCGATTACAATTGAAAACGGTTTTTCTTTTGATGCCTTTCGTACAAGCGGCTCTTTTTCCTCTTTAGATACACGCTGATTCAGCGAATCGGCTAAAGAGTCGGCCGGAAGGCCGGTTGTCGTTGTATCTGGTAGGTTAGTGGATGTGTCCTTTGCTGTGTTTGCTGAGCCATTCGTTGTATCTTTCAAGGCAACGTTAATTTCGTTTTGATGCGGCGGAATACCGGGCTCCTGACGCTTCCAGAATAAAAATGCAGCTAGCCCGATAGCGATAATGCCGGTTACTACCCAAAGCCAAACATTATTATTTGTTTCCCTTTGGTTCGCTACGGTCTCATAGCTAATTTCAGGCTGTTCCGGCTCAGTAGGAATCGCAGGTTCTTGTAGTATCGTATCGGGCTGTTCCTGTACAGCCGGTAATTCTTCCGGTAAAGACTCTTCTTTATAATCATCCACCGGCTGTAAGCCCCAAAACGATTGAAGTTCTTTTGAAACCAACGTATACGTTCCATCCATTTGCTTTAGATAACCTATTGGCTCTAACTTCGCTTCACCCTGTTCGTCAATATCAGTCAGCAAACGATTTACTGTTTTATCGACAACGTCAATTGCTTCCTCATTGGATAAGTGCATGGATTTAGCAACATAGTCAACTAGGTAATTATCGGTCGTTGCGTGAGGAATGAGCGAATAGCTGCTTGTAGGAGGCAAAAACTTTTCTAATTGCTCATCGTATCGAGCTGCAATGCGCGCTTTGGTGAAAACACCAATACCCGGTACCCCGACTTGTGGATGTATAAGTAAGAGTTGATGCAAGTATTGGCCTAAATTAAACATTCCTTCTTTCGTTTGAGTCGGCAAATTTAGAAAGCTTAACAATTAAAACGAAACGTTTACACCGCCTATTATATTAAAGCCTAAGCGTGGGTAGTATAAGAAGCGTTCGTAACCTTTGTTTAGTAAATTATTTCCCCTGACGTATACGCCAATCTGCTTTGTAGCGCGGTATTCCAATCCGGCACTAATATCAACAAACGATGGCATGGATACAGTAACAGGTGCATTTGGATCTGTACCGCTTACACCGGCATATTGCTGATAACTTTTAGCTTTCATCGCATCGTTGAAGAAAAGCTCGCCATCTATGTATACCTTTTTGCTGATATTGATCCGAGTATTAGCAGCGAGGCGCAATTTTGGAATATACCAAGCTTCAGCTTCATTTTCCAAATCATACTCGTTAAACAATAAATTACCGCCTAAGCTGACCGCTTCAGATACGCGGACGTTAATATCTCCTTCTAAACCAAAGACTTTATTCTTTTCTCCACGATCGTATATGATATCATATCTTGAAGGTGAATTAGGCTGAATAGCGTAAAAAGGCAGGTCGCTGATTTGTTTGTAAAAGACGCCAACTTTATAACCAAAGGTAGCGCCGGCATTGCCTTTTAATCCTCCAAAAACGTGCAGTTTTTCCAACATATTACGTACAACTAGGCTATTGCTTGTTGTGTCCAGGAAAGGGCTTTCCGTAAGAAAAGGGTTTTCATTAGCTAACGACCGGAATGAGGTTTTAACAACATCTCCCTTCACACCGGCATATATGCTCGCATATTCTGGCACTAAGGCGAAATCAAAGTCGACAGTTGGGAAAATATTGTTTCTATTCTCTTCCCCGCCAAATTCGCTTACTAAAGTAGCTCCCAAGGTCAATTTATAATTCTTTCCCTGAAAACGGATATAGGGATTCAAACGGGCGATATGATTTCCTAAGCTTAAATCATTACTCTTGAGACTGGTAAAATCTCCCGAAACATTCGCCCCCACATTAAAAGCGTTGACTTTTTTGTTGATGTTAGCACTGAGGGCAAAGGAATTTTCTTTCGTTGAGAAAGCATTGCCGAACAGGTATCCATCTACTTTAAGCGAATAGCTTAACAACTCTTCGTTATCCTCATAATTACTGTTCAATTCTCCTTTAAGGTAAAGGTCGTTATAATGCTGCTTCGTAGGGTCGGTGTTTAATTCCGGCTGAAGGGGAACAAAACCATAATATCGCGTTGCATAACGATTAAAGCCGATTTCTCCATTCAACGTTATTCTGTCTAAGATACTTCTTCCGAATAACCCGATTTTTTGCTCGCTAAAATTCTGCCCCTCGTAATCCGATCCTTTTTGACTGAGGTGTTTTGCAAAACCGCCTACTTGAAGTGCTTGATCTTCACCGTTACTAATGTAGACCTCCCCTAAGAGGGTGTTAAAGTTTCCAGCCCCTATTTTCGCGTAGTTATTGGTTAATATATCTGGTCGCATCGCAGGCAATTGTTGTATTTCTAAGCGATGTGTTCCCGTATTGATATCTAGTTTTCTGTCGAAAACAGAATAGTTAAGTTTAGACAGGTATTTACGATTATTCGTGAGGTCGGGACTTTGTCTGATTTTTACCGCATCAGCCAAAATAGGTTTGTAGTCCCGAACAACTTCAATTTCCCCTAAATTTCCTTTGGCTTCCTCTTGCGGTACTTGCTCTTCTTCTTGCGCAAACGCAACGAAGGAACAAAAACCTAAGCCGATTAGTAATGTATATTTTAACATTGAAGAATTCAATATCATGGTATTTCGTTATTTAGATAGTATGAATGAACTTATTTATAAAGCTTGTTTCTCAACCGCGGATGAATCTAAAGTAGTACTGTCAGTTTCCGTACTGTCTACCGCAGTAGAATCGCTTTCTGTTTTTACACTATCTGTTACTTTCTTAGTATCTATTTTTTTTCCGGTTAATTTTTCTAAACGTTCTTTTGCTGTAGGAATGATATCATCTTTACCTTCGTAATTCTCGATAATACTCTGTAATGTACTTTTCGCCTGGAATTCATCTTTTAGTTTTGTATAGCAGTCGGCTAATAAAATAAAGCTTTTCGCAACCCAGTAGTCATAAGACGGCATATTCTTAATTAAATCGAAAGCGGTTTCCTGAGCGGCTTTATATTCGCCAGCTTCATATTGTAACTTACCGATATTGTATTTTGCTTCTGCACCGACAATCGTTTGGCTGTTGGCTGCCGCCTGATTTAATTCCTTTCGGGCAGTGCTTAAGTCGCCTTTTAACATATGCGCTTTTGCAGCATAAAGATCTGCTTTTGCCTTATCCTCAACAGAAGACTTTTCATATTCCTTCACATATCGCGCATACATAAGCGTATTGTCAAAGTCATGAATATTGAAATAGGCTACCATCAGGTTATTGATGGCAAAGTTATAGTGCGATTTATACTCAGCAGTAAGCTCTAATTTTTTCAGTGGTGCAATCGCCTCGTTATATTTCTTTTGATCAAGGTATAAATTGGACACACTCAATAAGGTTCGTTCTGTGTAGGCACTTGTCCAATCGTTCAAAATAATGTTAAAGTCATGCAATGCTTCTTGCGGATGCCCGGTTTTGTACAAACTTTCCGCACGTATGAAACGTGCAAATTTTTCCTGTATAGGTTTCGGAAATTTATCGAAATAGGCATTCACTGCTTCAATAGCTGCTTGATAATCACCTCTGGAGAAGTAATTGTTTGCTACTTGAAAAGTAATATTGTCTTGTTCAGCCGTCGACAAATCACCAATGGCCGTTGTGCCGGCATAATCCAAGAATCCTTGCGCATCCCCTTTATCAATATAGATATTCTGTATCGACTTTAACGCCTGTTTTGCTTCTTCTGTTGTTGGATATTGTTCAACTACTCGTTGAAAGGTTCTGACCGCAGCGTCGTTGTTGTCACTATTGTACTGAACCAAACCAATGGTGACAAGTGCTCTCGGCACGTAGCTACTGCGTGGATATTTCTCAATCATATCCTGTAAACCTTGAATCGCTATTTCATTTTCTCCCTTAAGGAAAAAAGTATAGGGTATCTCAAAGTTTGCGTCGTCTGCATAGTTGGAGTTGGGATATCGCGCCAATAAATCCGTCATAATACTGATCTTGCCATCGGCGTCTCCCTGTAGGCCCCTGATAATACCACTTTGAAACAAAGCATAATCCTGTGTTTTAGCTTTTGTACTCATGAGCTTATTGTACTGCTCCATCGCATTACCATAATCCTTCAACATAAAATATGAATCGCCTAAACGCGCAATGGCATCATTTCTTGTATTCAGCTCAATGGGCTCTCCACTATTTAGAAATTTAGCAAAATAGTTGGCAGAAGTACGATAATTATCGTTACGGAAGGCCGCATAAGCAAGTGCATAATTGGCGTAATTATAAACGTCTGTGTTTTTTGCTGCCGGATACTGCAGAAACTTGCTGAAATTTGTTGTGGCTTCACCGTATTTTCTGACTTCGTACATCGCTTCCGCTTTCCAATAGGTTGCTAAAGCTAGGAGTTCCGGATCGTATGGGTTCTGTTCAGAACGCATAAAGATCGAAATGGCATTTTCAAAAGCCCGCTCATTGTAATATTCCAAACCGCGGAAGTAAGTCACTTTTTGATAAGCGGCATTTGCCTCTTTGGTCCTTTTCGGAATGGATTCCAGGATATCCACTGCCGATCGATAATTCTTTGTACTCAATAAAACCTCTGCCAGCAACGTTTTCGCCTCGTCGAGGTTTTTAGAACGTGGGTAGGTTTTCAAGTACTCTTGGGTGGCGTCTAAGGCTACTTGGTGAAATTCCAGCTCATAAGACAACTTAGCGTAATTCAGCAGTCCCTGCTCTTTCATGGAAGGATCAAAATCAAGTTTCGATGCTCTGAAAAAAGCATTACGAGCACTCTCTTTGTTGCCTAATTTTAAAAAGGAATCCCCTAAGATGATCATTCCGCTTTGGAAATAAGCGTCCGGTTCCGTTAACTTTTCCAGTTCTTTAATAGCTTTCTCATAATTGCCATTCTTGTAGGCAATATATCCTATCTGATAATCATCTTGATTATTTTGGGTCTTCCCTTGATCTTGGGCTTGAAATTTGTCATAGTATTCTTTCGCCTTGGCTAAGTCGTTCTTAGCAAAGTAGGTGGCACCTACGATACGGAAAATCTCGGTTTCGTTCTCTTGTTTAGTTCTTTCTAAAATGGGCAATATATAAGAAAGAACATCATCATAACGTTTGTCGAGGAAGTAGAGCGCCGCGATGTAGTATGGATAGCTGTTCTCGTATGCTTTTGATCCCTTTAAACGCTCAAATTCTTTTAATGCGATTTTATATTCCGCATCCAGGTAGGACAGATAAGCATAATAGTAGATGGAAGCCTCTTGATATTGGCCTCTTTCTTCCTTTAGGCGCTCAAATAAGGGTTTTGCTGCATTATAATCTTCTGTCATAAAGAGCGAATAACCCAATTTGAAGCGATATTCGGTGTTTTCGGAACCGCTTAGATTTCCACCGTCTAATTTCTTGAACCATTCAATCGCTTTCGGATAATTCTTTTTTGCAAAATAGGATCGTCCTACCTGAAAGTAGGCCGCTTTCGTATTGGCACTTGTTGGATGATCTTTTATGAATTTTAGAAATAGGCCTTCGGCATCGTGATTGCCTAATTCAAGCGCACAAACCGCTTGATAAAAACGTGCATTTTCTTTCAGTAATGAAATTTGGTCACTTTCATCTTGTTGTATAGTCGTATTGGTACGGATGGTTTCAACTTTACCAAGCTGGTTATAAGCCGAGGCATATTTTCCCCTTTCGTACAGCTCCATACCTGTTTTATAAGCTTGGTTAAGAGATTGCCAAGCACTTTGTTGGGCGAGGGCACTGCTGGCGAAAAGACTAAGTGCTAGACTAATACGAGTGAATTTATTAAACATGTTGTTCAAATTCTTTTTATGCTAAATTAATGGGATGTTATGAAGTTTTGTACACTATTACTTAACAAATGTTAATAACCTCTTACTATAACGGCAATAATTGTGAAATAATGTGTACGATAAATATTTTTGATTGATGCTTCCTTAAACACGTTTTCCGGCAAGGAGGTACAATACAGCCATTCTCACTGCTACACCATTTTGAACCTGATCCAGAATAATCGAATGTTGGCTATCGGCCACATCACTTGTAATTTCTACACCACGATTGATCGGCCCGGGGTGCATGATGGTTATCTTTTTATCTAAGGATTCAAGTATCGTTTTATTCAAACCATACAGCATCGAATATTCTCTTAAAGAGGGGAAATAATTGATATCCTGACGCTCCAGCTGAATTCGTAACATATTGGCTACGTCGCACCAATGAAGCGCCTTGAGCAGGTCATGCTCCACTTTAACGCCCAGCGAAGTAATATATTTAGGAATAAGCGTTGTAGGACCGCATACCAGTACTTCGGCCCCGAGCTTTTGTAAGCATAAAATATTGGAAAGGGCAACCCTTGAATGTAAGATATCGCCAATAATGGCTACTTTTTTTCCGGCAACATCGCCATATTGCTCTCTTATAGAAAACGCATCGAGCAAGGCTTGTGTTGGATGCTCGTGTGCTCCATCTCCTGCATTTATAATTTGGGCATCGACATGTTTACTTAAAAAAACGCCTGCACCGGGATAAGGATGTCGCATAACAATCATATCTACCTTCATTGCCAAGATGTTATTTACCGTGTCAATGAGTGTTTCGCCTTTGCTGACTGAAGAAGAAGAAGCCGCAAAGTTGATGACATCTGCCGACAGACGTTTTTCGGCGAGCTCAAAGGACAGTCTGGTGCGTGTCGAGTTCTCAAAAAAGACATTGGCAATTGTAATATCACGTAATGAAGGTACCTTTTTGATTGGGCGGTTGATGACATCCTTAAAAGTGGCTGCTGTGTCCAATATCAGGTGGATATCTTCTGCGGACAAGTCTTTTATGCCTAATAAGTGTTTGGTGCTTAGCTGTTGTGCTGTTTCTGCCATTGTATATGCAATCAAAAATTTCTAATTGTTTTCTTCTGTTAGAAGGATGATTTGGTCTTGTGTGTCCGTTTCGCGCCAGTTAACAATGACCCGTTGCGAATTAATGGAATCCACTTGAATGCCAATATAGTCTGGCTGAATGGGCAGATGTCTTGAAAATCTGCGATCAACAAGTACCAGTAATTCCACCTTTTCAGGGCGGCCAAAAGCTTGTATGGCATCTAACGATGATCGGATCGTCCGGCCTGTCCACAGTACATCGTCGATCAGGATGACTTTTTTGTTCTCGATCACAAAATTTATGTTTGTACTGTTAGGAACTAGCGGACCGTTTTCTTTGCGACGAAAATCATCCCGATAGAAAGTAATATCAAGCTCACCGAATAAAATGGAGTCGATCTGTAATATTCTTTGTAGTTCTTCCCGTATCCGTTTTGCCAAATAAATGCCCCTCGGTTGGATACCGATGATCACTGAATTCTTGAAGTCATGATGATTTTCAATTAACTGTTGGCAAAGACGTTGAATGGTGATTTGAAACTTTAGACCACTTAATAATATAGATTGTTGCATTAGAAATCTGTTTGGTTGAGCGTATAAAACCTTGTTTTTTTCTTTTTCCCTGCTAATCCTCGTAATTGCCTCAAGCTAATGGAATTATTCTATTTTATTTGCAAAAATAGATAAAATTGGTCTCATATGCAATGACCGAAAGGCTGTTCGTCATTCAATGAACATAAAAACATAGTTGACGGTAAGGGAGAAATGAATGTGGATATGCGAATTGATTTATTGTGATGACCGATGCCGGAAAACAAAAGATATACTTAAATGGTTGTTCTTGTATTAGACAGGATATTATGAGAGCGTTATTTTATATTATTGCTATTATATTGTTGATTGGGTGGGCTTTGGGTACTTTTGTATATGCCGTGGGAAACTTGATTTACATACTATTGGTGCTTGCCATTGTCGCGCTTGTTTTAGGCTTGGCACGCAGGAATATTCGAAAAAGCCAATAGGTGCTGTTTTTTATGCAGGTGTCTGATCGTTTTTATTTCCTGATAAATCCGGTCTATATTTGAGCGTCGGATCTAACCAATACATTTGTATAATGCGCGAGTATCGATAGTTGAGAGGAGCCAAAAGCAAAATTCCCGGAATGATTATGCCAACATATAACCAGGGATTGTCGGATCCCCCGGATAAAATGAAAGTAGCTATTCCAAGCGTTACTATTTCTGCTACATTAAATACGTAGGTAACGTACATGGCTGTATAAAAGTAGCCTGGGTTGCGTTCAAAAGTTAAACCACAATGGCCGCATTCTTCATACATGGTATTGGAGAAAAAGCTCTTGAACATATTGCCCTGTCTACAACGTGGACATTTTCCTTTCAACATGGCAGGAAAGGCGGGAATAAACTTGCTTGAACGGCTATCTTGAGTCATGTAAATTGAACAATTTGATTTGCTGAATGTGTGATTTTAAATCGTAATTATCACCCTGACTGGTCGAGGCTATTCTCAAATGCGAGAAATATCCATGCGACCCTCCCGCAAACTTAGACAAATTTATTTTTATATGCATGAAAACGGTACGTATACAGGATAAATTTGCTTCTTACCTTTGCTGAGCTCGGTTCTCGTTGGCCACTAGTCTTTATAGAAGAAATAGATAGAATCAAAGTCCGACTTTAGTCTTAACCCCTTTTAAAAAAATGACATTTAGGGCGCGGGAAGCTCTACCTATCGTTATTAAAAGTATCTCCCTGGTTAACATCTCCTGTTTGATAACCTTTTTTAAACCAGTAAACTCTTTGCGCTGATGTCCCGTGTGTAAAAGCGTCGGGAACAATCTGACCCTGAGCCTGCATTTGAAGTTTATCATCTCCTATTGCATTGGCCGCTTGTAAGCCGGCCTCAATGTCACCCTCCTCGAGTAGCTGTTCTAACTTATTGGCATGATGTGCCCATACACCGGCTAAAAAATCCGCTTGTAGTTCTAGCTTAACGGATAATTTATTATACTCCTTCTCACTTAAACGGGTACGCATTTGTTGCACCTTATTCATTGTGCCATTCAAATGCTGTATATGATGGCCAACTTCATGGGCAATAACGTAGGCCATTGCAAATTCTCCCGGAGCAGCGAACCGGTTTTTTAGTTCATCGTTGAAACTTAGGTCAATAAAGAGTTTTTGATCGGCAGGGCAGTAGAAAGGTCCCATGGCGGTCATGCCTGCGCCGCATTCAGTAGCAGTTTGGTCGCGGAACACGACTAAAGTAGGCGTTTGATAGGCAGCGCCTTCTTGCTCAAAAAGATGACTCCAGACATCTTCAGTGCTAGCTAAAACCGTCCTGACAAAGGATGTTAACTCTTTTTCTTCTTCACTGATTTCTACGGGTTGTTCCTGTTGCGGCGCAGCAGTTTGTAACTGTTGCAACACCTGTCCGGGATCACCTCCTAAAAAACTGACGATTAGCGCAATGACTATCGCCCCGATTCCGCCACCAACTGCTAAACCTCTTCCGGACATACCTCTTCGATCTTCGAAGTTGTCACTTTCTCTTCTGCCTTTCCAGCGCATAAATATATAAGATTAATGGTTATGCTTGGTAAACAAAAAAAGCCTCAAATGGTTGAGGCTCTTAATTGATTTCAGTCAATTAAGCAGTCTTTAGAACGAAAAATCGTCATCCTTTTTAGCGTCAGCTGTTATGCCATTTTCACTGAACTCATAACGTTTTTCAACTACTTCTTGATGGGCCTTAATATAGTCAACAGTTTCATTAAGTCCTTCGGCAAACTTTTCAAAGTCTTCTTTGTACAAGAAAATCTTATGTTTTACAAACACGCCGTCTTCCAGTCTTTTTTTACTTTCTGTAATGGTTACATAGTAATCATTCGATCTCGTGGCCTTCACGTCAAAAAAATAGGTGCGCTTTCCTGCTCTAACCTTTTTTGAAAAAACTTCTTCCCGTTCTTTGTTGTCAAAATCTCCCATTGTCAAATCTTTAAGTTTAAGTTCTCCGATTCGGTATAAATATAAATCAATATTTTCTAATAATGCAAATAGATTTTAACAATGGCTGAAAAAACTAGTTTATTAAAAGCTTCTTTTTTGAAAAAAAAACGACCTGGCAGCTCATTCTCGCTTTTTTTTCTCTTTTTTGGGGTCTACTAAAAAAATGAAAAAATATTATGCGTTTAAACGACTATTTATCCAATAAATAGTCAAAGCGATCGCCAAAGTCCTCATCATTTCGATGACTTTTAATCATGTCATCATCTAAATCTACACGGTAATTTCTAAATGGTATTTCCGCACCTAGACTTTTCAATAAAGTATAAAGCGAGTTTAGGTCAAATTCCGATCGCTGTAAACGTATCAAATATTGATTGTCAGTGATTTCAATTTTGAAGCTTTCCATGGTCGTAAACGTGTTTTTACCAAAGTTTGGAATCACGTATGAGCTGTGGATTAATTTTATGTGAAATTTTAGTTAAAAGACGAGTCGTTAAGGAGGGAGCATGGGGAAGTGGTTGAGACGTTAAGTTGTTGAGTAGGAAAATAGTTAATTAGCCAATTAGCCGATAAGCCAATGTGATGTGATTACCAGCAGCACTGGCAGTAGTAGATGCCCTACTTAAAACCTATAACTTAGAACTTATAACTTGGTAATAGCTGAAGCTTATTGCCTAGGGCTTACAGCTTGATAATTAGCCGATGAGCCAATTATTTGTAAGTGTTTGCTTTTTTCGGTACTCATGAGCTTCCTACGGTCGGTTACCACTGAAAGCTGACAGCTGATATCCGAAAGCTAATAAGCTTAAAGCTAATCGCTTATAGCAAAAAAAATAAAGGTGCTCCCCAAAGAGCACCTTTATTTTTTTAAGCCTGTTGAGCTTGATTCTTGCGAATAATATTCAAAGCACCACCGGCTTTGAACCACTCTATTTGCTGTGCATTGTACGTGTGATTCACCTGAATGCGATCTTCACTTCCGTCTGTATGATGCAATACAACAGTTAATTGTTTATCAGGTGTAAAATCAGTTAGACCGATAATATCAATCGTATCGTCCTCCTTGATTAAATCATAATCAGCAGGATTGTTGAAGGTTAATGCCAACATGCCCTGCTTTTTAAGATTTGTCTCATGAATACGGGCGAAGGATTTGACCAATATCACACGAACACCGAGATGACGAGGTTCCATGGCCGCGTGTTCTCTGGAAGAGCCTTCTCCATAGTTTTCGTCTCCTACAACAATCGTGTTTATTCCAGCCGCTTTGTAGGCACGTTGCGTCGCAGGAACTGGACCATATGACCCTGTTAACTGATTTTTAACATTATCAGCGGAGTCATTGAAATAGTTGATAGCTCCTATCAACATATTATTTGAAATATTGTCTAAGTGCCCACGGTATTTTAACCATGGTCCTGCCATTGAAATATGGTCCGTCGTACATTTACCTTTTGCTTTGATAAGCAGCTTTAAGCCGGTAAGGTCTGTACCTTCCCATGCTTTAAATGGTTCAAGCAGTTGTAAGCGATCTGATGTTGGACTTACGATTACCTGAACCTGGCTACCATCCTCGGCAGGGGCTTGATACCCGGCATCTTCAACAGCAAAACCTTTAACCGGTAGCTCAAGACCTTGTGGCTCGTCCAATTTAACTTGCTCACCTTTTTCGTTTGTCAGTGTGTCCGTTAAAGGATTGAACAATAGCGATCCTGATATGGCCAAAGCCGTCACAATTTCAGGAGAAGCTACAAAGGAATGTGTATTCGGATTCCCATCGGCACGTTTCGCAAAGTTACGGTTGAAAGAAGTGATAATCGAATTCCTTTCCTTCTTTTCGGCACCATGGCGAGCCCATTGACCAATACAAGGTCCGCAAGCGTTGGCTAAAACAACACCGCCAATTTTATCGAAAGTTTCTAAGAAACCATCACGCTCAACGGTATAGCGAACTTGTTCCGAGCCTGGCGTAACCGTGTATTCTGATTTAGCAACTAAATTCTTCTCTACTGCTTGTTGTGCCAATGAAGCTGCGCGGCTGATGTCTTCGTAAGATGAGTTTGTACAAGAACCGATTAAGCCTACTTCCAATTTTTCGGGCCAACCGTTTTCTTTAACAGCAGTTGCAAATTTTGAAATTGGCCAAGCCAAATCAGGCGTGAAAGGGCCGTTGATATGAGGCTCCAATTCGGAAAGGTTAATTTCAATTACCTGATCGAAATATTGTTCGGGATTTGCATACACCTCAGCGTCACCTGTAAGGTGTTCTTTAATGCCATTTGCTAAATCAGCTATATCGGCACGATCGGTACCACGTAAATAGGCCTCCGATTTTTCGTCATAACCAAAAATCGAGGTTGTAGCACCAATTTCTGCACCCATATTACAAATAGTGCCTTTACCCGTTGCCGATAAAGAACGCGCACCCTCTCCGAAATACTCCACAATGGCACCGGTTCCACCTTTTACAGTTAAAATGCCTGCAACTTTTAATATAACGTCTTTTGCTGCTGTCCAGCCACTTAATTTGCCGGTTAATTTTACACCGATCAGTTTAGGGAATTTTAGCTCCCAAGGGAGCCCGGCCATTACATCGCAAGCATCAGCACCGCCGACGCCAATAGCAATCATACCTAAACCGCCCGCATTTGGTGTGTGCGAATCTGTTCCGATCATCATACCACCGGGAAACGCATAATTTTCTAATACGACCTGGTGAATGATACCTGCTCCCGGTTTCCAAAATCCGATACCATATTTATTTGACACCGAGGCTAAGAAATCATAAACCTCTTTGTTTTGATCGGTTGCTACTGCCAAATCAGTTTCTGCACCAACTTTGGCCTGGATTAAGTGATCACAATGTACAGTCGAAGGAACGGCTACTTGTGGCCGGCCAGCCTGCATAAATTGAAGTAAGGCCATCTGTGCTGTTGCATCCTGCATTGCTACACGATCCGGGGCAAAATCTACATAAGATTTTCCACGGCCATAAGCCTCATTTGCTTCACCATCCCAAAGATGGGCATATAAAATTTTCTCAGTTAAAGTAAGAGGTTTACCGACAACTTTGCGGGCTGCTGCTATACGGCTCTCGTAGCGTCCGTAAACCGCTTTGATCATTTCAATGTCAAATGCCATTTTATAAATGTTTTATTTGGATTTTACAATGCTTTAGGGGCTGTTGTGGAGCAACAAACCCAGCTAAATTGCTTTGCTGCACTCATTATCAGCTATTAAAGCGAGGCGAATTTACAAAAAAAAGAGATGAAATGTATATCTTTAGGACTTAAGGCCTTATTTGGAAATGTTCTAAACAGCGGTAAAGGTATAAGGTGTGAGGAGTAGGGTATAGGCTATAAACAATAAGCTGTAGCTATAGGTATGGGGTATCGGAAGTAAGGGGTAAAAGAGTGCTCCTGTCTTGATACCTGTGTCCTGATACTTATGTCTAAGCCAATGTGTGGGGTGGTTTTATGTTCTAAGTAATAGGTTATAGGTATGGACTTAGGATAAACCAAAGAGGAGTAAGGGGTAAAAGAGTGCTCCTGTCTTGATACCTGTGTCCTAATACTTATGTCTAAGCGAAATACGTATGTCTAAGCCAAGGTGGGAGATAGTGACGAGAATAAAGCTGACAGCCGATAGCTGACAGCTGACCGCCTAATACCTAATACCTAAAACCTAACAGCTAACACCTATTACCGCCCTACATTGAAAGAATTTTTAGGCTAATAAAAAAATATCCGTACCTTAGCAACCCCAAATTTTCTTTATGGAAACAACATTTGATTTTGAAAAGCCGATTGCTGATTTATTAATGCAAATTGAGAAAGTGAACCAAGTGGCTGAGAAGACAAAGGTGGATATGTCTGCCACGATCACCGAACTGCAAGGGAAATTAGAGGAAACCCGCAAGGAAATTTATAGCAATCTGAACGGCTGGCAAAAAGTGCAAATGGCACGTCATGCAGATCGACCGCAAACGCTTGATTATATTCAGATGATCTGTGAAGATTTTGTAGAATTACATGGTGACCGCAATGTGCGTGACGATAAGGCTATCGTTGGCGGCTTAGCGAAACTGGGCGGTCATTCCGTAATGATTATTGGTCATCAGAAAGGGAAAAACACCAAAGAACGTCAATTCCGTAACTTCGGTATGGCTAACCCGGAAGGATATCGGAAAGCTTTAAGGTTAATGCGCATGGCTGAAAAGTTTGGAAAACCAGTTATTACGTTCGTTGATACCATGGGTGCCTATCCGGGTATTGAGGCCGAAGAGCGTGGGCAGGCTGAAGCGATTGCCAGAAACTTACTGGAAATGTCGGTTTTAAAGGTCCCTGTTATCTGTATTATTATAGGTGAAGGTGCTTCCGGTGGAGCGATCGGTATCGGTATAGGAGATAAAGTATATATGTTAGAGCACTCCTGGTATTCGGTTATATCGCCCGAGTCCTGCTCCTCCATATTGTGGCGAAGCTGGGATTATAAAGAAAAAGCTGCGGAGTGCTTAAAACTCACTGCGGAGAATATGTACAGCAATGGCCTTATTGACGGTATATTGCCTGAACCCTTAGGCGGTGCTCATCAAGACCCTGAGCAAATGGCAAACACAATAAAAGAACAGCTTATAAAAGATATCGTCGAACTAAATGATAGACAGATTGATACACTTGTGAATGACCGTATCGAGAAATTCTGTTCGATGGGAGTAGTCGTAGAGTAATTTTGCCTTTTTACCAGCTAAACAACAGCCAGGGATTACCTTCGGTGAGCTTCCCGTTGGTCGGTTTCGCTTTAAAAGGAACATTTTTTTAATCAACTTTTCTTGATAAAAGTTGAACACGTTTTTCCCGTGCGCAAGGCTTATTAGGGCTAAAGAAATAATACGTCCGGTTAAAAGCATCAACTGTTGGTTTCTGAAGATGTCGCCTAGGAAATTTGCGGTTTGCACGTTGATGCACTACCGTTGTAGCAAAGTTCCAAGCGACGAGTTTATTCACATATTGTTTATTTCACTAGGTGTTCATGAACTCGCGTTGCTCGGTTTTGCGTCACTTTTTGCGGAAACCACGAAGTAGCATGAGTACCTTTTAAAACAAACAATAACGAATAAAAGTGACTAAAGAAAACGTTCTTATAATATATACACCTTCATCCAAAAGTTAAAGGCGAATTCCTTAAGACTACAGCAAGCTTTTTGTTTTTTTGCCCTAAAAAAGTAAACAAAATACCTAACTTTGGCCCATGCAAGAAAAAATTATTATTCTTGACTTTGGTTCGCAGTACACACAGTTGATCGCTCGCCGGGTCAGAGAGCTAAATGTATATTGTGAAATACATCCTTTCAACCATCTTCCAACATTTGACGAGTATGTAAAAGGTGTAATTTTGTCGGGCAGTCCTTCATCTGTTCGTCAGGATGATGCTCCACAAATCAACTTTAATCAATTTCACGGAAAAATTCCGCTATTAGGCGTTTGCTATGGAGCCCAGTATATCGCACAACATTCGGGGGGCGAAGTAACGCCTTCTGAAATCAGAGAATATGGGCGTGCAAACTTACTGTTCGTTAATCAAGAAAGTGCCCTGCTTAAAGGTATTCCTTTAGATTCTCAGGTATGGATGTCACATGGTGATACTATTAAATATGTGCCGGAGGGTTTCGAGATTATCGCGAGTACGGATAAAGTGCAGGTAGCGGCGTATCATATTAAGGATTCTAATACCTATGGTATTCAATTCCATCCCGAAGTGACCCATAGTTTGGACGGAAAAAAGTTGTTGGAGAATTTCGTGCTGAATATCTGTGGCTGCAGCCAGGACTGGACGCCGGATACTTTTATTGAAACAACAATTGCAGAGCTAAAAGATAAACTTCAAAATGACCATGTAATTTTAGCACTATCGGGAGGGGTAGACTCTTCCGTGGCAGCCGTGCTTTTACACCAGGCAATTGGAAAGAACCTGCACTGCATTTTTGTCGATAATGGTTTGCTTCGTAAAGACGAATTCGAACAAGTGCTCGATTCGTATAAACACATGGGATTAAACATCAAAGGTATCGATGCAAAAGCACTTTTCTATGATAAGTTGAAAGGGGTAACCGATCCCGAGAGAAAGCGAAAGATCATTGGCGGTGCCTTTATTGACGTGTTCGACAGTGCAGCGCACGAAGTGCAGCAAGAGCTGCCGGAAGGCGTGGAAGTGAAGTGGTTGGGGCAGGGAACTATTTATCCGGACGTCATTGAATCGGTATCCGTTAAAGGTCCTTCCGCCACCATTAAATCGCATCATAACGTAGGGGGCCTTCCCGATTTTATGAAACTGAAAGTGGTGGAGCCTTTAAATACCCTATTTAAGGATGAAGTGCGACGGGTAGGAGCTGCCTTGGGAATCGATCCACTTATTTTAGGCCGCCATCCTTTTCCGGGACCTGGATTGGGCATACGAATCTTGGGCGAAATTACCGCCGAAAAAGTTAATATCTTACAGCAAGCCGATGCCATTTATATCAGAAACTTACGCGAGTCGGGCTGGTATAATAAAGTTTGGCAGGCCGGTGCTATCTTTTTGCCCGTGCAATCGGTAGGAGTAATGGGGGATGAGCGTACATATGAATACGTTATTGCGCTCAGAGCCGTTGGATCTTTGGATGGGATGACAGCAGACTGGATTCACCTTCCTTATGATCTTTTAGCAAAAATATCAAACGAAATTATTAATCACGTAAAAGGGATAAACCGAGTTGTTTATGATATTAGTTCAAAACCACCGGCTACCATTGAGTGGGAGTAAAATACTGGTTTTTGCACTGCTTTTGAGTGTGCTGGGAGCTTGTTCGCCTAAGGTCCTGAGACCGGGAGGCCGTAAGGAGACAAAAGAACCCACTAAGGAAACGCCGGACAAGAAAGTTAAAGATCGGGAGAAAGAGGCTGTGGAGAAGCGTGCACATTTCAATAATATTGCACTGTTACTACCTTTCCAGTTGGACAAAGTGATCGATTCTGTACCGAATAAACGGGATGTGGAGCGGTCTAGCTTAGCCTTGGATTTTTACCAGGGTTTCAAGTTAGGCTTGGATAACCTTACGTCAAGCGGCGATAATTTTAAACTTGATGTGTTGGACACGCGTGATAATGTTGCTGAGGTCAGAAAAATAGCGGTAGGGAAAAGCATAACAGAGGCCGCATTAGTTGTAGGCCCGGTCTTTCCAACTGAAATCAACGCGTTCAGTGATGTGGCGAATCTTAGCGGTAAATTGCAGATTTCACCCTTGGCGGCTCGTAGCCCCTCTCAATATCAGACAAACAAATTGGTAACGGTAACGCCTCCGATTGACATGCATGCGCAGACCTTGGCAAATTATATTGCTTCGGAATATGAAATCGGAGATCACGTAGTAATATTAAACAATATTGATGAGGATAGTGAAAAGCTCCTCGTTCCTCTTCGTGCAGCACTGGATAAAAAAGAGGTGAAATACAGCGAACTCAACGAATTAAGCGAGATAGAGGCTAGTTTAAATACCGTTGGAAAAAATATAGTTATAAATGCTTCGACTAACCAATTTTTTATTGCTCAGCTGTTGGCAAGTTTAAATAAGTTGAAAACGGAGAGTGCTTATGACATTTCACTTATCGGTCATCCCAACTGGAGTAAGCTGGATTTAAATCCGGAATATTTATCGGCACTTCGTACCTGTATAAGCTCTTCCTATTTTATTGATGAAAAAAAACCGGAAGTACAGCAGTTTAGAAAAGACTATTTTTCGCTCTTTAAAGTGATTCCTTCAGAATTTGCCTTTAAGGGATACGATACCGGCGTATTCTTCGGCCGCTTATTAGCTAAATATCCAACGGATTATGCCGAGAAGCTTGTCAAAGAGAAACATATGGGAGCCTCCATTGGCTTTGAATTCGTACATGATCCAGCGTTAGGTTACATCAATACCAGTGTACGTTTATTGCGCTTTAATGGCCAGTTTTATAGACCCTTTTAGGAAAAATTAATGAATGAAAAACGTCTTTCACAGCAACTAAGAAGCTTTGAACGTCTTTTAGATACCTATGTAAAGGGTAAGGAGCCACTTTCCAGGTTTCTTACCCTTTTTTTTAAGGAAAACCGACAAATGGGATCGAATGATAGGCGTACGCTATCTCGATGGAGCTATAATTATTTTCGGTTAGGTGAGGGGCTACCGGCTTTGCCGGTATTGGAACGTCTAACTATTGCCGAATACCTGTGCTGCACGGAAAGCGATGTCGTGGCTCTGTTAGATCCTGCTTTGAGTCATACAATAACAGAGACGATTGATGGAAAATTACTTCTATTAGCCAATCGTTTTTCTTTTGATGTTCATGAGGTTTTTCCTTTGATAGCGCACGTCTCAGTAGATTTGGATACCGGTCTTTTCCTAAAGAGTCTGTTTCGACAGCCCAAGCTTTTTTTAAGGCTTCGTCCGGGAGCTGAAAGCATTGTCTTAAAGTGCTTAGAACGTAACCAAATCAATTATGAGCGAATCGGGCGGTCGTGCCTTGCGCTGGAAAATGGGACGAAGCTTGATCAGTATGAAGAACTTCGTGGGATGTATGAGGTGCAAGATCGATCGTCGCAGCAAACCGGCGACTATTTTGAGGCGAAAGCGGGTGAAAAATGGTGGGATGCATGTGCCGCTTCGGGAGGAAAATCGCTCTTGTTAATGCAAACTTACCCAGGGGTCAATTTATTAGTGAGCGATGTTCGATCCAGCATATTGAGAAATTTGGATGAACGTTTTGAGAAAGCAGCCATTAAGGATTATCGGAGAAAAATTATTGATCTTACCAAAGATCCGTCCATTATTCTTGGGAACGATACTTTCGATGGTATTATATTGGATGCGCCGTGCTCAGGGTCGGGAACTTGGGGTAGGACCCCGGAAATGATGCAACAGTTTAGCGAGGGGAAGTTGCGTTATTTTGTTGATTTACAGCGGCGTATTTTGCAAAATGTTATACGACATTTGAAAGTGAATAAGCCCTTAATCTATATTACTTGTTCTGTATATGGAGCGGAAAATGAAGAACAAGTCGCTTTTGCAGAAAAATTAGGTTTGCGCCTTGAGCGGGCGACGCTCTTAAAAGGGTATGAAAACCGGGCGGATACCATGTTCGTTGCCCGGCTCATTAAAAATCCGTTGTAACTTACTAAACGTCTTCGGTTGCAATTTGCCGGGCCTTATTGGTTAGCTTACCAATTGTTAAACCCTGTACAAGGATGGAGAAAAGAACAACATAGTAAGTAATCGAAAGCAATAAATCTTTATTCAAATGGCTATCTATAGAGAGTGCCAACGCTACGGATACACCACCTCTTAAACCTCCCCACACAAGAATGGTAATCGTTGCCCTATTAAATTTAGTCTTCATCGGAATGATATTAACCGGCAGCCATATCGAAACAAAGCGAGCTAGCAAAACCATTGCGATGCTTATTATACCGATCAACCAATAGTCACCAATATTCGTTATAAGAATGAGTTCAAAGCCAATAATCAGGAATAATATGGCATTCATGATTTCATCGATTAATTCCCAGAACTTATCTAAATAATCTTTAGACACTTCGCTTAGCGCAAAGCTGCGTCCGTAGTTTCCAACCACTAACCCGGAGGCTACCATAGCTAAGGGGCCGGACATATGTATCGCACTTGCCACCAGGTGGCCACCCATTACCACCGCAAGGGTAATCAGAACTTCCACTTTATAATTGTCGATTTTTCCTATTGTTTTAGAGGCGATATAACCTAGTAGTAATCCCAGTGCTACACCGCCAAGCGCTTCTTTCGCGAGCAACCAGGAGATGCTACCGAACGATAAATCTACATCTTCACCTTGCGCAAGCTGTAACATAATAATGAAAACTACAACAGCAATCCCATCATTGAAGAGGGATTCACCGGCAACTTTTGTCTCCAATGATTTGGGAACACCTGCTTGTTTTAAAATACCTAAAACGGCTATTGGATCAGTTGGTGAGATCAGTGCGCCAAAGAGTAAACATTGAATGAGCGGTATTCCCATGTGTAACCATTGCAAGATGTAAAATAACATAAAGCCGACGGCAAAAGTAGAGATGATAACACTTACAGTAGAAAAGACCATTACCGGCGCCTTTTGCTCTTTCAAGTCACTTAACCGGATATGGATTGCCCCGGCAAATAATAAAAAATTTAACATCGCTCCCATGAGCACTTCTGTAAAATCAACGGAGGAGATAAAGGTGGAGAATTCCTGAAAGGTATGAGGGAAAATCTTGTCGGTCAGAATAAGACCCAATGATACCAAAAGGGCAATCACCATAACGCCAATAGTAGAAGGCAGTTTTAAAAACCGTTCGTTTATATAAGAGAAAACGGCTGAAAGGACGATAAGTACAGAGAATGAGTAGTATAATTCCATATAAAATTCGGTTTTCCCGTAAAATACGAATTTTTCCCCTGCTTAGCAAGTTGAAGTAGCTAGTAGTGAGTAGGGAATAGTTAGTAGTGAGCTAGTAGGGAGTAGGGAGTAGGGGACAGTTAATAGTGAGGGTCGTGGCAGTCGGTTTGTAATAGTGGCAGTAGCAGTAACACTGGCGAAAGCCGATAGCCGAGCGCTGAAAACAAGTTGTAGAATCGCTACGGAGGCAGGCTTTTTACTTTTTACTTTTGACTTTTGACTTTTGACTTTTGACTTTTTACTTTTGAATTTACAATCCTGTATTGCTTCTGAAAAGTTTGATAGCAATAGCCAGCAGGATTACTCCGAAAGCTTTTCTTAACACAGCTAATCCCGTACGCCCCAAAAGCTTTTCCAAGCGATATGTGTTTTTTAATACAATATAAATGATAGCTATGTTAATCAGTATGCCGACAATGATATTCTGTGTGGCGTATTCTGATTTAAGAGAGAGAATGGTGGTCATGGTTCCGGCTCCGGCGATCAGCGGGAAGGCTAAAGGCACGATGGAAGCCGTTTCAAAGCTGTCATCCTTAAAGAAAGTCATCCCTAGAACCATTTCCATAGCAATAAAGAAAATAACCAATGAGCCGGCAATTGCAAAAGAAGCAACATCAATTCCGATAAGCTTCAGCATACTTTCACCTATGAAGAGAAAAGCGATCATGAGTACCATGGCCACAATGCTTGCTTTTCCTGATTCAATTTTTCCTGCTTTTTGACGGAGATCAATAATAATCGGAATGGATCCTAATATATCGATGATCGCAAAAAGGATCATCGTAACAGACGCAATTTCCTTAATGTTGAAAAACATGTTTTTGGTTTTATAAATCAAACTTATATAAAACTTGGTTTATATCCAATGGCTATATTTTCCTGCCGTAATTGAATCGAATATTTAGCTGACCGGATTGTTAGAGAACGTTTAAGTTGCCCATTTGATGTACGGCGATGCAACACAAAAGCAGGCGTTGGCTATTTACGATTTCCTTATTCACAATAAAAGGGCCGGCCGGCCCTTTTATTTATGGAGTGTTATCACGTTCAGCTGCCAGTCGTGCAAGGCTATGTGATTTACTATAACCGAAATAGATGATAATACCCAACGCCATCCAGATCGCTAAACGCTCCCAGCTTTCTATGGGAAGGCCAGCCATCATCGTAACACAAATAATAATACCCAAGATTGGAATGAGGGGTACAAGCGGCGTTTTAAAAGGCCGATCTAACTGTGGGTCTTTTTTTCTAAGTATAATTACACCAATGCAGACAAGCGTGAAAGCAAATAATGTCCCTATACTTACCATATGGCCTAAATCAGAAACAGGTACAAAACCGGCAAAAATACTGACGAAGACCATGAAAAGTAAATTAGATTTCCATGGTGTTTGGTTTTTAGAGAGATCAGAGAAGAACTTTGGCAATAAACCGTCTTTACTCATGCTATAAAATACGCGGCTCTGTCCCAGTAACATCACCAGAATAACGGAAGTATAGCCGGCCAGAATCGCTATCATTAACGCTAAATTCAAAAATGTATAGCCGGTTTTAGCAAACGCTGTAGCTACAGGTTTTGCATCACCTTCAAAAGCAGTATAATGTTCCAATCCTGTCATCACATAAGAAAATGCCACATATAATAGTGTACAGACAAGTAATGAACCGATAATACCGATAGGCATTCCTTTTTGAGGATTTTTAGCTTCTTGTGCCGCAGTACTGACGGCATCGAATCCAATAAATGCGAAGAATACAACACCTGCACCTCTTAGCACACCGCTAATGCCAAAATGCCCAAAGTCGGGGCTACTAAAAAAGTCGAAGAAACCTATTTTGCCGGCTTTTAAAGCTTCCTCTCCGGCATTTGCAGGGATAAAAGGACTGTGGTTTGCCGGGTTGATAAACTTCCAGCCTAAGGCGATAAATATTAATACAACCGCTATTTTCACGATCACAAGAAGGTTGTTCACAAAAGAAGATTCCTGTGTTCCTCGCATCAATAAGAGCGATAAAAGACATACGATGACGATAGCCGGGATATTGATCATACCACCTTCCCATGGGCCATGCAAGAGAGAAGCAGGCAGGTGGATGCCGATTTCGGCTAAAAATTGAGAAAAATATTGCGACCAGCTTACCGATACGGTTGCTGCGGCCAAGGCATATTCCAGGACAAGGTCCCAACCGATAATCCAGGCAATAAACTCACCCATGGTAGCATAAGAATAGGTATAAGCGCTCCCGGCAACCGGAATCATAGATGCAAATTCAGCATAACATAAACCGGCAAAGCCGCACCCGATAGCTGCAATGATAAACGAAAGTATAACAGCCGGTCCGGCATTATCCGCAGCCGCAATGCCCGTCAGTGAAAAAAGTCCCGCACCGATGATAGCGCCAACTCCTAAAGCTACTAGATGATAACTTGATAAGGTTCGTTTTAAGGTGCCTTCTCCACTTTCTTGTGCTTCCTTAATCAGTGAGGGGATCGATTTTTTATAAAACATAAATGTGGTTTTTACTTTGTGGTTGTGTGAATTGTATTTATTGTTAAAATATGGTGTGATTTTGCTAAAATAATGTAATGTTTGGGTGATTTGATGTCTTTTTTACTTAAAATCATTATCTTTTATTAAAAGAAAGTCAAACCTACAACTTTTATTTGAGAAACAAAGAAGGCGCTAAGTTATTTTAGCGCCTTCGAAGGGTTATAGGTCGTATTTTTGTGTATTTGTTACATTCTGTCGGCTGGTTGCCGTCTGAAAGGCTTCTGTTTTTGGCTTTGCTTGTTTACTGCTAATCGTATGTTTGTTAACATTGATATGAGGAGCGATGATAAGTGATACAATTGACATCAATTTAATTAAAATATTCATTGACGGACCGGAAGTGTCTTTGAAAGGATCTCCCACAGTATCGCCCGTAACAGATGCTTTATGAGGTTCTGATTTTTTATAATAAATTTCGCCGTTAATATGAGCGCCTTTTTCGAAAGACTTTTTGGCATTGTCCCAGGCGCCACCTGCATTGGACTGAAACATTCCCATGAGGACACCTGAAACCGTGACGCCCGCTAACAAGCCTCCCAATACTTCCGGACCAAAACTGAAACCAACTACAATCGGCACAATAAGAGCAATGGCGCCGGGTAACATCATTTCCCGGATCGAGGCTTTGGTCGAAATTTCAACGCATCGGTTATACTCGGGTTTGGCCTTATATTCCATGATTCCAGGTATTTCCCTAAATTGCCTTCTAACCTCTTGTACCATATCCATGGCGGCCCTGCCTACGGCTGAGATACACAAGGCTGAAAAGATAAAAGGAATCATACCGCCAACAAATAAGCCGGCAAGCACATCGGCTTTGTAAATATCTATCTGATCGATGCCGGCAATTCCAACGAAAGCGGCAAATAAAGCTAAAGAGGTTAGGGCGGCAGAGGCAATGGCGAAACCTTTACCGGTTGCTGCGGTGGTATTTCCGACGGCATCCAGGTTATCGGTCCTGCCGCGCACTTCCTCCGGAAGTTGGCTCATCTCAGCAATCCCCCCTGCATTGTCGGCGATGGGTCCGAAGGCATCGATAGCTAGTTGCATAGCTGTGGTCGCCATCATGCCCGCCGCCGCTATTGCAACCCCGTATAAGCCGGCAAAATGGTAAGATCCGTAAATGCCTGTGGCTAAGACAAGAATAGGAAGAACAGTAGATTCCATCCCTACTGCTAAACCTGCAATAATATTGGTTGCATGACCGGTCGATGATTGTTGAACAATAGATCTTACCGGCCTTTTGGACATGGCCGTATAATATTCAGTGATAATACTCATGAGTGCCCCTACAATCAAACCAACAACGATGGCTAAATAAGTGTCGGTTTTGGTGAATTCAAATCCCCGGATAACCATTGTGTCCGGTAATAACCAGTTTACCGCGAAAAAAGATGCGATCGCTGTCAATACAATGGAGCTCCAGTTGCCCACATTTAGTGCCTTTTGTACATTTCCGTTTTCGTTGGAGATCTTTACCAAAGATGCACCGACGATGGAAAATAATAGGCCTAGGCCCGCAATGAGCATGGGTAGCAGAATTGGTGCAATGCCGCCGAAATTATCATCGGAGACAATTTCTCTTCCTAAGACCATCGTAGCAAGGATGGTAGCCACATAAGAACCAAATAAGTCGGCTCCCATGCCCGCCACATCGCCCACATTATCGCCTACATTATCGGCAATGGTTGCAGGGTTCCTTACGTCGTCTTCCGGAATGCCCGCTTCTACTTTTCCGACAAGGTCTGCGCCCACATCGGCGGCTTTGGTATAGATGCCGCCTCCAACACGTGCAAATAGCGCAATAGATTCGGCCCCTAGAGAAAATCCTGCCAATACTTCCAATGCTCTCTCCATCTCTAGCCCATTGATGTCGCCATTTGTATTGATAACGTAAATGGTATAAAAGACAATAAATAGAGAACCAAGACCTAAGACGGCTAAACCGGCTACGCCAAGTCCCATAACCGTACCACCGGTAAAAGACACTTTCAAGGCTTTTGCCAAACTCGTGCGAGCCGCCTGTGTAGTCCGTACATTGGCTTTCGTTGCAATATTCATCCCGATGTAGCCGGCAAAAGCCGACGTAACCGCTCCAATCACAAATGAGACTGCGATAACCCAACTGGAATACGGACTTAAGGTGCCCGACCACGCTAATAATATACCTGCAATAACGACAAAATAAGACAATATCTTCCATTCGGCCTTTAAAAATGCCATGGCACCATTCGCAATATGACCGGCTAATTCCTGCATGGTTGAATCACCTGCATCCTGCCTGCTGACCCATCTTGATTTGCCGATCATGACCAAAATTCCTATAAGCCCTAACATCGGTATGATGTAAATTAAATTACTGTGTAGAAAATCCATAATTTCAATTGAGTTTATAATGTATCTAAAGGTTTTATCTAAATGGCTCCGTTACCCAACGTAAGGTAAAATAATTCGCTGAAACCGAGATGTAAATAATATTGACACAGAAGGCAATCATTATTTACTCGAGCTCTCAGCAGCAAATACAAATAAAAATAATTCGCTGAAACCGAGATGTAAATAATATTGACACAGATGGCAATCATTATTTACTCGAGCTCTCAGCAGCAAATACAAATAAAAATAATTCGCTGAAAATAAACAGGGTTATCGAGATAATCAAATTTATTTTTTTAAAAAATCACAAAAATATTTTTCTACATTCGTTTTGAATAACCCGAAGCCACGATGAATCAAGCACAATCCGAAAATCATATGAAAAAAGAGTTAGGCCTATTAGATGCGACCATGTTGGTGGTTGGATCCATGATAGGCTCAGGCATATTTATTGTTAGCGCCGATATTGTACGTCAGGTTGGAAGTGCCGGATGGTTGATTATTATATGGCTGCTTACCGGTGCCATTACGCTTACGGCAGCCTTAAGCTATGGTGAACTTTCTGCCATGTTCCCCAAGGCCGGAGGGCAATATGTTTATCTTCGGGAGGCCTATAATCGACTGATTGCTTTTCTGTACGGTTGGGCTTTGTTTGCCGTTGTTCAAACAGGGACCATTGCAGCGGTTGGTGTTGCGTTCGCTAAATTTACGGCTTACCTTTTTCCGGCGGTAAGTGATGAGCACATCTTATATCAGTATAATATATTTCAGTTAAATGCGGCCCAAATCACAGCAATTGCCGTGATTGTCTTGCTCACATGGCTTAATACAAGAGGCGTAAAAAATGGTAAGATTTTGCAAACAGTGCTTACCATCGTTAAGATACTCTCTTTAGGGGGATTGACTATCCTGGGATTGATAACTGCTTTTAAATCGGAAATATGGAATTTGAACTGGACAGATGCCTGGACGCCTAAAACATGGGATTTCAGTGGCGAGATGTTTGTCAATATCAGCGGAGCCGCACTTTTTGCAGCAATTGTATCAGCGATGGTGGGTTCTTTGTTTTCCAGTGATGCCTGGAACAATGTGACATTCATAGCAGGGGAAATAAGAAATCCTGAACGCAATATAGGGTTAAGCCTTTTTTTAGGCACATTGATCGTGACAGTTATCTATGTGTCTACCAATGTCATGTATTTAGCTACGGTTTCTTTACAGGATATCGCTTTTGCACCGGCTGATCGCGTCGCTGTCGTGGCTTCTCATGCCATTTTCGGCAATGTCGGTACCGTCGTAATCGCTGTTATGATTATGATTTCGACTTTTGGCTGCGACAACGGACTCATATTATCCGGAGCACGCGTTTACTATACCATGGCAAATGATGGTGTTTTTTTTAAGCAAGCAGGAAAGCTGAACAGGTTCGAAGTACCTGGCTGGGGGCTATGGGCTCAATGCGTTTGGGCTTCGGCACTCTGCTTGACAGGTAAGTATGGCGACTTATTGAACTATGTGATTTTTGTCGTATTGATCTTCTATGCGTTAACGATCATCGGCGTATTTATTCTTCGTAAGAAACGCCCTGATATACCCCGGACCTATAAAGCCTTTGGGTATCCGGTGCTTCCTGCTATTTACGTCATAGCTGCGTTCTCAATTTGTATCGGACTGCTAATTTACCAGCCCACCTTTACTTGGCCGGGACTGATTATTGTATTGATGGGCATTCCTGTATATTATTTAATTGGGAATAAAAACTAATCAAAAATGTTGAGAAGACTGCAAAGGCATTTTGGCTTTCACAGAAGAGAGTTGAACGGCATTTCCGGTTTACTTTTTTTAATCGTGGTTATATGGCTGATTCCACTTCTGTACAGTATGTTTTATGAACCGGATAGTCCCCGTATCGAAGTCTTGGAAGCAGACTGGAAGGATGTGGAGATTGACCGCTCCGAAGAGCTTGGCGCACAAGCATCAAAGCAAGAGGCCGTCGCACATTATTTCAAATTCGATCCGAATGATCTGCCAATAATCAAGTGGCAACAGCTGGGACTTAAAGAACGCCAAATTAAGAATATTAAGAATTTTGAGGCGAAGGGAGGCCGTTTTAGGAAAAAAGATGACCTACTTAAAATATATACAATTTCACAGGATGATTATAAACGTCTCGAACCCTATATAACTATCAAAAGCGTAGAGACAGCAACGCGATCTCAAAATGATTTCTCTATTCGTCATCCTATAGAAAAAACACCTACCTCCGGCAAGGTGCAGATCAAACTTTCCGTGTTGGATTTAAACAAGATAGACAGCCTTTCCTTGCTTCCCTTGCCTGGAATTGGACCGGTGTTCGCCTCGCGCATCATTCGTTACCGCGATTTATTAGGCGGTTTCTATTCAGTTTCGCAACTTCGGGAGGTATATGGAATGGATACAATAAGATACCAACAAATTGAACCCTATTTAAAAGTTGATAGTACCGATGTAAAACGCATCGCGATTAACAGCATAAGTCTTGACGAGTTACGGAAGCATCCTTATATCAAAGCGAAGTATGCACGGCTGATCGTCGCTTATAGAAATCAACACGGTAACTATAAAGACTTGGAAGATTTATCACGAATTCCTGTATTCGATGGGAAATATTTGCGTAAAATTGCACCCTATATAATATTTGATCAATGATTGACAATCTGCTGAAAGCTACTATTCGAGATATTGTAGATTTTCCCAAGCCCGGTATCGTATTCAAAGATATTACCCCAATACTAAAAAGTGCCCATCTGTGTAATCTCGTGATTGAGGAGTTTGCAACACGCTTAAAAGAGGTACCCTTTGATATAGTCGCCGGCATTGAAAGTAGGGGCTTTTTGTTCGGTTTGATGTTGGCAAATCATCTAGGAATACCGTTCGTTCCGATAAGGAAGGAGGGGAAATTACCTGCTCAAACAACCAAACAATCCTACGATCTGGAATACGGTTCAGCTACTATAGAGATGCATACCGATGCTTTTGAACCAGGCGCTCGCGTTTTGATTCATGACGATTTGCTGGCAACCGGGGGAACGGTAGTCGCTGCTAGTAAGCTGATTCAGCAACTTGGTGGAATAATAGCAGGATATAGTTTTGTAATAAGTTTAGATTTTTTAAACGGGAGACAACGTCTCTTGCCCTATAGCAATCAGCTTATCTCCCTTGTTAGTTATTAATTATTAGTTGAGTTGTTGAATAGTTAAGTCGTTGAATAGTGGTTACAGCTCGCTACTTAACGGCTTCCAAACTTATCTACTAGCAGCTTTCGAAGTTGGCTTTCGGCTTTCGGAAATCAGTTTTCGGTCGCACCAGCCTTCTCATTATCACATGGGGTAACCGACCGTAGGAAGCTCATGAGTGCCGAAAAAAGCAAACACTTACAGATAATTGGCTCATTGGCTAATTATCAAGCTATAAGCCATAGGCAATAAGCTTTAAGCACGACTTAACGATCAACCTAACCAGCTAATTGGCTCATTATCATATCGGCTAACCGACCGTAGGAAGCTCATGAGTGCCGAAAAAGAAAACACTTACGAATAATTAACTACTTTCCTACTCAACTATTTCCTTATTTAACGACTTCCCAACTTAACTACTCAGCAACCCTACAACGCTTTTCCCGTTAATGTAATTTTAGAGGTAATCTTCATAGGAATCTTCATCCCCTGTGCGGAGATGTCACCACTGATTTGTTGATTTATTGTGCTCGAGTTGATAAGACCAGTGGAGCTGTCCACTTGAACCTTGCCATCCTGAGTCCCTGTAAGGTTGATTTGCATATTGCCCAAAGGGCTTTCAGAGTCGAGAGGGCTTAATTTAATCGTCGAATATACTGAAATATCAGCTTGTTTTCCATTGATGGCGGTTAAGGTGTATTGGTTTTGCAGGTCCATCTCCATCATACCGGCCATTGGCATTTTGAAGTCTTTCTGCCAGCTTTCATTGGGTTGAATTTCTTTGTTTGGGTAGATATTTAATGAGACATTCATCATGTTCATGAAAGCCGAATCACTAAATTGCTGTTTCAACAACTGTTGCGTGCTTGCTTCTCCACCAATGGAATTCAAAACATCCTGCATGCCTTCGACTTTCGTCACTTCGCCTTCGGGACTTAAATACATAACAAAGCTTTTGCCGACCATTTTTCCAACTGCTTTTAGCGGGCTTTCCGGATTGTCTGTACGCTTTGAGTCGAAATGAAAGCTTCCTTGAGGTGTTTCCATGTTGATTGCCATCGTTTGATAAGTGCTCTTGATTTTCATACCCTGAGTATTGCTCTCAACCACTTCATAGATATAGTCTACCTGCGTTTGTTGCTTGATGTCCATCTGATTTCCCATCACTTCCTGATTGACGAGTTGGTCAATGCTGGTGCTAAAAAGATAAGACGCACCTTTTTTTAGGTTCATCTTTAATAGCACGGATTGTTTGCCTTGTTCTTCTGCTGTTTTATTATGGGCTTTTACAATGGTTAAGGCAGATAATAAGAGTAAGAATATGGAAATTTTCTTTATCATTTTGATTGCATTAAATGTGTTTAACGAATATAAGACACGTGTTTAGAAAGAATGTTACGAAAATCTCTCCTAAACGCTGATCAATTGTTAAGAGTGGATAGTAAAGTATTGCTGCACTAGTAACCCTTACGTATCACGCAAAACTTATAACTTACAACTTAATACGATTCTAAACGAATAGGCTTTGATTTTATACCAAATACTGTTTTGTTATTTTTAAATATTGATTTTATATTCTTTTTTAAGATATAATTTGGTTATTATTGTATATTACCATATTATAAATTATTATGCTTGAAAATAGAGAAACATCTTATTTCTCGTCGGACCATCAATCCATGATTCGGGAAATGGTACGTGACTTTGCACAAAAAAATATTCTTCCACATGTTATGGAATGGGACGAAGAGCAGATTTTTCCTCGCGAATTGTTTGGTCAAATGGGGGCTTTGGGACTAATGGGGGTATTGGTGCCTGAGCATTACGGCGGGGCTGGACTCGGTTATCACGAATATGTTGATGTAATAGTCGAAATTGCGCGTGTGTGTGGAGGGATCGGCCTTTCCCTGGCAGCGCATAATTCACTCTGCACAGGACACCTGCTTGCTTTTGGAAATGAAGAGCAAAAGGCCCGCTGGTTGCCGAAGCTAGCTTCGGGGGAATGGATCGGTGCTTGGGGGCTCACTGAGGCGAATACAGGGTCTGATGCATTAAATATGCTTACGACTGCTGTTTTAGAGGGCGACCATTATGTTATTAATGGAACCAAAAATTGGATTACCCACGGAAAGAGCGGGGATATTGCGGTGGTGATGGCCCGTACGGGTAATAAAGGTGAGTCAGGTGGAATTTCTGCGTTCATGATCGAAAAGGGTACACCTGGCTTTACGCATGGGAAAAAAGAAAATAAGTTGGGGATGCGTGCATCCGAAACAACTGAACTTATTTTAGACAATGTTCGTGTACCAAAAAGCAATTTATTGGGCCTGGAGGGAGAGGGTTTTAAGCAAGCGATGAAGGTATTGGATGGCGGACGAATATCAATAGCGGCTCTAGCCTTGGGAATTGCCAAGGGGGCACTGGATGCAGCTATCGCATATAGTCAGCAACGCCATCAATTCGGACAGCCAATAGCAAATTTCCAAGCGATATCGTTCAAAATAGCGGATATGGCTACTGAAGTAGAAGCGGCTGAACTCTTAATACAAAGAGCTGCAGAATGGAAGAACAAGGGAATCCCTGTAACGAAAGCTTCCGCTATGGCTAAATATTATGCCTCTGAAGTGGCTGTGAAGGTTGCTACAGAAGCCGTTCAGATTTTTGGTGGATATGGATACACCAAGGATTTTCCAGTGGAAAAGTTTTACCGGGACGCGAAACTTTGTACGATAGGAGAAGGTACTTCCGAAATACAAAAAATGGTCATTTCCAGAGAAGTGCTCCGAGCTGGAAAAAGCGATTAAAAATCATGATTGCTGTATTGGATAAAAAAATGGCGGTAACGAATAATTGCAAAACCATGACGGAAGTCACTTTGTATTATATATGTAAATAATTCTGTTCTTTTGTTATTTTTTTAAGAAAATGTAATCGGATGGTGTTATTTTTGCAAACCATAGATTGAAATGACTAAAAGTAACAAAAACACCATTCAAGAAAAGGATGCTGTATTGATAGGTGCGGGAATCATGAGCGCTACCTTGGGCATCATGTTAAACCAGATTCAGCCAGAAGCTAGTATAGAGGTTTTTGAACGTTTAGACGAAGTAGCAGCGGAAAGTTCAGATGCGTGGAACAATGCAGGGACCGGACACTCTGCCCTGTGTGAATTAAACTATACGCCACAATTACCGGACGGTTCCGTCGAAATTAAAAAAGCCATTAATATTGCAGAACAATTTGAAGTCTCAAAAGAATTTTGGGCGCAATTGATAAGCAAGGGAGTTCTGAAGAATCCGGCTCAATTTATAAGAAGTGTGCCTCATATGAGTTTTGTCTGGGGAGATGCTAATGTCTCTTACCTTCGAAAGAGATATGAGACAATGAAGGATCATCATCTTTTTAGAGGAATGGAATATTCCGAGGATCAGCTTACCATCAAGGAATGGATTCCTTTGATTATGGAAGGTAGAAGCCCTGATCAACCGGTTGCAGCTACAAAAATGGATATTGGTACGGATGTCAATTTCGGAGCACTTACTCGTTGTCTATTTGAATATTTAAAGAAGCAGCCTAATTTTAAACTTCGTTTAGCTCATGAGGTGCGCGATTTAGAGCGTTTATCGGATGGTAGGTGGAAGATTGAAGTGAGGAATAGCACAACCAAGCGTAAACGCACGGTTATTGCAAAGTTTGTATTTATCGGTGCTGGTGGAGGTGCTTTGCCTTTACTCGAGAAATCAGATATTAAAGAAGGGAAAGGCTTCGGTGGCTTCCCGGTAAGCGGTCAATGGCTTCGATGCACCAACCCGGACGTCATCGCTCAACATGAAGCGAAAGTTTATGGAAAGGCAGCGGTTGGATCTCCACCGATGTCTGTTCCGCATCTCGATACACGTATCATCGATGGTAAGAAGGCCTTACTTTTCGGTCCTTACGCTGGCTTTTCCACAAAGTTCCTTAAAAATGGATCATGGTTGGATTTACCGGCTTCCATCAAGATTAATAATATTAGACCGATGCTGGCGGCAGGACTGGATAACCTGAAGCTGACTAAATATTTAATAGATCAGGTTAGACAATCACCGGACGATAGAATAGAGGCGCTGCGGGAATACGTGCCGACGGCTCGTAAAGAAGATTGGGAATTAGAAATAGCCGGACAGCGTGTACAGGTTATTAAAAAAGATCCGGTGCACGGCGGCGTGCTCGAATTCGGTACCGAGGTGGTAAGCAGTGCAGACGGTTCTATTTCTGCTCTACTTGGTGCTTCTCCCGGTGCATCAACCTCAGTTTCTATTATGATCAAACTGTTGCAAAAATGCTTCCCCGAACAAGTCAAAACTTGGGAACATAAATTTAAAGAGATGATCCCATCTTACGGTAAATCGTTAGCTACTGATGCAAAATTGGCCGGTGAAACCCGGAGGAGAAGCAGTGAAATATTAGAGCTACAACAGCTAGTCGAAGAAAATATTTAGTATTATTTAATAAAAAGAAACGGGCCGAAAGATCTTTCGGCCCGTTTCTTTTTTATATTTGATTGTCCGTTAATGAACAATTAATGTTCATTAACGGACAACGTCTAAATGAAATAGTTGTTTGAGAGGGAGTAAGGTCGATTTCTGAATTTGGCAACGCTATTGCTGCATGGTGGATGATAAATGAACTGCTTGGCTGCCGCTCAAAAGGATATGGGTAAATAAGCGCAGTCGGCATAGGCAAGCAAACTTCATTACCTTTTAAAGACGGATTATTCGAATGAAAATCAATATTAGGACAATACGTGATTATTGTTTAATTTTAGATAATAATTAATACTAACCGGTTTGACAGCAAAAATACTAAAACAACAACACCTTAGAAAAGCTATTCTAAGGCAACTATATTATAATGGTGCCTTATCGCTGGCCGATTTATGTACGATGACATCTAAAAGTTTACCCGTTGTGTCATCGTCTGTATTAGCACTATTGGAAGAAAGATATATTGTTGAGTATGGATTAGCTCCTTCAACAGGAGGAAGGCGCCCAATTACCTATCTTTTGAACCGGGAAAAAAACAGTTTTATTTTAGCGGTAGCTGTTGATCAGCTTGAAACACGGATCTGTATATTTAATCTCGGAAATGAGCTTGTTCAACCCATAAAATCCTTTCGCTTAGAAATTTCGCAGAATCCGATCGCAATTGATAATCTTGTTGCCTGTATCAAGCAAGTTCTTACGGAAAGCAAGCTGCCGGCTGATCAGATTTTAGGTGTAGGAATTGCCATGCCCGGTGTATACAATATGAAGGAGGGGATTAATCATACGTTTTTCCCTGATCATCAGCATTTGCCAAAACATTTAAGCAGAAAGCTGGGACTCCCTGTTTATGTTGACAATGATTCACGTGCTATTGCGATGGCTGAATTAAACTTTGGCACGGCTAAAGGTTATAAAGATGTAATGGTAGTCAACATCGGCTGGGGTATCGGATTGGGCATGATTGTAGATGGCGCGCTTTTTAGTGGGCATAACGGTTACGCCGGGGAGTTTAGCCATATCCCTTTGGCAAATAGTAATAACCTATGTTCCTGCGGCAAACGCGGATGCTTGGAAGTGGATGCCTCCCTGTTGGTTTTAGTTGAAAAAGCGAAGAGAGAGATGATGATAGGCGCAAAGTCTAAATTGGAACAACTTTTTCAGGACGATCATAATCTTTCTGGCGAACATTTATTGAATGCAGCGAGATCGGGTGACCCCTTGGCGGTTTCTCTACTTGCTGAGGGCGGCTTTATGATTGGCAAAGGTCTGGCAACACTGATTCATATCATGAATCCCGAACGAATTGTGTTAAGTGGACGAGGTGCAGCGGCCGGTAAGATATGGTTGGCTCCGATTCATCAAGCAATTAACGAGTTCTGCATTCCCAGATTATCGGAACAAACCACCATTGCCGTGTCTGACTTGTCTAAAGAAGTGCAGCTGCTGGGAGCAGCAGCCCTAGTTGTTGAGCAATGTGACTTTTAATACCAAAGCATATTCTCTTTCAAACCTATTTCAAAGTCAACTAAATCAGCTGGGATTCAGCGATTCGCATTTAATATTTTAAACTCGAAACCGACCGATGGCGAAGGTAATCGCCGCACTGGCCGAACTGAATCTGCGCATGTGAAAATCTGTGTATCTTTGGCAAGAAATTTGCTACAACAGGACAAAATACATCTGGTGGATGTAAAAAAATTAGTTTAAAAACAAAATTATTTATTATGAGAAATCGATTTTTATCTTTATTAACTGTTTTTTTATTTGTATTCTTAGCACAGGAATCCAAAGCGCAATACCGCAATGCCTTGGGTTTAGGTATTGATTTAGGGGATGGACGTACTTTGGTTGGACCGCAATTAAAGCATTTTTTTAACTCAAAAGATGCTGCTAATGTGCAAGTTTTATTTGCCGATAACCATGTGTTGCTTGGAGCGGATTATTCGTATAACCAAGCGATTAGCGGAGCGAGAGGGCTTAACTGGTATATCGGTGTAGGTCCGCAACTAAGCTTTATTGACCAGGGACCGTTTGGTAATAAAACGTATTTTGCCATCCGCCCTGCTTTAGGCTTGGAATATAAAGTGCCTTCTGCTCCTTTAGCTTTCCATTTTGATTGGAAACCTTGGTGGAACCTAACGGACGAGTCGGATTTTGAACCTTCCCGTTTCAGTATTGGGTTTAAGTATACTTTTAACTAAAAAAGTGAAAAAAAATAAAAGGCCATTCTTCTTTGATGGCCTTTTTTAATGACAGCATGTCCGTAATAGCCAGCTGTGATTTTTTATGCATATACCTGGAAATAATTTGTAGTTATAACCTGAATCATTATCTTTGCCGACACAAATGTTTGGGGGTTTAGCTCAGCTGGCTAGAGCGCTTGCATGGCATGCAAGAGGTCACCGGTTCGACTCCGGTAATCTCCACTAATTAAATCCCGCTCTGGCGGGATTTTTATTAACCATGTATTATACCCCGTAGCCTCTATCGGGCAAACTTGATAAACACTATATCGGGCATTTAGAGGCTTTTGCCAACTTGTACCATGCATTATTTTTCAGTAAAAAATAACAAGATGTTCATTATATTCGTTTCTAGTAATTGTTAACGGGTATAAAGCCTAATGCATCAAATATGATTAGTCTCAGGAAACAGCTCGCTCTCATTGTTATCGTATTTTTACTGCCGTATTCATCCATTTTCTATGGCTGTCAGCATAAGTCGAATCCACCAAGTAAATCCGATGTTCTGCACGTTAATGAACAAAGGCCGTTTGTAATTGAGCACGTCAATTTAATTCCAATGACTTCGAAAAATGACGTCATTCATAATGCTACTGTTGTCGTCAGTGATAATAAGATTATATCGATTAACGGAACGGTACCCGATTCTGCTTATGTTATAAATGGGAGAGGAAAATGGTTGATGCCTGGTCTTATTGATATGCATGTTCATAACTTGGCAAGTACTGGCTTCGGAAAGAATTATCCTACCAAAGCGGCAAATTTTTTTATAGAGACGCAAGACTTCATGTTGCTGCATGTTGCCAATGGAGTGACCACGACATTTGAATTGAACGGACGGGCTGAACATTTCGGACAGAGAAATGAGATCGTACAAGGAAAAGCTATCGGTCCGCGGGTTGCCTTAGCCGCTTTGATCGACGGTGGTAATGCAAGCGGTATGATTGCGAATACACCTTCTGACGGACGTCAAATTGTCCGTGTTGCAAAAGGGCTCGGGTATGAATTTATTAAAGTATATTCAAGTCTTGATACCGAAACTTTTAAAGCCATAGTTGCCGAAGCAGCGAAGGAGGGAATGAAGGTGGTAGGACACATTCCTGATGCTTTTAAAGGTAGGCTGCAGGAGGCCTTTGTTCCTAATTTTGATTTGGTTGCCCACGCAGAAGAATTCGCTAAACAGAGCGAGGATTTTAGTGATAGGGATGCCGCTCGTTTTGCGAAGCTTGCAAAAAAAAATGGTACATGGCTATCTCCAACCCTGATAACCATGGTGCGTATTGCGCAACAAGCCCGCACATTGGATAGCGTTCGCAATTTACCATATCTATCATACGTTCATCCGTTAGTACAAAGCAAATGGTTAACCGCTAATCAATATAATCGTGATACCAATCCCGGACGTGTTGCATATTTCGACAAATTGGTCAAGTTTCACGATAGGCTTGTAAAAGCATTTGTACGAGAAGGAGTCCCTATCCTTGCGGGTACAGATGCGGGTACGTCAGGTGTTGTATGGGGATATGCCCTACATGACGAACTGGAACTGTTGGTTAAGGCCGGTCTGACACCGCAGGAAGCATTGGCTTCGGCAACAAGACTTCCGGCAACCTGGCTGCAAATCGATGATAAAATTGGCACCATTGAGGCGGGTAAATTTGCAGACCTTGTTTTGCTTGACGCCAGTCCCTTGGAAAATATAGCGAATACCCGAAAAATTGCAGGAGTTTTTTTTAATGGCAGATGGATTGGTAAACAATCCATCGATAGTTTACTTTCGGATCTTTCTAGGCGAAACCTCGTAAATAAGGAAAAATTTGATTGGCAAAAAAGAAACGATCAATAAGTAAAAATGATGATTACTTAAACAAACAACGCCTAAAAACAATTCAAAAATCCTACTGTTACGTTATAAATCAAAACTTGTATCTTAATGAAAGCAATTACAATAACTGGCTTTTCAGTAATACTCTCTTTCTTTTTATTCGCAGCTTGCAATAACAGTAAAACAACAGATCAGACTAATGAAACCGATGCTGCCGACATTGATAAATCAACCACCTCAGTGGCACCACTTGAGGACAATAGAGATTCCATTAATCTACAACTGATTAATGGGGAGGCGGCCCAAGAAGCCAGGATGGAAAAGGGAAAACATGTGGTATTTTCATTTAATGTAAAAAACCTTGGAAAGTTATCCGCTTCTGTTAAACCCGGCGAACCCAATGGAAATGTTCGTATTGCTCAGATCTTTCTTCCTAATAATGTAGCAGACGGGCCTTTTGGCCCAACCATGGAGTATAACATAAAAGAACCCGGAGTCTACCGTATCGTTGTTAGCGAAAATCAAATGGCAGGTGAACCCTATAATGGCCCTTTTACTTTTTCATTGAAAATAACGCCACGATAACTAATGCCGGTGTTGCGTCATATTGGTTAACTTTTCGACAATTGGTGTGTTGTTACCCGATATGTCATATCGGCCGTCATTATAATCGATACGAGCAACCTCATTCTTTAAGTTGTCAAAGACAATGAACGATTGTTTGTCATAAGTGGTGGAATAGCCCGTCCATTCATGGTCTATTTCATGGGCCCATTTTGCAAATCTTTCTAACATAACAGTAATTTGATCAATAATTTTTACGTTTCGCCCCCTTCACTATCTACTATTGTCTAAAACAAGAAGTAGCGCAAAAAGTTTAGCCTTCCATCGAATTGTTGTTGTAGGTGCAGGTGATTTTATCTATGTTTGAGCAAAAAGTTATAGTTTTTTTAACAGCTACTTATTGGCAAGCTAAACCTTTGTTTTATGACACTAGAGCCCATATTTGCACTTCTCCTGATCAGTTTCCTTAAAAAGAAGGTCAACTATCAAAAGGTAGATTACGATTTGGCTAAATATCTTCAGTTTGGCTTTTATGTGAGTATCGCATTGATCATCCTTGACGTTGTTTCAAGCACTTATTTGGTTACTTTGCTTGTACAAGTCTTCCTATTTGCTCTATTGTACCTTGTTTACCGCAGACAGGAATTACAGGCGGGAAGGCACATGATTTTTTCGATACTGCCTTATGCTATCCTTTCATTTATCAGCTCTTTTGTCCGGGAGTTTTTTTCATCATTTTACAAAAAAACAGATGATTTTTTCGAGAGTGCCGTGTTGTTTGGCGTTCTTTGGTACGGAGGTATGTGGCTCGTGAACAGAAATCAACGGAAAGCTTTAGAGAGGGAACGGGCTAGACGCGAAGCGGAAGAGGCGCAACATCGGATTATGGCGCAGCTGAAAGTCGATTTAGAACACGAAGTAGCACAACGCACGACCGAGCTGGTTAAACAAAAAGAAGAGTTGCAAGTGACGCTCGACGAATTAAGAAATACCCAAGCCCAACTTATTCAATCGGAAAAAATGGCCTCTTTAGGTGAACTCACGGCCGGTATTGCCCATGAGATACAGAATCCCCTGAATTTTGTGAACAATTTTTCGGAAGTGAGTATCGAGCTATTGGACGAATTGAAAGGAGGGCCTCTGAAGGCACTGGAAGGAGCTCAACAAGAGGAGGCAGAAGAAATTATAGCAGACCTAACGCAGAACTTAGACAAGATTAATTTTCATGGTAAAAGGGCTGACGGTATCGTCAAAAGTATGCTCCAACATTCTCGTAGCAGCAGTGGAAAAAAAGAAATGACCGATATTAATGCACTAGCGGATGAATATGTTAGATTGAGTTATCACGGTTTGAGAGCCAAGGATAAATCGTTCAATGCCACTATCGATACCCAATTTGCCACCGCCTTGCCTTCCATTGAAGTGGTACCGCAGGATCTCGGCCGTGTGCTGCTTAATCTTTTCAATAATGCTTTTTATTCTGTCAACGAGAAGAGAAAACACATAGGTGGGAGTTTTATGCCAAGAGTAACCGTTATTACCGAACATATAGTTGATGATGCTCAAGAAGCATCGATTAAGATTACGGTGGCCGATAATGGCCTAGGCATACCAAGTGCCATCTTAGAAAAAATATATCAGCCCTTCTTCACGACCAAGCCAACTGGTCAAGGCACCGGTTTGGGATTATCTATGAGCTATGATATTATTACAAAAATGCACGGAGGAGAGTTAAAAGTAGAAACGATAGAAGGAGAATACGCAAAATTTATTATTACTATACCCGACAAGCAATGAAAGTATTAGTTGTTGACGACGAGATCGATATACAGCCCTTATTCCGACAGCGATTTCGTAAGGAAATCAAAACGGGATCCATCATTTTTGAGTTCGCATTGTCTGGAGAAGAAGCTGTTCAATATCTTCTTCACGATGGTTCCGAAGTTGTTCTTATCCTGTCTGACGTCAATATGCCAGGTATGAGTGGGTTGGACTTGTTATCGCATATCAGGCAGAAACACGGAGGGACACCACCTTTTGTGATGATGATTACGGCCTATGGAGACGAAGAAAACTATCGGCAATCGATGCAATTAGGTGCTAATGACTTTTTGACGAAACCACTTGATTTTAACTTGTTAAGGGAAAAATTAAAAAATTTAGAAGAGCATGGCTAAGATATTAGTTGTAGACGACGAGGCAGATCTCGAACTTTTGATCAGGCAAAAATTTAGAAAGAAAATCCGAGAGCAAATCTATTCATTTGTTTTTGCCAAGGATGGCTTGGAGGCGCTCCAATTGTTAAAAGAAGAAGAGGATATTGATATTATTTTGAGTGATATCAATATGCCTGGTATGGATGGATTGACCTTGCTTACTAAACTCCCGGAGGCCAATCCCGTAATCAAAGCCGTGATGGTTTCGGCCTATGGAGATATGGAAAATATCCGTACGGCAATGAATCGAGGTGCGTTTGATTTTGTCTGCAAACCGGTGAATTTTGATGATCTGGATGTAACAATAGAAAAAACACTGGGACATGTGGAACAGATCAAAAGCACATTAAAGGCCATTAAAGAGAATAATATCCTAAAGATGTATGTGGATGAGAATGTGCTCAATTTTATGACGCATCAGGAATTTGAAAAAAGCTTATTGATCAATGAGACCATTGAGGCAACAGTTGTGTTTATTGATATTTGTGGTTTTACGGCCATTACGGAAACTGTCGCCGCTGATGATGTAGTAAAACTGATTAACGACCTGTTCGATGTAATCGTGAAAGAAATTATCAGTTACAATGGACACATCGATAAATTTATGGGCGATGCGGTGATGGCTGTCTTTAAAGGGGAGTATCACTTGGACCGGGCAATTGATGCGGCGCTGGCAACGAAAGAAAAGATTGCAGCTATTGAGGCGATTCGATCCGGCGATCACACCTTTAAGCCCGACGTCTCTATAGGCATCAATACCGGCGAGGTAATTTCCGGTAATATTGGATCAGCTTCACTGAAACGCTTAGATTATACCGTTATAGGTGATGCCGTTAACTTAGCCCAACGCTTACAGTCCATAGCCAAAGCCGGTCAAATCGTTGTTGCTGAACATGTTTATGAACAGGCCAAGCAATCGTTCGGCTTTTCATCGCTTGGAACCGTAAACTTGAAAAACAAAGCGAATCCTGTCAATATTTATGAAGTGACTGCATAGTAAGGGATTAATGTTCCCTTGCTCTTCTCTTCAATATACCGCCCGCTGCTTCCTTAATGGTATTTGTATATACGAAGGCTTGCGGATCAACTTGATGTACCATATTCTTGAGCCTTCGTACTTCAAATCGAGTTACCACCGTAAAAACAATATCAACAGGGTGGCTCACATCAAAACTTTCTTTTAAGAAGCCGCGCTCACCTTTATAGACCGTAATGCCTTTTCCCATGTCTTTTACTAACCTTTCCTTAATCAGTTCGCTATGGGCTGATATAATATTAACCGCTGTATACTCTTCGAGCCCTTCAATTACGAAAGTAATAGCCCTTGATGCGGTATAATAAGTCAGAATGGAATAGAGTGCAGTCGGAAGTCCCAAATGAACCGCTGCAATCAAGAAAATAATAATGTTGATACCTAAAATAATCTCACTGATGGTAAAGCTGCTCCGTTTAAGGGTATAAAGGGCGAGCACTTCAATACCGTCCAAAGCGCAACCGCCCCGCATGGATAAACCGACGCCAATTCCCATAAAAACGCCACCAAAAATGGAAACCAGTAGTTTATCGGATGTGATAATCGGGTAAGGAACATATAGCAAACATATACCTAACAATATGACGCAGGCCAATGTTTTTAAAGCGAATTTCTTGCTTACCTGGAAGGCGCCCATTATAATGAGGGGAAGGTTGGCGAGCACAATGACATAAGCAATGTTAACATGGTAGATTTCGTGTATTAATAAAGATATTCCGGTGATACCACCATCAAAAAACTGATTAGGGACCAAAAAACCTTTTAAGGCAAAACCACAGAATAAAATACCCGTAACTACATAAATAATGTCACGGGCGATCGCCGTCGATTTTGAGTTCATATTGCTAAGATTCCGAATTTGTCTTTAATTTGGTTAAATTTCCTTCTTTTAATTTATTACGTAATGCTTTTGCGGTATTGCTAAAATATCGATGATTTGAGAGAAACTCCAATTGTAGCTGCATATACTCCTGATGAGAAGATACGGTGCCAAGCGCTAACATTTCACGATAGAGTTTTTCGCTTATCTCAAAAAAATCTGTTCGCCCCAAATAATCTAAATCTGCATCGCAGATAATTTCTTCCAGGTGATTTTTTGGTTGCTGTGGCACTTTCGTCGCCATGATTAAGTCGCTAATTTGGCTAATATCCTGCTCGCTATAGGAATAATGAGGGAGATACTTGCGCGCCATATGGCATGAGTGTAGTTCGTGATTTTTAGCAGATATTAAGAAACCCGTATCATGAAAAAGTGCTGCAGTCGATAACAGCTGTAATTCATTCTCGGTAATATGCTCCTGTGAGCCGATTTCTTTTACCGCATGCATAACATCTTGCGTATGGTCCACATTGTGATAGCTAAAAGAGGCAGTAAGCTCGTGTCTTAACTTATCTAAAATGAATGTAGTAACCCGTTCAAGTTGCATTTCTATTGTTATAGAGGGCTAAGATATTAAAATTTCTTAAATGGTGAGGAAATGCTCGTAAGATCGTGAAGCTCCTAGTTAGCGCCGGATTTGCTTTTTAAAGAGCTGATTGGGCTTGAAATGAGTGGCAGAAAGCTTCTTGCTATCCTATTAAAAAAACATAACAAAAAAGGAATAAAAAATTATAAAGACAATAGTTAAATATCCAATTTCATAGTTTTTTAATAGTTTTGTTATCGTAAAATAATCGTAAAATATACGATGAATTTACGATAACAAAACGATAACTTTACGATAAATCTGCATTTTTTATATATTTCTTTTTCTATTCAAACTTATTTTTTTCTATTTTTATTGTAAACGATAGGTATAAGTCCTATCAACAGAGAGAAAAGCGTTATTTAGCATTTAAATCTAAATTATGGGAACTTACAACAAAGGCATAAATGGACCTTTTAGTGGTAAAACAGGTAGCATTATTGGCAGTCGTTGGCGAGGTGTAAATTATATTAAAGGCTTTTCGCGGACTTACAAGAATAAAGGTAAACCAAGTGAAGAGCAAGTTTTGCATTATAAAAAATTCAAATTACTAAATGAGTTTTTTATTCCTATAAAAAAAGTGGTGGAGGTGGGTTTCGGAAATTACTTACGCAAAGCTACTGCGCGTAATATTGCTTTTCAGCAGAATTTTGATCATGCTTTTTCACTTGACGAAAATAACGAGCCGCATTTAAACTATAGTTTGATTCAATTCAGCAAGGGAACTTTATTTACCGCGGGGGCTGAAAAATTGGAGATAGTGAAGTCTGGGCAGATAAAAGTAACCTGGAATCCGAAAACCTATGGATTGGGTGGTTCCTTAGATGATCAGGTTCATATTTTATGTTATACAGCGAGTAGTGACCTATTTGATTCACCAGACACCACGCCTTTGCGCTATCAAGCGGAAGCTACGGTTAGATACGAGGCATTAGAAGGCGAGTGCATTCATGTATGGTTATTTCTTAGCGATAGCCAAAAAAAACGAGTTTCTCCTACCAAATATCTTTCTATAACCAATAACCCACAACCCACAGCCAATAACCAACAACCAACAACCAATAACCAACAACCAATAACCAATAACTAATAACCAATAACTAATAACCAATAATATTAGCTTATGGAATTTTTCTTTGATGCAAATATACCGAAAAAGGAAAAAGAACCTTATGGAAAGCTTGCCAGTCAACAGCGCATGAGATTGGCAATGGCCTTTTTGAACCCTTTACGGCCTGTTATCAACGAGGGTTGGAGCCAATATGGCAATGGTAAAAAGAGTAAAGCCTTTGGGCAAGCATTAAAAAAAGTAATACAGGAGGCGGTTGCAGGCACCTATCCTGATCAAATGATTGTTCCTGAAAGGGTAATGATCAGCATGGGAGCTTTACCCCCGCCTGCCATAGCCGATGTAGTGCGATCGCCCGGTATATTGGAAGTCTTTTTTACGAACGAACCACATCCAATGGCAAGAGATAGCGATGAACTGGTCTTAATTGTAATCAGTCCCGAGCTCGGCATAGGCGCCAAGAGTGATCAGGTTTGGTATCGTAAAGACGGACGTATCGAAGTAGAACTTCCACCACAATTTGAAGAAGGCTCTTTTCATGCTTATACCTACTGTCATAACCGAAAAAAAACCAGCTATTCAAAAAGTTATTATTTAGGTTATTTTGAGGCGCTTCTTGATCAAAAGAGGGGCGACGGAAATATTCATGCTCAGATAAAACATTAAGATTTATTCATGATTTATTAATAAAGGGACTTTAGTTTTGATGATTGGAAATATTCTGTTGGTAATTCAACGCTATGACGACCTCCTTTTCAACTGTGCTTGCCGAGAAAAAGCTTATAGATCAAATGAAGGCCGGTGATCCGGTAGCTTTCGGAAAAATTTATGATCATTACAGCCAGGCGATTTATGGTAAATTGCTGAAATTTGTGAAGATCAGTGCTGTTGCCGATGAAATGCTTCAGGACGTCTTCTTAAAAGTTTGGGAAAATCGCCATACATTGGATTCAAATTATTCGCTTAAGCCTTGGTTGTATAGGGTTACTGAAAACGAAATTTATAAGTTCTATCGAAAGGTGGCATTGGATGTCAAACTACAAACGCATATTCTACAGACCTTTGATGAACTTTACACCCATACGGAAGAGGACTATTACCTCAAAGAAAGCCGCAAACTATTACAGGATGCAATGACCGATATGCCACCACGTTGTCGCGAGGTTTTTGAGTTATGCCGTTTGCAAGGAAAAAGCTATGAAGAAGCGGCATTACAATTAGATATATCGATATCAACCGTTAGCAATCATCTTGTTCGCGCAACCGCTATCGTTCGAAAGACCCTATTTCAGTCCACCGACATGGCAATGATCGTTGTAACCGCCTATATGGTTTATCGCTAGGTGATAAATTTAAGAAGCTTCATCCCTAACTTTTTCCTCCATGAAAAATCAAAATAAGACGATTGCATTTCGTTAAATCAGGAAAAAGTAAAAAAAAATCAAAAGTGATTAGTGTGTTTTTCCTGCTCGCGCATATTGGTAATAAAAGAGCAAAAAGTGGATAAACAGCGACGCCCCATTACCCCCTTACTTAAAAAGTATATTGAAAATGCATGTACGCCGGAGGAACTACATGCTCTCTTCGCGTACTTTGGCACCGCTGACGAAGGAGAATTACGTTTACAGATCCGGGAATTGATCGATCAGGAGGATGTGACTATGAAGAGAGAGCCAGACCACCTTCAAACGATCAAATACCGATTGATGGAACAGATTAACACAGAAACGCCTAAAAACAGAAGTTACTATTCTTTCCGTTACATAAAGTATGCTGCTGCTGTATTTCTGTTCGCACTTATAGCAAGAGCGCTGGTTGGACACTTTTCAAAAGCCCCTGAAAAAAAGGAAACGTTGTTAACCGAAAATAACCACCGGTCAAAGATTTTTCAACAACAGAATTTTTCAAAGGATGTGCGCGAGCTTAGACTCGTGGACGGATCGAAAGTAACGCTATACCCGCAAAGCGTTTTTCTGTATAACGAAGATTTTGGCAAAGACAATCGGAACATTGAGCTGGTGAAGGGGCATGCCCGCTTTGAGGTGGAGCCAAACCCAGGAATTCCGTTTATTGTGAAAAGTAAAAGTTTAATCACGAAGGTGCTGGGGACCGTATTTGATGTTAACCTCGAGCGCAAAACGCTGCTGATGTTAAACTTCTCAAAGGTAAGGTAGTCGTTTATAGTGGCAAAGATTTCAAGAAAGAGACGTATTTAATACCTGGGAAAAAACTCAGTTTAAACTTGGAAACAGGTTTAGTGGAGGTTACTGCAATTAAACGGACACAATCACTTAAGAAAATACCATCTTTAAAAACCGAAGAATCGGCTGTTTCTCTTTCATTTCGAAATACCTCGATTTCAGAAACATTCAGAACCTTAGAAAAATACTATAAGGTATCAATTGATTATAAGGATCGGGATGTCAAGAATCTGTATTTTACCGGTAACCTCGAGGAAGATATGCCACTGTTAACTACACTTTCTATTATCTGTAATATGAATAATCTATTATTTGATCAACGTGGGGATACTATCCTGATTCATAGAAAACAATAAAATAATCAAAATACAAACAGCGATGAACTGCAAAAATTGCGGTATGGCTTCTTATTGTGTAAAAAATTAAAATAAGATAAACAGACAATTTATGAAGAAACAAACTTTTGAGTGTTGCTTTTGGCTACTGTTGCTGCTCGTGTTGGCAAAACCGGGACTTGCGCAGCAACAAGCAAGTATTAAAGGGGTAGTTGTTGATACTGCCGGTAGACAGCTGGAGGGGGTAACGGTAACCGTTCAATTGAGGGAAAATCAGCCTGTAAAAACCACAATTACAGACAAACAGGGGCTATTTCAGGTTAACGGCTTACAAAACAACGCTACCTATAGACTTAATTTTCGGTTGGTGGGGTATCGGCCATACAGCGAAGAGTTACCTACCAATCAGGGGTCTACCAGCTCCATATATATTAAATTAAAGCCTCAGGAAACGATGCTGGACGAAGTGGTGCTAATTGGGTATGGTACAAGCAAGAGGAAGGATCTGACGGGTTCGGTAAGTACCATTTCAACAGAAAAGTTAGCGGACTTACCTGCAACCAGAATTGATCAGATGTTGCAGGGGCGCGCAGCAGGCGTATATGTTAAATCAACAAACGGCGCCCCGGGAAGTCCTACTACCATTCGTGTGAGAGGTTCCAGATCCATAAGTGCTACCAACGAACCCATTTATGTCATCGATGGTATTGTTGATCCAAGTGGAACAAACCTGAACTCAATTAACCCAGCCGATATCGAAAGCATTGATATCCTTAAAGATGCTTCTACAACAGCTATTTACGGCTCCCGAGCCGCCAATGGGGTAGTACTGGTTACGACTAAAAAAGGGAAGGTGGGTAGAAATGATTTTCGTTTTTCTACGAATCAGGGGGTATCGCAACTAGCAAAGCGGCCGGAAATGATGAATGCGAGAGAGTTTGCTGAATTTATAAACGAAGCCCGTATATTCGGGAAGCAGCCGGCGCTATATCCGAATGTAGATTCAGTCATCAATATAGTCGGCGAAGAAGGTACAAATTGGATAGATGCGGTAACTCGTGACGCTCCGTTTTCAAGTTATGACTTATCAGCGTCGGGAGGAGCAGGAGGGGATCATGGTTATACTTATTATTTGTCCGGTAATGTATTAAACCAGCAGGGTATTATTGAGAATACCGATTTTAAGCGTTATCAGGGGCGTCTTAATTTTACGAAGAACCTCTCGTCCAAGGTTAATCTTGGCGTTAATCTTAATATCAGCCGCGAAAACAAGAAGCTTAGTAGCATGAATTTAGGATCGAATACGGGCTGGTCATCCTCTTATGTTTTTTTAGCACCTACTATACCTATCTATAAAGCGGACGGAAGCTATGAGACATTCAATCCTATCTGGTATACAGGAGGACATATTGATAATCCGGTAGCGATTGTGAATAAGATCACCAATAAGCAGCTCGCTAACAACGTTATTGGAAACTTTTACCTTCAGTACGAACCGATTCCGGGGTTAAAGCTAAGGTCTTCCTTGGGTATCAATTTTATCAATCAGCGAGCGGATTACTACAGTCCTTCGGATATGCCAAGCAAGATTTATAACAAGGTTATGTACGGCTCGGCCTCTTCTGATATCTACAATACCAGTAGCTTAATTAATGAGAACACAGCGAATTATACGAAAAGCTTCGGAGAGCATCACTTCGATTTTCTTCTTGGAACGAGCTACCAGACCAGGGATATCGACCGCTTATATGCTTCGGGTTCGCGACTTACGAATGATATTACGCAATACAATAACCTAGGGATTACAGAACAGGAGAATCGGGGCATCGCTTCCAACCTGGATGAAAATACGATTGTCTCTTTCTTGGGACGCATTAATTACGATTACAAAAATCGTTACTATTTTACCTTTACAGGTCGTAGGGACGGCGCCTCAAATTTTGCCGCAGGAAAGAAGTGGGGCTTTTTCCCATCAGGTGCTGTCAAATGGAGAATCTCTAATGAATCCTTCTTTGAGCATGCTAAGATCCGTAGCGCGATATCCGATCTTTCCCTCCGGGTCAGTTACGGTTTATCGGGAAATCAGGGTATTGCCAACTACCAGTCTTTGGCTTCATTATCGGCAAACAGTAATGCGTATATTTTCGGAGGTACGCAGGCCTTGGGTTATACGCAGGGAAACATTGGCAATGACGGGTTGACATGGGAGACCACCTCTCAATTGGACGCTGGACTTGATGTTGAATTCCTTAATGGAAGAGCGAGCTTTACGGCCGACTATTATCGGATGGTGAGCAAAGATTTGTTACTGACCGTTCAGATTCCATCACAAACCGGGTACGGATCACGTATTGTTAATCTCGGAAAATCATTAAATGAGGGTTTTGATTTTTCACTAAGTGGCGATGTGATCCGAAATCGTAATTTCACATGGAACGCACTCATCAACCTCTCAACAAATCGACAGGAAGTAACCGATATCGGTCCGCTCAGCAGAGTTTCTTTAGATGCCGGCATCGGTTACGGCGTACTTACGAGTTATTTAGAAAAAGGTGTACCCATCGGTGCTAATTATGGTGTTGAATATGCAGGAACCTGGAAAAGTCAGGAAGAAATAGATGCCGAATTGAGCAAGCCTGCCGGCGAGAGAACCCTGGTCTCAACGGCCAATCTTTATAGACCCGGAGGACCACGATATGTTGATTACAACCAGGATGGGGCACTAAACGCGATGGACTACCATTACCTTGCACCGGCAAATCCTAAATTGTTTGGTGGATTTGGAAGTACATTTACTTACAAACGGGCTATGCTTGATTTCTTTTTTCAGTTTAGTCAAGGCCATAAAATGTTCAATGCCATGGAATTTTTCGCAGGGATGGGTTCTTCTTTAACGAACCAGTACAAGTATATGGTTGACCGTTGGTCGCCAAATAATCCAACTTCGGATATTCCGGCAGTGGAATCGCGTGATAACATACCGGGCGACCGATTATTGCATGATGCTTCTATCCTTCGGCTTAAATCAGCTCAGCTCAGTTATAACCTAAAGGGTTTGTTGTTGAAACGGCTTGTTAAAGATATGAAGGTGTTTGTCAGCGGCACGAACCTGTTTCTGCTGACAAAGTATAATGGATTTGATCCCGAAGTAAATAGTGGCGGTAGTAGTTCAACAATCATTGCTACTGACAATGGCAACTATCCGAATAGTAGAACAATAACCCTCGGACTAAATATGACCTTTTAATCCAAAGTGACAATGAAAACAAGAATAATAACAATGAAAATATATCTGTTTATGTTCCTGCTAACTGGGAGCATGCTGATTGGAGGATGCGAAAAAGCCTTGGACGAAGATGCGAAGACCTTCATTGCTCCGGATAAGTTTTTTACCAACGGCGAGCAATGTACACAAGCCGTCAACGGCGTCTATGGATCTTTAAACACGATTTATGGATCGCCGGAATTTTGGCGGATTGTAGATCTGGGTACCGATCTTTCTTATACGGAAGATGCAAACAATCTCATCCCGCATGAATATACCTTCACTTCCGGAAATACAGGTACCGGTGGCATTTGGAGCGCAGCCTATACGGCTATTAAGAACGCAAATATGGTAGTCAACCGCGTATCACAAGCTCCTATTGACGACCAATTAAAAGGACGGCTTGTTGGAGAAGCAAAATTTCTACGGGCTCTTTATTACTTCATACTATCTAATTTTTGGGGAGATGTTCCGCTATGGACGGACGAGCTGAATGTAGATGCGGTAAGTCAGCTTGCACGAACACCACTAGTTGAAGTTCGAGCTCAGATTGTAAAAGACCTGAGCGAGGCTGCTGAAACACTTCCATTAAGCTATGGCACGAGCGATGTAGGTAGGGCAACTAAAGGAGCGGCCTTGACCCTTTTGGCTAAAGTATATCTTTATAACAAAGAGTGGACAAATGCGCAGCAAACCGCACTACAGGTTGTTCAAAGTGGCCAATATTCGCTGTTACCAAATTATGCCGATGTTTTTGATGTGCATAATCGTTTTAAAAACAATGCGGAGTCCATTTTCGAAGTTCAATTTCTTCGTGATGCTGCCACTGCCACCAATATCAAAACACACCAGCAGGTATCCTATTATATGCCTGCGAGAGATCCAGGCAAAAGCACGTATGCAGGTGTAGACTTCGGGAATTATATTATCGATGGATGGAGCGTCTGCAGGCCAACGCTTAAATTAGCGAAGATGTTCGAACCGAACGATCAGCGTAAGGATGTTGTGCTCGGCTATGGTTATAATGGGCAGACCTTTACCAAATGGCCGAGACCGGACCACCCCTGGTTCGGGCCTAAATTTTGGGATCTAGATGCCAATGCGCAAGCAAGTGGTAAGAACCTTTATATATTACGTTACGTAGATGTCTTATTGATTCTGGCAGAGGCTTATAATGAAGATGGAAATATAGCAGAAAGTACAAAATGGCTTAATGAAGTAAGGAAACGCGCTAAATTGAATGAGCTCGCAAACCCGTCACAGGAAAACCTACGTGAGGAGATCATGAAAGAACGTGCCATTGAATTTGCCGGTGAATTTCAACGAAGATGGGATTTAGTTAGATGGAATAAGCTGGTGGAGGCCGTTAAATCGGTTGCTGACGACAATCCGATAGGAGCGGCGAATATCAAACCGTTTCATAACTATTATCCGATTTCTGCGGAGGAGATTATAAAAAATCCAAATCTAACGCAAAATCCGGGTTACTAGGTTTTTACGATGAGTAAGTTTATTAATCTACATAATTCAATGAAAAGATTATTAATTTTTTGCATGGTTTTTATTTTTGCCTGCTGCAAAGAAGATAAACAAGCTTTTTTTCAGAAAAGCACCACCATGTCAGCTCAAGCTAAAGGAGTGACAGAAACGGTTACTGACGACTGGATATGGGCCGGTAATCAGGCTACTAATAAAATTGAAATCTATGATCCGGGGGCCGAAGACTGGAATAGCTCCGCTGCGCTGAAATGGTCGTGGAAACCGGAGACAGCTAAAGGCTATTCTCAATATGCGCTAGATCATTGGGGGTTGCCGACAGATTTCAAAGTCCGCACTGTTAACGTATGGGGAGGAAACCATTTAGTTGCTTCCTGTTCAAATGGTTTAGTTACGATTGCTTCTTATCCTGGGGGGATAAAGAAATGGGCTTATAATCTCGGATTTAATCCGCATGGTGTAGAATTGTTGCCAAATGGAAACATCGCCGTTGCTGCTACAGATAAGGATTCGGTATTGCTTTTCGCTTCTTCAGTTGGAACGGACAATTTAGCCCATGCAGCCATTCGGCTTAATAAAGCACATGCCGTTTTATATGATCCGGTGGAGCATATTCTTTGGGCAACGGGTAATGATTTTGTGATGGCCATGCAGGTAGGCGGAACAGATGCCACTCCTACTTTGACGGAACTACCGGAAAGACGGGGGCGTTTGAACACAACCAGTAGTGCAAATCCCTATGGGCATGATCTATCCCGAGACCTAAACGACCCTAATATATTATGGGTGAGTACCAATGGAGGTGTTTATCGCTTTGATAAAACAACAAAAGCGTTTACGGATGCTCCTAATCTGCTTAACAAGACTTTTGTGAAAGGCATCAGCCGACAACAGTCCGGTCTATTTGTACTTACACGTCCAGATTCGGAGAAGACAACCGAACTACCGGATCCTGTTACCAGTCCAACCTGGTGTACACGCTATGTGGATATTTATTCCAGCGATGGCTACTTTCAATATTATCGGACAAAGAACGGTGCAAAGTTTTACAAGGCGAAAATTTTTCGTACGCCCTATTGAAAAGGAACGTAAAGAATCACCGGAAATAAAAAGTGTTTGACAAGGTTCGGTGAATAGTTGATCTCAGACGGATGTAAAAAATAAACCCCTCTTTTGAAGGGGTTTATTTTTTTTCTCTAAGACAGACTACCATTCGAACTATTGGCTTGAATCGCGAGTCTTTTCATTAAATAAGATGTCTTGGAATAAATTTACTTTTATGTTAATTTTTTCACTCCTTATTGTGCAAATATTTTTTTGTGCCTATCACAGCATCCGCTAATTTCCATAAGTTTTGGTTAATTTTCTTATTAAAGGTATATCAGAAGGAGTTTGCAATAAAAGTTTATAAAAATTCAGACACAAATGTATATATACAATCTATTAAACTCAATGGGAGACCATTGAAGAAAAACTATATTAGCTTTGCCGATATCAGCATGGGAGGTGTTCTTGAATTATATATGGGAGCATCCGGTTTCAAGGGCAGGTAGCTTCAGTTGAGTATAAATAACAAACCCCTCGAAAAGAGGGGTTACTTATGTCCCATCTAGGCTCGAAAGCGGAAAGCGTATATCCGTCAATGCGTACCGTTTCAGGATATCAGCAAATATCATTTGTTTATTCCATTGCTTGTCATATTTTTACTAGAATCATACGAATGGCTATAATTTCAATATCTACATGAGTAAAAGACCGAGTGATATTCCGATATTAAATTTAGAACGGGAAATTATACCGGGCTTGCATATCAGGCGTATAGACAATAAGCCACATGGCAGTCCTCCTATAACGACTGCTCATCGTGATGACTACTTTGTTTTTCTGTACCAGCAGTCGGGAAGGTCAATACTTTCCATCGATTTCAAAGAGGTAATCTTAGATGAGCTCAGCATTTGTTGTATTTTACCCGGAAGCGTCCACCATTTTAATTCAGCAGATAAAGTGAGTGGCTGGATGTTAGCAACGAGTTCGGAATTAATAGATGAAGTTGTTAGGCGTATTTTACTTGATAGCGTGTCGGGAGACGTGTTCCATGTAAACGGCACAGCACCTTTCTTGGATGAGATAGCGCGCGCTATCGCCGGTTATCAATCAAATAGCGGTAAACTGATATCGGTCATCGTTACGCATTTAGTATCGGCTTTCACCGGTATTTTCGCTCAAGTTATCAAAATAAATGAAAAGAAAACTTTAGGCAATAGGGCTGCAGCTATTACTTTTGAATTTGGCAAAATACTCAGGAATAATTTCAAGACACGAAAAGCGCCATCATGGTATGCTAGTCAGCTTAACCTTTCACTTTCTTACTTAAACGAATGTGTACGAGTAACAAGCGGGATTGCGGTAAGTACATACATTCAGCAGGAAATTGTTTTAGAGGGTAAACGACAACTCGTGCACACAGACTTAAGCGTTAAAGAGATTGCCTATGGGTTGGGCTATTCCGATCCGGCCTATTTTAACCGTGTTTTTCAGAAGATAGTTGGTGAGCGTCCAGCAGCTTTTCGTAAACGATACCGCAAATAGTACAATTTTTCCCGCGGATCAGGTCTGTACCATTAGGGACCAATTCTATTGTTTTGTATTAAATTTATTTTATATGAACGAATACAAAACAACAATCAAGAGTATGTTTAAAGAAATCTTTGAAAGCACCGCCTTTAATGAGGCGGCGATTCAAAAGTACTTTGATCAGGAATACATCCAGGAAGTAGATGGTAAAAAATTAAACTACGCTCAGTTCTGCAAGCATGTTAGCCTGCAAAAGGAAACGATAAGGACGCTGAGCTTTGACTTTCAAACCATAATCACGGAGGGCAACATATTGTTTTCCAATCATGTAGTTCGCGGTACTACAAAAGACGGACGTTCGGGTAAGTTTCGGGTCATTGCTGAATTCCATTTCAAAGATCAGAAGATTATTTATTGTAACGAACTTACCCACATGATCAGTGGCGACGAAAAAGATCGCGATTTAGGGTCGAGGCACTAATTTCAGTTGTAGCCACCCATGAAAGTCGCCGATTTTATTTTTTAAAATCTTTAAAGCGGATTTAATTTTCTTTAAATCAGACGGTTATTTGAAATGAGGGATAATTGATTCAATGTTTCCAGACCTTTACGTTTGAAAATTTAAAAGCCCAAACCGCTACAGTGAGCCCAGTGTTCAATTGTATTTGTCTGATTACTAAGAAATTGATGGTAAATAAAAAGGGCAAAAAGCTATTGAAAGCATTTGCCCTTAAAGTGCTCCCACCTGGGCTCGAACCAGGGACCAAAAGATTATGAGTCTTCTACTCTAACCAACTGAGCTATAGGAGCGGCAACCATTGCTGATTTGCGAGTGCAATTTTACATATTTGTAGGCACATTTTAAAATTAATTATGCAAAATATTGAAAATATTATCTTCGATTACGGCAATGTAATCTTCATGATCGACTTCGCTAAGGCGCATAAAGCCTTTACCGATTTGGGTGTCAAGGGAGTAGAAAAAGTGTTTGCCCATACCGAACAAAATGCTTTATTTGATGATTTTGATATGGGACGAGTTTCTGCCGTGCAATTTAGAGATGGGATACGTGAAGTTACGGGAAAAGCTGACTTAACAGACCAACAAATTGATAATGCATGGAACTCCTTGTTAATAGGTGTACCTAAAGGTAGACACGAATTATTATGGCAACTAAAAGATCGATACAACACCTTTTTACTTAGTAATAACAATGAAATCCACTATCAATCCATTATGGAGTACCTGAAAAAAGAACATGCCTTGGAAGATAACAGCAGCTTTTTTATCAAAGATTATTACTCTCATTTATTAGGCATGAGAAAGCCAAATTCGAATATTTTTGAATTTGTTTTGCAGGCACACCAGCTCGAGCCGGAAAAGACATTATTTATTGATGATAGCCCCCAGCATCTTGTTACAGCCAAAAAGCTGGGAATACAGACGGAATTATTGACCGCTCCTGATACCTTAGAACTCTTGGTTCAACGGCGAAAGCTTCTTTGAAAAATAGCCGATGGTCTCATCGGCTATTTTTTTCTGCGATTTTTTTCTTTTATGATAAGGCTCAGTTCTCGGCCTGTTTGTCCGGCAACAGAGGTATTCTCTTGCGCTCTTCTAAAGAGGTAGGGCATTACCGCTTTTACCGGCCCGTAAGGCATATACTTTGCCACATTGTATCCGGCAGCGGATAAATTAAAGCTAAGATTGTCACTCATGCCCAATAATTGGGCAAAATAGACTCGGCGATCACCTCTCGCTATTCCTCTTTTATCTAACTCCGTTGCTAGGAGGTAACTGCTGGCCTCGTTATGCGTGCCAGCCATAAAACCTATTCGATCAAGGTTGTCCAAACAAAAATGGATAGCCTCATTATAATCACGATCAGCGGCTTCTTTATTCGGTTGTATGGGGGATGGATAGCCCCTTTCTTCAGCTCGCTTTCGTTCAATTTCCATATAGGCGCCACGCACTAACTTAGCCCCAACATAAAAATTATCAGTTTGAGCTAAGTAGACATCTGCCTTTAACGCAGCCAAAATATCGTGGCGGTAAAGCTGATAGGTGTTGTATACGATTGCTTTTTCCGTATTGTATTTTCGCATCATGTCTCTAGCCAAGTCATCAATGGTATCCTGTATCCATGAATGTTCGGCATCGACTAAAACGGCAACGCCTGCTTGATGCGCAAATGTACATATTTTTTCCACCCTGTTTTTTACACGTGCAAATTCAGCCGCTTCTGTTTCCGTCAATGGTTCGCCTGCATTTACCTTTGCCAGCAAATCAAAGCGGCCCAGGCCCGTTACTTTAAAAACGGAAAACGGAATGTTTGTATCCTTTTTGGCGCGCTCGATCGTGCGAATGCTCTCAGCCAACACGTGATCAAAAGCTTGTTCACTTTCTTCACCCTCTACCGAATAGTCGAGGATGGTTCCAACGTGTTGAGAAGCCAATTGCTGAATTGTTTTTTCGCAGCCTTCAATTGTTTCTCCGCCACAGAAATGTTCAAATATCGTTTTCTTGATGAGACTTGTAATAGGTAGGCCGATATTAAGCGCAAAGTTCGTTACCGGAGGACCTACTTTAGTCAAAAAATTACTGGAAATAATTTTAAACAGCCAATAAGCTCTGTTTAATTCGGCATTGCTTTTACTGCGAAAAGCGATTTCAGTGTTGTCGAAAGTAAGATCACTCGCGGCAACAGATTGTGGTTCTTTTGATGGCGAAATCATGGAGCAAACTTAGAGAAAAAATCGATGGCTTAATAGCAGAAAATGTTATTTTCGTTTGCTTTCATCTAAGAATTTTATGTAGGTTTGGTTTATGATAAATTTTACGCTTGATAGTGAATATATCCATCTTATTCAATTGCTAAAGGCTGTCAATGTAGTGGAGAACGGTGGAGAAGCACAAGCTGTTGTAAGTGAGGGGCTCGTGAGCTGTAATGGCGTCACGGAGTTTAGGAAGCGCTATAAAGTTAGAAAGGGTGATGTCATTGAGTTTTTACAATATAAAATAGTGGTTGACTAGTTATCTGCCGTCAGAAATCGGATATCGGCTGATTTCTGAGAGCTGAAAGCTGAGAGCTAATAAGCATGATCAAAGAAATAAAAAGTAATACTTATTCCGTATATTTTGAGAGACAGTTCAACGCTTTGCGCGAATTTTTAAATAAAAACACTTATTCCAAAATTTTTATCTTAACCGATCGTAATACCAGCGAGCACTGCTTGCCCGTGTTTACATCATCGATGCCGGAATTAACGGCATACGATTTAATAGAAATTGATCCGGGAGAAGAGAATAAAAATATTGATTTCTGTATCGGTATCTGGAAAATGCTCTTGGATTTTGGTGCTGACAGAAAGAGCTTACTCATTAATCTGGGGGGAGGGGTTATAACGGATATCGGTGGTTTCGCTGCGTCGACCTTTAAACGAGGAATTGATTTTATTCAAATACCTACAACCTTATTATCGCAAGTCGATGCCTCGGTAGGGGGGAAGACCGGAATTGATATGGATGGGGTAAAAAATATTATTGGCACGTTCACACAGCCAAAAGCGGTACTTATTAATAGCGACTTCTTAGCTACTTTAGACGAACGGCAAATGGTTTCTGGCTTTGCTGAAATGATAAAACATGGGTTGATCTATGACCAGGGTTATTTTGGAGAGTTACAAAGAGTTGATTTAAAAGAATTGGATGAGGATTATATTTACCGCTCCGTTGCCATAAAAAATGATGTTGTTACAAAGGATCCAACGGAAAAAGGACTTCGAAAGATTTTAAACTTTGGGCATACAATTGGACATGCGGTTGAAAGTTATTCTTTAGCAAACGACTCCTTTCCTTTGCTTCATGGCGAAGCAATTGCAGTAGGCATGATCTGTGAAGCTTATTTGTCTCATCGTCATAACGGGTTGTCTCTGGAATCGTTGAACGAGATCCGAAGCTATATCATGCATCTGTTCCCAAGCTATTCATTTGGCGAAGCCATATATGAGTTTTTATATACTTATATGCTGAATGATAAAAAGAACACCGGTGATAAAATTGGTTTTGCGCTTCTAAATAAAATAGGAAGTTGCGATTTTGACCTATATATTCAAAAAGAACAAATTTTTGAAAGCTTGGATTATTATCGTTCATTATTGAATTAAAAAGTCAAAACCCCGAAGGGCTCATTGATACCTTAAGAAACAAACAAGATATCAATAATTAAAAAGTCAAAAGCTTGGCTCCCGAGAGGACTCGTGAGACCCCTCGGGATGCTCTGTCTTCAAGGGATGTTTTTATTAACTGATTAATAACTTTATAAAACTTATGAAACTAAAACGTTATGCATCTATCTTCGCCCTCATTTGGGTTGCGGGTATTTGCTTTTCCTTTTGTAAATCGGAAAAGAATATCGACCATTCGCAAGTGAAACCGCTGGTACTCGTGTTTTCAAAAACCGCGGGATTTAGGCATGACTCCATTGAAAAGGGGGCGAAAACCATCGAAGAACTTGGCGAAGATAATGGCTTTGCTACAGAACATACAGAAGATGCTTCCGTTTTTACAGAAGATAATTTGAAAAAATATAAGGCAGTTGTTTTTTTAAGTACAACAGGCGATATCTTAAATGATGCACAACAAACGGCATTTGAGCATTATATACAGCAAGGTGGAGGATTTATGGGGATCCATGCAGCAGCCGATACCGAGTATGATTGGCCGTGGTATAACAAATTGGTGGGAGCATGGTTTCTGAGTCACCCAAAGCAACAGGACGCAACCCTATTGGTGTTGGATAAAAATCATCCAGCTACTGAACATTTAGCAGATACTTGGCGCAGATGGGATGAATGGTACAATTATAAAGATATAAATCCAGATACAAAAGTATTAATGAAACTGGATGAAACCAGCTATGAAGGTGGTAAAAATGGAGATAATCATCCTATTGCCTGGTATCATAACTATGATGGTGGAAGAGCTTTCTATACAGGCTTGGGACACACGAAAGAAAGTTATGATGAGGTGGATTTTCGGAAACATCTCTTGGGCGGCATAAAGTATGCTATGGGGGAGTAGTATTCACTATTTAGTTAGCTAATTAGCCGATTAGCCAATTATCGCATTGGCTAATTATCACATTGGCTAATTAGTTAAACTTATATCAAATACTCAAACAAAGTCTGGTCGGTATTAACTTCTTTGAAATCAAAACGATGTTGACGCATGCGGCTCAACAAAGCATCATAATCTTCTGCTTTATGAAGTTCGATACCTACAAGTGCAGGTCCTCTTTCGCGCTCTGTTTTCTTGATGAATTCAAAACGGGTGATGTCATCATGAGGTCCCAATACTTCGTTTACAAACAGCTTCAATGCACCGGGACGTTGCGGAAAACGAACGATGAAGTAATGTTTGAGGCCTTCGTATAAAAGGGATAACTCTTTTATTTCTGCCATCCGATCGATATCATTGTTGCCTCCGCTAATGATACAGACCACTGTTTTGCCTTTTATATCTTCTTTACAGAAATCCAAAGCTGCTACTGAAAGCGCTCCTGCAGGCTCTACAACAATGGCGTCTTCATTGTAAAGTTTCAAAATGTTCGTACATACTTTTCCTTCTGGAACCAATATTACTTTTTCTAGGATCTCCTTACAGAGCGGAAATGTCAACTCACCAATCCGTTTAACAGCAGCGCCATCTACAAAGCGATTGATTTCACTGAGTGTTACGGGTTGCTCCGCTTTTAATGCTTCCGTCATGGAAGGGGCACCGGCCGGCTCCACACCTAAGATTTTGATGGCAGGATTTTCGCTTTTTAAATAATTTCCAACTCCCGCGGCAAGGCCTCCTCCTCCAATCGGTATAACTACAATATCGATATCAGGCTGATCTTCCAAAATTTCGACCCCCACGGTGCCTTGTCCTTCGATAACACGATAGTCATCGAACGGAGGAATAAAGGTCATGTTATTGGCGGCAGTGTAGGCGAGGGCCTCTTTTAAACAATCGTCAAACGTATCACCTACGAGCACAATTTCGATCTGTCCATTCCCAAACATGGTCGTTTGCGTTACCTTCTGTTTTGGAGTGATTTCCGGCATAAAAACCACCCCTTTCACGCCTAACTTATTACAAGAGTAGGCAAAGCCCTGCGCATGGTTACCCGCACTGGCGCATACGACGCCCCGTTTAAGTTGGTCATCACTTAGCGAACTTACCATATTATAAGCCCCGCGAAGTTTATAGGATCTTACCAGTTGTAAATCCTCCCGTTTTAAATAAACGTGACAAGCATATTTTTCCGAAAGCCTGGGGTGGTATACCAGCGGGGTGCGATTTATTACGCCGCTTAAACGGGTGGTTGCCGTTTTATAGTTTAATGTTAAATCCATTTCATCGGTATTACTAAAAAAGATACCAGAGCAGTCAAAATAATGACAAATCTGGTATCTTTTTGAGGCAAGCGCTTAAATATTCGCTGCCAACCAGTCGCCAACTTCACTGGTTTTATAAGCTTTATTATTCTTTCCTGCCAAGTCTTCTGTTACAATCCCCTCGGCTAGCGATTTATTGACTACTGCTCGAATGGCTGCTGCTTCTTCTTTTAAATTAAAGGCGTCTTCGAACATCATGGCAGCTGATAATACAGTAGCAAGTGGATTAGCAATATCTTTTCCTGCAGCTTGCGGGTAAGAACCATGAATCGGTTCAAAAAGGGAGGTATGAATACCGATAGACGAAGAAGGCATTAAGCCCATAGATCCCGAGATAACGGAAGCTTCATCCGTTAAAATATCGCCAAATAAGTTCTCTGTTATAATGACATCATACGAACTGGGCCATTGTACGAGGCGCATGGCAACGGCATCAACGAATTCATAACTTACTTCTACTTCCGGAAAGTCCTTTTCCATATCCTGTACCGTTTCTCTCCATAAGCGAGAGCTTTCCAATACGTTGGCTTTATCTACACAGCATAGTTTTTTTCTCCTGCCCATCGCCATTTCGAAGCCCAACTTGGCAAGACGTTGAATTTCTTCACGGGTATAAGTACAGGTGTCAAACGCAGTATCGCCATTATCTTTGCGTCCTCTTTCACCAAAGTAAATACCACCGGTCAATTCGCGTAAAATCACTAAATCAGTACCCTCAATGCGCTCCCTTTTTAACGGCGAATTATCGATTAAGGAAGGAAAGGTAAACGTAGGGCGAACATTAGCAAATAGGCCTAGTTTTTTGCGCATTTTAAGCAAGCCTTGTTCGGGACGTACCGTAGCTTTTGGATCATTGTCAAAGCGGGGGTGGCCAATCGCACCGAATAACACCGCATCCGCTGCCATACAAACCGCATGGGTTTCATCCGGGTAAGGTTCGCCGACCGCATCAATTGCCGCAGCACCTGTTAACGCTGCTGTCCAGTTGATTTGGTGATTAAATTTCTTTGCTACTGCATTGACTACTTTTACGGCCTGGTCGATAACTTCCGGGCCAATTCCATCTCCTGCTAGAAGAGCGATATTTAAGTTCATAGTGTTAATTAAAAAGTAAAAATTCAAAAGTAAAAATTAAAAACCCTGAGGGGCTCATTGATGCTTTAAGAAACAAACAAGATATCAATAATTAAAGAACCTGCCTCCCGTAGGGATGGTCAAAACTCCGATGGCTCTTGTCTTACTACTTATCTGCCTGCCGTCAGGCAGGTGTCTTATGTCTTGATACTTATATCTAAGCACACTAAATAATATTCAACATTTTTTGTGTCGCCTTGATGGCGCAGACGGTTTGATCCGAGTCGAGACCTCGAGTTACAAAGGTTCGACTGCCGGTTTCCCAGGTGATAATGGTCTCACATAGCGCATCTGAGCTACTGCCTGGTGCGATACGAACGGTATAGTCTACTAGCTTTGGTAAACGCAGGTTCTTTTTTGCGTATACTTTAGCCAAGGCCTTCATAAATGCGTCGAATTGTCCATCACCCTGCGCATGCTCTTCCATTGTTTTACCATCAATGCAGACAGCGATAGTAGCCGATGGACGTAATCCTTTTGCATGCGTCAAAACATATGATTCCACCTTCACTTTTTCTTCATATAGATTGCTGTCTAGTACATCGGAAATAATATAGGGTAAATCTTCTTTAGTGACGGTTTCTTTTCTATCACCTAACTCAATAACTCGTTGGGTGACTTTTTTCAGGTCTTCCTGATTAAGCTTTAATCCGAGTTCTTGCAAGTTTTTTTCGATGTTAGCTTTACCGGAAGTTTTGCCGAGCGCATATTTGCGTTTTCTGCCAAAACGTTCGGGCAGTAGGTCGTTAAAATAAAGATTATTTTTATTATCACCATCGGCGTGGATACCTGCAGTCTGCGTAAATACGTTTTCGCCGACGATTGGCTTATTTGCAGGAATCCTGATGCCTGAAAAGGTTTCAACTAGTTTGCTGACTTTATAAATCGCAGATTCTTTAACGGAAACCGTTACATCCGGAAGAAAATCGTTCATTACTGCTACGACACTGGCCATAGGTGCATTACCGGCTCTTTCACCCATGCCATTTACTGTTAAGTGTAAGCCATTCACCCCCGCTTTCACTGCTTCCAGTACATTGGCCGTCCCTAAGTCGTAATCATTATGCGCATGGAAGTCGATATGTTGGTCCGGATACTTATGCCGTAGCTCTGCGATATACTGAAAGGTCTCACTCGGTGTCAATAGGCCAAGCGTGTCAGGCAATAGTATCCTTTTTATAGGCTGTTTGGAGAGAAAATTTAAATATTGATATACATATTCAGGTGAATTTTTCATCCCATTGCTCCAGTCCTCCAAGTACACATTGGTGTCAATGCCCTTTTTACTTGCTAATGCGATAATATCAGCGATTTCGGCAAAATGTTGTTCAGGTGTCTTTTTGAGCTGATGAGTGAGATGATTTAAAGACCCTTTGGTAAGTAAGTTTTGCACCTTTGCACCTGCCTTCAACATCCAATCAATAGAAATACCATTGTCTACAAAAGTCAATATTTCAATAGCTTGGAGATATCCGTTTTCCTTAGCCCAACTAGTTATTGTTTTTACCGCTTCGAACTCTCCTTCAGAAACACGCGCCGACGCAATTTCAACTCGGTCTACCAGCAATTCTTCCAATAATAATTGTGTAATTGTTAATTTCTCTGAAATAGAAAAAGACACACCCGAGGTTTGTTCACCATCACGCAAAGTGGTGTCCATTATTTCTATTTTCCTTTTCATTTATTTTTAATTAAAAATTCAAAAGTAAAAATTCAAAAAGTCTGTCAGGCGTGCCGGTTTTACATCTAATACCTAAACGCCAACTGTTAACGCCTATCAAAGTAAAAAAGCTTGCCTCCCGGAGGTGCCACTACCACTGCAACTGTCACCGCTACGGCAACGGCTACCGTTACTATTTTATCGCTCGCAACTGACAACCCACAACTGGAAACTTTAAAACGGCAGTGTCGAAGCAAAGTCCTGAATCTCTCCTTTTATATTCTGGAGGTAATCAATATCATCAAAACCATTTGATAAGTTGTCCTTTTTATAGGGACTAATATCAAATTTCTCCTTTTCGCCAGTTGGCAAAAGGGTAATGGTTTGTTCCGGAAGATTCACTTCCAATTCAGTTTTCGGATCGGCAAAAACAGCACTGAAGATCTTTTCTAGAAATTCAGGACTTACCTGTACGGGTAGCACGCCGATGTTAAGACAGTTGTTCTTGAAGATATCCGCAAAGAAGCTAGATACCACACAGCGGAAACCATAGTCGTAAACAGCCCAGGCAGCATGTTCGCGCGAAGAACCGGAACCGAAGTTTTTTCCGCCCACCAAAATCTTACCACCGTAAATAGGATTGTTTAAAACGAAATCACTTTTGGGAGTATTATCCGAATTATATCGCCAATCACGAAATAAATTGTCGCCAAAGCCTTCTCGCTTAGTTGCTTTAAGAAAACGTGCAGGAATAATTTGATCGGTATCCACATTTTCGATAGGAAGTGGAACCGCTGTACTTGTCAATATATTAAATTTATCGTAAGCCATAGAGATTAAATTAAAGTTCTTGGATCGGTAACAACACCGGTAACAGCAGCCGCTGCTGCTACAAGCGGACTTGCGAGCATGGTACGTGCACCTGGACCTTGGCGCCCTTCAAAGTTTCTATTCGAAGTACTTACCGCATATTTACCGGCCGGCACCTTGTCATCATTCATTGCTAAACACGCCGAACAGCCAGGTTGGCGCAACGTGAATCCAGCCTCTGTCAGGATATCCAATAGTCCTTCTCTTTTAATCTGTTCTTCCACGATATGCGAACCAGGCACAAGCCATACGGTAACATCCTCTGCCTTTTTCTTTCCTTTAACTAAAGAGGTAAAAGCCCTGAAATCTTCGATACGTCCATTTGTACAACTACCGACGAAAACATAATCTACTTTTTTACCAATCATGGATTCCCCTTCATGGAAGCCCATATAACCTAAGGACTTTTCATAAGTGGCCACACCGCCCTCTACTTCAGACGCATCCGGAATATGATTGGAAATACCGATTCCCATACCGGGGTTTGTTCCATACGTGATCATCGGTTCGATGCTGCTGCCGTCGAAGGTAAACTCTTTATCGAATACCGCATCACTGTCTGTTTTCAAGGTTTTCCAATAGGCCATGGCCTTATCCCATGCTTCACCTTTTGGCGTAAACTCCCGATCTTTAATGTAAGTGAACGTAGTTTCATCCGGGGCAATCATGCCGCCTCTTGCGCCCATTTCAATACTTAAATTACATACGGTCATACGGCCTTCCATGCTCATCTTTTCGAAAACTTCACCCGCATATTCAACGAAATACCCGGTAGCACCCGAGGTAGTTAATTTAGATATGATAAATAAGGCAACATCTTTAGGTGTAACGCCTTTACTAAGAGAACCCGTTACGTTAATGCGCATCTTTTTAGGTTTCGGCTGCATGATACACTGTGAGGCCAATACCATTTCTACTTCTGAGGTACCGATGCCGAATGCAATGGCTCCGAAGGCCCCGTGTGTAGACGTATGCGAATCACCACATACAATGGTCGCACCAGGTTGTGTAATTCCGTTTTCCGGTCCGATCACATGTACAATACCATTTTTTTGGTGGCCGAGCCCCCAGTGTCTAATACCGTAAGCATTGGCATTTTCTTCCAATGCCTTTAACTGATTGGCTGAAAGCGGATCAGCCACAGGAAGGTGTTGGTTAATAGTTGGCGTGTTATGGTCGGCGGTAGCAAATGTACGCTCCGGATATAATACGCTAATACCACGGGTTTTAAGCCCTAAGAAGGCCACCGGACTGGTAACCTCATGGATTAAATGACGGTCGATAAATAACACGTCGGGACCGCCCTCAATCTTTCGTACTACATGCGAGTCCCACACTTTATCAAATAACGTCTTGCTCATTTTTATTTAGTTAGATTTTAATTTTTCTTGCTATTTAGTACTGCTCAGTTTATCGCTTTCTCGTCTCTGTTTCGTCTCACTCCGATGATAATGGAAAAAGCTAATTTACACAAACTTATTTAATGCATCCAGATAAGCATTAGCCGATGCTCTTACGATATCGGTACTGAATCCATATCCCATATAGGATTGATTATCATGGATAACACGCATATCTACTTTACTTACATCGTCACTTCCACCATGAATAGAGTGTATATTAAATTCCTTGATTTCATTATGGCTTCCAATAATGCTTTCGATGGCTTTAATGGTAGCACTCACCGGGCCGTTACCAGATGCCGTTGCTTCCCGTTCGGTACCTTTGTAGTTCAGTTTAATGATCGCTTGCGGATCGCTTTGATCACCGGTTATAACTTGCAGAGAACTGATAGTAACGCCGTTTTTAAAATTGGTTTCTGCCTCATCACCCATTAAGCGCAACAAATCATCATCCTTAATCTCCTTCTTTTCGTCGGCAAGTGCGAGAAAACGCTGATAGGTCTGATCCAAATCGATGCGATCAATAGTATACCCGAGGCGTTCTAAATGGTGTTTAAGTGCATGTCGTCCGCTACGAGCAGTAAGGATAATCTCTGACTGATCTATACCAACATCCTCCGGATTGATAATTTCGTAATTTTCGCGGTGCTTAAGTACTCCGTCTTGGTGAATGCCGGAGCTGTGTGCAAAGGCGTTACGTCCTACAATAGCTTTGTTAGCTTGCACAGGCATACGCATCATGCGGCTTACCATCGTGCTAAGCGGATATAATTGTTTGGTGTTAATGTTGGTCTGGAACCCGAGTGTTTGATAGTGTGTTTTGAGTGCCATGACCACTTCCTCTAAAGAGGTGTTACCTGCACGCTCACCGATGCCGTTTATTGTGCATTCGACTTGCCGAGCACCATTTTGAATTCCCGAAAGACTATTAGCGGTAGCAAGGCCCAAGTCGTTATGACAATGGACGGAGATAATCGCCTGATCGATATTCTTAACATTTTCTTTTAGGAAACGAATTTTAGCACCGTATTGCTCAGGTAAGCAATAGCCGTTGGTATCAGGAATATTGACAACCGTTGCACCCGCGGCGATCACTGCCTCGATCATTTGAGCTAAATATACATTGTCCGCTCTTCCGGCGTCTTCCGCATAAAACTCAACATCTTCTACAAATTGTTTGGCATATTTCACCGCTTCCGCAGCGCGCTCAAGAATCGCTTCACGGGTACTGTTGAATTTATATTTAATATGCATGTCAGATGACCCGATACCGGTGTGGATACGGGGCCGTTTCGCATATTTTAAAGCCTCTGCTGCGCAATCAATATCGCCTTTATTTGCGCGGGTTAAAGCGCAGATGATCGGTTCGCGTACAACCTTTGATAATTCAACTACACTTTGGAAATCACCCGGACTGGAAATCGGAAAACCTGCTTCAATAATATCCACTCCCAAAGCCTGAAGTGCTTCACCGATAATGATTTTTTCGGGCGTGGTCAATTGTGAACCAGGGACTTGTTCTCCGTCACGAAGCGTGGTGTCGAATATGTATAAGTGATTAGGATTATGTAACATACTGGGTCTTTTTTATTTCTACTATATATTTAGGATAGCTGTATATGGTTGACAATAACGGTCTGTTCCATCTTTCTAAGCATATGCGGCTATCTTTTGTATTGTTTTTATTTCACCTTTCTCTAGCACAATTTTGTTTTCCAGACAGCTCGGTAGTTGTGTCTCGTAATGACCAACGTAAATCAATGTTTTTCCAAAGCTACAAAGTTCGTCCACAACTGCATTGAAATGTTCGGTCTGCGCGTAATCCAGGCCTTGGCAGGGCTCATCTAATATCAATAGCGACGGATTTTTGATGACGGTTCTAGCCAATAAAACAAGTCGCTGTTTACCTAAAGGCAAGGTTGTTAACAGGCGGTCCTTACAGGTTGTTAACTCAAAGAAGTCTAATAGCTGGGTAACCCGCTGTTGTTGTTCATAGTTTAGCTGTCGAAATAAACCAATACTATCGTACAGGCCGGAGGCGATCGCTTGCCACACTTTCGCAGTTTTATCAAAGTACCAATGTAATTCAGGCGAAACAATACCTAAGTGAGCTTTAATATCCCAAATACTTTCTCCACTTCCTCGCTTGTTGCCAAAAAGATGGATCTCATTTGCATACGCCTGTGGATGATCGCCATTTATAAGACTGAGCAAGGTCGATTTACCTGAGCCGTTATGCCCTTGCAGAAGCCACTTTTCGCCTTTACGTACTGTCCAACTGATATTCTTTAATACTTCTTTTTCACCATATCGAACATGGATGTTTTCCATATGGACGAAAATATCGGCCGATTCCCTCGGCTCTTCTTGAAGGAAATGCGGTAAAGGCTTTTGTTCGCGAGCCACATCTTTGGATAAATTTTGAATAGAAGATAGGTGTTTTAACTTTCCATTTTCAATTTCCGCAAATCGGTTGATGCAGTTTGGTATGTTTTCATCGTTTGTGATAAGAATCAACTGTACACCTGCTTCAGCCAACTCTTCCAAAAAGTGATTTAGCTTTTTGCGCGACGCTTTATCTAATCCGGTATACGGTTCATCAATAATTAACAGTTGCGGTTTAAGCCAGAGTGCTTTTATCAATTGTAATTTTTTATGCTCTCCACTGGACAGTTCGATGAGCTGCGTATTTTTGAAATCGATAAAATCGAAAAGATCTAAGTATTTCTCAACTTCTTCAAACGCTAGGCTTTCCTCTTTGGCATAATGCATTAATTCAGCATATACCGTCAAGGTATCATTGCGTTGTTGTTTATTATAACGCTGCTGATAATAGAAATTGCGATCGCCTTCCAGGTTGGTAAACTGATACCAGTTAGATACATACAGTACTCGGGCGGGAAGGGCGGAAGATTTATTGAAAAAGAATTGCATATCGCCACTTGTTTTTTCAAGTCCAGCGAGCGCTTTTCCCAATGAACTTTTTCCCGAACCACTTTTTCCACCAATAAGCCAATGCTCTCCCTGGAGGATTTGCCAATTGAGCTGATCCAATATAACATCATGTGCATATTGAAGACTTAAATGGGTAATATGGACGAAGGGATTAATCATAGCCGAATGGGCTGGAATGCCTTTTTAATATGGTGTCGTTGTTTTAATACAAACTTATACAAATTGGTTTTTTATACTATCAAGCCTTTTTTGCAACTAAGTGCCAACCAGGCCTGTTTATGTACATTAGAAATTGTCCGGGCCGGTTAACTCCAAAACCGGCCCGGATGTTTTTTACACTGTTTTAATAGCCTTCATGGCAGTCATTGCTTTCCGTAATACTGCACCTACTTTTTCTACCGGATGGTTGCGGATAGCCTCATTAACAGCAATTAGTTCTTGGTTATCAACCGCTCCATCTTTGCCATCATTATAGTTTTTGCCGATGATGTCTGTATCAACGGTTTTCATAAAATCAGCTAACAATGGTTTACAAGCATGATCAAATAAATAACAACCATATTCAGCAGTATCGGAAATGACGCGGTTCATTTCGAATAGCTTTTTGCGGGCAATGGTGTTGGCAATAAGCGGTGTTTCATGCAATGATTCGTAATAAGCAGATTCCGGTTTAATACCCGCTTCCACCATGGTTTCGAACGCTAATTCAACGCCTGCTCTAATATAAGAAACCATAAATACGGCATGGTCAAAATACTCTTGTTCTCCAATTTTTACATCCCCTGCAGGCGTCTTTTCGAAGGCTGTTTCACCCGTAGCGGCGCGCCAAGCCAATAAGTTTTTGTCGCCGTTTGCCCAGTCTTCCATCATGGTGCGGCTGAATTCGCCACTCATGATATCATCTTGGTGTTTTTGAAACAATGGACGCATAATGTTCTTAAGTTCTTCAGAAACCTCAAATGCTTTGATTTTAGCTACATTGCTTAACCTATCCATCATAGCCGTGATACCACCCTGTTTTAATGCTTCTGTGATTACTTCGACGCCGTACTGCACTAGTTTTGAGGCGTAACCGGGTTCAATCCCTTTTTCTACCATCTTGTCGAACGATAAGATCGAACCGGTTTGTAAAAGCCCGCATAAGATGGTCTGCTCACCCATCAAATCTGATTTAACTTCCGCTACGAATGACGAACGCAACACGCCGGCTTTATGACCACCGGTACCTACACAGTATGCTTTAGCTTCAGCTAAGCCCTTACCTTGAGGATCGTTCTCCGGATGTACGGCAATGAGCGTAGGCACACCAAAACCACGTAAGTACTCAGCTCTAACTTCTGAGCCTGGACATTTCGGAGCGACCATGATTACCGTAATATCTTTGCGGATCTGCTTTCCTTCTTCAACAATATTGAAACCGTGTGAATAGGATAGGGTAGCACCTTCCTTCATTAAAGGCATAATAGCATCAATAACGGAAGAGTGTTGTTTATCGGGCGTTAAGTTACTGACGAGATCAGCTGTAGGGATAAGTTCCTCATAAGTACCCACCGTAAAGTTATTATCGGTTGCATTTTTCCATGAATCTCTCTTTTGTTCGATTGCTTCCTTACGAAGCGCATATGAAACATCAAGTCCACTATCCCTTAAATTAAGCCCTTGATTTAGGCCTTGAGCACCGCAGCCCACAATAACGATTTTTTTACCTTTTAATGCGCTCACGCCATCCGTAAATTCACGGATGTCCATAAATTCGGCAACGCCTAATTGGTTCAATTTTTCTCTGAGTGGTAGGGTGTTAAAATAATTTGCCATTGTTTTATCTAATGTTTGACGATTACTGTTTTGATTTTATAACGTTTTTAGCTGTTAGGCATTAGCCGATAGCTTTTGTTTTTCTCCTATTATCGCTCTTTTTATAGCTGTAGCAAAACCTAGATGTAATGCATCATGGTTTTGAAAGTAATTGATCGCGTCTTCTATACCTTTTAGTTCGAGACCGAAATGTAGTTTAGTGGGATTAAAATTATGGAAAATGCTTGCTTCTAAATCCCCCAGCAACTCATCGATAAGTGTGTAAGCCTGTTCCTTCAAGTAGTCAATTTCATCCTGATCAATAAATTTTTCAGGTTTTGAACCTTTTTGATACTTAAGCATATACTGTTCATCTAGCTTTATGGGCAAGCCGGATAGTGTATAGCAAAGTTTTTGCTGACTCACTACAATGTGCCCGAAGTTCCAAGCAATATTGTTATTAAATCCCGAAGGGATGGTATTAAGTTCCCCGATGGTCATATTGTCCATCAACTCAATAAAATTCCTTCTTACCTGGAGGGCTATGTCGATACTGCTTATTGCCATAACTACATCGTAAAGACTTTATCCTGCTTATCAAGGTATTCGTTCTCAACAATTTCTTCTGCAGGTTCTGCCAGTTCAAATTGCTTTAATTTCTTGTGGAATCCTTCGCTATCTTTAATGATGGCAATGCGCGCGCTCCGAACAAATTCAATTAAATTGTATTCGGCTAAGGCTTCGGTTAACTTATCGATTTCCTCGCGATGTCCCGCGGTTTCAAATACGGTGTAGTCGTTTCGGATCACTACAGCATGTGCACCATATTCACGTAATAAGCGTTCAATAGGCGCCTTTTCAGTTACCACACTGGTGGGAACCTTATATAAGGCCTGCTCTTGCCATATGACCTCGTCATTGGTATTATAATAGGCTTTGAGCACTTCAACCTGTTTTTCAATTTGTCTACATAATTTTCGCACTACCTCCTCCGATTCGGTGATTACTATCGTAAAGCGATGGATGCCATGTACTTCTGAAGGTGAAGTGTTTAAGCTCTCAATGTTTATTTTACGACGAGAAAATATGATAGCAATTCTGCTGATCATACCAATGCTATTCTCTGTGTAAACCGTGATGGTATATTCTTGTTTTTCCATTGGAAATTAAAAATTTAAAAGTAAAAATTAAAAAAAGCATAGTGAGCTATTCTAATCTTTTATTTTGTTGTCTTTTGTTTTAATAATAATGGAAGCAATAATTTTTGATAGCTCATCAGCTTCATTTATTAATTTGTTAATCTCTTCTTGTTTGTCTTCTACTACCGTATCCCTTATTAGGCAAAGCCAATATTTTGTCTCGTTTGCTGATTTTAGTGAAATTGTATAGAACTTAATGAAGTCGTTCTTTGAAGAACCGGCAATTCCTTCTGCCAAATTAGCTCCAATTGAAGTAGCACTTCTTATTAATTGATCAAAAAGCGATGAAAATACAGCAGGATATTTTTGATCCTTTACAAAAAGAACGACTGCTCTTGAAAAATGATACGCCCTATGTTTAATGTTATAAACTCCGCCACCCTCCATCAAAGCATCAACATTCATCATCGCTTTTTTACTTTTGAATTATTGATATCTTGTTTGTTTCTTAAGGTATCAATGAGCCCTTCGGGGTTTTAAATTTTTACTTGAAAGCTACTTCAATCTTATTTCACTCACGCTGCTTCCTTGCGGTACCATAGGGAATACGTTATTCTCTTTACCTACCATCACCTCTAAAAGGTAAGAACCATCGTGATTTAGCATTTCTTGCAGTGCTTCTTTTAAGTTAGCACGTTGATCTACTCGCTTTCCAGGAATGTAATAGCCTTTGGCCACTGCAACGTAATCAGGACTGGTGATATTTACAAAAGAGTAACGTTTATCGTGGAAAAGTTGCTGCCATTGGCGAACCATACCCAGGAACTGGTTATTCAGAATCAAAATTTTAACCTTCGCGCCAAATTGCATAATCGTGCCTAATTCTTGAATAGTCATCTGAATACCGCCGTCGCCGATGATTGCAACGACATTTCGTTCTGGTGCACCATACCAAGCACCTATTGCTGCGGGCAGTCCAAATCCCATGGTGCCTAAGCCTCCGGAAGTGACATTGCTTTTTGATTGCTTAAAACGGGCATAACGACAGGCTACCATTTGGTGTTGACCAACATCCGTTACAATAACCGCATCATCATTGGCTAATTCGTTGAGCACATTGATTACTTCACCCATTGTCATTTCGCCTTCACTGGGGTTCAATTCAGCCTGAATAACTTCCTTTACCTCTTCTTGTTCGAGTTCACGGAACTTCTGTACCCATTCACTGTGCTGGTTGGCTTGAACTAATGCTGTAAGTAAAGGCAAGGTCTCTTTACAATCGCCCCAAACGGGTACCGTTGTTTTGACATTTTTGTCTATTTCCGCCGGATCGATATCCAGATGAATCACTTTAGCTTGTTTCGCATATTTATCAAGTCGCCCCGTAACCCGGTCGTCAAAACGCATACCGATGGCTATGAGGACATCACATTCGTTTGTTAAGACATTGGGTGCGTAATTGCCGTGCATACCCAACATACCGACATTTAAGGGGTGATCAGTTGGCAGTGCGCTCAGTCCCATAATTGTCCATGCAGCAGGAATGCCTGTTTTTTCGATAAACGCCTTAAATTCATTTTCGGCTTTCCCTAAAATGACGCCTTGACCAAAAAGCACAAAAGGCTTTTTTGCTTGATTAATCAGCTCTGCGGCCGCTGCAATATATTCTTTTCGAACGATCGGAGCCGGGCGATAGCTTCTTATATGGTTGCAAGAGGTATAGCCTTCATAGTCGAACAATTGCAGTTGTGCGTTCTTTGTTATATCAATTAATACAGGGCCTGGCCGGCCTGTTCTTGCTATATAAAACGCCTTTGCTAAAGCCGCTGGAATTTCGCACGCATCCGTTACTTGGTAATTCCATTTTGTAACGGGTGTTGTAATATTAATAACATCGGTTTCCTGAAAAGCATCGGTGCCCAAAAGATGTGCAAATACTTGACCTGTAACACATACAATAGGGTTGCTATCAATCATGGCATCCGCCAGGCCGGTAACTAGGTTTGTTGCGCCCGGACCACTGGTAGCAAAGACAACACCGGTTTTTCCCGAAGTACGGGCATAGCCTTGCGCCGCATGTATACCACCTTGTTCATGGCGCACCAATATATGTTTCAATCGGTCATTATAGTCATACAATGCGTCATAAATAGGCATAATCGCACCCCCTGGGTAACCGAATATGGTGTCCACTCCTTCAGCAATAAATGCCTCCAATACGGCTTGAGAGCCTGAAATTTTTGTTGTTTTTGCCTTTTCCTCCTGTGTTTGCTGAGGCGTGTCTTTTGTTATTTCGAGCGTATTCATGTCCTTTTTGTTGTTTGTTACTCGTTATTAGTTATTAGTCATCAGCTTTCAGTCATCGGTTGTCAGCCGTCTATATACGTGTGCAGACTTCCCGATTTATTCATCGGTAACACAGCCTTCTGCCGCACTTGAAACGGTTCTTGCATATTTATATAAAACCCCTTTGCTTACTTTTAAGCTAGGTTGTTTCCAATTTCGTCTTCGTTCCGCTATAATCTCATCGGCTACCTTTAGGGTAATGGTATTATTGACGGCATCGATTTCAATGATGTCATTATCTTCCACCAATCCGATCAGTCCGCCATCATAGGCTTCAGGTGTAATATGACCAACTACGAAACCATGCGTACCGCCGCTAAAACGACCGTCGGTAATCAAGGCAACGCTTTTCCCTAAACCGGCACCAATGATGGCAGAGGTAGGCTTTAACATTTCAGGCATTCCGGGAGCTCCTTTAGGGCCTTCATTTTTGATAACCACTACATCGCCTGCTTTTACGGTACCATTGGCCAAACCGGCTATTAGATTTTTTTCACCGTCAAACACTCTCGCCGGTCCTTCAAAGCGCTCACCCTCTTTGCCGGAGATTTTGGCTACACTTCCCTTTTCTGCCAAGTTGCCATACAAAATCTGTAAATGGCCGGTAGGTTTGATCGGATTATCGATAGTTTGTACAATAGCCTGTTCCTTTAAATTGATCGGTTCCACATTTTCCAGGTTTTCAGCTAAGGTTTTACCGGTAACCGTTAAGCAGTCGCCATGGAGCAGGCCTTCGTTTAAAAGGTATTTCATAACAGCCGGGATACCGCCATGTTGATGAAGATCTTGCATAAGATATTTACCGCTTGGTTTAAAATCTGCCAATACCGGTGTTGTATCGCTCATGCGTTGAAAATCATCTTGTGTAATTTCAACACCTACGCTTTTTCCCATTGCGATAAAATGCAATACAGCATTAGTGCTTCCCCCAAGGATAATAATGATGCGCAAGGCATTTTCAAAAGCCTTGCGGGTCATGATGTCGGATGGTTTAATATCTCGCTCCAATAAGATGCGGATGTATTTCCCCGCTTCTAGGCACTCTTTTCTTTTTTCTTCACTTACAGCAGGATTAGAAGAGGAGTAGGGGAGGCTCATTCCCAAAGCCTCAATGGCAGAGGCCATAGTATTTGCGGTATACATTCCCCCACAGGCGCCCGCGCCGGGACAGGTATGTTTGATGACTCCTATAAAATCTTCCTCACTAATGGTTCCTGCTATCTTCTTTCCCAGTGCTTCGAAAGCCGATACGATGTTTAAATCCTCTCCCTTATAATGCCCAGGGGCAATCGTTCCGCCGTATACCATGATCGATGGACGGTTAAGTCTTCCCATGGCCATAATAGATCCCGGCATATTTTTATCGCAGCCTGGGATAGTAATGAGGCCATCGTAATATTGTCCCCCGCAGATCGCTTCGATACTATCGGCAATAATATCGCGGCTTACCAGCGAATAGCGCATCCCATCAGTTCCGTTGCTCATACCATCACTTACACCGATTGTATTAAATACTAAACCTACCAAGTCGTGATCCCACACGCCCTTTTTGACCACTTGTGCCAAATCGTTCAAGTGCATGTTACAAGTGTTACCGTCGTAGCCCATACTTGCAATGCCGACTTGTGCTTTATTCATGTCTTCGTCCGTAAGGCCAATGCCATAGAGCATAGCTTGGGCAGCAGGTTGTGTTTTGTCCTGTGTAAACACTTTGCTGTACTTGTTTAGTTCAGTTTTTTGTTCAGTTAGCATGTCGCACTTAATATATTATTTTTCTTTATTTGATCTGCAAAATAGTATAGACCAACGGGCCTTGTTTTACTATAGGTTTTATTACTATATATTGTTTTCCCAAAATAGTAGCTTATAATTACAAAGGCAATAGCTAGTGGAGATTTATTAAATTTGATATTTTGTTTTATGAATATTGTTTTGTTCCAAATTTTATTCTGTCAATTATAGCTGTCTAACTATATAAATGGTCAATAAATAGACTAAAACCTAATTTGGTATACGGTACATATTTATGTATGCATAATAATTTCTCGCCATTTTCTTCCTAAAATTGCTAAATGGGAAAAAAAACTTGTAAAAAAGAAAGCCCGGTAATCATTGACTACCGGGCTTTCTTTTTTGCTTTTTTTCTAGTTTTCTTCAGTTACAACACCTTCAGCAAGCACGGTAATTTTATTGTCGAGTACTTCAACCACCCCGCCTTTAATAATAATGACTTCGATATCCTTATTGTTGCGGATAATGACTTTCCCATCCTCTAACGTAGATATAATGGGGGCGTGATCTTTCAAAATTTCGAAAGAGCCTGCACTTCCCGGTACGGTTACAGAATGGGCCTGTCCGCTGAATATTGATTGGTCTGGTGTAATAATGTTAAGTTCCATATATACTAGATCATGCGTACTGAACCGGATGTTCAACACGCGATACTATCATTTTATGCGTTTGCTTCTTCTAACAGTCTCTTACCTTTTGCAATGGCATCTTCAATGCTGCCTACCAAGTTAAATGCAGCTTCCGGATATTCATCAACCTCACCATCCATAATCATATTGAAACCTTTTATGGTATCTTTAATATCCACTAACACGCCTTTTAAACCTGTAAATTGTTCAGCAACGTGAAAAGGCTGTGACAAGAAACGCTGCACGCGACGAGCACGGGCTACTACCAACTTGTCTTCTTCTGATAACTCGTCCATACCTAAGATGGCGATGATATCTTGCAATTCTTTATAGCGTTGCAAAGTTTCCTTAACGCGTTGAGCAGTGTTATAGTGTTCATCTCCTAAGATGGTAGGATTCAAGATACGAGAAGTTGAATCCAGTGGGTCTACTGCAGGATAGATCCCTAACTCGGCTATTTTACGCGACAAAACAGTGGTAGCATCCAAGTGGGCAAAGGTAGTTGCCGGAGCTGGATCCGTCAAGTCATCCGCCGGTACATATACCGCTTGTACAGAGGTAATCGAACCACGTTTTGTTGAAGTAATACGTTCTTGCATTAAACCCATTTCGGTTGCCAATGTTGGTTGGTAACCCACGGCAGAAGGCATCCGTCCTAATAGTGCCGATACTTCTGACCCTGCTTGTGTAAAACGGAAGATGTTATCAATAAAGAACAGAATGTCTTTTCCCGCTCCTTCACCGTCACCATCACGGAAATATTCGGCAATGGTAAGTCCTGAAAGCGCAACCCGCGCACGTGCACCGGGAGGCTCGTTCATCTGGCCAAAAACGAAAGTCGCCTTTGATTCTTTTAAAGCGTCGGTATCGACCTGCTCTAGATTCCAGTCGCCCTTTTCCATGCTATGAAGGAACTCGTCGCCATACTTGATAATTCCCGATTCGATCATCTCACGTAATAAGTCGTTTCCTTCACGGGTACGCTCACCTACGCCGGCAAATACCGATAATCCGGAATAAGCTTTCGCAATGTTGTTGATTAACTCTTGGATAAGTACCGTTTTACCTACACCTGCACCTCCAAACAAACCGATTTTACCACCTTTAGCATAAGGCTCTAATAAATCGATTACTTTGATACCGGTATAAAGCACCTCGGTTTCGGTAGAAAGATCCTCGAATTTTGGCGGTAAATTGTGAATAGGACGTCCGTTTGATTTATCGAGTTCTTTAATACCGTCAATGGCATCTCCAACTACGTTAAATACACGGCCCTTAATGTCATCGCCTATTGGCATCTTTATAGGAGCTCCTGTATCTTTTACAGGCAT